>CAVVVA010000021.1:0-23383 GCA_963751565.1 uncultured Actinomycetes bacterium | reverse complement strand
AGGCGGCCGCGATCGCGGCCGCCGCGATCGTGGCCGCCGCGGCGGCGGAGGCGGAGGCGGCGCCGGTGGGGGAGGCGGCGAGGGCGGCGAGCGCGTTGAGCGCGAACCGCGCGAGCGGCGTCCCGAGTCGCCGCCGGTCGACAAGACGGGCATCCTCGACGTGCTGCCCGACGGCTTCGGCTTTCTGCGCACGCAGGGCTTCGTGCAGAGCGACGACGACGTCTACGTCTCGCTCAGCCAGATCCGCCGCTTCGGCCTGCGTCGCGGCGACGAGATCGCGGGGCAGGTGCGCGAGCCCAAAGACAACGAAAAGTACAACGCCCTGCTCAAGGTCGACACGGTCAACGGCGTCGACCCCGACACCGCCCGCCAGCGGCCGCTCTTCGAGAAGCTCACGCCGCTGTTCCCCGAGGAGCGCCTGCGCCTCGAGACCCCCGAGCACGACACGGCGGCGCGCATCATGGACCTGCTGTGCCCGATCGGCAAGGGCCAGCGCGGCCTGATCGTCTCGCCCCCCAAGGCCGGCAAGACGACCATCTTGAAGAAGCTCGCCAACTCGATCACCGCCAACCATCCCGAGGTCAAGCTCATCGTGCTGCTGGTCGACGAGCGCCCCGAAGAGGTCACCGACATGCAGCGCTCGGTCAACGGCACGGTCGTGTCCAGCACGTTCGACCAGCCCTCCGAGAACCACGTGCAGGTCACCGAGCTCGTCCTCGACCGGGTCAAGCGCCTGGTCGAGGTCGGCGAAGACGTCGTCGTGCTGCTCGACTCGATCACCCGCATGGCGCGCGCCTTCAACTTGAACACGCCGGCCTCGGGCCGCATTCTGTCGGGCGGCGTCGACTCCACCGCGCTGTATCCGCCCAAGAAGTTCTTCGGCGCGGCGCGCAACATCGAGCACGGCGGCTCGCTGACCATCCTCGCGACGGCGCTGGTCGACACCGGCTCGCGCATGGACGAGGTGATCTTCGAGGAGTTCAAGGGCACCGGCAACTGGGAGATCCGCCTCGACCGCAAGCTGGCCGACAAGCGCATCTTCCCGGCGATCGACATCGACGCCACCGGCACCCGCAAGGAGGAGCTCCTCATGGAGCCCGCCGAAGCGGCCATGGTCTGGAAGCTGCGCGCCGTGCTGCACTCGCTCGAGCCCTCGGCCGCCATCGAGCTGCTCATCAACAAGGTGCGCGAGACCAAGTCCAACGAGGAGTTCCTGCTGCAGATCCAGAAGAACTCGCGCTGACGGGACGGGGCGGCCGGCGGGTCGCAGAGCTACCCGCGGCGCAGCCGGCCGGCCGCCGGTTTCGCGGCGGGAACACTTCATGAGCGGGGGGACGCTGCGGGCCGGCCGCGGGCCCGCACCGGGCCCGCGTTGGCGCGCCCCAAGGCGGACGTGCTACCATATCGTGCTTTAAGCGTTAGTCATCGAAGGGACGACGGTTCATGAAGAAGGACATCCATCCGCAGTACGTCGAGGCGACGGTGCACTGCTCGTGCGGCAACACCTTCACGACGCGTTCGACCAAGCCCGAGCTCAAGGTCGAGATCTGCGCCCAGTGCCACCCGTTCTACACGGGCAAGCAGAAGCTGATCGACTCCGGCGGTCGCGTCGAGCGTTTCCAGCGGCGCTACGGCAAGAAGGTCACCGGGGTCCACGCGAGCTAGCGCGCCGATGGCCGCGACGCTCGCCGTCACTCTCCTTTCCCACACTCCCGACCCCGACCGTGCCGTCGCGGCCGCGGGCCGGCTGTGCTACGCGCCGGTCTCGGCCGCCGAGCTCACCGAAACCATGAGCGACGACGACGTCGCGCGCCTGGTGCGCGGCCTCGTCGCGTCGGGTCACCACTCGGCGCTCGAGCACGCTTCCTTTTCCTTTGCGGTCGACGGCGTCTCGCGGGCCTGCACCCACCAGCTCGTGCGCCACCGGGTAGCCAGCTACAACCAGCAGTCGCAGCGCTACGTCAACTTCAGCCACGCCGACAGTTTCGTGGTGCCGCCGTCGATCGCCGCCGACGCCGCCGCCGAGCAGGTGTTCCTGCGGGCCATGGACCAGGCGCGCGAGGCCTACGACCGGCTGGTCGAGCTGGGCCTGGCCGACGGCCGCAGCCGCGAGTCGGTCCAGGAGGATGCCCGCTTCGTGCTGCCCAACGCCGCCGAGACCAAGATCGTCGTCACCATGAACGCCCGCGAGCTGCGCCACTTCTTTGCCGTGCGCTGCTGCAACCGCGCCCAATGGGAGATCCGCGCCCTGGCCTGGGAGCTGCGCGGCCTGGTCAGGCAGCTCGCCCCGGCGCTCTTTCACAAGAGCGGCCCGGGCTGCCTGTACGGCAGCTGCCCCGAGGGCAAGATGACCTGCGGCAAGCCGTACGACGCGGTCCAGGTCGACGGCGTGAAAGCGGCGGGGTGAACGTCCCGCGCGCGCCGCGCCGCGGCGCGCACCGTCCGCGTCACCCCGACGAGATCGTCATCTGGGCCACTCGCCCCCCGACTCGCGCTTCCGCCTCGACTCGTGCCCTGGCGCTCGGGGTCGGCGCGGTCCGCGTGATGGCCTTCGGCGCGAGCGCGGTGCGCCGCGCCCAGGTCGGCGGCCAGGCGGTCATGGAGGGCGTCATGATGCGCGGCGTCGACAACTGGTCGCTGGCGGTGCGCCGGCCCGACAAGTCCGTCTACGTCGAGTCGTGGCCGCTCGTCTCGTTCATGAAGCGCTACCCCGTTCTCAAGCTGCCGGTCGTGCGCGGCGTCACGGCGCTCGTCGAGTCGCTGGTGGTCGGCGTGCGGGCGCTCACCATCTCGGCCAACCAGTCGATCGGCGAAGAGGGCGAGGAGCTCACCAAGCGCGAGATCGGAGTCACGCTGGTGCTGGCCTTCGGCTTTGCCATCCTCGTCTTCTTTCTGGCCCCGCTGGGCATCACGAGGCTGTTCAAGGCGCAGCTGGGCACCGGCTTTTCGTTCTGGGTGGTCGAGGGTCTCGTGCGGGTCACCATCTTCGTGATCTACCTGCTGGTCATCACCCAGTTCCGCGACCTGCGCCGCGTCTTTGAGTACCACGGCGCCGAGCACAAGTCGATCCACGCGCTCGAGCACGGCGAAGAGCTCACGGTGGCCAACGTCGAGAAGTACACGACGCTGCACCTGCGCTGCGGCACGTCGTTCCTGCTCATCGTGATGGTGGTCTCGATCCTCGTGTTCGCGGTCGTGCGCTGGCCGGTCTGGTATCTGCTGATCCTCTCGCGCGTGGTGCTGGTGCCGCTGATCGCCGGCGTCTCGTACGAGATCATCCGCCTCGCCGGTCGCCACGAGAGCAACCCGGTCGTGCGCGTGATCATGGCGCCCGGCCTGGCGCTGCAGTGGATGACGACCAAGCCGCCGAGCGCCGACCAGATCGAGGTCGCCATCGAGGCCCTCACGCGCATCGTCGAGCTCGAGCCCCAGGAGGGCCCGGCCGAGAAGGGCGTCGAGGTGATGGCCTAGCCTCAGCCCGGTCGCGGCGGCCCCCGCCTGCGGCGTCACGAGCCCAGCCCGCGGCGCCCGCAGGCAAAGCGGCTGCCCGCGCCGAAGGACTTACACAATGACCGACGTGATCGACAAGCTGATCGACGAGATCGAACGCTCCTACGCGGAGTTGACCGAGCAGCTCTCCGACCCCGAGCTGCTCGCCGACCGCGGCCGTTACGCCGAGGCGGCGCGCCGCCATGCCGGGCTGGCCGAGGCGCACGCTCTGGCGCTGCGCTACCGCGAGGCCGAGCGCGCCGCCGCCGACGCCGAGGAGATGCTCGCGGCCGACAACGCCGACACAGGCGCCGACGACGAGATGCGCGACTACCTGCAGCAGGAGCTCTACGACAGCCGGCGCAGGCTCGACGAGCTCGCCGAGGAGATACGCGTGCAGATGCTGTCGCGCGACCCCAACGACGCCAAGAACGTGATCATCGAGATCCGCGCCGGGACCGGGGGCGACGAGGCCGCCTTGTTCGCCGGCGACCTGTACCGCATGCTCAGTCGCTACGCCGAACGCAAGGACTACACCCCCGAGGTCCTGTCGACCTCGGAGTCCGAGTCGGGCGGCTTCAAGGAGATCATCTTCGAGGTGCGCGGCGCCGGCGCCTACTCCACCTTCAAATACGAGGGCGGCGTGCACCGCGTGCAGCGCGTGCCGGTGACCGAGTCGCAGGGCCGCATCCACACCTCGACGGCGACCGTCGCCGTGCTGCCCGAGGCCGAGGACGTCGAGGTGCACATCGACCCCAACGACATCCGCATCGACATCTTCCGCTCGAGCGGTCCCGGCGGCCAGTCGGTCAACACCACCGACTCGGCGGTGCGCATCACCCACCTGCCGACCGGCCTCGTGGTGAGCTGCCAGGACGAAAAGAGCCAGCTGCAAAACAAGGAGCAGGCGTTGCGCATTCTGCGCGCCCGGCTGTTCGACCTGGCCCAGGCCCAGCAGAACGAGGAGCTCGCCGCGGCGCGCCGCAGCATGGTCGGCACCGGCGACCGCTCGCAGAAGATCCGCACCTACAACTACCCGCAGAACAGGGTGACCGACGGCCGCATAGGGCTCACCTCGCACCGCCTCGCGGCGATCCTCGAGGGCGACCTCGACGAGTTCACCGAGGCGCTGGCCGCCGAGGCGCGCCGCAAGCAGCTCGCCAGCGTCGCCGACGAGTGACGGTCTCGCGGCGCCGTTGACCGGCGGGCGATAATCGGGCGATGGACCGACGGGAGGCCGCACAGCCATGACCAGCGCCATGAGGCCGCTGACCGTGAATCGCGCGCTGGCGGTCGAGGCGCGGCGACTGCGAGCAAGCTCGCAGTCGCCGCGCCTCGACGTCGAAGTCCTGCTGGCCCACGTCCTGGGGACGACTCGCGAGCGCCTCTACGCCGAGCCGGAGCGCGTGCTCGGCACAGCCGAGCACGCGCTCCTCCACGATCTCGTCACGCGGCGCGCCCGCCACGAGCCGGTCGCCTACCTGATCGGTCGCAAGGCCTTCCACGACATCGAGGTCGGGGTCAGCGAGCACACGCTGATCCCGCGGCCCGAGACGGAGACGCTCGTCGAGGTGGCCCTCGAGAAGCTGCGCGAGATGGCCGAAGACGGCCGCCGGCGGCAGCCGCCGAGGGCGCTCGACATAGGCACCGGCAGCGGCGCCGTGGCGCTGGCGATCGCCCACGCGCTGCCCGGCGTACAGGTGGTCGGCACCGACCTCGAGTTTCGGGCCCTCGAACAGGCGCGCCTGAACGCCGAACAGCTCGGCCTGGCCGAGCGCTGCCGGTTTCTGGTCAGCGACATCTTCGACGACCTGCCTCCCGGGTCGCTGTTCGACCTGATCGTCTCGAACCCGCCGTATGTGGCCGACGACGAGCTCGCGGCCACGCCGCCCGACGTGCGCTCCTACGAGCCGCACGCCGCGCTGCTCGGCGGCGAGCTCGGCCTCGACTTGTACCATCGCATCGTGCCGGCCGCGCCGCCCTTTCTGGCGCCGCGCGGGTACCTTGCCGTCGAGATCGCCGAGCACCGTTCCGGCGAGGTCACGGCGATCTTTCGCGAGTGCGGCCGGTTCGAGCAGATCGAAGTGCGCGACGATCTCGGCGGCCGCCCGCGCGTCGTCGTGGCCCGCGAGCGCGAGTGATGAGCGCGGCCGCGCCGCTGAGCCCGCGAGCGCCGATGGGCCCGCGAGCGCGAGTGATGAGGATGCCGGCGCTCCGGCCCGGCGCGGCGCCGTGAGCCGCTACGAGAAGGCCCGCGCGATCGTCCTTTCGAGCCGGCCGCTCGGCGAGGCCGACCGCATCGTGAGCCTTTTCAGCCAGGAGTTCGGCCGGCTCGATGCGGTCGTCAAGGGCGTGCGCCGCACGAAGTCGCGCTGGGGCGGACGGCTGGAGCCGTTCGGCGTGGTCGACCTGGTGCTGTATCGCGGGCGCAGTCTGTACACGGTCACCGCGGCGCAGCTGGTCGCGACCTTCGCCCACATCCGCGAGGACCGCGAGGCAATGGCGGCGGCGGCGCTCGCCTGCGAAGCCGCCGCCGGCCTGTTCGGCGAAGAGGAACGCCACGACCGCGTGTTCAATCTGCTGGCGCGCGCCCTGGGCGAGATCGACCAGGGCTTCGACGGCCCGGCGCGTTCGGCGCCGCTCGTGCTCGGCGTGCTCATGAAGCTGCTCCACGAGGCCGGCTACCTGCCGGTGCTCGACCAGTGCGCGCACTGCGGCTCGGGGGGGCTGGCGCTGGCCTTCTCGCCGTCGCTCGGCGGCCTGGTGTGCGAGTGCTCCGTCGGCGAGGGCGTGCCGGTGAGCCCCGAGGCCGTCGCGGCGATGCGCAGCTCGGTGGAGCTGCCGCTCGCCGAGCTGCGCCTTCAGGCCCGCGCCCCCGGCGCCGAAGAAGCCCTGCGCCACATCCACCAGCTCTACATGCACGAGACCGGCAGCCGCCTGCGGGCGCTGCGCTTCGCCCAGGCGCAGGCATAGACCCCGGTCGCGGGGCGCCCGCGAAGCGTCGCTGCCGCGTGGCCGGCGGGCTTGCGCCCGCCCGCCCACCCACCCGCTTGCGCACGCAGCTCAGACGAGTGTGATGCGCACGCCCGCCGCCTCGATGGCGGCGAGCTCGGTCTGATCGGCCCCGCTGTCGGTGATGAGCTCGTCGACGCGCTCGATGTCGCAGATGCGGGCGAAGGTCACCTTGCCGACCTTGGCGGCCTCGGTCACGACGATCACGGTCTGGGCGTGCTCGAGGAGCGCCGCCACGGTGTGGGCGTCGTCCTCCTCGTGAGTAGTGACGCCGCCGCGAGCGCTGATCCCGTTGACACCGATGAAGACGACGTCGAGGTTGAAGCCACGCAGCGCCGCCTCGGCGAGCGGCCCGAGGAGTTCGTAGGACTCGGCACGGGCGACGCCGCCGGTGACGAACAGCTTGAGGTTGCGCCGCAGGGCGAGCTCGGCGGCGATGTTGAGAGCGTTGGTGACCATCGTCAGGCCAGGCCTGTCGGCGAGGGCGCGGGCGACCTCGGTGGTCGTCGTGCCGCCTGTAAAACCGACCACCGTGACGTCGCCGGCCACATGTTCGATCGCGGCCGCGGCGATGCGCCGTTTGACGGTGCGGTGAGAGCCGGCGCTGTAGCGCAAAGGGAGGTCGAGCAGCAGCCCGGCCGCGGCCGCACCACCGTGCGTGCGGGTGAGCAGGTGGCGCTCCTCGAGCAGCTCGAGGTCGCGCCGCACCGAGGCTTTTGATACGCCCAGACGGGGAGCGAGGTCGGCAATCGATACCGAGCCGATCTCGGCCAGTTCGCGCAGAATCAGGCTGAAGCGCTCTTCCTGACGCATGTTGCATACAGTACCACAGGATGAAAGGTCGAATGTTGCGTTGCTGTGCATCGCGCACTAAAGTGCCAACATATGGACACTCGCGGTGAGCGAATACTGTCGTGTCTGGAGCAAACGTCCTGCCATGGGGGCCGGATGCGAAGGGTAGAGCCGACGTGAGCCACGTGCTCGACCCCGACCATCCCCGCCACCTCAGCAGATCCGTGATCCTTTCGGATCCACAGTGACCACCCCGATCCACAGTGACCACCCGGACCCACAGTGACCAACAAGGAGGCAGACGTGACAGGCAGCAGGTTGCATACGCGAGGCCGTGGGGCAGTGACAGTGCTCCTTGCCTCGGTCGTGCTCGCGGCCATCGTTGTGCTGGCCGCCGCGTGCGGCAGCAGCAGTAGCAGTAGCAGCAGCAGCCCGAGTACGGCGGCGACCACCAGCCCGGGCGTTCTGCCTTCGCCGACGCCGGGCAGCTCGATCACCGTCGTCTACCACTACCCGGCGCCGCCCAAGTCCCTGCTCGATCAGTTCACGGCGCAGACCGGCGTGAAGGTCAACTGGGTCGAGGTCGGCTGGGACAACCTGCAGACCAAGATCGCGACGGCGGCGTCGTCGAACACCTACTTCGCCGACTTGACCGACGTCGACTGGTCCAAGGTCGGCGAGTACTACAAGACCAAGTGGTTCATGCCGCTGAACCAGTACTTCGACACGGCCACTCTGAAGGCCGACATGCCGCAGATCGACACCTTCGCGTCGAACGGCCAGCAACTGGCGCTGCCGTTCGACTCGTCGTTCACGGTCACCACGCTCAACACCAAGATCGCCAAGGCGGCCGGCGTGACGGGCACACCGGCGACGCTCACCGACTACACGAACGCCCTCGACAAGATCAAGGCCAAGGGAGCCGTACCGAATCCGCTCGACATCCCGTTCGCCGCGGCCGAGGGCCTGTCGACCTACTGGTACCAGCTCACCGCGGCCTTCGGCGGCCAGGTGCTGGACGCGAGCTACGCGCCGCAGTTCACGTCGCCGAGCTCGGCCGGCTACAAGGCGCTCGCCTGGATGGTCAATGCCTACAAGACGGGGCTCGTGCCCAAGGCCAACATCGGCGTCAGCGACTATCAGGGGTTCACCACGGAGATGGCGCAGGGGCGCGTGGCCAGCGTCTTCTCCGACTATGCCGGCAGTGTGGGCTCGATCTACGATGTGCCGAGCACCTCCAAGGTCGTCGGCCAGGTGAAGTACATCCCGACGCCGGGCCTCACGGGCGCGGCCCCCAACCTCGCCAATCCCGACGGCATCGGCATCCCGGTGACCGCCAAGAACGTGGCGGGTGCGCTGGCCTTCATCAACTGGATCACCGAGACGAAGAACCAGGCGATCTGGGCCGGTCTGAACGGGCCGAACGATGTGATCTCGGGCTTCCCGCTGCCGGCTCGGGTGAGCAGCCTGCAACTCCTGGCCCAAGGCACCACCGTCTCGGGAGCGGCCGAGCTGACAAAGCTGCTCGAGAGCTCGCGTGCCGAGTTCCCCGGCCCCGGGGCGCCGCCCTGGTACTCTCAGTTCAGCAACGCCGTCTACACCAACATCCACCAGGCTGCCGCGGGGACCGAGACCGTGCAGCAGGCAGTGACCAACATCGCCACCCAGGTCAACCAGCTCAAGACGAGCCAGTAAGGACGATGGGCGGCGCCGCCACGACCGAGACCCTGCGGAGCAACGCCGGCGGACGTCGTGGCGGCGCCGCGTCATGAGCGACGAGAGGACACAGACAGTCAGGAAGCGGCCGCGCCGGCGCGGCCGCTTCCTGCCCTACATCCTGCTCTCGCCGCTCATCTTGTTCATCGGCGCGCTGGCGCTCTATCCGACGATCGTCACTACCGTCCAGGCGTTCTTCACGGTCGACCCTTTGAATCCGCCAACGCGCTTCGCCGGCCTCGCCAACTTCCGCGCCCTGTTGCACAACCCGTTCGTCCGTCAGAGCGCCGCCAACACCTTGCTCTACATCGTCGTCGGGGTCGGCCTGTCGACGCTGTTCGGCCTTGGCATCGCCCTGATGCTGCAGCGCCGCTCGCGCTGGCGCGGCGTCATCGTCGCCCTGGTCGTGCTGCCCTGGGCGCTGCCCGCCGTGATCGAGGCGGTCATCTGGGGCTGGATCTACGACCCGACGTTCGGTGTGCTGAACAGCGTGCTCAAGTCGGTGGGCCTCATCAACAGCTACCACGTCTGGATCGGCATCGGCCGGATCGTCTCGATCGTTCTGATCGAGCTCGTGCAGGTGTGGCAGATCACGCCGCTCGCGGCGCTGCTCATCCTCGCGGCGCTGCAGTCGATCCCCCAGGAGCTCTACGAGGCGGCGCGCGTCGACGGCGCCGGCCGCTGGGAGGCGTTCCGGCGCATCACCCTGCCGCTCGTGCGCCCCGGCCTGGCCGTGGCCATGGTGGAAGCCCTGATCCTCTCACTGAACGTGTTCGACCAGGTGTACGTGCTCAACGGCTTCGCGCCGAGCGGCGCCTCGATCATGCTGCAGACCTACCAGATCAGCTTCAACAACCTGAACTTCGGTCAAGGCTATGCGCTCTCGCTGCTGGCCACCTTCGCGACGATGCTGCTGTCGCTGCTCATCCTGGCCGTGGTCTACCGGCGGGTGGAGTTCTAGATGCGCGGCCGCAGCCGACTTCGTCGCGTTGGGCGCGGCGTGCTCATCGCCGTCATCCTCGTGTGGTCTGCGTTTCCCATCTACTGGGCCTTGAACACGAGCTTCACCACCCTGAACGGAGCGCAGGCCGTGCCCGCCCACTTCCTGCCGTCGCCCTTCACCGCGTACAACTACCGGACACTTCTCAATCAGACCAGCGGCGGCGTCGGCAGCCAGTTCTGGCGCTCGTTCCTGAACGCCGCGATCGAGGCGGGTCTGGCGACCGTGCTCACCGTGGCGATCGCCCTGTTTGCCGCCTACGCCTTCGCCCGGCTCGAGTTTCGCGGCAAGCGCATCATCCTGGTGGCTGTGCTGGCCACGCTGCTGCTGCCCGTGTATGCGACCCTCATCCCGCTCTACCGGATCATGTCGAGCGTGCACCTGGTCAACACCTACCTGGGCATCATCCTGGTCTACACGTCGGGGTTCCTGCCGCTGGCCATCTGGATCATGTACAACTACTTCGCCAGCGTCCCGCGCGAGCTCGAAGAGGCGGCCTTCGTCGACGGCGCCACCCCGGTGATGGCTCTCTGGCGAGTCATGATCCCCGTGTCGATGCCCGGCATCGCCGCGACCTCGATCATCGTGTTTCTCATGGGCTGGGCGCAGTTCATCTTTCCACTGGTGCTGAGCAGCGACCTGGCGACTCAGCCGGTCACCGTCGTGGTGGCCGCACTCTACGGGCAGCGCATTGTGCCGTTCACCCTGCTCAACGCCATCGGCGTGCTCGCGGCCGCCCTGCCCGGCATCATCGCCCTCGTCCTGAACCGCTATATCGTGCAGGGAGTCATGGCGGGCAGCATCAAGTGAAGGGGACCTGAGCATGGCGGAGATCCGCTACGAACACGTGAGCAAGCGCTTCGACGCGAACACGGTCGTCGACGACCTCGACCTGCGCATCGCCGACGGCGAGCTCATGGTGCTGGTCGGCCCCTCGGGTTGCGGCAAGACGACCGCCTTGCGCATGATGGCCGGCCTCGAGGAGGTCAGCTCCGGACGGATCGTCATCGACGACCAGGTCGTCAACGACCTGGAGCCGCGCGATCGCGACATCGCCATGGTCTTTCAGAACTACGCGCTCTACCCGCACCTCAGCGTCTACCAGAACATGGCGTTCGGCCTGCGCCTGCACCACGCCTCGAAGGACGAGATCGAGCGGCGCGTGCGCGAGGCGGCGCATGTGCTGCAGCTCGAGGAGCTGCTCCAGCGCAAGCCCAAGCAGCTCTCCGGCGGCCAGCGCCAGCGGGTGGCGATGGGCAGGGCCATCGTGCGCCAGCCCAAGGTGTTCCTCATGGACGAGCCGCTCTCGAACCTCGACGCCAAGCTGCGGGTGCAGATGCGCGCCCAGATCGCGCGTCTGCAGCGCGACCTCAGCGTGACGATGCTCTACGTCACCCACGACCAGGTTGAGGCGATGACGCTTGGGCACCGCGTGGCGGTCCTGCGCCTGGGCGTCCTGCAGCAGGCGGCGCCGCCCCAGGAGCTCTACGGCCGGCCGGTCAACCTGTTCGTGGCGAGCTTCATCGGCTCGCCGGCGATGAACGTGGTCGAGGCCGAGCTGCATCGCCAGCCCGACGGCCTGCGGGCGCGCTTCGGACCGCACGACATAAGGATCGACCCTGGTCTCGCCGCGTCGCGCCCGGCGCTCGAACGCTACGCCGGCCGCCGCGTCGTGCTCGGCGTGCGGCCGCAGAGCGTCGAGGACGCGGCGCTGGTCGACACGGGGGGCACGGACAGCACGATCGCCGGTACCGTGGAGCTGCGTGAGAACCTCGGCCCCGAGGTCGACGTGCACGTAGGCATCAACGCGCCGGTGCCGGCCCTCGAAGCGGTGATCGAGGCGACCGAGTCGGCCGACGCAACCGGCGAGGCCGGCGTGGCCGGGCGGCCCGAAGGCATCTTCGTCGCCCGCCTGGGCGCCGGCACCGAGGCGCGCGAGGGCGGCGAGGTCAGGCTCTGGCTCGACCCCCGGGCGCTGCACTTCTTCGATCCCGACAGCGGCGCGGCGATCTACGAATGACCCTTAGTGGGGCTCAGGGCGGGCGCCCAAACAGCGGCGCCCGGCGGCCTTGAGGACGATCCTCGACCAAGGTTGTCGATCGAGATGCGAGCCGCCGGCGCTCTGCGCCCCGGCGCGCCGCGCGCTCTCTTGCGTCTCGGCCTTCTGTCCAACAGGGATGCGGCAGCTTCTGCCTTCTCGGCGGCGTCGCGCCTTGCCCGGTTCACGCCGTTGGCCATAGAATGCCGCTGTCTCCGAGCTTGGGAGTCCTAAGGGCGCGAGCGCCTATGGAGCCTGAGCCGGCAGGGTACAGCGCGAAAGCGCCGTGTCTCCCAGTGCGGAAAGGAGATGGCGCCGTCACGGCGCCGTCCGCCTGCGGAGGGGGTCGTGACACACTCCCCCCTCCCGCAAACGGTCGGTGTTCACGACGGCATGGCCGGGGGAGCGCCGGCCTACCTCTTCTTCTCTTTCGCTTGGGCTGCAACGGGAAGGGCTTGTCGGCCTTTCCGGGTCAAGTGAGAGGAGTTGTGGCAATGACAAATCGCAGGCCAAACAGGGAGGACAAGCCATGAGAAAGCGCACGAACTGGACTGTCTTGGCGATCGTCGCGGCGCTGCTGACGGCGGCGATCCTGCTGGCCGGCACGGTCGCGACGGCCAAGGCGAGCGCCACCTCGCGCTCGGCGTCTGCCAAAGTGGTGCTCAATGTCGACCGCAACGGCACGCTGGTCAAGGGCTACACGCTCGCTCAGCTCAAGGCCATGACGGCGTTTCCCGGCTTCGCCGGTTACATGGGCCATGCTGTGCACGGTCCCGACGCGGTGACCGGCGTGAAGGTCACCGACATCCTGCGGCACGCGCTCGGCATGCCGGTGATGGCCGTCGAGACGGTCGACGTGGCCGACGTCGCGGCAAACCCCAGCCGACAGCTACGACCAGACCTTCACGGGCGCCCAGCTGCTCGACGCCAAGACGGGCTTCCCGCTGTTCGACGCCACGACCCAGAACCCGGTCGACCCGACCACTCTCACCGGAACGATCGCCGCGCTGCTGGTCTACAAAGACACCGACGCGAACGTCATGGGCCCCAGCGACGGCCCGCTGCGTTTCCTTATCACCGATTCGAAGAGCGAGAACGCGGTGATGTCGGGCAAGCTGAGCGTCTCCCAGGTAAACGAGCTCAACGTGATCGACAGCATCACGATCACGCTGAAGGCCAAGCACGCCACGGTCAAGGTCGGCAAGACCGCCGTCTTCACCGGCGTGGTGACCAATGCCGTCACCAAGGACACGAGCGTCAAGCTCCGCGTGATGAAGGGCAAGAAGTTCATCCTGGCGAAAGCCGGCCACATCACGAGCAAGGGCGCCTTCCGGCTGACCTACAAGGTCAAGAAGGCCGGCAAGCGGACCTTCATGGTCACCTACAGGATCGGCAAGACCCTCTTCACGAGCCCCAAGGTCACGATCACCGTCAAGAAGTGACGGCGGCCCCCTTGGGTCGGTAAAGGTCTGAGGCGGGAGCCTCTTCGAGGCTCCCGCCTCACGCATTCCGCTGCGCTGCCGCCGCGCCGCCGCGGGCAGGTTCGCGCCGCCGCTTGTGCCTCGTGGCCAAACGGGCGCCGGTGTTCTGCCTTCCCGGCGGTGGCGCCCGTTGCCGGACGCGCGCCCACGGGCATAGAATCAAGCCGTCTTCGAGCTCGGGAGTCCTAAGGGCGCAACTGCCTACGGAGCCCGAGCCGGCAGGGTACAGCGCGAAAGCGCCGTGTCTCCCAGTGCGGAAAGGAGATGGCGCCGTCAGGCTCCGTCCGCCTGCGGAGGGGTTGTGGCGTAACTCCCCTTTCGCGAGCGACCGGCCTTGCGGCGGCGCGGCCGGGGGAACGCCGGCCTGCCTTTCTTCTTTTTCGCCTGGGCCGCAGCGGAAAAGGCCTGTGCGCCTTTTCGGGTCGGGCGGAAGGAGCCGCGACATGAGCAAGGCCGCAAAGCGCGCAATCCTGGCCGCCGCTCTCGCGACCGTCGGGCTCATCATCGTCCTGTCGTTGGCCGGGGCCGTCGCCGCGGCGCCGGCGACGTCGGCTGCGCCGGGGTCATCGGCTGCGCCGGGGCCATCGGCGTGCCGGGGTCGCGCGACGTCGTCGCCGGCCGGCGCCACCGCCGCACTCGGCGACTCCGCGCCCGTTTACGGCTGGGTCATCCAGCTGCGCGGCGCCATCAGCAAAGACCTTACCTACACGCAGTTCGCCGCCCTGCAGAAGACCGTCGGCGCCCGCTGGACCGACGCGAGCCACGACACCTGGGCGGGCATCCCGCTGTGGCGCCTCGTCGGACTGGTCGACGACAAGAACCCCAAGACGTTCAACGCCGGCCTCGCCGCGAAGGGCTACGCCGTCCAGGTCGTCGGCCTCGACGGCTTCACCGCGACCCTTCTCAGCACCGACAAGTCGTGGGTCCACAACAAGACGGCGATCGTCGCCGATCAGAATGGACGGCGCGCCGCTGTCGTTCGGCTCGATGAGCACGAGCGACCCCGGCACGTGGGTGCCGAGCTGGCCGGCGCAGCTCGTCGGCCCGGCCCTGCAGGGCAGCCAGAAGCCCGGCGGCATCGTCAAGATCATCGTCTACAAGCATGGTGTGACACCGCCGGCCAACCCTGCGGCTCTGTCGAGCTGGCTGCCGAGCTGGATCGTGCAGGTCCGCGGCGCGAGCAGCGTCGATCTGACCGCCGCGCAGTTCCGCAAGCTGGCGACGGCCCACGGCGCCACCTGGACCGACACGGGCGTCACGCCCAGCGTCGTCTACGCGGGCGTCCCGCTCTGGCGCCTGGTCGCGCTGGCCGACGGCGGCAGCCCGGCCACCCTCAACCTCGACCGCCTCGGCCTGCACTGGACGGATAATCCAGGCTATAGCGACTATGACGGCTACAACGTCGACGTCTACGGCATGGGCGTGGGTGCGCTGGGCGCCGACGCTCCCACCGTGGCGACCTTCCCCGCCTCGGCGATCGCCTCCAAGAGCAGCGTCGTCATCGCCGACCGGCAGGACGGCAAGCAGCTCACCCCGACCCAGGGCGCAACCGTCCAGCTGCCCGACTCAAGCTACGCGTGGCGGCCCACCTGGCCGGCCCGCATCGTGGGCGCCGGCGTGGCGGCCGACCAGTCCAGCGGCGGCGTGGTGCGCGTCGTGCTCGAAAAGCCGGTGGTCCCGGGCTACCTGAAGCCGCTCGTCCTCAAGGGTCGTCGCACGGTGAAGATCGCCTACCTCAACTTCCCCACGCCCGTCACCTGGGACGGCACCAAGGCCGGCAACATCAACCCCGAGCTACGCGCCCTCTACCGTGGCCAGACGATCTCCAAGCTGATCGGTCTCGTCGACGACAACAACCCGACGAGCTTCAACGTCAAGCTGGCCCGCAAGGGCTACACGATCGAGCTCATCGGCCGCGACGGCTACACGTGGACGATCAGCAGCAAGACGATCATCGGCAAGAAGCACTGGATCGTGGCCTCTCTCAAGAACGGCGCGGCGCTGCCCCACACGGCGGACGACACCGAGGCTCCCTACCGCTTTGTCGGCTCGTTCATCAAGCCGTTCTACGGCAAGGAGTCGGTGAAGGAGCTCATCGAGATCAAACTGATCTTCTAGGAGGTCGCAGCAGTCGCGGCGCGGCGGAGTCAGGTTCGAGCCCCTCCGCACCGCGGCCGGCGCAAGACCAACGTAGGAGGAGCGGGGGTCATGAGAAAGCGCAGAGACTGGATCGTCGTGGCGATCGTCGCGGTGCTCCTGGCGGCCGGCGTCGTGCTGGCCGGCACGGTCGCGCCCGGCGCGACGGGCAAGGCGAGCGCCGCCGGCTCGTCGCCGTCGCCGTCCTCGCCTCTCCGTCGTGCTCCAGGTCGAGCACAACGGCACGTTCGTCAAGGCCTACACGCTCGACGAGCTCGAGGCGCTGACGCCGTTTCGCGCGCCCGCTACGCCGGATTCAGGAACAGCGCCGGCATCGTCACGGGGCCCGAGGCGGTGACCGGCGTGAAGGTCACCGACATCGTGCAGGACGCGCTGAGCGCGCCGCTGGCATCAAGCCAGTCGGTCGACGTGGTCGACTTGACCCCTCCGGCAACTACGGCATGACCTACTCGTCCGACCAGCTCGTCAATCTGACGGCTTCACCGATGTACAACGCGGCAGCACCAAGAAGGCGGTTGCGCCGTCCAGCTTCACCGGGCCGCTCGGCGCGGTGCTGATCTACAGCGACCCTGGGCAGAACGTGATGGCCGCCGACGAAGGCCCGCTGCGTCTCGTGGTGGCCGACGCGACAAACGAGGGCGCCTCTGATGATGGGCAGCGACAGCGTCTACGCTGGTGGACACAGCTGAACGTGCGCGACTTCGTGGCCAAGAACTGGAGCCTCAAGCTGACCGGCCTGAAGATCAAAGGCAAGCGGCCGACCAGGACCATCACGCGCAACGACTTTCAGAGTCGTGCGCACCCAACTGTCACGGCTCGTCGTACAAGGCCGCCGGCAACACGTGGTCGGGCACGCCGCTCTACCTGCTGGTCGGTGAGGTCGACGGCGGCAAGCGACCATGACTACAACGCGGCGCTGGCCCACAAGGGCTACCGCATCAGGCTCACCTCCACGACCGGCAAGGTGCGGTACGTGAGTTCGCGCACGATCATCTACAAGTCGCAGGATCGTGCTCGCCGACGAGTTCAACGGCGCGGTGCTGCGCAACAACCTCTTCCCGCTGCGGCTGATGGGTCCCAAGCTGCCCGCCTCGCAGAAGCTCGGGCGCATCAGGTCCGTCACGCTGCTGCCGCTCAAGAAGAAGAAGTAGACGTAAGCGGCGGGGCGCGGGCGCCGCAGGCGCCCGCGCCCCGCCGCCCGCCCATGCTAGGCTGAATCGAGCGCGACGAAAGGACGGCCGTGAGCCAGCGCAGCATCCTCTTCAGGCCGGCCGGACTGGTCGTCCTGCTCGTGGTCGTGCCGGCGCTCGTGCTGGCGGCGGCGCTGGTTGCCAGCGCCGGGCTCGGCGGCTGCGGCAGCAGCGGCGGCGCGAGCTCGGCGAGCGCGTCCAAGAGTCCCGGCGGGCCCGTGGTTCTCACCGTGACCGGGGCCACGGGCAGCAAGTCGTTCACGCTGGCCGAGCTCGAGGCGCTGCCCGCCTACACCGGCTACGCGGGCATCAAGGACAGCGTGGGCGTGATCACGGCGCCCGCGCAGTACACCGGCGTGCCGCTGGCGACGCTCACCGCCCAGGTGGGCGGCGTCGATCCGTCGTACGGCGTGACCGTGCTCGGCAAGGACGGCTACGGCATGACCTTCTCGGCCGCCCAGGCGGCCGGCAACGGGTTCACCACCTACGACGCGGTCACCGGCGCCGAGCGCCCGCCGGCCATGAAGCTCACCCCGCTCATCGCCTACGCGCTCCAGGGCAAGCCGCTCGACCCCTCCTTCGAGGGGCCGCTGCGCCTGGTGTTCGCCGAGCCCAAGGCCGACGCGGTGGTCGACGGCCACTGGTCGGTGCGCTGGGTCGACAGGGTCGAGGTCAAGAAGTCGCTCGGGCAGTGGAGCGCTTCGATCCAGGGGGCGACGAGCTCGACGCTTACAGAGGCCTCGTACGTGTCGTGCGCCTCGCCGGGCTGCCACGGCAGCGGCTACATCGACAAGGCCGGCGACCGCTGGGAGGGCATCCCGCTGTGGCTCGTGGTCGGCTCGGTCGACGACGGTCGCACGCACGGCAAGGGGGCGTTCAACGTCGCCAAGGCCAAGAAGGGCTACACGATCGAGCTGATCGCCTCGAACGGCGTGACCACGTTCCTGAGCTCCCATGATCTGCTCAAGCACAAGGACTGGATCCTGGCCGGCAAGGTCGACGGCGGTGAGCTCACGCCCGACAACTTCCCGCTGCGCCTCGTCGGTCCCGGCCTGACCGACGACCAATCGATCGGACGCATCACGAAGGTGCTGCTGCGCTTCAAGTGAGGATGGCGATGGCTGGTCGGAGGGTGGCGGTCAGGGCGGCGGCGGCGCGCTGCGCGGCTCCGCCGCTGCTCCTGCGCCGTGTGCTGCCTGCAGCCGGCGCCTGCTCGCACTCGCCGTCCGACACGCTGTCGCTGGTCGACGCCGACAGCCTCATCATCCCGTTCGCCCAGCTCGCCCAGGCCTACCAGACCGCCCACCCGGGCGTGCACGTCGAGACCGAGACTCACGGCAGCATCCAGGTCATCAGACAGGTGACCGACCTGGGCCGCAGCTTCGACGTGCTCACCTCGGCCGACGCCGGCCTGGTCGCGATGATGATGGAGGGGGAGAAGAACCCGACCGCCGACTGGTACGCCGTCTTTGCCACCAACCGCATGGTCCTGGCCTACTCGCCGAGCAGCCGCTACGCGCCGCTGTTCGCCTCGGGCAACTGGATCCGCGCGCTCACCACGCCGGGCGTGCAGTTCGGCCTGGCCGACCCGCGCTTCGACGCCACCGGCTACCGCGCCCTCATGGTGCTGGAGCTCGCCCAGCGTCAGTACCACGACGATCACCTCTTCGCCGACGTCACCGTCGGGCGCTTCTCGCCGCCGATCACCGTGTCGAGCAGCGGCGGCCGCGAGGTGATCGACGTGCCGCAGCTGCTCGACTCGGTGTCGGGCACCGGCCTCGTGCTGCGCGGCGCGAGCATCGAGCTGGTCGCGCTGCTCGAGGCCGGCGACCTGGACTGCGCCTTCGAGTACGAGAGCGTCGCCCGCCAGCATCACCTGCCCTTCGTGGCGCTGCCGCCGCAGATCGATCTGGGCTCGCAGCGCTACGCCGCCAACTATGCGCGGGTCGCCGTCTCGATCGCCTTCCAGCGCTTCGCCAGCGTCAAGCCGGTGTTCGTCGGCGCGCCGATCGCCTACGCCGTGACGATCCCCAGCACGGCCCGCAACCCCGCCGAAGCAGCGCGTTTCATCGCCTTTCTGCTGGGCCCGCAGGGACGCGCGATCCTGGCGGCCAACGACCAGCCGGCGGTCACGCCGGCCCTCGTCGACCACTACGACAAGCTGCCCGCCGTGCTGCGCCCGCTCTGCGTGCAGATGAAGCCGGGGGAGACGCCGTGAGCGCCGCCGCCGAACGCGGGGAGACGCCGTGATCGCCGCCGCCAAACTGGGGGAGACGCCGTGAACATCACCGGCGCCGGCATGCTCGAGGAGCGCGAGGGGCGGGGCGGCGGCGAGGCCGTCCGGCCTCGCCGCCGCCCCGCCGTCTTTGCCGTCGTGTCGTGGGCGCTCGGCCTCGTCCTGCTGGTCTTCGTCGCGGCGCCGCTCGTCGCTCTGGCCACCGGCACGAGCCTGCACGAGCTCGTAAGCACGCTCGGCGAGGCCGACATCCGCCAGGCGCTGGCGGTGTCGGTCGAAGCGGCCCTGCTGGCGACGGTCCTGGCGGCCATCGGCGGCATCCCGCTGGCCTACCTGCTGGCGCGCCGCAGCTTTGCCGGCAAGCGCCTGGTCGAGGGCCTGATCGACCTGCCGATCGTCTTTCCGCACACCGCGGCCGGCATCGCCCTGCTGCTCGTGTTCGGCCGCAGCGGCGTGTTCGGGCGCGGCTTCGCGCACCTGGGCATCGCCTTCACCGACACGCTGGCCGGCGTCGTCGTGGCGATGCTGTTCGTGAGCCTGCCGTTTCTCGTAGACACCGCCCGCGAGGCCTTCGCCCTGGTCGATCCCGGCTACGAGCAGGTGGCCCGCACGCTCGGCGCGACGCCGGGGACCACCTTTCTGCGGGTCGCGCTGCCGCTCGCCCGGCGCGGCGTGCTGGCCGGCGCCCTGCTCATGTGGGCGCGCGGCATGAGCGAGTTCGGCGCCATCGTCATTCTGGCCTATAACCCCAAGACCATGTCCGTCCTGGTCTTCGAGCGGTTCGAGGGACTCGGGCTCGACGCCGCCAAGCCGGCCGCCCTGCTGATCGTGCTGCTCGCCCTGGTCGTCTTCATCGCCGTGCGCGCCATCGCCGGCCGCCGCGAGGAACGGCTGTGATCGGCGTCGCCGGACTACGCGTGCGTGCCGGCTCGTTTGCGCTCGGGCCCATCGACCTGGCCGTCGCCGACGGCGAGTACCTGGCGGTCGTCGGGCCCAGCGGCGCCGGCAAGAGCGTGCTGCTCGAGGCGCTCGCCGGCCTGCGGCCCGCCGCGGCGGGCCGCATCGCGGCCGGCGAGCGCGACGTCACCGCCGCGCCGCCCGAGCGCCGCGGCATCGGTCTGGTCGGCCAGCGCGCGCTGCTGTTCCCGCATCTCACCGTGGCGCGCAACATCTCGTTCGGCCCCGAGGTTGCCGGCGGCGGTCTGCTGGGCGGGATCGGCTGGAGGCGCCGGCGCGACGGGAGTGCGAGCGTAGTCTCGAACGTGAGCCCGGGCGCGGACGTAAGTCCGGGCGTCAGTTCGAACCCGGGCGCACCGTCGGCGGTGCGCGACGTGGCCGAGGCGCTCGGCGTCGTGGCCCTGCTGCCGCGACGGCCCGGTTCGCTGTCGGGCGGCGAGCGCCAGCGCGTCGCGCTGGCCCGCGCGCTCGCCGTTCGCCCGCGCGCGCTGCTGCTCGACGAGCCGCTCAGCGCTCTCGACCCGGAGGCCCGCGAGGAGCTTCAGGCCGAGCTGCGCAGGGTGCACGAACGCTTCGCGATGACGACCATTCACGTCACCCACAGCCTCGACGAGGCGCTGGCCGTGGCGCGCCGCTGCGTGGTCCTCATCGACGGGCGGATTGTTCAGGACGGGCCGATCGACGACGTCGTCGCGCGGCCGGCCAGCGCCGCCGTGGCGCGCCTGACCGGGGCACGCAACGTGCTGCCGGCGACCGCCCGACCGGCGCCCGGCGGCGGCTGCGAGGTGACGCTGACCGACGGCCTCACGTTGCGCGCGCAGGCCGACGCACAGGGAGCGGTGACGGTGGTGGTGCGCGCCGACGCCATCGTGGTGCGGGCGCCGGGCGCGGGCGCCGCCGCCCGCTCCGCCGACAATGTCGTCGCCGCTCGCGTCGTGAGCGCGCGCGGCACGGCGACCGGCCGTCTGGTCTGCGTCGACGCCGGCGATCTGACGGTGCTCGTGCCCCGAGCCTACGGCGACGGCCTGCGGCCGACGCCGGGGGCGGCCGTCGAGATCGTCATCCCGGCGGCGTCGGTTCACGTTATCCCCGGTCGTCAACCCTAATCGCGAAGGATAGGCCGGCGATGAGGCACAGGTGCTTGCGGCAACGTTGTCCAATTGGCCCAGATGTGGGCCAATTGGACAACGCACCGCACACGGCATCTGCCATGGGCCACGCGAACAAGACACCGCGCACCACACCTGCCATGGGCCACGCGAACAAGACACCGCGCAGCACACCTGTCGTCGTGACGCTGGCGATCGTTGCCGCGCTCGCCACACTCGCGCTCGCCACACTCGCTCTCGCCGCGCTCGCGCCCGCCGCGGCCGGAGCCGCCACGACCGCCACGCTTGCCCTGGGCACACCGGGTCACGGTTTTGGGCTGACCGGCGTGCCTGACGCAGAGAACATGGGGCTCCACATAGCGACGCAGAGCGCGAGTGGCGGCGCCAACCTGACGCTCACGCTGAACCCCCGCGCCATCTGGTCGCGCACCGCGCCGTGGTGGGTGGCCCCCGGGAGCACCGGCTCGGTCCAGTGGCTCGGCGGCGGATCGACGCTCGTCTGCGCCGGCGGCCGGGTCGCGGAGCTGGATGCCGACGGAGACGTCGTCTGGTCGTACACCCGTGCGGACGACGCGAGTCTCGACACGCCGTGCTGGGCGGCCGAGTTCGCCAGGGGCAGCGACACCTACGTGCTCATCGCCGACTCCGGCGCGCGGCGCGTCTTTGCCGTCGATCGCAGCAACCCCGACAAGCCGACCGTCTGGCAGTACGGCTCCGGAGCGGCCGGCACCGGCGTCGACCGTCTGTCCGACCCGGTCTGTGCCGAGTACCTGCCGGCCGGCACGGGCGACCGACCGACCGTGCTCATCGCCGACGCCGACTCCACCGCGCCCCGGGTGCTCGAGGTCCGCTGGGGCGACTACACCAAGGGCGCCGCGAACGGCGGCTTTACCGCGAGCAGCGTCGTGTGGCAGTACGGCGGCGCGGCCGGCCTGGGCGAGGGCCAGCTGATCTGGCCGACCGACGTGGAGCGCGAGAGTGACGGCTCGACCCTGATCGCCGACCCGGGGGCCGACCGGGTCGTCAGGGTGTCAGGCAACGGCGCGCTGGTCTGGCAGTACGGTGTCTCGGGGGAGGCGGGCGCCGCGGCCGGTTACCTGGACGAACCGATGGGCGCCAGCGTCGAGCCCAACGGCAACACGATCGTTGCCGACACCGGCAACGGTCGGGTGATCGTGGCGCGCAGCGCCGACTACTCGCAGGACGGGGGAGCGACGCACGGGTTCACGGCCGGCAGCGTTCTCTGGCAGTGGGCCGCGGGCGCCGGTGACGCGCTCGGCCAGCCGCGGCTGGCCGAGCGCGTCACCGGCTACGACGGCCCCGGCCGCACCGCCGACAAGATCAGCGGCGCCCTGCTGGTCTGCGATCGGAGCGGCCAGGACTATGCGCTTCTCGGCAACACCGGCGGCGCCCGCGTCGACTCCAGGACGTTCCACCTGACCACCGGCGGCTCACAGGCGCACCTGCTGTCGCTGCGCGTGCGGGCGAGCGTGCCGCGCCACACCTCGGTGACCGTCTACTACTTCTTCAGCGACGGCTACCAGCACGAGGTGAAGCGTCCCGGGACGGTCTCGCTGCGCGGCGCGGTCAGCTCCACCATCTGGTTTGATTTCGTGCTGACCAGCAGCAATCTCGCGGTCGCGCCGTCGCTCAAGGACGTCGTGCTGACCTACACGACCGGACAGACCAAGGCGAGCGGTTCGGGCAACGGCGGCGCGAGCGGCGGTTCGGGTTCGGCGTCTGGTTCGGGCGGCGGCGCCGGCACCGGAGTGGGCGGCTCGGGCAACGGCTCGGGGGTCGGCGCCGGTCAGGGCACGAGCACCGATCTGGGCGGCAGCGGCACGGCGGCCAGCTCGGGCTCGTCGAGCGGCGGCGGCGCCACCCTGACCGTGCCCGGCACGCCGCAGCCGGTCGCCTCGTCCGCGGCCGGCGAGACGGCCGGCACGATCACCGGCATTCCCGTGAACGTCGGCAGCTTGAGCGGCGGCGCGCAGGGGGGCGGGGGCGGAAGTCCGCCCCCGCCCTCGTCGCGCGCCGCCGTCCAGCTCTGGGCCACCGCCGCCGCGGCGCTGCTGGCCTGCCTGCTGGCCGTCCCGCCGGTGCTCGTCCACCGCCGGTTGCGGCGTCTGGGCGCGTTCGAGCACTCCGAGGAGCTCGGGGGCTGGGCGTAAGACGGGCGCCGGTCGGGCGGGGCTGACGCCCCGCC
>CAVVVA010000020.1:0-76265 GCA_963751565.1 uncultured Actinomycetes bacterium | reverse complement strand
TGTCTGATATCGGCGTCCCGCCAGCGTAGCCACCCGGCCGCGCTCGCACGCGAGCACCGTCGCTCCCTTCTCGCCCTGCCCGCGGTCTGCGATCAGGCGGGGATCAGGGAAGTCGTTCCTTGGCCAGCCGAACCAAGGCCCAGGCCATCGGAGCACTCCCTAGCGAAGCAACTTGGCCTTCTGAGCCGAGAATTCGTCGTCTGTGAGCACACCTTGGTCTCGAAGGTGGGCCAGCTTTGCTAGTTCGTCGGCTGTGCTCATGGCGACCGGCGCACCGCTTGCCGGGGTGCAGGCGCCTCGCTCTGCGGCAGTTCACCGTGAAACGGAATGCCAAGCTCCCTAAGCAAGGGGGTGAGAGTGGCCCTTCCCTTTCATCTCGCTCATGTTCGCAATCTGGAAATACGCTTCGCATCCGGATTTCGTGTACACCGTGAGATAGGCACGATCCGCTGTGCCCTTTCCTGCAAGCCCGCCAAGCACTCCGAAGGCGAGGGCTGCTCCGACTTGCTCTTGGCAACCTGGCCGCCATCGACCTTGATGGTGGCAACATCGCTCATGGGGATCAGAACCAAACCTAGCTTGATCTCGCTTTCCGTAAGCGACAGGACCTTGAGCACAGTGAAGAGTGGCTTGGGATACGCGGGTAGACCGCCGAGGTACTGGGCCTCATAGAACTTGACTGTTATCGCTTTTCGCATGCGCTTTCTGCTGTTTCTCCAGCTGCTTGGCCTCCGCCGCCGCTTTCCTTGCCTTGTCGCGCAAGGCCGCTCGCTTCTCGACCTGCGGAAAGTAGATTCGCAGTCCGATCCTCAACTTCTTCGCACTTCTTGGCCCGTCCCGCGGGGGTGATGCCTGACCAGCATCTCCAACCGGATGCAAAAGCGTCTGCCCCACCGTCCTTGTAGGTGAGGCGGATATCGCCACAGTTGGTTGAGTTGGTTGGACTGTCGAGAATTCGGTTCTTGGATTATCTCGAAGTCAAGAACCGCGCTGAATGGAATGGTCAATCCTGCGAACCACTTCTTGGAGCGTACGGCTCGGCCGAAACTCGAAGCGATTGTTGAACAGCAGGAGGTCAATCCCACCGATGTAATTCGTCTCGGGATAAGCTGGATGTCCCCCATGATAGATGACGTCGTAAGGGTCGCTCGGGGATAGCGCTTTCGGGCTCTCTGTAGTGAGCCTCCATTCTGTTGCGATTGGTGTAGTTGTTTTAGTAGGGTGTTTTTTGCCGCCGCTTGCGACTTCGCACCCGACCCAGGCGCGCGTCCGCTCGCTCGCCCAAACGAGGTGTCCCTGCTGGTCGTAGTGCATGACGTCGGTCGCCGATATCGGCCCGTGGTCTTGCAGGAAGAAGGTGTCGTTCTCAAAGGTGACCGTTCGGCCGAGCCATGACGTCGTCGGCCCGAACGTGGCAACCAGCATGGCCCCTCCGTAATTGCCGCTACGAGCGTTATAGGCAGCAGCATCATCGGCAGCACGCGAATGGACCTTGAGGCAGCAGACCAAGGCCGGACGTGAGAGCGAGGTCCCCGGGCTCCCCGACCGCCGCCCGCACGTCGGGTGACGATGCGCATGTGGGCAGTTGACGTTGGCAGCGATCCGACGCCCCGGGCCAGGGGACCACAAGGGCAACGGATTCTGGCCGCTGCCCGCGGTCACGGTGCAGAGCGGGGGTTGGGGGATAGCGAGCCGCGCGAAGCGCGGCGAGCGCCCGGGACGTGTCACGGCAGGGGGACGTTTCCGACTTCCTCTCCCTCCTATCCCACGGCGAGGTTGACGCTTCCGCGCTCACCCCGCTAGGATCGGCAGCGGAGATGCCCGCAAGGGCCTCGAGGGAAGACGGTGCAAAGCCGTCGCGGACCCGCCGCTGTGACCGGGGACGACCGCCGCACACGAGCCACTGCCGGCACGCCGGTGGGAAGGCGCGGCGCAAGGACGATCCGGCAAGCCAGAAGACCTGTCTCCAGGTGGTGTCGTTGCCGCCCTCGTGGTACCGGGGCGGGCACCGCCGGCGCGTGGATCCAAAAACGGAGGATCCCGGGTTCGAGCTCGCGAGAGCCGGCCCGGGATCGTTGTTTTCTTGGTGGCGGATCCGGAGGTCGGCGGCAGATGCAGGCTCACTCACAAAGGCCCACGGGGCCGCCCTCGCCGGTGAGTCCCTTCGTGCGGCCGGCCAGCGGCCTCGTGCGCGAGATCACCGCCTGGCAGGTGTTCGGCTTCAACGTCATGAACGCCAACATCGGCATCGGCCTGGTGTGGCTCACGCTGCTCGGCCCGGGGCTCTACCCCGGCGCCAACCTCTACCTCGCGGTGCTGCTGGCCTTCCTTGGCATTCTGCCGCTCATCCTGCTCTACGTGCGCCTGGCGGTGGCCTTCCCGCGCTCGGGAGGCGACTACGTCTCGATCTCGCGGACGCTCAGCCCGGCGCTCGGCTTTGCCGTCAACGCCGCCGCCATGGCGTACTTCTGCCTGTTCGTCGGGCTGGGCGGCCTGTACACCGTGCAGTACGGGCTGACGCCGCTGGCGCGCGTGTGGGCCGCCTACACCGGCGCCCCGTGGGCGCGGCATCTGGCCGACCGGCTCGCCACGCCGACCGGCACATTCCTCGTCTCGCTCGCAGTGCTGGGCATCTATGCGCTGCTCATGATCAGGGGCGGCAAGCTCTACTTTCGGGCGCAGAGCGCGGCCTTCGTGCTGGGCACGGCCGCCCTTGCCGTCATCGTCGCCGCCGGCTTACTGCTCTCGCACGGCGCGGCGCTCGCCCACCTGGACGGCGCCCTGGCCCGGCTCCACGCCGGGCCGATCGCGCCGCTTTCCGGCGGCCGGGCTGCCGGCTTTTCGTGGTCGGCCACGCTGCACGCCGCCATCTGGCCGTGGATCGTCTTCGTGGGCTGCTACTTCTCAGTCTTCATCGCCGGCGAGGTGCGCCGCCCGGCGCGCACCCAGGCGATCGGCGTGCTCGGATCTCTGACCTGGACCCTGGCCTGGCTGCTCATCGTCACCTTCGCCCTCAGCCACCTGTTCGGACAGACCCTCTTTGCCAACCTCGCCGCCGTGCCGCCCGCCAGGCTCGGCCTGGCCTCTACGCCGGCCTTCGCCGAGCTCGTCGCGCTCGCCCTGCACCACGGCGTGCTCGCCGTGGGGCTGATGGCGGCCTTCACCGTGTGGGGATTCGCCTGGGTGGGGCCGACCGCGATGTGCGTCTCGCGCTGCCTGTTTGCCTGGTCGCTCGACGGCCTGGCGCCAAAGTGGTGCGCCGAGGTCCACCGCCGCTGGCACACCCCCCACCGCGCGCTGCTGCTGACCTTTGCCGTAGCGACGGTGTTCACGGCGCTCATGATCTACGCCCACCTCTCGCTGCTGTCGGGCATGATCGTGATGTTCGCGGAGTGGCTCTGCGTGGCCTCTGTGGCGATCGTGCTGCCGAGAGTGGCTGAGCGCCGCGGCTTCGTGCTGCCGCCGGCGCGGCGCATCGCCGGCCTGAGCTCGCTGTCGTGGCTCGGCGTGCTGAGCGTGCCGCCGGTGCTGGTGGCCGCCTACCTCAACCTGACCGACGCCAACTCCGGCACGAGCATCGCCCACCAGCCCAAGGCGCTGCTGCTGTGGCTGGCCATCCTCGCCGGCTGCCTCGCGGTCTACCGCGTCGTGGCCGGCCTGCGCCAGCGCCGTGGCACGAGCCTCGACCTGGCGGTGCGGCTGCTGCCGCCCGACTGACCGAACACCGACCGCGTTCGGAACCGGCCTCCGTGCCGGTCGCTCCCCGCGGGCTACCCGGCGTCGGAGTCGTCGCGGCCCGACCCGGGCCTCTCGAACTCGGCTTCGCTGATCGTCTGCTGACCTTTGGGCCAGCCGAGGACGTAGGTCGCCACGGTGTGCGGAGGGTCGGGTTCGGGCTGCTCGCGCGCGGCGCCGCTCCAGAAGCCCTGGCCACCCTTGTATCCCAGGGCGGTGCGTGCCACGGTCTCGCCCAGCGACTCGTCCGCCAGACCGCCGGCGGCAGCGAAACGCTCGTCGAGCAGCACCCAGCCCTGCCCCAGAAGCTGCGTCTTCTCCGTGGCTGAGGTCGTCTCGTAGACCTCGTCGTAGTCGCTCTTGTCGAAAG
This sequence comes from uncultured Actinomycetes bacterium, assembly GCA_963751565.1. Lineage (GTDB taxonomy): Bacteria > Actinomycetota > Thermoleophilia > UBA2241 > UBA2241 > Bog-752. The sequence continues at coordinate 72,160 of CAVVVA010000020.1, read as the reverse complement.
CCATGGCTCTCCCTTCCGTGGAGCACGCCCGTCCGTTGAGCTCGCCCTCCCGACGGGTCGGGCGATTCTACCTCGAACCCGACTGGCAGGAGTAAAACACTACGGCGATGGTGATAATGCTCACAAACCATTCTTCAAGCCCCGGGGCCCAGAGGTTTCCGTGGCACTCCCAAGGAGGGAAAGTTCATGAACCGCAAGGTAATCGATTACCTGGTGAGCTCGGCCGGCCTGATCGTAGTGATCGTGCTGCTGGCGGTCGGCGGGCTGATGGTGTGGGGTCACGTCTTCATCGACCACCAGGTCCACAACCAGCTCGCGTCGCAAAAGATCTACTTCCCGCCCAAGGGCAGCCCGGCGACCGCGGCAGCGCCGTTCGCCGCCATGCGCAAGTACGCCGGCCAGCAGCTGACCACGGGCGCCCAGGCCGAGACCTACGCGAACCATTTCATCGCCGTGCACCTTAGTGAGGTCGCCGGCGGCAAGACCTACGCCCAGGTGAGCGCCGCGGCGCTGGCCGCTCCCACCAACACCACCCTGAAGACCCAGGAAGCCACGCTGTTCCAGGGCACGACGCTGCGCGGCATGCTGCTCAACGCCTACGCCTTCGGCACGATGGCGACGATCGCCGGCATCGGCGCGATCGTGAGCTTCGTCGGGGCGGCGATCCTGCTGGTCCTCTCCGGGCTGGGCTTCGCCCATGCGCGGCGGGTCGGCCGCGAGGTCGCGGTTCCAGCGGCGGTCGCGCAGGAGCGCGAGGTCAAGGCCGCCTGAGCACTCCGACTATTCGCATACTCTGAGAGAGCTCGAACGACGAGGCGGGCGGCGCGCAAGCGCCGCCCGCCTTTCTTGCGGCCAGGACGGCCCACCGCCCCCTCCCCGCGAGCGCTTGCCGCTCGCTCCCGCGCCCCCTCCCCCGCGAGTGCTTGCCGCTCGCCCCACTTGAGAGCACACTGACAAGCGAAACGGTGAGCAGAACACGGCGTGCAAGGAAGGGTTGTGGAATCCCGTCACCCTGAATCACGTCATCCTGTGCAGGCCAGAAGCGGTGTGACGCTGCACCTCGTGCCGCACACCGGCCGAGAGGACACCGCCGGCGACGAGCCCTCGGGCTCGCGGCCGTTCAGGCGCTACCCACTGTGGCGGGTGCTCTCACTCAATGGCCTGACCGTCGCGCACCACCTCGTCGGCTGCGCCGCCATCCTGATCGCCTATCGCAGCTATCCCATCGTCGGGTGGCCCGTCGGCCTCGCCTACCTCGTCTTTGCGATGGTGCAGCTGTACGTGCTCATGCCGCTCGTCGTGTGTCCCGGCTGTGTCTATCGGACGGTTCGCGACGGCCGCTGCCCGAGCGGCCTGAACCTGGTCTCGGCCCGGCTCTGCCCGCCATCGGCGAGCGCGTTCGAGTTCCGGGAACGCACCCACGGCGCGCTCTGTCAGAGCAGCCTGTGCCTGTGGTCGTGGGTCCTGCCCGTGCCGCTCGCGCTGCCCGGGCTCGCTCTCTCGTTCTCGTGGACGGCCGCGACCTTGACGGCGATCGTCGCGGTGCTGACGGTGGCGAGGCTGACCTTCGTCACCAGGCTGGCGGTGTGCCCGCATTGCCTGGCGCGACGCTGGTGCCCGGGCGCCCGGGTACGGCAGGCCGCCTAACAGACGCTGACCGGCGACGGCCGATCAGCGACGGCTCAGCGGCGACGGGTCAGCGGCGACGGGTCAGCGGCGACGGGTCATCGGCAGCCGTTCCGGGCTGAGGGAGTGCCTCGCGTCTCGCGCCTGGCCTCGAACTCCTCGTTGGCCTTCACTACCGCATCGGCGACGGCCGAATCCGCAGGCATGCGCCCTTTCTCGCTGGACCCGTCGGTGTAGTCGAGAAAGACCTTGTAGACCTTGATCGCGAGAATGACCACCTGCGCCGGATTGTCTGGCACCGCCCCACCGGGAAAGCACTCGGCGCGCTCCCGCAAGAACCCTGCCGCGGCCTGCACGGCGGCGTGCTGCCTGCGGTCGTCCCCGGTGGAGTAGCCGAACTGCCAGCGCCGGGCGCGCTCGGTGATCGGCGCCCTGTCGGCCGCGATCCCGGCGGCGGCGAACACCCGGCAGTCGTAGCTGCGGCACGTCAACGGCCGATCCTCGTAGATCGAACATCTGTCGTCGACCAGCATGGGGCAGCGGCCGTGCTTGTCGTAACCCAGAAGCACATTGCCTTCCGGAAGACCGGGAGCCGCGAACAGCAGCTCGGAAGGTATCCGGGCAAGAGTCTCAGTCTCCGCAGGCCCGACATGAATGAAGTACGACGACGTGCAGCAGGCGGTGCACTCACCGCAGGGCACCTCGACTCCGCACTCTTCAACCTGCGCGCTCCGCGTGAGATGAAGCCAGGATGAGAATCCGCCGGCGGGCAGATCCTGCCGTTCGCTCATTTCCGTTGACTCCGAGTGGTCGTGTCGTGCTACGCGCTGCTCCTGGTCAGCGTATCGCAAAGCTCCCCAGGAGTCTGGTCGATGCCGACGAGGGCCATCACGCTCCGCGGCGCGCCGCCGACGTGTGCGGCGCAGGCGGCGGCGCGCCGCGCCGTCCGTCTTGACGGCGTCGTCCTGCCCCCGCGGCCACCCTCGGCCGAGTCAAGGGCCGAGCGCCGTATGCCGATGAGCCGGCTGAAAGCGTCAAGGGGAACCTGCGTGAAACGCGTGCTCAAAGGGCGGCTTCTCGCCTGCCTCGTGCTGCTGTCGGTCCTCGCGGCCGGCTGCGCGTCGGGCCGCGACGCAGCGAACCCCTACGGCTCGCTGCAGACGCCCGGACCGCCCCCGCCCGCGAGGACCAGCTCCCATGTGTGCGCCGTCGGCATGCCAACCCTGATCGTCGCCAGCGCCAACGGCGGCGCGACCTGGCAGACGAGCCATCGCACGACGACCGGCGACCCCTTCATGGAGGTTCTGTTCGGCGTTGCCTTCGCCGACGCCCGGCACGGCTGGGCGGTCGGCAAGGCCGGGGTGATCATGGCGACGACCGATGGCGGCGCCGGCTGGGCGGTGCAGCACGAAGGAACGAAGGACGGCTGCCTGCTGGGCGTCGCGACAACCGACGCGCGGCACGCCTGGGCGGTGGGGTTTGTCGACAGCGGGGCGCACAGCCTCATCCTCGCCACCGCCGACGCCGGCAAGACGTGGAAACAGCAGTACAGGGGTCCGCGCGCGTTGACCGCCGTCGCCTTCAGCGATGACAAACACGGCTGGGCGGTGGGCGGCGGGGGCATCGTGGCGACTTCCGACGGCGGCGCGCACTGGCGGGTGCTACGGGAAGCGGGCACCCTTGTCTTCAAGGATGTGGCCTGCAGCGACCCACGCCACTGCTGGGTCGTCGGCGGCGTCGAGGGCATCGTAAAGGAACCCGGTTTCGTCCTGGCGACCAGCGACGGTGGGGCGCACTGGACGACGCAGCTCTCGGGAACGAACGACCGGCTCAACAGCGTGGCGTTCCTCGGCCCACGGCGTGGCTGGATCGTGGGAAACGAAGGTGTGCTCTACCGAACGACGGACGGCGGCGCGACGTGGGCGCTCACCCACATGAACCCCTCGTGGGAGCTCGGCGCCGTCGCGTTCAGCGACGCCAGACACGGCTGGGCGGTCGTGCACCCTCACTGGGAGCCCAGCACGGTCTCCTCGAGCGACGCCAAGCACGGCTGGGGGCTCCTGCAGCAGCTCGCCCTGCTCACCACGAGCGACGGCGGCTCGACATGGGCCGCCGTCAGGACGGCCCACGCGCTCGCCTCCCCCGCCATCCTCACCGATGTGGCCTGCAAGGACGATCCCGGCTCCCGCTAAGCGGCAGAGCTTCGCCGGTGTTGACCGTCGGCCGTCGCTGGGGTAGAGGGAGACCGTACCAAAGACTTGGGGCGCGCCACCCGTGAACTTGAGGACGCGCTCATCCGCCGCCGCGGCCGCCCGGATGGCCGAGCAAGCGCCGGCGCCAAGTCTCTCGAGTCGCGAGGAGCAGGCCGGGTGCCATGGCGTCGGGGTTGGGGGGCTGCGATGAAGAGAGCCGGCCTTGTGGCAGGTGGACTCGTTCTGTACGCGGGTGACGCTTGGCTGATCTTCTCGCGAGCCCACTCATATGAGTCCAGCGGGGGCAATGCGAAGGCTCTGGTCTTGCTCTGGGTCGTCATGTTCGTCGCGGGCAGCTGGATGCTGATGGCCTCCTTCTCGCGGCAGCGATAGCCGCCGGCAGCCTCTGTTCGCCACCCGCGCCCGGGTGACCATGAGCGAGTGCCCGGTTGACGTTGGTGACGATCCGACGCCCGCAGCGGAGGGGCAACGGCCTCTGCCCGCTGCCAGGGGTCACGCGGCAGAGTGAGGTTTGGAGGAGGCTGGCGAGCCGCGCGAAGCGCGGCGAGCCGGGCGAGGACGCGGTTGCGGCTGCATGCACAAGGCGACTGCGATACCGATGTCACGGCAGAGGCCGGTTTTCACGCCGCCTCTCCCTACACCGCGGCGCGTTGACGGCCCGTCGGCCGCGTCTCTACAATCGCCTACCCGCGGGCGGTCGCTTGCGCGACCGCCCGCAACCACCGCCATGAGCGACGCCCCCGACACGATCCGCATTCTGCGCGAGACGCTCGAGCTGGAGCGCGCCGCCACCCGCCGCTACAGCGAGCACCAGTCCTGGGCAGGCTGACCCGCGGCTGTGCGCCTACTGGGAGGGGCTGCGCCGCAACGAGGGCGACCACCACGCCACCATCCTCGCCGAGCTGGCGAAGGCCGGCGGCCGCCCCGACGACGCGGCGCCCGGCGAGGATGCGGCCCTCAGGCGGCTGACCGCCACCCCCGAGCCGCTCCTCGGCGCCGAACCGGCCACTGGCGCCGAACCGGCCGCCACCCCCGAACCGTCGGTCGGATCCAATGCGCCGCTGCGCCAGCGCGGCTACGCCCACATCCTCGCCACCCTGCGCTCCGACCTCGAGTTCGAGCGCATGGCCGTCGAAAAGTACGCGACCTTCGCCAAGCAGCTCGGCGACCCGCGGCTCAAGGCCCTCATGCGCGAGTTCGTCAGAGCCGAGACCGGCCACGGCCGCGGGCTCAAGCGCACCATCGAACGCGTGAGCGGCCCCGACTATCCGGTCGTCGTGTTCTGCCCCACCTGCGGCTGGCAGCTCGACTTCGGCACAGACCCGGCCGACCGCGCCACGATCCACTGCCCCATGTGCGCCATGGACTTCGCGCTGCGCGTGCGCGACGGCGACTTCGTCCTCGAGCGGATCTGAGCGGTCGGCGTGCTCGACGAGTTCCTCAAGGCCAACCTCGGTCTCTGGAACGAGTGGACCCAGATCCACGAGACCTCCGCCTTCTACGATCTCGAGGGCTTCAGGGCGGGCGCCTCGTCGCTGCACTCGATCGAACGCGACGAGCTCGGCGACGTGGCCGGCAAGCGACTGCTGCACCTGCAGTGCCACTTCGGCTTGGACACGCTGTCGTGGGCGCGCCTCGGGGCGACGGTCACGGGCGTCGACTTCTCGGAGCGCAGCATCGAGCTCGCCCGCTCGCTTTCGGCCGAGCTCGCCCTGCCGGCCACGTTCGTGCAGTCGACCGTCGATGAGCTCGAGAGCAACCTCACGGGCGTCTTCGACATCGTCTACACCTCCTACGGCGCGATCGAGTGGCTCGCCGACCTGCAGCGCTGGGCCCACACGATCGCCCACTTCCTCGCGCCCGGCGGCACCTTCTATATGGTCGAGCTGCACCCGCTGGCCCGCGCGCTCGACGACCTGGACGCCCACCCCGAGCTGCGCGTCGTGGGACCCTACTTTCCGGCGAGCCGGCCGCGGCGCCTGCGCATCCACGGCTCGTACGCCGAACCCGACGCGCACGTCGAGAACGACCTGGCCTACGGCTGGAGCCACAGCTTCGCCGAGATCCTGAACGCCCTGATCGGCGCCGGGCTGCGCCTCGAGTACCTGCACGAGTTCCCCTGCTCGGTGGTGCCCTTCGGCCGCTCCATGGAGCGCGCCGCCGACGGCTGGTACTACCTGCCCGGCGGCCGGCGCGACGTGCCCTTCCTGTTCTCGCTCAAGGCGACCAAAGCGGCGCCCGGCGAACCTGGGACAAGACCGTGAGCGGTGACCGGCGAGACGGGCGCGCGCCGGTGAGCGACGAGCGGATCGCGGCCAACAGAGCTCTTTGGGACGAGCTCACCGCCATCCACGAGCGCTCCGCCTTCTACGACGTCCAAGGCTTCCTCGCCGGTGCGTCGAGCCTCACCAGACCCGAGCTCGACGAGCTCGGCCCCGAGGTGGGCGGCAAGCGCCTGCTGCACCTGCAGTGCCACTTCGGCCTGGACACGCTGTCGTGGGCGCGCCTGGGGGCGACCGTCACCGGCGTCGACTTCTCGAGCCCGGCGATCGCCCTGGCGCGCCGCCTCGCGGCCCAGTCCGGCCTGCCGGCGACCTTCGTCTGCTCCGACCTCTACGAGCTGCCGGCGGTGCTCGACGGGCGCTTCGACATCGTCTTCACCTCGTGGGGCGTGCTCTGCTGGCTGCCCGACCTCACACGCTGGGCGCGCCTGATCGCCGACTACCTGGCGCCGGGCGGCATCTTCTACATCGCCGAGTTCCACCCGTTCCTGTTCGCGCTCGCCGACGACTCCGAGGAGCCGCGCGTGGGCCGCGACGCCTACTTTCCGCGCACCGAACCCCACGTCTACGAAAACGACGGCCGCGGCAGCTACGCCGATCCCGACGCCCACGTAGCCGCGCCCGTGCAGTACGAGTGGGATCACCCCCTCGGCGAGATCGTCACTGCGCTGACCGAGGCGGGGTTGACGATCGCGTACCTGCACGAGTTCCCTCGCCTGGAGGAGCGCCAGAGCCTCGACTGGCCCTGCCTCGCCCGGCGCCCCGACGGCTCGTTCGGCCTGCGCCACCTGCGCGACGAGTTTCCCCTGTCGTTCTCGCTGCGGGCGGGACGGCCGCCGGGCTGACGCCCCCGGTGGCGCCCTCCGCTGCCGAACGGCTTGCCAACGTAGGCGAACGTTCTATGCTCGGGGTGCGTTTGACCTAGTGAGCCGCGTACGGCGGCGGGGTAATCCACCAATCGGAGGGGACATGAACACACGGGTCCGGCCGGGCGGCGCACACGTGCCGCTGCTCTTGATCTGCATGCTGGCGGCGATCGTCGCCTGGGCGTTCGCAGGCGCAGCCCCGGCGGCGGCCGCGCCCACTGAGCCGACCATAAGCCTGAGCGCCCTGCGGACGGCCATCGCGGCGGCTCCCGCCACGGGGCTTCCCGGCTACTTCAAGACCGTCCTGAAGGGCGCCACGATCAGCGACGTCCCCGTCGAGATTCTGGCCGTCGCCGACGGCCAGAATCCGGTAGACGGCTCGACGGTGATCCTGTTCCAGATCACCGACCCGACCGTGGTGTCTGAGGGCGGTCTGGCCGACGGCATGAGCGGCAGCCCGCTGTTCGTCGGCGACGCCGCCAGCCCCAAGGTCACCGACAAGCTGGCCGGCGGCGTCGCGTTCGGCGACACGTTCACCACGAACGGCCTCGGCCTGGCGACGCCGATCCAGTACATGGAGTCGATCGAGACCAAGTACGACGTCGCGCCGGTCGGGGCCGCCCTGAGCAGCGCCGGCTCGCCCACCGCACCCTCGTTCGAGGCCGCCGGACCGGTCTTGCCCAGGACCCGTACGGCCGTCGTGGCCCGGCCCGTGAAGACCGCCGCCGGCACGTTTGACAGACTCGTCCTGGCCCGCAGCCGCACCGTCGCCCGCGCCCTCCATCCGGCGGCCGGCACGGCCGTCTTCGTACCCCTGAGCACCGCCGAGATCGGCGGCCTGCCCAGCGCCAGCAAGGCCTTCAAGCGTCTGGCGGCCGCGTTCGAGAAGCGCGGCGTCGACGTCATCGCCGCGGGCGGCGGCGCCGACGCGACCGATTTTCAGACCGACCTCGTGGGCGGCGCCTCGGTGGCCGCCGTCATCGCACGCGGCGACCTGTGGGCAGCGTTCTGCGGCACCGTCACCTACGCCCACGACAACGTGGTCGTGGCCTTCGGGCACCCCGCCGAGCTCGACGGCCCGTCGGGCCTGGAGATGGCCAACGCCGACGTCTACGGCATCTGGTCCGATTCGATGGAATCCTACAAGCTCTTCTCCCTGGGCGCGACGCGCGGCCTGATCACGCAGGACCGCACCTACGGCGTCGCCGGCCAGCTCGGCGCCGCCACTCCCGAGGTGCCGGTCGACGCCACCGCGAAGCTCGGCGCCCAGCCGACCGTGTCGTCACACACCTACGTGCCGCTCTGGGTCGCCGACAACCCCAACTGGGGAGCGATGGTCATCGCCACCGCCTGCTGGGTCCCGGTGTTCGAGGCCACCGACGCCGCCACCTACCCCGGCCACGCCACGATGGACTCGACGGTGACCGTCGCCGACCCGACGGCCGCAACCACCACGACCTACACGACCACCATGAACAACGTCTTCGACGACCCCTACGATGTCGGCTTCTACGCGGGCGGCGACGCCGGCGACATGATCAGCTACCTGCTCTCAAACCCCAACGGCACAGCGCCGGCCACCGCGACGTCGGTCTCCTTTGCCGCGAAGCTCTCACCCATCCACACGTCGCTGCAGGTGCTCGACTTCTCGGTGCCCGGAGGCCTCAAGCACGGCGCCAACACGGTGCGCACCTTCGTACGAGACTACGGCGAGAAGGGCACCCACGAAGAAGACGTAACGCTCAACGTTCCGCTCGGCGTCGCTACCACAGGCACCGTCTACGTCTACGACTCCAACGGCTATGAAAGCTCGAGCGACGATGGCGTGGGCGATGGCGTGAGCGCCGCCTCAACGCCGGCCATCCCCGACTCCGAGACGCTGCCCGACCTCGTCAACGACGTCGACGGGTGGTTGCTCAACGACTCGCTCAACGCCACGCTCGTGGCCAGTGTCGCGAACCCCTACGCGGTGCCGACGGGGCCCAACGGTCAGCCCATCAACATCGTGACGGCGACCCGGCTGATGACCGACGGCGGCACGACATGGTTCGTGCAGGGCAGTCTGTCCAAGGACTCCACGGTCATGCGGTTGCGGCCCCAGACGCGGACCGTCGCGCCCAAGCACACCGTGCGGCTGCTCGGCTACCTCGAAGCCCAGGATGCCAACGCCACCACGGTCGCGATCTACAAAGGCTCCAGCGCGACGCCCTTCGCCCTGGCGCCGGTGCATGTCATGGCCGACGGCACCGGCCTGTTCAGCGTCAAGGTGAAGCTGGGCAAGTCCACGACGACCTTCAAGGCGGTCTGGGGAGGCTCCGAGTCGTACGTCGGCGCGACCGCCTCGTGCAAGGTGCGCGTGAAGCGCGCGTGAAGCGCTAGGACCAAGGCCACCGGCGGGGCGGGCGGGGTCGCAAGCGACCCCGCCCGCCCCGCCCTACGTGTGCCCCGCCCCACGTGCGCCGCGCTCCACGTGCGCCGCGCCGCCCCGGCACCGCCCCACTCCTGCCGCCAGCAGTGCGCCCGCCGCCTTGCCGGATGGCCGCTCCCTGCTTTTCGTCTGTCGGGTCCGCTCGTGTGAGATCAGTGTGCCCGGGTACACTTATGGGCGGACGGCGGGGCCGTGCGTCGCACGTTCGCCGTCACAGAAAGACTGGACAGCACGGGGTGACGGAGTGTCCAGGTCCCCTGCAAGGGGAAGCCGACGCGCGAGCGTCGGCGCCACCAGCACCCCAAGAAGGCGGCGCCTTACCCTCCGGGCGCCGCCTTCGCTACTCCGCGACGGCCAGAGCGCCGAAGAGCTCCCCCAGCCGGTCGCGCGGCACGACGAGGTCGGCGGTCGCGCGCACCTCTTCGCTTGCCTCGGCGACCGCGACACCCAGGCCGGCCCAGCGCATCATGTCGACGTCGTTCCAGCCGTCGCCGCAGGCCACGGTGCGCTCCCGGGCGGCGGGCAGCCGCTCGCACAGGTAGGCGAGCGCGGCGCTCTTGGTCGCCTGCGGGTCGCTGATCTCGATGAAGTGGGGCAGCGAACGCGTGACATACAGGCGGCCGTCCCAGCGCGCCTGGAGCCCGGGCAGCAGCTTCGTCACGTCGTCGGGATCGGTCGAGACGACGATCTTGGTGGGCGGCGTGGTCACGACCGCCAGCAGGTCGGGCACGACGTTCAGGCCGACCTCGGCGTACTCGGCGTAGCGCCGCGCCCAGTCGTCGTTCTGCTCGACGTACAGCTCGTCGCCCACGTAGACGTTGACGTGGCGCCGCAGCTCGCGCATGGCCAGCACGACCTCGGCGGCCATGTCGGCGGCGATCGGCAGATGCCGCGACCACTCGCCGGTCGAGAGGTCGGCGAGCAGCGCTCCCTGGTAGCAGACGATCGGTCCCGTCGTTAAGCCGAGCCGGGCGAGAACGTGGCGGGCGCTTTTGAACATGCGCCCGGTGCACACCACGAACGGCACCCCGGCGGCGCGCAGGTCCTGAACACCGGCCGTGGTCTGGGGCAGGAACTCGAGGCTGGGCGGCAGCAGGGTGCCGTCGAGGTCGGAGGCGACGAGATCGGGGCGGAACAGCCCGGGCGGAGAGGTCATCGACATTCAGGTCATCGACAGGCAGGTCATCGGCAATCAGGTCATCGACAGGCAGGTCATCGGCAATCGGTTGTGACAGACGCCGCCGGCGGGGTACAGTACAACAGTGGAGAAGGACGCGTCCCGGCTCCTGCGGGACCGCTTCTCAAAGAGGCCTGAATCCCCATCAGGTCTCTTTTTTCGCCTGTCGAGCCGCGATCCGCCGAGCCGCCGTCCGGCGAGACGCCATCTGCCGTGTTGCCTTCTGCCGAGCCGCCCGCGCGCTCACTTGCGACGCAGGCTGTCGATGGAGCGCTGGACGTCGATCTCGCCGGCCAGGACACCGCCGATCAGATAGCCCAGGGCGCCGATCGCGCACACGACGACCAGCTTCTCGAGACCGAGAGCCATCCACACGACGCCGACAGCAAGGCCGACGGCCAGCCCTATGTATCTGAGACTCACCTGGCACCTCCCCGGCCGACGAGCAGCTCGTCGACCTCGACTGTCAGCTCGCCCGCGTCGAGACCGGTCGCGGCCCGCAGCTCCCGCTCGATGACGGCCCTGGCGCGGGCGTGCAAACGGCGCACGTCGGTGGCGGCGAGCGCAAGGGACGTGCGGGTGACGAGGCGCTGCTCGCGCCTCGTCACCCGCACGCGTGCGTTTCTGACCTCGGCGAGCTCGTCGACGAGGCGGTGGGCGAGCAGCCGTTCGAGCGCCTCGGCCTTGACGATCACGCTCGTCTGCCCGGCGCCGAGCTCGATGCCGGCGCCCTCGTCGGGCTCGCCGCCGGCCAGCATGCGCAGGGCGAGCCACAGACAGCCGACGCCCAGTACGGCGGCAGCCAGGCCGGCGAGCGCGACGAGGCCGGCGGGAGCCGTCAGCAGGTCGTGCCACCAGCGAGGCGCCGACCACACCACGTTCCGGTTGGCGACGAGCGCCGCCTCGCGCACGAGCAGCGCGGCGCAGACCAGCGTGCCGGCCAGCGCGGCGACCAGGAGAGCGACCCGCCTCAGCGCAGGTACCTCGGCAACTCGTGGACGCGCAGCACCCTGACGACCGGATCGTCTACGTCGGCCGCCAGGCCGAGCCCGTCGCGCAGCGCTGCCGTCGCGACGCCGCCGAGACGCTCGCGCAGAACGGCGGCCGGCGCCAGGGGCCGCAGCGCGACCCACAACTCCGCGGCAAGACGTTCGTCGCGCAGCGCGAACGAGGCCCGCGACGACACGACGTCGGGGTCGCGGGCGAGCTCGTCGGCGAGGTAGCGTTCGAGCGTGTCGGGCGGCAGCCGCAGGCTGCCGCCCTCGACGCTGAGCACGAGCGGCGCCGGGCGGGCGCGCAGGGCGAGGGCGGCCAGCGCCACCGAGCCCGCCAGAAGCACCAGGACGACGAGCATGCGGCCCTCGTGAGAGTGGGGCAGCGGCACGGCCCGCCAGACGACCACGCGGCGGCCGACGGCGGCCGCCAGCAGCTCGATCGCCGCCGAGATGAGCGCCACGCCGGCGGCGGCGAGCGCCAGAAAGCCGAGCGTCACCTCGAGCGCGTCGAGAGCGAGGGCGCGAGGCGACCGGCTAGGCCTGTCCGCTCTCGGCGCCAGACGCTCCCTCGGGGAAGTAGATGTCGCTCACCACGACGTTGACGGCCTTGACCACGAGACCGGTCGCGGCTTCGATGCGCTCGCGCACCCGCTCGCGACAGGCCTGGGCCACTTCGGGGATGCTGCGTCCGTAGGTGACGACCAGCGTGATGTCGACGTCGACGTCGGCGCCGCGCAGATCGACGGTCACGCCCTGCGTGCGCGTGTCGGCCACGCGCAGGCTCGACAGCGCGCGTGAGGTGACACCCCCCAGGGCGTGCACGCCCTCGACCTCGCGACAGGCCATGTGGGCGATCTTGGCGATGACGGTGTCGCCGATCTCGAACTCGCCGTCGGCTATGGAGCCGCCGGGTGCGGAGCCGCCGGGCGCCGCGTCGGCCGGCGTGCGTGCCTCGTCGGGCGCCGGATGCGCCTCGTCGGGCTCCGCATGGGCCTCGTCGGGCGGCGTGTGCGGTTCGTCGGGCGGCGCGGTGTGCGGCGCCTCGGGCGGTTGCTGGTCGGCCATGTGCGACTCCCCCGGTCGGAACAGACGCGTGCTGCCCTTACTCTACCGCGCCGAAACGCCGCTCGCGACGGCTCGCGCCGGAGCCCGGCCGGTCACGGCTAGCCGCACTTGGAGTAGCCGCAGAGCCGGCAGACGACGCAGCCGCCTTCGTGCTCGATGGCGCCGCCACAGTCGGGGCAGGCGCCCTGGGCGACCTCGACGAGCGCGAGCTGCGGCTCGGGCGCGACCACCGGCGCGCCGGCGCCGGCGATGTAGCGCCGCTCGATGGCCTTGCCGATGGCGTCGGCGCAGGACAGGGTGGCGTTGGGCCCCATGCCGTACGGCACGTGGCAGCGGATGCCCTTGAGCTGGTCGACGATCTCACTCGGCGAGGCGCCCTTTTTGAGCGCCAGCGAGATGAGCCGGCCGAGCGCCTCGGTGTTGGACGAGGCGCAGCCGCCGGCCTTGCCCATGTTGGCAAAGACCTCGCGCGGCCCGTGCTCGTCGTCGTTCATGATGACGAACAGCTTGCCGCAGCCGGTGTCCATGCGCTCGGTCTCGCCGGTGAGCAGTCTCGGGCGCGACGGGCGGGTGGTGGCGAGGCCGGTCGCCGGGTCGCGCCGGCCCGACCGCCTGGGCGCGGCGCCGACGTTCAGCACCTGCTCCTCGCGGCTGCCGTCGCGGTAGATCGTGACGCCCTTGCAGCCCGAGCGGAAGGCGAGCAGGTAGACCTTTTCGACGTCGTCGGCCGTGGCGTGATTGGGAAAGTTGACCGTCTTGGACACGGCGTTGTCGGTGTGGCCCTGGAAGGCGGCCTGGAGCTTGACGTGCCACTCCGGGGTGACGTCGTGGGCGGTGGCGAACACGTTGCGCCACAGCTCGGGCACGTCGTCGATGTGGCGCACCGAGCCTTCGTCGGCGATGCGCTGCAGGAGCGCCTCGGAGTAGAAGCCCTCGCGCCGCGCGACCTCTTCGAAGTACGGGTAGACCTCGAGCATCTCGTCGTCGTCCAACACCTTGCGGCGCATGTAGCTCAGCGCGAAGAGCGGCTCGATGCCGCTCGTGCAGCCGGCGATGATCGAGATGGTGCCGGTCGGGGCGATCGTGGTCACGGTCGCGTTGCGCAGGCGCGGGCCGCCCTCGACATCGAAGATCGAGCCCTCGAAGTTGGGAAACACGCCGCGCTCGTCGGCGAGCTCGACGGAGGCCGCCTGGGCCTGGGTGTGCACGAACTCCATGAGCTGGCCGGCCAGCCGCACCGCTTCGTCGGAGTCGTAGGGGACGCCGAGCCTGAACAGCAGGTCGGCGAAGCCCATGACGCCCAGGCCGATCTTGCGGTTGCCGCGGCTCATCTCGGCGATCTGCGGCAGCGGGTAGTTGTTGACGTCGATGACGTCGTCCAGGAACCGCACGGCCGTCTTGACGATGCGGCCCAGGCGACCGTAGTCGAGGTGGCCGTCGTCGCACACGCGGGCCAGGTTGATGGAGCCCAGGTTGCACGACTCGTAGGGCAGCAGCGGCTGCTCGCCGCAGGGATTGGTGCTCTCGATGGCGCCGAGCCGGGGGGTCGGGTTGTGCTCGTTGATGCGGTCGATGAACACGATGCCGGGGTCGCCGTTCTTCCAGGCCAGCGTGATCATCGAGTTGAACACCTTGCGGGCGCGCAGCGAGCGCACCGTCTCGCCGGAGCGCGGATTGACCAGCGGGTACTCCTCGTCGGCTTCGACGGCGCGCATGAACTCGTCGGTGACGGCGACCGAGATGTTGAAGTTGTTCAGGCGGTCGTCGTCGTGCTTGGCGGTGATGAAGTCGAGGATGTCGGGGTGGTCGACGCGCATGATGCCCATGTTGGCGCCGCGCCGCGTGCCGCCCTGCTTGATGGTCTCGGTGGCGGCGTCGAACACGCTCATGAACGACAGCGGACCCGACGAGACGCCGGCGGTCGACAGCACGACGTCGTTCTTGGGCCGCACGCGCGAGAACGAAAAGCCGGTGCCGCCGCCGCTCTTGTGGATGAGGGCGGTGTGCTTGATCGCCTCGAAGATGGAGTCCATGGAGTCGCCGACGGGCAGGACGAAACACGCCGAGAGCTGACCGAGCTCGCGGCCGGCGTTCATGAGCGTGGGGCTGTTGGGCATGAATTCGAGGCTCGTCATGAGCCGGTAGAAGGTCTCTTCGTACTCGTCGACCGCCGCGCTGGGGTTGTGCAGCCGCTCGGCCTGGGCGATCGCCCGGGCCACGCGGCGGAACATCTCCTCGGGTGTCTCGCGCAGCTCGCCGTTCTCGCCCTTCTTGAGATAGCGACGCTGCAACACCTTGAGCGCGTTGGCCGACAGCTCTATCACGTCGCGACCCGTCTTAGTCATGAGTCATGCCCCCTGCCCCCGTTGGATCCGGTAAGCGCCGGCTGGTCGAGCGGCGCGTCGTCTGTATCTGTCGTGGCCTCGCCGGCCGGCTCGTCGAGCCGGGCGAGCTCGTTCTGGAACTCGTCGATGTCGTCGAACTGGCGGTACACCGAAGCGAAGCGGATGTAGGCCACCCGGTCGAGGTCGCGCAGGTAGCGCAGCGCCCGTTCGCCGATCTCGGCCGACGTGACCTGCTGCACCGACTCGCGGCGCAGCTCGCCTTCGATCTCGTCGGCGACCCGCTCGATGCGCTCGAGCGAGATGTGACGCTTCTCGCAGGCCCGCAGCAGACCGTTCAGCAGCTTGGCCCGCGCGAAGACCTCTTCGGCGCCGCTGCGCTTGACGACCAGCAGCGGCGCTTCTTCGACCCGTTCGTAGGTGGTGTAGCGGCGGCCGCAGTAGCCGCACTCGCGCCGGCGGCGGATGGTGTCGCCCGACTCGGAGTCGCGCGAGTCGACGACACGGCTGTCTTCGTCACCACAGAATGGACAATGCACGGAGAAGAGACCCCTACTACAAGATGTAGTGTTCGGAGAGTTGAGCTGTCACAATATAGACGATTTCTCGCCGGTTGCAATGGTTCCTGCTACGGCAGGGCCACCTTTGTGCAGTGGAAAGGCTCATTCTCAACTTGACGGTTAGACTTAACCGTTTGCCGTTTCATCGTAGTGCACCCTCGGGACGGACGCGGCACACGGCGGCGTAGCACCAGGAGTGAGCGACGAGCGCGCCGCCGAAGGGCGCGCCGGCCGGCCGCCGAAGGGCGCGCCGGCGCCGCCGGGAACGCGGCTCCAGACGATATACTGGGCGCCATGAACACGGTGGTGCTCCCGACGTACAACGAGCGCGAGAACCTGCGGCATGCCCTCGAGCGCATCCGCGAGGTTGCCGACGGCAACGACCTGCAGCTCCACACGCTGATCGTCGACGACGACTCGCCCGACGGCACCGGCGAGCTGGCCGACCGCCTGGCCACCGAGTACCCCGACGTCGAGGTGCTCCACCGCGCCGGCAAGGAGGGCCTGGGCAAGGCCTACATCGCCGGCTTTCGTCACGCCCTCGCCGCGGGCGCCGACCTGCTCTTCGAGATGGATGCCGACCTGTCGCACGACGCGAGCTACCTGCCCCACTTCGTGGCCCTGATCGACCGGGGCGCCGACGTCGTGCTCGGCTCGCGCTACGTGCGCGGCGGCGGCGTCGAGAACTGGACGCTGTCGCGCAAGGTCGTGAGCCGTGGCGGCTGCCTGTACGCCCAGGCGGTGCTCGGCCTGCCCTACCGCGACCTGACCGGCGGCTTCAAGTGCTTCCGCCGCCGCGTGCTCGAGACGATCGACCTGGACGCGATCGACACCAAGGGCTACGGCTTTCAGATCGAGATGACCTACCGCGCCCACAAGCTCGGTTTTCGCGTCGTCGAGCTGCCGATCATCTTCGTCGACCGCAAGGTCGGCGAGTCGAAGATGTCCAACGACATCTTCCTCGAGGCGCTGGTCAACGTCTGGCGCCTGCGGTTCGCCCACCCGGCGACACCTTCCTGACCCGGGAGCCGTCGCGGTGACGACCCCCGCCCGCCTGCTGGCCCTCGACGCGGGCATGGGGACCACCGACATCCTGGTCTTCGAGCCCGACGGCCGCCCCGAGAACTCGGTCAAGCTCGTCGTGCCCTCGCGCACGCGGATCGTGGCCGGCCAGATCCGCGACGCGACACGACGCGGGCTGCCGGTCGTCTTTGCCGGACCGACCATGGGCGGCGGTCCCTCGACCAAGGCGATGCTCGCCCACCTCGCGGCCGGCCTTTCGTTCTGGGCGACCGAGACCGCCGCGCTGTCGTACGCCGACCGCCTCGAGTGGGCGACCGACCGCGGCGTGCGCCTCGTCTCCGACGACGAGGTGACCGGGCTCCGACGGAGCGGCGCCGTCGAGGTGCGCAGCGGCGACGTCGACCTGGACGGACTGCTGCGGGCGTTTGCCGACCTGGGCGCGCCGACGGCCTTCACGGGCGGCTGCATCGCGGCCCAGGACCACGGCTTCGACCCGCACGGCTCGAACCGCGTCCTGCGCTTTCAGATGTGGGAGCGCGCCCTGGCCGCCCGCACGCCGCTCGAGGAGCTGTTCTACGCGGCCGACGAGGTGCCGGCCGAGCTCACGCGCCTGCGGGCGGCGGCCGGCGAGCTTGCGGCTCTGCCGCAAGTCACGGCCGCCGACACGGGCCCCGCGGCCCTCCTGGGGGCCCTCGGCGACGACACCACCGACGCGGTGCTGGTGAACGTCGGCAACTGCCACACGATCTGCGCCGTGGCGCTCGAGGGCCGCCTCGCCGGCATCTACGAAGACCACACCAACCGCCTCGACGGGCCCACGCTCGAGTCGTACGTGCGGCGCTTCCTGGCGGGCGACCTGCCCGGCGACGAGGTGCGGCAGGCCGGCGGGCACGGGGCCGCCCTCGGCGGCCCCGTGCCCGCCGGCCTGCCCGTCCTGGTCACCGGCCCACAGAGAGAGCTGCTCGCCCGCAGCTCGCTGCCGGTGTGCTTCCCGGCGCCGTTCGGCGACGTGATGATGACCGGCCCGGCCGGCCTCATCCGGGCCCACCGCCGCCGCTACGGCGTTTGACGACCCAACGTCCCTCCGCACCCAGAGAGCCGGCCGCGTGCCGGCGTTGGTGCGGCGCCGTCGTCTGGAGCGGCAGCCGCGTGCCGGCGCCGGTGCGGCGACGTCTTCTAGAGCGGCAGCCGCGTGGCGACGTTTGTGCGGCGGCGGCCTCTAGAGCGGCAGCCGCGTGCCGGCGCCCGCCGCGAGGGCGCGCTCGTACACCAGGCGGGCGGTCAGCACGTCGTGCGTGGCGATGCCGAGGTTGAGGCAGAGAATGCGCTGCGCCGCGTCGAGGCGGCCGAGCTCGAGCGCGGCGACTACCCGGCCGAGGTCGGCGTCGATCGCCGGCAGGTCGGCCAGGTGCACGCCGGCGGCTTTGGTCGCGAGCGTCTGCGCCAGGTCGTCGGTGACGAGGCGGTCGCACTCGGCCATCGCGGCCGGGGTCCAGGCCGCATCGTAGTCGAGCGCCACGGCGAGCGCCCCCCGGCCGAGCAACCCCGCGTCGAGCGGCGGCGGCCCACCGTCCATGGGGATCGCGGTCACTACGACATCGGCTCCCGCAACCGCCTCGGGCGCCGAGTCGCAGATGATCATCTCGAGGCCCGGTAGGAGCTGCCCCAACTCGTCGACGAGACTCTGCGCGGCAGACTCGTTCGTGTCGTGGCAGCGCACCTCGCGCAGCCCGGGCAGCGCCGCGGCCAGCGCCCTCAGGCTCGCGCGACCCTGGACCCCGCAGCCCACGATCGCCGCCACCGCGGCTCCCTCGCGGGCCAGGAACCGGGCCGCCACGCCGGCGCTCGCGCCGGTCCGCAGGGCGGTGACGAGCGTGCAGTCCATGACCGCGACCGGCAGGCCGGTCGCGGGGTCGGCCAGCACGATGAGGCCGCTCACGGTCGGCAGCCCCAGGGCCGGGTTGCCGGGGAAGGCGCCGACCCACTTCACGCCCAGCGCGCCGGCGGCGGGCACGAAGGCCGGCATGGCGTGGGCAAAGGCGCCGCCGCCGGCATCGACGCCGATCTTGGCCGGCAGCTCGACCTCGCCGCGGCCCTTGCGGCGAAAGCTCTCCTCGACCGCCGCCAGCACGTCGGCCATCGGCAGGCCCAGCCCGGCGACGTCGTCGCGGCACAGGTACAGAAGAGATGGGCGATCGGCGATCGTCATCCGCACCCGGCCGTCATCGGGCGATCGGCGATCGTCATCCGGCGATCGGCGCCACGCGGGCGCGGCGCGGGCTCACACTTCGAACCGGGTGGTGCCGCTCAGCGCGTTCTTGAAGGCGGCCGCTCCGACGTCGTCGAAGGCGCAGAAGACGACCTTGCGCAGGCGGCTGCGCCGCTGCCCCACAAGGTACGCCCGTACCTGTCCGACCATGATGCTGGCGCAGGCGTAGATGGGAAAGCCGCCGACCCCGCTGCCGAACGCCGGCAGGGCCAGCGAACGCGCCGAGAGGTGGTCGGCGACTTCGAGCGTGCGCGTCGTCGCCTTGGCGATGAAGTTGGCGTCGGTGCGCAGGTCGTGCCCCATGACCGCCGCGTGGATGACCCACTTCGCCGTCAGCTTGCCGCCGCCGGTCGACACGGCGTCGCCGACCGCGATCGGTCCCTGGCGCATGGCTTCCTGCTCGATCTCCGGGCCGCCGGCCCGCTTGATGGCGCCGGCGACGCCGGCGCCCATCCAAAGCTCGTTGTTGGCGGCGTTGGCGATCGCCTCGACGTCGAGGAGGGCGATGTCGCCGACCGCGATCTCCAGCCGGGTCCTGCCGACGCTCGTGTTCATGGCCGCTCCCAGTCCGTACCGCCTGTGCACGGAGCACGCCCGCGGAAAGACCGCGCACGCCGCTCCGCCTGCCGCAGAGTATGCCCGGTCGGCGTCCGCACGTCGAGCGACGCTGGTAGAATGGCGCGGGCCCGGGTCGGCGGGCCCGCGCCGTTCGAGCGCAGCCGTCCGGAGGTGGACGAGATCTCGGCAGCCTTTCTTGTCTGGGTCGGCGTGGCCTTCCTGGCCGCCGCATGCTGGGGCGCCATCGTCGTCCTGAACAAGAAGGTCCTCGACTACGTTCGGCCGATCCCGGTGAACTTCTTCGTGACCGTGGTGTCGCTCGCCGGCCTCTGCGCCATCGCGGTGCCCTTCAGCCTTCTTCACCTCTGGCCGCTCGGCTTTGCCATGACCTGGACGGCGGCGGGCTACCTCGCGGCCGGCTCGGTCGTCACCTGGCTGATCGCCTTCACCGCCTACTACTACGCGCTGCGCTCCGGCAGGGTCGGCATCGTAGGCCCCCTGAGCAGCACCGACCCGCTGTTCACGGCCGTGTTCGCGGCGGTCATCGTCGGCACGACCATCGCCGGCCTGACGATCGCGGGCCTCGTTGTGGCCTTTGCCGGCGTGGCCCTCATCTTCCGCTGGATGGGCGACGAGCCCGAACCCCACGCGCCGGCGCTCGAGGGAACCACCGGGCCGGCGCTGCGCGCGTCGGCCGGCACGGTCGTGGCGCTGTCGCTGGTCACGGCGGCGGGCTGGGGCTTCATGCCGGTGATGGTCCAGCTCGCCGAGCGTTCGGCGGGCGGCGCCAGCACGACCATGATCGTGCTGGGCGAGGCCTTCGGCGTCGTGCTGCTGGCCCCGTTCGTGCTCGCCCGACGCTCGTCGCTTCTCACCGTGTCGCTGCGCGGCCGCGAGCGCCGCCGTGTCATCGCCCTGCTGGTCGCGGCCGGGGTCCTGAACGCGCTCTTCGCCGTCCTGTTCTACGTTCTGATCGACGAGATCGGTCCGGTCCTGACGACGCTGATCATCGCCACGTCGCCGATCTTCGCCATCCTGGGCGGCATGGTCTTCCTGCGGGAACGCCTCGGGGCCCGACTCGCGCTCGGCGCCGGCGTCACCCTGACGGGCGTGCTCCTGGCGACCCTCGCCCACGTGCACTGAACGGCGGCGGGGCGGGGGCCGCCGAAAGCGGCCCCCGCCCCGCCGCAGCCGTTCCGGCGCGCCGAGGGTGCTGCGCCGCCCTACTTGAGCCGGCCGAACAGGCGCCGCCGCACGGCGGCGCCCTTGAGCCACTGGATGCCCTCGGTCGGGTTGAGCTCCTTGGGACAGGCCTCGACGCAGTTGGTGATCGTGTGGCAGCGGTAGACGCCGCGCTCGTTGTCGAAGTTGGGCAGGCGCTCCCGGCGGGCCTGGTCGCGCGAGTCGACCTCGAAGCGGTAGGTCTTGAGCAGGGCCGCCGGCCCCAGGTAGTTCTCCTCGCCCCAGACCGACGGGCACGAGCTGTAGCAGCAGCCGCAGAGGATGCAGTCGATCGGCATGTCGAGCTTGCGGCGCGCCTTGGGCGACTGCGGGATCTCGCGCTCGGGCTCGCCGGCCCCGTCGCGGATCAGCCACGGCTTGATGTACTCGTACTTGGCGAAGAACTCGGTCATGTCGCAGACGAGATCCTTGACCAGCGGCAGGTGCGGCATGGGCTCGACGGTGACGTCGCCGGCGGGCAGGTGGCCGACGTTGGTCTGACAGGCGAGCCGGTAGCGGCCGTTGATGTACATGGCGCACGAGCCGCAGACCGCGGCCCGGCAGCAGTACCGGAAGCTGAGTGAACCGTCCTGGCGCTCCTGGATGGAGAACAGTCCCTCGAGCACGGTGAGATTGCCCTCGTAGGGCACGGCGTAGGTCTCGTACCGCGGCGCCGCGTCGCTCGCCGGGTCGAACCGCTTGATGCGAAACCGGGCTTCGCTCATCAGTACTTGCGCTCCTGTGGTTCGAACATGCCGAGGGCGACCGGCTTGTTGGTCAGATCAGGTGGGCCGTCGGGCCGGTAGAGGGCGAGCGTGTGCACGAGCCAGTGCTCGTCGTCGCGCTTGGGGTAGTCGGTGCGCGCGTGGGAGCCGCGCGACTCGGTGCGCCTGGATGCGCCGACCGCCGTCGCCAGGGCCACGTCGAGCATGCCTTCGAGCTCGATGGTGCGGATCATGTCGAGGTTGAAGGGCCCGCCCGCATGGCGCAGGCCGATGTGGGCCAGGCGCTCCTTGAGCGAGAGGAGCTTGTCGATGCCTTCCTGCATCTGGCGGGCCTCGCGGAAGATGCCGAAGTTCTGCTTCATGGTGGCGATCATGTCGGCGCGGATGTCGTAGGCGTCTTCGGTGGCCGCCGCCCGGGAGAGCCGGTCGACGCGCTCCTGCACCGCGGCCAGGGCCTCGCGGGCGGCCGCGTCGGGCGCCGGGCGCTGCCCGCCGCCTTCGAGGAACGCGACCGCGGCCTTGCCGGCCCGGCGGCCGAAGACGATCGTCTCGAGCAGCGAGTTGCCCCCCAGGCGGTTGGCGCCGTGCACGCTCACGCAGGCGCACTCGCCGGCGGCGTACAACCCCGGTATCCGGGTCACGCCGTCGCGGTCGGTGTCGATGCCGCCCATGGTGTAGTGCTGGCTGGGCACGATCGGCACCGGGTCGGTGACCGGGTCGACGCCCTCGAAGTGGATGGCGAGATCGCGGATGCCGGGCAGCTTCTCGGCGATCTTCTGCTCGCCCAGATGGCGCAGGTCGAGGTAGACGAAGTCCTTGCCGCCGATGCCGCGACCCTCGAGGATCTCGGTCCAGATGGAGCGCGCCGTGATGTCGCGCGGGGCGAGCTCCATGACGCTCGGCGCGTACTTGGCCATGAAGCGCTCGCCGAGGTCGTTGAGCAGGTAGGCGCCCTCGCCGCGGCAGCCCTCGGTCATGAGGATGTTCGTCGTGTAGAGCCCCGTGGGGTGGAACTGCACGAACTCCATGTCCTTGAGCGGCGCGCCGGCGTGGTAGGCCATGGCGGCCCCGTAGCCGGTCGAGATGATGGCGTTGGTGGTGTTCGAGTACGTGCGCCCGGCGCCGCCGGTGGCGATGATCACGGCGTCGGCGGCGAAGGCTTCGAAGCCGCCGCGGGTCATGTCGTAGGCGACCACGCCGCGGCACTGCCCGTCGGCGACGATGAGGCTCGTGACGAACCGCTCGACGTACATCGTGACCTGGCGGCGATAGGCCTGCTCGACGAGCGTGTGCAGCAGGTAGTGGCCGGTCTTGTCGGCGCCGTAGCAGGTGCGCGGAAAGCCGGCCCCGCCGAAGGGACGCTGGGCGATGCGGCCGTCGTCGTAGCGGCTGAACGGACATCCCCAGTGCTCCATCTCGAAGATCGCCGGCGGGGCGTCCTGGGTCATCTGGTAGACGGCGTCCTGGTCGGCTAAGTAGTCGGAGCCCTTGACGGTGTCGAAGGCGTGCTTTTCGGGCGTGTCGTCGTGGCCCTCGGGGTTGTTGGCGAGGGCCGCGTTGATGCCTCCCTGGGCCGCGCCGGAGTGGCTGCGGCCGGGGTGGACCTGCGAGAGGATGGCGACGTCGATGCCGGCGCCCTTGGCTTCGACCGCGGCCCGCAGCCCGGCCAGGCCGCCGCCGACGATCACGAGCTGGTGTCTGATCATCGCCGGCCCCTCACTTGGAGATCCAGGGCCACAGGGCCCACAGGCCGTAGACGAAGGTCACCGAGCCGAACACCCAGAGGGCGATCGTCAGGGCCAGGCGGCTCGCGCGCGTTTCGAGCCAGTAGTCGAGCACCACCATGCGGGCCCCGTTTAAGCCGTGGAAGATGGCCGCCGCCAGCAGGCTGATGTCGATCACCACGAAGAACGACGAGCCCAGCCGGTCGCCGATGTTCAGGTAGCTCAGGTGGCCGAGGTTGAAGATGTGGGTCGCAATGAGGTGCGTCATCAGACCGACGATCAGCACGACCGCGGTGACGCGCTGGAGCAGCCAGCCCCACATGCCGCCTCTGCTGCTGTCGAGCACCGACGGGCTCATGCGGCCGGTCGCCGACGCGGGGTTCGCGGCGGCGCCGGTGGCGGGCGCCGGCGACGCCTGCGGGGAGCGTCCCGCGACCTGGGCGTTCACACCATCCCCCCGAGTCCGCCGGCGTGGTGAGCCGCGATGTACGAGAAGGCCTTGAAGGCAAAGAACCCGAGGCTCACGACGGCCACCGCCATGCACGCCACAAACACGAGCTTGTGGCGATGGATGCCCAGGCCGCAGTCCATGAGCAGGATGCGCACGCCGTTCAGGGCGTGGAAGAGGACCGCCCAGACGAGCAGCAGGTCGAGCAGCACGAAGAGCGGATGGTCGAAGAGGGTGAAGGCGCTGTTCAACGTGTGGCGACTGCTCCAGCGCGCGCTCGAGATCACGCCGATGTGCGCGAACAGGTAGAGGACCAGGACGACGCCGGCGATGCGGAAGAGCAGCCAGGCCCACATGCCGAGGCCCTTCCAGTTGCCGGCGCCGACGTTGGTCGCGGCGGCGTCGACCGGACTCACCATCCCCCCTTTTGCTGACCGGCAGGGTCGTTCACCGGGCAATCGTAGCCCGCGACGCGTTCCAGGCGCAATGAGCCCGTTCCCGCCACGGCGTCCAGTCAACGACGGCCGCCGGTGGCCAGCATGGCCACGCGTGACCCGGCCGACCACAGTCGGGCTGCCGGAGGGCCTGAGCGGACCGGGTTCGGCGCTGGCGATCGCCGCAGCTTCAAGTTGAGCCCGTTTGTTGCCGAAACAGAGTATTGCAGAATGTGTAAATCGCGCGTATCGTGTAGTTTACGCGAGACGGGTGCGGCGGAAGGGGTTTCGATGTCTTGCACGATTTCTGTCACTGATCTCAAGCGCGATTCCGACATATTGGGCAGGGTGCAGCACGCCCACGAGAGAGTCACCGTCTGCCGGAACGGACGTGAGGCGTTCGCGGTCGTGCCGATGGCCGACCTGGAGCTGCTTCAGGCGCTCGAGGACTTCGTCGATCTCAAGCTCGCCCTCGAGCGACTGCGGTCCTGGAAGGATGAGGACAGCGTGCCCCTCGAGGACGCCCTCGCGCAGCTCGGACTCTAGGGAGCGGCAACGTTCGATGTCCGCCTTCACCGAGCGGCACTGGACGATCTCGCGTCGCTACCAAAACACGTCCAGCGTCAGGTCGCGGCTCGACTGCGTGCCCTTCAGGACGACGCTCACCCGCCGGGTGCTGTGCCGCTGGCCAATGCGCCACCCCTTCACCGGGTGAAGGAAGGCGACTATCGGGTCATCTACTGCATCCACGACCATTCTCCAGCCGTCGTCAACGTGCTGGCCATCGTGCACCGAAGCTCGTCGTACAGACGGCTGGACGTTCTCAGCCGCAGGGCGTGGACCTTCTTCGAGGAGCTGGAGAGCGAGATGCGGCGCTAGCTCCGCGCCGGCTCCCTGTGCGGCCACGTACGAACACCCGCGTGCAACCGCCGCGATTCAGGGTAGACTAGTAGTAGTTCGTGGAGCGCCGGGAAGTCTGGTCGGCACCGGCGCTTTGCTTGCCTGAGGGCGTCGGAGCTGAGCACCGTTCCGGCGCCCTCGGTCGCGCCGGGACGACAGGCGAGCCGGGAGGGCCCGCTCGGGCCCTCCAGAGCGAAAGGCAGGCGATGGCGGAGGAGCAGGCGGTAGAGCAGGCGGTAGAGCAGGCCGGTGGGCAGTCGCGCGCAGGTGGTCGCGGACGGACGGCGCTTCAACCTGGTGCGCCCGCGCGAGAGGTTCTACAACAACTTCTGGTTCATCCCGGCGGCGTTCCTGGTGGGAGCGCTGCTGCTGGCCGTGATCACCCGGGCGATAGACCAGACCCTGGCGCCGGTCTCGGCCGGAACGGCGCCCTGGATCGTGAGCGCCGCCGGCGCCGGCGTCGTGCTCTCCACCCTGGCGACGGCCATGCTGACCTTCCTGGGCGTCGTCTTTTCGATCGGCCTGGTCGCCCTGCAGCTCGCCAGCCAGCAGTTCTCGCCCCGGGTGCTGCGCAACTACGTGCGCACGACCACGACCAAGGTCGCCCTGGGCACGTTCATCGCCACCTTCATCTACCCGCTCTTCAGCCTCGGTTACCTCGAGGAGCTCACGCGCCGGGGGCACGCCGACGTCTCGACCGTCTCGGTCGCGGTCGCCATGATCCTCGCCGTCGCCAGCATCGCCGTGTTCATCGCCTACGTCACCCTCACGATCCGCGGCATGCGGATCGCCTACGCGATCAGCACGGTGGCCGTCGAGACGAGCCGGGCGCTGGAGCAGATGTTCCCGCCGGACGAGCACTACGCCGCGGTCGAGGCGCCCGCCCTGGGCGAGCCCGACCGGGTCCTCCTCTACAGCACCGGTCCCTTCGCAGTGGGCGTGCACCTCGGTCGGGGCATGCTGCAGGCGATCGACATGGCGGCCTGCGTGCGCCTCGCGCGCGAGCACGACTGCGTCGTGCGCCTCACCCCTCAGGTGGGCCAGTACGTGGGCAGCGGCGAGCCCCTGTTCGAGCTCTTCGCGGGGCCGGGTGGTCCCGCCTCGCTGCCCGCCGACGCCGACCTTCTGCGCACTGTCGACGTCGGTCCGGAGCGCACCGTCTACCGCGACCCGTTCTACGGCGTGCGCGCCCTCGTCGACGTCGCCGCGCAGGCGCTGTCGCCGGCCGTCAACGCGCCGACCACCGCCGTGCAGGTGCTCGACCGGCTGCAGGACTTCCTGCGTCAGATGGCCGAGCGCACCTGGCCCAGCGGCCTGTTCGCCGATCGTGACGGCACGGTGCGAGTGGTCACCCAGGTGCGCAGCTGGGATCAGTTCGTCGACCTCGCCCTGACCGAGATCACCGAGTTCGGCGCCGGGTCGCCGCAGGTGACCCGGCGCCTGGCGTCGCTGCTGGACTCACTCAAGGCGTTCGTGCCCGACGAGCGCCGCCCGGTCCTCATCCGCCACCAGACACTGCTCAGCGAGGCCGTCGCGCAGCGCGTGGCGTCGTACCGGGCGCTCGCCGAGATGGCGCTCGAGCCCGACGCGCGCGGTCTCGGATAACCCCCGCCCCCGGGCCGTCCGCGGTCGTGTAGAGTCCGGGGATGAGCGACGGTCCGGCCTTTCCCTCCGAGCCACTGCCGCGGTCACGACTCCTCGAACGGGCGCTGCTCCTGGTCACCTTCTCTGTCGGCTGGGGAGCTCTCTCGGGCGGTTTCGCCCTGGCCGTCGGCCTCATCGACGGGAGTCTCGCCGTCCTCGGCGTGGGTCTCGGGGTGCTCGCCGACCTGTCGGGTTCCGCCGTGCTGATCTGGCGCTTCAGGGCCGAGCGCCGCCACCCCATCGATGCGGGGGCGGCCGAGGCCCGCGCCGGCACCGTGGTGGCGGTGGCCTTGTGCGTGACGAGCATCGTGCTCCTCGCGGGGAGCGTTCGGGCCCTCGTCGTCGGGTCCCGACCCGGCACGTCCGTGCTGGCCCTCATCGGCCCAGGCGTCACGCTCGCCGTGCTCGTCCCGCTCGCGGTCGCGAAGCGCCGCGTCGGCGCGGCGCTCGGCAGCCCGGCGCTCGAAGGCGATGCGACTTTGAGCGCCATCGGTGCCGCCATGTCCCTCCTGGCGATCGTCGGGTTGCTCTGTTTCCGGGTCCTCGGCTGGTGGTGGGCCGACCGGGCCGCGGCCCTTGTGGTGGCCGCCGTCGCCGGCATAGAGGCCTATCGCATCGTCCGCGCGGAGCGCGACCGCCAGGTCGACTCCGCAGCCAGAGCTCTTTAAACGGGCCCCGACGCCCGCACCAGCGGTGCCTGCCGCGGCCGCTCGCCGAGGGCGTGGCGGCGGGTTTGCGGCGCGACGACGCCGCGGCGGCGCCGATCTGCTGGGGCCGGAAGCGCTCCCGGGCACGCCGCGGGTGGCCGCTGCGCTCAGGTGGTGCGGCGGCCTCGGGCGCGGCTGCTGCGCTTGGGTGATGCGGCAGCCTTGGTCTCGGCGGCCGGTTCGGCGGCGCGTTCGGCGGCCGGTTCGGCGGCGGGCACGCCCGCCGCCGCCGGCGCCCGCCTGAGCGCCGGCCGTCCGTTCAGCGTGAGCCCCATCGCGGCCCTCCAGACCTGCTCGACCCGCTCGACGGGCACGAACGTCATGCCCTTGCGCAACTCCTCGGGCACGTCTTCGAGGTCGGCTTCGTTGCGCGCCGGCAGGATGACCGTGGTGATGCCGGCGCGCTGGGCGGCCAGCGTCTTCTCTTTGAGGCCGCCGATGGGCAGCACCTGGCCGGTGAGCGTGACCTCGCCGGTCATGGCCACGTCGGCGCTCACCGGCAGGCCGGTGACCAGCGAGGCGACCGCGGTCGCCATGGTCACGCCGGCGCTCGGGCCGTCTTTGGGGATCGCCCCGGCCGGAACGTGGATGTGCATGTCGCGCTTGGCGAAGTAGTCGTCGGGCAAGCCGAGCTCGACGGAGTGCGCCCGCACGTAGCTCACCGCCGCCTGGGCCGACTCCTTCATGACGTCGCCGAGCTGCCCCGTGACGGTCAGATGCCCGCTGCCCGGCATCGACGTCGCCTCGATGAACAGGATGTCGCCGCCCACGGGTGTCCAGGCCAGGCCGGTCGCCACGCCGGCGTCGGCGGTGCGGCGCTTGGTCTCGGCGAACACGCGCGGCCGTCCGAGAAGCTCGTGCACCCGCTTGGGGCCGACCTTAAAGCGGCGCCGGCCGCCGCCGTTCTCGGCCACCTGGCGGGCCAGCTTGCGGCAGACCGAGCCGATCTCGCGTTCGAGGTTGCGCACGCCCGCCT
Source organism: uncultured Actinomycetes bacterium (assembly GCA_963751565.1). GTDB lineage: Bacteria > Actinomycetota > Thermoleophilia > UBA2241 > UBA2241 > Bog-752. The sequence goes on along the minus strand of CAVVVA010000020.1, from coordinate 43,977 downwards.
CGACCGTGTACGAGGTGATGATCTCGCGTATCGCCGCGTCGTCGAAGGCGACCTGACTGGGCCGCAGGCCGTTGGCGGCGACCTGCTTGGGCACCAGATAGTTGCGCGCGATGTGCAGCTTCTCTTCGATCGTGTAGCCGGCCAGGTTGATGATCTCCATGCGGTCGCGCAGCGGCCCCGGGATGGGCTCGAGCTGGTTGGCCGTGGTGATGAACATGACCTTCGAGAGGTCGAACGGCAGGTCGAGGTAGTGGTCTCGGAAGGTGTAGTTCTGTTCGGGGTCGAGCACCTCGAGCATGGCGCTCGACGGGTCGCCGCGCCAGTCGGCGCCCATCTTGTCGATCTCGTCGATCATGAACAGCGGGTTGTCGGTGCCGGCGTCGCGCATGGCGCGCAGGATGATGCCGGGCATCGCGCCGACGTAGGTGCGGCGATGCCCGCGGATCTCGGCCTCGTCGCGCACGCCGCCCACGCTGATGCGCTCGAACTTGCGGCCCATCGCCTCGGCGATCGAGCGGCCCAGCGAGGTCTTGCCCACGCCGGGCGGACCCACGAAGCACAGGATCGGTCCGTGCAGGTCGCTCTTCAACTTGCGCACCGCGAGGTACTCGAGGATGCGGTCCTTGACCTTCTCGAGGTCGTAGTGGTCGCGGTCGAGGATCTCGCGGGCGTGTTTGATGTCGAGGTTGTCGTCGCTCGAGATGTTCCAGGGCAGCGTCACGATCCAGTCGAGGTAGGTGCGAATGACCGGGTACTCGGCGCTGGCCGACTGTACCTGGCCGAGGCGTTCGAGCTCGTGCTCGGCCGCCTTGCGGACCTCGTCGGGCAGCACGAGCTGGTCGAGCTTGGCGCGCAGCTCGTTGGCCTCGGCCTCCTGCTCGTTGGTCTCGCCGAGCTCCTGCTGGATGGCCTTGAGCTGCTGGCGCAGAAAGTACTCGCGCTGGGTCTTGTCGATCTCGGAGCGCACGTCGGACTGGATCTTGGAGCCCAGCTCGAGCACCTCGAGCTCGCGCGCCAGGATGCGGGTGAGCTTGCGCAGCCGCTGCTCGATGTCGGGCTCTTCGAGCAGCTCCTGCTTGTCTTCGGTCTTGATGCGCATGGTGCTGGCCACGAGGAACGCAAGGGCGCCGGGCTCCTCGACGTTGGCGGCCGCCATCTCGAGCTCCTCCGGCAGGTAGGGCACGAGCGACACGATGCGCGAGAACACCGACAGGAGGTTGGCGCGCAGGGCGTCGACCTCCTTGCTTTCGACGATCACGTCGTCGAGCTTCTCGATCGTCGCCTTGAGATAGGGCTCCTGAGTCGTGTAGCCGGTGATCGTCACGCGCTGCAGCCCCTGCACCAGGATGCGCATGGTGTTGTCGGGCAGCTTGACCATCTTGTGGGCCAGGGCCACCGTGCCGACCTGGTAGAGCAGGTCGGGTCCGGGGACCTCGATCTCGGCGTCCTTGGAGGCCACCAGCACGAGCAGGCGGTCGGCGGCCAGCACCTCGTCGATCAGCCTGATCGAGCGCTCCTGGCCGACCGTCAGGGGGATCATCGTGTCGGGAAAGACGACCGTGTCGCGCAGCGGCAGGACCGGCAGCTCGCCGGGCAGCTCGCTCTGGTCGGGCACCTTGACCTCGACCCCGTCGGGCTCGCTCACGACTCACCCCCGATCCTGATCTGGATGCGCTGCTTGCGGGGATCGTGGGCGAGGAGCGGCAGCCGCACCTCGAGGACGCCGGCGTCGTAGGTGGCCTGCGCGGCGTCGACGTCGACGTCGACGGCCAGGCGGATCTGGCGCTCGAAATCGCCGTAGTCCATCTCGACCTGCTGGTAGACGCGACGGTCGCCGCCCAGGAACGTGCGCCGGCCGTGGACCACCACCTTGCGCAGCTCGACCTCGAGCTGGATGTCCTGGCGCGCGAGCCCCGGCAGCTCGAAGCGCACCACGAGCTCGCGCGACTCCTCGACGAAGTAGACGTCGGCGAGCGGCACGAACCCGGCCCTGCCCGAGTACTGCGCGCTGCGGCCGACGCAGGCGTTGTCGAACGTGCGCAGCACTTCACGGTGCAACTTGTCTCGGTCCACGAAACGACTCCTTCGGCGCGGCCCCGCGGGCCGACTTCTGCGACGCGCTCCTCATCTACCCGCGCCCGGCGTGAGCGTAACGGCGAGTCGGGCGCAAGCGACGACCCGATTCTATCAGCGAGGCGGCGCCCGGCGCGGCGGGCAGGCCGCGGCGCAGGGGCCGGCTGCGGGGTCGGCTGCGAGGTCGGCGGAGGGACCGGCTGCGGGACCGGCTGCGAGGTCGGGTGCGGGGTAGCGGAGGGCGAACGTGCGGCGGCGGGCGGCGCGGCTGCGCCGCCCGCCCCTTCGGATGGGCTCGAGCGGTTCGTCGCCGACGTTGTGCCCCGCGGCCCCTCCGCCCACCCCCTGCCAGCCATGTGACACTCGCCGCGTGGCGCCTTGCCGGGCGACGACTCCCGCTCTTCCGTCGGCCCCGCCAGTCAAGCATGCGGCGCGGCGCCTGGGTCAGATGACGATCGCCACCTCCAGGCTCACGACGAAGGTCCGCGGCCGTGGACGTTGCCGGGCTCCGCGCAAGGCTGGCATTGCGCGGCAGACGCGCTACGATGGTTTAGTGCAACTGGCGTTCACGACGGTCGACGAGCTGGTCGCTCTTCTCGAGCAGGCCGGCGAAGCCCTCGATTACCGCGAGGTCTGGCCCCGCATCTTCCCCGTGGCCAACTGCCCCCCCGAGCTCATGCGCGCCCTCGTCTCCGACATCGTGCGCGACGACGAGCGCCTGGTGTGGGACGGACCGTTCCACGTCGGCCTCGAGGAGTGGCGCGCCCAGCGGCGCGATCTGTCGACCGTCGCCTTCACGGTCGTCGACCTCGAGACCACCGGCGGCACCCCGGGCTTCACCAAGATCACAGAGATCGGCGCGGTGCGCCTCGAGGACGGCCGGCAGGTCGCGACCTTTTCGCAGCTCGTCGATCCCCGCCAGCCGGTGCCGGCCAAGATCACCGAGATCACCGGCATCAGCGGCGAGATGCTCGCCGGCCAGCCGCCGATCGAAGAGGTCCTGCCGCGGTTCCTCGACTTTTCGGCCGACTCGGTCCTCGTGGCCCACAACGCCCGTTTCGACCTCGGCTTTCTCGACTACGAGCTCAGCATGCTCATGAGCCGCACCTTTCCGCGGCCCACCCTCGACACGCTGCGCCTCGCCCGCCGGCTGCTGTCGCCCATGCGCTGCTCGCTCGGCGCCCTGGCGGAGCGCTTCAACACGGCCGTCAAACCGAGCCACCGGGCGCTCGACGACGCCCTCGCCACGGCCGAGATCCTCGTCATTCTGCTCGCCCGCCTGCAGGAAGAGGGCGTGACGACGCTCGAAGAGGTCGTGCGTCTCTGTGAGCCGGGAGCGCGGCGCAACTACCACAAGATCGTGCTCACCGAGGGACTGCCGACGCGCCCCGGCGTATACATCATGCGCGACGCCCGCGGCCACGAGCTCTACATCGGCAAGGCCGAGAACCTGCGCCGGCGGGCCCGCGACCACTTTCTGCAGCGCCAGGCCTACGGCGCCCGCCAGGCGCTCGAGCTCCTCGACCGGTTCGACGTCCTTGAGACGGGCTCCGAGTTCGCCGCGCTGCTGCTCGAGTCGCGGCTGATCGCCAAACACCGCCCGCCCTACAACCAGCACGGCACGCGCGTGTCGAGCTACCATTTCGTCAAGCTCACGACCGACCAGTTCCCGCGCCTGTACGCCACGCCGAACCGCCGCGACGACGGCGCCCTGTACGCCGGGCCCTTCCGCCGGGCGAGCTTCGCGCGGCGCCTGGTCGACCTGCTGAACGCCGTCTATCCGCTGCGCACCTGCGTGCGGCTGCGCGACTCGAGCGCCGACGGCGCCCACGCCTGCCTGCGCCACGACATCGGCGCCTGTCTTGCCCCCTGCCGCGACCGGCTGAACGGCGAGTACCGCGAGGTCGTCGCCCAGGTGAGCCGGGTGCTCGACGGCAACGGACGCGAGCTCGACCGCGCGCTCGAACGTCGTCAGGCCGAGCTCGTCGCCGAGCTCGCCTTCGAGCAAGCCGCGCGCCTGCAGTTGTGGCGCGAGACGCTCGACCAGGCCTTGCGCACGATCGGCAAGTTGCGCAGCGCGTGTCGCACCTACGCCCTGCTCGTCTACCCCGCCCGCCAGCCCGGCAGGGTCACCGTGTACAGCGTCGCCGCCGGCAGCATCGTCGACGAACGTTCGCTTCTGCCGGACGAGCTCTCGCCCGACGCCGCCGCCGAACTCGTGACCCGGCTCTATGCGGCGGCGCCTCCGGCGCCGCCGCTGCCGGCCGACACGATCGACGAGATCCTGCTGGTCTCCGGCTGGCTGCGCCGCCACCGCGAAGCCGTGAACGTCATCAACCTGCCCGGTCCCGACGCGTCCGACCGGCTGCGCAACGTCGCCGCCGGCGAGCTCCTGCGCCGCCTGCCGCTCTGCGCCGGCACGGCCGCGAGAGGCCCCGGCGAGGTACCCGAAGGACAGGTCACGCTGGCCGTCGACGGGACGGTCGCCCCGGCCTGAGCCGCCGCGGTCGCCCTTCAAGCCGTCAACCTTGACACGAACGTATGTTCGCTCTACGCTGCGCCCCGCACGACCGCACCGCGACACGAGAGCTGAACGTACAAGTGGCCCAAGGCCTGCCCACCCCCATCACCGTCGTCTGGCGTCCCCTGACCCGCGCGCCCAAGGCCTTCGTGTGGCGTGAGCGGCGCTGGCGGGTCGAACGCGTGCTGCAACGCTGGTCGATCGACACCGGCTGGTGGAGCGACGAGGTGCGCGTCGACCGGCGCTACCTGCGGGTCGTCGCCGAGGGCCGCGTGTTCGACCTGTACCTCGACCGCGCACGGCGCCGCTGGTTTCTCGAGCGGGCGTTGTAAGGAACGCCGGCGCGCACCACGGCGGCCGGGCCGCGATGCTCGGGTCTCCGGGCGGTCAGCCCCCCAAGCGCTCCGCGAAGTACACAGCCGGCGCGACCGGCCGAAGGCAGTGGCCGCCGCCGGCGGCCTGGCAGTAGCTGCCCACGTTCAGCAGGGCGACGACGTCGCCCTCGGCCACGGCCGCGAAGGCGTAGTCCTCGGCGAACAGGTCGGGCGCCTCGTTGATGTGGCCGGCGATCGTCACTCGGTGCGGACGCGGGGCGAGCGGGTCGACGGCGGGCACGACGTCGACCCACTCGCCCCACACGAAGCGCAGCCCCACCGTGTTCCAGCCCGCGTTCAGGCCCACGAAGGTCGTGCCCAGGCGGTCCTCGACGGTGGCCACCTCGGCGAGCAGCACCGCGCTCGCCGCAAAGAAGAACTCGCCAGGCTCGGTGGCGATCGTCGCCCCAAGCGGTCCGAGGCGTCGGGCGAGCACCGCCGCCCAGGCGTCGAGGTCGAGGTCCGTGTCGCCCTCCATCATCGGCTCGCCCAGACCGCCGCCGGTGTTGATCTCGGCGATGGGGCAGCCGGCGTCGCGCAGCCGCTCGACCATCTCGGCCACGACCGTGAGCGCCTGGTCGAGCTGCGGCAGCTCGGCGTCGTGCATCTGGTGGCAGACGTGCACGCCCACGGTGTCGATGACCAGGTCGTGCTCGCGGGCGATCGCCACCGCCTCGTCGAGCTGCTCGGCGTAGATGCCGAACTTGGTCGGTTTCTGCGAGGCGTAGATGCCGAACTGCAGCTCGTCGTCGGGCGAGCGGCCCGCCGGCACGAAGCGGCGCGCGGCGCCGGCCCGCGGGTTGAGCCGCAGGCCGACCCGCCGACCCGGCGCCGCGCGCCCCACGCGCCGCAGCTGCGAGAGCAGATCGACGTTCAGCTTGAGCGGGTGGCGCAGGATGGCCTGCAGGTCACGGTCGACCAGGTTGGTGCCGGTGAAGCTGAGCTCCTCGGCCCGCCAGCCGTGCTCGAGCGCCCAGGCGACCTCTCCGGGCGAGCAGACGTCGACGCCCACGGCGCCGGGCGTCCGCGGCTCGCCGAGGCGGCGCAGCGCCGCGAGCACCTCGGGCTCGCGCTGCGCCTTCAGGGCGAACCGCACGCGGTGGGGCAACCCGGTCGCCGCCAGGGCCGCCTGGACCCGCCGCACCCGGTCGGTGACATCGGTCAGATCGAAGGCGAAGAGCGGCGTGCCGTGATCGCGCGCAAGCCGTTCGGCGTCGCGTCCGGCGATACGCAGGCGCCCGTCGTGCACGTCGAGGCCGGAGCGCACCCACCACGTGGGCGCGGGCGCCGGGCAGTCGTCGGGTCCGCTCATGGACTCATCCTACGAGGGTCGCCCCGGCGGCGGCAAACCGCTCCACAGATACCGCCGCGTCCGTCAGAGTGATGCACGAAGCGCCTGCGGTGTGCCTGCGGTGACGCCTTACGCAGAAGGGCATAGGGTGTGGCCAGCGGTTACGCAGTCTGCAGAATCACCGTTAGGCCCTGGAAGTACACACAGGAGAGCACGATGAGCAACGAACAGGTGGCACCTGAGACGAAAGGTGTTACGGCGAAGTTACTTGCAACGGTTGACCTTGGCCCTGAGATCGAGGGCATGGCAGGGCGCCAACTTCGAATGCGTAAGGTGACCTTCGAGCCTGGAGGCGTCTTCGGCCCGATTCACGACCACAAAGGCAGACCAGGCACCGTCTACATACTGCAAGGAACGATCACTGACCATCGAGATGGAGTCGCTACGGACTATGGGCCGGGAGTGGGCTGGCCCGAGGATAGGAACACCACACACTGGCTTGAGAACAGAGGAACGATTCCGGCGGTGGAGATCTCGGTCGATATAGTCAGGCAAGAGTAAGCTCAGGCTCGACATCTAACACGGTCGGGCCTAACACGGGCCTAACAAGCGCATCAAGCTGATGCGTCGCAGGTGAACAACACCCTGGGAGCGCTGCGCGCACAGCTTACGCGCGGTGCGTTAGGCCGACCAAGAGAGGACTATTGGCGCGCACCCCACCCCTCGCCGCCGTGGACCTGCACTGGATCCCCCTGGGTGCCGGAGGCCACTCGGTGCGACTCAACGGCAGGGCCTTCGAGGCGACCGTGTCGCTGCTCGAACGTCGGCGCCCCCTCGACCTCTATCACGCCGCGCTTGTGGTGCACGTGACGGAGGGTCGCTACACAATCGAGAGCACCCCCGTGCCGAAGGGCGACGCGCAGGCGCGGGGGGCCGTCGCCGGAGGTCCTGTCGGGAGCCGCTGGGCGGGCCACTTTCGTATCTTCCGCTATGAGATCCGGTGCTGGCTTGACGGCGTCATCCCCGACCTCGACGAAGCGGTCGACAGCCCTCAGCGACTGACGGAGGACGAGGTTCTCGCCCGACGGGTACTGGATCTGACTCCGCAGGTGCCCACACCCGTTTGGGGGCGTGACGAACTCAAAGCCGGCGAGATGTGGAACTCGAACTCGGTCATCTCCTGGATCCTCGTGCGCAGCGGACTGGGCGAGGAGTCGGTCCGGATGCCGGGTGGTGGGCGCGCTCCCGGATGGAATGCCGGTGTCGTAGTAGCCCGAAGGCGGGCCTAGCAAGCATTTCGAGATGACTCGCCGAATGAGTACGCCAAGAGCTGACGCCTCGCTCGCAACTCAAATGCAATCCCGTTAGCGGTACACCGCCAGCCGCGGTTGTCCACCGGCGGGGTGTTGCCATGACGGCTTGCGGAGGGCAGACTGACCACATGAATCCGATCGACCTCAAGCTCAGCGAACTCACTGTGGCCGAGCGCATCCAGCTCGCCGAGGACCTGTGGGACAGCGTCGCCGCCGACACCGGCGAGCTGCCACTCACCGACGCCCAGCGGGCCGAGCTCGAGTCGCGCCTGACGGACTTCCAGCGCGACCCTTCCTCCGGTGAGTCCTGGGAGGTCGTGCGAGAGCGCATCGCCAAGCGCCTCGGCGGATGACGCCCCGCCTCGTCGTCCGCTCGGCCGCCGAGGCAGACATCGCTGACGCTGCGCTCTGGTACGAAGGGCGCGCCCCCGGCCTTGGCGCCGAGTTCCTGCGTGCGGTCGACGTCTCCCTGGCGCGTCGCTGGCAGGAACGCGCGAAGTGACCGCTAACAAGCAGTTCGAGCAGACCGGCCGTCACGGTAGACTCGGGTCCACTCGCTGCCGGGCCGGCTGCTCAACTGCGGCGCGTTCGCCGGTACCATGGAGGCAAGGATGAGACCTGCGATGGCACTGCCGACCGGCGTGTTGTGGCCCGACGAGGCGATCGAAGCGATGGCGGGCGCCACGCGTGAGATCCTCGCCCGGGTGGGCGTGTGGGTCGACTCGGAACGGGCGGTCGCGGCGCTGACGGCGGCGGGCGGCGCGCCCGGCCCCGCCGGGCGCGTGCTGCTGCCCGCCGCCGCCGTCGAGCGCGCCCTCGCCTCGGTGCCCGGCGAGTTCACGCTGCTGGCCCGCGACCCCGCGAAGTCGGTGCCGGTCTCCCCCGCTCCCGACGCGACGTTCGTGCACAACAGCGGCGAAGACCCGCACGTCGCCGACCCCGTCACGGGCCGCTCGCGGCCGGCGACGATGGCCGACCAGGCGCTGGCCGCGCGCGTCATGCACCGGCTGCGCTACCCGCAGACGGTCAACTCGCTGTTCTGGCCCTCCGACGTGCCGGCCGAGCTGCAGCCGCTGTACTCCTACCTCGCACTCGCCCTGGAGACCGACAAGCACCTCGGCTCGCCCTGCATCGACTACGGCTGGCAGCTCGGTCCGCTGGCCGCCATGGCCGAGGCGGTCACGGGCGCAGCCCGCGACCGCCTCACCTGCGCCCTCGACGTGTCGTTCTCGCCGGTCAGCCCCCTGCAGCTGGGCGCCGAGGTCTGCGAGGGGCTACTCGAGGCGGCAGGCCGCGATGTGGTCGTCGAGATCCTGCCCTGCCCAATGGGCGGCACGACGGCGCCGGCCTCGCTGGCCGGCGGCATCGCCCAGCAGCACGCCGAGGTTCTGGCGGGCGTCGTTCTGGCCCAGGCGGTCCGGCCCGGCACACCGTGCTACGCCGGCGTGCGGCTGGCGCCGAGTCACCCTCGCAGCGGCGAGTTCCTGGGCGGCGCGCCCGAGGGCGCGCTGGCTTCGCTCGGGGCCACGCAGCTCGCCCGTCGCGACGGCCTGGCCTGCGACTGCTACGGGCCCACGAGCGGCTCGCCCGTGCTCGAGCTGCAGGCCGGCCTCGACGAAGCCCTCACGCTCGTGCTGAGCTCGCTGGCGAGGCCACGCTTTCTGTCGGGCTGCGGCACCATGCAGGCCACCGCCTCGTGTCTCGAAGCCCTGGTCGTCCACGACCAGCTCTTCGCCCACCTGTTCAACGGGTTGACCCCGCGAGCCTGGGACGACGACGCTCTCGCGGTCGAGGCCGTCGCCGAGGCGGTGCTCGGCGGCAAGGGCTTCCTTGCCCTCAAGCACACCCGCCGTCACCTGCGCCGCGACGTCGAGCAGCCGACGTTGGGTTTTCGCGCCGGCATCGACGACTGGCTCGCCTCGGGGCGCACGAGCCTCGTCGACGAGGCCCGCGCGAAGGTCGCGGAGCTCGTCGCCGGCGGGCCGCTCGGGCTGCCCGACGACGTCGCCGCCGAGCTGTGCCGCGTGATCGACGAGACGGCCCGGTCGCGCGGCCTGAGCGAGTGGCCCGATCCGCGGCGCCTCGTCGACGCGCCGGCGCGGGTGTAGAGCGAATGGGCGCGAGCGTACAGCGCGTGGGCGCGAGCGTACAGCGCGTGGGCGCGAGCGAGCCGACGCGGGCATGAATCGCAGGGACACAAGCGCTCCGAGCCCCGCCTTTGGGTTTCGCGACGGCGCGAAACGGCAAGACTACCGCCCGGCAGACCCGCGCGGTGGGGCGGCGGCGGGGCGGGCGCGCTTTGCGCGCCCGCCCCGCCGCCGCCGGCCCGCGCCCGACCAGGGAGGCCACGTGAGCACCGGTCCCAAAGCGACGATCTCGGCAGCGCGGTTCGACGCCGTCGTGTTCGACATGGACGGCGTCGTCACGCAGACGGCGACCGTGCACGCCGCCGCCTGGAAGGCCCTCTTCGACGCCTTTCTCGAAGAGCGCGCCCTGCTCACCGACGAACCCTTCCGGCCCTTCGACATCGAGGCCGACTACCTGCCCTACGTCGACGGCAAGGCGCGCTACGACGGCGTGCGCGACTTCCTTGCCTCGCGGAGCATCGTGCTGCCGTGGGGCAGCCCTTCCGACCCGCCCGACTCGGAGACGGTCTGCGGCCTGGGCAACCGCAAGAACGACTACTTCCTGCGCGCGGTGGCCGAGCACGGCGTGCAGCCTTTCCCCACCACGGTCGCGCTCATCGCCCGGCTGCACGACGCCGGTGTCGGCACGGCGGTCATCTCGGCCAGCAAGAACACGACGGCGATCCTCAACGCCGCCGGCGTCGCCGGTCTGTTCGCGGCGCAGGTCGACGGCACGGTGGCCGAGCGGCTCGGCCTGCCGGGCAAGCCCGATCCGGCGGTGTTCGTCGAGGCGGCGCGACGCCTCGGCGTCGCGCCGCCTCGCGCCGTCGTCGTCGAAGACGCCGAAGCGGGGGTTGCGGCGGGCCACGCAGGCGGCTTTGGCCTGGTCATCGGCGTCGATCGCTCCGACCACGCGCAGGCCCTGAGACAGCACGGCGCCGACGTGGTGGTCAAGGACCTCGGCGAAGTCACCGTCGTCCCACGCTGACGTCGACCGCGGTGGCGCCGTGGTTCGCCGCGGCCTCGAGCGCTCGGCGGTCGGCCGTGCCAGCGATCGCGGCGTGCAGCCGCGTGCGTCCGCGCCGCAACCTTTCGACCTTCGCGGTACTCCTGAACCCCCCCAGTTCGCGGCGCGATCCTCCGGGGCGGCGCGCCTGAAGAAGGCCGCGCTGCCTGCCGTGCTTGACAATCAGAAATGATCTGTCACGATATATCGCGTAACAGCGATATCGACGATCATGCGATGTCACGACAATGGAGGCAGAACATGTCGTTCCACGAAGATCCGACACCCGGCTCCGGGCCGGGCGAGGGTGCTCCTCGCCGGTGGCCCCACGGCCACGCGACCGAGTACCGTTTCCGCGAGCACGGGCCCCATGGCCGCAACTGCGGACCCCACGGGTTCGGCCCGCACGGCCGCGCCCGCCGGGGCAACGTGAGGGCCGCGATCCTGGCCGTGCTGGCCGAGCAGCCCATGCACGGCTACGAGGTAATGCAGCAACTCGAAACACGCAGCGGCGGCATGTGGCGGCCCAGCCCCGGCTCCGTCTACCCCACGCTGCAGCTCCTCGAAGACCAGGGCCTCGTGAAAAGCGAGGAGCTCGACGGCCGGCGGGTGTTCTCGCTGACCGACGAGGGCAAGGCCGAGGCCGAGACGATCACGGCGCACGGTGAGCCCTGGGCGACCTCGCAGAGCGGCCCCGAGGGCGCGCGTTTCCGGATGCACGGCGCCACGATACAGCTCATGGCCGCGGTCAGGCAGGTCGGCATGGCAGGTTCGCAGGAGCAGATCGACAAGACCCTGGAGATCCTCGCCGAGGCGCGCAAGCGCATCTACGGGCTGCTGGCCGAGACCGACTGACGCCCTCCGCGGACGTCGGCGGCGGCGGCTTCTGGGGCACGGGGCGCGCTCGCTGCGGGCGTCGACGGCGGTGGCCCCGGGGGGTTCGGGGCACGCTTCGCGAACCAGAGTACGGCATCCGGGGCTTTGCCCCGGATAGTGCTCACGCTCAGAGCGCCCCTCACCCCCCGAGACCTCCTTCGCCGACTCGGCCGACGGCGCTGCACGGCGAACAAGCGCTCCCACTTCCGTGCTCCCGCCGCGTTCGCGCACCCGGCGCGCGGTCTTGACACGAACATCTGTTCGTATCATGCTTGAGGCCGTTCGGGGGAGAGTCGAGCGCTACAGGCGGCCGACCTCGCCCGGACACGTCCAACGCTCCGGGCGCTCGCCCACACGGCCGTTCGCTCCACTCTCCCCGCCGGTACGGCTCACCTGGTGTCGCATGAGCTTCGTCCACCTTCACGTCCACACCAACTTCTCGTTCGGCGACGGCGCCGGACGCATCGACGAGCTCGTCGACGCCGCCCGCCGCTTCGGCATGCCGGCCCTGGCGATCACCGACCACGACGGCCTCTACGGCGCCGTGCGTTTCTACCAGGCCTGCAAGGCGGCCGGCGTCAAGCCCATCGTCGGCGTCGAGATCAGCGTCGAATCTGTGCTCGCCGCGCCGGCCGGCGGCGCAGCCGAGGCCGCCGCCGTCGAGGCCGCCGCCCTCTGGCGAGGGACAAGCGGCGGCGCAGCCGCCGCCGGCCCCCTCGCCCCCCGGTGTGGAACGCCGGGCGCCGGAGCGGCGGCAGCCGAGTCGGCGAAGGAGGTCTCGGGGGGTGAGGGGCGCTCTGAGCGTGAGCACTATCCGGGGCAAAGCCCCGGATGCCGTACTCTGGTTCGCGAAGCGTGCCCCGAACCCCCCGGGGCCTCCGCCGCCGACGCCCCAGCAGCCCCCGTCGTCCCGCGCGTCTCCACGACCGACCTCGCCCCCTCCCCGCCGCGCGGTCAGTTCGCCGCCGCCGGCTATCACCTCGTGCTGCTGGCCCGCGACTATCGGGGCTGGTCGCAGCTCTGTCGCATCGTCAGCGCCGCCCACCTCGAGCACCGCGGCGAGCCGCCGCTCGCCCGCGTAGCGACGCTCGCCGAAAACCACGACCACCTCATCGCCCTGTCGGCCTGCCGGCGCGGCGAGGTGGGCGCCCTTCTTTGCGCCGGCGACAAGGCGGGCGCCCGCGCGGCCGCGCGGCGCTACGCGCGACTCTTCGGCCGCGGCGACTATTACATCGAGCTCATCGACGAGCAGCTGCCCGACTCCGCCCGCTACGTGCAGCAGCTCGACCTCCTGGCCCGCGAGCTGCGCCTGCCCACCGTCGCCACCAACGACGTCCACTACCTGAGCCCGGCCGACGCGCCGCTGCACGACGTCCTCGCCGCCGAGGCCGCCAACCAGCCGCTGCCCAACCCGCTCGGCCGGCGCAACAGCGAGCTCTGCCTCAAGACCCCGGGCCAGATGTGGCGCCTGTTTGCCCGCTACCCGCAGGCCTGCCGCAACGCCGACCGCGTCGCGGCCCGCTGTAACCTCGACCTGGGACTCGGCCAGCTGCTCTTTCCGGCCTACCCCCTGCCGCCCGGCGAAACGGCCTACTCGCTGCTGTGCAAGCACTGCTTCGCCGGCGCCGCCGAGCGCTACAGCCCGGTCACCCCCGAGGTGCTCGAGCGCCTCCAGCGCGAGCTCAAGGTCATCGAAGAGCTCGGCTTCGCCGAGTATTTTCTGGCCGTGCGCGACATCGTCGAGTTCACCCGCGAGCGCGGCATCTACTACTCGGGGCGCGGCTCGGCCGGCAACAGCATCGTGAGCTACGTGCTGCGCGTGACCGACGCCGACCCCATCGCCCACGAGCTACTCTTCGAGCGCTTCCTCAACCCCGCCCGCCGCGAGATGCCCGACGTCGACATCGACTTCGAATCGGCCCGCCGCGACGAGGTCATCGAGTACATCTACGAGCGCTTCGGCCACGAGCGGGTGGCGATGGTCGCCACCGTCAACACGGTGCGCGCGCCGTCGGCGGTGCGCATCGTCGCCAGAGCCTTCGACTTTCGCCCCGACGAGGTCAACGCCCTGTCCAGAAAGGTGCCGTGGGGCAGCGCCGCCCGGCTCTCCGAGATGCTCGCCGAACGCCCCGAGCTGGCCAACCACGAGTTCCGCAGCCCGCACTACAAGCGCCTCGTCAACCTGGCCGAGCGCCTCTCCGGCTTTCCCTACATCCTCGGCACGCACCTCGGCGGCTTCATCTTGTCGCGCGACCCCATCACCGACCGCGTGCCGCTGCAGTGGGCGGCCAAGGGGGTGATCGTCGCGCAGTTCGACAAGGACGACGTCGAGACGCTGGGCCTGGTCAAGATGGACATCCTCGGCCTGCGCATGCACAGCGCCATCGCCGAGGCGGTGCGGCTCATCGAGGCGCGTACCGGCGAGCGCGTCTCGGCCTGGGAGCTGCCGCGCGACGACCCGGCGGTCTACAAGCTGATCAGCGAGGCGCGCACCATCGGCGTGTTCCAGCTCGAAAGCTCGGGCCAGCGCAACCTCGCCACGCGGCTGCGCGAGCGCGACTTCGACGACGTCATCGCCGCCATCTCGCTGTTCCGGCCGGGGCCGCTGCAAGCCGAGATGATCGGGCCGTTCATCCGCCGGCGCCACGGCCGCGAGAAGGCGCTCGTGCCGCACCCCGACCTGTGGCCGGTCCTCAAGCGCACCTACGGCGTCATCCTCTACCAGGAGCAGGTGATCGAGGTGGCTGCGGTGATCGCCGGCTTCTCGCTCGCCGAAGGCGACCTGCTGCGCCGCGCCATGACCCACGAACGCTCCCTGGAGGAGATGGACCAGATAGGGCGCGACTTCGTCGAGAAGGCGGTCGCGCGCGGCGTGCCGCGCGCGACCGCCGCCGAGGTGTTCCGCCAGCTGCGCGGTTTTGCCGCCTACGGCTTCAACAAGGCCCACGCCGCCTGCTTTGCCGTGGTGTGCAACGCCAGCGCCTGGCTCAAGGCGCACTACCCGGCTGAGTTCTTCTGCGGTCTCATGAACAACCAGCCGATGGGCTTCTACTCGCCCCGCGTGGTGTTAAACGACGCCCGCCGCTGGGGGCTCGAGGTGCTGCCGGTCGACGTCAACGCGAGCGTGGACGGCTTTTCCGTCGAGCGCGACGGCCGGGCCCTGCGGGTCGGGCTGGCCTACGTCAAGGAGATGAGCCACGCGGCCGGCGTGGCGATCGTAGCCGAGCGGGCGCCCGAGCGCGGCGGGCCGTACCGCTCGCTGCCCGACTTCTGCCGGCGCACGCGGGTGAGCGTCGAGATCGTCATCAACCTGGTGCGGGTGGGGGGCTTCGACGGCCTCGGCGTGCGTCGCGAGGAGCTGCTCGTACAGGTGCCGCTGGTGCACGCGCAGGTCTTCGGGGCAGGGGGCGTGGCCGGGCGGGCTGCGGGTGGGGCGGGGATCTCCGGTCGCAGCATCGCGGCCGCCTCGGCTGTGGCCGGGCGGGCTGCGGGCGGGGCAGGGGGTTCCGGTCGCAGCATCGCGGCCGCATCGGCTGCGCCAACATCGGCAGGTCGACCCCGCTCAGGGCGACCATCACCCCCTACCCCGCCCTCCGCCCGCCCGGGCGATGCGCCACCGTCCGACGACCGGAGCGGGGCCAGCGGCACCGCCCTCGCCAAATCCCAAGCAAAAGTCGGCGACGGCTCCGTTCTGGCCGCCCACCCGGGCGAAGCGCTGCAGCTGGCGACCGACGAAAGGTTCGGGGCGCTGCCGTTCGTGCCGTCGTGGGGCGCCCGCGAGAAGGTCGCGGTCGAGCTCGAGGTGCTCGGCCTCAACGTGAGCGCCCACCCGCTGGCCTTCGTGGCCGACCGGCTCGCGGCGCTCGGCGCCGTGCCGTTCGACCGCCTGCGCCTGGTGCCCGACGGCCGGTGCGTCCGTCTGGCCGGCGTGCTCGAGCGCGCCCAGATGCCCTGGATCCGCAGCGGCCACCGCACGCTGTTTCTCACCCTCGAAGACGAAACCGGCCTGGCCGAGGTCGTCGTTTTCAACGACGTCTACCTGCGGTACGGCCGGGTGCTCAAAGAGGCGGTCTACCTGTTGGTCGAGGGCGAGCTGCAAAACAACGACGAGCGCGGCCTGGCGATCGTCGCGACGCGCATCGTCGACCTCGAGGCGGTGCTCGGCAGGCTGCGCGACCTGCCGCCCGACGAACGCAACCGCGCCCTCGGACGCTCCGGCGAGTGGCTGCCCAAGGTCGAGCCGCGCACGCGGCCGGGGCGCACAGGGTGAGCGCCGGCGCGGGGTCAGCGCAGCGCGACGAGCGCGGCGCGGTAGGCGCACACCGCGGGCTCTAGTACGTCTTGTTCTCGTGTGTGTGCTTCTCGAGGTCGCTCTTGAAGCGGTCCCAGAGGCTGGCCTTGCCAGGCAGGATCTCGGCGGTCTCGGGCACGTTGTGCTCGGGCAGGCCGAGCGCCTCCTGGGCCGTGATCGTCAGACGCACGTGGCCCTCCTGGATGGCCGCCACCTTGTCCTGGCTCACGTAGTGCGGCCGATCGAACCAGTTGTGCACGACGCTCGGACCGCCGTGATGCGCGATCGCCAGGCCGTCGAAGATGTCGGCGTTCTCGTCGCCGACCGGCAGGAACACCTCGCCGATCTCGATGTCGTCGGCCGACCAGACCTTCCAGTGGGGCTCGATCACCTTCCACGAAACGGTCGTCTCTTCATCGCTTGCCACTACCTCCCTCGAGGTTGCCGTCGCCTGGTTCTTCCGCCGACGGCATGACCTCGACCTTCAAGATCCGGGTCCGGTCTGCCGCTCACCTCCACCGACGTGGTGGTCGACTGGGTGAAGGACCAGTACGTGCGCCTCGACGCCAACAAGGGCTACTGGGGCGGAGCGCCCAAGATCGACGAGATCCTCTTTCGCATCTACACCAACCAGGAGACCGAGGCCGCCGACCTGCAGTCCGGGTTCGATCCAGTACGCCGACGTCGCCCCCGCGCAGTACCAGTCGTTCGTCAACAAGCCGACCTGGACGACACACAAGGCGACCGACGACGCCTTCGAGAACATGGGCGTCGACTGCTACTCGCTGGGCCCGTCGCTGAGCAACCCGGTGCTCAAGGACTGGCGCTTCCGCAACGCGCTCAACTGGGCGATCGACCGCCGCGAGATCGCCGACATCGCCTACAGCGGCGCCGCGATCCCCGCGACCAGCTTTCTGCCGAGCGGCTACTGGAAGGCGCCCCTCGACTACCACTGGCAGCCGCCGGCGCGAGTCCTACACCTACGACCCGACCAAAGCCGGTCAGCTGCTCGATGCGGCCGGTTACATGTCTCTTCGTCGTCTGCCACTGCCGCCTCCCTTGAGTCTGCCTTCGCTTCGGTTCTACCCCTCCCCCGACGACCTGACCCGCGGACCTTCAGGATGCAGGGCCGGCCTGTGGCGTGTCCTCGGCGGCGTCGGGCTCGGCGGCGCCTGCCGGTTCGCGGTCGAACCAGAACCGTTCCCAGGCGACCTCGACGCTTGCCGGCCGCGGCGCGCCCGCGGAGCTGCGCAGGCGGGCGTAGGCGATGATCGCCGGCAGGGCCGCGCACCAGGCGGCGATGCGCCGCCGGCCCAACGCGAGACTGACGAGCGGCAGGGCCAGGGCCGCGACCATCGCGCCCAGCGCGGACCGCCTGGTCAGCACTCCTCCGACAACCGGCACGAGGACGATCCCCGTCGCGGACGGGTCGAGGGCCAGCGCCGCGCCGAGGGCGGCGGCGGCGCCGCGTCCGCGGACCACGGCGATGTGGGCGACCACCGGCGTAACGGCCAGAGCGCCGGTCAGATCGGGTCCGGCGCCGACCCGGCGGGCGATCGCGGCCGTGGCCGAACCCTTGGCGAGGTCGATGCCCAGCGTCGCCGCGCCGGGAGCCCACCCCAGCGTGTGCGCAACGTTGGCCGCGCCCGGCTTGCGGTCGCCGGTCTTCGAGATGTCGCCGCCGCCCACCAGGCGGCTCATCAGGCGAGCGCTCGGAATGCAGCCCAGGGCAAAGGCCGCCGGAAACCCCACCAGGGCGATGCTCGCTGTGCGGGATCTACTCACTGTCGCCGACCTCCTCAAAGGATGGGGATGCGGTGGGCAGGGCGGTGGGCCGGGCGGCGCCGGAGCGAGCGGCGGCGCCGGCGCGGCGCCGACGGCGGCGGGCCGGGCGGCATCGTCCGCCTTGCCCGCCGCCTTGCCCGCCGCCGCCGACGGAACGCCGCCCTTGACGAGGAACGCAAGGCCGCCGACCGCGACCGGGATGAGCCAGGTGGCGAGGCGCCACAGGATCAGGCTGGGCACGCGGATGGTCTCGGCGGCCACCGGTCCGATCAGGGCGAGATAGCCGAGCTCGGCGACGCCGGCGCCTCCGGCGAGGGGCGACAGCGGCATGATCACCTGGAGCACGGCCTGACCGGTGATGATCGAGAGCGGCCGGCCGTGCCAGCCCAGACCGATCAGGATCAGAGGGATGATGGCGAACGTCGCCACCCAGTAGACGAGCTGCGAGACCACGACGCCCAGCCACACCCGCCAACCCGCGTGGTGGAACTCGGTGAAGGCCTCGCGGCCGGCGTGGATCGTCTTGTGGAAGCGTTCCGGGAGCTGCTCTATGCCGATAGGACGCCGCACCCACACCGAGCCGATCGCCCAGGCGATCGCCGTCAGCACGACGGCGGCGACCACGAACCAGCGCTGCAGCGCAGTGATCGTCGAGCCGGTGGCGGGGATCAGCGCGGTCAGGGCCACGAGCACCAGCACAGAGGTGTGCACCACGCCCTTCACCAGAACCACCGACGTCGCCTCGGTCAGCGTGAGCCCCTGACGGCGCAGCGAGAAGGCCTGGTAGGGGATCTCGACGCCGCCGAACGACGTCGTGCCGCCCACGAAGTTGGCCCGCAGCGACAGCAGCACAAGAGGCTTCACGCGCACCGTCGCCTTGTGCACCCTCGTCAGCAGCACGAGCGTCACCGAGTCGGCGAGCAGATAGACCACCACGCACAGGACCGCATAGACGAGAAACTCGGGCTCGTGAGCCTGGCTGCGCACCACCCCGAAGTTGTGCCGCAGGTGCAGGCTGAAGAGACGCGTGATGAGCACCGTGACCATGACGCTGAGGGCGAACCCCAGAAGCATGCGGGGTCGCGTGAAGAATGCGCGCAGCTTTTCGGGCGGCGCGACGAGGGGCTCTTCGAGAAGCTCCAGGGCCTCGGCGTCGGCCGCGACAGGGCCCAGACGCTCCAGATCGTCAGACACGGGGACTCTCAACGGCGCGGCGCAGCAGGTCGTGGTAGCGCGCGGCCGCCACCTCGGGGCTGTGACGCGACAGCGCCAGAAGGCGGCCGCGCGCGCCCATCTGGCGCCGCTCCTCGGAGCTCATCGACAGCAGCCGCCCGAGCACCGCCGTGAGCTGCTCGGGGGTGTGGGCGTCGACCACGAAACCGGTCTCGCCCTCGACCACAGCCTCAGGTGCGCCGCCGGAGCGTCCGGCGACCACCGGCAGCCCGGTGAGCGCCGCTTCGGCGTACACGATGCCGAAACCCTCGACTTCGAGACCGCCGTGCCGCGTCCGCGACGGGCCGGCAAAGACGTCGGCGGCCCGCAGCCAGAGGCGCAGCTCCTCGCCCGAGACCTCGCCGGGCAGATGGACGCGGCCGGCGACACCGGCGGCGGCGGCCCGCCGGCGCAGCTCGCCGGCCAGGCGGCCGCCGCCCACCAGGGCGAGCTGCACGTCGGCAAAGCCGCCGTCGAGGCCGGCGAGCGCCTCGATCAGCATGTCCTGCCCCTTGCGGGGCACGAGACGACCGACGCAGACGACGAGCGGCGCGTCGTCCAGGCCCAGCGCTGCCCGAGCAGATGCGGCGTCGCCGGCCTGGGCGTGCGCGTAGCGCTCGATCTCGAGCGCCGGTCTCAGGACCTCGGCCCGCGCGAGGCCGCCCGACAGGCGTACCGCCTGGTCGGCGGTGTACTGGCTCACCGTAAGCAGCAGCGACGACTCGGCGAGCACCCACTCAAGGAGGCGGGCCAGACCCGGAACGGCGCCCGGGACAGTGATCTCGGCGCCGCCGAGAAAGACCACGTACGGTACGCGCGCCGTGCGCCGCAGCCAGGGCCCGAGCAAGCCGGCCGGCAGCGGGTGGCCGAGCTGGAGCAGCTCGAGGTCGTGCTCGCGGATGAGTCGCTCGCACAGGCGCTCGACCGACGGCGCGGGCGTGACCGCCGAGCGGCGCGTGCGGACGACCGTGTAGGGGTGGGTGGAGTCGAAAGCCGCCGCGTCGCGGTGGGCCGGCGCGACGATGACCACCTCGCCGGGGTCGAGCGTCCGGATCATGTTCCAGTAGTAGGTCTGGGCGCCGCCGATGCGTGGCGGAAAGTCGTTGGTGACAAAGAGGGAGCGAGGGACTCGCTCCGCCGCGTGCGGATCCTGACCCATGGCGGCCATTCTACCGGTCCGGCCCAAGGACCGCACCGCTCAGCCCGCGCCGCGGCGCGGGCGGACGGGCGGGCTCTACTGCGCCGGCCGCTCCGCGATGACCTGCAGCACCTCGAGCTCGTCGCGTTCGAACCAGAAGAGGTCGCAGACGGTGCAGTAGTCGATCTCGACGGCCTCGTCGTAGCTGAAATGACGGCGCATCATGGTGCGTCCGCACTTCGGACAGGCGATCAGCGTCGTCTGTGCGGCGGTCCGGCGGCGGGCGAAGTCGCGGCGCAGCTCGTCGCCGTGCTCGACGACGTAGTCGGCCAGACGCTTCTGGCGGTCATCGAAGCGCATCTCGCGCCGGGTCAGGATGCGCTGAACCTGAGGCGTCGTGGCGAGGCGACCGGCGCACGAGCGGCAGACGAGCACGGTGGTGCCTTCGTAGTCGCAGCGCTCGAGCAGGGAGCGGCACACCGGGCACGTCAGAGCCTGCTCCACCCCCGCATGCGTATGGAGAGAGGACGCGGCGGCCGGCGACGCGGCGCTCGGGGTGGCGTTCGGCGCCGCCGCAACTGGAGCGATGTTCAACAGCGCGGCGCTCAGCGGCGCGGCGGCTGGAGCGGCGTTCAGCGGCGCGACGCTCAGCGGCACCGCGGCTGGAGCGGCGTTCGGCGCGGCGTTCGGCGGCGCGGCGTTCGGCGGCGCCGCGGCTGGAGCGGCGCCCGGCGGGGCGGCGGCCAGAAGCGGAGTGACGACCTGCGCCAGTCGCTCGGCGCCCGGCACAGCAGCCGTCGCGGCGGGCGCCTGGGCCACGTGTTCGCGTTCCTCCAGGGCCGTCTCGGCGGCGGAGGCCTGTTCCTCGAACTGGTCCCAGCCGACGTGGGCGATGTTGAGCAGCGCGGCGATGCGGTCGTTGACCGGCGGGTGCGTGGCCATGGCGCGCGCGATCATCGTCGTGGGGTTCAGGTCGGTCGGCCTGATGCATAGCGCCGACAACCCGTCGGGGATGTACCCGCTGCCGCCCGCGTGGCGGACCATCATCTGCAGCGCCTGGGCGAGACTCAGCGGGTCGCGCGTATAGCGCGCCGCGGCGAGGTCGGCGACCCATTCGCGCTGACGGGAGATGGCGGCGTTCACCACCGCCGAACCGAGCTGCAGCAGCCCGAGCAGCGCCCGCAACGCGACCACGGCGAGCAGCAGCGGGGCGGCGCGCGTACTTGCGCCGGCCACGACGGCCCCGTCGAGACCGTCGCCCAGCGACGTGTACACGCCGAACAGCAGGCAGGCGCTGGTCGCCGTCACGTAGTCGCCCGACAGGACGTGCCCGAACTCGTGGGCGACCACCGCCTCGAGCTGCTGCCGGGACAGGCGTGACAGCGCACCCTCGGTGACCCCGATGCAGGCCCCGCCGTGCAGGTCACTGAAAGCGAAGGCGTTCATGCCGACGGTCGGCACAGTGAGACAGCGGATCGCCGGACCGCCGGTGGCGATGCGCATCTCTTCGACGATGTCGGCGAGGCGCTGATGGAACCGGTCGCCGGGATCGAGCGGCTGGGCCTGCATGGCTCGCACGAGGTGATCGCGGGCGCCGATCCGCGAGACGAACCAGTAGAACACCGCGACCACCACGGCGGCGGCCAGGATCAGTCCCAGACCGCGCAGGCTGAGTGAGAAGCCCAGGAAGTGTCGGGCGGAGCCGGAGGGCGGCTCGAGCACGTCGACGACGGCCTCCGTCGCCAGCACCACGACCCAGATGCACAGGTACACCATGGAGAGCAGCAGGGCGAACAGCGCCCACACGCGCCAGCGGGCTTCGCGCTCGATCTCGAACATCGTTCTGGTCAAGGACACCACCCTCCCGCCACACAGTGTCGGCAGGCAGGGCCGACTCTTGAAGCTCGAGGGCATCGCCGGCACGCGCAACGGGCGCAGCGTTTACACTCTGGACACTGTGGTAATATTGTTCGGGTGACTCCGGGCAAGCCCCTGACCATGGCGGTGCGCTCGAGTTGCGCGGTACCTCCCCCAGGTACCACCCATGGCTCCTTTCACGGCCCCAGACCCCCCTCTGGGGCTGCCGTTTTTCGGTCGCCTTCCCTCGCGGAGCCGGCGCCCCGGCGCCCACACGCTAGCGCTCGCGTACCCGCCCCGCCGCCAGGAAGTTGGCCATGAGCTGGCCGCAGAGCATGGCCGAACGCAGCAGCTCTCGCCTGCTCATCTTGCGCAGCTGCTTCATGCCTCCCTCGTAGACGCGCTCGATCAGCTCGGCCTCGTCGTCGAACCAGTCGTCGAGTAGGCGCCTGTCGACCTCGGGGTGGAACTGCACTCCCCAGGCCACCTCGCCGCAGCGAAAGATCTGGGGCTCGGCCTCGGTGTCGGCGAGCAGCAGGGCGTCGTCGGGCAGGCGGCAGGTGTACGACCGCCACGAGAAGACGAGCGGCCGGGGATCGACGTCGCAGACCAGGCCGTCGCGCGCCGAGAACTCGATCGGATCCCAGCCCAGGCGCAGCTCGGCGCGCGCGTACACGTCGCCGCCGCCGGCCAGAACGAGCTGCTGGGCGCCCAGTTCCACGCCCAGCGTGGGCACCTCTCGGGCCAGCGCCTCACTCAGCAGCTCGCGCTCGTCGGCGAAGACCGGCTGATCCCTCTCGTCGTCGACACGCAGCGCCCCGCCGAGCGTGACCAGCGCCGCGCAGCCGGCCAGCTCGCCGCTGTCGGGCAGCGGGTCGCCGAGATCGAGCCGGCGCACGTCGAGCTCGAACCGGGCCTCGCGCAGATAGTCGCCGATCAGCGCCGGCCGCCTCTGGGCGTCGTGCTGCAAGATGACGATGGCTCGCATGGCTCGTGTACGATACGCCTCAGGGAGAGCCGCTGCTCGCCCGGCGACCCCGGGTGGGCGAGCGCGGCTCGCCAAGCGAACCGCCGAAGGAGCGCGCATGACCGTTCCCGCAGAGCGCCGCGTCGCGAGGACCCGATGAGTCCCGCTGAGATCGGCTCGTCCACGCCGACGGCCGAGGTCGTGGCGGCCGGCAACGAGGTCCTGCTGGGCGACGTGCTCGACTCCAACTCCCACCTGCTCTGCCGCACCGTGACGGCGCTCGGCGGCGCGGTGACGCGCACCGTGATGGTCCGCGACGACCTCGACGCCATCGCTGCCGAAGTGCGCGGCGCCCTGCGCCGTGCCCCGAATCTCGTCTTCACGGTCGGCGGCCTCGGCCCCACCACCGACGATATGACCCTCGCCGGAGTGGCGCTCGGCCTTGGGGTGCCGCTCGAGCTGCACCCGCAGGCCGAGCGCCTCGTGCGCGAGGCCTACGCCGGTTTTGCCGCCGCCGGTCTGGTGCCGTTCGCCGAGTTGAACGAGGCCCGCCTCAAGATGGCCCGCCTGCCGCGGGGCGCCGCTCCCGTGCGCAACCCGGTGGGCGGCGCGCCGGGCGTCGTGCTCGAACGCGGCGCGACCACCTTCGTCTCGCTGCCCGGCGTGCCCGAGGAGCTCGAGGCCATCGTCGAGCAGTCACTCGGCCCCGTGTTTGACCGCATCTTCGGCGCCGCTCACTTCGAGGAGCGCACACTGGTCGTCGACCTCCAGGACGAGTCGGTGATCGCCCACATCCTGGGCGAGGTCGAGGCCGCCCACCCCGAGGTCTACGTCAAGTCGCGCGCCAAGAAGATGGGACCGGCGGTCACCCTGCGCATCACCCTGTCGGCGCGCGGCGACGATCCGGCGGCCGTCGACGCCCTGCTGACGCCGCCGGCCGGCGAGCTGCTCGAGAAGATCGCGGGGGCGGGGTTCGGCGTGCGGCTGGAAGCGCCGGCTGCCTGACCGTCCGCCGCCTGGGCCGTCGGCTGCGGCGGGCCCGGGGGCTCGGGGGCGCGCCTCGCGAACCAGAGTGGGGATCCGCGGCCAAAGCCGCGGAGAGTGCTCACGCTCGGAAGCGCCCCCTCCGCCCCCAGGCCCGCCTCCGCCGGCGTCCCAGCCCCGGGGTGTCGCTCGCGACGCGAGAGACGCGGGCAAGCTGGACCGGCGCCGGCCACCCCGATGGGCGCCGACGCCGGTCCACCTGCTCAGGTTCGCTTGCTCTACGCGGCCTTGGTCTGCCGATACTCGACGACCTCGGCGTCGCCGGTGAAGGTCACGCGCGGCTCGCCGGTGACCCCGCCGCGCTCCATCGCCTCTCTCAGCGACGGATCGGTCGCGAACGCGTCGGCCTGCTCCCTGGACGGGAACTGGTTTACGATCGTGACGTCGTTGGGGTCGTCAAGGCCCCGGTAGAGCCGATGGCCGGTGGCGCCGTGGCGCGTGCGCACGGTTCCGTGCTCGTCGAACACGCGCTTCCAGGCGTCGTAGTCGCGTACGGTGTGTTGCACGATGATGGAGATCATGGTCGCCTCTCCGTTCAAGTGAGCGCGCCGCTCCAACCCAGAAGCGCACGCCGGTCAGCAATAGTGGTTCTTGACCCACATTATCCGGCTGCAAACGCGTTGGCTGCCGCGAAAGCGGCCATCAAGCCCGAGTCTTTCGCCAAGGCATGGACCGGTCGGCTCGCCCGCGGCCGACGCCCCGTGAGGCCCAGGAGCCCGCGCCCTGAGCTGTTGCGCGAGCTGCTATCCTGCTTGTCGTCGTAAGATTCGTCGCAGAGCACCGTCGCTGGTGCGGCGTGCCGAGCGCGCAACGCTGACCGTGTCGATCGAAGGGCGACCCATGACTGTCACAAACGCAACCCGCCCCAGGTGGGACAGGTTCACGCCCCGCGCCGGCGTCCGCGTCCAGATGTTCTCGGCGGCGCTGCTCTGGCTGGTGGGCGTGAGCTTCCTGCTCGTGCGCGCCGTGCTGTTCGTCGAGGCGCCGCGCCAGGGTTTTCACTTCAGCTACCTGATCGTGCCGATCGCAGTCGTGGCGATCGTGATCGGCGCCATGAAGGCTCGCTACATCCTCGTGAGGTACGCCGAGAAGGCCGTCGCCCGCATCCGGAGGCGCGGGCACGCCTGCTACTTCGGCTTCTTTGCACCGACGTCGTGGCTGTTCGTCTGCGTGATGGTGGGCGGTGGCATCGCGCTGCGCCACTCGGTCCTTGTGGACTACGCCTGGGGCCGTGCGGGCCTCGCCACGCTCTACATCGCCGTGGGCACCGGCCTCGCCGTCGCCGACCGCATCTTCTGGCTCGCGGCGCTGCGCTCCCAGCCGGCGCCCGAGGCGACATCCGCCTCGGAGTAGGTCGAGCGCGCCTGTGCCCGTCGACCGGGCGCTCCCGCCGGCTGCGGCGGGTCCGGGGGCGGAGGGGGCGCTTCCGAGCGTGAGCACTATCCGCGGCGCAAGCCACGGATGCCTACTTCAGGTTCGCGAGGCGCGGCGTCCCGACGGAGCCGGCGGAGGCGGGTTCGGGGGCGGAGGGGGCGCTTCCGAGCGTGAGCACTATCCGCGGCGCAAGCCGCGGATGCCTACTCTGGTTCGCGAGGCGCGCCCCCGAGCCCCCGGGCCCGCCGCAGCCGGCGCGGCCACCAGCCGGGTTTCCCCCTGCCTACCCGGCCGGCGAGTGCTCCGCGTGCGCCGGGCCGCGCTCGAGGTCCTCGTCGATGAAGTGGGTCGTGACGGTGCCGGCGCGGAACAGCGGGTGGTCGAGGACGCGCAGGTGGAAGGGGATCGTCGTGGCGACGCCCTCGACGCGAAACTCGGCGAGCGCCCAGCGGGCGCGCGCCATGGCCTCGTCGCGGTCGCGGCCCCAGACCACGAGCTTGCCGAGCAGGCTGTCGTAGAACGGCGGCACCGTGTAGCCCTGGTAGATGTGCGAGTCGAAGCGCACCCACGGGCCGCCCGGCGGCGACCAGGTGGTCACCGTGCCGGGCGAGGGCAGGAAGTCGTGCGCCGGATCCTCGGCGTTAATGCGAAACTCGATCGCGTGGCCGGTGATCGTCACATCGTCCTGGCGCAGCGCCAGGCCCTCGCCCGCGGCAATGCGGATGCCGGTCTTGACGATGTCGATGCCGGTGACCATCTCGGTGACGCAGTGCTCGACCTGCACGCGCGTGTTCATCTCCATGAAGTAGAAGTGGCCCGTGGGGTCGAGCAGAAACTCGACCGTGCCGGCGCCCTTGTAGCCGGCCGCGCGGGCCGCCTCGACGGCGGCTTCGCCCATGCGCGCCCGCAGATCGGGCGTGACGGCCGGCGACGGCGCCTCTTCGATCAGCTTCTGGTGGCGGCGCTGGATGGAGCAGTCGCGCTCGCCCAAGTGGATGGCGTGGCCCTCGCCGTCGGCCAGCACCTGGATCTCGACGTGGCGCGGATTGGGGACGTACTTCTCGACGTAGACGGCGCCGTCGCCGAACGCGGCCTGGGCCTCGCCGCTGGCCTGGCGGACGGCGGCGGCAAGGGCGGCCGCATCGTGCACGATGCGGATGCCCTTGCCGCCGCCCCCGGCCGAGGCCTTCACCATCACCGGCAGGCCGATGGCCCGCACGACCTCCTCGGCCTCGGCGACGTCGCCGATCACGCCGTCGGAGCCGGGCGTCACCGGCACGCCGGCGGCGGCCATCGTGGTGCGCGCCATGGCCTTGTGGCCCATCAGCTCGATGGACTCGGGGCCCGGTCCGATGAACGTGATGGCGCTGGCCGCGCACAGTCGCGAGAAGGCCGCGTTCTCGGCGAGAAAGCCGTAGCCGGGGTGGATGGCGTCGGCGCCGTGCGTGGTGGCCGCCATGATGAGGTTCTCCATGACGAGGTAGCTCTGCGCGGCCGGCGGCGGGCCTATGCAGACCGCTTCGTCTGCGTAGGCCACATGCCGGCACGATTCGTCGGCCGACGAGTAGACCGCCAGGGTCGCCACGCCGAGCTCGCGGCAGGCGCGAATCACCCTCACGGCGATCTCCCCGCGGTTGGCGATCAAGACCTTCTGGAACACGGGAGCGACTCCTGTGGGCCTGGGGCGGCGGACCGGCAAGCGGCGGAAGTATAGCAGAGAGGGTCGGCCCGACGTTCCGTGCGCAGGCAACGCTTTCTCGACCGGCCCCCTGTGGCCGTCCGGCTTCGTGCCGATACGAAGGAAGACCATCACAAAAAGGACGAGGCTCCTTAGGACGACACTGGATCGGGCTTCATGCCCGCATATCGCCTCCCTCTCCCTGCCGGGCCGGTCTCCTTCGACTGTACCCACCAGCCCGCATCACGCGAAGGCCCCAAACCGGCCCGGCCCTTCTTCTTCTCGCATCCGACCACCGAGCGCCGCGCGACGCCGCGGATGGCCCGTCGTCGACTCTGTCCAGCCGCCCGGCGGCGGCGTAACTCAGCCTCAGAGCTATACTTGTCGATGCTTTCGCCGTAGGGAGACGCCCCCGGGCTGGAGGGACTCGTGACCAAGTCGGCCAAGAAGCACCTCGTCGTCGTCGACGACGACATCAACCTGCGCGAAGAGCTCGCCGCCTTCTTCGGCGGGTCCTTCGAGGTCGACACCTACCCCGGCGCGCCGGCGGCGCTCAAGGCCCTCCGCGAGGCGCCGCCCGACGCCCTGCTGCTCGACATCGACCTGCAGGCCATCAAGGGCTTCGACGTCCTCAGGCTCATGAACTCGACGCCCGATCTGCGCTCGGTGCCCGTGATCGTGCTCTCGGCCACCAACGATTTCGAGACCTTCGAGCAGGCTCACCGGCTCGGCATCGCCGAGTACGTCACCAAGCCGTTCCGCGTCGAGAACCTGCGCGACAAGCTCGAGACGGCGATCGATCGTCGCCACCGGCGCAGCGCGGGGCGACTCAAGCTCGGCGCCATGCTCGTCGAAAGCGGCATCGTCACCCAGCTGCAGATCGACGACGCGCTGCGCCGGCAGCAGCACGGCGGCGGCCGCCTCGGCGAGGTCCTCGTGGGGTCGGGCCTGGTGTCCGAGGACGACCTCATCCAGGCCCTGGCCGGCCAGATGCACCTGGCCGTGGTCGACCTGCGCAGCGTCACGGCGAGCCCCGCCGCGGTCGGCCTGCTGCCCCGCGACTTCATCGTGCGCCACCGCCTGCTGCCCCTGCGCTTAGACGAAGACGGCAGCCTCGTCATCGCCATGACCAATCCGCTCGACGTGGTGGTGATCGACGAGGTCCGGCTGCGCAGCAAGCGGCGCGTGGTGCCGGTCATCTGCGCGGAGAGCGCCTTCGACGAGGCGCTCTCGATGTTCACCAGCAGGCGCGGCAAGCTCAAGGAGCTCGAGAGCGCCGAAGGAGAGACGCGCGCCGGCGAGGCGCCCAGCGTGCCCGGCGCGCTCGACGCCTCGATCATCGAGATCGTCAACTCGGTGCTGATCGACGCCATCGGCATGAAGGCCTCCGACATCCACCTCGAGCCGCGCGAGGACGTCCTGCAGATCCGCTGCCGGGTCGACGGCGTGCTCCACGACCTGCGCGAGTACCCCGTCGAGCTGCAGGCCGGCATCATGAGCCGCATCAAGATCATGGCCAACATGGACATCGCCGAGCGCCGCCTGCCCCAGGACGGCCGCTCCAGCTTCGAAACGACCGACGGCGCCGTCGTCGACATGCGTCTGGCCTCGATCCCGAGCCTCTACGGCGAGAACATCACGATCCGCATCCTCGAAGCCTCGCCGCTGCCGCCGACTCTGGTCTCGCTCGGCTTTGCCGAGTCGAGCCTGGCCCGGTTCGAGGAGGCCATCAAGCGTCCCGACGGGGGCATCGTGATCGGCGGACCGACCGGCAGCGGCAAGTCGACCACGCTCTACACCACGCTCGAGCTGATCAAGTCGAAGGAGCGCAAGATCTACACGGTCGAAGACCCGATCGAGCGCAAGCTGCACGGCATCGTGCAGACCGAGGTCAAGCCGATCATCGGTCTCACCTTCGCCCAGGCGCTGCGCGCGCTGGTGCGCGCCGACCCCGACGTGATCATGGTCGGCGAGGTGCGCGACTTAGAGACGGCCAAGATGGCGGCCGACGCGGCGATCACCGGTCACCTCGTCTTTACCACCCTCCACACCGGCGACGCAATCTCGTCGATCAACCGTCTCATCGAGATGGGTCTGCCGCCCTACCTGGTGGCCGCGGCCTGCCGCTGCATCGTCTCCCAGCGGCTGGTGCGGCGCTTGTGCCGGCACTGCAAGCGGCCCGAGGTGATGAGCGCCGAACGCTGGGTCGACCTCGGCCTCGGCGCGGCGCCCGGCGCGCGCATCGACATCTGCGCGCCGGTCGGCTGCCCCAAGTGCTTCGGCACCGGGTACCTCGGGCGCCTGGGGCTGTACGAGGTGCTGACCGTCGACGACGAGCTGCGCGAGATGATCGCTCTCGGGTCCACCGTGGGCGAGATGCGCGGCGCCGCCCGCGCACGGGGCGTGGAGAGCGTTCACGACGACGGCGTGCGCAAGGTGCGCGACGGCGCGACCAGCTACCTCGAGCTCGTGCGCGTCACGGCCTGAGAAGGACGTGCCGGCGGCTGCGGCGTGGCGCTCGCCCGCTCTGCTGCGTCGCTGCGGCCCGCGCACCGGCCCTCTCTCGGCCTCGGCGGCCCGCAGCCGGACCTTAGACACCTGTTCTATCTCACCTCGAAAGCGCGAACCCGATAAGGCATAACGGAGACCAATCGCGGGGAGAGGAAGCCTCCAAACGACAGGGGCGGGGCCTTACAGATAAGGCCCCGCCCCCTTTGTTGTCGCGCGCGGCGCGGCTCACCGTCTCGTGGCGCCCATCCCACAGCAAGACGCGCGGTCCCTGCCTGCGGGCGCCGCCGGCGACGGGCGCCGCCGGCGGCGCCCGTCGCGATCGGCGAAGCACAGCGGTCCGGCGCTCGCCGGGCCAATTGCAATAGGCGATGATTCTGGTCGGGTATGATACCGTCAGGGGTATGTGAAGGACGGCCCCCGCGGGCCGCCGCGAGCCGGCCAGGGGCGATTAGGGACGACAGGTGGCAGACCAGCAGACGACAGTCGAGATCCCCATCGGCGGCATGACGTGCGCGAGCTGCGTGGCGCGCAACGAGAAGGCGTTGCGCCGGCTGGCCGGCGTCAGCACAGCCAACGTCAACTTCGCCACCGAGAAGGCCACGGTGACCTTCGACCCGACGCAGGTTGACGTCGGCCGGCTCACCGCCACCATCGAGCAGGCCGGCTACGAGGTGCCCCTGGCGACCGCGACGCTCGTCATCGGCGGCATGACGTGCGCGAGCTGCGTGGCGCGCAACGAGAAGGCGTTGCGGCGCGTCCCCGGCGTCGTCAAAGCCGACGTGAACCTGGCCACCGAGAAGGCCACGGTCGAGTACGTGCCCGGCCTGGCGACCCGCGACGACCTGGTGGCGGCCGTGCGGCGGGCCGGCTACGAAGTAGCCGAGCCGGCCCGCCGCACGGCTGTGCGCGCCGCTGACGAGGGCGCGGCGGGCGCGGGCGCCGCTGGCGAGGGCGCCGCTGGCGAGGGCGCAGCCGACGCAGGCGACGACGCCGAAGCTCTCGCCCGCCGCGCCGCCTACGTTCGCCTGCGGCGCAAGGTCATGGTCGGCGCCGTCCTGTCGGCTCTCGTGTTCCTGGGCAGCATGGGGTTTGCCTTCGTGCCCTCCTTCCTCACCAACGGCTGGGTCCTGTGGGCGCTGGCCACACCGGTGCAGTTCTGGGTCGGCCGGCAGTTCTACCGCGCCGCGCTGTCGGCCGCGCGCCACGGCGGCACCACCATGGACACGCTGGTCGTGCTGGGCTCGTCGGCCGCCTACCTCTACAGCGCCGCCGGAGTCCTCTTCCCCGGATTCTTCGACCACCACGGCCTCGGCACGCCGATGTACTTCGACTCGGCCGCGCTCATCATCACCCTCATCCTGCTCGGCCGCCTGCTCGAGGCGCGCGCCAAAGGCCAGACCGGCGAGGCCATCCGCACGCTCATCGGCCTGCAGCCCCGCACGGCGCGCGTGGTGCGCGGCGGCGGCGAGGTCGACCTGCCGATCGCCGAGGTCCGCCACGACGACATCGTGCGCGTGCGACCCGGTGAGAAGGTGCCGGTCGACGGCGTCGTCGTCGAGGGCTCCTCGGCCGTCGACGAAGCGATGCTCACCGGCGAGGCGCTGCCCGTCGTGAAGGGACCAGGCGACGAGGTCATCGGCGCGACGCTGAACACGAGCGGCACGTTCACCCTGCGGGCCACGCGGGTCGGCGCCGAGACGGCGCTCGCCCAGATCGTGCGGCTCGTCGAGCAGGCCCAGGGCGCGCGGCCGCCGATCGCCCGCCTCGCCGACCTGATCGCGAGCTGGTTCGTGCCGGCCGTCATGGCGGTCGCCGGGGTGACGTTCGTCGTCTGGCTGCTCGCCGGACCGCAGCCGGCCCTGAACTATGCCCTGATCAACGCGATCGCCGTGCTGGTCATCGCCTGTCCGTGCGCCCTGGGCCTGGCGACCCCGACCGCGGTCATGGTCGGCACCGGCAAGGGCGCGCAGAACGGCGTGCTGATCCGCGACGGCGCCTCGCTCGAGACGGCTCAAACGCTTCAGACGATCGTGCTCGACAAGACCGGCACCGTCACCGAAGGCCGGCCGGCCGTGACCGACATCGTGCTCGCCGCCGACGGCGACGGACGGGCCGTGGCGACCTCGCCCGACGAGCTCCTGCGACTGGCCGCGGCCGCCGAGCGCGGCTCGGAACATCCCGCTCGCCGCGGCCGTCGTACGGGCCGCGCGCGAGCGCGGCCTCGAGCTCCCCGACGCCCGCGACTTCAGGGCCACAGCCGGTCACGGCGTGCGGGCCGTGGTCGACGGCCACGACGTGCTGGTCGGCAACGAGCGGCTCATGGCGCAGGGCGACGTGACGCGGGATGTCCCGCCGGTCGGCGGCGCTGCGGCAGGCGACGCGGCGGTCGGCTGCGGCGAGGCGGCCGGCCGCCTCGCCGCAGCCGGCAAGACGCCGATACACGTGGCCGTCGACGGCCGGCCCGCCGGCCTGATCGCGGTCGCCGACCCCGTCAAGCCCGGCGCCGCCGCCGCGATCGCGCGCCTGCACGGTCTCGGCCTGCGCGTCGTGATGGTGACCGGCGACCGGCGCGAGACCGCCGCGGCGGTCGCCGCCGAGGTCGGCATCGACGAGGTCGTGGCCGGTGTGCTGCCCGACGGCAAGGCCGCCGAGGTCGCGCGACTCCAGACCGGCGGCGTGCGGGTGGGCATGGTCGGCGACGGTGTGAACGACGCTCCGGCCCTGGCTCAGGCAGACGTCGGCGTAGCGATCGGCACCGGCGCCGACGTCGCCATCGAGGCCAGTGACGTGACTCTCGTCTCGGGCGACCTGAACGGCGTCGTCACGGCCATCGCCCTGTCGCGCGCCACGATGCGCACGATCAGGCAGAACCTGTTCTGGGCCTTCGCCTACAACACCGCCCTCATCCCCATCGCCGCGGGCATCCTCTATCCGCCGTTCGGCATCCTGCTGAACCCGATCTTCGCCGCGGCCGCCATGGGCCTGTCGAGCGTGACCGTGGTCTCCAACAGCCTGCGCCTGCGGCGCTTCCGCGTCGCCGGCTGAGGCGCTTCGGCGACCTCCTGACCGCTCACGCACCGCCTGACTTTTCGCAGTCCGTCCGCATCCGCCCCCAAGACGCCGACGGGGGCGGGAGTGCTCTTTTGTGTGAAGAGCACTCCCGCCCCCGTCTCACGCCGGATCACCCCGGCGATTGTCGTCTGTCAGCGTCTAGCGTGCAGTACCGTCTTCCCGGCGTTCGTCGCGGCGACTGGCGGGACACATAGCTTGTTACTATCGAGCTGAGCATGCCGACCCTCCGATCAATAGTGGACAATTACTATCCTGCTTATGCCCACCCGCCCGGCGCGCCGAAACCCCGGCGCCGATCGAGCCGGCCCGCCTGCCACGTTCGCCGGTGGCCGGTGATACACTGGCCGGGTTCGCGGGAGGGGGAGTCCATGCCGGCCGGTGAACGGGCCAGGAACCGGGAGTTCGTCGACGACGCGCTGAGCCGCGCCGGCATCGACCTCTGGGGCGCCGCCGCCAACGTCCCCGCCATGACGCTCGCTCCCGCGCTGCCCACCGCGATCTCGCTCATGGCACGCATCGACCCGCGCGCCCTGGCCAGGCTCGAACAGGGCGACGCCGCCGCCTATAGAGCCGAGTACCGTCGCCTGAACGCCCTGCTCGACGCGGCCGTCGAGGCGCTGGTGGCAGGCTTGCGCGAACGAGGCAACGCGGCGATCGGCGCGGCGGCCACCGTGTACCGGTCGGTGCCCGAGTCGGGCGACTGGCTCGCGGCCGGCGTGTTCGCCCACAAGACGGCCGCGACCCGGGCCGGCCTGGGCTGGATCGGCAAGACGGCGCTGTTCGTGTCGCCCGAGGCCGGTCCGAAGGTGCGTCTGGCCACCCTGTTCACCGATCTCGAGTTAGATGTCGGCACACCGGTGACCGGGGGCAGCTGCGGCAGCTGTCGGGACTGCCTCGACGCCTGTCCGGCCGGCGCCGGACGCGACGTCGACTGGCGGGCCGGCATGGCTCGCGACCTGCTGTTCGACGCCGCCGCCTGCGAACGCCACATGGATACTCTCGAGACGGCCGGCGTCCTGACCTGCGGGCTTTGCGTGGCTGCCTGCCCGTTCGGCCGGGCCCGGTCGTCGTAGGACATCACGCGCCCGCAGGGCCGTAAGGAGGCAGGCGATGAAGTGGCGCAGACCGCCGGAGGAGCTGGTCGACCAGTTCCTGAGCCTGGTGCCCGACGACCCGGGCGTCGAGGTGCGGCGCATGTTCGGCTGCCCCTGCTTCTTCTGGGGCGGCAACATGTTCGCCGGCATCCACCAGGAGAACCTCTTCGTGAGACTGGGAGACGACGAGCGCGCCGCCCTTCTGGCGTTGCCCGGCGCGCAGCGGTTCGAGCCCATGCCGGACCGGCCCATGCGCGAGTACGCCTGCGTGCCGCCGGCGATGCTCGCCGACCGGCCGGCGCTCGAGGCGTGGCTGGCCGGGTCGCTCGCCTACGTGCGCACCCTGCCGCCCAAGCAGAAGAAGCCCCGCACGGCGAAAAGGCCGCCGGCAAACAGACCGTAGCGAGGATCGCAAGCGCGCGTGCGGGAGCGGCCGGAGCGACAAGGGGGGGCCGGAACCGGCCGCGCCCGCCGCTTTGGGCGCTACTTGCCGTCCTTGCCGTCGGCCGACATCGGCAGGAGACCGCCGAGGTCGCCGATCACGTTGACCAGCTGGGTGTCGCTGGGCACGACCACCTTGCTGTTCTGGTAGAGCGCCCGTTCGACGGCTTCGAGCTTGCGCAGCATCTGGGCGTTGCCCACGAAGTACTTGTCGGCCGCCTCGTTGACCAACTGGATGGCCTGGGCCTCGCCCTCGGCCTCGAGGATCTTGGCCTGCCTGATGCCCTCGGCCTTCTTGATCTCGGCGCGACGGGCGCCGTCGGCCTGGGTTTCGGTCGCGGTGGCGAAGTCGATTGCCGCGATCTTCTCGTTCTCGGCCTTGACCACCTTGTTCATCGTCTCCTGCACGTCGGAGGGCGGGTCGATCTCCTTGAGCTCGGTGCGCAGGATCTCGATGCCCCAGCTGGCCGTCTCGGACTTCAGGGTGCCGCGCAGCTCCTCGTTGATCTTGCCGCGCTCCGAGTTGGCCGACTTCAAGGTCATGGTGCCGATGATGTTGCGCAGCGTGGTGCGCGAGAGATTGACGATCTGCAGCTCGTAGTTGGTGACGTTGTAGATCGACGCCTTGACGTTCTCTTCGTCGGCTTTGACCTTGAGGTAGACCTGGGCGTCGACCTTGGCGTTCAGGTTGTCGTTGGTGATGATGGTCTGCGGCTGGGCCTCGACCAGAACCTCGCGGATGTCGACCTGGTACATGCGCTCGATGCCGTAGGGGATGGTCAGATGGATCCCTGGGTTGGCGTAGCGGTTGTACTTGCCCAGGCGCTCCACGAGACCGCGGTGGGTCGGCCGCACGATACGGATGCCCGACAGCACCGTGAAGATGAGGAACAAAATGACGACTGCTACTACTGCCCCCGCGATCCACCCCATGGAGTGCCTCCTCCTTCAGGAGAACGACGGCGCCCTGGCGGCGCTCACTACCAATGTACCACTAGGCGAGCCGGATGAATCGGCGATCTGCGCGCACGGGTCGTCCGCGCCTAGCGCAGCACGCGGTTGGCGATGTCGAGCATCTTGGCGGGCAGGTCGGCGTGGTGGCGCACCCGGAACACCTCGCCCCTGCCGACGCTCGCCAGGCGCTCGCAGAGGGCAGGGTCCATCTTGTAGTCCTCGGTGAGCAGCACGTGCAGGCGCGGAAAGGCGTCGGCCGCCGGCACCGGGTCGCCGCCGGCCGTTGAGACGCCGTCGGTAATGAGCAGGCCGGCCTTGCGGGGGTTGCGGCCGCGCCCGATCTCGCGCCCGCCCAGGCGCAAGGCCGCCTCGATGTTCGTGTAGCCGCGCGCCGGCTCGGCCAGCAGCCGGGCCACGATCCGCTGGGGGTCGTCGCGCTGCTCGAGGTGGCTGACCGTCCGGGCCACGCTTTCGAACACGACGACCGACAGATCCTCGGAGCGCATCTTGAGGGCCAGCACGGCCGCCGCGACCGCGGCGATGGCCAGGTTCTCGCCGGCCATCGACAGCGACGCGTCCATCATCAGGACCAGCTGCTGCTCGCGATCCTCGCGGCGTTCGACGATCCAGTCGTCGCGCTCGGGAAACCGCTTGCCGGCGACGTTCTCGAGCGTGGCTTCGAGCTCGAGCTCGCCGTGAAACGGTTCGTCCATGACCGCCTCGACCGGACGCGTGGCGCGCCTGATGGGACCCACGAGCCGCCAGGCGCGGCGCAGCACCGCGGCCGTGGCGATGCGGCGCGCGTAGTCCTTGAGCTCACGGTTGCCGAGCTCGAAGCTCGTGGCGCTCAGCCTGGTCGCCACGGTCCAGCCGTCGACGGCCTCGGGCGCGACACCCAGCCGGTCCGCCAGCAGCACGCGGGCGTCGGCGTCGGAGAGCCCGGCCGGAGGTCGGGGCGGCGGGGGCGAGACGAGCCGCACGCCGGCCGCGACGACGCTGGCCGGCCGCCGCGCGCCGGCGGCGGCCGTCAGACTTTTTTTCGGGCCTCGGCGACGAGCTCGTCGAGGACGTCGGGCAGCGGCGCGTCGGTCTCGTCGCGCAGCTCGACGCGGGTGGGCAGCGCGGCGCCGGCGGCGCGGCGCAGGGCGTCGGGGGCGTCGGTGCGGGCGGCGATCGCCACCATGGCGATCGCCGCCCGCACCGACGCCCCCTTGCGAAACCGGGGGTCGCTGCGCGTGGCGCGCGCGATGGCCACGGCCTGGTCGATCAACGTCTGATCGTCGCAAGCGGTCTCGCGCCGCACGATCTCGGCCTCCTCGCCGGCGCTCTGGTAGTCGAGCCCGACGTGCTCGAAACGGTCGCGCAGCGCCTCGGAGAGGTGTCCCGTGGCGATGTACTCGACCGGGT
Organism: uncultured Actinomycetes bacterium; assembly: GCA_963751565.1. GTDB lineage: Bacteria > Actinomycetota > Thermoleophilia > UBA2241 > UBA2241 > Bog-752. Next base: position 7,572 of record CAVVVA010000020.1, on the reverse strand, counting down.
TCTGCGTGGCCACCACCTGAAAGCCCTGGGCGGCCCGCACGTCGCCGATGCGAGGCACGATCAGCAGGCCCTCGTCGAGCGCCGGCAGCAGCACGTTCTGGACCGCCTCGGGCATGCGGTTGAGCTCGTTGACGAACAGCACCGACCCCTGGCGCATGGCCTGCACCAGCGGCCCCGCAAAGAACGTGTCCTCGCTGTAACCCCTGGCCAGCACCAGCGGCGGATCGAACCAGCCCGTCAGCTTGCTCTCGGAGTAGCGGTCGTCGCCGTCGACCCGCACGACGCTGCGGCCGAGGTGCACGCAGACCGCCAGGGCAACGGTGGTCTTGCCGACCCCGACCGGACCTTCGAGCAACAGATGCCGCCCGGCCCCGAGCACGGCCAGCGCCATGGCGAGCTCGTCGCCGCGGCCGACGATGCCGTGGTCGCGCTGGATCTGTCCGATGGGGTTCATCGGGCCAGCATATCTCAGGCGGCGCCGACGGCGATGCTCGCCAGCATCACCACAAGCACGGCCGACGTGACCGCGACAAAGCGCCACTCGCGGGCGGCGGCAAATGCCACGATCGAACCCAGCACGCGGATGAACGGCGTGAGGATCAGGGCCAGCAGGCCGAGCGAGTAGAAACCCGCCGCGCGCAGATGGAAGGCGGCCCGCAGGGCCGCCGGCGCCTTGAGGGTGGCGACCGCGAGGCCGCCGCGGCCGGCGAGAGTCAGAACGAGGCCGGCGAGGAGGAGCGCCAGCCCCACCGCGACACCGGCCACCAGCGTGTGGTGCACCACGGTGTCGATGGTCGCGCGGCGCGCCGTCCGCCCGCCGCCATCGCCGCGGCCGTCGCCGCCGTCAGTGCGGAGATCGCCGTCGTCGGTGCGCCGCCCGCTTGCCTTGTCGCGCCGCCCGCTCGCGTCGTCCCGCCGCCCGTTCGCATCGTCCCGCCGCCCGGCCACGTCAGACTCCGAACGCCTTGAGGGCCATCTGCACGGCGAGCACGGCCAGCAGCACCTCGAACACGCGGCGCAGGAGCGTGGTGCTCACCCGGCCCGACATCCGTGGTCCGAGCTGCGCCCCGACGAGGATGCCGATCGCGGTCGGCACGGCGTAGCGCGGCTCCACCAGGCCGCGACCGAAGAAGATGACGGCCCCCGTGGCCGCCGTGACGCCGATCATGAGGTTGCTCGTGGCGATCGCGGCGCGCAGCGGCACGCCCATCATCAGGTTCATCACCGGCACCTTGATGACGCCGCCGCCCACGCCGAGGAGTCCCGAGACGTTGCCGGCGACGAAGCTGAGGACCAGTCCGCCGGGCAGGTGGCCGACCCCGTAGGCGACCTCGTCGCCCGTGGCGGGGTCGGTGAACGAGCCGCCCAGTACCGAGCCCGGGCCGGCCGGGCGACGCTCGAGCGGCTTGCGCTCCATGGTGACGAGCACGAACACGAGCACGGCCGCAAACACCGCGAAGATCGCCCGTCCGCTGACCAGAATGGCGGTGACGCCCCCAGCCAGGGCGCCCAGTGTGGTCGCCACTTCCAGCGTCATGCCCAGGCGACTGTTGGTGAAGCCGCGGGAGACGTAGACGATCTGCGAGGCCGACGAGGTGACGACCACGCAGACGAGGCTCGTGCCGATGGCGACCTTCACGGGCACGCCGAGGAACAGGGTGAGCAGCGGCACCAGCAGGATGCCGCCGCCCACGCCGAGCATGCTGCCCAGCAGGCCGACGACCACGGCGACGGCGACGAGCACGAAGAACGTCATAGCGTGGGCAGTGTATCAGCCGGTGGCGACCGGGTGAGGTCTGGTGCCGGAGGTGGGAGTCGAACCCACACGGGCGCGAGCCCGGGCGATTTTAAGTCGCCGGCGTCTACCGTTCCGCCACTCCGGCCCCGGCGGGGACAGTATACGTCGCCCTCATTCGCCCGCCAGCGACAGGGCGACGCCGTCGAGCAGGTCCGCCTCACTTACCGTGACCGCGGCAAGATCGAACAGGCGGCAGACCTCGCGCGCCAGCAGCACTCCGGCGAGGATCACGTCCTCCCTGCCGGGCTGGATGCCGGCCGTACGGCCACGCTCCGCGCTGGTCTGCCGTCGGAACTCGCGCAAGGCGGCGTCGAGGTCGGCGACCGTGAGCTCGTGACCGTGGACCAGCGTACGGTCGTAGCTGCGCAGGGCAAGCTTGTGCGCGACGAGGGTAGTGAATGTGCCGGCGAGGCCGATCCCCCGCCCCACCACCCCCTGGACGTCGTGCGGAACAGCGTGGGTCAGGGTCGAGCGGGCAAAGGCCCTCGCGGCGCGCCACTGGGCATCGCCGGGCGGATCCGACGCAAAGAACCGCTCGGTCAGGCGGACCACGCCGATGTCGAGGCTGCGCACGAACGACGGCGAGGCGAGAGTCGGCGCCGAGTCCAGCGCCCCCGCGCTGGGTGTGACCGCGCCGCTCTGGGTGCCGACGGCCAGCTCTAGGCTGCCGCCGCCGATGTCGATGACGACCGTGGCCGGCCGCCCCGGCGGCGCCGCGGCGCAGGCACCCGGGCCGTGCGCCGCCACGCGCCCGCTCAGGGCGCCGGCAAAGGACAGCGCCGCCTCCTGCTCGCCGGTGAGGATCCTCCAGGGCAGGGCGAGCTCGGCCGCCAGGCGGTCGAGGAACGCCGGGCCGTCGGCGGCGTCGCGCAGGACGCTGGTCGCCACGAGCAGACTCGCCTCCGGGGCAAATCCCGCCATCTGCGCGCCGTAACCCGCCAGGCAGGCCCGCGTGCGCTCGGCGGCGGCGGCGTCGAGCCGCCGCCGCCGGTCCACGCCGGCGCCCAGGCGCGTGACCGTCGTCTCGCGCACGACATCGTGCACGCGCCCGCCCTCGACCGAGGCCAGCAGCAGTCGAACCGAGTTCGTGCCCACATCGACCACGGCGACCCGCACCCGCGCCTCCTTCACTTTCCGCTGCGGCGTGCAGCAGCCGCGCGCCGGAAAGACGGGCGCCGCCGCCTCGAGGATGCGCTCACCCAGCAGGTAGCCGGGGCGAGCGAGCGCGTGGGCGGCGTGGGCATGGAGACACTTCAACGCCGCCACACGGCCCACGCCGGCGATCCCCGTGCCAAGCGAGGCGCCGCCGTCGCGCGGCGGCGCCTCGCACAGCGCGGCCAGCCGGCGGCGCCGGCGGCGCTCGTAGCGCGTCGCCGCGACCAGCGACGCGAAGAGCTGCTCGTCGGTCGCCGCGAGCGTCTCAAAGCGGGTCACGCCGCCGGCGCTCTCGAGGGCGGCCACGGCGGCGACCAGAGAAGGGCAGGTCGCCCAGAACAAGGTCGGCAGCGGCCGGCCGGCGGCATCGTAGGGGAGGTTCTCGACGACCGCCGGCGTGCCCCACGGGCAGCGGGCCGCGACACGCCGCAGCGGATGCGGTAGACGGCCGAGCTGGGCCGCGACGCAGGCGAGGTCGCGCGCCGCCGGCCCGCGGCTCATTCCCGGATGGTGCGCCAGAGGTCGGCCAGGCGGGCGAGCAGCGAGGGAGCGGGAGCGCTCGCGGCGGCCGGAGCGGCGCTCGGCTCGGCGTCCGGCAGCCCCTTCACCACGAACGCCTGCAGCCCCGGAGGCACGAGCTGATACTGCTCGCGCGCCTGACGCGTGATGAAGTCGCGCGTGCGCATGAGGTCGATCTGGGTGCGCAGCGTCTGGTTTGCGACCCGGGCCTGGGCAAGCGACGCCACCTGGCGGTCGTAGCGGTCCTGCTGGGCGAAGAACGCGCGCAGGGGCGAAACGTAGAACGCCGCCGCGACCAGCAGCAGGACGAGCGCCGCCAGGCGCAGCGGGCGCAGCTCGACCGGCGATCTGCCCGGCAGGCGCTCGCGGGTGCCGCGGGTGCCGCGGGCGCGCGGGCGCGCCGGGTCGCGGCCGGGCGCGTGCTGCGCCACGCGAGCCCGTCCGCTCGTGCGGCGCGATGGTGCAGCTGAGTGTGAAGCCATGTCGCTTGAGTTCGCGCCGCGCCCGCGCTTTCCCTGCCGCGCACCCGCCGACAATCTGCGCGCGTCGGATCGCGGCCGGCGAGCCCGCCGTCCGCTCAGCGCGGCAGGTTGTAGAACGCGGCGAGTCCCGGGAACTCGGCCGCCTCGGCGAGCATCTCCTCGATGCGCAGCAGCTGGTTGTACTTGGCCACGCGCTCGCTGCGCGACGGCGCCCCCGTCTTGATCTGTCCGGCGTTGGTGGCCACCGCCACGTCGGCGATCGAGACGTCCTCGGTCTCGCCCGAGCGGTGCGACACGACGGCCGTCCAGCCGGCGCGCTTGGCCGTCTCGATGGCGTCGAGCGTCTCGGAGAGGGTGCCGATCTGGTTGAGCTTGATCAGCACGGAGTTGGCGCAGCCCATGTCGATGCCGCGCGCGATGCGCTCGGTGTTGGTGACGAAGATATCGTCGCCCATGACCTGTATGCGGCCGCCCAGGGCATCGGTCATGAGCTTGAAGCCGTCCCAGTCGTCTTCGGCCATGCCGTCTTCGATCGAGATGATGGGGTACTTCTCGACGAGGCCCCGATAGAACTCGACCATGCCCGCCGAGTCGAGGGTGCGGCCCTCGCCGGCGAGCACGTACTTGCCGTCGCTGTGGAAGCTGCTGGCGGCGGGGTCGAGGGCGATGAACACGTCCTCGCCGGGCTCGTAGCCGGCCTTCTCGATGGCCGCGACGATCGCCTGGATGGCCTCCTCGTTGGAGCCCAGGTTCGGGGCAAAGCCGCCCTCGTCGCCGACGGCGGTCGACAGGCCGCGGCCCTTGAGCACGCCGGCCAGGGCGTGGAACACCTCGGCGCCCATGCGCAGCGCCTGCTCGAAGCTCTCGGCGCCCACCGGCATGGCCATGAACTCCTGCAGGTCGACGTTGTTGTCGGCGTGCTTGCCGCCGTTCATGATGTTCATCATGGGCACCGGCAGGACGTGCGCGTTGCAGCCGCCGATGTACTGATAGAGGGGCAGCCCCATCGCCGCCGCGGCGGCGTGGGCCACGGCCAGCGAGGCGCCGAGGATGGCGTTGGCGCCGAGCTTGGCCTTGTTGGGCGTGCCGTCCAGGGCGATCAGGGTCTGGTCGACGATGCGCTGGTCGGTCGCGTCGAGGCCGAGCAGCTCCTCGGCGATCTCGTTGTTCACGTTGTCGACGGCCTGGTGGACCGACTTGCCGCCGTACTCCTGCCCGCCGTCGCGCAACTCGACGGCTTCGAACTCGCCGGTCGAGGCGCCGGACGGCACCGCGGCGCGCCCGGCGGCGCCCGATTCGAGCTCGACCTCGACCTCGACCGTGGGGTTGCCGCGGCTGTCGAGGATCTGCCTGCCGACGACGTCGACGATGATGGTCATGGGGTGTCCTCCTGGTTATCGCTGTAGAGGCCGCCTTCGCCCGACTTGGCGCGGCGGTAGTAGTCGTCCTGCGCGGCGAGGTCGAGCGTCGTCCACTGCCGGCCGTCGCGCGTGGCCAGCTCGCCCGCGCTGTCGACCCGGCGCACGAACCGGTCGCAGGCTTCGCGCAGGGCGATCTCGGGATCGACACCGGCCTTGCGCGCCACGTTGACGGTGGCAAACAACAGGTCGCCGAACTCGTGCCGCAGCCGGTGTTCGAGCTCCGAGAGGCCGGCGCGGCCCCCTCCCGACACGGACAGAGGGCCCTCGAGCAGGGCCGCGAGCTCGCCGTACTCCTCGGCGATCTTGGGAAACGCTTCGAGCGCGCGCTCCCAGTCAAAGCCGACCGCCGCGGCGCGCTGCTGCACCTTGCGCGCCAGCAGCAGCGCCGGCAGCGTGCCCGGCACGTTGTGGAACACGCCCTCGCGGCCCTCGTCGTCGCGCTTGACGCGTTCCCACACGCCGCGCACCTCGCCGGCCGTCTCGGCCACGTCGTCGCCGAAGATGTGGGCGTGGCGGCGGATGAGCTTGGTCTCGATCTCGGCCGCGACGCTGCCGAGGTCGCCGGCCTGCTGCTCTTCGAGCAGGCGCGTGAGAAAGTAGACCTGAAAGAGCACGTCGCCGAGCTCGTCGTGCTCGTCGTCCAGGCGCTCCGCCATGATGGCCTCGGTGAGCTCGTAGACCTCCTCGATCGTATACGAGACGATGTCCATGGCCCGCTGTTCCCGGTCCCAAGGGCACTGCTCGCGCAGGATGGCGGTGATGTGGCGCAGCGAGATGAGCTCCTGGCCGACGAGGCAGTCGTCGAAGGCCGGCCCCTCGGGCACGGTCTCCAGCGCCACCGTGCGGGCGTCGGCCCCCGCCCGCAGGGCCCGGGCCAGCGCCGGTCCGCGGTCTCCCGCGATGCACACGGTGACCGCTCCCGCCGCGCCCCGTTCGCACACCGCCGGCACGTCGTCGACCGCGACCGCACCGGCCGGCGGCAGACCGTGCGCCGCGACGATGAGGTCGGTGAGGTCGGCCGGCAGGTCGCGGGGAACGAGCACGGCGCCGTCGCCGAGCGCCCGCAGCGACGCTGCGGGCGCCAGGTCGGCGACGGCGCCGATGTACAGCAACCGGATGCTCATGCCTGTGGCGGCGACGGCATGACGAGCCGCGCCGGGCCTACTTGGTCGACGAGGGCGACGGTGAGGCGCTCGGGGCGGGAGTCAGCTCGGTGGGGTTGTAGCCCGCCGCGTACCGTATGTCGGCCGCCTTCGTGGCCGCGGTCAGCCACGCCTGCCACGCCTTCTGCTGCATCTGCGAGGTCAGCGTGCTCTTGATGTTGGCCTTGGCGCTGGCGTAGGTGGACTTCTTGGCGGGCGTGATCGCGGTGACCTCGATCACGTGCCAGCCGTACTGCGACTTGACCGGCGCCGAGATCGTCTTGAGCGGCAGCGAGAAGGCGGCGCTGTCGAAGGGCTTGACCATCTGGCCGGGCCGGATGGGGCCGAGGTTGCCGCCGCTGTTCTTGGTGCCGGTGTCGATCGAGTACTTCTTGGCGATCTTGGCCCAGTTGGCGGTCGTGTCGTTGGCGGCCAGCAGGGCCCGCACCTTGAGCGCCTCGGCCTTGGTCTTGACCAGGATGTGACGCACGGTGCGCGTGGCCGGCTGGTCGAACTGCGCCTTGTTGGCCTTGTAGTAGGCCTGCATCTGCTGCTCGGTCGGCGTGGAGTTGCCGATGACCGACTGGTAGAGCTTCTGGCCGAGCAGCGAGTTCTTGACGTAGGTCTTGAGCTGGTCTGCGTTCATGCCGGCCTTCTGGGCGGCGGCGTACATCTTCTGCGTGCCGCCGTACTGCGCGGCGATCTGCTGAAGCTGCGTCTGCACGTCGGCGTCGGTGACGGAGATCTTCTGCTTGGCGGCCCCGTTGAGCACCACCTGCTGCTCAACCAAGTAGTTGACTATCTCGGCGGCGTAGCGGTTGTAGGCGGTGGTCCCGGCGCTCGGAAAGGCGGGCTGTCCGTTCTGGCCGGCGCTCGCCTTGGCCTGGTTGATGTACTGGTCGAACTGCGCCTGGGTGATCGGCACGCCGCCGACCGTGGCGATGGCGCCCTGCGGAACCTTGCTGCCGCAACCGGCGGCGAGAAGGAGCGCGAGGCCCAAGGCGAGCGCGAGCGCGGCCAGGGCGAGTCTCTTCATGAACGGCCTCTTTCGGGAG
>CAVVVA010000019.1:0-56907 GCA_963751565.1 uncultured Actinomycetes bacterium | reverse complement strand
TCGTCATCGGTTCGCGCGGAGCGAGCTGGCGCTCGTCCAGGCCGCGTGGGTGCGACCGCCTGCGCGCGGCGCACCCTGGGCTCGAGGTGACGATCGAGACGATCGCGACCACCGGCGACAGTATCCTCGACGTGCCCCTGGCGAAGATCGGCGACAAGGGCCTGTTCACCAAGGAGTTCGAGACGGCCCTGCTCGACGGCCGCGTCGACCTGGCGGTGCACTCCGCCAAAGACCTGCCGACCGCGCTGCCGGCCGGTCTTGCCCTCGGCGCCTTCACGCGCCGCGACGACGCGCGCGACGTGTTCGTCGCCGGCGCGACCGGCCGCCGGCCCGCGGGCCTGGCGGCGCTGCCGCCCGGCGCCCGGGTCGGCAGCTCGAGCCTGCGGCGGCGCTCACAGCTCCTTGCGCTGCGGCCCGACCTGCGGCTCGTCGACTTGCGCGGCAACGTCGAGACGCGCCTGCGCAAGCTCGCCGACGAGGGGCTCGACGGGACCGTGCTGGCCGCCGCCGGCCTCTCGCGCCTGGTCACGCGCCGACCTGGCCGCCTTTGTGTTCGAGTACGAGGAGATGCTGCCGGCCGTCGGCCAGGGTGCGCTGGCGGTCGAAACGAGGGCGGGCGACGAGCGCGTTGCCGCGCTCGTCGCCCGCCTGAACGACCAACCGACCGCCCTGGCCGTGCGCGCCGAGCGCGCCCTGCTCGCGGCGCTCGAAGGCGGCTGTCAGATTCCGATCGGCGCCTACGCCGAGTTGCACGGCGGGTCGCGCGGCGGCGGGGCGGTGCCGAGCGGCGCCGCCGCGGCGCCGTGCCGGCGAGCTCGTGCTGCGCGCCTTCGTCGGCTCGCTCGACGGCACGGTCACCGTGCGCGACTCGATGACGGCGCCGGCCGACGAGCCGGAGACGCTCGGCGAGGAACTCGCCGAGCGCCTCCGCGCGGCCGGCGCCGACCTCATCCTGGCGGAGCTGCGAGACGGCGGGAACACGGTTGCCGGTCCCCCGGTCGCCGAAGGCCCTGTCCCCGGAGGCGCGCGGTGACGCCGTCGGCCGCATCGCCCGGAGGGGACCGGCCGGCCGAGCCACACCGGCCGCTCACCGGGCGCACCGTGGTCGTGACGCGTCCGCGCGGCCAGGCCGGAGGCCTGGCCGCGCTCCTCGAGGAGGCCGGCGCCCGGGTGCTGTCGTGCCCGGTCATCGAGATCGTCTCGCTCGGTCTGACCGACGAGCTGCGGGCGGCGATTGAAGGGCTCGACAGCTACGAGACGGTGATCTTCACCAGCGCGAACGGCGTGGCCGCCTTCTGCGACCGCCTGGTCGACTGCGGCCGGGAGCCCGCGGCGCTCGCGGCGTGCGAGCTGGTCGCCATCGGGCCGGCCACGGCGCGGGCCCTCGAGGAGCGGGGGCTGCTGCCCGGTCTGGTGCCCGAGGAGTACGTCGCCGAGGGCGTGATCGCGGCGCTCGACAACAGGGCGCGGCGCCTGGCCGGCCGTCGGGTACTGCTGCCGCGCGCCCGTGAGGCGCGGCCGGTGCTGCCCGACGAGCTGCGCCGGCGCGGCGCCGAGGTCGACGTGGTGACGGTTTACGACACCGTGCCGGCCGCGTCGCTGCCCTGCCCGGCCGCCGACGTCGAGGCGGCCGACTACATCGCCTTCACGTCGAGCTCGACCGTCCGCTGCTTCGTGGCGCTGATGGGCGCCGCCGACCTGGCGGCGCGCCTGCGCACGGTCAGGCTCGCCTCGATCGGGCCGGTGACCAGCGCGACGCTGCGCGAGCTGGGCCTGCCGGTGGCGGTCGAGGCCGGCGTCTTCACGGCGGCCGGCCTCGCGGCCGCGCTCGTGGCCGACGCCGCCCGCGCGCGACCATGACACCGTAGCGACGACCATGACGCCGGCAGGCGACAACGCCGCCCGCGCGCGACCGTGACGCCGCATCGCCGGGCCATCCCGGGTACACTTGACCTGTGACCGCGCCGCGCTCCATCTGCTTTCTGTCCGACTACGGCTACGAAGACGACTTCGCCGGCACGTGTCGCGGCATCATCGCGCGCTTCGCGCCCGACGTGCGGGTCATCGACGTCACGCACGGCATCGCCCGCCACGACCTGCTCGGCGCGGCCTTCGTGCTGCGCAACACGGCGCGCTACATGCCCGACGGCGCCGTCCACCTGGCGGTGGTCGACCCCGGCGTCGGCGGGCCGCGCCGGGCGATCGTCCTGCGCTCGGCTCACGACCGCTTCTTCGTGGGCCCCGACAACGGCATGCTCGTGCTGGCCGCCGAAGCCGACGGCGGCATCGCCGGCGCCTGGGAGATCGCCAACGAGGAGCTCTTCCTCAAGCCGCTGTCGGCGACCTTCCACGGGCGCGACATCTTCGCGCCGGTGGCGGCCCGCCTGGCCACCGGCCTGGCGCCCGCGCGGCTCGGCCCCGCGATCGACCCCGCCGGTCTGGTGCGCCTCGAGATCCCGCCGCCGCGCGCGACCAAGCGCGGCCTGCGCGCCACGGCCGTGCTGATCGACCGCTTCGGCAACGTCGCCCTCAACCTCCAGGCCGAGCGCCTGGATCAGGCCAAGCTCGGCGACCCGATCGAGCTGGTCTGCGGCGGGGAACGCTACCTGGCGCGCCTGGCGCGCTCGTTCGTCGAGGTCCGGCCCAGCGACATCATGGTGCTGGTCGACAGCTACGGCCAGGTGGCGCTGGCGGTGAACACCGGCTCGGCCGAGGAGGTCCTCGGTCTGGCGCCGGGCGACGTCGTGGAGTTGCGTCGCCTATCGTGACCGGGTATCATACCCCCTCGCGCTTCCAAGGAGTTTCCGCGTGAAGACCTTCGTTGCCAAGCCGGCGACAATCGAGAAGAAGTGGCTGGTCGTCGACGCCGACGGCCAGACTCTGGGCCGCCTGTCGACCGTCGTGGCCGACGCCCTGCGCGGCAAGCGCAAGGTCACCTACACGCCCAACATCGACACCGGCGACTTCGTGGTCGTCGTCAACGCCGAGAAGATCGTCGTCACGGGCAACAAGCTCGACGACAAGATGTACTGGCGGCATTCGGGGTATCCCGGCGGCATCAAGGGCGAGCCGCTCAAGAACCTGCTGGCGCGCCGCCCCGAAGAAGTCGTGCGCCGTGCGGTCAAGGGCATGCTGCCGCACAACCGCCTGGGGGCGGCCCAGCTGCGCAAGCTCAAGATCTACGCCGGTCCCGAGCACCCGCACGTGGCTCAGCACCCCGAACCGCTCGCGATCAAGGAGTAGGACGCGTGGCCTCAGTCACCTACACCGGCACCGGCAGGCGCAAGACCAGCGTCGCGCGCGTCATTCTCACCCCCGGCGTGGGCCGCGTGGTCGTCAACGGCAAGGAGCTCGACGACTACTTCGGCCGGCGCGTGCTGCAGACCATCGCCGTCATGCCCTTCGAGGCCACCCACACGCAGGCCAAGTTCGACGTGCGCGTCAACGTGGTCGGCGGCGGCATGGCCGGCCAGGCCGGCGCCATCCGTCACGGCATCGCCCGGGCGCTCATCGTGGCCGACGAGAACCTGCGCACGCCGCTCAAGCGGGCGGGCTTTCTCACGCGCGACGCGCGCGTGAAGGAACGCAAGAAGGCCGGCCTCAAGAAGGCCCGCAAGCGCCCGCAGTTCTCCAAGCGCTAGCCCGCGACCTCTTTCGTCATCGTGCTTCGCCCGCCGCCGGCGTCTCCGTGCGTTCACATGCGTTCTCGCCGCCACCTGCGGGCGTCCGCACCCCGTTCTCGCTGTCGCTGCCTGCGGGCGTTCCCAACGCGTTCTCGCCGCCGCTGTCGCGCCCGGCTCGTTTGCCGCTCGCCCGGGCCCGGCGTAGCATGGCCACCGTGCTGAGCCGACCCGCATCCCAAAGGCAGTCGTAACCGTGGCGCTCTTCGGCACCGACGGCATCCGCGGCCTGGCCGGCGAGGAGCTCACGCCCGAGCTCGCCCTGCAGGTCGGCCGCGCGGCCGCGTACGTGCTGGCCCGGCACCGCGGGCCCGGCCCCCTGTTTCTGATCGGCCGCGACACGCGCGTTTCGGGCGCCATGCTCGAGGCGGCGCTGGTGGCCGGCATCACGAGCGGCGGCGGCTCGGTCGAGATCGCCGGGGTCATCCCCACGCCGGGGCTGGCCGCGCTCGTGCTCGAGCGCGGCGCCGACGCCGGCGTGGTCGTGTCGGCCTCGCACAACCCCTTCGCCGACAACGGCATCAAGTTCTTCAGCCACCTCGGCCTCAAGCTCTCCGACGACGAAGAAGCCGAGATCGAGGAGCACGTCGGCCGCCACGACCTGGTCTCGCTGCAGGGCGAGCAGATCGGTCGCGCCGAGGTCGTCGAAGGCGCCGTCGAACGCTACGTCTGGGGCGTCGTCAAGCGCATCCCGCTCGACCTGTCGGGCCTGCGCATCGCCGTCGACTGCGCCAACGGCGCGATGTTCCGCGCGGCCCCGCTGGCCCTGAGCGAGTCGGGCGCCGACGTCGTGCTGCTGTGCACCGAGCCCGACGGGCTCAACATCAACCACCGCTGCGGCTCGACCCATGTCGAGGCGCTGCAGGAGCTCGTGCGGGCCGACGGCTTCGACCTGGGCCTGGCCTTCGACGGCGACGGCGACCGCGTGCTGGCCGTCGACGCCCGCGGCGCCCTGGTCGACGGCGACTTCGTCATCGCCATCCTCGCCAAGCATCTGAAGAGCAAGGGCCTGCTGCGCGGCGACACGGTCGTCACGACCGTCATGACCAACCTCGGCTTTCACCTGGCCATGCGGCGCGAGGGCATAGCCGTGGTCACCACCGCGGTCGGCGACCGCTACGTGATCGCCGAGATGCTCGAGCACGACTACGTGCTCGGCGGCGAGCAGTCGGGCCACATCATCAACCGCGACGTCTCCACCACCGGCGACGGCCTGGCCACGAGCCTGCTCCTGCTGCAGGCGCTCGGCGAGATGGGCCTGCCGCTGCACGAGGCGGCGGCGATCATGGAGCGGCTGCCGCAGAGGCTCGTCAACGTGCGGGTGCGCGACCGCGAGGCGCTCGAAGGCGCCGCGGCCGTCTGGGCGGCGGTCGAGCGCGAGACCGAGCGCCTGGGCGGCGACGGCCGCGTGCTGGTGCGGCCGTCGGGCACCGAACCCCTCGTGCGCGTCATGGCCGAAGCGACCACGCAGGACGAGTGCGACGCCGTCTGCGACCGCATCGTCGCGGTCGTCGAGGAGCAGCTGGGGGCCGAGCGCGGCTAGCGAGAGTGGGAGCTTCCTGTGGAAATCTGGTCAGGCCCGCTTGCCGGCCGGCCACGGGGGGCTGCGAAGTGCTCGTCGCGTGCGCCGATGGGGTACAATGCCCTGACATCGACGAGGAGGTGCGATCGGTCGCAAGAAAGTCAGTCCACTGGGCGCAGCAGCGGGTGAGAGCCTAAGAGACGAACACCAGCGCCAGACCCCCGGCACGAGCAGTGCCGGCGGGTGACGAGGCGGAGGTTCATCGAAGTCTTCGGCGGATGCCTCCCGGCCCGACACGGTCGTGATCGAACCGACAAACCCCACCGGCAACGGTGGCCACAAAGCGGTTCGAGCGTGTCGCTCTCACCACCGCGCGCCCGTTTCGAAACGAAGCGAGGTCACATGTGCGGCATCGTAGGCTACGCCGGGCGCCGGCCCGGCAAGCCGATCATCCTCGACGGTCTGCGGCATCTCGAGTATCGCGGCTACGACTCGGCGGGCATCGCCCTGCTGGTCGACGGCGGCATCGACGTGGTGCGCTCGGTCGGCAACCTCGACGCGCTGGTCGCGGCGGCGGGCGGCAACGACTCGCAGGCCGTCGTGGGCCTCGGGCACACCCGCTGGGCCACCCATGGGCGGCCCTCGCACGACAACGCCCATCCCCACGACGACTGCACCGGACGCGTCTCGATCGTCCTGAACGGCATCATCGAGAACTACAAGGAGCTGCGCGCCGAGCTGGCGCAGCGCGGCCACACCTTCACCTCGCAGACCGACGCCGAGGTCGTGGCCCACCTGATCGAAGAGGAGATCGGCGGCGGACTGGCGCCCGCCGTGCGGGCGACGGTCCGCCGCCTCGACGGCAACTACGCGTTCTGCGCCGATCTCGCTCGACGAGCCGCAGCTCATCGTCGGCACGCGCCACGAAGCGCCGCTCGTGGTCGGCCTGGGCGACGACGAGACCTTCATCGCCTCGGCCATCCCGGCGTTCCTGGCGCACACGCGCCGCGTCCTGGTGTTGGACGACGGCGATGTCGTCTCGCTCTCCGCCGAGGGAGCCGACGTGACCGACGCCGCAGGCGCCCCGGTCGAGCGCGAAGAGGGCGAGGTCACCTGGGACGCCGACGCCGCCGAGAAGGGCGGCTACGAGACCTTCATGATCAAGGAGATCCACGAGCAGCCGCAGGCGATCGCCGACACGCTCGCCGGGCGGCTGCGCGACGACGGCGAGGTCGACCTCTCCGAGGTCGACCTCTCAGACGACCTCCTGCGCCGCCTGCGCCGCGTGCTGATCATCGGCTGCGGCACCTCGTACCACGCCGGCCTGATCGCCTCGTATGCGATGGAGTCGTTCACCGGGTTGCCGGTGCAGCTCGACCTGGCCAGCGAGTTCCGCTACCGCAACCCGGTGCTCGGCGACGACGTCCTGGTGATCGGCATCACCCAGTCGGGCGAGACCCTCGACACCCTGGCCGCCATGCGGCTCGCCCGCGAGGCCGGCGCTCCCGTGCTGGCGCTCACCAACATCATGGGCAGCCAGGCCACCCGCGAGGCCGACGCCGTCCTGTTCACGCGCGCCGGCCTCGAGATCGGCGTGGCGGCCACCAAGACGCACGTCGCCCAGATCGCCGCGCTGCTGCTGCTCACGCTGCACATCGCCCGGGTGCGCGGCACGCTCTCAGACGACGAGCGCCAGCAGGCCGGGCTCGAGCTCTCCGAAGTGCCGGCCCTGGTCGAGGAGTGCCTCTGGGCCAACCCGCCAGGTCGAAGAGATCGCCCGGCGCTACTGCGGGGAGTCGTTCTTCTTGTACCTCGGCCGTCACATCGGCTACGGCGTGTGCCTCGAGGGCGCCCTCAAGCTCAAGGAGATCGCCTACATCCCGACCGAGTCGTATGCCGCCGGCGAGATGAAGCACGGGCCCATCGCCCTGCTCGACAACGGCTCGCCGGTCGTGGTGGTCGCCAACGACGGACCGGTCTACGCGAAGGTCGTCTCCAACATCGAAGAGGTGCGCGCTCGCGGCGCCGACGTGATCGCCGTGGCAAGCGAGGGCAACGACGCGATCGAGGAGATCGCCGCCGCCGTGCTGCGCATACCGCGCTGCGACCCGGTGGTGGCCGCCATGGTGGCGATCGTGCCGCTCCAGCTGCTGGCCTACCACATCGCCTGCCTGCGCGGCCTGAACGTCGACCAGCCGCGCAACCTCGCCAAGACCGTCACCGTCGAGTGAGGCCGCCGTCTCTGCCGGCGGGAGTCGCGGGCGTGGGCATCGACGCCGTCGAGGTCGAGCGCCTGCGGCGCCTGCTCGAGCGCTTGCCGCGCGCCCGCGAACGCCTTTACTCTGACCAGGAGCGCGCCTACGCCGAGCGCTTCGCCGACCCGTACCCGCGCTACGCCGCCCGCTTTGCCGCCAAGGAAGCGGTCGGCAAGGCGCTGGGGATCGGCATCATCGGCTTCGTGTGGCGCGAGATCGAGGTGCTGTCGGGCGGCAAGCCGCGGGTGGCGCTGCACGGCCGCGTCGCGGAGATAGCTCGACGATTGGGCGTCACGAGGGTAGAACTGTCTCTGAGCCACACGGCCGGCATGGCCTACGCCATGGCGGTCGCGGTGCGCGATACGGCCGGCTCCGACGCGGGCGCCGGCAACCAGGTGGCCGCCGGCCCCGACCCGGGCGCCGGCGACGAGACGGCCGCCGGGCCCGGCCCGGGCGGCGGCCACGAAGAAGGCGAGGGAGGATGACGATGCTCGAGTCGCTGTCGGTCGGCCTGTTCACGGCCGAGAAGATGCGCGCCACCGACGCGGCGGCGATCGAGGGGCTCGGCATTCCCGGCGGCCACCTCATGGAGCGCGCCGGCGTGGCGGTGGCCCGCGAGCTCATGCTGGCCTTCGAGCCCGAGAGCGTCGTGATCTACGCGGGCAAGGGCAACAACGGCGGCGACGGCTTCGTCGTGGCCCGCGAGCTGTTCAACGCCGGCGTCGATGTGACCGTGCACGCCATCGCCGGACGCGACGCCTACCGGGGCGACGCCAGGCTCAACCTCGAGATCGCCGAGAAGCTCGGCGTCGAGGTGGTCGACGGCGTCGCGCCGGTCGGCGACGCCGACGTCGCGCTCGACGCCGTCTTTGGCACCGGATTCGCCGGCGTGGCCGAGGGGGCGGCGGCCGAGGCGATCGCCGCCATGAACGCCTCGGCCGCCGCGGTCGTCGCGCTCGACATCGCCTCGGGGGTCGACGCCTCCACCGGCGAGATCAACGGCCCGGCCGTGCTGGCCGACCTCACCGTCGCGCTGCACGCGCCCAAGGTCGGCCACTTCGTGAGCCCCGGCGACCGCTGCGCCGGCCACGTCGTGGCCGTGCCGATCGGCATCCCGCCGGCCTGCGACGAGCAGGCCGACGTCTTTGCCCTGACGAGCGACGCCGTCGGCCTGCTCGTGCGTCCCAAGACCGAGGCCGACCACAAGCGTTCCGTCGGCACCGTCCTGGTGGCCGGCGGCTCGCGCGGCATGACGGGCGCGGCGGCGATGGCCGCCCTGGGCGCCCTGCGTTCCGGCGCCGGCCTGGTGCACTGCATCCTGCCGTCCGACCTCGTGGGCGAGAAACCCGTACCTCGAGGTCATCAATATCGCGGCGCCCGGCGAGGGCCGCCTTGGCCACGACGCCCTCGCCGCCATCCGCGCCGAGATGGGCCGCCTCAAGGCGACCGCGCTCGGCCCGGGCATGGGCCGCGACGACGATACGGTCGCCCTGGTGCGCGAGCTCGTCGCGGTCGAGCCCGACGTGCCGCTCGTGATCGACGCCGACGGGCTGTTCGCCCTGGCGGCCGACCTCGAGCTGCTGGCCGCGCGCACGGCGGGCACGGTGCTCACGCCCCACGAGGGCGAGCTCGCCCGCCTGCTCGGCACGACCGCCGCCGAGGTCGCGGCCCATCGCCTGGCCTCGGTGCGCGAGGCCGCCCGGCGCGGCGCCGCGACGGTGCTGCTCAAGGGCAACCGCACGATCGTCGCCGACCCCGACGGCACGGCCTTCGTGGTGCCGACCGGCAACCCCGGCCTGGCCACGCCGGGCACCGGCGACGTGCTGACCGGCATCATCGCCGGCCAGCTCGCCAAGGGTCTGTCGGCCACCGAGGCCGCCTGCCTGGGCGCCTACGTGCACGGCCTGGCCGCCGACATGGCGGTCGACACCACCGTCAGCACCGAGGGCCTGATCGCCAGCGACCTGTTCGACTTTCTGCCGCTGGCCGTCGAGCGGCTGATGCTGGGCGACGACGAAGACGACGAGCACCAGCACGACCACGATCACGACCATGACCATGACCACGACCGACCGGGATGGTGAGCAGGTGAGCCAGCAAGACAGCGCAGGCGCCGCGCGCGGCGCGGCGGCCCACGACAAGGCGGCCGACGACGCGACGACCGGCAGCACGGCGGCCGGCGACCCGGGGACCGGCGACACAGCGGCCGGCGAGGAGTCGGCGAGAGCCACTCGCGCGGCGAGCGACGACCCGCGCGTGGCCGACATCATGGAGCGCGACGTGGTGACCATCGCGCCCGACGCCACCGTGCACGAGCTGGTGCTGCTCCTGCGCGACAAAGACCTGGGCGGCGTGCCGGTGGTCGACGGCGACCGCCGGCTGGTCGGCATCGTCACCGAGGGCGATCTCGTGATCGAGGACGCCGACGTGCGTCTGCCGCACTACTTCGAGCTGTTCGGCAACCTCGTCTATCTGGGGGGCCAGAAGAAGTTCGAGGAGCGCCTCAAGAAGATGGTGGGCAACGCCGTGGCCGACGTCATGACCACCGAGGTGTTCACGGTCGGGCCCGACGACCCCGCGCCCCGGGCCGCGAACATCATGGTCGACAAGAAGGTCAACCGCGTGCCGGTGGTCGACGGCGACGGTCGCCTCGTCGGCATCGTCGCCCGCCACGACATCATCCGCATGCTGGGGCTCTAGCGTGCTCGACGACCGGCAGCGCGCCCTGGCGACGGTCGACCTCTCGGCCGTGCGTCACAACGTCGCTCACCTCGTTTCACTGCTTCAGCCGGGAACCGGCCTGTGCGCGGTGGTCAAGGCCAACGGCTACGGCCACGGCGCCGTGCCGGTGGCCCGGGCGGCGCTGCAGGCCGGCGCCTCGTCCCTCGGCGTCGCCGCCGTGGCCGAAGCCGAGGAGCTGCGCGAGGCGGCCATCGCGGCGCCCCTGCTGATCTTCGGTCCCCTGACCGGCGCCGAAGCGGCGCGCGCCGCCAAGGCGCGCGCCGAGGTCACCGTGTGGTCGCAGGAGTTCCTCGCCGAAGCGCTGCGCCGCCGCCTGCGCGTGCACGTCAAGTTCAACTCCGGGATGGGCAGGCTGGGTGTCGACGCGGCGGCGGCGGCGGCCCTGGCCGCCGCCGCCGGTCCCGCCCTCTCGGGCCTGATGAGCCACTTCGCCACCGCCGACGAAGACGACTCCTCGTTCTTCTACGGCCAGCTCGAGCGCTTCACGGCGCTCGCCCCGCGGCTCAAGGCGCGCCACACGGCCCTGACGGCCCACATCGCCAACAGCGCCGCGACCATGCGCGAGCCCGCGGCGCACTTCGACATGGTGCGCACCGGCATCGCCGTCTACGGGCTCTCGCCGTTCGGCGACGACCCCGTGCCGCGCGGGCTGCGGCCGGCGCTGCGCCTGAGCTCGTATGTCGCCGGCATCCGCGAGGTGGGTCCGGGCGATTCGGTGGGCTACGGCCGGGCCTTCATCGCCGACGGTCCGGCGCGTCTGGCCATCGTGCCGATCGGCTACGCCGACGGCATCGCCCGGGCGCTCTCCAATCGGGGCGACGTGCTGATCGCCGGCCGGCGCTGCCGGATCACGGGCACGATCAGCATGGACCAGATGACCGTGCTGCTGCCCGACGAGCCGGAGGCCGCGCGAGCCGGCGACGAGGTCGTCTTCATCGGTCGGTCCGACGACGAGCGCATCCTGGCCGAAGACGTCGCCCGGCTGCTCGGCACGATCAACTACGAGATCGCCTGCGACGTGTCGCCGCGGGTCGTGCGACGCTACGTCGAGACACCGGCCGGAACCGACGCCGCGCGCGGTCCGTCGAGGCCGAGCCCGCCGGCGAGGTCGCGAGCCCCACGGGACATGAACCCCACGGGCGAGCCCGCCGACTCCGCCTGACGGCGGCGCGCCGATGCTCGATCCCCACGCCATCGCCGCCGCCGCCGCGCCGGCCGCCGCCGCGAGCGACGGGGCCTGGCTCGTGGGGGGCGCCGTGCGCGACACGCTGTTGCACCGGCTCTGCGACGACCTCGACCTGGTGGTGGCCGGCGACGCCGAGGCCTTTGCCCGCGTCCTGGCCGCGGCGCTCGACGGCGCGGCTTTCTCGTTCTCGGAGCGGTTCTCGGCCTGGCGCATCGTCTGCGAGGGCGGGCATATCGACGTGGCGCCGCTGCGCGGCGCCACGATCGACGATGACCTCCGCGGCCGCGACTACACCGTGAACGCCATCGCCCGCCCGGTGGCCGGCGGCGAGTCGGCCGCGCTCATCGACCCCTGCGGCGGGCTCGCCGATCTGCGCGCCCGGCGCCTCGCGCCGTGCTCGCCGGGGGCGCTCCGCGACGACCCCGTGCGCGTCGTGCGCCTCGCCCGCCTGCGCTACGAGCTCGACCTGACGCCGGTGGCCGGGCTCGAGCAGGCGGCCATGGCGGCGGCCGGCGGCCTTGCCACGGTGAGCGCCGAGCGCATCGAGCACGAGCTTTCCGAACTGCTCGGCCTGCGGGCCGCCGCCGACGCCGTGCGCTGCCTCGCCGACCTCGGCGCTCTCGAGGTCGTGCTGCCGGAGCTTGCGGCCTGCCGCGGCGTCACCCAGAACCCTTACCACCACCTCGACGTGTTCGGTCACACGCTCGAGGCGCTGTCGTTCGTGCCGCAGGTCGTGGCCGCGCTCGGCGGCGAGCGGTATCTCGCGCCGCCGGCCGAGACCGGCCTCGCCGGCGCCCCGCCGCTGGCGCCGCTCGCCTGGGCGGTGCTGCTGCACGACGTCGGCAAGCCGGCGGCCCGGCAGGTCGACGGCGACGGGCGGGTGACGTTCTTCTACCACGACCGCATCGGCGAGGACCTCGTGCGCGACGTCTGCCGCCGGCTGCGCATGAGCAGGCGGTTCGCAGCAGTTCCTGGCCGATCTCGTGCGCCAGCACCTGCGGCTCGGCTTTCTGGTGCGCGAGATGCCGCTGACCCGCCGGGCCCTGGTGCGCTTTCGCCGTGCCGTGGAGCCGTTTGCCTTCGAGGCGATCGCGCTCTCGCTGGCCGACCGCATGGCGACCCGCGGCGAGCGCACGCCGCCGCAGTCGCTGGCGCGCCACTTCCGCATAGCTCGCGACGTGTTCGGCGACACTCCGGCGCCGCCGTGCCGTCTGCTCGACGGCGACGAGGTCATGGCACTGCTCGGCTTGCCGGAGGGCGCGGCCGTAGGCCGCGCCCTCGACGTGCTGCAGGAGGAGATCGACTGCGGCGAGGTCGCCACGGCCGAGCAGGCGCGGGCGTTCCTGCTGGGCTGGTGGGAGCGCGAACAGGAGGGCCCCGCCGATGCCTGAGCCGCCGCATGTGTGAGCCGTCGCATGCCTGAGCTGCCCGAAGTCGAGACGGTCCGCCGGCGCCTCGAGACGTGCCTGCCCGGCCTTGTGCTGGACGACGTGGAGGTCAACGATCCGCTGGTGTCGGCCCAGAGCGTCGGCGAGCTGCGCGGCGCCCTGCAAGGGCGCCGCGTCGTCGCCCTGCGCCGCCGCGGCAAGTACCTGATCATCGAGCTCGAGGGCGTGCTGCTCGTCATCCATCTGCGCATGACGGGCCGGCTGCTGCTCGCCCCGGAACCCGGCGGACGCCCGCCCCGGTTCGTCGTGCGGCTGCGGCCCGCCACCGAGCTGCTGTTCTACGACACGCGCCGGTTCGGGCGGGTCTGGGCGGTGCCGGCGGCCGACGAGAACAGGTTCTTCGCGGCCCTCGGACCCGAGCCGTTCAGCGCGGAGTTCACGACCGGGTATCTGCGCCGCGCGCTCGACGGCCGGACCGCGCCGCTCAAATCGTTCCTGCTCGACCAGCGGCGCATCGCCGGGGTCGGCAACATCTACGCCGACGAGGCGCTGTTCCGGGCGCGCCTGCACCCGCTGCGCGCCGCCGGGACGGTCGGCCCCGGCGAGGCGCAGCGCCTGCACGACGCCCTGCTCGAGACACTGCAGCTGGGGATCGACCACGAGGGCGCCTCGATCGAGAGCTTCGTCGATCCCGCCGGCGCCCGCGGCGCCTTTCAGGAGATCCTGAACGTCTACGGGCGGACCGGCGAGCCCTGTCGGGTGTGCGGCGCGCCGGTGGCGCGGATCGAGCTGGGCGGCCGCGGCACCCACTTCTGCGCGCGCTGCCAGCCGCGGCCGCGCGGCCGGCGACTGGCGGCCGCCGCTCACCGGCGCGAGGCGCGATGAGCCTGGCGGCCCAGCGTCGTCGGGCGCGGACGCAGTCGCGGCGGTCGGCCGGGCCGCGGCCGGACGGTGGCGGTCCCCCGTGAGCGCCGTCCTCACCGTGGCGCTGCTGCAGATCGAGGCCGCCGGCTACGACCAGCAGGAGAACCTGCGGCGTGGCGACGCCGCCTGCCGGCAGGCGGCGTCGCTTTCCGCCGACATCGCCCTGTTCCCCGAGATGTGGAACATCGGCTACGGGTTCGAGGCCGCGGACGGCGCGTCGGCGCCGACGCCCTCTTCTGCAGCGGCTGCGCGGGAAGCCGCCCTGGCGCGGTGGCGTGCCCAGGCGGTCGCGCGAGACGGTCCCTTCGTCGCACACTTCGCCGGCCTCGCCGCCGAGCTCGAGCTGGCGATCGCCGTCACGTACCTCGAGGAGTGGCCGGGCGCACCGCGCGACACGGTGACGGTGCTCGACCGGCGCGGGCGGGAGGTGCTGACCTACGCCAAGGTCCACACCTGCGCGTTCGACTGGCCCGAGGCGGCTCTGACGCCGGGCGACGCCTTTCCCGTAGCGGCGCTCGACACGGCCGCCGGTCCCGTGCAGGTCGGCGCCATGATCTGCTTCGATCGCGAGTTCCCCGAAACGGCCCGCATCCTTGCCCTCGAGGGGGCCGAAGTGATCCTCGTGCCCAACGCGTGCCCCATGGAGGACAACCGCACCGGCCAGCTCCGCGCCCGCGCCTACGAGGACATGGTGGCCGTCGCCCTGGCCAACTACCCGGCGACCCACGAGGACTGCGACGGTCATTCGGTGGCCTTCCACCCGTGCGTCTACGACGAAGGCGGCAGCCGCGACCCGCTGGTCGTGCGGGCGGGCCCCGACGCCGCTGTCGTGCCGGCTCGCTTCGACCTGGACGAGCTGCGGTCCTGGCGGCGGACCGAGGTCTGGGGCGGCGCGTACCGCCGGCCGCACCTGTATGGGAAGCTCGTCTCCGACGTGGTGGCCGAGGACTTCAGGCGTCGCGACGCTGCGGGGCGGCCCTTCGACTCGCGGCCCCGGTGACCGCCCCGCGCGTCGCGTCGCGGCCCGCCGAGACTCCGCCGGGCCTCAACCTCCTCTACGTCGTGGCGACGTGGCTGCCGCGCCGCGAGACGATCGTCGTCGGCGCGCTTGGCCCCGTCACCTTCGCGCGCGGCTGGTACGCCTACGTCGGCAGCGCGCGACGCGGGCGGGACGCCCGCGTCGCGCGCCACGGGCGCGCCGACAAGCCCCTGCGCTGGCACGCCGACTACCTGTTCGCCCGGCACCCGGCTACCCGCGCCTGGCTGCTGGACACGCCGCTCTCGGAGTGCGAGGTCGCCGCGCGGCTGCGCGCCGACTCGGTGCGCCCGGCTCGGCCGGCGACGCGCCCGGCTTGGAACGCGGCGCGTCTCGCGAATCTGTCGCCGCTGCCGTGCGCTTCGGCGCCTCGGACTGCGGCTGTCCCGGCCACCTCCTGCGCGCACCACGCCTGGGCGTGCTGCAGGCGGCGCTCGCCTCGGTTGCGGTTCGCGGTGGTAGGCTGCGGCCGGGTTCGAAGGAAACGCGCGGGAGGCGGCCGTGAGCGGAGTCACCCTGTACGGTGTCGCGGCGCTGACGTTCATGATGCTCATGTACGCGCTCGAGAAGCGCGGGCCCGGCTTCATCCTCGCCTTCGCCGTGGGCTGTCTGCTGTCGAGCGCCTATGGCTTTCTCGCCGGCGCCTGGCCGTTCGGCGTGGTCGAAGGGGTCTGGGCGGTCGTCGCCGTGCGGCGCTACCTGAGCGCCCGCGCAGGGTCCTGACGCCGAAGCTCGCCCGTCAGGCTAGCTTTGCCGGCGAGCCTCCGCGGCGTACGTGCGGTACCAGTCGCGCCAGATGATGCGGTAGATCCTGACCCCGTGCGGGATGCGCCGCAGGCCCGGGATGAACGGCAGGGTGAGGAGCACCACGAACAGGACGGTCATGATGAGCACGACGATCAGATCGGCGTTGCTGGAGTCGGCGATCGCCGGCACCTCGTACCAGACCTGGTAGACGTCGAGCCACCAGGCGCCGGGGTAGTCGCCGGTCTCGTGGACGATGCCCCACTGCGGGTCGCCGAGCTGCTGCAGGTGCGCTGCCGTGTCGGTGTACGGGCTCGCGATGCTGAAGAACAGCAGCGCCTTGGTGACGTCGAACGTGTACGGATAGTAGCTGTTGCCGTCGGCGGCAAACGCTCCTTCGAGCAGTCCCGAGCGTCCCAGGCGCAGCATCCCGTCCATCATCTCCTCGACGGGTCCGTAGTCGCCTGGAGCTACGGTAACGGCGCCGTTGGCCACCGTGGCGGTGGCTAACGCCTTGCGGTAGGCCGAAAGCCACGAGGCCTGCTGCTGCGGCGTCGCTCCCGTGTAGCGGTCGACCGCAAACCCAAGCGCCGGATCGAGCACGGCGGCGCGGCGCAGCGGCCTTACGATCAGGTCGCGCGGGGGGTCGATCGGGATGGTGACGCCGAAGATGTCCTTGGCCCAGGCGGCCGGGGCGATGGGCCCGATGTGCTGCGCCGCGCCCGAGTCGGCGTCGTAGGGCGGGCCGTAGTCGGCGACCGATGAGATATCGGGGTCCTGGGCGAGGATGCCGGCCGCCGTCTGGACAAAGGCGAGCGGCTGCGCCGTGGCGACGCTCTCGGCGTTCACCGTCGGGTAGTCGGGCGCCTTGAACACGATCGACAGGACGACGACCACGATCAGCACGAAGCCGAACACGACCATGCCCTCGCGCAGCAGGTCGTAGGGTTTGAGCGGCACCCCCCGCAGGTTCTCCTGGGTGCGCGGTCCGGCGGTGCTCAGGTCGGGGGTGTCGCCGGATCCTGTGATGTCGGCGTTCACGGCGTCAGTCGTCGTAAGGTCGGACGGGGCTGTCGTGGCGGACGAGCAGAAGATGCACGCCGATGATGGCGGCCAGAACGAGCGGCAGCACGATCGCGTGCAGCATGAGGACCTGGCCGGTGTTCATCGTGTTGAACACGGCGCCGACTCCGGCCGCGTTCATCGCGTCTTTTGCCTGGGTGGCGATCCACTGCGAGTCCCAGTTGGTCTGCAGCAGATAGCCGGTGAGCCCGGTGAAGATGGCGGCGGCCAGCAGCAGTGAGCCGACCACCCACGTGGCCCAGCGGCCGCCGCGCCAGGCGCCCATGAAGAACTTCGTGGCGAGGTGGGCGAAGAGGCCGGCGAAGAAGACCTGCACGCTCCAGAAATGGGTGTAGTCGATGAACCGCCCGACGCTGTTGGTGTGGTACCAGAAGGGGCCGCCGAGGGCCAGCAGCACGCCGGAGATGATGAGCATCACGAACGCCATGAGAGCAGTCGCCCCGAACAGGTAGGCGATCGAGTTCACGTAGACCGGCATGCGGGTCGGCAGCGCGTCCTCGAGGGTCAGCGTCCGCCGCAGCGCGCGTTGCGCGCCCGTGGTCAGGTTCATCCGCGTCTCCTTACCCGATCCAGCGCGGCAGTCGCGCCCACGCGCCGCCCACAACCGCGGCGACCACGACGATCCAGGCGACCAGGTTCGGCCAGGCGACGGTGAACGGGACACGCAGCAGCGTGAACGTGAAGTGGGAGACACCGGGCAGGAGCTCGGGGGGCAGCGGGTGCACGGGACCTCCTTGCAAGGTGGGCTGGCGCGCCCGAGTCTACACCCGGCTCAAGAGGCGCAACATGGGGCAGCCCTAGCGCGCCTTCTCCCACTTCTGCAGGTAGGCGACCTCGGCCAGCGTCTTGCCGGCGTCGATCTCGCCGCGCAGGCGGTTCTCCTTTTCGAGCACGTCCATGGCGCGGTTGGCGAGCTCGACGGCGTGCGCTCGGGGCAGCACGATCACGCCGTCGTCGTCGCCGACCACCCAGTCGCCGGGCTCGACCGTCTGGCCGGCGATCGCGACCGGCACGTTGATCTCGCCGAAGCCCTTGGGCTCGCCGGCGTTGGCGGACACGAGGCTCGAGAAGGCCGGAAAGCCGATCCGGGCGATCTCGGGGGTGTCGCGGATGGCGCCCCACACGACCAGGCCGGCCAGACCCTTGACCTTGGCGCTGTGGGTGGCGAGCTCGCCCCAGATGGCCGGGTAGCTGTTGAAGGCGTCGATGACCAGCACGTCGCCCGGCCGGCACTCGTCGATCGCCTCGACCGGCTTGGCCCAGTCGCCGGGATAGGTGCGCACGGTGACCGCCGGGCCGCACATGTGCGAGCCGGGCAGCAGCGGCCTGATGCCGTGCAGGCTCGGCCGGCGGTGCCAGGCGTCGGAGATGTTGGCCGTCGAGACCTGCTCGAGGACGCCGCGGATGTCGTTCTGGCCGGCGCGCTTGTAAAGAGTCGTCTCGATGGCGACGCCTTCGTCGACGGCGCGGCGGATCTCGGCCGCCGCGGCCGTGGCGTTGGCGGCTTTGATGATGGCGCCGCCGACCACGACGACGGCCGCGCCGGCCGTCACGGCCGCCGCCGCCGTCTCCGAGTTGATGCCGCCGGCGGCGCTGACCGGGATGGCGACCGCGTCGGCCACCGCGCGCAGCGTCGCAAACGGCGCCTCGCCGCGCATCTGCTGGTCGATCGCGGTGTGGATGCCGACGTAGTCGGCGCCCCACGCTTCGGCCTGCCGCGCCCGGGCGACCGGGTCGGCGACCTCGATCATGTCGACGATCAGCTTGCAGCCGTAGTTGTGGGCGGCCTCGATGCACTCCTTGATGGTCGAGTCGCTGGCCGCGCCGAGCACGCCGACCAGGCCGGCGCCGGCCTTGGCCGCGTACTCGACCTCGATGCGGCCGGCGTCCATGGTCTTCAGGTCGGCGAAGATGAGCTTGTCGGGAAACGCCGCCTTGAGCTCGCGCACCGCGTTCAGGCCCTCGGCCTTGATGAGCGGGGTGCCGGCTTCGACCCAGTCGACGCCGCCGGCCACGGCCTCGCGCGCCACCTCGACGGCGCGCGGCAGGTCGACGAAGTCGAGCGCCACCTGCACGATGACGCGCCGCGCGTCCCCGGCCGGCGAACCGTTCATACGCCCATCACCTGGACGACCAGCTGGCGCTCCCGGGGCCGGGCGTCGAAGTCGCAGAAGACGACGTTCTGGTAGCGCCCCAGCGTGAGGCGGCCGTCGACGAACGGCACGGTGAGCGAAGGGCCGACCAGGCCGGCGCGCACGTGCGAGTGGCCGTTGCCGTCCTTCAGGTTGTCGTTGTGGACGTAGCGCCGGCCGGGAGGCGCGATCTGGTCGAGCGTCTGCTGGACGTCGTGCACGACGCCGGGTTCGAACTCGAGGGTCGTGACCGCCCCGGTCGCGCCCGGCACGAAGACCGTCACCGTGCCGTCGCGCAGGCCGGTCCGGCGAACGGCCTCGGCCACGTCGTCGGTGATCTTGACGATGTCGGCGTCGCCGCGGCTCGAGAACTCGATCGTGCCGGTCACGACGCACATGAGTCCTTCGCGCACCGCCTTGCGCCGTCCGTTGATCATCACTGTCGCCATGTCTCTCAGTCCTCCTGATCCGATGCCGGCCCGCCGTGCGGGTCCGGCTCGTGGGGTGTGGTGGTTTGCGCAGATGCCGCCTTGCCGACCGCGACGTTGTCGAGCAGCCGGGTCTCGCCCAGCCGGGCGGCGGCGATGATGAGGCTGTCGGGCCGCACGGCGTCGGGCCGCCACTCGTCGACCACGGCGAAGCCGTCGGGGTCGACCACGGCGACGTAGTCGACCGAGAATCGCGGCCGTCGCGGGTCGCCGGGATCGTCGTCGGTCTCGAGGTACGGCGGGAACCCGACGACGAGCTTGTCGGTGACCTCGGCGACGATCGCGCGCACGCCGTCGCCCGCGACTTCGCGCCCGGCGAGCAGTGCCTTGTGGAGCTCGCCCGCCTTGGCCCGTTGTTCGGGTGTGAGGTAGGCGTTGCGCGAGCTCATCGCGAGGCCGTCGGGCTCGCGCACCGTCTCGACGGCAACGATCTCGACCGGCAGGTCGAGATCGGCGACCAGCCGCCGC
The DNA here is from genome assembly GCA_963751565.1 of uncultured Actinomycetes bacterium. Lineage (GTDB taxonomy): Bacteria > Actinomycetota > Thermoleophilia > UBA2241 > UBA2241 > Bog-752. Next base: position 37,259 of record CAVVVA010000019.1, on the reverse strand, counting down.
ACGACGGCCAGCTGCTGGGCGTCCTTGCGGCCGAAGTAGGCGCGGTCGGGGGCGACGATCGCCAGCAGCTTGGTCACGATCGTCGCGACGCCTTCGAGGTGGCCGGGCCGCTCTGCGGCTTCATAGTCGGTGGCCAGCGGGCCGTCGACGTGCACGGTCGTGGCCGCGCCGGGCCGGTACATCTCGGCGGCCGGCGGCGCGAACACCAGAGCGGCGCCGGCGGCGGTCGCCAGGGCGACGTCGCGGGCTTCGTCGCGCGGGTAACGCGCGAGGTCCTCGTCCGGGCCGAACTGCGTGGGGTTCACGAAGATCGACACGACGACGCTCGCGCACTCGCGGGCGGCGGCGGCGACGAGCGCCAGGTGGCCCTCGTGCAGCGCCCCCATGGTCGGCACCAGGCCGACCGGACGCGTCAGCGCGGCGACCGCCTTGCGGGTCTCGGCGACCGAGCGGGTGACGCTCGCCGTGCTCTCTCGCGCGCGGTTCATGACCGTTCCTCAGCCGGAGCGGTGACGGTCGCGGCGCTCACAGACGAGCCTCGTCGCGCTCGAGCAGCTCGCGCAGCGCCCGAACGGTGTCGTCGTCGAGCCGGGGCGCGGCGAGGTGCAGCGCCTGGAGCGACAGCGAGCGGTAGGTGTCGGCGAAGCGCGGCGCCCGCCCGGCGAGCAGATCGAGGTGGGCGCGCACCGTGCCCACGTCGCCACGCGCCACGGGGCCGGTCAGCGCCTGGGAAGGCCCGTGTGCGGCGATGTTCGCGGCGGTCGTGGCCACGAGAGGCTCGAGCAGCCGGGCGGCGGCGGCGGGCCGCAGGCCCGCCGCCGCCGCCATCAGCTCACCGGCCTCGCTCTGCAGGGCCACGAAGAGATTGCTCGCCGCGGCGGCGGCCAGGTGATATAGGGGCTTGGCTTCGTCGGTCAGCGCGAACGGCCGGCAGCCGAGCCGTCCGGCGAGCCAGCGGCCGAACTCGACGTCGGCCGGCGTGTCGCCGGTGACGGCCATCGGCACGTCGCGCAGGGCGCCGGCGTCGCCGGGCGCGGCGAAGCTCTGCAGGGGATGCAGCGACAGGATGCCGGCCGCGACGCCGCGCAGCGGGGCGAGCAGGTCGAGCGATCCGAGACCGCTGGAGTGGATGGCCGCGACCGGCCGGTCGAGCGGCGCCGTGGGTGGCCCAGCCATCTTGGGCGTCGCGGGCGACGCGGGCGGAGGCGCGAGCGCCGCGGCGACGTCGTGAGCCACGCCTTCGATGCCGTCGTCGGGCACGGTGATCCAGAAGACGTCGGCCAGCGCGACGGCGTCGGACAGTGAAAGGCGCGGCGGGTCGGCCGCCGGGTCGAGCGGGGCGGCCGGCGAGGCGACCACCGCCGGCACGGCGATGCCGGCCTGCCTGAGGGACGCGACGAGCGTCAGGCCCAGGCGGCCCGGTCCGATCACACATACGCGCAGCGCTTCGCGTGGTAGCAAGGCGTCGGCTCCTTGGCTGCAGTCCGCCCGTGGCGGGCGGTACCGCGCCGGCCTTCGTCCCGGCGCACCTTTCGTGCGGTCGCCCTCGTCTCCTGCCCAGGGGGCTCGAAGCGAGGACCTTGGGCAATCGGCCATGATCTGGGCCGATTGCCCAAGGTCAAGTGTAGGGGCAGGCGCCCGGCACGGTCAATTCTGCCGCACTGGACGGGGTGGACAAACCCGCAAGCCTCGAGTGGACGGCGGTGTCGGGCCAAGACGCCCGGCTCGCACGCGTCGGACGGCGTCGCCGTCCCGCCCGCCTGTACGAGGCGGTGGTACACTGTCGCCATGCCCATCTACGAGTTCATCTGCGAGCACTGCGAGCTGCGGTTCGAGGAGCTCGTGCGCAACGGCGACAAGCCGCGCTGCCCCGAGTGTTCGACCAACGACGTTCGCCGCCTTCTCTCGAGCTTCGCCGTCCACTCCACCTCGGCCAACCTCGGCGGCGGCGGCGCCGGCAAGAGCTGTTCGTCGTGTGCGGGCTCCTCCTGTGCCACCTGCCACTGACGATCCGGTCGTAGTCGAGCTGGAGCGGCTGCGGCGCGAAGCCGAGGCCTGCGAGAAGTGCGCGCTGTCGGCTACTCGCACCCGCGTCGTGTTCGGCGAGGGCGACCCGCACAGCGACCTCATGTTCGTCGGCGAGGCGCCCGGCTACCACGAAGACCAGCAGGGCCGGCCGTTCGTCGGTCAGGCGGGCAAGCTGCTCGAACAGCTGCTGGCCGGCATCGGTCTCACGCGCGAGCAGGTCTACATCGCCAACGTGCTCAAGTCGCGGCCGCCGAACAACCGCGACCCCAAGCCCGACGAGATCGAGGCCTGCGAACCCTACCTGCTGCGCCAGGTCGAGCTCATCGCGCCGCGCGTCGTGTGCACCCTCGGCAACTTCGCGACCAAGCTGCTGTCGGGCAGCCAGACGGGGATCACGCGCGTGCACGGCATCCCGCAGCGCACCAGCATCGGCGCTCGCCGGCTGTACCTGTTCCCGATCTTTCACCCGGCGGCGGCGCTCTACACGCCGGCCATGCTCGACACGCTCAAGCAGGACTTTCTGCGTCTCCCCGAAGTGCTGGGGCTGCCGCTCGACGATGCCGCGGACGCGGAGCTCGAGGCCGGCGACGCTTCGCCCGCGGCCCGCCCGGCCACCCCGCCGCCGCTCGGCGGCCCGGCCGAGCAGCTCGGCCTCTTCTAGCGGCATGCTCACCGCGACGCTCACCTCGCCGGAGGCGACCGGCGCCTTCGCGCGCCTCCTCGCCGCCAGGCTCGCGCCGCCCGCGCTCGTAACGCTGCGCGGCGAGCTCGGCACGGGGAAGACCACGCTCGTGCGCGACGTCCTGCGGGCGCTCGGCGTCGAGCGCGTGGTGGCGAGCCCGTCGTTCACCCTGGCGCAAAGCTACGAAGGCGACGGCGGCCTGCGCCTGCACCACCTCGATCTCTACCGCCTGGCGCCCGGCGCCGACGCGGCGCTGTTTGCCTGGGAGGACTACCTCGACGGTTCCTCGCTGGCGTTCGTGGAGTGGCCCGAGGCGGGCGCGGCGGAGCTGCCGCCCGCCGACGTCGAGGTGGTGCTGCGCCACCGCACGCCGCGCAGTCGCGAGCTCGAGCTGCGCGCCGCGCCGGCCGTCGAGGAGGCGCTCGCCGGCGAGATGACCGCGGCCGGCATCGACGGCGTCATGCTGGCGCCGGGGGTTCCGCCGGCGGCGCCGGGCGACGCCGGCGACGGCGACGACGGCGACGACGTCGACGGCGGCGAGGCGACGACGTGATCCTCGCCCTCGAGACCTCGAGCGCCACCGCGTCGGCCGCGGTCGTCGACGCGAGCGGCACGGCGCTCGGCGAATCGCGGCCGGCCGCCGGAGCGCTCCAGGCCCGGCTCGTGCTCGAGTGCGTGCACGAGGCGCTGACGGCGGCGGGGGTCGCCCTTCACGACGTTTCGACCGTCGTCTGCGGTCTGGGGCCGGGGACCTTCACCGGTCTGCGCATCGGTGTCGCGACCGCGAGGGCCCTGGCGCAGGCGGCCGGCCTGCCGGTCGCCGGGGCGCCGAGCCTCGAGGCGCTCGCCCGCGGCCTCGCCGCCAGCGAGTCCGGCGCGCGGGCCGACTGCGTCGTCCCGCTGATCGACGGCCGGCGCAGCGAAGTCTTCGCCGCCGTGTATCGGCGGGTGCCGCCCGATCTCGAGCTCGTCGCGCCGCTCACGGTCGTGCCGGTCGACGCGCTTGCCGGGTTCCTCGAGCGCTGGCCGGGCGCGGTCGTCGGCGGCGACGGCGCGCTCCTGCACGACGACCGGCTGCCGCCGGTCGTCGTTTGCGAGCGCGCCGTCGCTGGCCCCAGCGCCCTCATGGCCGCCCGCACCTTTCTCGCCGGCTCGCCGGCGCTCACGCGCGGCTTCGCCGCCACGCTGCCGATCTACGGGCGCGCGCCCGACGCAACGCCGCGCCCGCTCGCGGCAGCCGGGCGCGCGGCCGTCCCGCCGACCGATCGCCCCGGCCGATGATCGAGTCGCTGCCGGAGCGCCCGACCGCGGGTTCGGTCGTCATCCGCCGGCTGCTGCCCGCCGACGTGCCGGCGATCGTCGCCATCGAGAACGCCACCTTCACGCTGCCCTGGCATCCGAACGTCTTCATGACGCTGCTCACCAAGCGCGAGGCGCTCTGCCTGGGCTACCTGGTCGACGGCCGGCTGATCGGCTATCTCGTCGCCGACATGTTCGTCGACGTCTGGCACATCATGAACCTGGCGGTGAGCGCCGGCCGCCGCCGCCGCCACATCGCTTCGGACCTGCTCGCGGCCTATTTCGAGATGACGGAGCGCGAAGCGCACCGCGGCCACACGCTCGAGGTGCGCGTCTCCAACGAGCCGGCCATCGAGCTCTACCGCAGCTACGGGTTCGTCGCGACCGGAGTGCGACGCGGCTACTACTCCGACAACCGCGAGGACGCGCTGATCATGTGGAAAGAGTGGGAAGGGGACTCGGCGTGAGCCTCCTGCTGTGCCTCGAGACGTCGTGCGACGACACGAGCGCGGCGGTGGTCGAGACCGACGGTCCGGGCGGCGCGGCCGTCCGCTCGTCGATCGTCTCGTCGCAGCACGAGTTCCACGCCGAGTTCGGCGGGGTCGTGCCCGAGGTCGCGTCGCGCCGCCACACCGAGCTGCTGGTCGGCGCGGTAGCCGACGCCCTGGCCGAAGCCGGGGCTGCCTGGGACGACCTCGAGGGCGTCGCGGTCACGACCGGTCCGGGCCTGATCGGCGCGCTGCTGGTGGGCCTCGCCGCCGCGAAGGCGATCGCCTACGCGCGGCGTCTGCCGCTGACGCCGGTCGATCACCTGCAGGGCCACCTCGCGGCGAGCTACGCCCTGGGCGCGACGGCGCCGTTCGTGTGCCTCACGGCCAGCGGCGGTCACACGCTGCTGTCGGTCGTCGAACGTGGCGTCGAGTTCCGCGTGGTCGGCCGCACGCTCGACGACGCCGCCGGCGAGGCCTTCGACAAGGGCGCCCGCCTGCTCGGCCTGCCCTACCCCGGCGGCCGCGAGCTCGACCTGGCGGCCGCGAGCGGCGAGCCCTCGTTCGTGGCCTTTCCGCGCAGCCTTCCCCAGGGCTGCGACTTCAGCTTCAGCGGCTTGAAGACGGCCCTGCTGTACTACCTGCGAGAGCACGAGGCGGAGGCGGCGAGCGGGGCGGAGGCGGCCAGCGAGGCGGAGGCGGCGAGCGAGGCGCGACGCGCCTCGATCGCCGCCTCCTACCAGGAGGCGATCGTCGATCAGCTCGTGAGCAAGACGGTGCGCTGCGCCGAGCAGGAGGGCCTGCGCAGGGTGGCGGTCGGCGGCGGCGTGGCCGCGAACTCGCGGCTGCGCCGCCGCCTCACCGAGGCCTGCGAGCGGCGCGGCCTCGAGGCCTTCGTCCCGCCGGTCGCGCTGTGCACCGACAACGCCGCCATGGTCGGTCTGGCGGCGCGCCATCTCGAACCCATCCCGTGGCCCCGGTACCTGAGTCTCGACGCCCATGCCGCCGAGCCCGCTCTGAGCGGCCCCCGAGGCCGCCGCTAGCGATTCGCCCGCGTCGGCCGTGCCAAGCTCGCCGAGAACCTGCGCGCTCGCTGATGGAGCGAACAGGGTAGAACTACCGGTATCGAGCACGGCAATGAAGATACCTGAGACACCCGGCGGTTCCCCCGCGGCGGAGACGCTTACGGCGTCCCCGGCCGCCCACGAGCGTCCCCTCATCGCGGCCGACCAGTTCGTCACCTGCCTCGAAAACGAGGGCGTCGAGTACGTCTTCGGCATACCGGGCGAGGAGACGCTCGACATAAACGAGGCCCTCGAGCGCTCCACGCAGATTACCTTTGTCCCCACCCGCCACGAGCAGGGCGCCGCCTTCATGGCCGAAGCTTACGGGCGCCTCACCGGCAAGGCGGGCGTCTGTTTGGCCACGCTGGGTCCGGGCGCGACCAACCTGGCGACCGGCATCGCCGACGCCAACTTAGACCACGCGCCGCTCGTGGCGATCACCGGCCAGGTCGACCTCTCCGGCATGCACAAGGAGACCCACCAGTTCATCGACACCGTCGAGATGATGCAGCCGATGACCAAGTGGAACGCCCGGGTCCACGATCCGCGCACCGTCGCCGAGGCGGTGCGCAAGGCCTTCTCGGTGGCGACCGCCGAAAAGCCCGGGGCGACGCACCTCGAGCTGCCCGCCGACGTGATGGCCAGCCCGGCGGCCGGCGGCCGCTGTCTGCAGCGCACGCCGCAGGCGGGCAGCGAGCCCGACGACGAGGCGCTGCGGGTGGCGGCCGCCCTCATCCGCGCAGCTCGCCGCCCGGTGCTGCTGGCGGGCCACGGGGTGGTGCGCCAGGGAGCGGCGCCGGCGCTGCGCGAGCTCTGCCGGCAGACGGGGCTGCACGCGATCACGACTTTCATGGGCAAGGGCGTGCTCGACGCGCACGACGAGCACTTCCTGTTCACCGCCGGACTGAACGCGCAGAACTACCCGGCCGGCTTTCTCGGGCGGGCCGACCTCGTGGTCTGCGTGGGCTACGACCTGGTCGAGTGGGCGCCGTCGGCCTGGAACCCGGCGGGCGAGCTGCGCATCGTGTGCATCGACACGGAGACCCCCGAGATCGACGCCCACTACGTGCCCGAAGTCGAGCTCGTCGGCGACCTCACCCACAGCATCGAACAGCTCACGCGCCTGCTGGCCGGCGCGTCGCTGCCGGCGCTCGAGGTGCCGCCCTACCACCGGGCCTTCGAGGTGGCGCTCGACGTCGGCGGCGACGACGACGCGCCGGTCAAGCCGCAGCGCGTGCTGCGCGACCTGCGCGAGCTCATGGCCACCGACGACATCCTCGTGTCCGACGTCGGCGCCCACAAGCTCTGGGTGGCGCGCTTCTGGGAGACCGGCGAGCCGAACACGGTGCTCATGTCCAACGGCTTCGCGGCGATGGGTTTCGGCCTGCCGGCCGCCATCGCCGCCGCGCTCACCGTGCGGGGCGCCAAGAAGGTGGCGGCGATCGTCGGCGACGGCGGCTTTCTCATGAACGTCGGCGAGCTCGAGACCGCCAAACGGCTCGGGCATCCTCTCGTCGTGCTCATCTGGAGCGACGGCAGCTACGGTCTCATAGAGATGCACCAGCGCCGCAAGTTCGGCCATGTGACGGGCACGCGCTTCACCAACCCCGACTTCGTCGCGCTGGCACACGCGTTCGGCCTGCAGGGGTTCCGGGTGGAGCGCGCCGGCGAGCTCACGCCGGTGCTGCGCGAGGCCTTCGCCGCTCCCGGGCCGGTGATCGTCGACATCCCCATCGACTACCGCGAGAACGACAAGCTGGGGATCGACCTCTGGCAGCTGGCCCCCGACCTACGCCGTTGAGGCGCCAGGTCACCGCTCGCAACGGTTTGCCACACCGTCGCCGACGCGCCTTCCCGCCCCGGTATGGGCCTGAGCGTCGCTCGATCAGGCCTCGAGCAGGATCGTCACCGGACCGTCGTTGACCAGCGTCACGTGCATGTGTGCGCCGAACACGCCGGTCGCGACCGGCACGCCGGCGGCGCGCACCGCGCCCACGAAGGCCTCGTAGAGCTGCTCGCCCTGGGCGGGCGGGGCCGCTCCGGTGAAGCTCGGCCGGTTGCCCCTGCGCGTGTCGGCGTAGAGGGTGAACTGCGAAACCGCGAGCAGCTCGCCGCCGCAGTCGAGGATCGAGCGGTTCATGAGCCCGCGCTCGTCGTCGAACACACGCAGCCTGACGAGTTTGGCGGCGAGACGCGTGGCGGTCTCGCGGGTGTCGTTGTGCGTCACGCCGACCAGCGCCAGAAAGCCGCGGCCCACGGCCGCCACCTCGCGGCCCTCCACGGTCACGCCGGCCCGCTCGACCCGCTGCACCAGCACTCGCATGCGGCGGATTGTACGACCGCGGACGGCGCCCGGCCAGCACGGCGTGCGCCACCCGGCCGGCGCTCCCCCGGTCGGCAGATCAGCACTCCGTGCGCCACGCGGCCGGCGCTCGATCTGGCGTTCGGCACTCCTCTCTTCGGCGTGCCAGGCGTGGCCCGCTCCGCCGCTCGCGCGGAGACTCCCTGCTTGTCTCGAGACTCCGGGATCGTCGACCGGGTACGTGCGCGGTCGGGGGCGCAACCGTTTGACAAGTCGCAGGGCGGGGCCATACCATAACCACCCCGAAGGATTAGCACTCTCACTGTGGGAGTGCCAGATTTGCGACAGAGAAGGAGGGCTGTATGAAGCTGAAGCCGCTCGAGGACCGCGTCGTCATCAAGGCGGTCACGCAAGAGGAGAAGACGGCCAGCGGCATCGTGCTTCCCGACACGGCGAAAGAAAAGCCGATGCTCGGTGAGATCGTCGCCGTCGGCGACGGCAAGTGGGACGAAGCCGGCACCAAGCGCATCCCCATGGACGTCAAGGTCGGCGAGAAGGTCATTTACGGCAAGTACTCGGGCACCGAGTACAAAACGAAAGACGGCGAGGAGCTGCTCATCCTGCGGGTGAGCGAGATCCTCGCCACGGTCAAATAGAAAGGAGGCTGAGGAAGCGTGGCTAAGGAACTCAAGTATCAGGACGAGGCGCGTCGCGCCCTGGAGCGCGGTGTCAACGCGCTCGCCGACGCCGTCAAGATCACCCTCGGCCCCAAGGGCCGTTACGTGGTGCTCGACAAGAAGTTCGGCGCCCCGACGATCACCAACGACGGTGTGACCATCGCCCGCGAGATCGAGCTCGAGGACGTCTTCGAAAACCAGGGCGCCCAGCTCGTGCGCGAGGTCGCCACCAAGACCAACGACATCGCCGGCGACGGCACCACCACCGCCACCCTGCTGGCCCAGGCGATCGTACGCGAGGGCCTGCGCAACGTGGCCGCCGGCGCCAACCCGATGGCCATCAAGCGCGGCATCGAGGCCGCGGTCGACGAGGCCGTCGAGGCCATCAAGAAGGCCTCCAAGGAGATCTCGGGCAAGGAAGACATCGCCCGGGTGGCCACCATCTCGGCGCGCGACCGCGCCGTCGGCGACGTCATCGCCGACGCCATCGAGAAGGTCGGCAAGGACGGCGTGGTCAACGTCGAGGAGTCCAACACGTTCGGGCTCGACCTCGAGTTCACCGAGGGCATGCAGTTCGACAAGGGCTATCTGAGCCCCTACATGATCACCGACCCAGAGCGCATGGAGGCGGTGCTCTCCGACCCCTACATCCTCATCGCCAACCAGAAGATCGGCGCCGTGCAGGACCTCCTGCCCGTGCTCGAGAAGGTCATCCAGGCAGGGCAAGCAGCTGCTCATCGTGTCCGAGGACGTCGAGGGCGAGGCCCTCGCGACCATCGTCGTGAACAAGCTGCGCGGCACCTTCACCTGCGTCGCGGTCAAGGCTCCCGGCTTCGGCGACCGTCGCAAGCGCATGCTCGAAGACATCGCCATCCTGACCGGCGGCGAGGTCATCACCGAGGAGATGGGCCTAAAGCTCGAGAACACGAACCTCTCGCAGCTCGGTCGCGCCCGCAAGGTCGTCGTGACCAAGGACAACACGACGATCATCGACGGCGCCGGCGACACCGACCAGATCAAGGGCCGCATCAAGCAGATCAAGAGCGAGATCGAGACCACCGACTCCGACTTCGACCGCGAGAAGCTCCAGGAGCGTCTCGCCAAGCTGGCCGGCGGCGTCGCCGTCGTCAAGGTCGGCGCGGCCACCGAGGTCGAGATGAAGGAGACCAAGCACCGCGTCGAGGACGCCCTGAACGCCACCCGCGCCGCGCTCGAAGAGGGCATCGTGCCGGGCGGCGGCGTCGTGCTCGTCAACGCGATGGGGTCGATCAAGGTCGACAAGAAGTCCGAAGACGTCGACTTCCGCACGGGCAAGCAGATCATCCGGCGGGCGCTCGAAGAGCCGCTGCGCCAGATCGCCGAGAACGCCGGGCTCGAGGGCTCGGTCGTGGTCAACAAGGTCAAGGGCCTGCCTGTGGGCCAGGGCCTGAACGCCGAGACCGGCGACTACGAGGACATGGTCAAGGCCGGCATCATCGACCCGGCCATGGTCACCCGTTCGGCCCTGCAGAACGCGGCCTCGATCGCCAAGAACATCCTCACCACCGAGTGCATCGTCGCCGACAAGCCGGAGCCTCCGGGCAACGGCGGCGGCATGGCGGGCGGCGGCATGCCTCCCGGGATGATGTAAGACCGGGAAACTAGCGACTTCCCCTTGCGCGTCGCGGCGGGCGGGCCCATCCGGGCCCGCCCGCCGCTTTTCTCGTTCAGAAGCGGCTTCGGCGGCGCCGCCACCGCGGGTGGCCGCGCCCTGGAACATCCGTCTAGGCCACGCTCGCCGGTGACGGCTCGACTGTTGCCGACCCCACGACCGAGGGCATAGCGTAGGGGGAGTCTCGAAGAGACGACGAGCGCCGCGCCGCGGCCCGATCACGCGAGATCAAGCGGGGGAGACACGGAAGAGACGGCCGTCAGGGAGTTGGTCGTCACCGGTCCGCTCAGGGAGCGGCTGTACGACCTGTTCACCCGGGTCTACGCGGGACGCGGCGACGTGCGCGTGGTCATGGACCGCCGCCAGGCCGCCCGCCGCCGCGAGGCGGAGCGGGCGGCGCCCGACCGCCGCCAGGCCGAGCGCCGCCGCGCCGAGCGCCGCCACCTTCCGCCGAGCTGGGTCTTTCCCCCGCCCGACTGAGCCGGCCGGCAGGCCGCCGGGCGCTCTTCACGCATCCCCTTTCCGGGTCTTTCCGGCACGAGCCCCGAAGGATGGGCCACGGCCGCCGTTGTCAGACCTGGCAACGGCCGGCTCAAGAAATCGGTGGCAGCACTCGACAATGAAGGAAGGAGGCGTCGAGAGCGGCCAGGCGGCGCCGGGGAGGCGACGGCGTGCGAAAACGGATGCGCGGCCCACAGACTGCGGCCGCCGCGTGCGCGCTTGCGCTGGGCGCCCTGCTGACCTGGCGCGTGTCCGATGACTCGGCGGCGCTCTTCTTCTATGCGCTGCCGGCGCTGGTCGCGGCTCTGCTGCTGACTTGGGAGGAGGCGGTCTTCACCGCCGTCGGCGGGTTCCTGCTGTTTCTCGGGCTGCTTACCGTCGAGCGTGGCGCCGCCCTCTCTCCGACCGTGCTGGCGCTCGCGGCGGTCTGCGCCCTCGCCCTGCTGCTGGCGCTGCGCCGCCGCCCCGCCCCGGGCGTTCAACACAGACTGCCGCAGTTCACGCCGGCGGCGGGCATGCTCGGACGCGTGGCGGCCGATCTCGCGGCCTCGCTCGATCTCCATCATCTGCTTGGCTCGATGGCCCAGCAGCTCACCGTCGCGGTGGGCGTGTCGCGCTGCGCCATCCTCCTGGTCGAGGACGATCGTCTGCGGCTCGCCGCCTCTACGGGCGCCGCCCTGGTCGCGCCGTTCGGCGACGCGCAGGGGCGCGTGAACGCGCGGCTGCGCGGTTTGCGCGAGCCCCTCGTGGTGACGCCGGAGACCGAAGGGGTCGACCGGGCCGAGTTCGAGGAGCTCGGAGCGTGCAGGGTCCTCGTGCTGCCGTTCGTCGCGCAGGGCGAGCTGCTCGGCGTGGCGGTCCTCGACGAGCCCGGCCAGGCGGCCGAGTTCGGCAAGGAGCGCATCGGCGTGGGGCAGGCGGTCGCGGGGTTTGCCGCCCTCATGATCAACAACGCCGGTCTGTACGAACGCCAGTCGCAGCTGGCGGCGCAGCTCGCCGAGCGGTCCTCCACCATGGAGGGGCTGCTGCGTCTCGGCTACGAGCTGCGCGCCACGCTCGACCTCGACCAGGTGTTGCGGCGCGTGGCCGAAACGGTGCTCGGATCGCTCGGCTATCGCGAGGTCAGCCTGTTCCTCTTCGACGAGGCAAACGAGACCTACCAGGCGCGCGTGTCGCTCGGCGGCCCCGAGGAGCTCGACGGGTACTATCTGGCCAACCCCATCCCCAGGAGAGTCTTCGAGCATGCCATGCGTCCGGAGTTTCGCATGGGCAACTCCTACTTTCGCCAGCGCCGCCGCGCCGCGGCCAGCGAGGAGGAGCGGCGTCTGCTGCCCTTCACCGACCTCGGCGCGCGCGGCGACGACGAGTGGCAGACGGGCGACACCCTGCTCGTCCCTCTGCTGTCCCGCGAAGGCCGCACGCTCGGCGCGCTCGACGTCTACGATCCACTCGATCGTTGCCTGCCGACGATGGAGTCGATCCGCGGCGTCGAGATCTTCGGAAACCAGGCGGCGGTCGCCATAGAGAACGCCCAGCAGTACGCGGCGCTCGAGGTGCAGGAGCTGCGACTCGAGCGCCAGCTGCAGTCGCAGCAGGACCTCATGCGGGTGAGCGAGTCGATCGTGGCGACGCTCGACGAAGAGGTCGTCTTCGAGTCGATCGCCGACAAGCTGCGTCTGCTCGTCGAATACGACACCCTGGCGATCAGCAAGGTCGACTGGGAGGCGCGCCGCATCGTCACGGTCTTCGCCCGCGACGAGTACGCGCAGCAGTTGATCGACAACCCCATCGGCGTGGAGCAGGGCCTCTGGGGTTGGGCCGTCACCCACGACGAGGCGCTGCTGTGCAACGCCGCCCACGCCGATCCGCGATCCACGCCGGTGCCCGGCACGCCGCTCGAGCCGCAGGCATCCATCGTGCTGCCCCTCCACGTCATGAACAAGGTGATCGCCGTCCTCAACCTCGACCGGCTCGGCGGCAAGACCTACAGCGAGGAGGAGTTCGAGCTGGTCAAGCCGTTCGCCAACCTCGCCGCCATCGCCATCGAAAACGCCTCGCTCTACGAGAAGAGCCAGCTGCGCGCCGTCACCGACCCCCTGACCGGCCTGTACAACCACGGCCACTTCCAGGAGACCCTCGAGCACGAGGTGCGGCGCTGCGAACGCTACGGCGCCGGGTTCTCGCTGCTGATGATGGATCTCGATCACTTCAAGCGGGTCAACGACCACTTCGGCCATCCCCGTGGCGACCACGTCCTGGGTCAGGTGGCGCAGATCCTCGCCGACACCACGCGCGAGGCCGACTACGCGGCGCGCTACGGCGGTGAGGAGTTCGCCATCCTGCTGCCCGAGACCACACCCGACGACGCCCGTCTGCTCGCCGAGCGCATCCGCACCCAGGTGCGCGACATCGTCGTGGCGGCGGGCGACGAGTTTCGCGTGTCGGCGTCGATCGGGGTCGCCGACTTTCCCGTTTGCGGCCTCGACGCCAAGACCATCCTGGGCGCGGCCGACACGGCGCTGCTGTGGGCCAAGCGCCGCGGACGCAACTGCGTGCTCTACTACCGCGACGTGCGCGCGATGATGGCGGCCTTGCCGACCGACGACGCCGGCGAACGCTCGTGGCGCAACGGCCTCGAGGTGCTGGCCGCCGCGGTCGACGCTAAAGCGAGCTTCCGCGAGCACCACGGCGATGCGGTCACCGAGATGGTCGGCGAGCTCGCCGAGACGGCCGGTCTTCCGGCCGGCGATCGTGAGATCTACCAGGTTGCCGCCCGGCTGCACGACGTGGGCAAGGTGGGTATCTCCGCGGAGATCCTCGAAAAGGGCGACCGGCTCACCGACGACGACCGTCGCGAGCTTCAGCGGCACGTCGAGCTCGGTGTCGACATCTTCACCAACGCCGAGGCGCCCCGCGAGTTCATCGAGATCGTGCGCCACCACCACGAGCGCTGGGACGGCCGCGGCTACCCCGACGGCCTGCGTGGCGAAGAGATCCCCATAGGTGCGCGTCTCATCGCCATCTGCGACTCCTTCCAGGCGATGCTGTCGGATCGTCCCTACCGCGCGGCCCTGACGTTGGACGAGGCGCGCGCCGAGATCAGGCGCGGGGCCGGCGAACAGTTCGATCCGGGGCTGGCTCGGCTGTTCCTCGACGGCTGCCGGACCTCCGGGGCGACCGTCGGGCCGTCGCCGGCGATCCGCGAGGCCGCGCCGGGCGCCCTGGACGCCGGCGCGCCGCCGGAAGACGAGACTCCCCGCGAGACGGCCGCCGCCGCCGAGACGCCCGCTGACGAGGCGCCCGCCGGTGCGACGCCGGCCGACAGGTCGGGCGTCGACGACTCGAGAACGTAGGGGCCCGGCGCCCGCCGCCGTCGTCGAGTCGACCGTTCGCGCGACCGCCGGCCGACAGGCGCGCCCGGCGCGCCCGACTGCGGTCGCCTCGGAGCGCTTCTCCACCCGCCCCAGTGCCGCCTCGGCGTGCCATGCCGACGGTTGGCAAGCCCTCCGCGCGCTCTGTAAGATACGTGACCCGGGCAGAGAAGTTCGGAGTTCTCAGGGCCGGTCTCGCGTCACACCGTCGTGGAGGTAGTGGTCATGCTGTTGGTAGGCGAATCGATCAACGGGACTCGCAAGCAGGTCGGCGAGGCCATCCAGGCGCGCGACGCCGGTTTCATCGAGGCTCTGGCGACCGAGCAGGTCGAGGCCGGCGCCGACATCCTCGACGTCAACGGCGGCGTCGCCGGCGGCAACGAGATCGACGACCTTCTCTGGCTCATCGCCACCGTGCGCGGCGTCACCGACAAGCAGCTCATGATCGATTCGGCCAGCCCGACCGCGCTGCAGGCGGGTGTCGAGGCGGCCGTCAAGGACGGCGGCACGATCCCGCACATCAACTCCATCAGCGGCGAGCAGAGCCGCATCGACGCGGTGCTGCCGCTGGTCTCGAAGTACAAGTGCCCGGTGGTCGCCCTGTGCCTGAACGACGAGGGCATCCCGGCCACGCCCGAGGACCGCTTCGCCGTCGCCGAGTCGCTCCACGGCAAGCTTTCCGCCGCCGGCCTTCCGGCCCAGGACATGTGGTTCGACCCGCTCGTCATGACCGTCTCCGCCGATCCCACCGCGGGGCTCGTGACCATGCAGACCCTGGCGCTCATCAAGGCCAACCTGCCCGGCGTGCGCTCGACCGGCGGCCTCAGCAACATCAGCTTCGGGCTCCCCAACCGGCCGCTGCTCAACCGCACCTTCGTCGCCATGTGCGCCGGCATCGGCATCGACGGCGCCGTCCTGGACGTGCGCAACAGGCAGATGATGGCCACGATCAAGGCCATCGAGGCGCTGCGCAACGAGGACAGCTTCTGCGGCAAGTACCTCAAGGCGCACCGCGCCGGGCTGCTGGAGTAGGGACCGGTGCCGGGGCAGGAGACCCGCTGCCGGGCGCGCGCGCTCGGTATCTCCATAGGAACGCTGCCGGCCGGCCCGCTCAACGCGATCACCGACGTCCCCGGCGTGACCGTCGGACACTGCTCCGTGTGGTGGGGCGGGCCTCGTCTGCCCGTGGGGCAAGGACCCGCCCGCACCGGCGTCACCGCGATCCTGCCCCACCGGGGCGATCTCTTTCGCGACCGCCCCCGGGCGGGCGTGTTTGCCTTGAACGGTGTGGGCGAGGTGATCGGCAGCACGGCGATCCGCGAATGGGGGCTCCTCGAGACGCCGATCGTGCTGGCCAACTCCCAGGGGATCGGCGCCGCCTACGACGCGACGGTGCGCTGGCTCATGGCCCGCGATCCCGGCCTGGGCCTGGAAGACTCCGTCATGCCGGTGGTCGGCGAGTGCGACGACGGCTTTCTGAACGACGTGCGCGGCATGCACGTGCTCCCCGAGCACGTGCATGCCGCGCTCGACGCCGCGGCGCCGGGTCCCGTCGACGAGGGCGCGGTCGGCGCCGGCGTCGGCATGACCTGTCACGACTTCAAGGGCGGGATCGGCACCTCGTCGCGTCTCGCGGTGGCCGGTGAGGCCACCTTCGCGGTGGGCGTGCTCCTGCTCAGCAACCACGGTTGTCGGGAGCGCCTCTCGATCGACGGCGTGCCGGTGGGCCGCGAGATCACCGACCTCATGCCGCTCGAGCACCGCGAGGGCTCGTGCGTCGTCGTGCTGGCCACCGACGCTCCCCTGAGCTCGCGGCAGTGCACGCGCCTCGCCCGGCGCTGCGCGCTGGGGCTCGGCCAGACCGGGTCGTACGCGGCCGACGGCAGCGGCGAGATCGTCGTGGCCTTCACGACCGCCGGCCGTGTGCCGCGCGGCGTCTCCCGGCCGCTGTCGCGTGAGACGCTGCCCGACGAGGTCATGACCGAGCTCTTCGTGGCCGCCGTCGACGCGACCGCCGAAGCGGTGGTCAACTCCCTCTGCATGGCGGTCACGGTCGAGGGCCGCAACGGCAACGTCGCGCACGCTCTGCCGCTCGATCGTCTCTGCGAGATCATGACCGGCTACGGGCGGCCCGCGCGGCTGCCGGTCCCGGGGTAGGCGATCCCGCCGGGATCGGGCTGGTGGGGCACCGGAAAGGGAGTAGAATGCAGGACGGTTTTCGCGCGGTGCGGGTGGCGCGGGGTGGCTGGCCGACGGGCTCTCGGACCGTCGTCTCGAGGCCGCCTGCTCCCGCAAACGTCGCCTCCCTGGGTGGGGGCCGTCTGCCGTTTGTTGTGACCCGCGGTCGCGGCGCGATGTCTGCAGACCGTGAGAGGAGGGAAAGGGGGGCGATGCTCACGCTGTCGTACCGTTGCACCCGCTTGAGTCGTGGATAAGCGGCGCTACTTCACCCGCAAGATCCTGAACGCGATGCTGACCATCGCCCTCATCGCGTCGTTCAACTTCGTGCTCTTCCGCATTCTGCCCGGCGACCCCGCCCGGCTCCTGGTGCCCAAGGGGCGTTTCTCCATGGCCGCGATGGCCAAGCAGCGGGCCAACTTCCATCTCGACAAGCCCATGTGGGAGCAGTTCGTCTACTACTGGGGGGACACCCTGCAGCTCAAGCTCGGCGACTCCTTCGCCGAGAAGCGCCCCGTGGCCCAGGTGGTCGGCGAGCGCATCTGGCCGACCGTTCTGCTGGTCGGCACCGGCACCATCATCGCGACCGTCATCGGCCTCATCACCGGGGTCATCGCCGGCTGGCGACGAAGTAGCAAGTTCGACGTGATCACGACCAACACCGGCATGATCATGTACTCGGCGCCGACCTTCTGGGTCTGCCTCATCTTCATCATGATCTTCGCCACCTGGTTACGCTGGTTCCCGGTCGGGCGCATGTACGACCCGGGCGTCGTGTACACGAGCTGGTTCTCGCAGTTCGGAGCCATGCTCCACCATCTCTTCCTGCCGGCTTTCACCTTCGCCATCACCTACATGGGCGAGTACCACCTGATCGTGCGCAGCTCGCTGACCGGCGTCATGACGGAGGACTACGTCTTGACCGCCCGGGCCAAGGGGCTGTCCGACAGCAACGTGCTCTGGCGGCACGTCGTGCCCAACGCCATGCTGCCCACCGTCACGCTGGTCATGATGAACATCGGCTTCGTGATGTCGGGCGCCATCCTCACCGAGGCGGTGTTCAACTGGCCGGGGCTCGGTTTGCTGGCCTACGACTCGATGGTCCAGCGTGACTATCCGGTGATGCAGGCGGTGTTCCTGCTCGGCAGCATCGCCGTCATCC
The DNA here is from genome assembly GCA_963751565.1 of uncultured Actinomycetes bacterium. Taxonomy (GTDB): domain Bacteria; phylum Actinomycetota; class Thermoleophilia; order UBA2241; family UBA2241; genus Bog-752. The sequence continues at coordinate 19,856 of CAVVVA010000019.1, read as the reverse complement.
TGGCGAACCTCAGCGCCGACATCATGTACTACTACCTCGACCCGCGGGTGAAGGCATGATCCCCGCGCGCCTCAGAACCTGGATCTTTGTGTGGACGCCGCTTGCCTGGCTGGTGATCACGCTGATCACCTATCCCAAGAACCGGCCGCTGCGCACCGGTTTCGGCCATCTGCTCGGCGGTTTCATCTCCCCGCAGATCGGCAACTACCCGGCCTGGATCTCACTGCTCGTCGCGGTCATGCTGCTCGCCTACGGCATCGTCAAGCTGCTGCGCCAGGCAAAGACGAGCACGTTCCCCTGGGTGCTCATCGCCGCCGGCGCCGAGGCGGGAGTCTGGTTCGTCGCGGCCAGCGGGCTGCTCCACGGGCAGTTCTCTCTCCCCGGCCGCGACACGGGCATGGGCTGGCTGTTCCAGACCGTGCTGATCGTGCTGCTCGCCGCCGCGGTGTATGCCTGGGGGGCCGCCCATCCCGAGCGCGCCGAGCTCACCGTCTGGAACACGCGCCAGGTCTGGCGCCTCTACCGCGCCAACTGGCAGGGCATGGCCGGCCTGTACATCATGGTCTTCTTCCTGGCCCTGGCGCTGCTCGCGCCGTTTCTCGCCGACCACGCGCTGCTCGACCCGACCGCCCAGATCGGCTTGCCGTTCGCCCCGCCGACCCTGTCGTACTACCACTGGTTCGGCACCACCGAGCAGGGCATGTCCGTGCTCGCCGAGTTCATCTGGAGCGCCCGGATCTCACTTGCCGTCGGCCTGTTCGCGACGATCATCTCAACCATCCTGGGGGCCGGCATCGGCATCGCCGCCGGCTTCTACGGTGGCTGGCGAGGCGAGATCTGCATGCGGCTCACCGACGTCTTTCTGGTCATCCCCTGGCTGCCGCTCGCGATGGTGCTGGCCGCCGCCTGGGGCCAGAACTACTGGATCATCATCCTGATCATCGGCATCACGTGCTGGCCGGGCACCGCGCGCATCGTGCGCGCCGACGTTCTGCGCGTGCGTGAGCTGCAGTTCATCGAGCGCGCCAAGGCCATCGGTTCCAGCAACGAGCACATCATGCAGAAGCACATCCTGCCCAACGTCTTCCCGCTGATCTTCGCCAACACCATCCTGGTGGTCGCCATCGCCATCCTCTCCGAAACGACCCTCTCGTTCCTGGGTCTCGGCGACCCGCTCAACTTCAGCTGGGGCACCATGCTGCACTACGCCTGGGACTCGGGCGCCGCCGGCCTGCCGGCCTGGTGGTACCTGCTGCCGCCGGGTATCGCGATCGTCTTCGTCGTGCTGGCTTTCACGTTCATGGGCACGGCCTTCGACGAGGTGCTCGACCCCAAGCTGCGCAAGCGCGAAGAAAGCGGCGGCCGGCCCGACGAAGCCCCCGACCGGATCCTGCCGCTCGGCGGCGGGGTCGGCGGCGCCGGGGCCGGCGGCGCCACCGCCCCAGGCTACGATGCCCTGGGCGGCGGCTTCTGGGCGGGTCCCGCCGATGACCGAGATCCCCAAACCGACACAGGAGGGCGGGCATGAGCACCGTCAAGACCGGCGCTGTCCCGGCGGCCGCGGCGGCCGAGAAGGGCCAGCGCATCGAGCACGACGGCATCCTCGACGTCCGCGACCTCAAGGCCTACTTCAAGCTGCGCGACGGCGACGTCAAGGCCGTCGACGGGGTGAGCTTCATGGTCGGGCAGGGCAAGAGCCTGGGCCTGGCCGGCGAGTCGGGCTGCGGCAAGACCACCGCGGCCCTGGCCATCCTCAAGCTGCTGCCCGAGAACGGCCGCATCGTCTCGGGCGAGGTGCTGTTCGACGGCAAGAACCTGGCCAAGCGGACCGAGTACGGCATGAGCAAGGTGCGCTGGAAGGACATCTCGATCATCTTTCAGGGCGCCATGAACGCCCTCAACCCCGTGCAGGCGGTCGGCAAGCAGATCGCCGAGCCGATCGTGCTCCACGAGGGCGTCTCCGAGAGCAAGGCCATGGTCCGGGCACGCGAGCTCTTCGACCTGGTGGGCATCAACCCCAAGCGCGTCACCGAGTTCCCTCACGAGATGTCGGGCGGCATGCGCCAGCGCGCCATGATCGCCATGGCCCTCGCCTGCAACCCCAAGCTCGTCATCGGCGACGAACCCACCACGGCGCTCGACGTCATGGTCCAGGCGCAGATCCTCGAGCTCATCGAGCGCCTGCGTCACGAACTCGACCTGTCGTTCATCCTGATCAGCCACGACCTTTCGGTCATGGCCGAGACCTGCGACACGGGCGTCATCATGTACGCCGGCAAGGTCGTCGAGGCCGGCACCACGACCAACATCTTCACCAACGCCCAGCATCCCTACACGAAGCAGCTCATCCGCGCGTTTCCGAACATCCACGAGACCCGCGAGATGGTGAGCTCGATCGCCGGCGACCCGCCCAACCTCTTGAACCCGCCGCCGGGCTGCCGCTTCTATCCGCGCTGCGCCGAACGCGACCCGTCGTGCGTCGAGCACGATCAGGACATGGTCGAGGTCGAGCCCGGACACTTCGTCCGCTGTCAGAAGGTGGCCTAGATGGACGAGCCCCGTACCAGCACCGCCCTCGAGCCCGGCCTCGCGGTCGACAAGGAGAAGGTCAAGTCCGGCTCGATCGGCCGCAAGGACCTGCGCAACGCGTCGGTCTCCGGCAAGGATCTCTACGACATCCGTGGTCTCGAGGTCTTCTTTCCGGTGCGCCAGTCGTTCTTCAGGGCGATGGTGTCGACCGAGAAGCGCTGGGTGCGCGCCGTCGATGGGGTGTCGTTTACCATCGGGGCCGGCGAGATCCTCGCCCTGGTGGGCGAGTCGGGCTGTGGCAAGACGACGACCGGCCGCACCCTGCTGGGTCTCGAAGGGCAGACCGGCGGCCAGATCATCTACAAGGGTCTCGAGGTCGGCAAGTTCACGCCGGGCGCCATCCGCGACTACCGCCGCCATTGTCAGATCATCTTCCAGGACCCCTACAACGCCATCAACCCCAAGCACACCATCTTCGACATCGTCGCCGAGCCGCTGCTGGTCAACCACTTGACGAGCAACGAACACGAAAAAGAGGAACGCGTGATCCGGGCCCTCGAAGAGGCCGGCCTGCGGCCGGCCCGCGACTACCTGTATCGCTATCCGCACGAGCTCTCCGGCGGCCAGCGCCAGCGCGTCTGCATCGCCGGCGCGATCGTGCTCGAGCCCGACATGATCGTCGCCGACGAGCCCGTGGCCAGCCTCGACGTGTCGATCCGCAACGACATCCTCAAGCTCATGGTGCAGCACAAGAAGGAGCTCGGGGTGACCTACCTGTTCATCACCCACGACCTCTCGCTCGCCTGGGTCATCTCCGACCGCATCGCGGTCATGTACCTCGGCAAGATCGTCGAGATCGGCGAGACCGAAGAGGTCGTGTCCAACCCCCAGCACCCCTACACCAAGGCGCTGATCTCGGTGATCCCGGTGCCCGACCCGACCGCCCACCGCGAGCGCACCATCCTCACCGGCGAGACGCCCAACCCCTCGGCCATCCCGCCGGGCTGCCGGTTCCACCCGCGCTGCCCCGAGGTCATGGACATCTGCTCCGAGCAGTCGCCCGTCGACGTGCAGATCCGCGGCACCCACTACGCCGCCTGCCTGCGCCTGAACGGTCACAGCTGACGGGGGGGCGGGGGGTGAGGCCGCCGGCGGCCTCACCCCCCGCCCCCCGCCACCGCCCGACCGGACGTTCGGCCGTCCGGTCCTCGCGCAGGAAGGGGACATGATCGACGCCGTCGGCGCGCTGTGGCCCGACGAGGCCATCGAAGCCATCCACCGGGTGTCGCTCGAGCTGCTCGAACGCGCCGGGGTGCGCGTCGAGTCGGCGGCCGCCCGGGGGCTGCTCCTGGGCGCCGGCTGCCGGGCGGGCCCCGGCGGCCGGCTGCTCATTCCCCGGGGGATCGTCGCCGAAGCGGTCGCCGCCCTGCGTCCGGCCTACGCGCTGGTGGCGCGCGACGAAGGCCGCTCTCTTGCCGTCGACGGCGAGCCCGGCGCGATCTACGTGCACAACATGGGTGGGGCGGCCGACGTGTCGGACGCTCTCACCGGCGTCTGCCGGCGAGCGACGCTCGCCGACCAGGGCGACTTTGCGCGGGTCATGCACCAGCTCGCCCGGCAGCACACCATCTGCCCGCTGCTGCAGCCTCAGGACGTGCCCGGCGAGCTCGAGCCGCTCTACTCGTACCTCACGGTGGCCTTCGAGACCGACAAGTACGTCGGCGGCCCCGGCATCTCGCTGCCGATCCAGGCGCGCTACCTGCACGAGATGGCGACCGTCCTGACCGGGGCCAGCGGCGCCGACGGGCGTTATCCGATCGACCTGGCCTTTTCGCCGGTCAGCCCCCTGCGGCTCGGGGCCGAGGTGACCGACGCCCTGATCGACACCGTGGCTCGCGGTCATGTCGTGGTCGAGATCCTGCCGTGCCCGGCGGCGGCGACGACGGCGCCGGCGGCCATCGCCGCCGCGGTCGCCCAGCAGAACGCCGAGGTCCTGGCCGGCCTCGTGGCGGTCCAGACCGTCGCCCCCGGCACACCGACCTACTACGGTCCACGCCTGTCGGCGGTCGACCCGCGCACCGGCATCCTCACCTCGGGGACGCCCGAGACCGGCGTGTCGTCGATCGCCGCCGTGCTGCTCGCCCGGCGCTACGGCATGGCCTGCGACTGCTACGGGCCGACGACCGACGCGAAGGTGGCCGACGCCCAGTTCGGCAGCGAGCACGCGCTGAACGCCTTGCTGGGCATGCTGGCCCGGCCGCGATTCCTGTCGGGCATCGGCGACGTGCAGGCGGGCGCGTCGTCCAGCCTCGAAGCCCTCGTGATCGACGACGACATCCTGGGCGACGCCGTCTACGCGCTGACGCCGCGTCCCTGGGACGACGACGCGCTCGATGTCGCGGCGATCGTCGAGGGCGTTCTGGGCGGCAGGGGCTTTCTTGGCACCAGGCACACGCGGCGGTTCATTCGCACCGAGTTCGTGATGCCGCAGCTCAGGTCGCGCGGCGGCGACGCGCAGGGCAGTCAGCGCGGTCAGGGCCTCGCCGGGCTCGCCCGCGAACGCGTCGCCGAGCTCCTCGCGCGCGAGCCGGTCGGCCTGCCTGACGATACAATGAAGGCGATGTGCGAGCAGATCGACACGTGTGCGCGCGAGATCGGCCTGTCCGAGTGGGCCGACCCGCGGCGCATCCTCGAACGTCGCAGGGGCACGAGATGACACGGCGGACGGGGCGGCGGCGCCGCCGCCCCGTCCCTGCAACCGGCGCGCGAAAGGAGCCCGCGATGGCGATCCCCTTCGTCTACGTCCGTGCCCGCGGTTCGTACCGCGAGATCGGCCGCCAGGTCGGCGAGGCCGCGCGGCCGCAGATCGAGGCGTCCCTGGCCTTTTACGCCGACAACTTCGCCGCGATGAGCGGCGGCCTGTCGTTCGGCGAAGCCCAGCGACAGGCCGCCGCCTACCTCCGCTACGCCCGCGCCTACACGCCGCAGCACGTCGACGAGCTCGAGGGCATGGCCGAGGGGGCCGGTGTGCCGCTGCTCGCCCTGCTGGTGGCCAACTGTGGCGAGGAGTTCACGTCGAGCGAGCCGACCGTCGGGGAGCAGCCACTGCCCCCAGAGAAGCTCACGCCGGGCCCCGGGTGCACGGCGGTGGCGATCGTTACAGGCGGCCGGCACGTCGTCGGTCACAACATGGACTGGTATGTCGTCGACGCGGTCAACAACGTGCTCTTCGACCTGACCACGCCCGACGGCACCAGGCTGCTGGCTTTCGCCGGGGCGGCCTACCTGCCGATCGTGGGCCTGAACTCGCACGGCATCGGCAACCTGAGCAACTCGGTGCACTCCACCGACAACCGGCTCGGAGTGCCCAACATCTTCGTGCGGCGCTCGACCATGGGCGCCGCGACCCTCGAGGCGGCCCGCGAGAACGGCTTGCTCGCGGCCCGGGCCAGGGGCACGAACCAGTTCTTCGCCGACACCTCGGGCCGGCTGTGGGACGTCGAGTCGTCGGCCACCGCCGGCGCCTTTGCCGACCACACCGCGCAGGGCTACATGGCCCACACCAACCACTACGTCGCGCCTGAGATGGCGCCCTTCGAGGGCTCCGACGACGAGGAATCGCGCACGCGGCTGCGGACGGCCGAGGCGATGCTGGCGGACGGCCTCGAGCACGGCGACGAGCCTGTCGAGCTCGTGGCCCGGATTCTGCGCTGCCACGAGCCCTCGGCGCAGGAGTGCATCTGCGGCCACGCCCAGCAGAGCGAGCCGCTGGCCGAGCAGGGCATGACGGTGGGCAGCATCATCTGCGACTTGGACGAACGGCGCCTGTACGCTTGCGCGGGCACGCCGTGCGACAACCCCTATCAGGTCTTCGCGATGGACTGACGCCCCGGCGACGGGCGCCTGCCCGGTCGTTCCCAGAAGCGGCGCGGCGTCGCAGACCGCCGCGCCACGACAAGGAGGATGGTTTCGTGGACTACAGTTGGACTACGACGACGTTCGAGATGCCCGGCTGCCGCGTGGTGCGCAACCTGGGCGTCGTGCGTGGGGTGACCGTGCGATCGGCGCACCTCGGCAGCCAGATCGCGGCCGGGTTCCGGTCGCTCGGCGGCGGCCGCATCGACGAGTACGTGGAGATGTGCGAGCAGGCTCGCGCCGAGGCCTTTGCGATCATGCTCGCGCACGCCGAGCAGATGGGCGCGAACGCCATCGTCGGCGTGCGCTACGACGCCACCGAGATCGCGCAGAACATGACCGAGGTCCTTGCCTACGGCAGCGCGGTCGTGGTCGAAGGCAACGCTCCCCAGGCCTGACGCGGGCGGCGATCGCCGCACACCCGATTCTCGACGCCTTGGACAATCAGAACGCCCGTCTCGCCATGCGGTTGGACAGAAGGTAGAGTAGTGGAGCGTCAGGCAACGACCAAGGCACCCGTGCGGGAGGGCGACGAACCGACATGATCACCGTTCAGGACATCCTCGAGATCCCCGGTCTCAACCTCAAGCTCTGCGCGGGCAGGAAAGCGGTCGGCAACCCGGTGCGCTGGGTGCACATCGCCGAGATGTCCGACCCCACGCGCTGGCTCAAGGGCGGTGAGCTGCTGCTCACCACGGGGCTCGCGCTCGTCGACCGCGACGCCGAGCAGCTCGCCATGCTGCAGCGGCTGATCGACGCCAATCTGTCCGGCCTCGGGTTCGGTGTGGGCTTCGGCTTCAAGACCGTGCCCGACGCCATGGTCGCGCTGGCCGAACGACACGACTTTCCGCTGTTCGAGGTGCCCTACAACATCCCGTTCATCGCCATCACCGAGGCCGTCGCCTCGAAGATCGTCAACGAACAGTACTCGCTCCTGCAGCGCTCGCTCGCGGTCCACGAGAAGCTCACCAAGATCGTCCTCGAAGAAAAGGGCCTGCAGTTCATCATCTCGACGCTCTCCGCGCTGGTCGGCTGTTCGGCGGTGCTCTACGACTTCCACGGACTCGTGCTGTGCGAGGCCGCCCACCGGCGGCGCATCCCCGCCGAGCTGATCGCCGACCTCTGGAAGCAGATCTCCGACAAGCGGGCCTCACGACAGGACTTCGCGGCCGAGACGCCTCGCGGCGGCGGCGGCAGCGTGCAGGTCTACCCGGTGGTGGCCTCGCATCGCATCGGCGCCTTTCTCGCGGTCATCAAGGACGGCGGCGAGTTCTCCGACTACGACCGCATCATCCTGCACCACGTGGTCACCGTCACGGCGCTCGAGCTGGTCAAGAAGAAGGCCGTCGCCGAGACCGAGAAACGCCTCGCGGGCGACTTCTTCGACGAGCTCATCGCGAGCGATCTCTACGAAGAGGAGATCGCTCGCCGTCTCGCCTTCTTCGGCCTCGAGCCGGGGGCCGAGCAGCTGATCATGCTGGTCGACACCGACGGCTTCACGGCAGCCGTCGACGGCGGGCGCGAGAGGGATGAGACGGTCGTGCAGGACGTCAAGGAGCGCCTGCACTGGGCGGTCGACGAGTTCCTCGCCCAGCGCGACCTGCTGTTCATCTCGGCCTCGCACGGCGACTCGGTGGTCGTGCTGGTGCAGCCCGGCGAGCGCAGCGCCCACGACGTTCTGGCGCTCGCGGCCGAGCTCCAGGGGACGATCGGCGGCCTGATCCCCGAAGTCACGGTGTCGATCGGCATCGGCCGGCCGCACCACTTGCTGGTCGACCTGCGCCAGAGCTACTACGAAGCGCTCTACGCGATCCAGATCCGCAAGCTCAAGGGCGGCACGAGCGTCATCGCGAGCTTCGACGACCTCGGCTCGTACGGCCTGCTGCTTGGTTTGCAGGACACCGTGTCGCTCGAGGTCTTCTACGACAGCGTGCTCGGCAAGCTGCGCGAGTACGACGAGCACAACGCGAGCGACCTGGTCAAGAGCCTGTCGTGCTTTCTCGAAGCCAACGGCCACTGGGGCGAGGCCGCCGAGCGGCTCTACGTGCACCGTCACACGCTGCGCTACCGCATGAAGCGCGTCGAAGACATCACCGGACGCGACCTGGGCAGCTCGCAGGACCGCATGGAGTTCTGGCTGGCCCTCAAGGCGCGCGAGCTGATCGCTCAGTCGGGCAAGCGGCCGCGCGCCGTGCGCCCGGCCTAGGCGGCCACCGGACCAGAAGCGCGGCGCGCCGGGCTCAGGGCAGCGCCCGGCCCAGCAGCGCGCCGCCGTCGACCGGCAGGTTCACGCCGGTCAGGGCGTCGCAGGCGATCACGAACCTCACGGCCCGCGCGACTTCGGCGGGGGCGACCGGCCGGCCGGTCGCCGAGCGCGCCGCGGCCCTGAGGGTCGCCTCGCGGCGCGGGTCGTCGGGCAGGTCGATGGGGCCGGGAGCCACGCCGCACACGCGCACGCCGTCGGGCGCCCACGCCAGGGCCAGCGAGGCCACGAGCGCGATCTGGGCAGCCTTGGCCGCGCCGTGACCGGCGAACGCCGGCGACGGCGCGGCGCCGAGCACGTCGGTCAGGGCGACGATCACGCCGCGGGTGGCCGTCGGGCGCCCGGCCGGCGCCGCCCCGGGCCGCCCGGCGCTCGCGGTGTCGTGTGAACGGGCGTCGTCGCCGACGAAGCGCTCGTGGGCGGCGCAGGCGGCCACGAAGAAACCTCTCGCGACGACGTCGAACGACGCTTGCCAGTCGCGCAGGTCGATCTCCTCCGGGCGTGCCGGCGCGAACGGACCGCCGGCGGCGTAGACCAGCACGTCGAGGCCGCCCAGCGCCGCGGCGGCCGCGGCGACGAGGCCGGCCGCTTCGGCGGGCGCGGCGGCGTCGCCGGTGACGGCCACGCCGCGCCGTCCGAGGCCGCGGATGGCCGCGCAGGTCTCGGCGGCGTCGCCGGCCGCCGCCCGCGTGCTCACGGCGAGATCGGCGCCGTGTGCGGCCAGGTCGAGCGCGATCGCGCGCCCCAGGCGCCGCGCGCCGCCGATCACCAGGCACCGCGCGCCGTCGAGCTTCACGCCGCCGCCCCGCCGCTTGCCAGCTTCGCGTCCATCACGCCTCCGCGGTCGACAGCGCTCCAGTGTGATAAACATACCAGAGGATCCGCCGAGCCATGCGGCGGTGCGACTCAGGGGGGAACATGAAGCGTGGACTCGATGTGCTGGACAAGGCCCTGATCGGCACGCTGTACGACAACGGCCGGCTCGCCGCCTCCGACATCGCCGCCCGCCTGGGCATCTCGACTCCGACCGTCCGCGGCCGCCTGCGCCAGCTGGTCGCGGCCGGCGTGCTGCGCATCGCCGCGGTGGTCAACGCCTCCGAGACGCCTGAGTTGACGATCGCCATCATCGGGCTGAGCCTCGAGCGGTACAACCTGGACGAGATGGTCGAGCGGATGGCGGCGCTCGACGAAGTCAGCTGGGCGGCCGTCGTCACCGGCCGGTACGACATCATCGCCGAGGTCGTGTCCACCGAAGGCATGAACGGCCTGTACGACTTTCTGAACGCCTCGCTGCAGAAGCTGGGCGGCATCCAGTCGAGCGAGGTGTTCGTCGTCATGAAGGCCAGCCACAAGTGGATGCTGCTGCCGCGGGCCATGACCCAGTCCTGGACAAAGGCCAACGGTGGCGGGGCCTGAACCACAGCGGCGCTCTTTGGCGAATCGGCAATCGCGCCGCCGGTTTTCTTTCGAAGACGCCATGAACGACGTTCGTTTTCTGCTACACTGCCAAGGTCGATAGGACATGGGACGCGCCGGCAACGCGCTCGTGTCGCAGAGCTAATGGCAACCGCGAAGAACACAAGGAGGGCGACGATGATCGTCGGCGTGCCGAAAGAGATCAAGAACGAGGAATACCGGGTCGCGATGACCCCCATCGGCGTAAAGGTGTTCGTCAACGCCGGGCACACGGTCGTAGTCGAAGCCGGCGCCGGCGTCGGTTCGGGCTTCAGCGACGACGCCTACAAGGCGGCGGGCGCCGAGCTCGCCCCCGTCGACGAGGTGTTCGCCCGCGCCGACATGATCTACAAGGTCAAGGAGCCGCTCGCCGTCGAGTGGCCCAAGTTCAAGCCCGGCCAGATCCTCTACACCTACCTGCACCTCGCCGCCGCCTACGCGAAGGAGCTCACCGTCGGCGTGCTGGCCACCGGCATCCGGGCGATCGCCTTCGAGACGGTCGAGACCGCGACCGGCGGCCATCCGCTGCTCTTCCCGATGAGCGAGGTCGCCGGCAAGCTGGCCATGCAGGCCGGCGCCACCCACCTGCAGAAGGACAACGGCGGCCGCGGCGTGCTCATCGGCGGCGTCACCGGCGTACCGCCGGCCAAGGTCGTCATCATCGGCGGCGGCACGGTGGGCACCAATGCCGCCAAGGTGAGCGTGGGCATGGGCGCTCGCACCGTCGTGCTCGACACAAACGCGGCGCGTCTCACCTACCTCGACGAGATCTTCGGCGGCCGCATCGAGACCGTGCTCAGCAACGAAGCGCTGGTCGAAGAAGAGATCACCGACGCCGACATCGTCGTCGGTGGGGTGCTCCTGCCGCACGGCGCCCAGGCTCCGCATCTCGTCAAGCGCAGCATGCTGAAGAAGATGCAGCCCGGCTCGGTCATGGTCGACGTGGCGATCGACCAGGGCGGCTGCTTCGAGACGTCCAAGCCGACCACTCACAGCGATCCGACCTACGTGGTCGACGGCGTCATCCACTACTGCGTCGCCAACATGCCCGGCGCGGTGGCCCGCACGTCGACCCTCGCCCTCGCCGGCGCCACGCTGCCCTTCGGCGTGCAGATCGCCACCAAGGGCTTCGAGAAGGCCGTGGCCGACGATCCGGCGCTGGCGCTCGGCGTCAACGTGTACCGTGGCAAGCTGACGATCCCGTCGGTCGCCCAGGCTCACGGCATGACCTACACGCCGCTGGCCGACGCCATCAAGGGCTAAAGCGCGCGCCCGACGGCATAAGCGACGCGGCGGACCGGGCTCTCGCCCGGTCCGCCGCCCAGCCGGGCTTGCGCCGTCCGGCGTCGTGGTGAATCCTTAACAGAGGAGACACGGGCGCCGGGCGGCGCATGTTCGTCTCCGTCGTCGCAGGTGCACGCGCACGACGGAGCGTCGGAAAGGATTCGGCATGGGAGACCTGCTCAGGATCGACCTCACCTCTCGCACGGCCACCGAAGAGACGATCGCGCCCGAAACCATCCGCGATTACATCGGCGGCAAGGGCGTAGGCACGCACTATCTGCTCGAAGAGGTCGGTCCCGACGTCGATCCGCTCAGCCCCGACAACAAGCTCATCTTCGTGACGGGGCCGATCAACGGCACGACGATGTTCGGCGGGAATCGCTACGGCGTGCACTTCGTCTCGCCGCTCACGGGCGGCTACGGCGAATGCACGTCGGGCGGCAACGTCGCCCCGCAGTTCGCCCGGACGGGCTACAAGGTGGTCATCGTCGAGGGCGCGTCCGACACGCCGGTGTACCTCGAGGTCTCCGAAGGCGGCGGCACGATACACGCGGCCGACGACGTATGGGGGCTCGACACCTTCGAGGCCGAAGAGCGGCTCGTCGCCAAGCACAAGGAAGCCGCTCCCAAAGCCCAGGCCTGCGTCATCGGGCCCGCCGGCGAGAAGCTCGTGCGCTTCGCCTGCGTCGAGAACAACAAGTGGCACAGCCTGGGCCGCGGCGGCGCCGGCGCCGTGATGGGCTCCAAGAAGCTCAAGGGCGTCGTCTTCCACGGCGACAAGAAGGTCGAAGCGGCGCGTCCCGACGCCTTCAAGGCGCTGGTCAAGGACATGGCGGACCGCGGCAGGGACGATGCCGGCGTGGCCGCCTACCGGCGCGGCGGCACCGTCAACATGGTGCGCCTGCTCAACGGTGTCGAACTCCTTCCCCACGCGCTACTGGCGGACGGGGCACCGTACCGACATCGAGCCGCTGACCACCGAGGCCATGCGCGAACGCTTCCTCGTCAAGAACGAAGCCTGTCCACCGTGCATCATGCAGTGCGTCAAGCACTGCCGCGTGCCCGACGGGCCGCACGAGGGACTCGAGATCGACGGCCCCGAGTACGAGACGATCTACGTGTTCGGCGGCCTGTGCGAGATCGACGACTTCGCCGAGATCATGTACTTGAACGACATCTGCGACCGTCTGGGCGTCGACACGATGACCGGCGGCAACCTGTGCGCCCTGGCGATCGAAGCCTCGCGGCGCGGCCTCATCGACCTCAAGCTCGACTTCGGCGACGCCGAAGGCGTCGCCGCCTTCCTCGAGTCGATGTGCCAGCGCGACACGGAGCTCGGCGACCTGTTCGCCGAGGGTGTCCTCAAGGTGGAGAAGGAGCTCGGGCTCGAAGGCGTCGCGGTCCACGTCAAGGGCATGGAACCGGCCGGGTACGACCCCCGCTCGCTCAAGGGCATGGGCCTGGCCTTTGTCGCGACGTCGCGCGGCGCCTGCCACCTGCGCGCCACGTTCTACAAGGCGGAGCTCGCGGGCTTCAGCGACCCACAGGTCGTCGAGGGCAAGGCGGCGATGTACATCGACTGGGAAGACCGGTTGTGCATCATGGACACGCTCATCTACTGCCGGTTCTACCGTGACCTCGTGCCGTGGCCCTTCATCACGGACGTGGTCAACGCGGCGGTCGGCACCGACTACTCGACCGAGGACCTTCACGTCGTCGCCAACCGGATCATCACCGAGACGCACCGCTTCAACGAGCTGCGGGGCTTCACCGCTCGCGCCAAGGAGCGGCTGCCCAAGTGGATCACGGAGCGGGCGACCGACGACGAGCTGCAGCAGACCGTCACTCAGGACGAGATGGACTTCATGCTCGGCGAGTACTACGGGCTCCGCGGCTGGGGGGCGCCGGCGCTGTAGGAGCCGCCTGGGGCGGGGTGCGGGCCGCCGGCGGGAGCCCGCCCGGAAGGCGCTGCGCGCGGAGCGGGGGCCGCGGGTCGGCGCGCCCGCCTAGCGGACGGACCGGCGCAGGCGGCCCCAGGGGCTCGACGCCTCGCGCATCGCCTCGACGAGCACGGTCACGCGGGCGATCGACCCCTGCAACTCGGTGAGACGCTCGCTCAGGTACTGGCCCTTCTCGCCCATCGCGGCGGCCTTCTGGGCGGCCAGATCGGCGCGCCGGGCAAGGCCGTCGGCCAGGGGCAGCAACTCGGCCTGCGTGCGGCGGATCGTCCGATAGAGGCGCACGGCGCGCGTGGCGAGCGGCACGAGTGCGGCGACGACGCCGATCAAAACGACGGCCAGCAAGATGAGAAGCACGGTGCCGTTCATGGCGAGAGTCTACCCCCTGAGCGGGCGGATGGGGAACCGGGGAATGAGCGTTCGGGGGCTCGCCGGCCGCCCGCGCGTCAGGGCATCTGCAGCAGGTAACGTCGGCAGGCCGTCGGCGGCCCGAAGTCGGACAGGCGCGCCACCTTGACGACGTCGCCCGTGTGGGGCGCCTCGACGACGAGGCCGTCGCCGGCGTAAATGACCACGTGGTGGATGGGGTTGCCGAAGAACACGAGGTCGGCCGGCTCGAGCTGCGACTCGGGGACCGGTGTGCCCATCTGCGCCTGGAAGGCCGCGAAGTGCGGGAAGCTGACGCCGTACCTGGCATACACGTACAGCACGAGTCCCGAGCAGTCGAAGCCGCTGGGACTGGCGCCGCCCCAGACATAGGGGACGCCGAGGAACCGCAGGGCGTCGCGGACCACGCCGACCTGGGCCGCGGTGCCGTGGATCGTGCCGATCTGGGCGAGCGCCGCGTGCCCGAGACGGCCGGCGGCGAGCGAGGCGGCCCGGGCGCGCTCCCCGAGGATCTTCTTGATGTGGCCGTTCAGCCCGTTGAGGATGGCCTGCCGCTCGGCCAGCTTGTCCTCGATCGTGACCCGTTCCGCGTCGATCTGCTGCTGGACGACCATCGCCTGGTCGCGCTTTGTGGCGATCGCGGCCTGCAGCGCGCCGACGTGCTGGACCGTGGCGAGAAAGGCGTCGCGCAGCTGGCGGTCCTGCTGGCTGACACGCTTGAAGAGCTCGATGCGCGCCGCGGCGTCGGTGAGGCTGCCGCCGGTCAGGAGCTCATCGAGCAGGCCGTAGTCGCCGAGCTTGTACATCCAGGCGAGATGCGAGCCGAGAACGGCCTGCTGCTGGGCGAGGTCGGTCTGGGCTTGAGTGAGCTCCAGCCGGATCTGGCCGAGCTGGGCCTCGAGAGTGGCGAGCTGCGACTCCGCTCCGTCCCAGTCTTCGACCACGATCTCGAGCTGGTTGTCGAGCGCGGCGACCTGCTTCTGAACCTTGTCGGCGGCCTTCTGCAGCCCGGCGAGGCTGGTCGGCTGCCTGGTGGCGACGATGACCGCCGGGCTGGCGGCGGCGCGCTCCCCGCCGAGGCCGGCCAGGACGACCAGGAACGCGCAGGCCAGCAGGGCGACGGGGATCAGCCGCCGCCAGGCGCAGCCGTGGTCGTGTGTGGTCGTGTCGTTGCGAGCGCTCATGAGTTCTGTCATCTGTCTCTATCGGCCGGTCGGCCCGCGCCTTGACCGGCGAGGCTCACGGACGGTGGCGCGGCGCGGCGCCGGGGGGAGCGGCTGCAGCCTTTACAGGGTTGGGGAGCGGCAGTATACTGCCATCCCCACTTGGGGAAACGCCATGTGGGAAACGTCGCGGGGTGGAGCAGTCCGGTAGCTCGTCGGGCTCATAACCCGAAGGTCGCAGGTTCGAATCCTGCCCCCGCTACCAAAGCCTTCCGGGGCGCCCGTTCGGGCGCCCTACTTGTGTTGCGGCGCCGCTACTGTGCCGGTGTCGTGACGTACTATGCTGACACGCGCACCGGTCCCGCAAGGCGGCAAGAGGAGACGGCATGGTGACGACGGTGATCGTCAACGGCAGTCCGTACGGCAGCGAGCTTCCGTACAACGCGCTGCGCCTGGCCGGCGCGCTCCTCGTCAAGAAGCACTGGGTCGAGCTGTTCTTCCTGGGCGACGGCGTGCACACGGCGCGCCGCGGTCAGGACCCGCGCGGCGCGCACGCCTCGCTCGAGGAGATGCTGCACGAGCTGATCGGCAAGGGCGCGGTGGTGACGTTGTGCGGGACCTGCTGCCAGGCTCGCGGGGTCACTGCCGCCGACGTCGTCGAAGGCGCCCGTCTCGGCACGATCCACGACCTCGCCGACCTCGTCGCGCGCAGCGACCGGGTCGTGACCTTCTAAACCTCGCGGCGGCGCCGGTGGACTCGACAGGCGATCGGCCGCCCGGCAGCCGTCTCGCGGCGTCGCTGCGCCGGCGTGCGGCCGACTACGTGGCGGCCGGCGCCCTCCTGCGGCCCGGTGAGCGGACGCTCCTGATGCTGTCGGGCGGCGCCGACTCGATGGCCCTGCTCGACATCGTGCGCGCGGTCGACCGACGGCTCGGCCTCGGGCTCGAGCTGTCGGGCCTGCACGTCGACTACGCCACGCGGGGCGCGGCCTCGGCGCGCGACAGGCGCATCGTCGAGGACGCGTGTCGCGCGCTCGCCGTGCCGCTGCACGTCGTGCGCCTTGCGCGCAAGCCGGCCGGCGCGGGGTTTCAGGAGCGTGCCAGACGCATCCGCTACGACGCCGCGCGCGCGATCACGGCGCGTGGTGAGGCCGACGTCGTGGTCACCGCCCACAACCGCGACGACCAGGCCGAGACCGTGCTCTACCGTCTCGTCAAGTACGCCGCGCCGTCGTCGCTGCGCGCCATGCGGCCGCGCGAGGACGGCCTCGCGCGGCCGCTGCTCTGCCTGGGGGCGGCCGAGCTGCGCGCCTACTGCCGCGAGCTCGGCATCGTCTACGGGTGCGACGAGAGCAACGAGACGGTCGACTACCACCGCAACCTGGTGCGTCACCGGGTTCTGCCGGTGCTCGAGGCGATCAACCCGCGCGTCGCCGAAACGCTCGCCGACGCGGCGGCGCTGGCCGACGAGGAGCATGCCGTGCTCGCCGCGGCGCTCGACGAAGCGTGGGCCCGGGTCGTCCGGCCCCCCGCCGGTCCGGGCGGCGACCTGTCGTGGGCGCTCGACCTGACCGCGCTGAGAGCCGAGACGGCGGCGCTGCGGGCGCTCTGCCTGCGCCGCCTCGCGCGCACCGCCCTGGGCGACGAGGCGCTGGTCGGCCGCCGTCTCACCCAGCGTCTGGAACAGCTCGCGGCCGGCACGGCCGGCTCGCGGGCCGTCACCCTCGACGCCGGGCACGAGGCGCTGCGCGAGTACGACCGGCTCACGGTGCGGGCGCGGGCGGGCACGCACGCGTGCCCGCCCGCCGCCCTCGCGCCCGGGTCGTCGACCGTCTTCTGCGGTCGGCGCTTTCGCGCCGACCTCATTACCGGCGCGACGTTCGAGAAGACGACCGCCGAGGCCTGGCTCGGCGTCGGGCGGCCCGATTGCGAGATCGTGCTGCGACACCCGCGGCGCGGCGACCGGCTGCGTCCGTTCGGCATGACGGCCGAGGTGCTGCTGAGCGACCTGTTCGCGGCGGGCCGGGTGCCGCGCGCCCGGCGGCCGCGCGCCGTGGTGGCCGAACTGGACGGCCGCCTCGCCTGGGTGTGCCCGGGGCGCAGCTCCGAGTGGTTCCGGGTGACCTCGGGGACACCGTATACTGTGCATATCTTCGAGCAGGCAACGGAGGCGACGTGACCGACCCGATCGGCGAGACGCTGGTAGGCCGCGACGAGCTGCGCGCCAAGATCGCGGAGCTCGGCGCGCGCATCTCGCTCGACTACGTGGGCAAGGACCTCGTGCTCGTGGGCGTGCTCAAGGGCGCCGTGTTCTTCTTGGCCGACCTGGCCCGCACGCTCACGGTCCCCTGCACGATCGACTTCATGGCGGTCACGAGCTACGGCTCGGCCACCGACTCCTCGGGAGTGGTGCGCATCCTCAAAGACCTGGACCATCCGATCGAGGGCCGCGACATCCTGATCGTCGAGGACATCATCGACTCGGGCCTCACGTTGAGCTATCTGCTCAAGAACCTGCGCTCGCGCAGGCCGGCCTCGCTCGAGGTGTGCGCCCTGCTCACCAAGCCCGAGCGCCGGCGCATCAGCCTGGACTGCCGCTACATCGGCTTCGAGATCCCCAACGTGTTCGTCATTGGCTACGGACTCGATTTGGACGAGCGATATCGTACTCTCGACCACGTAGCGAGCCTCCGGGCCGACGCGGTCGGCGAGCTCACGAGAGCCTGAGGGTTCTTTGCCCCAGCCTCGGGGGTATGCTAATCTGAAATGTCGGGCGGGCGCCCCACGCGGCATGCCGGTCCCCTCGTTGAGAGAGATGACGTGAGCAGATTCATCCGGAGCGCGTTCTTTCCCATCCTCGTCGTCATCGTCCTGGCGATCGTGGCGAACATGTTGCTGCGCAACACGGGCGGTTCGAACGGCGCCGTCAAGCCGGTGTACGCGGGCGCCACTTCGGTCGCCGGCGTGCCGGCCACCGAGCCGCTGACGCAGCTCACGACCGACCTCGCCGCCGGCAGCGTGCGCAGCGTCGTGACCGACAGTCAGACGCTGGCGGCGCGCGTCACGGTGGCCGACCCCTCGGTTTCGTCGCTGCCCGGCGCCGGCGTCTCGCCGGCCCCCTCGCCGTCGCCGAGCAGCTCGTCGTCCACCGCCGCGGGATCGAGCGCCGCGTCGACCACCGCGAACACGGTCTTCGGCGTCGTCTACGCCGACCAGGCGTCGTTCGCGCAGCTCCTGGCCAAGTACAAGGTCACGCCGGTGCCCGGCTCTGTGCCCACGACCAGCACCCCCCCGAGCTTCGTCAACGATCTGCAGAACGGCCGCGTGAAGTCCGTCGTCATGAACACCAAGAACCTGACGCTCCAGGTGACCCTGAACGACAGCAACCAGACCAAGTACACGGTCTCCTACCCCGACACGACCACCACCACCCAGCTCATCGACCAGTTCAACGTCCAGCTGATCCCCAAGAACCCGGGCAGCCCGCTGTGGGGGAGTCTGCTGTCGTTTGCCCTGCCGATGGTGCTCGTCGTCGGCTTCTGGTTTTTCATCATGAACCAGATGCAGGGCGGCGGCTCGAAGGTGATGAGCTTCGGCAAGAGCCGCGCCAAGCGCGTCAGCGTCGACTCGCCCAAGGTCACCTTCAAGGACGTGGCGGGCATCGACGAGACGGTCGAGGAGCTCGAGGAGATCAAGGAGTTCCTGGAGAACCCCAAGAAGTTCCAGCAGCTCGGGGCGCGCATCCCCAAGGGCGTGCTGCTCTTCGGCCCGCCGGGCACCGGCAAGACGCTACTGGCGCGGGCCGTGGCGGGCGAGGCCGGGGTGCCGTTCTTCTCGATCTCGGGCTCGGACTTCGTCGAGATGTTCGTCGGGGTGGGCGCCAGCCGGGTGCGCGACCTGTTCGCCCAGGCCAAGCAAAACTCGCCGTGCATCATCTTCATGGACGAGATCGACGCTGTCGGGCGCCATCGCGGCACAGGCATTGGCGGCGGACACGACGAGCGCGAGCAGACCTTGAACCAGCTCTTAGTCGAGATGGATGGCTTTGAGATGAAGGACAACATCATCTTGATCGCCGCCACCAACCGCCCCGACATCTTAGACCCGGCGCTGCTGCGCCCGGGCCGCTTCGACCGCCAGATCGTGGTCGACCGCCCCGACCGCGCCGGCCGCCAGGCGATCCTGGAGGTCCACACCCGCGGCAAGCCGATCGCCAAGCACATCGACCTAGACACCCTGGCCGCCCAGACCCCGGGCTTTACCGGCGCCGACCTGGCCAACCTGGTCAACGAGGCCGCCCTTCTGGCCGCCCGCCACGGCCGCAAGATCATCGACATGCCCGAGCTGGAAGAGGGCATCATGCGCGTCTTGGCCGGCCCCGAGAAGAAGAGCCGCCTGCTGTCGCCGCCGAGCGCCAGTCACCGCCTACCACGAGATGGGCCACGCCCTGGTGGGCCACTACTTGACCCACACGACCCGCTCCCAAGATCTCGATCGTCTCCCGCGGGGCCGCCCTGGGCTTTACCATCTCGCTGCCCGCCGAAGACAAGTTCTTAACCACCATGGGCGAACTAAACGACACCCTGGCCATGACCCTAGGCGGCCGGGCCGCCGAGGAGATCCTCTTCGGCGAGATCACGACCGGCGCGGCCAACGACTTAGAGAAGGCCACCGACACCGCCAAGCAGATGATCATGCGCTGGGGCATGAGCGAGAAGCTCGGGCCGCGCACCCTGGGCCACAACCAGGCGATGCCCTTTTTAGGACGAGACTTCTCCCAGGAGCCCGACTACTCCGAGGAGGTCGCCCGCGCGATCGACGACGAGATCAGGCGCATCATCGAGGAGGCCCACGAGCGCGCCCGCAGCGGTGCTGTCCGCCCACCGCGAGCAGCTCGACGCC
>CAVVVA010000018.1:0-78933 GCA_963751565.1 uncultured Actinomycetes bacterium | reverse complement strand
CCGGCGGGCGGAATCGAACCGTCGACCTGCTGTTTACAAGACAGCTGCTCTGCCAACTGAGCTACACCGGCTCACGCACAGTCTATCGCCCGAACGGCTGGCACGGAACGGCGCGCAGCTGTCGTCGGCGCAGCGACCGTGCCAGGCCACGAGACCTGCCAGTGACCGTGCAGCCCACGCGACCTGCTGCTAGTGACCGTGCAGCCGACGCGACCTGCGCTGGAGAACCCGACCCGCCGCGGGCCTGTTGTCTACCCTGTAAACGCAACGAGCCCCGCGGGGGGGCGGGGCTCGTTGTCAGGGCTTGGGGGTGCCCTTGAGGGGGGTCGCAAAGAAGTATCGCCGTTCCTGATTAAGTGCGTGTTAAGTGCGGCTTAAGCGGGGTTAACGGGGAGCGCCGTCGGAGCCTCTTCGTCTCCCTGATCGGAGGCCTCACCGCCGGGCCCGTCACGGGGCTCGTCACCCGGCTCGCCGCTGGGCTCGTCGCCCAGCATCGCCAGGAAGGTCGGCTCGTCGATGACCTCGACGCCGGCCTTGCGCGCCTTGGCGAGCTTGGAGCCGGGGTTCGCGCCGGCCACGACGTAGTCGGTGCGGCCGCTGACCGAGCTTGCGACCTTGCCGCCCAGGGCCGCGATCCTCTCCCCCGCCTCGGTGCGCGACAGCGTGTCGAGGGTGCCGGTGAGCACGAAGGTCTTGCCCGATAGCGGCCCCGCCGCCCGCTGCGGCGCCTCTTCGACGAAGCGCAAGCCCTGGGCTCGCAGCTTGGCGAGCGTCTCGCGGTTGTGCGGGTCGGCCAGGTACTGCTCGACGGTCGTCGCGACGACCGGTCCGATGCCCGGCACCTCGGCGATCTCGACCTCGCTCGCGCGCTCGAGCTCGTCGAGCGACGGGAAGTGCTCGACCAGCAGCTCGGCGGTGACCCCGCCGACGTGGCGGATGCCGAGCGCGAACAGCACGCGGGCGAAGGGCTGGCGCTTGGAGGCTTCGATCGAGGCCAGCAGGTTCTCGGCGAAGCGGTTGGGCACGACGATCTCCCCGCCGTCGGGCCCGGTCGCCTTGCGGGCAAAGAGCGGCACGCCGACAAGGCGGCTCAGCGTCAGGTCGTAGAGGTCGGCGACGCTGCCCACGAGGCCTGCCTCGTGCAGGGCGGCCACCGCCTCGTCGCCGACGCCGTCGATGTCCATGGCGCCGCGGCTCACGAAGTGCCTGACCGCCTCGACGATCTGCGCCGGACACGAGCGGTTCGGGCAGCGCACGGCCACCTCGCCTGCTTCGCGCACGACCGGCGAGCCGCAGGCCGGACAGCGCTCGGGCATGGTCCATGGCGGGCGCGCCTCGTGAGCGGTGACGCTCTGCTCGCCCGCCTCCTCCCCGAGCGCCGGCCCGACGACCTGGGGAATGACGTCGCCGGCGCGCTGCACGACTACGTCGTCGCCGGGGCGGATGTCCTTGCGGCGAATGTCGTCCTCGTTGTGCAGGGTGGCTCGTTCGACGGTGACGCCGCCGACCGGCACCGGCTCGAGGACGGCGAAGGGCGTCAGCACCCCGGTGCGGCCCACGTTGACCTCGATGCTGTGCAGCCGCGTGACGGCGGTGGTCGGCGCGAACTTGAAGGCGATCGCCCAGCGGGGGTCGTGGGCGACCTCGCCGAGGTCGCGCTGCAGCGCGACCTCGTCGACCTTGACCACGACCCCATCGATGTCGTAGTCGACCTCGGCCCGCCGCTCGACCCAGGCGGCGCACTCGTCGACCACCTGCTCGATCGTCTCGTGGCGGGCCGCCGCGGGGTTCACGCGAAAGCCCTGGTCGGCCATCCAGGCGAGCGACTGCCAGTGGCTTGCGACCTCGAGCCCCTCGCGGTAGCCGAGCTGGTAGCACCAGATGTTGAGCGGCCGCGCGGCCGCCACGGCCGGGTCGAGCTGGCGGATGGAACCGGCGGCGGCGTTGCGCGGGTTGGCAAAGGTCGACTGGCCGGCGGCAGTGCGCGACTCGTTCAGCCGTTCGAAGGCGGCCAGCGGCAGGTACACCTCGCCGCGCACCTCGACCACCGCCGGCGCGGCCTGGCCACGGTCGAGCGCAGCCAGGCGCAACGGCACGGCGCGGATGGTGCGCAGGTTGGCCGTCACGTCTTCGCCTATGACGCCGCTGCCGCGCGTGGCGCCGCGCTCGAACACCCCCGAGCGGTAGACGAGAGAGATGGCCAGGCCGTCTATTTTGGGCTCGGTCACGTAGCTCAGGGGCGCGTCGGCGAGCCCGTGCTCTTCGAGCAGGCGGCGGTTGCGACGGTCCCAGGCCAGCAGCTCGTCGGGGTTGCGCGCGTTGGCCAGCGACAGCATCGGCTGCAGGTGGCGCCACTGCTCGAAGCGCTCCAGCGGCTGGCCGCCGACCCGCTGGGTCGGCGAGTCGGGGCTGCGCAGCTCGGGGAACTGGTCTTCGATCTCCTGCAGCTCGCGCAGCAGCAGGTCGTAGTCGGCGTCGCTGATCTCGGGGCGGTCGAGGACGTAGTAGAGGTGGGCGTGGCGCTCGATCAGGCGACGCAGCTCGGCGGCGCGGGCGCGCACTTCGTCGGGCACGGCGGCGCTCACGACGCTCTCCCGGCAGACGGGCCGCTGGGCGACGGGCTCACGGCAGGGGGCGAGCTCACGAAGGGCTCCCGGCGGGCCGCGAGCTCACGACGCGCTCCGGGCGCGTGGCGCGCCGTCGAGGCAGAGGTCGACGAGGGCGGCCGGCGTGGCGACGGTGAAGTCTGGGGCGGCGGCGGCCAGAGCGGCGCGCGAAAAAACGCCCCAGACCACCGCGACCGTCGCCACGCCCGCCGCCTTTCCGGCGGCCACGTCGACCGGCGCGTCGCCCACGTAGACGGCGTGATCGGGCGCCGCGCCCAAACGCTCGAGGGCGAGCAGCAGCGGCTCGGGCGAGGGTTTGTGGGCGGCGGTGTCGCTCGCCGTGACCACCACGTCGAAGTACTCGCGCAACCCCACCGCGCCAAACGCCATGGCGGTCGTGTCGGCGCTCTTGGAGGTGACGACGGCGAGGCGGCGCTGGGCCGCCTTCAGGCGGCCCAGCGCCGCCTCCATGCCCGCAAATCCCGCGATCATCTCGTCGTGGAAGCGATGGTTGTGCTCGCGGTAGGCGTCGTACAGCTCCTGCGCGCGAGCGGCGTCGAGGGCCCGCATCTGGGTCATCAACGGCCGGCCGACGCCGGCCAGCAGCACCTCGTCGGGCAGCTGCCGGCCCAGTACGGCGCGCGACGCGTGCCGAAACGAGGCGCGGATGAGCGCCACCGTGTCGACCACCGTGCCGTCCAGATCGAAGATGATCGGGTCGAAGCCGGTCATCCGTGAAGCGACTCGTCGTCAATGTCGCCCTCGTCGTCAACATTGCCGGCGTCGTCGCGCCGACCGGCGCCGGGCAGCACGGCCGACACGGCCTCGCTCAGCTTCCAGCCCTCGAGCAGCTCGAACGCTCGCGGGTCGACCAGGTCGAAAAGTAGCGGCGTGATGGAGATGTAGCCGGCGGCCAGCGCCGCGAAGTCGGTGCCGGTCTCGTGCCGGCAGTCGCGCTCCTCACTGTGGATCGTGTAGCGCCTGACCGTGCCGTCGCTGGCCTCCAGCACGATCCGCTCGTGGACACTGGCGCAGCCCAGCCGGGTGACCTGCACGCCGCGCACCTCGCCCGCCTTCAGGTCGGGCACGTTGACGTTGAGCACGAGACCGTGGGGCAGGCCGTCGGCCAGCACGCGCGCGACGATCGGCGCCGCCAGTCTGACCGCGTCGTCGAAGTGCCGCGGCGAGCGGCCCTGCACGGAGACGGCCACGGCCGGCAGGCCGAGAAGGGCGCCTTCGAGCGCCGCGGCCACCGTTCCCGAGTAGGCGACGTCGTCGCCCAGGTTGGCGCCCATGTTCGCGCCGGCCACGACCATGTCGGGGCGCTCGCCGAAGAACCCCAGGGCGGCGGCCCGCACACAGTCGGCCGGCGTGCCGTCGAGCGAGTATCCGGAGAAGCCGTCGCCGAACCGGGCTTCGCGGGCGTGCAGCGGGCGGTCGATCGTGATGCCGCGCGCGATCGCGCTGCGGTTGCCGTCGGGCGCCAGCGTCAGCACGGTAGCCAGCGGGTCGAGCCCGCGCCGCAGCGCGGCCAGCCCGGGGGCGTCGATGCCGTCGTCGTTGGTCAGCAGGATGTGGCTCATCGTGCTTGCGATTCTACTGCACCGTCCGGCGTCGCCAGAATTGGCAACACGGAAGGCAACACCCCGCAGGAGGCCGGCCGCGCGCGTCGTAGAAGTCTCGAACAGCCCGGAGTGGCCGCACGTGCGCAAGAGCATGACTCTTCATCCCGACCTCGTCGAACGGCGGGTCACGACTCGTCGTGTCGTCGCTCTGGCCGCCGCGCTGGTGATCGTCTCGACGGCGCTGCTCGCCGCCGGCCTGCTCTATCTGTGGCCGCTGTTCATCTTTCCCCTGCTGCTCGGGGCGGTGTTCTTCTTTGAGCTCGGCAGCCTGCTGGTGGCCGGCTGGGTCGGAGGCTTCTTCATCGTCTACTTCGCCCTGCGCCAGTCGGTCGACCCGGCCACCACGCGCCAGGCGATCGTCGGGCTCGCCGCCTTCAGCATCGCCGGCCTCGTCCTGGGCCGGTGGCAGCGCGACCAGCACCTTTTGCAGGGCCTGCTCGCCGCATCGTCGCTGACCGATCGCCTGACCGGCCTGTACAACTACGGCACGTTCGTCGACTACCTTCACAACGAGGTGACCAAGGCCGACCGCTACGGCGGGCAGCTCACGCTGATCATGTTCGACCTCGACCTCTTCAAGCGCTTCAACGACCGGCACGGCCACGAGGCCGGCAACGAACTGCTGCGGCGCGTCGGAGCCACGCTCCAGTCGGTCGTGCGCGAAGCCGACATGGCGGCTCGCTACGGGGGCGAGGAGTTCGCCCTGCTGATCAGCGGCAACGCCCAGGACGGCCTGGAGCTCGCCGAGCGCGTGCGCCGGGCGATCGAGACGACGGCCCTCGACCTGCGCGGCGGCGAGGTAGCCTACGTCACCGCCAGCGCCGGCGTCGCGGCCTACGCCCCGGGCTCCCACGACGAAACGCTCCTCATAGAGCAGGCCGACCGGGCGCTGTACGAATCGAAGCGCGCCGGCCGCAACCGGGTGACGGTGCACCCCAGCGCCGACCTGCCCGAGCACCTCGCGGCCACGCTGTCGGCCTGAGCAGGCCGCCCGGCTGACCGGGCGGCGGCGAACCGTTCCTAGCCCGGCAGCTTGGCGGGGCCCACCTTGGGCAGCCGCGTGTCGGGCCGCGCGAAGACCTCGCCGATCATGAGCTCGACTCCCACGCGCCGCAGAGCCTTCATCTGCCGGGCGTTGGCGACCTCGGGAGCGATCAGGCGCGCGTCGATCCGGGCGGCGAAGCGCAGCAGGAGCTGCACGATGTCCATGCAGGTGGGGTCGTCGGTGGCGCCCACGCTGATCACCGGATCGAGGGCCAGGTAGTCGGGCTGCGCGCGGGCGATCAGGTCGAAGGCCGTGAGGCCGCTGCCCACGCCGGCTATGCAGATCGGAAACCCCATCTCGCGCACCGGCCCGAGCACGCGCAACGCCGAAGCGGCGTTGGCCGCGAGGTCGGCGACCTGCACCTCGAACACGACGTGCTGCGGCACGAGCGCCTTGTTCAGCGAGTAGAACTCGCTCAGGGCGAGCACCGCCGCGCCGGGCAGCTCGACCGACTCGCAGGAGAGCACGAGAAGCTCCTCCGGGCCCAGGCCGACCGCCTTGGTGACCGCCAGCTCGCGCGTCTCGATGCCGTAGCTCGACAGCAGCGGCGAGCGCCGCGCGACCTCGTCGAGCACGTCGGGCAGGCGCAGCGGCGAGTAGAACGGCCCGCGAATGGCGGTGTGGTAGCCGATCACCCTGCGCTCGGCGACGTCGACGATGGCCGCGAACAGCGGCTCCAGGCTGTGATTGGCGACCGCGTCGGCCAGGGTGCGCTCGAGCTCGTCGTCGTAGACGAGCCACTCGCCCTCGGCGGCCTGCATGGCGGCCGCGACGCCGTTCTGCAGCGATTGCTCGAAGGTGAGGTCGGCGCCGGCCTGCAGCACGGCCACCGTGACGAACGGATGGACCCGGTCGAAGACGCCCGGCGCGAGGTCGTTCAGGAGCATCGACTGCAGGCGCTCGTAGACGCGCCGGCTGATGGCCGTGAGGTCGTCGCGCGAGATCTCCTTGGCGCGGCGCGGCGGCGAGAGCACGACGATGAAGGCGTTGTCGGAGAGCGTGAAGTCGGCCAGGACGTCGAGCCGGCGCAGAGAGGTGCCGACCATCTCCTGAAGGATGCTCGAGCAGGCGTCGAGCACGTCGGAGGTAACCTGCCAGCCGAACACCCGCTCGAGGCGGCCGTAGCGTTTGAGACCGACGTAGAGGATGGCCACCTCGCCGCGCTTCTCGAGCTCGAGCCGGATGCCGTCGGCGATCATTCTGAGCGACGGCAGCGCGAGCGTGTCGTCGCTCACCAGATTGCGCAGGTTGGCGCGCGCCTGTTGGGCGATGCGCTCGGTCGTGCGCTTGTCGTTGTCGCGCTGGTCGTCACTTGCCTGCATCGGCTCCCTTGCCCCCCCGGCGGACCTAGCCGGCCTTGTCGGTGGTCGGGCGGCGGGCGGCGGCGTCGCCGCCGCCCGCCGCCGCGCCGCTCCTGGCGCCGTTGCCGTTGCCCACCGCCTTGGCCCCGGGCTCGCCGTCGGTCTTGGCGCCGGCGTCGCCATTGGCGCCGCCGTCGCCCTTGGAGTCGGCGCCGCCCTTCCCGCCGGCGCCGGCCTTGGCCTCGGCGCCGGCCTTGGACTCGGCGTCGGCCTTGGCGCCGGCGTCGGCGGCGCGGGCCTTCCTGGACCCGCGCCCGTAGTCGGTGGTGTAAAAGCCTGAGCCCTTGAAGTGGATGGCGACCGGGTGCAGCACCTTGGCGACGCGCCCGCCGCAGACCTCGCAGGTCTCGAGGGGCTCGTCTGAGAACTTCTGAAAGACCTCGAGGGTGTGGCCGCACACGTCGCAGCGGTACTCGTAGATCGGCAAGGGCCCGCTCCTGGGCTTCGTATGGCCTGGGCGTTTCAGTCTAGCACAGGGCCGCCTGGTGGTCGGTTCGAGCGCCGCGTCCGCCTATGAGCCGGGGGCAAAGGGCGGCACGTGCCCGGGAATGAGCAGCGCCGCGTTCCACGAGGCGATCACCCGCCACGACGCCGTGAGGATCGGGTCGGGGCCGGCGCCCACGCCGGCCGCGACCCGCTCGTAGTCTTCGCGCAGAGGGCCGATAGTGTCGCCGGTGAGCGCCACGAGGCCGTCGCGCGTCTCGACCCTGAGGCACACGCTGCCCTCGGTGTGGCCCGGCGTGCGCACCCAGGTGATGCCCTCGGCAAGCTCGCCCTCGTCGCCGGAGAGCAGCCGCAGGCGCTCGCGCGGCAGAAGCCCCGCTACCATCGGCCTGTCGGGGTCGTCGAGCTCGAGCTCGTGGACGACCACCGGCCCCGGCACGTCGGCGCAGGCGCCGGCGTGATCGAGGTGGGCGTGGGTGAGGACGATGAAGTCGAGGTCGTCGACGGCGAGGCCGTGCGCCGCCAGCGCCTTGACGACAGGCTGGTTCTGCAGGTGCAGACCGGGGTCGACCAGAATGGTCCTGGGTCCGCGCAGCAGCACCGTGTTGGGAAAGGTCGTCATGCCGACCACCTGGCGCTCGGCGGCGACCTCTTCGTAGCGGACATAGCCCTCGGGCGAGCGGTGCTCGGGCACGACCTCGACGCGCCCGCCGTCGACCCAGAAGGCGAAGCGCGCCGTGGGCAGCAGGACGTCGACCGAGTACATCGCCCTCCGTCGCCCCCGGTGGCTACTCGCCGGCCGGCGCCGGCGCTTCGTCGGCCGAGCCCTCGGCGTCGCGCGGCACGTCGCGCGCGTACACGACGTCGACCCGGTCGAGATTGATCACGACGAAGGGCGCGGTGTCGATCAGTTCGTCGCCAGCCGCGCGGTAGATGCTCGCCCTCGAGAGCGTCAGCTTGGCGTCGGTGATGTGGCGCAGATGGTCGGACGCACGCTGCGCGGTGTGGCGCCCGCCGTGACCGAAGTGCGCGTAGCCGACGATCTTCAGACCGCCGGTGTAGGCGACCACCTCGAGCTCGAGGAACCCGATCTCGACTTTGAACTCGTGCTCGGAATCGCCCGTCCGCACGATGACCGGCTCATCATCCACGTTCCTCTCCTTGTCGAACAAGTAGAACTCCACGGCGCACTCCTCAACCTGCAGGGGGTCGGGGCGGCCACCCGGCCGGCTGACGCCGGCGGCCGCTTTGTCGCTATTCCTCCACAGTCTCTTTGTCGCCCGCGGCGCAGGATTCTTGAGTACAGGGCGCCCCGCCGAAGGCCGCCAGCGCGCGGCTGTGGCGCGCGGCGAGGAGCCGGCGGTTGCGCAGGTCGGCCATGCGGCGCGCCACGACGGCGCTCAGGGCGCCGCCCAGGATGCTGCCGACAAACAGGGCGCGCATTCGTGCCATGCAGCCACTATAGGCCACAACGCGAGCGCCGGGCAACGCTCCGCCGACGTGCGGGCAACGCTCCGCCGAGCCCCGGGCAGCGCACCGTCGAGCCCCGGGCAGCGCCCGGTCGCCTCAGGCCGGCGCGAAGACCAGGGCGCCGTCCGCACCGGCGTCGACTTTGACGGTGTCGCCGGGCTTGACGCTGCCGCGCAGCAGCTCGCTCGAGAGCGGGTTCTCGAGCAGGCGCTGAATGGCGCGCCGCAGCGGCCGCGCCCCGAACCGGACGTCGTAGCCTTCGTCGACGATCCGCGCCTTGGCGGCCGCGGTGACCTCGAGGTGCATGCCCTGCCCTTCGACCAGGCCGCGCGTGCGCTCGAGCAGCAGATCGACGATCTGCTCGAGCTGCTCCTTGGTCAGCGGGTCGAAGACGATGATCTCGTCGACCCTGTTCAGGAACTCGGGCCGGAACGTCTTGCGCAGCTCGTCGAGCAGGCGCGTCTCGAACGCCTCGTGGCCGGCCGCGCTGCCGTTGTCGGGGCTGAAGCCGAGCGCCTGCTGGCGGATCATGCCGCTGCCGACGTTGCTGGTCATGATGACGACCGTGTTCTTGAAGTCGACGGTGCGCCCCTTGCCGTCGGTGAGGCGTCCGTCGTCCAGGATCTGCAGCAGCATGTTGAAGACGTCGGGGTGGGCCTTTTCGATCTCGTCGAACAGCACCACGGCGTACGGCCGGCGGCGCACCGCTTCGGTGAGCTGGCCGCCCTCGTCGAAGCCGACGTAGCCGGGCGGCGAGCCCACCAGGCGCGAGGCCGAGAACTTCTCCATGTACTCGCTCATGTCGAGCCTGACGAGGGCGCCTTCGTCGTCGAAGAGGAACTCGGCGAGCGCCCGGGCCAGCTCGGTCTTGCCCACGCCGGTCGGCCCGAGAAAGATGAACGAGCCGATCGGCCGCTTGGGGTCTTTGAGGCCGGCGCGCGCGCGGCGCACCGCTTCGGCGACCGCGACGACGGCGCGATCCTGGCCGACGACCCGGCCGTGCAGGCCCTCTTCCATGCCGAGCAGCTTGTCGGCCTCTTCGGCCAGCATGCGCTGCACCGGGATGCCGGTCCAGGAGGACACGATCGCGGCGATGTCGTCGGCGTCGACCGTGGCGTCGGCGATGCCCTTGTCGGCCAGCCAGGCGTTCTTGGCCTCGACGAAGGTCTGCTGGATCTTGTCGGTCTGCTCCTTGAGCTGGGCGGCCTGTTCGTAGTCCTGCGTCTGCACGGCGGCGGCGCCCTCGCGGGTGAGCTCGCCGAGCCGCAGCTCCATCTCGCGCAGCTCGGGCGGCAGCATGGTCGACTCGATGCGCAGCTTGCTGGCCGCCTCGTCGAGCAGGTCGATCGCCTTGTCGGGCAGGAACCGGTCGCTGATGTAACGGTCGGACAGCCGGGCCGCCTCGACCAGCGCCTGGTCGGTGATCGTCACCTTGTGGTGGGCCTCGTACTTGTCGCGCAGACCGCGCAGGATCGCGATCGTCTCATCGACGCTCGGTTCGCCGACGATGATGGGCTGGAAGCGGCGCTCGAGGGCCGAATCCTTTTCGATGTGCTCGCGGTACTCGTCGAGGGTCGTCGCGCCCACGCACTGCAGCTCGCCGCGGGCGAGCATGGGCTTCATCAGGTTCGAGGCGTCGATCGCGCCCTCGGCCGCGCCGGCGCCCACGACGTTGTGGAGCTCGTCGATGAACAGCACCACGTCTTTGGCGCGCTGGACTTCGTCGAGCGCGCCCTTGAGGCGCTCCTCGAACTCGCCGCGGTACTTGGAGCCGGCCACCATCGCCCCGAGATCGAGGGCCAGCACGCGCTTGCCGCGCAGCATCTCGGGGACGTCGCCGGCGACGATCTTCTGGGCGAGGCCGTCGGCGATGGCCGTCTTGCCGACGCCCGGCTCGCCGATCAGGGCCGGGTTGTTCTTGGTCCGCCGGCTGAGCACCTGGATGACGCGCTTGATCTCGGCGTCGCGGCCGATCACCGGGTCGAGCCGGCCCTCGCCGGCCAGGGCGGTGAGGTCGCGCGTGTACTTCTTGAGCATGCTCTCGCCGGTCGCGCTGGCTTCGTAGTCGACGCCCGTGTCGCGTATCTCCGCCAGGGCGCGCAGCAGGCTCTCCTCGCTCGCGCCGAGATCCTTGAGGATGGCGCTGCCCGGACCCTCGCCCTCCAGGAAGATGCCGAGCAGCAGGTGCTCGGTGCCGACGAACTCGTCGCCCATCTTCTGAGACTGCTGGACGGCGATGTCGATCGCCGCCTTGGCCCTGGGTGTCATGTACAGCATGTCGGCCGGGGCCGCGCCGGGCGGGCCCGAGCCGACGGGCTGGTTCTGGGCGAACTGGTTGGCGCGCGTCATCGCGGCGCCCTTGTCGATGCCCACGAGATTGAGGATCTGCTCGACGATGCCCCCCGGCAGGCTCAGCACGCCGAGCAGCAGGTGCTCTGTGCCCAGCATGTTGCCGGGCCCGCGGCGCACCACGCCCTGGGCGGTCTCGAGCGCTTCGCGCGCCCGCTCGGAGAACTTGCTCACGTCCATGTCGTCATCCTTGCTGCGGGGGTTCGTGGCGTATCTGTCAGCGGCGGCGCTTGCCGATGCGCACCACCGCCATGTGGCTCGCCGGCACCAGGTCGTGGCGCATGGAGCGTTCGACCTGGCGCACCTGGTCGCGCAGGTCGTCGGCGGCGCGCGCCAGCTCGGCCTCGAGGCGCGCCATCTGCTCGCGCATGACCGCCATCTGGCTTTCGAGGGCGAGCACGCGCTCGACGCCGGCCAGGTTGAGACCGAGCTCGGTCAGCTCCTGGATGCGCTGCAGGCGGTCGACGTCGGCGCGCGAGTACAGCCGCGTGTTCTTGGCCGAGCGCTGCGGCTGCAGGAGCCCGCGGCGCTCGTAGAGGCGCAGCGTCTGGGGGTGCATCGCGGCCAGCTCGGCCGCGATCGAGATCATGAAGAGCGGCCTCGTGAGGTCATCGCGTGGCGCCATGGCGCATCACCGCCCGTCCCTTTCTACTTCGTGTCGGTCACATGGCCCCGAAGCGCGCCGCGCGCGGGTCGGGCTCCGTTCTGCCGAGCTCCTCGGCGAGCTTCTTCTGTTCCTTGGTCAACTTGGTCGGCACGACCAGACGCAGGCGCGCCAGCAGGTCGCCGCTGCCGCCGCCGCTCAAGCGGGGAGCGCCCTTGCCGCGCAGTCGCAGCGTGCGGCCGTCGGAGCTGCCCGACGGCACCTTGAGCGACACCTTGCCGCCGCCCGGCGTCGGGATGCGCACGGTGGCGCCGAGCATCGCTTCGGCCATGGTCACCGGCACCTCGATCACAAGGTCGTCGCCGCGCCGCTCGAACAGGCCCGAGTCTTCGACGTGCACGACGACGTACAGGTCGCCCGGCGCGCCGCCGCCGGCGCCGGCCTCGCCCTTGCCCTTGAGGCGGATCTTCGTGCCTTCCTTGGCGCCCCCCGGGATCTTCACCGCGTAGCGGCGGGTCTGGCGGGTCGCGCCGCCGCCGTGGCAGGTCGGGCAGGGCGAGTCGATCACGGTGCCGTTGCCGTGGCAGCGGGGGCAGGGCACCGAGATGGCGAACGGGCCCTGGTTCTGGGCCATGACGCCACGACCGTGGCACTCCGGACAGATCGCCGGCGTGGTGCCCGGCGCGGCGCCCGACCCGTGACAGGCCGGACAGGGTCCGTTGCTGTCGACCGGCACGCGCACCGAGGCGCCGCGCAGCGACTCGTCGAAGGAGATCGTGACGTCGGCCTGCAGGTTGGCGCCGCGCTGGGCCGCGCCGCGGCCCCCGCCGCGGCGTCCCTGCTGCCCGGCGCCGCCGAAGAGGTTCGCCAGAATGTCGCCGAAGTCGCCCATCTGGAAGGCCTGGCCGCCCTGCTGGAACATGCGCGGGTCGAAGCCCTGAAAGCCGCCCTGCCCGGGCCGGAATCCACCCGTCCGCGGGTCGAAGGCGCCCAGGCGCAGGAGCTCGTCGTACTGCTTGCGCTTCTCGGCGTCGGAGAGGGTCTCGTAGGCCTCGTTGGCCTCCTTGAACTTCTCTTCGGCCGCCTTGTCGCCGGGGTTCTTGTCGGGGTGATACTGGCGCGCCAGCTTGCGAAACGCCTTGCGGATCTCGTCGGACGAGGCGCCGCGGGCCACGCCCAGGGTCTGGTAGAAATCGGCCATCGACTACCTCGCCACGATCACCCTGGCGGGGCGCAGCAGCCTGCCGTGGAGCAGGTAGCCGGGCTCGAGCACGGTGGTGATCATGCCCTCGTCGTAGTCGTCGGAGTCCTGGGCGACGACCGCTTCGTGCACGTTGGGGTCGAACGGCAGGCCCGGTTCGGCGGGCACCTCGTCGAGGCCGTGTCCCTCGAGCACGGCGCGCAACTGCCCGGCCACGAGCTCCACGCCCTTGATCAGCTGCCCCTCTTCGTGCCGCTCGGCCGACTCGAGTGCGCGCTGCATGTTGTCGACGACCGGCAGCAGCGATTCGATCACGCCCTCGCCGGCGCGCAGCACGAGCGCCTCGTTGTCGCGCTGGACGCGCTTGCGGTAGTTCTCGAACTCGGCCTTGAGGCGCTGCAGATGGTCGAGGTACTGGTCGCGTTCGGCGATCGCCGCGCGCAGCTCGTCGGCCGAGGCCTGATCGGGCGCACCGGCCGGCGCCTGGGGACGGGCTTCGGGTTCGTCGGCCGATCCCTG
Organism: uncultured Actinomycetes bacterium; assembly: GCA_963751565.1. Lineage (GTDB taxonomy): Bacteria > Actinomycetota > Thermoleophilia > UBA2241 > UBA2241 > Bog-752. The sequence continues at coordinate 65,709 of CAVVVA010000018.1, read as the reverse complement.
TGGACGGGTCTTGGGCCCGCCGTCGGGGGCGCGACCAAACGTAGACGCGGCCTCAGAGGCGGCGCCGGTCTGGTGTCCGGTGCGCCTCGTCTGGGTGCGCCGATCCTTCTTGTCGTGGGGTGTCGTCATGCTCTGGTCGCTCTCTGTCGTATCCGCCGGGTCGCTGTCGCAACGTGTCGGTCGGCCCCGCTGCTTTTGCCTTTGCGCGGGCGGGGCGCATGCCCCGCCCGCGCAAAGTCGCCCCGGCGGCCGAGGCTCTTTAGGACTTCGTGGCAGCCGTCGCTTCGACGGTCTTCTGGGCCGGTTTGACCGCGATCCGCCTGGGCTTTTCGGCTTCGGCCTTGGGCACGGTCACCTCGAGAACGCCATCCTCATAGGTGGCCCGGATCTCGTCGGCCTTGACGCCCTGCGGCAGGGCGAGGCTGCGCTGGAACGCGCCGTAGCGCCGCTCCACGCGATAGTAGCGCTCCTCGTCGACCTTCTCTTCGAAGGTGCGCTCGCCCCTGAGCGTGAGGACGTTGTCGTCGACTTCGATCTGGATGTCGTCGACCTTCAGGCCGGGCAGCTCCGCCTTGAGCACGACGGCGTCTTTGGTGTCGAACACGTCGACCGCCGGCACCCAGCTCTCTGGACGACCGGTCCAGAGCGAGTCGGCCAGCCGGTTCACGTGGTTCTGCAGACTCGTCATCTCGCGGAAGGGATCCCATCTGATAATGGCCATGTGTCCTGCTCATCCTTTCCGGCCTCGTCCGCCGGGCCCCGTGGCCCGGCGGCGGTCGACCTTCGCCTTGCTTGCTCGCGCGCGCCGGTCGGCGCGCGCGTCACTTCTGCTGGTCGTCGTCGATGACCTCGTAGTCGCCCTCTTCGACGGTCTCGTCGCTGGCCTCCGGTCCGGCGGCGCCGTCACCCGACGGCGGGGCCTGCTGCTGGGCCTGCTGGTAGATCGCCTCGGCGAGCTTGTGCGAGGCCTGCATGAGGGTGTCGGTCTTGGCCTTGATCTCGTCGGTCGAGTCGGAGTCGAGGGCCTTGCGCACCTCGGCGGCCGCCGCTTCGATCTCGTCGCGGGTGGCCTGGTCGACCCGGTCGCCCATGTCGCGCAGCGACTTCTCGGTGGAGTACACGAGGTTCTCGGCGTTGTTTTTGACCTCGGCGACCTCGCGCTGGCGGCGGTCCTCTTCGGCGTGGGACTCGGCGTCTTTCATCATCGACTCGATGTCCTGCTCGCTGAGGCCGCTGGAAGCGGTGATCGTGATCTTCTGCTCGTTGCCGGTGCCGAGGTCTTTGGCGCTCACGTGCACGATGCCGTTGGCGTCGATGTCGAAGGTGACCTCGATCTGCGGAATGCCGCGCGGCGCCGGGGGAATGCCGACGAGCTGGAACTTGCCGAGCGTCTTGTTGAAGCGGGCCATGTCGCGCTCGCCCTGCAGGACGTGGATCTCGACGCTGGTCTGGTTGTCTTCGGCGGTCGAGAAGATCTCGCTCTTCTTGGTCGGGATGGTCGTGTTGCGGTCGATCAGGCGGGTGAACACACCGCCCTTGGTCTCGATGCCCAGCGACAGCGGGGTGACGTCGAGCAGCAGCACGTCTTTGACCTCGCCGGCCAGCACGCCGCCCTGGATGCCCGCTCCCACGGCCACGACCTCGTCGGGGTTGACGCCCTTGTGGGGCTCCTTGCCGATGAGCTCGCGAACCTTGTCCTGCACAGCCGGCACACGGGTCATGCCGCCGACGAGAATGACGTGGTCGATCTTGTCGGGCGAGAGGCTGGCGTCGGACAGAGCCTGCTTGACGGGCCCGACCACACGGTCGACGAGCGTCGCGGTGAGCTCGTTGAACTTGGCCCGCGTGAGGTTGAGGTCGAGGTGCTTGGGGCCGTTCTCGTCGGCGCTGATGAACGGCAGGTTGACGTTGCTGCTCATCGTGGTGGAGAGCTCGATCTTGGCCTTCTCGGCGGCCTCGTACAGGCGCTGCAGGGCCATCTTGTCTTTGCTCAAGTCGATGCCGTTGTCGCGCTTGAATTCGGCCACCATCCAGTCGACGACGGCCTTGTCGAAGTTGTCGCCGCCCAGATGCGTGTCGCCGTTGGTCGACTTGACCTCGAAGACGCCGTCGCCGAGGTCGAGGATCGAGACGTCGAACGTGCCGCCGCCCAGGTCGAACACGAGGATGGTCTGGTCGTGCTCCTTGTCGAGCCCGTAGGCGAGCGCCGCCGCCGTCGGCTCGTTGATGATGCGCTTGATCTCGATGCCGGCGATCTTGCCGGCGTCTTTGGTGGCCTGGCGCTGCGAGTCGTTGAAGTAGGCCGGGACGGTCACGACCGCCTCGTTTACCTTCTCGCCGAGGTACTCTTCGGCGTCGCGGCGCAGCTTTTGCAGGATCATCGCCGAGATCTCGGGCGGCGAGTAGAGCTTGCCCTGAATGTCGACCGAGGCGTCGCCGTTCGGCGCCGCTACGACCTTGTAGGGGACGATCTTCATCTCTTCGGAGACGTCGCCGTACTTGCGCCCCATGAAGCGCTTGATGGAGAAGACGGTGTTCTCGGGGTTGGTGACCGCCTGCCGGCGGGCGACCGTGCCCACGAGGCGCTCCCCGCTCTTGGAGAAGGCCACCACCGACGGCGTGGTGCGTCCGCCTTCGGAGTTCGGGATGACCGTGGGCTCACCACCCTCGAGGACGCTCACGCAGCTGAACGTCGTCCCCAGGTCGATACCGATTACCTTGGCCATGCGAGTGCCTCCTTGGCGTGCCGCCGTCTGAATTAGTCGTTGCGAATCATAAAATCTTAGTCGCCTTGTGTCAAGTTATTGCCTGTCCCGGCTCGCCCGAAACCGCTTGCGTCGCCCTCCTCTTCGGCCGCTCCCGACGGCTATAATCAGCGCCATGGCCGACGACCACGCCAGGGCTCGCGCGTCGCAGCAAGCCACCATTGGCACGATCACCGTGCCGCGCTGGGTGCAGCTCGTCGTCCTGCCCGTCCTGCTGATCATCGCCTGGCTGCTGCTCGGCAAGATCGGCGAGGTCGTGTTCATCTTCATCGTCGCCACGCTGCTGGCTCTGGTGCTCAACCCGTTCGTGCGCGGGCTGCAGCGGGCGAAGGTGCCGCGGCCGCTCGGCGTGGCGCTCGTCTATCTGATCGCCATCGGCATTGTGGTCGGCGCCGTCGCCCTGATCATCCCGCCCACCGTCCACCAGATCCGCAGCCTGCTCAACGCGCTGCCGGGCATGGCCCAGCAGGCTCGCGCCGGCGTCCAGGGGCTGCAGGGCCTGGCGAACCGGCTCCACCTGAGCATCAACGTGTCGAAGGAGCTCCAGAGCGGCGCCAAGTCGGTGGCGACCTACCTGCTGGGAGCGTCTCGCAGCCTGCTCGGCCTCGGCGTCTCGATGGCCAGGACCGTCACCGTGGCGGTGGTCATCGTCGTGATCTCGATCTACATGCTGCTCGACGCCAAGCGCATCGGCCGCTTCGTCGTCGAGCACTTCCCCACCGGCTCGCGCGACGACGGGCTCGCCTTTGTCGCCCTCGCCCAGAGCGCCGTCGTGAAGTACCTCGAAGCCCAGCTGCTGCTGTCGGCGGCGATCGGCACCGGCACCGGCCTCACCATGTGGGTCCTGGGCATGACCGGCGTCTTTCCGTCGGGCTCCAGGTACGCCGTGGCGTTCGGAGCGTGGGCCGGCGTCACCGAGATCATCCCCTACCTCGGGCCGGTGCTCGGCGCGGTGCCGCCCGTGGTCGTGGCGCTCCTGCACGCGCCGCTCACCGCGGTGTGGGTGATCCTCGCCTACGTCGGTATCCAGGAGGTCGAAGGACACATCGCCGCGCCGCTCATCATGGGCAGGCGCTTTCGGGTGCACCCGCTGGTCGTCATGTTCGCGGTCCTGATCGGCAACCAGCTCCACGGCATCGTCGGCATGTTCATCGCCGTCCCGCTCATCCCCCTGGCGCGAGAGACCTGGGTGTTCTTTCGCGCGCGCGTGAGGTTCGAAGGCTGGAAGACCGGCTCTCTGGATCTGAGCGGGGCGGTCGACCCGACCAGGGTCGACGACCCGACCACGGTCGACGATCTGACCGGGGCCGGCGATCTGAGCGGGGCCGGCGACGGCCCAGCCGGGCGGCGGGGGCCCGGCGCAGTCGGGCCCCCGCCGCCCGGCTGACGCGCGGCCGCGCCCCGTCGACCGGTTTCCTTCACTGTCACCGGTACGGGCCGACCGGTTTCCGTGCCCGTCACTCGCGCACATCGACCGGTTTCCTTCGCTGTCACTCGCGCAGGTTGCCGAATCGGCTGCCGAACCGGCAAATCTCCTGCCGCAACCTACGCGCGCCAAAAAAAGGGGTTACACTGTACGGGCCAGTCGTATGGCTCTTGACGCTCCGCGACAAAAGGGGCGCAGCCGGGCGGCCGGGACCGCGTGTCCGGTGCGCCAGTCGAGCACGTCTGCGAGGTGATACTCCGGCCGACCAGGGCACCTGACTTCCCACGATTCCGGGTCGCTCGGCACGACGGCACGTCGGGCGACACGATGTGGGGCCGCCGTACCCGGGCGGACCCATAACCTGAGACGTTCCACCCGACGCAAGGAGTGAACCGAGAATGGCCTCAACCGCAACGGTCCAGATCGATCGCCAGCGCATCGCCGATCTCACCGAAAGAGAAGAGCAGCGCCTCGAATCGACGACGCCCAAGTCGTTCGCGCTCTATCAGCGGGCCGTAAAGACCCTGCCGATGGGCGTCGCCTCCACCTACCATGCGCGCGACCCGTACCCCGTCTACTTCACCCACGGCAAGGGTTCCAAGATCTACACCTACGACGGCGTCGAGCTCAGCGACTTTCACAACGGCTACGGCTGCATGGTGCAGGGCCACGCCCACCCCGCCATCGTCGAGGCGATCCAGAAGCGCGCCCCGCTCGGCACGCAGTTCGGCCTGTCCACCGAAGACAGCATCATCATGGCCGAGCATCTGGCCGGCGCCTTCAAGCTGCCGAAGTGGCGCTTCGTCAACTCCGGCTCCGAAGCCACCATGGACGCCATCCGCGTCGCCCGCGGCTTCACGGGCCGCGAGACGATCGTCAAGATGTTCGGTTCCTACCACGGCCATCACGACTACGTCATGGTCTCGATCGGCGCCGTCGACTACGGCACGATCGGCCCGCGCGACAACTACGCCTCGCTGTCGTACGGCGCCGGCATCCCCCAGTGCTCGATCGACCTGACCATCCCGGTGGCGTTCAACGACGTGCCGAACATGACCAAGCGCATCGAGCGGCTGGTCGCCGAGGGCCGCACTCCGGCCGCCCTCATCATGGAGCCCGCCATGATGAACCTCGGCGTCGTGCTGCCCGAACCGGGCTTCCTCGAAGCCGTCCGGGCGATCACCAAGAAGTACGGCATCGTGCTCATCTTCGACGAGGTCAAGACGGGCATCTGCACGGCCCGCGGCGGCGCGGTCGAGCGCTGGGGCGTCCAGCCCGACATGGTCTGCCTGGGCAAGGCGATCGCCGGCGGCACGCCGTGCGGCGCGATCGGCGGCATCGACGAGATCATGAACGTCATCCACGAGGGCACCGTCTTCCAGGTGGGCACCTACTCCGGCAACCCGCTCTCCATGGCCGCCGCGCGGGCGAGCTTCGAGCAGGTCATGACCGACGATGCCTACGCTCACCTGAACCGCATGAACGACCGCCTCGTCACCGAATGTGACGCGATCTGCAAGAAGTTCAACTTCCCGGGCTACACGGTGGGCATCTCGTCCAAGGGCTGCGTCAACTTCGCCTCGGGCAGGATCACCGACTACGAGTCGTTCATCAAGTACCAGGACCACGAGCTCGTCGCTCTGGCCTGGCTGTACAACTTCAACCGCGGCGTCATCATCGCCCCCGGTCGCGAAGAGGAGTGGACGCTGTCCATCCAGCACACAGACCAGGACATCGACCTCTACGTGAACGCCTTCGAGGACCTCGTCCGCGACGTCACGGCCTGACCGGCCCAAACGCGGCAGCCCCGCCCCGCCGGCCCAGGGCCGGCGGGGCGGGGCTGCTCTTCTTTTGGGGGCTGCTCTCTTGCCTTTTCGGGGCTGCCGTCTTCTGCTAGCGGAACCCGGCGCCTACCAGGACCAGTCGCCCACCGGCGGCGGCGACTCGTCGCCGCCGCTCTCATCTTCGGTACGCCCGGCGTCGCCCCCGCCGCGCTGACCTGCGCCGGCGGCCGGCGGCGAGTCGGGCGGGGCGTCGGGCGTCTCGCCGAAGGCCCATTCGAGACCGCTGCCGTCGGGGCCGAGCTCCGGCGGCTGCTGTGGCTCCGCGGGCGGCGCCGGCGCGGAGGGCGTGCCGGCATCGGGCATCGCCGGCTCGGAAGGCGCGCCGGCATCGGGCGGCGCCGGCTCAGAAGGCACGACCGTCGCCACGCCCGGCGTGGCGGAGAACTTCGAGACCTCGTCCCACACGCTGTCGCGGTGGGTGCGCAGCTCCCCGTCGGCGAGCGGTGCGGGCGACCTGTCGGCCGGGGTGAGCAGCACCTTGGCCTGGCAGAACTTGCCGAGGATGGAGATCACGGTGACCTCTTCGAGGTGGCTGGCGCTCGCCACCTCGCTCACCGTGCGTTGCTCGTCTACCAGCGCCAGCACGTGGAACTCGTCGCGCCCCATGGGGATCGGGTGGCGCGGCAGCGTCTCGTAGTCGCGGTTGCGGATGAGCACCGTGTTCGCCGCGCCGAGAACCTCGAAGGCGGCGACGTAGTCGGCGCCCACCGACGAGACCTCGATGAGCACGCTCTGCGTGTCGATCGTGATGCAGTCGACCGGCTCGGGGGTGTCGTCGATGACGAACATGAACGTGCCGGTGTTGTCGGTCGTCTTGACCGCGAGGAAGGTGTTGGCGACCTGCCGCGACAGCACTTCGCGCACATCGTCCTCGCTCACGAAGCCGCGCTTCGCCAGAATGGTGCCGATCGGCCGGGGATCGCTCTCCTGCTCGCGCAGGGCCTGATCGAGCTGCTCTTCGGTGATGAGAGACCGCTTGATCAGGAGACTGCCCAGGACGGTGTCGGCGTAGACGCGCGTGGAGTCGCGGGTCTCGGCGATCTGCCCCTGGACGAAGTGGACGTCGATCTGGCGCTCGGCGCACTCTATGTGGAGCGTGCCCGACCGCCGCACCCTGCGAAGCATCTGCAGGACCTCGACGACGCTGAACGTGTCAAGCGTACCGTGCATGAATGGCCCGAGTGTATACTCGCCCCTGATGAGAGTCGACCTGCACGTGCACACCTATCCGGCCTCGAGCTGCTCGACGATCACCTACCGCGACCTCATCGCCTGCTGCCGCGAGCGGCGCCTGGGCGCCATCGCCCTCACCAACCACGGCGACGTCAGCGACAACCGGCGGCTCGAAGGCCCTCTGGCCGAGCGCGGCACCGTGCTCGTCCACGGCGTCGAGATCTCCACTCCGTGCGGAGACTTCATCGTCTACTCGCCCGACCTCGACTACCTCGCCGGTTTCAAGGACATCCAGGCCATGCCGCAGGCCGGCACGATCGCCGGCGACGCGGCCATGGTGTGGGTTCACCCCGGCGCCGGCGGCGGTCGCAGCGGGTCGCTCTACCACCCCGGCCTGACCGAGCACGTCGCGCCGCTCATCGACGCCGTCGAGGTGTGGAACGGGAACTGGACCGACGCGCGATACGTCGCGGCGGCGGAACGGCTGGTCGACACCCTCGGCCTGCCCGCGACCGGCGGCAGCGACGCCCACAGGGTCGACCGGGTCGGCCACTGCGTCACCGAGATCGACGGCGACGTAAGGTCGACCGCCGACGTCGTGGCGGCCATCAGGTCGGGCGCCGTGGCGCCCGTCGCCCCGCCGGCGCCGCGCGGGGCCGCCCGCGGGGTCGGCCACCTGTTCGACCTGTTCAGACACTAGCCGACGGAGGACCGTGACGTGATCTCACTCTCGCTCGAGACAAGAGACCGGGTGGCGCTGATCGACGTCACGCCGCTCGTCGAAAAGGCGCTCGCGGCGAGCGGGCTCCACGAAGGCGCGGCGCTCGTCTTCTGCCCCCACACGACGGCCGGAGTGACGATCAACGAGAACGCCGACCCGACGGTGCGGCGCGACATCGCCATGACCCTCGAGCGCCTCGTGCCCGCCGACCTGCCGTTCGCGCATCTCGAGGGCAATTCGGACGCCCACGTGAAGGCATCGGTGGTGGGCAGCAGCGTGACCGTGCCCGTCGAGGGCGGGCGCCTCGCGCTCGGCACCTGGCAGGGGATCTACTTTGCCGAGTTCGACGGCCCGCGGCGGCGACGGCTGCTGGTGCAGCCGCTGGCGGGGCCGCTGGCGGGGCCGCGGCCCTAGCCGCCGCCTCGGCGGCCGCCCCAGGGGAGCCGGCCTAGCGACCCAGCGCCCGCTCGAGATGCAGCTCGAGCGGCCGCGTGTCGAGCCTGCCGCCGCCGTTCTTGAGCAGCAGCGCGTCGGCCGAGTACATCTGGCCCTTCGACCACAGACCCTTGAGCCAGGCCCCGGCGGCGGGGTCGAGGAACCACTCCATGCCGTAGTTGTCCTGCAGCAGCATGCGCAGCGCCCCCTCGAGCATCCAGGCGCGCAGGTAGTTCGAGACGTAGAAGCCGTCGTCGATGTCGACCAGGTAGTTGGCCTGCGGCACGTCGAGCTGCACGGCCTCGGTGAGCAGGGCGCCGTAGCGGGCGGGCATGTCGTCGAGCGACCCGGTCTGCACGTGGAACTCGGTCTCGTAGGCGAGCTTGCCCGCGTAGCGGCGCAGGAAGTACAGCTCGACCAGGTTGGCGAAGGTGAGGTACTCGTGCGAGTCGGCGAAGTCGAGATACGTTTCGAGCCAGCGCGCATTGAGCACGAGATGGTCGAAGACGAAGGCAAAGCCTTCCCCGACCGCGTTGTCGCCGAGAAAGCGGTACTCGAACGGCAGGTCGGGGCTCGTGTGGGCGAAGTGCTCGGTGTGCCCGCCTTCGTGGAGCAGCGCCTGAAAGTCGTCTTGGCCGCCCTTGGGCATGACGACCAGGTAGATTTCGTCGGGGATGCGCACCGGCGAGCAGAACGCGCGCGGCGACTTGAGCTCGCGAGGTTCGGCGTCGACGTGGACGTTGGTTTGCGCGGCGAGCGAGACGCCCAGGCCCTGGAGCGTGCGCTCCAGCGTGGGCAGGAGCCTGGAGCTGGCGAAGATGTGGTCGTACTCGGGGGCCCGCACGAGGAACGGCAGGTCGGAGAACTCGAGCTCGGTGCGCGACATGCCGAGCTTGGCGCGAGCGACCTTGTCGAGGGTGCGCTGGTAGAGCCCCTCGGTCGCCTGAAGAAGCATCTGGGTGGCGCCGCGCAGCATGCCGAAGTCGACGGCGCGCATCTCTGAGTACAGCTCGGCGTAGGTGGGGTAGCCGAGCTCGCCGACGAGCTCGTGGAGACGCCGCCAGCGCCGGTCGTAGAGCGGGTTGAGGACGGCGCCGGTGAACTCGAGGCGAGCCTCGCTGATGCGCCGCCGGCGGGCCCGGTCGGGTTCGTTGGCCTGCACGACACTGGAGTACCGCAGGCCGATCTGCTCGCCGTCGACTGAGATCTTGGCGCGCGACTCGGTGTTGGCGATCTCGTCGGAGATCTGCTTGGTTTCGTTGCCGAAGAACCCCTCGATGCCCAGGTTGAGCAAAAACGAGAGGCGCCGGCGCTCGTCGTCGCCGGTGGCGGCGTCGTACAGCCGGCGCAGCGTGCGCACCGACTCGAGCGTGAACAGCTCGGGATACCGGTCGTAGACCGCGGTGAAGTCGCAGTCCTGCTTGAGGCCCGCGTAGTGCTGATAGGCCTCGAAGTCGAGGGCGCCGGTGAACTCTTCGGCCCGGCGCCGGTAGTCGGCGAGATCGAACGGTGCCACGCGCGTGTCTCCTGGTGAAGAGGTGGGCCGCCCGGCACGGACGGCCCCTGCCTGCCTACAGTCCTGCCTGTGGCGGCACTCTACCAGACCGCGGGCGCGAAATCGCGAGGGGCGACCGCCTCGCAGGTGGACAATCGCGACGCGCATCTGCGGTACACTGGCCGCCATGCCCCCGCAGCCCGGCGACACCCTCGAGCTTGCCATCGACACCCTCGCTTACGGCGGCCAGGGGATCGGCCGCGTCGAGGGCTTCGTGGTGTTCGTGCGCGGCGGGCTGCCCGGCGACGTCGCGCGCGTCGAGGTGACGCGCCGCAGGTCGGGCTACGCCGAGGCGCGCCTCACCGAGCTGCTCGTCCCGTCGGCGCGCCGGGTGGCGTTTCGCTGCGACCACCCGCCCGACGTCGGCGGCTGCGAGTGGCAGACCTTCGACTACGCCGCCCAGCTCGAGTTCAAGCATCGCCAGGTGGTCGAGGCGCTGGCCCACATCGGCGGCCTCGACGACGTCGACGTCACGCCCATCCTGGGCATGGCCGACCCCTGGCGCTACCGCAACAAGATGGAGTACTCGTTCGGGCGCGACGGCGGCGAGACGGTCCTGGGAATGCACCGCCGCGGTTCGTGGCGCGACATCGTCGACGTGCCCGACTGCCACCTCGCGCCGGTCGAGATATCGCGGGCGCGGCAGGCGGTCCTGACCGCCTGCCGCGCCCTTGGCCTGCCGGCCTACTCGCCGACCGACCACACCGGCCTGCTGCGCCACCTCGTCGTGCGCCGCGGCCTGGCCACCGGCGAGCTGCTGCTCAACCTGTTCGTCACCGGGCGGTTCCCACAGGAGCGCGAGCTGGCCGAGCGCGTCGCCGCCGAGCAGCCCTGCACCTCGTTCGCCGTCACCGTCAACGAGACGCGCGCCGACGCCGCGGTGGGCGTCGGTCCGTTCATGGTCGTGGGCCCGCCCTGCTTTTACGAGGAGCTCGCCGGCGTGCGGCTGCGCGTGCCGGCCGCGGCGTTCCTGCAGACCAACTCGGAGATGTGCGCCGTGCTCTACGAGACCGTGCTGCGCGCTGCCCGGCCGCAGGCCGGGCAGCGCGCCTACGACCTGTACTGCGGCATCGGCGGCCTGAGCCTCCTGCTCGCCCGGCGGGCGGCGCGCGTCTACGGCCTGGAGATCCAGGACGAGGCCGTCGCCGCGGCCGCCGAGAACGCCCGTCTCGACGGCGCCGCGAACCTCGAGCTGGCGGCCGGCGACGTGCGCCGGCTGCTGCTCGACCCGCCGACCGGCCGCGACCCCGACGTCGCGCGCCTCGTGCAGGCCGACGGCAAGCCGCATCAGTCGCTGCGCACCCCCGCGACGCACGCCTTCGAGCCGCCGGCGGTCGTGGTCACCGACCCACCGCGCGCCGGCATGGCCGGGAAGGCCGTCGAACGCATGGCCCTGCTCGGCGCGCGGCGCATCGTCTACGTGTCGTGCAACCCCACGACCCTGGCCGCCAACGCCGCCCAGCTCGCCACGATCGGCTACCGCCTCGACTCGGTCACGCCGGTCGACATGTTCCCCCACACCCACCACATCGAGGCGGTGGCGACCTTTCTCAGGGAGAACATAGCAGTCGCCGCCGGCCGGCGAGTCCAGCGCCGGGATGGTGGCGACCTTTCCTCAGGGAGACAGAGGCGAGTCGCCGCCGGGCGGCGGCGTCCAGCGCCGCGCGATCAGGTCGGCGTTGGCCCCGAGGAAGGCCAGCGACAGCAGCGGCAGGGCCGGCAGCGCCCGCGACCAGAGCGCCACCGTCACGGTGACCACGAACGAGGCCACCATGGCCGCCAGCGTGAGGCGCACCCGCAACCGGTAGCCGACGGCGGCCGCCAGGTACAGGCCGAAGAACAGGACGTCGCTGGTGCCCAGCGCCGAGTAGGCGTCGCGCACCGCGTAGCCGATCGTCGGAAAGGCGACCACGAAGTAGGGCACGGTCTGCGGCGCCCTGGTGAGCAGCAGGTTCGTGGGTCCCTGGGGCAGAAAGACGCTGGCCGCGTCGAGCGCCCCCACCGCCACCGCCAGCGCGACGATGACGCGCAGGTCGGCGGTCAGCTCGGCGAGGCTCGAGCCCAGCCAGTAGCCGGCGCCGGCGCCGAAGGCCACCTTGCCCAGATCGGCCAGGGGCACGACGCCCAGCGCCGTGCCGGCGACGGCGCACAGCAGTCCGCCGCCGGCTATCGCCAGCAGCTGCCGGGGCGAGGGGCGCGCCGCCACGACGACGCCCACCATCACGCCGACCAGAGCGACGCCGATCGCCATGGAGACGACCACGTCGGCTCTAAAGGAGAACGGCGACAGCCGGCCGCTCACGAGCGTGAAGACGACGAAGACGAGTGCGGCGGCCGCGGCCGCGGCCGCCCTGGCGCGGGTCACGGAGGTCAGTACGGGGGGATCGCCTCGTACCACTCGCCGAGGCGGCGGAAGGCCCGCCAGAAGGCGGCCTTGAGCCGCTGCTCGTCGAGCGACACGTCGATGTCGGGGGTGACCAGCACCTCGGTCCCCGGCGTGAGCTCGACGATCTCGCCGACCTCGCACTCGATGGCGCGCGCGGTCGGCAGCGCGAGCCGGTCGAGCGCCGCCACCACCTTGTCGCCCATGGCGACGATGAGCTTGGGCTCGACGATGGCGATCTCGCGACGCAGGTACTCGAGACAGCGGGCCTCGGCCTTGGCTTCGTCGCGCACGCTGCCGCACTTGAGAACGTTGGTGCCGTAGAGCTGCAGCGGGTCGATCCCCAGGCGCTGGCAGCTCTTCATGATCGCCGTGCCGGCGCGGCCGAAGAAGGCGACCCCCTCGTGCAGCTCGCTCGGCTGCACGCGATACTTGAGCAGCATGATGTCGGCCAGCGGATGGCCCGAGCCGATCACCGGCATCGACTTGCTGTGGGCGCACAACCGGCAGCGCAGCATCTCGCCGGTGAGGTCGTTGATCTCGGAGATGGCGCGAGTCAGGTACTTGTCGTAGATCTCGTTCGGCTGTCCCACCGGTCGCCCTTCCGTTCTCTGACCTCTCTATTTTGCGCGGCTCCGGGAAATCCTGCGCTACCCGGCGCGCGGGGCGCGCGCCGCCCTGGCAGCCGCCCCGGCAAGACCGCGCGCCGCCGACGCGTGTGGGCAGCAGGCCGGCCGGGTGGAGACCCCGCGCCGCCGACGCGGGCGGAACGTGACGGCGACGCGGGCGGAACGTGACGGCGACGAGGGCGGGCGCGGCGCCGCGGATGGGCGCGGCGGCGCGGCGTCAGCGCGTTGCGCCGCTTTCGTGGGGCGCCTGCAGGAGCTTGAGCGACTGCAGGTAGAGCAGGCTCTTGGGGCGCCGGATGATGTGGCTGCCGGAGAGCGCCTCGACGAAGTCGTCGGGGCCCGTGAACTCGCCCATGCCGGTGAGCGCCGTGCCGAGCCCCGGCAGGACGTGGGCGTCGCTGCCGGCGGCCGCCGGCACGCGGTGGCGTTCGGCGAACCGCACCGCCCTCTCGTTGAAGCCCGGATAGGCGATCCGCGAGTTGAAGACCTCGATCACGTCGACGTCGGTCAGGTTGGCCTTCAGCAGCGTGCTGCCGGGCACGGCGTGCATCCGGTCGAAGGGGTGCGGCACGTAGACGATCCCGCCCTGCTCCTTGATCCGCGCGATCGTCTGGGCGAAGGTCAGGCGCGGCGGGATGCGCTCCGTAAGGAAGAGGCCGATGACTTCGCCCTCGGAGGTCTTGACCTCCTCGCCGACGATCACGCGCATCCCGTAGCGCTCGGCCAGGGCCAGCGCCTCGAGGCCGCCGGCGATCTCGTTGTGATCGGTGACGGCGACCACGTCGAGCCCCACCTCCGAGGCCCTCTCGAGGATCTCCTCGACCGCCATGGCGCAGTCCTTGGAGTGATAGGTGTGCACGTGGAAGTCGGCGAACAGCTCGGGCTCGAGGTGGCGCCGGGGCGCCGAACGCCGCTTCAGGCGTCCCCGCATGACGTCGCTGTAGAGCCCCATGACCTCGTCCGAGACGATCTCCCAGCTGTAGCGCTGCACGGTCGCCAAGCCGCGCTCGGCGCAGGCGTCGCGCAGGGGCGCGTCGCGCAGCAGCCGCTCGAGACCCGCGGCGAGGACCCGCGACTTGCGAGGCGGTACGAGCAGACCCTCGACGCCGTCGCGCACGACGTCGCGATACCCTTCGATGTCCGAAGCCAGCACGGCGGTCCGGGTGGCCATCGCCTCGAGCAGCACGATGCCGAACGACTCGTTGCCCAGCGACGGGGCGCAGAAGATGTCGGCGTCCTGGTAGAGGACGGGCAGCTTGTCGTGCGCGACGCGGCCGCGGAACCGGACCCTGCGGGCGAAGCGCTCGGGCACCAGGTGGCCGAACTTGTCGGCGTGCTCGTCGCTGCCGCACACGTCGAGCTCGAACGGCGGCAGGTCGTCGCTCAGGTAGCGCAGCGCGCGCAGCAGAACGCCCAGACCCTTGCGGCGCGAGTCGCCGCCGACGAAGAGCACGCGCGGCCGACCGGCGCGGCGCGCGCCCGGGGCGCGGAAGCGCGTCAGGTCGATGCCGTTGGGAATGACCCGGTACTGGCCGGCGAAGTAGCGCGCCGCGGTGTCGCGGGCGGCCGGCGACACCGCGACGACGCCGTCGAAGACCGGAAACACGCGGCTCAGGATGGGCTTGCCCAGCCAGTACCAGAAGAAGCGCTCGGAGTTGGCGTGAAAGGTCGCCACTATAGGGCACTCGGCGTGGTTCATGGCCGTCCAGCCCAGGCTGGGAACGAAGGGCTCGTGAATGTGCAGAACGTCGAACTCCTCGTTTTCGAGCACCACGTCGACGTTGGAGAGCAGGTCGATCGGCGGCGAGATGTAGCTCACCGAGCGGTTGTGGCGCACCGAGAAGGTGGTGCCGGCGAAGAAGTGGCGCGGATAGGGCTCGTCGGGGCCGAACAGGCCGTCGCGCTCGCCGACCAGCACCTCGCGCACGCGTTCGCGGGCCGCCTTGACGGCCGCTCTGTCGTCGCTCGGCGCGATGATCGTGACCCGGTGCCCCTGGGCGGTGAAGCGCTCGGCGAGCGCCTCGATGTGGTTGTTCACGCCGCCGGGCACCGTCCAGGCGTACGGCGTGAGCATGGCGATCCTGTAGCTGGCTTCGTCCACTGACCAAAAGCCCGGCCACGACTCGCGCTGGCGTCGCGGGCGCCGGCCGGCTCTGCTCCCCTGCCCCTCGCGGGGCGCCCGTCATTTCGTGGCCCGCGCCGCCCGCCGTGCGGCGGCCCTGCGGGCCGCCGCCCCTAACCCTGACAGACCGCCGTGGCGCCGCGGCCCTCGCCGCTGATGAACTGCTCGGTGAGCTCGCGGCACTGGTCGTCGGGGTGCTGCACCGGCGGCGACTTCATGAAGTACGAGCTCGGCGCCTCGAGCGAACCGGAAAGACCGCGGTCGAGCCCGATCTTGGCGCAGCGCACCGCGTCGATCACGATGCCGGCCGAGTTCGGCGAGTCGACGACCTCGAGCTTGAGCTCGATGTTCAGCGGCACGTCGCCGAACGTGCGGCCCTCCATGCGGATGTAGGCCCACTTGCGGTCCTCGAGCCACTTGACGTAGTCGCTGGGGCCGATGTGCACGTTGTCGGCGCCCATGTCGTAGTCGAGCTGGCTCGTGACGGCGTTGGTCTTGGAGATCTTCTTGGACTCGAGGCGCTCGCGTTCGAGCATGTTGAGAAAGTCGGTGTTGCCGCCGACGTTCAGCTGGCTCGTGCGCTCGAGCTTGACGCCGCGCTCGCGCATGAGGCGCGTCAGCACGCGGTGCACGATGGTGGCGCCGACCTGGCTCTTGATGTCGTCGCCGATGATCGGCACGCCGGCTTCGACGAAGCGCTTCTGCCAGTAGGGCTCGCGGGCCAGGAACACGGGGATGCAGTTCACCATGGCGCAGCCGGCCGTGAGGACCTGTTCGGCGTACCACTTCGTGGCCTCTTCGCTGCCCACCGGCAGGTAGTTGACGACCACGTCGGCCCGGGTCTCCTTGAGGATGCCGACGATGTCCGCGGTGCGCCCGGGCGCCTTCTTGATGATCTGCGACAGGTACTTGCCCAGGCCGTCGTGGGTCATGCCCCTGGCGACCGTGACGCCCTTGGCCGGCACGTCGGCGAACTTGACCGTGTTGTTGGGCTTGGTGAAGATCGCTTCGGAGAGGTCTTTGCCGACCTTGTTGACGTCGATGTCGATGGCGGCGACGAACTCGATGTCTCTGACGTGGTAGCCGCCCACCACCGGGTGCATGAGTCCGGGGACGAAGTCGTTCTTCTTGGCGTTCCTGTAGAACTCGACGCCCTGGACGAACGACGACGCGCAGTTGCCCACACCGACGATGGCTACGCGAACCGGATTACTCAACGTATGTCTCCCCTCCACTTCGCGGCCGGCAGGACCGGACCGACGGTGATCGCGAGGGCGGTCGCGGAGCGACCGCGGAACCTGCCGTGAACGCAGCGGAGTATACCACAGCGGGCTGGCCCGGCCGTGGCCGCCGAGCGGGCCGAGCGGCGGGCGCAGCGGCCGGGCGGGCGGCGGGCGGAGTGGCGGGCGAAACCGCAGACGAGCCGGCGGGCGCGGGGCGGCCGTCTTTAGACGGCCGCCCCGCGCCCGCCGGCGGCGAGCTGCCGGCGCACGTGCAGGATGCGCTGGACGACGGTGTAGGTGGTCGCCGCGGCGATCACCCAGACCATCACGGTGAGCATGTGGTAGCGCGCGAACAGCAGGCCGATCATGAGCAGCACGACCCGCTCGGGCCGCGATGCCAGTCCCACTTTGCACTCGAGCCCCAGGGCTTCGGCCCGGGCGCGCGTGTACGACACCAGGAACGACATCGTGAGCGCGATGAAGACGGCGGCGAGGTCCCAGAAGTGGCCGTGACCGGCGAACCAGATGCCGATCGCCATCAGCAGGACGCCCTCGGAGAGCCGGTCGCTCGTCGAGTCGAGAAAGGCGCCGAAGGGCGTGACCTGCTCGGACAGGCGGGCCACCGCGCCGTCGAGCATGTCGCACACGCTGGCCAGAAGGAGCACGATCGCGGCCACGATGAAGTGCCCGGTCAGGATGAACGGCACGGTGGCGACGTTCAGGACGAGGCCGCCGACCGTGAGGGCGTTGGGCGTGACGCGCCCGCTGCTGACGAGACGTCCGGCGAACGGCACGATCGCCCGGCGGACGCCCGCCGTGTAGGAGTCCTTGAGGCTCACGCCCCGGTCATTCGTCTGCGCCGCGCGAGTACACCGTGATGGCTTCGGGCACGGACTGCGGCGCGATGCCATAGTTGGCGACGAAGGCGACGGCCAGCACGATCACCCCCGCGACCGCATCGATCACGTAGTGATTGCCGGTGATGATGATGGCCGCCAGCACGACGACCGGGTACACCGCCGCCAGCACGCGCGCCAGGCGGTTCGTGGTGAGCAGGTAGATCGCCAGCGACAGAAACACGGCGTAGCCGATGTGGAGGCTGGGCAGCGCCGCGTACTGGTCGGTGACAAAGGACAGGATGCCGCTGTGGTAGTTGCTGGTGGAGTACAGGTAGAGCGTGTCGACCACGCCCGAGGTGGGCACGAGCCGGGGCGGCGCCACCGGCAGCACGGCGAAGATCGCCATGGCCAGCACGTTCATGGTGAGGAACACGTTGCGAAAGAACGCGAAGGTCTCGTTGCGGTACAGGTAGATCCACACCAGCACGAGGATCGTCGCCGGAAGATGGACGCTGCCGTAGAACCAGTCCATGAACTCGACCAGCACGTGCACGTGGCTGGCCAGCGTCTGGACGGCGGGCTCGATGTACAGGTGGAGCGCCTTCTCGGCGTTGATGATGCCCTGGGCGTTGGCCATGGCCACCGACTCGCGGCCGCGCACCGCGACGCGGGCCACGTCGTATGCGGCGTAGCAGGTCAGCAGAAGAAAGAACTGACGCAGCGCGTCGCGGCCGCCCGTCGGCAGGGCTCCGCGCCACGAACGTGTCAGCTCCATCCCGGAATCACGCAGGCTGAGCTTGCGCTTCACACATCGTCCCTTCGTTGCCCGGCCCCGCGTCGGTGACACGCGTGCTGCCCAGAGACTAGCATCGCGCCTCGGGCAACGGCAACAGCTTTATGGGGGTAGTCGACCGGCGCTCTCTTACGGCTCGATCTTCACCAGCAGGGCGTCCAGGCCCCAGCCGGTGCGGTAGGCATAGCCGGCCCCGTAGACGGCCGTTGGGCCCCGCGCCAAAGCGACGCTGAGGCACGCGGCCTCCCCCGCCGGGTCCACCTGCAGTTCCTGCAGCCAGCGTGCCCGGCCGTCCGCGCCCCACTTGGCGACGATGAAGTCGCCAAGCCCCGTGGGCGACTGATCCACGAGACCGCCGCAGTAGGCATTGCCCGACTTGTCCACCGCGAGCGCGGCGTAGTCGGCGGCCAGCCCGGCGCCGCGATTCCAGAACAGGAGTGACCAGAGACTCGCGCCACCGGCAGCCGACTTGCCGAGGAAGGCGGCGCTCCACGGGGGACCCGAGAGGCCGTCGCCGCCGGCGTAGAGGGCGTTGCCGGCCCTGTCCAGCGCCAGCGCGTTGGCCATTACATTGACGTTGGTCAGGCCGGGTTCGGAGATCGCTGGGTAACGGGTCCACCTGGTGTGCCCGGCCGTGTCGTAGGCGGTCAGTATGAGCTCGAACTGCGAGCCGGTCGCGTCGAGCGCGCCCTGGGCGGCCACGACGACTTGCTTGCCGCGCACCGCGAGGGCAGAGCCCCAGCAGTCATAGCGCGGATCGAAGGCCTCCAGGCGACGCAGCCAGAGCCTGCGGCCCGCGGACGAGAGCTTCATGGTCAGGCAGTCGAGGACCCCGTCGCTGCCCGTGGTCGCGCCGGCGAGGTAGATGTTGCGCCGCGCGTCGATGGCCATGGCGCGCACTACGCTGCCCTCTCCCGCCGTGTGGTAGCGGTTGGTCCACAGCCTCTTGCCGTGGCCGTTGTAGGCGACCGTCAGGCAGTCATAACCCTTTCCGCGCGTGGCGGGGACGGTGGCGCTCAGGTACACGTCGCCCGCCGCGTCGACGACGAGGCCGGCGACGGCGGTGTTCTGATTGGCGGCTCCACAAGGGGGGCGGCGCACCCAGGCGCGCACGCCGCCGGGAGTGTACTTCACGACGAGGAGCCGCTCGGCGCCCGCGGCCGTGATCGCGCAACCTGCCACGATGGCGTTGCCGAAGCGATCCACCGCCAGACGGCTGCCCTGGTCGTGAGCCTGTCCGTGGTAGCGGTGGCTCCACAGCAGCTTGCCGGCGGGGCTGTACCTGGCCAGCAGCAAGGCGCCGTATGGCTCGTTCGCCGTACCGGCCGCGTAGACGGCCCCGTCGGGGGCAACCGCGACCTGGGAGAAGGAGTCGTCCTGGTGGCCGGCCGGCAGCACGCGGTACCAGAGGCGCGCTCCCGACGGCGCGCTCGCCAGGGCCGGGGCGGCGAGCACTCCGACGACCACAAGGACGCTCGCAAGACCTGCCACGATGGCGCTGCGTCGACGGACCATGGCTCCCCCCTTGGCTGCGCATGTGGAGCAGCGTGGGCTGCCCCCTCCCCCGAATCGCCCAAACACCGGGTCGAGTATAGGACGAAAACGATGCAACGTGCACAGGATGGACGCCTGGAGCGCCGGGGAGCCGGACGTGCTCCCGGGCGCTCCGTTTGCCCGGTATATACTCGCCCGCGAAACGGCCTCTCGGGCCGCCGTCAGTCACTGGGGGGTGTCGTCATGGGAGCCTTCGGACGGCGATCGGCGCTCGGCCTTGCCCGCACGTGCTCGATCGCTCTCTGCGTCGCTACGCTCTCTCTCGTGGTGTGCGCGCCGGCAGGCTGCCGCCGGCCACACGTGGGCGAGGTCGTGGAATCCGCGTCCGGGCTACTTCATCGCCCAGGCGTTATCTGGCCGCGGCTCCCGGCGGCGGCGTGTACGTCGGCACGACGCCCTGCTCCGCGACGTCCCCGATGCACTGGGAGAGCGGCATCGCGGTGGCGCGCTACACGCCCGCCGGGAGGCGGCTGTGGGGCAAGCTGCTGGCCAAGGCCACTCACTCCGGCGTGGCGGCCGTCGCCTCCGATCCTGCCGGCAACCTCATCGTCGCCGGCTTCGGGCCCGTCCGCGGTGGCGGCGCCGAGTGGCGCCTCATCAAGCTGAGCCCCGCCGGCAAGCAGCTCTGGCATGCCCGGCTGCGCGGCGTGGCCAAGAGCACCGCGCCCACCGCACCCCAGGCCGTGGTCGTCGATGCGGCCGGGAACGTCTACGTCTGCGGCCAGCTCGCGCACGGCAACACGGGCACCGACGCCGCCCTCGCCAAGTTCAGCCGTAGAGGCAAGCTGCTGTGGAAGCGCTTCCTCGACGGCAGCGCCCACGGCGATGACCTGGCGACCGGGCTGGCGCGCGATCCGGCCGGCCACATCTACGTCGCCGGTCACCTCGAGGAGGTCGGCCACGGCTACGACGTCTTCGTGGCGCGCTACGCCGCGCACGGTCACCGCACGTGGCTGCGGCTCTGGGACAACCGCTCGACGAGCGGCGACGACTGCGCCTGGGCCGTTGCGGCCAGCAGCGCCGGCGTGGCCGTGGCGGGCTCGACGCAGGGCGCCTGGAACTCAGACTTCGGTCAGTACGACAACGACGGGCTGGTGCTGAAGTACGCCCCCAACGGCGACTTCGTCTACGAGTGGATAGTGCCCGGCACCGCCTGGTGGGGAGAGTTCAGCGCCGTCGCCATCGACGCCGTGGGCAACGTGGCTGCCGCCGGCGCGATCTCGACCGGCAGCACGGGCCGGTACAAGGCCGTGCTCCTCAAGCTCTCGCCGGCTCCCGCGCAGCTCTACTGCTCCTGGCTGCCGGCGAGCTCCGACAGGGGCGGGTTCTCGGCTCTGGCGACGCGCCGCGGCACGCTGCTGGCGGTGGGATACGAGGGCTCCGACACGGGGTCCTGGTCAAACATGCTCTTCCACACGGTGACCCCGCACCTCGTCACGACCACTGACACCTACAGCAGCGGGGCCGGCACGGTGAACGATGCGACCGCCGTCCTGTGCCGGGGCGCCGCCACGTACGTGGCCGGTACGGCCGGTACCGGCGTGTTGCAGGAGAAGATGGCGCTCATCCGTTTCTGAGGGCGCAACCTGGGGGGTGGGCCATGATCGGTCGACTGAGCGCCGCGGCTGCGGCTCTTGCCGGCGTCCTTTTGATCTGCGCGTTCCTGTCCTGCCCGGCCGCCGGCGCGCCCTCGGGCGCTCGCCTCAGGTACCGCCTGCTGCCCTCGAGCAGCAAGGACCGCGTCTTCTTGCAGACGGCGGGCGCGCCCGGCCTCGGCCCCACGTGAGGCGCCCGGAGCAGAGCCAGACTACGACTTTGGGAGTCGTCGGACGACCGTTGCAGCGGACTGACCAGACGTTCGGAAGGGCGCCGCGCAAGGCCGGGCAGACGTCCAGAAGGACGCCGCGCAAGGCCGAACAGACGTCCAAAGGGGCGCCGCGTAGGGCCGGAAAGCACGAGGACCCGACGTTCGGCTTGGGCGAGGAGCAGGGCGTGTCGCAGCTCCGCCAATCACGGCATCGCCTTGGGGTCGGCGCGGTCGTCGCGTAGACTAGTCACCTGATGTCTGCCGGAAAGCCCGATCCCTCAGAGAGGCACATGTCCGCCACCGGGCGCGAGACACGGCGGCGCATCCGTCGCCGCCGTCTGACGCTGCTGGCGAGCGCCGTCGCGGCGATCGTGGTCGTTTCGGCGGCCGGTGGGTGGGCGCTGGCCAGGGGCGGCGGGACCTCCGCCGACCGCAGTTCGACCGGCGAGCTCGCGGCGGCGTCGGGCTCGCCCACCCCGTCGCCGTCGGCAAGCCCGTCGCCCGGCACGCCGACGCCGACGCCGTCGCCGTCACCGTCGCCCACGGTCATCACCATCGGCTGGGTGGGCGACACCACGCCGGGTTCCATGTACGGCCTGGCGCCCGACAAAGGCCGCGCCCTGTTCGGCCGCATGCCGGCGCTTCTGCGAAAGCCGGACCTGATGATCGCCAACCTCGAGGGCACCTACTCCACGCCGGGGCCCTCCAAGTGCGCCGGAGGCTCCGGGGGCACCTGCTTCGCCTTCCAGGCCCCGCCCTCCTACGCCAGGGCGCTCGCCTGGTCGGGCATCGACCTCGTCAACATGGCCAACAACCACAGCATGGACTACCTCAGGCGGGGCTACCTGCAGACCCAGGCGACGCTCAGGAAGGTGGGCGTCGCCTACGCCGGCCCGCCCAACAAGATCACGATCGTGAAGGTGCGCGGCGTGCGCGTGGCGGTCATGGGCTTCTCGCCCTACCCGTGGAGCGCGCCCTTGAACAACATCCCGGCGGCCGCCGCCCTGGTGCGCCGCGCCGCCAAAAAGGCCGACGTCGTCATCGTGCTCATGCACGCCGGAGCCGAAGGAGCGGACCAGATCCACACCCCCTACGGCGCCCAGTACTTCCTCGGTGAGAACCGCGGCAACGTGCGCGCCTTCGCCCACGCCATGGTCAAGGCCGGCGCCGACCTGGTGCTCGGCTCGGGCCCGCACGTGATCCGCGGCATCGAGCGCTACCGGAAGCACCTCATCGCCTACTCGCTGGGCAACTTCGCCGGCTGGCACAACTTCGCCCTGGCCGGCAACCTCAGCCTCTCGGGCCTGCTGACGGTGAGGATCACCAAGACCGGGCGCATCCTCGGCGGCCGCTGGCTGGCGCTGCGCCTCGCCTCGCCGGGAGTGCCCACCGTCGACCGTTCGAAACAGTCGCTCAAACTCGTGCGCAGTCTCTCGGCGAGCGACTTCGCCCGAACCTACCGCCTCGATTCGCGGGGGTATTTCTCGGCGGACTGAGAGGCGGCGGGAGGCGGGTCTCCTCGAGCTCGGGCCGGGCCGATGACGGCCAGGTCGGCACGGTCGCGTTAAGCAGGATCACTTCGGCGCGCAGGTCGGCGCCCAGCGGCTTCAGGAGGCGCTGCCCTCTTCGAGGATCGCGTTCAGCCGCTCGACAAGCCCCGGGAGGTCGTCGCGCACCGTCTTCCAGACGAGCGACAGATCGACGTCGGCGTAGTCATGCACGACGACATTGCGCATGCCGATCATCTCGCGCCAGGGGATCTCTGGGTGGGCCGCTTGCAGCTCCCCTGAAACGCCACGCGCCTATGCGGCATAGGCGACCTCGGCGGAATCGACGACGCCTTCGCGGAAGAAGTGGCTGAGGCTGGCCGGCGTGTGCAGGTCGACGTCGCGTCCGAGGAGCTCGCCGAGCTCGCGCTGCAGATCGACGAACTCAAAGAGGCCGATCCCGGCATCGGGGGCGAACTCGACCAGCACGTCGATGTCGCTCTCGGGGCCGAAGTCCTCACGCAGGACGGAGCCGAAGAAGGAGAGGCGACGGATGCCGCTGCGCCGGCAGAAGGCAGCCAGTCCCTCTGCGTCGATATCGATCTGCAGGCTCACGCCGCACCTCCTCTTTGCTCCTGAGTGCTGTGGTCCGAGTGGGCGACCGGACAGCGAGAGACGGCTTCTTGCAGGCGGAACGTTGTCATGTTGACAACGCTGGTGGGCCGTGAAGGATTCGAACCTTCGACCTTGGGATTAAGAGTCCCCTGCTCTACCAACTAAGCTAACGGCCCACGGACACGGTGCGATATCGTACCAGCCCGCCGGGCGGCGCACCACCCCGCCGGGCGCAGCCGCACGCACCGCCGACCGCGGCGCACCACCCCGCCGGGCGCCGGAGCGCAGCCCGTCGCCCGGAGCGCAGCCCGCCGCCTCTGGCGCCTCAGCCGGCGAACTCGTGCTGCCCGGCGACGGGGTAGCCCTCGTCTTCGATCGCGGCCTTGACGGCGGCGAGATCGCCGGCCGCGCCGAGATCCACAGCCACGCTCTTGGTGGCGATCTCGACCTCGACGCTGTCGACTCCGGCGAGGCGCGACACGGCGCTCTCGATGGCCGCCTTGCAGTGGCTGCAGGAGACGCCGGGTACGTTCAGTACGATGTGCCTGGGCGCGGTCATGCGTCCTCCTTGTCGAGCGTGTCGGCCGACAGTTCGGCCAGCCGGCAGGTGACGACCCGTCCCTCGCCCAGGTCGACCGAGACGCTGTCGGCCGGAGCCAGGAGCTCAGTGACCTTTCCCCGGCCCGCCGGCGTCGTAACGATGGCGCCGCGCCGCGGCGCGCGCTTCTTGAACGACAGGTAGACGGCGTGCTCGTACTTGAGGCAGCACATGAGACGGCCGCAGCAGCCCGAGATCTTGGCGGGGTTCAGGGGCAGGTTCTGGTCTTTGGCCATGCGGATCGACACCGGCTCCTGGTCGCCGGCAAAGCTGGCGCAGCAGAGGCGGCGGCCGCAGGGCCCGTAGCCGCCGACCAGGCGCGCCTCGTCGCGGGCCGACACCTGGTGCGACTCGACCCGGGCTCCGAGCCGCTCGGAGAGCGTCGCGACGAGCTCGCGAACGTCGACGCGCTCCTCGGCGAAGAACGACAGCGTCAGACGACGGCCGTCGAAGGTGCTTTCGGCCGACACCACCTTCAGGGCGAGACCGGACTCGGCGGCGAGCTCGCGGGCGAGCGCCACCGCCTCGCGCTCGCGCTCGCGGTTCTGGGCGACCTGCTTAAGGTCGGCCGGGCCGGCGATCCGCGAGACCCGCCGCAGACCGGGGCGCGTCTCGCCCTCGGGTGGCTCGCCCACGACTTCGACGACCCGTCCGAAGTCGGTGCCGCGGGCCGTTTCGACCACGACCCGGTCGCCGACCGCGAGCTCGAGGGAGCCCGCGTCGAAATGGTAGATCTTGCCCCCGTCTCCAAAGACGACACTCGACGATCCTAGGCACTTTCCCAGACCTCCTGGAAGCGGGCAAACATCGCCTGCAGGGCGAGCCTGCGGTCGACGTTCAGGGACAGATCCTGGCGGGTGCGACCGACGCATTCGAGCAGCCGGGCGTAGATGTCGGGCCGGGCGACGGCGGCGTGCTCGAGCTCGGCCAGCCGGTCGCGGTTCGACACGGCGTCGCTCGCCCCGAGCCCGACCGCCCACACGTCGCGCAGAAAGCCCGAGAGGTGATCGAGCGCGTCGAGCGCCGCCAGGCGCGAGACGCGCGCCTGCTCGCGACGCTGCAGGGCGTCGAGCCGGCGGGCGTAGAAGGCGAGCTCGCGTTCGTCGGGCACGGTGCGCTCGAGCTCGGTGCGGCGGCGGGCGATGTCGGTCTCGACCTCGCCCGCCGCCGCGGCCTCGGCGTTGCCGACCTCGTCGACGAACGCCCGCTCGGCGTCGCGGTCGTGCAGCACGATGCCGGCCGAGAGGCGCAGATACCGCTGGCGGTGCTGCGCGCCGCGGTCGTCGTCGGCGAGGCGCAGGGCCCGGTCGAGCGAGCCGCCGGAGAGGCGCGCGACCACCGCGGCCCGCTCGGCGTCGAGACCCTCGTGAGAGACCAGAAAGGCGGCCAGATCGTCGTCGGCGACGGGCTGGAACTCGACCATCTGGCAGCGCGAGACGATGGTCGGCAGCACGCGCTCGGGCGCGTCGGAGACGAGGATGAAGTGCACCTGCCCCGGCGGCTCTTCGAGGCTCTTGAGAAACGTGTTGGCGGCCGCGTCGTTCAGGCGTTCCGGTTCGACCACGATCCAGGCGCGGTGCGTCGCGGCGAACGGCTTGAGGCTCAGATCGGCGATCAGCTCGGCGATCTGCTCGATGCGGATGAACTCACCCTCGCGTTCGATCACGGTGAGGTCGGGATGCACGCCCCGGGCCAGGCGGTCGCATTCGTCGCAGCGCCCGCAGCCGCCGCAGGCGGCCACCAGATGCGGCGCCGAGCTCGAGGGCGAAGCGCCGCTTGCCCAGGCCCTCGGGACCGGCCAGCAGGTAGGCGTGGCCCGCCCCGCGCGACGAGCGCGCCGGCCACGTAGGCCTTGGCCCGCTCCTGTCCGGGGATGTCAGCGAACACCGTGTCCGCTCCGCGCCGTGGGCGACGCCGCCGGCGGCGATGCCGACGACCCTGGCGCCGCTGGCGCCGGCGCCGCCGTCAGCGCGTCGAGGGCGGCCAGCGTCGCCCGCTCGACGTCGGCCGCGACCGCGGCGGCCGGGCGCTCGCCGTCTAAGCGCCACGATGCGCTCGGGGTAGCGCCGGGCGAGCTCGTCGTAGCCCGCGGCGACGCGCGCCTGCAGGGCGCGGCCCTCGGCTTCGAGACGATCGGGCGGCCCGCCGGCCCGGCGGGCCGCCCGCTCGGGGTCGACCCGCAGCAGCAGGGTGAGGTCGGGCAGCAGACCGCCGGTGGCCCGCTGGTTGACCTCGAGCACCGCGTCGATCCCCAGGCCGCGGGCGAAGCCCTGGTAGGCCAGCGACGAATCGACGTAGCGGTCGAGCACCACGATCAGGCCGGCCTCGAGCGACGGCCGCAGGAGCTCGCTCACGAGCTGGGCGCGGGCGGCGGCGTAGAGCAGCGCCTCGGTCCACGGGGCGATCTCGTTGGGGCGGTGCAGCAGGACGTCGCGAATGGCTTCGCCGGCGGGCGTGCCGCCGGGCTCGCGCAGCGAGCCCCCCGGCACGCCCGCCACGCCCACCGGCAGACCACGGGCGGCAAGGGACGCGCAGAGACGCTCGACCTGGGTCGTCTTGCCCGAACGGTCGATGCCTTCGAGGGTTACGAAGAAGCCGCGCCCCGCGAGCTGGGCCGCTTGGACGCCCGCTTCTTGTACTTCTCCTTGCTGGGACACTCGGGATCCAGACAGAGCTGCCACGGTCGCCCGCGGCCGCTCGACGTGAGCACAGTGATTTCGGGCCACCCGCATTCCGGGCAGGTGGTCCCTTTGGCGATGATAGCACCCCGCTGGGGCAGCGGGAACGTCTGGCCGCAGCCGCGCCGCGGCCGCGTGCCCTCGGGCGCGCCCTCGGGCACCTGCGGCTCGTCGCCCTCCTTGCCCACGCAGGCCGCGAACCGCTTGCCCGTCTTGCCGCGCAGAATGCGCAGCTCGCCGCCGCAGCGGGCACACACACCGAGCGTCATGTCTTCGCGCACGGCTCCCTTGATCTCGGCGCGAATCGCTTCGATCTGGCCCTCGAGCAGCTTGTGGGCCTGGGCCAGCATCTCCTGGCTGTCGGCGACGACCCGCTCGCTGCGCAGCTCGCCGAGGGCGATGCGGTCCATCTCTTCTTCGAGACGGGCCGTCATGGCCGGCGAGGAGATGTCGAGCGGCGCGCTGGGCATGGCGGCGTCGAAGGCGCGGATGACGGCGATGCCCAGCTCGGTCGGCTCGACCGGGTTGTCGCGCACGTAGTTGCGGTCGTAGAGGTGCTGGATGATGTCGGCGCGCGTGGCCTTGGTGCCCAGGTCGAGCTCCTCCATCATCTCGATCAGCGGGCCCTGGCCGTAGCGCGACGGCGGCTGGGTCTCCTTGGCGTCGAGGCGCACGCCCAGCACGGCGAGCACGTCGCCGACGGCCGCCTGCGGCAGCGGCCGCTCGCGGTCGGCGGTGTAGGGCTGCCAGGCGCGCAGAAAGCCGGGCTTGGCGACCCGGCTGCCGCGCCCCACGAACGGCTCGCTGCCGAGGCGCACGTCGAGCCGCTGGGCCTCGATCACCGCGGCCGGCAGCAGGGTCGCCAGAAAGCGCCGCACGACGAGGTCGTAGACGCGCGCCTGGTCGCCGCGCAGCTCGGTCCTGGGCACGCCGACCGGGTAGATCGGCGGGTGGTCGGTGGTGCGCTTCTTGCCGCGGGTCGGTTTGAGCGTGGCCTGACCGGCGAGCTCGGCGGCGACCGCGACGACCGGCCGGTGAGCGGAGATCGTGCGCAGCACGGCCCGCAGGTCGAGCGACGCCGGATAGACCGTGTTGTCGGTGCGCGGGTAGCTGATCAGGCCGTCGAGGTACAGCGACTCGGCCGCCTTTAAGGCCCTCGAGGGGGCGATCCCGGCTCCCGAGGCGGCGCTCATGAGCGCCGTCGTGTTGAACGGCGGCGGCGGCGCCAGGGAGCGCGGCGTCGTGGCGTAGGCGGTCACCTCGGCGGAGTCGGTCTGGGCGGCGGCGAGCGCCGCCTCGGCTTCGGCGGCGGCCGCGAAGCGGCCGCGCGCGTGCTCTACCGTGAAGCGCTCGCCGCCGCCCGCCTGGAGCTCGGCCTTGATCTCCCAGTAGGGCACCGGCACAAAGGCCCGCCGTTCGAGCTCGCGGTCGACGACCAGGCGCAGGGTGGGCGTCTGCACGCGCCCGATCGACAGGTAGTCGGAGCCGTAGCGGTAGCTCGCCAGCGACATGAAGCGGGTGAGCACGGCGCCCCAGATGAGGTCGATGTCCTGCCGCGTGTGGGCCGCGTCGGCGAGCTTGAAGTCG
Organism: uncultured Actinomycetes bacterium; assembly: GCA_963751565.1. Taxonomy (GTDB): domain Bacteria; phylum Actinomycetota; class Thermoleophilia; order UBA2241; family UBA2241; genus Bog-752. The sequence goes on along the minus strand of CAVVVA010000018.1, from coordinate 37,475 downwards.
AGCGTGTCGAGCTTGGCGAAGGCGCGCTTGACCTCGTCGGGGGTGAGCGCCGAGTAGCGCGCCCTGTGGTGGCGGTCGACGACCGCCGGCGGCACGGCCGCCTTGAGGCGCACCGCGCCCTCGTCGCCGTCGCCGTCCGGGGCGGGCGGCGGGGCGGGCGCGGGACGCGCCCGCCCCGCCGCCTTCCGCGTCGCGGCGCGGGCGGGCTTTTCGGGCTTGTCGTGGGGGTGACGGCGCAGCGCGTCGCCGCGCAGGATGCGCAGCGCCTCTTCGCCGATCAGCTCGCCCTCGCGGTCGTAGTCGGTGGCCACGATGATCTCGGTCGCGCCCTTGGCGACGCTGCGCAGCGCGGCCACCGTCGAGGCGCTGGCGCCGTCGATCACCCAGGCCAGGTCGGGCTCGCGGATCATCTCGTCCAAGTACTTGAGGCTCCAGCGGCGGTAGGTGTTGGGGAAGGTCGTCTCCATGACGTGGCCGCGCAGACCGACCGACACGGTCGGCGCGCCCTTCCAGTCAAAGGCATACGACTTGACGCGCTGGCGGCCGCGGCCGTGTTCGGTGACCTGCACCCGCCCGCCCAGGATCTGGGCGATCTTCTGCGCGGCCGAGTCCTTCTCGGTGACGATGAGTCTCACGGGCAGGGTCCGTCCTTGTGGCTTGCGACGAAAGGGTAGGCGACTTGTACCACCGTCACGGGCGACTTGTCGATACGCACTTGACGGCGGCGGCGGACCGCGGCATGCTGCGCAGCCGCCGCAACGTCACCCGCGAGCCGTCACGCCGCCCGGGCTCAGAGTCCGGAAGACGCCGCCGGCGCTTAGGGTGCGGCGCGCCCCGCCCGGGCTCAGAGTGCGGCGAAGGCCGCCTCGCGCGTGTCGAAGATGGTCAGCACCCGGTTGAGGCCGGTGATGTCGAGGATGCGCACCACCGGCCGCGAGACGGCGACCAGCGCCAGGCTCCCGTCGCGCTCGTGCAGGCGCTTGACCCCGCCGATGATCACGCCGAGCGCCGTGGAGTCGATGAACGTCACCTGCGAGAGATCGATCACGACGCGCGCGACGCCCTCGTCGATGAGCGCGATGAGGTCGTCCTTGAAGCGCGGCGCGGTGTACAGGTCGACCTCGCCGGAGAGCTCGATCAGGCCGAGCCCGTCGCGCACCACGGAGTGCTCTGAAGTAAAGTCGGTCATGGTGCTCTCATTCTATCTCTATCGTGCCGCAGGACGCAGGACGGACGTGGATCGGCGCGTCAGGGCGTGGCGCCGGGCGAAGGCGAGGCCGACGCCGTAGCCGTGAGCTGGGCCAGCGCGGCCTTGACCTGGGCCGCGTACTGCGAGTGCGGGTCGAGCTTGAGGAAGGTCGTGTAGGCGGCGATCGCGCCGGCCTTGTCGCCGGCATCGGCGGCGTTGGAGGCGATCCCCAGGTAGAGGTCGTAGTTGCGCGGCTCGAGCTTGAGCATCTTCTTGTAGCTGGCGACGGCGCTCTTGTAGTCGACGAGCTCGATGTAGATCGCGGTCTCGCTCTGGAGGGCCTGGTAGCGCAGCCCGCTCGCCGTCGCCCCGAGGACCGAGTCGGGCAGCGCGATGTAGCGGTCGTAGTAGCCCAGCGCCCTGGTGAGGTCGTTCGGACTGCTTGGCCGAAGGCAGGCCGCTCTGCACGTTGCCGGCGGCCTGGTAGCCCTGCGCCGCGCCGAGCAGGGCGGTGGCGTCTTTGGGGTTCTTGGCCAGGGCGGCGACGGCGGCCTTGACCTGCTTGTCGAGGGTGCTGTTGCCCGAGTTCAGGCTCTGGCTGCTGTTGCAGCTCGAAGCGACGCCCGAGTAGCCGAAGATCAGGAAGCCGGCCATGAGCACGGCCATGAAGCCGAAGATGATCTTCTGCCAGAACTTCACGCGTTGGCGGTTGAGGAGCATCAGCTCTCCCTCTGGTCGGCCGCGGGCGGGTTGTGCCACCAGCCGGATTCGGCGGCGCCGACCCGGACCCTGCCCCCGCCCACCCTGGCCTGCAGCCCGGCGCGCACCTTGCGGCTCTCGGCGCGGATGGTGTCGGCGTCGAGCCGCGGGAACCCGCCCTCCTGGTAGAGCGCCTCGCCGGCGACGCAGGTGAACAGCACGTCGTCCTGGTTGGCGCCGTAGACCAGCGCCGAGTACGGGTCGTCGATGGGCACGAAGTGCGAGCCCGACACGTCGACGGCGATGAGGTCGGCCTGCTTGCCCGGCTCGAGCGAGCCGACGCGGTCGTCAAGGCCCAGCGCCTCGGCCCCGCCGAGCGTGGCGATGCGGATGCACTGCGCCGCGTTCAGCACGCTCACGTCGCGCTCTACGCCGCGGTGCAGAAAGAGCGCCGTGCGCATCTCGTCGAACATGTCCATGATGTTGCTGGCGGCCGGGCTGTCGGTGCCAAAGCCGACCCGCACGCCCTGGCGCAGCAGGTCGGGCAGCGGCGCGATGCCGCAGCCCGTCTTGGCGTTGCTCTTGGGGCAGTGGGCCACGGCCGCGCGCTTGGCCTTGAGTATGCGGATGTCGTCGATGCTGGCGTGCACGCAGTGCACGGCCAGGAAGTTCTCGTCGAACACGCCCCACTGCTGCAGGTACTTGATGGGGCTCACGCCGTACGGCTGGATGAGCATGCGCTCCCAGCCCATCTTCTCGCGGTAGTCGTGGGCGAACTTGCCCGAGCCGGAGCGGATGTAGGTGACCTCTTCTTTGCTTTCGGCCACGTGGCTGGCGACCTTCATGTGGCGCTCGCGGGCGAAGGCCGCGAGGGTCTGGAACAGGCGGCTCGAGACGGTGTAGGGCGCGTGCGGAGCGATGCCGATCTCGAGGCGCGGGCTCGCCAGGACCTGGGCCTTGGCGAGCCGCTCGACCAAGTCGGCGATGGTCTCGTCGATGCGCTTGTCGTCGATGCCGAAGACCTCGAGATAGGCCACGCCGCGCAGGCCGGCTTCGGCGACCGCGGTGAGGGTCTCGCCGGTGTAGGTGGTGTCGGCCACCGTGGTGACCCCCGAGGCGAGCGCCTCGAGCGCCCCGAGACGGGCGCTCCACAGGTACTCGTCGGGCGTGAGCGAGGCCTTGACGTCGATCAGGCTGATGATCCAGTCGCCGAACTGCTGGTCGTCGAACATGCCGCGAAAGCTCGTGTACTCGAGGTGGCTGTGGACGTTGACAAAGCCGGGCATCACGACGGCCTGGCCAAAGTCGACCACGGTCGCTGTCGGGGCAGGCGGCGCGCACCTGGTCGAGCGTGCCCACCGCGACGATGCGCTCGCCGTCCACCGCGACCGCGCCGTCTCTGACCGGCGGGGCGGTGATGGGGAGCAGCCACTCGGCGCGATAGATCGTGGTCATGTGACGCCGTCCGGAAGATGGGTCTGATGACGGACCGAAAAGTGGCCCATGGCGCGCGCCCCGGACCACCGAACCGTGAGTATAGGCGAGCCTCGCGGCGCGCGCAATCGGCGCCCCGCCCCGCCGGCGGCGCGCGGCCGCGCAGGCCGTCGCCAAGCGGCGGCGCGGACCGGCGACGTCGCCGCTCCCCCCGCCGACGGCGGCGGACTATAATCGTGCCAACGACCACGGCGCCGGCACCCTGGCAGGCGCCCCACAGCACGCGAGGCCGCCCGTGACCGAGAACGCCGACAAGAACTACTCGCCCGAGGTCATCGCGACCTACGTGTGGGACGCGATCAAGGAGCTGCCCGGCCTCGCCGAGTTGCACCGCAGCACGCTGCAGTCGCTGGGCGAGCGCGTCCATTTCGAGCGCCTCGGGCCGGTCCGCTTAGACGAGCGCGAGGGTCGCCGCGTGCTCGACATCCACATCGACATCACGCCCGCGGCCAGGTTGCCCGAGCTCGTGCCCCAGATCCGCGCCGCGGTGCGCTCGTATCTGCACAGCACGACCGGCATCGACCTGGACGAGATCGGCGTGCACGTCGACGACATCGTCTGGGAGTCCCCGCCCGGCACGTGAACTGCGTCGATCTGAACGCGGCCAGCCGAGACCTGCTGCCCCCGGGCTGCGCGGCCTGCACCTGGTGGCAGCAGGAGGGCGCCGGGACGGCCCAGGACACGGCGCGGCGGGCGTGGGAGGCCGAGGTCGAAGCCGAAGCCGGCATGTTCGGCCGGGCGCTGCTCGACGGCGGCGCCGTGGTCGGCTGGATGCAGGCGGCCCCGGCCGCGCTGGTGCGGCGCGGCCTGCCGACCGGACCGCCGTCGCCCGACTCCTGGCTGCTGGCCTGCGCCTTCTTCTACGACGAGCAGTTCCTGCCGGGCTTTCAGATGCTGCTGCAGGACGTCGTGGCGGCGCTCAAGCTGCGCCGGGTCGTGGCCCTCGAAGCCTACGCGCTGCGCGACCCGAGCCCCGACGACCGCTTCACCGGCCACCTGCGCGAGCTCAACCTCTTCAACGCCCACGTCCTCGAGGGCTGCGGCTTTGCCCGGCTGCGCACCGCCGGCCACGTGGGCCGCTACCGGCTCGAGCTCGAGACGCTGATCGCGGCCCCGCGCCGCAGCCGCGCCGCCGAGAAGGCCAAGGCCGAGCCGGCGACCATCCCCGCCTAGCGGCGCCCCGCGCCGCCGCACCCCCCGCGCCGCCGCGGCCTAGCGGAAGAGCCGCGGCAGCCGCTTCTTCCAGTCGGCGGGCACGATGGCGTCGAGCGCGTCGTCGAGCGTGACGATGCCGATCAGGCGCCCCTCCCCGTCGGTCACCGGCAGCGCCAGCAGGTCGTACTTGGTCATGAGCCGGCCGACCTCGTCTTCTTCGGTGTCGACCGCGGCCCGCGGCCAGTCGGGGTCCATGAGCGCCGCGAGCGTCTGCTCGGGCGGCGCCAGGACGAGCTCGGGGAGGCTCAGCGCGCCCAGCAGGCGATGCTCGTCGTCGACCACGAAGATCGCCGCCAGCGCCGTGTCGCTGGGCTGCCGCTCGCGGATGCGCACCAGCGCCGCGGCGGCGCCGAGCGCGCCGGGCAGGGCGACCACATCGGTGGTCATGAGAGCGCCGGCCGAGTGCTCGGGGTGGCTCGCCAGGCCGCGCAGCGCCAGCGCGCGGTCGGCCGGCAGGCGGGCGAGGATCTCCTCGACGACCTCGTCGGGCAGGTCGGCCAGCATGTCGGCGGCGTCGTCGGGCTCGATGTGCCCGATGACGGCGGCGGCCCGTGGCCGGGGCATCTCCACGAGGGCCGCCGACACGAGCTCGGCGTCCATCTCCTCGAGGGTGTCGGCGGCCAGCGGCGCGTTTAAGGCCGCGAGCACGGCGGCGCGCTGGCGAGGTCCGACCTGGCCGACGACGTCGGCCAGGTCGGCCGGGTGCAGCTCCGCGATCTCGGTGAAGGCTTCGATGAAGTTGGCCCGCGAGAGGCGCACCGAGATCAGGTTCACGTCGTCCCAGGGCACGAAATCGCCGGGACGCTCGGACAGCCGGCGCGACAGAAAGCCCAGGCCGATGCGCCGCATGACGGCGCCGCTCGAGGCGTCGACGCCGGCCACCACGAGGCGGTCGTCGCCGACCTCGAGCAGGACGTCCTGCACGCGCACGAACTTGCGGCGCTCGACGTCGAGCACCTGGTTGTCGAGCACGGCGTCGACCAGGGCGATCTCCTCGCCCGACAGCGACGCCGCCGCGAGCTCGCTCGCCGGCACGGTCAGCACGAGCCGCCGCCCGTCGACGTCGATCTCGCCGATCTGCTCCCACGAGGCGCGCAGCTGCTCGTCGTCGCTGCCGACGATGCAGGCCGTGACCGCGGGCGGTTCGGGAGAGAGCACGGCGACCACGTCGAGCAGCTCGCCGAGCTGCGCCCCGGCGGCGTCGACGACCGTCATCGACTCGAGTTCGGAAAGCGCTAATCGGCCGGGGTCGGCATCCACGAAAGCGTGGTCGTCCTTTCTTTGGCGCGCGTCGCGCGGCGGCCAGTATTTGCGCGCGTCGTGCGGCGACCGCTCTTCTTGCGCGTCGCGCAGCGGCTCAACATATCGGCGACGGCGACCGCCTGTCAAACGTGTCCCCGTCAAACGTGTCCCCGTCAAACGTGTCCCCGTCGAACGTCTCCCCCGTCAAACGTGTCCCCCTGTCAAACGTGTCGGGCGGCGCGGGGGCCGCGCGGCGGCGGCGTGGTAAGCTGCCGGGACCATGACCGTCGTCTATCTGCTCGCCGCCCTGGCGATCATCCTGGTCTCCGCCGAGCTGTTCACCAACGGCATCGAGTGGTTCGGACGGCGCTTCGAGCTGGGCGAGGGCGCCGTGGGCAGCGTGCTCGCGGCCGTCGGCACGGCGCTGCCCGAGACCCTCATCCCGATCATCGCCATCCTCTTCACCCACGCCGCCGACTCCAAGGACATCGGCGTCGGCGCGATCCTCGGCGCCCCGTTCATGCTCTCGAGCCTCACGATGGTCGTCACCGGCGCCGCTGTGGTCGTCTTTACCCTGCGCGGCCGGCGCTCCCTGGAGTTCACGGTCAACGAGCCGGTGCTGCGCCGCGACCTCTCGTTCTTCGTGGTCGCCTACGCCTGCGCCATGATCGCCGGCGCGCTCCCCTTCCACCACGTCAAGTGGATCCTCTCACCGTGCCTGCTGGTCGCCTACGGCGTATATGTCTGGCGCACCGTGGCCGGCGGCGGCGAGCTCGAAGGCGAGACCAAGCCGCTCTACTTCCACCGCCACCCGGTCATGCCCCACCGGCGGCGCATCATTCTGCAGGTCGTGGTGGCGACACTGGGCATCGTTCTCGGGGCGCGCTTCTTCGTGACCCAGGTCGACCACGTCAGCGCCGCGCTGGGCATCAATGCGCTGCTGGTCTCGCTGATCCTCAGCCCGCTGGCCACCGAGCTGCCCGAGAAGTTCAACTCGGTGATCTGGGTGCGCCAGGGCAAGGACACGCTGGCGCTGGGCAACATCACGGGGGCGATGGTGTTCCAGAGCACCTTCCCGGTGTCGATCGGGCTGCTCTTCACGTCGTGGCAGCTCACCCGCATCGGACTGGTCAGCGGCGTTCTGGCGCTCGTCTCGGGCTCGGTGTTCTACCTGCAGCTGCGCATCAGGCACAAGCTGACCTGGTTCACGCTGTGCGGGGCCGGCTCGATGTACGCGCTCTACCTGGTCTACGTGATCTTCATCGCCAGGGCCTGAGCCCCGGCGCGACCGCGCCGCCGGCGCTACTTGGTGACCCAGATGGTGACCGTGCTGCCCGACGGCGCGGTGTCGCCCGCCTTGGGCAGCTGGTCGTAGATATAACCCGAGCCGAGCGTGCTCGTGCCCTTCCTGACCGACACCACGAAGCCGTCGTTGGTGAGCAGCTGCTCGGCCTGGGTCAGCGGCATCGTCAGGACGCTGGGCACGGTGACCGGCGTCGGTGTCCCGGTGGGGGTGCCTGTCGGGCTCGGCGACGGCGTGCCGGTGCTGATCACGACGGCCACCGAGCTGCCCTTGGGCACGAGCGTGTTGGCCGCCGGGTTCTGGCTCACGACCTGGCCGACCGGCACGGTCGGACTCGTCTGCTGGCTCACCACGGGCACCAGGCCGACCGCCTGCAGCGCGGCGGTGGCCTGCGCCTGGTCGAACCCCGAGAGGTCGGGGACGCTCACCTGCGGCTGGCCGTGACTGACCCAGTAGCTGACGGTGGCGCCGCGACTCGACCGTGGTCCCCGGCGCCGGGCTCTGCTTGTAGACCTTGCCCTTGGCGACCGTCGTCGAAGCGCCCGAGAGCGGCTTGCCGACCAGGCCGTCCTTGGTCAGCCAGCTCGCCACGGCCGCCGGCGTCCAGCCGGTGAAGTCGATCAGGGTGACGGTGGCCGGGCCGCGGCTCACCCAGATGTCGACCGTCCCGCCCTTGACGAGCTTGTCGGCGGCGGCCGGCTGCTGGCGGGTGACCAGGCCGACCCCGAACTGGTCGGAGTAGTCGTCGTGGGCCTTCACCTTGAAGCCCGCGGCCTGCAGCTGCGAGGTGGCGGCGGCCTGGGCCTGGCCCACCACCGAAGGGACGGCCAGCGTGGCGCCGCCGAAGAACGAGTGCCAGACCAGCACGCCGGCCACGGCCGCGATCACCAAAAAGGCGATCAGCGCGACCCACGGCCACGGCGAGCGCCGCCGCCGGCGCCTGTCGGAGGCGCCGCCCGCGCCGCCCGCGCCGGCCGCCGCCCCAGCCGCCCCGGCCGCCGCCCCGGCCGCGGCCCCCGCGGCGGCCTTGGGCAGCACGCGGGTCGTGCCCTCGGCGCCGGCGGCCGGCGACTGCACGAACGTGCGGTCGAGCGACGAGTCGTAGGCGGCGGCCAGCAGCGGCCCGCCGCTGCGCGCCGCGACCAGGTCGGCGGTGAACTCGGCGGCCGTGCGGTAGCGCTGGTCGGGGTCTTTGGCGAGCGCCTTCAGGACGATCTGGTTGAGCGAGTAGGGCAGCCCGGGCACCAGCTCGGCCGGCTCGGCCGGCCGCTCGTTGACGTGCTTCAAGGCCACGGTGACGGCGCTGTCGCCGCGGAAGGGCAGCGCGCCGGTGAGCATCTCGTAGAAGACGACGCCCACCGAGTACAGGTCGCTGCGCTCGTCGACGGGCTCGCCCTTGGCCTGTTCGGGAGCCAGGTACTGGGCGGTGCCCAGAATGGAGCCGGCCTCGGTCATCTGCGAGTCGTCGGCCTTGGCGATGCCGAAGTCGGTGACCTTCACCGTGCCGGCCGTGTCGATCAGGATGTTCTGCGACTTGATGTCGCGGTGCACGATGTGCGCGTCGTGGGCCACCTGGACCCCGGCGAGCAGCTCGAGGGCGATGCGCACCGCCTCGCCGGGGTTGTAGCGGCCCTCGCGGCGGATGTGGTCCTTGAGCGTCTCGCCCTCGACGTACTCCATGACGATGTAGTAGGTGCCGTCGACCGGTCCCCAGTCGTAGATGTTGACGATGTTGGGATGGTTGATGCGGGCGGCGGCCTGGGCCTCGCGGCGGAAGCGCTCGACGAACGACTCGTCGCCGGCGTAGCGCTTGAGCAGCACCTTGACCGCGACGCGGCGGCCGAGCGTGGTGTCGTCGGCGAGATAGACGTCGGCCATGCCGCCGACGCCGAGCCGGCGCAGCACGCGGTAGCGGCCGGCGATCACCTGTCCTTGTTCGAATCCGTCGGTCAAGAGGTCCTCGCCTTCACGTTACCACACCGCCCCGCCGACTCCTGCCCGGCTCACGGCAGGCTGGGCTGGGCCAGGGCGGCCTTGATGACCTGGGCGGCCAGCGGCGCCGCCACGTCGCCGCCGGTGAACAGCGTGTTCTCGATGGTGACCGCCACGGCCACCTTGGGGTCGTTGGCCGGCGCGAAGGCGATGAACCAGGCGACGTTGCTGGCGCCGCGCTGCGCGGTGCCGGTCTTGCCGGCCACCTCGATGCCGGCCAGGGCGGCGGCCGTGCCCGTGCCGGCCTTCACGACCTGCTGCATCATGGTGTTCAGGGTCTGCGCCGTGGCCGGCGTCGTGGCGGTCGTCCAGAGGCTCGGCGCGGCGCTCTGCAGCACCTTGCCGCCGCTGCTTGTGACGCGCTGCACCAGGTAGGGCTTCATCACCTGTCCCGAGTCGGCCACGCCGGCGGCGACCAGCGCCATCTGCAGCGGCGTGGCCAGCACGTTCTCCTGGCCGACCGCCGCCCAGGCGACGTCGAGCGGGTTCATCGCGGCGCTGGTCGACAGCAGCCTGGGGCCCTGGTAGCGGCCGCTCGGGTAGACCATGCCGGCGGGCAGCTCGAGCGGCGGCGTCTTGTAAAAGCCGTAGTGCACCATCTGGTCGATCAGCGCCGCCTGGCCTATGAGCGTGCCGACCTTGGCGAAGGTCGTGTTGATCGAGTCGGTCAGCGCCTTGGTGAAGTCGTGGGCGCCGTAGACCTCGCCGTGGTAGTTGGTGACTTTGCCGCCGTAGATGTCGTAGACGCCGCTGTCGTAGAACGGCGTGGTCGGGGTGACCTTGCCCAGGTTGAGGGCGGCGGTGGCGGTCACCACCTTGAACGACGAGCCGGGCGGGTAGAGGCCCTGGGTGACGCGCGACAGCAGCGGCGCGTCGGGGTTTTTGGCGAGCGCCTTGAAGCTCGTGTCGATGGTCGCCGGGTTGTAGCTGGGCGCCGAGGCGGCGGCCAGGATCGCGCCGGTGCGCGGGTCGAGCGCCACGATGGCGCCCAGCTGGGCGCCCAGGACGCTCTGGGCCACCTTCTGCACGGCCGGCACGATGGTGAGCTGCACGTTGGCGCCCGGGTTGTGGCGGCCCAGCAGCCGGTCGACGAGGCTCTGCGTGCCGGCCTGCGAGCCGCTCAGGTAGCCGTTGAGCGACGACTCGATGCCGGTCTGCCCGTAGCGCGGGCTGTCATAGCCCACGATCTGCGGGGCGACCGGCCCCTGCGGGTAGGTGCGGTAGTAGAAGCCCGCGCGCTTCACGTCGCCGGCGATCGTCGAGCCGTCAAATCCCTGTATGAGTCCGCGCTTCACGGTCATCGCCTGGGCGGCGACGCGGTGGTTCTGGGGGGCGGCGCGCAGGCTGCCGGCGTGGAACACCTGGATCCAGGCGACGTTGACCATGAGGGCGACCATCAGGATGATCCCCACGACGAACACGCGGCTGATGGCGCGATTCACCGGCCCCTCCCTACGAGAGCTCCGCGAGCCGCAGCCGCTCGGTGGTGCTGCCCGCTTCGACCACCAGGCCGCGATGCGACACCATGAGCAGCAGCGCCACGAGCACGAGGTTGGCGGTCAGCGAGCTGCCGCCGTAGCTCACGAAGGGCAGCGTGATGCCGGTCAGCGGAATCAGCCGGGTGACGCCGCCGACGATGATGAAGCTCTGCAGGCCGAACACGGTCGCCAGCCCGGCCGCCAGCATCTTGGAGAAGCCGTCCGAGGCGTGCAGGGCAATGTGAAAGCCGCGCCAGGCGAAGAGCAGGTAGAGCAGGATCAGACCCACGGCCCCCACCAGGCCGAGCTCGTTGGCGACGGCGCTGAAGATGAAGTCGGTCTGCAGGTCGGGGACGGTCGGCACGTGGTTCGCGTAGAGCAGATAGCCGCGGCCAAAGCCGGCCCCCGCCAATCCGCCGTCGGCCATCGCAAAGAGCGACTGCAGGAGCTGGTAGCCGCTCGTCGCGGCCGTCTTCCACGGGTCGAGCCATATGGCGAAGCGCTCGTGGACGTGCGGCACGTACTGGTAGGCGCCGCTCGCGCCGAGCGCGAACAGGGCGGCGCCGACGACCACGTAGGCCAGGCGCGCCGTCGCCATGTAGATCATCGCGATGAAGGTCGCCATGAACAGCAGCGACATGCCGAAGTCCTTCATGAAGACCAGCATGAACAGCGACAGCAGCCACATCACCAGCAGCGGGCCGAAGTACTTGAGGGGCGGCACGGGCAGGCCGAGCAGGCGCGCCGTCGGCACCGACAGCATCTCCTTGTTCTGGTTCAAGTAGCCGGCCAGAAAGACGACGATGGCGATCTTGGCGAACTCCGACGGCTGGATCGAAAAGCCGGCCACGTGGATCCACAGGCGGGCGCCGTTGACGCTGGTGCCGGCGACGATGGTCAGCGCCAGCAGCGCCAGGCCGGCCGCCCCGATCAGGTAGCGGTAGGTGTCGAGGCGCCGCACGTCGCGCACGACGAGCACGGTCGCCACGAACAGCGCCACCCCTATGAGCAGCCACTCGCCCTGCTTGAAGGCGAGCGCCGGGGAGATGCGGTAGATCTCGGTCAGCCCGATCGAGCTGAGCAGCGCCGCGCACGGCACCAGATAGGGGTCGGCCTGCGCCAGGTAGCGCCGCTCGATCAGGTGGATCACCAGGAACAGCACGAGAAAGACCAGGCCGGTGACGAGCGAGTCGCGGCGTATGTCGTGAAAGCGCGCCGCGTACACCGAACTGTAGGCGATCGTGGCCGCCACGCCGACCAGGGCCAGCAGCAGGAGCTCGACGTTGCGCCGGCTCACGGCAGGCCCTGCGCCTGGCGGGCCAGCGCCAGCGCCGCCGACTTGCGGTGCAGGTCGTGACGCTCGACCCGGGCGAGCACGCCCGGCGTGACCGTGGCGACCGGCGTCGTGGTCTCGAGGTACAGGCCGTAGAGCTTGAGCCCGCCGACCCGCCACGGCAGCCCGTGGTAGACGCTCACCATGCCGTTCTGGTCGCCGACGAAGTAGACCGTGTCGGCGGCCACCGCACCGGCCAGCAGGCACACCGCGAGCAGCGCGACGGCCGCGACGGCGAGCCGCAGCCGGCGGCCGCGGGGACGTTTCGCCGCAGCGTCCGCTGGCGCGGCGTCGGCGTCGGCGGGCGGCGCTTCCTCAGGAGCGTCGGCCGCGGCGGCGGCGAGTTGCGCATCTTCAGGCGCATCGGCCGTGGAGGCCGGCGATGGCGCCTCAGGCGCGTCGGGTGTTTCGGCGGCGTCGGCGGCCTCCTCCAGCGGCGCTCCGCCCGTCACGTCCGGCGCCTCGGGCGCGCCGGCATCGTCGGCCGGCGGCGCGTCGGCAGCGGCCTGCTCGTCGAGCGTCAGCTGTTCGCCGCCGGCTTCGGGCTCACCGAGCGCCGGCAGCACGCCGGTCTCGGCCTCGTCGTCGACCGGCGGCGGCGAGGCGGCCGCCGCCTCGGCGGCGGCCGCCTCGCCGCCCCCCGCGCCGGCCTCGTCGAAGCGCAGCACGATGACGGTGATGTTGTCGTGGCCGCCCTCGTTCTTGGCCTCGCGGACGAGCTGGCGGGCGACCCGCGAGGGGTCGTCGACCGCCGCCAGGACGGCCGCGATCGTGGCGTCGGGGACCATCGAGTACAGGCCGTCGCTGCACAGCACGACGGCGTCGCCGGCCGCCAGCGCGACCTCGCCGGAGTCGATCGCGGCCCGCGGCTCGGTGCCCAGGGCGCGGCTCAGAATGCTGCGCTGCGGGTGCGAGAGGGCCGCTTCGCGCGTGAGGTGGCCGCCGCGCACCATCTCCCCGACCAGGGAGTGGTCGTCGGTGACCTGCTCGAGCGTCTCGTCGCGCCACAGGTACAGGCGGCTGTCGCCGATGTGCGCGTACTCGAGCCTGTCGGCGCGCAGCAGCGCCGCCGTGAGCGTCGTGCCCATGCCGGAGTGCGACCGGTCGGTCCGCGAGCGCTGAAAGACGGCGGCGTTGGCGGCCAGCGCGGCGTCGGGCAGCGCGGCGTCGGCGGCCACGGCTTCGACGAGCGACTCGAGCGCCAGGTGCGAAGCGACCTCGCCGGCCTGCGCTCCTCCCATGCCGTCGGCGACCGCGAACAGCGGCGGCGCGGCGACGAAGGCGTCCTCGTTGGTCGACCGGTGCAGGCCGATGTCGGTCAGCGCCGCGTGTCGGGCGACGAGGGTCACGCCGCGATCACTCCTCGTAACGGAAGATCGTCTCGCCGATGCGCAGCTCGGTGTCGAGCATGAGCTGCGCCTCGATCACCTCGCGGCCGTTCACGAACGTGCCGTTCGTGCTGCCCAGGTCCTCGACGAAGTGGAGCTGGCCGCGCGGCACGACGCGGGCGTGCGTCTGCGACACGAACGGGTCGGCGAGCACCAGGTCGCTCGTCGGCGAGCGGCCGATCATGATCCAGCCTTCCTCGAGCGTGACCTCGGTGCCGACCGCCAGCACGGGGCTGGACTCGACCACCAGGCGCGGATGGACGTGGGCCATGAGGTCGAGCGACTCGCCCGGCATGGTGCGTTCGGTGTGGCGTTTCTCGCGACGCTTGCGGCGCTCGGCCGGCGTCGCCTCGGGCACGCTCGACGCCGGCGCCACGACCGGCGCCGCCGCGGCCGCCGACGCGGCCGGCGCGACCGGCGCCGCGCCCTTCGCGGCCTTCGCGGCCTTGGCGGCCTTGCGCGGCGCCGGCTCCGGTCGTTCGGCGTCGGCGGAGACGTCGCGCACCGTGCGGCGCACGACGAAGAACACAAACAGGAACAGCAGAACGAGGAAGGCGATCTTCAGGGCGAAGAGGATGACGTCTAGCACGGCCGACTCTCGAAGCGCAGGCCGGTGGTGCCGAGCTGCAACCGATCGCCGTCGGCGAGCGCGGCGCGTTTCACCTCCCGGCCGTTGAGCGTGATGCCGTTGGTGGATTCGAGGTCGACCACGATGTAGCCCTCGCCGTCGCGCCGCACCTCGGCGTGGCGGCGCGACACGTTCGGGTCGTTGATGACGACGTCGCACTGGCGGCTGCGGCCGAGCACCGTGACCGCTGCGTCCAAACGGTAGATGCGTTCGCCGCGCACCAGCACGCCGCAGACGCGCGGCGCCGCGGCGGAGGCGGCGGCGGAGGCGCCGGACGCCGCCGCGGCCGGCGCCGGCGGCTGAAAGACGATCGTCTGCGAGAGGCCCGCGGGCGGTTTGGCGACCGTGCCGGTGGGCGGCGGCGCCAGGGCGACGCCCGACTCGGGGGCGCCTTGCGCCCCCATGCGCGTCGCGATGCCGAACTCGCCGAGGGCGAGGTCGTCGTCGGCGTGGAGCGAGATCGCAGGCGGAGCGACGAGGGTCCAGCTCTCGCGGTCGGCGTAGGCGACGAGGTAGCTCCGCAGGTCTTCGACCAGCGGACCCTCGAACGAGCTGAGCTGCTCGTAGTCGCCGGGCGACAGGTAGATCTCGTACTCGCTGGGCACGTAGATGCGCGACACGCTGACCGTCTTGTGGTCGCTCATCTCCTTGGCCAGCTTGTGGGCGAGCTCGACCGGCTGCACGCTCGACTTGAAGGCGCGCCCGAAGATGCCCTCGACCATCTTCTCCATGTGCTTCTCGATCGACTTGAGTACGTTCAACGACGGCTCCCGGCGCAGCTCGGCCCGCATGAAGGTGCGACCAAGAAGACTACCACAGGTTCGTGCCCGCGCAGACGCCCGCCGCCGCCCCGCGGCAGGCTCGCGTGCGGCGGCGTCTCGAGCCTCAGGCCTCGTCCCAGATGGGGTCGCCCTCGGGCACCGGGGCGCGGCCCGCCGCCGGCGACACCACGGCCAGCGCCACGCCGCTGACCGCGGCCGCGACCACGACGTTCAGGAGCAGCTCGCGCGAGCCGGCCGGCAGGCGCCAGACCGACACCGGCACGGCGCGGCCGAGAATGTAGAAGGCACAGAAGGACACCGACCACAGCCAGAGGCGCGCCTCGATGCGCCCCAGGCGCAGGGCCACGGCCAGGGCCAGCGCCAGGCCGGCCCACAGCGCCGCCTGGAACAGGCAGGGCCAGCTCACCAGCGCGCGGCCGGCGGCGATGAGCAGCGTGAGCGGGTCGCCGGCCGTCGTCAGGCGCCCGGCCAGCCGGCCGGGCGCCTGATAGCCGGCGAAGGCCGAGCGCAGCGGCGCGGTCAGAGCCACGACCAGATAGGTGACGACCGCCGTCCAGGCGGCGACCAGGGGGGCGCGGCGGCGGCCGAAGGCCGCCGCCGCGCACACCGCCAGCAGCGTGCCGTAGAAGGGCACGAGCAGCAGCGCCAGGACCGGCCACACGCAGATGAGCGGCCAGCGCCGGAAGGCCAGAAAGACGGTCAGCGCGACCGCCACGTAGGCGACGCCGGCCGAGCTCGACACGTTGAACAGCGGGAACGCGCCGGCGCCCAGCGCCAGGGCCAGCCCGGCCGACGGCACGACTACCCAAACCACCGCGATAGCCACGGCGACCGGCAGCGTCCAGGTCGGCGGGTAGGCCGGCAGACGGGTGAGCAGCGCGGCCAGGCCGGCGGCCGCCAGAGCCGCGCCCAAAGCGCGCGACGCCACGACCTGCAGGCGGCGCAGCGGCGCCAGAAGGCGCCGCGGGCGCAGCCGCCGGCCGCCGTCCAGGCGGCCGGCCAGCGCCCGCAGCGCCGCGGCCGTCTCGGCCGCCGACGGCCGTTCGACGGCGGCCAGGCTGCAGGCGGCGGCCACCACGTCGGAGAGCTCGGGCGGCAGGTCGGGCCGCAGCTGTTCGAGGGGGGCGATGCGGCCGGCCAGGATGTTGCCGACGGTCTCGCCGGCGGTGGCGCCGCGCACCGGGTTGCGGCCGGCGAGCAGCTCGTAGAGCAGCACGCCGGCCGAGTACACGTCGGTCGGCGGGCCGACACGCCGGCCCGCCGCCTGCTCGGGCGACATGTAGGCGACGGTGCCCAGCAGCTCGCCCTCGGCGGTCAGCGTGTCGGCGTCGGACAGGCGGGCGATGCCGAAATCCATGACCTTGACGACCCCGTGGCGGTCGACCATCACGTTCTGCGGCTTGACGTCGCGGTGCACCACGCCCCTGGCGTGGGCGTAGGCGAGCGCGTCGCAGAGCTGGGCCGCGGCGAGCACCGCCTCGTCGTCGCGCAGCTCGCCGGCGAGCTCGGCCAGCGACTGGCCGCGCACCAGCTCCCACACCAGAAAGCTGCGCCGGCCGTCCGTGAAGAAGTCGAGCAGGGCGACGATGCCGGGGTGGTCGAGCGCCCTGGCCGCCTCGACCTCGCGCACCACGCGGCCGGCGACCGCGCCGCGCTCGTCGACGACCTTGAGGGCGACGTCGCGGCCGGACTGGCGCGTCGAGGGCCTCGTAGACGTCGGCCGAGCCGCCGGAGCCGATCTTGGCGACGATCTCATAGCGGTCGCGCCAGTCGGCATAGACGGGCGCGCGGTCATACGACGAGGCGGGCACGGGCCGACGAACCTCCGGCATCGGTTCTTTCAGGGTCGCTGCAGCGCCCTGAAGTCCTCTATTCGCTGTGGTATAGTCTTGACCCTGTTCGGGGTCCTCAGGGGCGAGTGGTGAAATTGGCAGACACGCTAGGTTCAGGACCTAGTGCTCGCAAGAGCTTGCGGGTTCAAATCCCGCCTCGCCCACCATCATCGCACACGCGGAGGGTCGCTAGTGTCGTTCTTCGACGATGACCCGGAGGTCACGCAGGCCACGGCGCCGGCGGCCACGCCGCGCCCGCGCCGCCCCAGGCGCAACCGCACCCGGCTGCGCATCCAGCGCCTCGTCATCGCCCTCATCGCCCTCTTCGTGCGTGGTGTTCGTGCTGGCCCTCGTCATCCGTTCGTGCCAGCAGAGCGCCAAGGAGTCGACCTACCGCTCGTACTTCACCCAGGTCCAGCAGGTCCTGAGCGACTCCGCCAACAAGGTCGGCAAGCCGATCGCGGCGCTGCTGGCCGACCCCACCCGGTACGGCCGGGCGCAGCTCATCACCCAGCTCAACTCCCTGGTCGCCGCGCAGAGCGAGATCACCACGCGCACCGAGCGCATCGCGCCGCCCGGCAAGCTCAAGGACTTGCACCAGGTCCTGGTCCAGGGCGAGCAGGTCCGCCTGAGCGGCGTGCAGCAGGTGCGCGCCGGCCTGATCGCGGCGCTGTCAGGCAAGCACCTGGCCGCCACGGCCCGCAAGCTGGCCGCCCTGTCGGGCTATTTCACCGGACCCGACGTCTACTACAACGAGCTCTACCGCACCCAGGCCCAGAAGATCATGAGCAGCGACGGGGTCAACAACGTGGCCGTGCCGGCGGCGGGCTACTTCGCCAACAGCAACGTCTTCTCGCCGGCCGCCCTGAGCACGGCGCTGGCCACCGTGTCGTCGTCGACCAAGCTCACCGGCGTGCACGGCGTCGGCCTCACGAGCGTGGCCATCAAGAGCAACGGCAAGACCATCGTGCTCTCGTCGAGCGGCTCCAACAACTTCCAGGCCTCGGTCGGCCTTCTGGTCGTGGCGACGGTGCAGAACCAGGGCACCGGCCCCGAGGCCAACGTGCCGGTCAAGATCACCTGGACGGGCCCCAGCGGCACCACCCCGCAGACCTACACCGCGACGATCCCCACGATCGCCGCGCACGCCAGCCAGACCGTCGACGTGCCGGGCTTGAACATTCCCTCGACGGCGATCACCAAGCCGTCCACGCTCAAGGTCCTGGCCGGGCCGGTGCCCGGCGAGAAGGTGCTCAGCAACAACAGCGCGACCTACACCGTCATCCCGGTCCTCAAGTAACGGCCGGTGCAGAGCCTGCGCGACATCGCCCCGTACCTGGCGCTCGGCGCCGTCGTGGTCGACGTCGTGCTGCTCGTCTTGCTGGTGCGCCTGGTCGTCGGGCAGCGCCGCCTGCGGCGCGCCCAGCTCGCCGTGCTGGGCGTTCACGGCGAGCGCGACCTCGTGGCCCACGCCCAGGGCCTCGAGGAGCAGGTGCGCAACCTGCGCGACGCGGTCGAGGGCCTCGACGGCCTGCTGGCCGCCTACAAGACCGACCTCGACAAGGCCTTCACCCACCGCGCCGTCGTGCGCTACGACGCCTTCCGCGACATCGGCGGCGAGCAGAGCGCCTCGATCGCCCTGCTCGACAACAACGCCTCGGGCCTGGTGATCAGCATGATCCACTCGCGCGACTACGCGCGCATCTACGTCAAGCAGCTCCGCCAGTCGGTGCCCGACCGGGCGCTGTCGCCCGAAGAGGTCGAGGTCGTCGAGCAGGCCCTGGCAAGCCGGACGGGCAAGCCGGCGGCCGGCGCAGGCGGCGCCGCGACGGCCGGCGCCACGGCGGCCGCGGGCGGGCCGACTGCGTCGGCCGGCGCCGCCGACTCGGCCGCAGCGGCAGGCGCCGCCCAGACGGCGGCGAGTCCGCCGAGCGCGCAGGCCGGCGCCGAGCCGCCGCGCTCGCGGGAGTCGGCGTGAGCGGCGCCTCGCAGCCGATCGCCTTCCTCGGCCCCGAGGGGACGTTCACCGAGGAGGCCCTGCTGGCCAACCTGCCGGCCGGCGAGTACCACCCGTTCCCCTACCCGTCCATCCGCGACGTGCTCAAGGCGGTGCAGGCCGGCGAGGCGCCGCTGGGCATCGTGCCCATCGAGAACTCGATCGAGGGCTCGGTGATCGTCACCCTCGACAGCCTGGCCTTTGGCTTCGACGAGCTGCGCGTCGTGCGCGAGGTCACCTGGCAGGTCCACCAGCAGCTCATCGCGCGCCGCCCGCTCGAGTTCGACCGGGTCACCAAGATCGTCAGCATCCCGCACGCCTACGGGCAGTGCCGCGAGTTCATTCACGAGCACCTGGACGGGGTCGAGCACGAGGCCACCGACTCGACCGCCGAAGCCGTGCGCCGCGTGAGCCGCGTCGACCGGCCGTGGGTGGCGATCGGCACCCACCTGGCGGCCGAGATGTACGAGTGCGTGGTGGTCGCCCCCGACATCGACGACGCCCAGGACAACCGCACGCGCTTCGTCTTTGTGAGCCGCGACGAGGCGCCGCAAGACGTCGGAGGGCGCCTTCAAGACGAGCATCGTCTGCGGCATCTCCCAGGACCAGCCCGGCAGCCTGCTCATGATCCTCTCGGAGTTCGCCTACCGCTACGTCAACTTGACGAAGGTCGAGTCGCGACCCTCCAAGCAGGGCCTCGGCGACTACATCTTCTTCATCGACATGGTGGGCCGGGCCTCCGACCCGCCGATCTCCCAAGCGCTCTCCTGCCTCGGCTGCAAGCTCTCCTGGTTGAAGGTGCTGGGCTCCTACCCCACCTGACGGCCGGGCCGCCCCGATGGCCGGCCTGAACCCCTTCCGCCGCCACATGCTCGTCCTGCGCTTAGACGCGGGCGGCCTGCTCGAAGCGTTCCTGGTGGCCGCCGTGACGGCCCTGCTCATCGTGCGCTTCGCGCTGGCCGTGACCGAGTACCCCACGCTCGGCGGCGCCCACCTGCACATCGCCCACATGCTCTGGGGCGGCCTGGGCATGATGGCGGCCATCGTCATGCTGCTGGTCTCGCTCAGCCGCCTGTCGGCCGCAGATCGCCGCGGTGCTGGGCGGCGCCGGCTTTGGCGTGTTCATCGACGAGCTCGGCAAGGTCGTCAGCCGCGACAGCAACTACTTCTACCGGCCCACGGTGGCGCTCATCTACGTCATCTTCGTCGTGCTCGTGCTCGTCTTTCGCCGCCTCGCCGACACCTCGCGGCGCTCGCCGTCGGCGAACCTCGCCAACGCCCTCGAGCTCGTCAAGGAGGCCGTCATTCGCGACCTCGACACCGACGAGAAGCGGCACGCCCTGGCGCTGCTCGGCGCGCTGCGACCAGGACGACCCGCTCGTGGCGGCGCTGAGGGCGGCCCTGGAGCGCATCGAGGCGGTGCCGCCGCCCTCGCCGCACTGGGTGGTGCAGGCCCGCCGCGGGCTCGACAGGACCTACCGCCGCCTGGTCAGGCGCGCCTGGTTTGAGCGCCTGGTCGTGGCCGGCTTTGTGGTCGCCTCGCTGGTGGCCTTCGTCGACGCCGTGCGGCGCGTCGCCGAGCTGGCCGAGACGCCCGACGTGAGCTGGCACACGATCTCGACCAGCGCCCAGCAGTTCGCCCGGTTCGGATCGCTGGCCGCGTCGCTCGTGGTCGGCGCCATGGTCGTGATGGGCATCGTCGCGCTGCGCCGCTCGCGCCTGGATGCCTACCGCTGGTTTTTGCGCGCGACGCTCGTGTCGATCTTCATCGGCCAGGTCTTCGCCTTCTACCTCGAGCAGCTCGAAGCCCTCGTCGGACTCACCGTCAGCGTGCTGGTTTGGGTCACTCTGCGGTATACAATCCATGAGGAGCAGGACATGATCGCCCAGCCCGATCTGAGCGACTCCGAGAGCGCCGGAGGGTGAGCATGACACGCGTCAAGGTCGAGATCCGCACCATGCGCACCGGCGACGAGAGCATGCTCCTCTACCTGGCCGAGGAGACCCTCCACCCCCTGGCCGCCGACGCCGGTCACCCCGAACGCTACGATGCCGGCGACCTGCTGGCGCTGTTTAACGAGGCCTCCGGCGAGGCCGCGGTGTTCGTCGCCGAGGCCCAGGGCGAGATCGCCGGCTATGTGGCCGTCGAGCGCGCCCCCGAGGTACTCGAGGTGCGCTGCCTGTGCGTCAATCCCGCCTTCGAAGCCCAGGCCGTGGCCCACCAGCTCATGGACTGGGTCGAGGGCCTGGCCTTCGCCGAGCGCCGCGCCCGGCTGCGGGCGCAGGTGCCGGCCGCCGACGAGCGCTCGCAGCATCTCTACCGGGGCCACGAGTTCGTGCCGCAGCGCGCCCTCGACCGGCCCGAGATGATCGTCATGGAGAAACGCCTGCAGGCCGACTAGGCCCGACGCCGCCGCCCGGTTTCATAACCTTGACCAATGTGGCAGTATGTTCAAGGTTATTTCGTAACCTTGACTAAGGACCCGGCGTGGCCAAGCTTGTCGAGCGTCACTGGATCACCGATGCAGGCGCCGGCCTGCCGCGCAAGGACCGCCGCTCCTGCGACTACCAAGCCTACGTTCCCGATCCGCTCGTCGGTCGTGCGGTCGTCCTGGAGGGGCCGGTCGCGGCGGACATAAGCGAGGCCGAGGCCGCTTTGGTCCGTCTCAATCTCGCGGGCGGCGCGCTGTCCGACAGCGAGGCGCTGGCGCGCCTGCTGCTGCGCACCGAATCGGTAGCCTCGTCACGGATCGAGGGGCTCGAGATCGGCGCCCGCCGGCTCCTGCATGCCGACGCCGAGCGTGATCTGGGCGAAGCGACGCGTGACCCGACCGCGGCCGAGGTGCTCGGCAACATCGATGCCATGCTCTACGCGGTCGACAGCATCGCCGAGGGCGGCCGCCTGTCCGTCGATCTGCTCCTCGAGATCCACCGCCGCCTGCTGCGCGGCACGCGCAGCGAGCCCCACGGCGGTCGTCTGCGAAGCGAGCAGAACTGGATCGGCGGTTCGGCTTTCAACCCTTGTTCGGCCGAGTATGTGCCACCGCCGTGGGAGCTCGTTCCCGAGCTGGTCGCAGACGTGTGCGAGTTCGGCAACGACGACTCGCTGCCCGCCGTCGCCCAAGCGGCCATCGCCCATGCGCAGTTCGAGACGATCCATCCCTTCGTCGACGGCAACGGGAGAGTGGGGCGCGCGCTCATCCACCTGATCCTGCGCCGCCGGGGCGTGGTCTCGCGGACCACGCCGCCGGTGTCGCTGATCCTCGCGACGTGGGCGAACGAGTATGTCGAGGCGCTCACCAGAACGCGCTACCTGGGTTCGGCGACCGCGCCCGCCGCTCAGGAAGGTCTGAACCGCTGGCTCGGGCTGTTCGCAGCCGCCACCAGGCGATCGGTGGCCGACGCGCAGGCCTTCGAGCAGCGCATCGAGGTCCTCGAGGGTACTTGGCGCGGGCGCCTCGGCCGTGTCCGTGCCGACTCCGCCGTCGACCTTTTGCTGCGCCGGGTGCCGGGCGCGCCCATTCTCACCGTCGCCAGTGCCGCCGCACTCATCGGTCGCAGCACGCAGGCGACCAACGAGGCGATCACTCGCCTGGTCGAGGCGAAGGTCCTCTCACAGACGACCGTCGGCAGGCGCAACCGGGCCTTCGAGGCGGCCGAGCTGATCCGCGCCTTCACCGACCTCGAGCGCCGGCTCGCCAGCCCTTCCGGAGATACGCGCACCGCACCGCCGACACGCCGGGTGCCGCGGCGCACATGACCCTCGCCGGCCGCGTCAGCGCGCCGCTGGTCCGGTCACCGCGAGCCGGCCCGCGCCCGTCGGCCGCCCGTCAGTAGTAGATGTAGACGGTCTCGCCGACCCAGGAGTGCTCGTAGGTCCAGTCGGCGACCCAGATGGGCTCGCGCACGCAGCCGTGGCTGGCCGGGTAGGGCGGCACCTCGGGGTAGCCGTGCATGGCGAAGTCGCGGTAGAAGTCCATCGTGCGCCAGAGGATGGCCGAGCCCAGCCAGGTGCTCGTCGAGGGCGCCTTGCGCAGAATGTGAAAGCGGCCCACGGGGGTGTTGCCGGTGGCGCCGGTCGAGACCGGCAGAATGCCGTAGGGCACGCCGCCCTTGACGATCATGAGGATCTGGCGGGTCTTGTCGATCTCGATGTGCGTCGCGGGCGACCTGTGGCGGGCCCTGATGAGCCGGGCGGTGTCGAGCTTGCGCCAGTCGGCGCCGTCGAACACGTAGGTGCGCGCCAGACCGTAGGCCTTCTGGAAGGCGACGATCGAGTCGCCGGCGTCGACCGAGAGGCGCGACGAGATGCCCGGCACCCGGAACCGCAGCGCCGCCAGGCGGCGCAGCATGATGCGCACGTAGGGCCCGCGCGAGCCGACGGCCAGGCGCTTCCAGCCGGCGCTCAGGGTCGTCTTGGCAAGCGGTGAGGCCGCAAGGCCGCCCGCAGCCGCGGCCGCCACGCGCACCGGGAACTTGCCGATGCCCGGCGTGAGCGCCCGCAGCACGAGATGGCCGCCGGCGACGCGGCCGGCGACGACCGCGACCTTCTTGCCGTGGTGGTACACGGTGGCCGTCACGCGGCCGCTGTACGACGCCGGGGCGACGGTGATCGACAGCTTCGTGTGGCCCCACGGCATGGTGGCGCCGACCCGCACCGTGAGCTTGGGCGCGACCGTCAGTGTCTGCGGCGCGCCCGGTGGTGCTGTCGGCGAGGGTCGCCGTGACGGTCCCGCCGGCGGCGGGCACGAAGGTCGCGCTGAAGGCGCCGCTCGCGTCGGTCACCGGGCTGGCCACCGTGACGCCGGCGACGGCCACGGTGACCGTCAGCCCCGCCGTGGCCGGCGTGACCGTGCCCTGGGCGGTGACCGGCGTGCCGTAGACCACCGCCGCCGGCGCGACCGTCCAGGCGATGGTCGTGGGTGTGGGGGTCGGGCTCGGCGAATCGCCGAGCTGGGCCGGCGACTGCGAGACCGCCGGCAGAGGCGTTCGGAGAGGTCGCGGGCGAGCCGGATGGCGAGGCCGCGGGCGAGCCCGACGGCGAGGCCTGCGCGCCGGCGGCCCAGGCGGCGCCGATGGCCGCCGCGCAGACGATCAGTGCGACGAGCGCGGCCAGCGCCGCCCATCGCCTTGGCTGCCTGCCCGGTCTCGTGCTGCCTGCGCGCATGCCGACTCCCCTTTTCGATTGCTCTCCCGCACTCATTCTAGCGGCGAGCGCGGCGGCGGCGCCAGCGCCGTGAGGGTGGGCGTGGGCGCGCCCACCGCAGCGCGCCCGCTGCGTCGCCCGGGCGCCGCGCCGCACCTCGCGTCGCCGTCCACCGTCGGGGTACGATACGCGCAGGCGGCGTCCTTCATTTCGGCGGGCGCCCGCCCCCAGGAACGGAAGGTGAGTCCATGCTCGACGTGAAGATGGTGCGCGCCAACCCGGACGAGGTCCGCAGGTCGCTGCAGCGGCGGGGCGCGTCCAGCGCGCCGCTCGACGAGTTCCTCGCCGTCGAGGAGCGGCGCCGCGCCCTCACCACCGAGGTCGAGTCGATGCGCGCCGAGCGCAAGCGCGAAAGCGACGCGATCGGCGCCACCAGGAAGGCCGGCGGCGACGCCAGCGCCGCGATGGCCGCCACGCGCGAGCTCGGCGAGCGCATCAAGGAGCTCGAGGTCGAGCTCGCCGCCGTCGAGGCCAAGCTCCACGACCTGCTGCTGAACATCCCCAACCTGGTCTTCGACGACGTGCCCGACGGCGGCGAGGACGAGTCGGTCGTGCTGCGCGAGGTCGGCGAGCGCACCAGCTTCGACTTTGCCCCGGCCGACCACCTCGACCTGGGCGTGGCGCACGACTGGATCGACATGGAGCGGGCGGCCAAGGCCAGCGGCTCGCGCTTTGCCTACCTCAAGGGCGACCTCGTGCTGCTCGAGCTCGCCCTGCTGCAGCTACGCCCTGGGCATCGTCGCCGCGCACGGCTACCGTCCGGTGCTGCCGCCGGTGCTGGTGCGCGAGGAGGCGATGTACGGCACGGGCTTCTTCCCCGCCGACGAGCAGCAGATCTACCGCACCACCGACGGCGACTGCCTGGTGGGCACCGCCGAGGTGTCGCTGGCGGCGCTGCACATGGACGAGTTCCTCGAAGCCGAGGCCCTGCCGCTGCGCTACGCCGGCTACTCCGCCTGCTTTCGGCGCGAGGCCGGCGCCGCCGGCAAGGACACCCGCGGCATCCTGCGCGTGCACCAGTTCGACAAGCTCGAGATGTTCAGCTTCTGCCTGCCCGAGCAGGCCACAGACGAGCACGAGCTGATCCGCGCGACCGAGGAGGAGATCTTCGGCGGTCTCGGCATTCCCTACCGCGTGGTCAACATCGCCGCCGGCGACCTGGGCGCGCCGGCCGCCAAGAAGTACGACCTCGAGGCCTGGATGCCGGGCCAGCAGAGCTACCGCGAGATCACGAGCTGCTCCAACTGCACCGACTACCAGGCGCGGCGCCTGAACTGTCGCTACCGCACCGACAAGGGTCCGCGCTTCGTGCACACGCTAAACGGCACCGCCGTCGCCATGGGCCGCGCCCTGATCGCCATCATCGAGAACTACCAGCGGGCCGACGGCACGGTCGCCGTGCCGCCGGTGCTCGTGCCCTTCCTGGGCAAGGACACGATCGGGCTAGGGGGCGACGGCCGACGCGGGGCTGAACGGCGCTACTTCACGAGCTCGGCGCGGCCGAAGGCCGCGCCTTCGGCGCTTTCGCGCCAGGGAATGACGTAGCACTCCACCGTTACCCCGAGGTACTCGGCCTCGAGGTCGGCCTTGACGCGCTGCAGGTCGCGCTCGAGGATGCGCTGCTGGTCGAACCCCAGGCCGCCGAGGGCGCGCTCGTAGGCAAAGCAGTCCTGGTGCGAGACGAGCACGATGCGCCGGACCGAGTGGAACTGGACGATCTGCGAGACCGAGTCCTTGGCCACGCGCCGTTCGGCGCCGGTGCGGGTGAGCGCCAGCGGCCCCCCGGGCACCAGCATGCGGTCGGCGTCTTCGATGTGCAGGCGGTGCTGCAGATCGTCGAGCGCCGGCGCCACGCGTCCGTCTGAGCAGGCCACCAGCAACGAGTTCATGGCTCGCTAGTATCCCAGATGAGGCGGCGCGACACTACCGCGCCTGGCGCCAGGTTGTGTGTACAGCCCTGGCAACACTGGTGCCTTCGACGTCGTCGGCCGGTCACTACTGCCAGAAGGGGATCGATGCCAAGGCGGCCGCTCCGCCCACTTGGGTCCCGAGCCCGAGGCTGTGGAGGCGCTTCGTGGGCTGCAGCCGCTGGGCGAGGGTCTCGATGCGCCTAGACGAGCGAGGCGAAGGCCTTCGCAAGCCCACCGATGAGCGACGCCAGGGCTGCGACGGCTTTGGCCGAAGCGCTGGGCGTCGGCGACGGTGAGGCAGAGGCCGAGTGCGATGGCGTGGGCGACGCGGTGGGGCTCGGCGAGGCGTGGGGCGAGACGGTCGGGGCCGCGGTGGCGCTGCGGCTCGGGCTCGGCGACGGGGTCGACGAGTGGCTGGGCGATGCGCTGGGCTTGGCGGAGGGACTGCGCGACGGGCTGGGCTTGGTGGAGGGACTCGGCGAGGTGCTGGCGCTTGGCTTCGGGGTCGGGTGGATGGGCACGACGTCGAGCGTGATGGCAACCTCGCTCTGCTGGAGCGAGCCGTTGGGGAGCCTGGCCGTGATGGTCAGCGTGCCCGAGTGACTGCCCAGGAGTGCCTTCGAGGCTACATCGAACTGGAAGGCCAGCTGGGTCGTCTGCCCTGCCTTGAGCGAGAGGCCGCTGTACACGACGCCCGCCTTGCCGCCCCAGAAGCCGACCCGCTGGATGACCTTGGCCGCCGGTCCGGAGAGGGTCAGCGTCACGCCGGCGGTCTTGGCGGCCGCGAAGGTCAGGCGCAGGCAATCGGAGAACTGGACCGTCTGAGCGAGCGGCACCTGGCCGAAATCGAGCGCCAGGACGCCGTTGGGCTGCGCATGGGCCACGGTCGGCGGCGGTGTCGCTGAGCCGCTCGGCAGCACCCTCGACAGGCCCGGACAAAGCGTGAAGAGCTTCGGCCGCAACCTGCATGGGCTTCTTGGCCCAGCACCGTGACGGTCAGCGGGATGGCGTGGCTCTCGGAGCCGCCCACCACGGCCACCGTGAGGGTGCCGCTGTAGGTGCCGGGGCTGACCGTCTTGGCCAGCACCAGCTGCACGGCGACGTCGCGCGTCTGTTTGGGGTTGAGCAGGCCGCCGGTTGTGTCGGCGGCAAAGCCCACGCTGGCGATGAAGGGCGCGAGCGCCCCGCTGGGCGTGAAGGAGACCTTCAGCGCGGCCGGGGCCGACGAGGTCACCCGGAAGACGTCGGACCAGCTCGTCGTGGTGCCCGGCAGGGCGTCGCCGAAGTCAAGGAGAGGTTGCCCTGCTTGTCGAGTGAGGCGATGGGGAGCTGCTGGGCAACGCCGCAGGACGAGTAGTGGGTCGCCTGCGAGGCACCGGGGCAGAAGGTGAGGTAGGTGAGACTGGGCTTCTTGGCCAGCACCGTGACGGTCAGCGGGATGGCGTGGCTCTCGGAGCCGCCCACCACGGCCACCGTGAGGGTGCCGCTGTAGGTGCCGGGGCTGACCGTCTTGGCCAGCACCAGCTGCACGGCGACGTCGCGCGTCTGTTTGGGGTTGAGCAGGCCGCCGCTTGTGTCGGCGGCAAAGCCCACGCTGGCGATGAAGGGCGCGAGCGCCCCGCTGGGCGTGAAGGAGACCTTCAGCGCGGCCGGGGCCGACGAGGTCACCCGGAAGACGTCGGACCAGCTCGTCGTGCTGCCCGGCAGGGCGTCGCCGAAGTCAAGGAGAGGTTGCCCTGCTTGTCGAGTGAGGCGATGGGGAGCTGCTGGGCGACGCCGCAGGACGAGTAGTGGGTCGCCTGCGAGGCACCGGGGCAGAAGGTGAGGTAGGTGAGGCTGGGCTTCTTGGCCAGCACCGTGACGGTCAGCGGGATGGCGTGGCTCTCGGAGCCGCCCACCACGGCCACCGTGAGGGTGCCGCTGTAGGTGCCGGGGCTGACCGTCTTGGCCAGCACCAGCTGCACGGCGACGTCGCGCGTCTGTTTGGGGTTCAGCAGGCCGCCGCTTGTGTCGGCGGCAAAGCCCACGCTGGCGATGAAGGGCGCGAGCGCCCCGCTGGGCGTGAAGGAGACCTTCAGCGCGGCCGGGGCCGACGAGGTCACCCGGAAGACGTCGGACCAGCTCGTCGTGGTGCCCGGCAGGGCGTCGCCGAAGTCAAGGAGAGGTTGCCCTGCTTGTCGAGTGAGGCGATGGGCAGCTGCTGGGCGACGCCGCAGGACGAGTAGTGGGTCGCCTGCGAGGCCCCGGGGCAGAAATGGAGCCAGTTCCCCCAGGTGCCCGTCGTGATCTTGGCCGAGCTCGAGGCGGAGGCCGTCCACCAGGCCAGAGCCGACGAGGTGGCGGCGAGGACGACGAGCAGTAGGGCCGCGGCGAGCGCGAGGCGCTTGGCCAGCGACCTGCGACGGCGGTGATGTTCCGCAAGCCTGTTCGGTGGAGGGGGCTCCTGCGCGAGGCCGGCGCGACGCCGGCCGGAGAGCTCGAAGGGAATCGCCACCACGCGCGGCTTGGGTTCCGCCGACGCCTGCCACTCCGCCGCGGCGACGACGCCGTGCTGGAGGAGGTGCGCCCGCAGCCCCCAGCGGTTCGCGAAGGTCGCGCCGCAGTGCGAGCAGGCTGAAGATGACAGTCGGGCGCGCGCCATCATGGCACCGACTTACTGGTGCGGCATACCGATCACACTTTCCGAACGCTCACTCGCCCCGGGCCGGAGAGGGACAACGGCAGCTCGCCGGTGGTCCCTCTCCGAGCCGGTAGACGTCCAGGTCGATCGTTGCCGGGCGTCACTGGTTGCCGGTGAAGTTGAACGTCAGGTTGCCGAAATCTATGCCAGCGTAGTCTGTTGTCGGTGCCCGGGATTGAGCGTAGACCGTCGAGCGTAATGGGCTCCACGCTGGCTCAGATGGATCCTGCCGAAGGCCAGCTGCCCAGGCGTGCCGAGCGGTCGCACTATAGCGTATACGGACCACCGTGGAACGTGTCCGTCCACCGTAGGAGTTGTCCGCCGGTATCGCGCGTGATCGCTACGTCCACACCTAAGGGACGATCCCGCCGGCGTCGACGGTCACCAGGTAGCCGTAGAACATCAACGGGGTGCTGCCCGTGTTGCCGACGTAGACGTAGTCCACGGCCCCGTCGGCCGGAGACAAAGCCAGTGCTCGCCTCAGGGCAGGAGGCCGCTGAGGTTGAGCGTGTTGCCACTCATGACGAGCCCGGCGGTGCCCGTGCTGGTACTGGTTGCTTGTCCCGTTGAGGCCGTCCGCCAGCCAGAAGGCGACGCCTGTGAGGGCGATGGCGGCCGTCAGTACCACGACCGCGATGATCGCGATGATGAGCTTCTTGTGCTTCATGGTCGAATCCCCCTTCGATGCATGCTGAGAGAAGTCCCGGCTGAGGTTTTCTGTCTGGCGAGCCGATGCAGCCCAATGCCACATAGTCCTTCGCGAGGATATGGCGGCTTGGGAGCGGTTTGCTAGACGAAGCGCAGCCGGATGCTGAAGCGATGAATCAGCCTGCCACCCCCCTCCACATACGCTTGGCTACTGATTAGAGCGTAGTGCGTGCCCCGAGGCACGATGTCTAACCTAGCCCGGGATCATGTGGCTTCGATTACGCCAGCGAAGTATTTCGGTTTGCGTTCCCCTCGCAACGCTGCACTCGGCGCGGTCACCCACTAACCGCACGTCCTGCACGGCTAGCTAGTTTCCTAGTACCGTGCTTAGGACACGTCACACCCTAGTCCTCGCACGAAGGACACTGCAACGTTTGTGACGGATTCTGAATGCCACGTTGTGTAGTCGCGGCTGTATACGGCG
Organism: uncultured Actinomycetes bacterium; assembly: GCA_963751565.1. GTDB lineage: Bacteria > Actinomycetota > Thermoleophilia > UBA2241 > UBA2241 > Bog-752. Next base: position 7,976 of record CAVVVA010000018.1, on the reverse strand, counting down.
CTCGCCGTGGCCAGTCACTCCGGCCAATTCCCACCAGCGTACCAACCCGGCTCCACCCCGACGGTAACGAGCAAAGCTCCCCCGATCCCATCGCCCCGGCCGACGCCGTCCGCTTGCTCGTCGTTCGGCCGCCATGGGGCCCTGAGTGCCAAGCTGAACGGCCTCGCGCCCGACGGGAGCGAGAGCCGACGGAGGCTGCGGCCCGGTTGAGGTGTTTGGCTCCGGTCCCGCGATCCCCCGTCAGTCCCCTCGAAGCGCAACCCAGCACGGTCAGCAGGGTATTGAGGACCAGCGCGTCAGGGCGCACCCAGGAGGTGGTAGTACGACCAGTTGGCGCGCATCATCGCCAGGCGCAAGGCGTCGTCGCTGAGAAGTCGCTCGACCGCCGGAACGAACTCGTCGACGCTACTGAACTCCAGGTAGTCGACGCCTGCCGAGAAGCCGCCGGGTAGCACCGACACCAGACGCTCGGAGACGATCGCTCGAGAGGCGGCGACGTACTCGGCGATCTTCCAGCCGATCGTGCCCTCGAGTCCGGCGGTGGTGACGCACACGTCGGCCGTACGCGCCCGCCGTACAACCTCAACCGTCGTCCTGCCCGCCCCTTCCGGCACCAGGCAGTCCCCGTACTCGCGCCGGGCGAACTCGTCGACGGCGAAGCCACCGTAGAACCGCGACCCGAACTCCCGACGCGCCGCGAAAATGCACGCCGCCCGCATCTCGTTGATCGCACCGCGGTCGTCAACAGGGTCCAACGCGACACTTTGCGGGGCGTTGATTCCGAAGCATTGGTCATGAAGAGCACAGTTGGTCTGTCGCTGGGGATCGGCAGCCACTCAAGGTCACCGATCATGAGAACCCGGCCGCCAAGAATGTCGGGCGGCTCTACGCCGGTGGCGCTGCGCGAGCGCCTCTGTCCGGCTGAACCGGAAGCCGGCGCGACGCGGCACGCTGCTGGCAGCACGCCGCGCGACGGCTTTGGCCAGGCGACGCGCGTCCAACGGTCGCGTGCCCCAGTACCAGGTGTTCCTCAAGCTGGTGACATTGTAGTTGAGGCCGAGAGGCCAGACGTGCACACTGCTCGGCCAAGCGTCGAGGTGGGCCGGATCGAGTGTTCGTTTGAAGTAGTGATCGACGTCGTCGAGCTCGTCGAGCAGCTCTTCCGGAGGGCACGGGCCATCGTTCTCGTCGTACACGACGCGCAGCCCGTTGACCCGGGCGCGGACGACACGGTTGTTCTCGGCGTTAGCCTTGTGGCAACCCCGCACCTTCAAGTTGACAACGCCTGCCGCGGCAAGTTCGTAGAAGCCGGTTACCACCTGTCGGGTGTGCCGAGCGTCGCGACAGAGAAGAAGGCTCGCAATCAGCGTTTCCGAGGAGCACAGAGACATACTACGCGGTGGATAAAGCAACGAACAACGGGCGACGGCCTCCCGACCTCGAAGCTAGACCGTATGTAGCGGCGCGGCGCCCCGCCACGTAAGTTGGCGCGGGTTGCCGCCACACCGGGTGGTGGCAGAGCCGCATTTACGGGGAGGCGCCGCATGAGTGAGCTTACGTTCATCGGTCTCGACGTGCACGCACGTTCGGTCTCGGCCGGCGATGCTCGACGCAGAGAGTGGCGAGGTGCGCAGCTGCGCCGCCCCGGCGGGCACCGCCGAGCTCGTCACCTGGCTGCGCGCCCAGGGCGAGTCCATCGCCGTCGCCTACGAGGCGGGCCCCACTGGCTTTGGCTTGGCGCGCGCCTGTGAGGCGGCGCACATACCCTGCCTGGTGGCCGCCCCGTCCAAGATCACCCGCGCCCCGGGCGAGCGCGTCAAGACCGACCGCCGAGACGCCCTGCGGTTGGCCAAGCTGCTGCGCCTGGGCGAGCTCACGGCCGTGCGCGTGCCCAGCCTCGCCGAGGAGGGCGCCCGCGACCTGGTGCGCGCCCGCGAGGACGCCCGCTCCGACCTCATGCGGGCCCGCCACCGGCTGTCCAAGCTGCTCCTGCGCCAGGGGCTTCTCTGGGAGGGGTCCGCCTGGACGCAGGCGCACGAGCGCTGGCTGGCCAGGCAGCGTTTCGAGGCACGCGGCCTGCAGATCGCCTACGAAGAGGCCGTGGCGGCGATGATGGGCGTGCGAGCGCGTCGAGAGGCACTCGACGCGGCGATCGTCAGCGAGGCTGCCAAGCGAGCCCTGGGCGGCGACGGTCGGTCGCCTTGCCTGCCTGCGCGGCGTCTCCACCCTGACGGCCTTCGGCCTGGCCACGAGATCGGCGACTGGCAGCGCTTCGATGGGCGTTCGATTGGCGCCTACCTAGGGCTCACCCCCAGTGAGAGCTCTTCCGGCGAGCGCCGCTGCCAGGGGGCGATCACCAAGACCGGCAACGCTCACGCTCGGCGCCTGCTGGTCGAGGCTGCCTGGCAGCAGCGCCGGCCGGCCTCGCGCCCCAGCCGTGAGCTGGCCCGCCGCCGCGAGGGACAGCCGGCCGCGGTGCGCGTGCGTGCCGAGGCGGCGGGACGACGCCTGCAGCGACGCTGGGCCGCCTTCGATAAGCGCGGCAAGCGTCCCACGGTGGCCGCCGTGGCCGTGGCCCGCGAACTGGCCGGCTGGTGCTGGAGCTTGGCGACGATGGACGCCTGAAGGCTCCGACCTCACGGGACGCCGCAGCGAGCGCGCTGGGCCGCCAGCGCGAGGAGCATGCGCGATGGGACTATGAGCAGCCCCTCCAGGCCATGCTCGCCGTTAGAGCAGCGCCGCTCCCGACGCAGAGACGGTCATGCGGATAGCCAAACCCGCGCATATCAGACTGACCGCGCGTCGCCACCGCAGCCCGGCGCGCTCGCCGCGGCGTCCTCCGGCAATCCACCCCAACTCTGCCTCTGCGAGTGCGGACCGACCGGCCCTGGGCACTTGACAAACCAATCTCCATATCAGTCCCATGGCCGGCTCCGCGGCCCAGATGAGGATCCACTGGTCGGTCCACGCCCGCAACCATAGTGGGCTTCCTTGGCTGGGTTCGCTGCTCTGACGAGTCTGACCATCCCGTCGGACATAACGCCAGCTCGATCAGTGTCCGCACTCCATCACCTGTCTCCCCGCGTGGAACGCCCATCGACGGGATTCGTCGCGCCAGCTGCGGATTCAGTCTACACAGGCCTTTCGACTCGACTGCGACGTCTCCCGGCGAGAAGACTGATGAACGCACAAGGCGAAGCACTTCGCAATCCACTCGAGGGCGATACGGCTCCACGAGGTCGTAGACGAATGACTCCCGCCCAGGCCGACAAACATGGAGGTGGCCGATACTCGGGTCGAGCCCGGCCTCATCAATGGCGATCGCGCCGTCTTTCTAGAACAGCCCAGCCACAGCTTAGAATCGCGTCGACAGGATGGCATGCGTGCCGATGCAACGATGACGGGTGGGACCGCCCGTTTGTGTCCCTCGCGCGTCAGGTCGCTCTGTGCCGGCATTCAGGCCCACGACCGCCAGGGTTCGTCGGCAGCGCGTCGGCGACGGCGCTGTGTGCTGGAGGAACGTCGCCGCGACATGATTCGAAGTCAGGTGCGAGGTGTCCTAAGACGCACACATCGCACCGCTCGAACAGCACCGAGCGTCACTGCGAGCAGAGCGGCCGCAATGACCAGCCAGCACCGCGGTCACAACAGGATCAAGAACGGCCTCGAGCGGGGTCTGGCTGTCTGATAGTTGAACAGCGACACGAGTAACTCGGCTGTCGCGTTCAGCTGTGCCAGAGTGTCGAGCGGGCAGATGGCGATACCCGAATCGGCACCGACAGCGACCTGGCGCCCTTACTGCCCCCGAACCCGCCGGCCCCTGGGCACGTCTCCACGGCATGATCGCGATTGTCGACCGACGTCTTGGGCGTCGAGGAGGACTGACATGAGACGGGTGTTCACCAAGAAGAGAGTGCTGATCGCCACTGGCTGCCTCGCCGCCCTGGTGGTGGCACTCGCAGTCGTGGGAGCCCTGCGACAGGGCGCCGGGCATCCCTCCTCCACGGCGAGCGGCAGCAGCGCCGCTGTCGAGCCGGTAGCCGCACCGGCCCTTCTTGCCCCTACGTCGCATTCGGGAGCGGGTGGCGAGACAAGCTCGGTGCCGAGCTTCACGGCCGCGACAGTTCGCAGGCGGGGCGCTACCTGGTGCGCACCGGTACGCTCGACCTGACGGTCGCCAAGGGCGAGGTGCCCGAGACCGCAGCGCACGTCAGTGCCATCGCGACCGCGCTGGGCGGCTATGTCGTCTCCAGCGGGCTCCTCGACCAGCGGCTCACCGCCGCCCTATGCCTCAAGCACACCGCTCATCCCGACGGGAGGGGGTCCCTACGCCGACGATGTCGTGGCCGTGCCGGCCGCCTCCTTCGGTCAGGCCATCACCGCCTTCAGCGCCCTCGGTCACCTCCAGGATCTCTCCACCGCAACCCAGGACGTCACCGGCCAGTACGTCGATCTGAGCGCCCGACTTGCCCACTACCAGGCGGTCGAGCAGCGCCTGCTCAGCTTCCTCCGCTGACCACGACCGTCGAGGAGGCCCTGGCCGTCCAGGAGCGCATCGACGCCACCGAGCTCACGGTCGAGGAGCTCACCAGCGAGCTCAAAGCGCTGCGGTCGACAGTCGTCTACAGCACCCTGACCGTAAGCATCCAGGAGAAGGCGGCCAAGCCGGTGGCGGTCGCCGCCGACTCCTTCCCGCGTGCCTTCGTGCACTCCCTGGCTTTGGTCTGGGCGGGCGCTCAGGCCGCCCTGATCGGTCTCGGCGCAGCGCTGCCGTTTGCGGCTCTGGCGGCGCTGCTTGCCTGGGCGGCACTGGTGATCGTGCGGCGCACGCGCAGGGCGCACGTTGGGCCAGGGGCCGAGGCGTAGAGGCTGAGTCTCGGGCTGGTCGTCGACCACGCTGTGTGGGGGCGGCCTAGCTCAGGCAGAGGAAGCCGTTGCAGGTCGCGAACTCAGCGGCGCAGGGTAGCGTGCCCATCTGCGGCGGTCGCCAGAGGGCTAGCCGCCGTCTCGTCTTCGCCCACGTGGCTCTCGCCGCACGTTCAGGCGTCGCCTGACTCGTCGGGCTCCTCTTCCACCTTCGTCTTCCATGACGTGTCGTGATGCAGCTGGCATCTGCGGCGGTCTCTGCCTGCATATCCAGCGGCCACGTACGAGCGTCGGCACGCTGACTGGTGGGCCCGAGTCTCCTCAGGTGCGCCAACTACGTTGACGTCACAACGTTCTCCAACTCAGCGGGTGTCGGTTGAGCTCACACTCGATCCCACCCGCAGGGTTCAGCTCTTCGGCCAGGACTCGCGGGCGCCGGTCATCAACCCAAGGCCGATGGAACTGCGCAGTTCACCGTCGGGACAGGGCGGCGTCGCGGTGCCGACTACGCGGTCTTGGTCGGCGAGAGGAGAGGCGTGCTTGGGCTGGTAGAGTGCCAGGGTGCCGCCGCCGGGCACCGCAAGCGTGACCACGGTGCCCCAGTCGTGCTCGCGCGGTTCATCGACGAGCCCGACGCCCTTGCTGCGCAGGTCGGGCGACGGTGCTCTTGCAGGTCGTCACACATGAGGTAGAGCTCGTGCTTGACGTCGCCCGTAAAGTGGGGTGAGCGGCGAGCTCGGCCGGTGGCAGGGCGAAGATCAGCCAGCCGTGGCCAGCGTCGACTGCCGGCAGGCCGAGCATTTCGCGAAAGAACGCGCGCGTCGCATCGGCATCCGAAACGAAGAGAATGACGTGGGCTCCGCTGATCATCTGCGCCTCCTGGTTGACTGCCGTCCGGTTTCTACCCCGAGCCCGGGGCGCCCGATTCACGTCGACACCGCGTCGGCGGCGGCGCCGTGTGCAGCACGATCAAAGGCCGCATACGACACGTAGTCAGGTGCACGGCGCATTCCCCGAACGGGCTGCGCTCGTCACTCACGCTCGGCGGAACAACCAGCGAAGTGAACTCAAGAGCGTCCCGGCAGCGATGCGGAGGCGCTGCCGTGCTGCGAGCGGCCCTGCCAGCAGCGCTGAAACGATCCAACGTTGACAGCAGGTTCGTTGGAGGAATAGAGCCCGTACTACGAGGAAGTTGAGACTCGCAGCGTCTCGCTGTGCCCGTGGCTGCGCCAAGTGTCTCGTCGCGAGCCGCCCCCGAGACCCCGAAGGTCTTCCCCCTAACGCCATGGCGTGGTCACGCGTGGCCATTAGCCGCGCACGGCCCTGCTCGCTGAGCCTGGTCGGATCACGCCGCCACCGGTGCGGCACCAAAAGAAGACGGGGGTCACAAGATGCGCAGAACGGCCTGGGTTTGCCTGGCGGCAGCCATCCTCTTCCTCTTCACGCTCGCGATGCCTTCGGCCTGGCCAGCCCGGCCCCGGCGGGTGCTGCCACTAGGCCACCTTCAGCGGCTTCCCCCAGCCCCAGCCCCTCACCGACGATCATCGCTCAGTTGACCGGCCAAGACGCGGCCACGACCAACGTCTACCAGCTCTCCAACGGTCAGTACCGGCCCAATCTACGCCTCGCCGATCCGCTTCAAAGACGCCTCAGGCAACTGGCAGTCCTTTAACACCAGTCTGGTTGCGGCCGGCCCGTCCGGTGTCTACCGGTCCGCCGACACACCGGTCGCTGTCACGATCGGCGCCTCGGGCAGCGGCAGCCAGCCCGCCAGCTATCCGCCGCCGGCTACACCGTAACCTGGGCCCTGCAGAACTCAAGCGCCGGCCTGGCGCTGGCGCCAGCCGCCTCGGTCGCCAGCTACTTCGGGGCGGCCACCGACTCGACCCTCTCCTACAAGGTCCTCAACTGGGGCATCGAGCAGTCGCTCACTCTGGCCTCGCCGGCCGCCCCCTCAAGCTTCACCTGCACCCTTACCCACCCCGGTCTCACCCTGGCCCAGGACTCCTGGGGCCAGTGGGGCCTCTACGCCCCCGGCAACCCGGTGCCACTTTTCTACCTGTCGGGCATCACTGTCACCGACTCGGCCCCAGACGCCTACGGTAACCCGGTGGGCTGCCCGGCGCCACGATGTCAGTTGCACCGGCAACGGTCAGAGCACCCTGACCTACAGCGTGCCATCCAGCTGGCTGGCCGACCCGAGCCGCGTCTATCCGGTGAACATCGACCCGATCTTCAAACAGAACCCGCAGTCCGGCTACTCCGGCAACGACTACGGCGACACCATCGTCAGCTCGGGCGACAAGGACACCAACCACGGCGCCAGCATCAACAACTACGCCGGCGACAGCACGGTCACAGATTGCACCGGCTACTGTCGCAGCCTGATCGGCTTTGATCTCTCAAGCCTCTCCGGCGACTACATCCACTCGGCCACCTTCAGCGCCTACAAGTGGGCCTCGGGCGGTTCTGCTGTCACCACCTATCTCGGCTACCTGCTGAACCCAACCGGCCATATGCCTTGGACCCCGGCGAGCACCTAACAGCCTCTACTTTGGCACCAACGACCTTGACTATGTGTCCAACATCGGACGCCAGGAGGTGGCGGTCAACTCCTGGCTGATTCTCGACGTCACATCCACGGTGCAGGGCTGGCTCTCCGGCTCGATCGCCGACTACGGCTTCGCTCTCTACCAGCAGGAAAACGGCACCGAGGGCGCCGCCTACCTAAGCAAGTTCTACGCGGCTGACGAGGGCAACGGCGCCGACATCCCTACGCTCGTCGTGAACTACGATACCCCCAGCGCCTCGCCGAGCGGCTATCAGAGCTCCTACACGGTGGGCAACACGGCCTCGGTGACCGTCAACGCCGCCACCGCCTACCCGAGCGACATCACCTGCCTGGGCCTTGGTATCGATTACAACGGCGAGGGCGGTCGCGCGATCCACGGCGTGCTCGCCTGGTGGAGCTACAACCCCGGGGGAAGCTGGGTGTGCCAGGCGGCCGGTGCAAACGGCGGCTACTTCGCCTACAACGCCTGCCAGGGCCACGGCAGCCAGTACATCACCCCCGAGCTGGCCAGCTGCACCGTCAACGCCAACCACACCAG
>CAVVVA010000017.1:0-34252 GCA_963751565.1 uncultured Actinomycetes bacterium | reverse complement strand
CGGGCTCGCCGGGCTGGCCAGGTGAAAGACGTGGTAGCCTACGTTCCCGGCACGTCGAAGAACTCGGTGCAGTCGACGTTGTAAAACTAGAAGGCCTCGTCGCGCAGGTGCTCGATGTTCTGCAGCGACCCCGTGTCGAGGTTGTCGAGGCAGACGACCCGATGGCCTTTCTTTAAGAGATACTCGCACAGGTGCGACCCCAGAAAGCCCGCGCCTCCGGTCACCACAGATGTTGCCACTCTTGCCCCTTCCGGTTCCGCTGGCGGTCGAACAGGCTCGTCCGCGACCTCAGTACGCGCCGTGCGACCCGAACACGGCCCTTGCGGTGCGCAGCATGATCGAGAGGTCGAGCCACAGCGACCACGGAGTCGATGTAGAGCAGGTCGAGGTCGATCATCTCGTCGAACGACGTGTCGCTGCGGCTGCGCACCTGCCACAGGCCGGTCATGCCGGGCAGGACCACGTGGCGCTGCTTGTGCCAGGCGGCGAGCAGCTCGTTGTCGCGCAGGGGCAGCGGCCGCGGGCCGACCAGGCTCATCTCGCCGCGCAGCACGTTGATGAGCTGGGGCAGCTCGTCGATGCTCAGGGCGCGCAGCCAGCGGCCCAGCGGTGTGACGCGGGATCGTCCCTGAACTTGAAGACCGCCCCGTCGGCTTCGTTCAAGGCCTCGAGCTCGGCCTGCAGCGCCTGGGCATCGGCCTGCATGGTCCTGAACTTGTAGCAGCGAAAGCGCCGCTGGCCCAACCCGACGCGGCGGGCCGCATAGAACACCGGGCCGGGCGAGGTGAGCTTGATGGCCACAGCGACGACGGCCATGAGAGGCGCGGCCAGGACGAGCAGCACAGCGGCCATCACGACGTCGGTGCAGCGCTTGAGCAGCCAGGCCGCCCCGCTTTGGACCGAGGGCGCCGAGACGAACAGCGCCTCGCCCAACCCCGGGACGAGACTCACGCCCGACTCGCTGAAGCGCATCTCGATGTCGGCCAGCTTGAGGGTGAGCTTGTGCCGGCGGCACAGCTCGGCGAGCTCGACCAGGTGGCAAACCTCGACCTCGCGGTCGACGACCATGAGCTCGTCGGGTCGGACGCGCTCGACGATCTCATCGATGTCCTCGAGCAGCCCCAGCGATGGAATGCCGGACTGCTCCTGCCAGACCCTGTCGGGCGCCCTGTCGCCGACGATGCCGATGACCCCCGACTGCGCGCGGGGCGAGAACTGGCGCCTGAAGTCGGTGAAGGCCGTAAAGGCGGCCTCGCAGCCCACCACGACGGGCGCGCTTGCTCTCGAGGTCGACCGCGAACACGACCCTGAGGCAGACGTCGTACAATGCCCTGCCGACGACCAGGAGACACATGGCGATGAGCCAAATGACAAGGACGTCGAGGGGTATCCAGACACCGGCGATCCCATTGAGCACCAGGACGGCCGCCAGGAACCAGATCGCGGCGCTCAGCTCGCGCCGCCAATTGTGGCGCCGGGCACGCAGCCCGTAGAGCTGGTGCAGGGCGAAGATGCCCACGAGCACTACTGCCGCCACTGCGACGTGCACCTCGGCGAGAATGCCCGCACCGGCGCGCGCAGGTGCGACAGACCGTGACGGACGAGCAAGACCGCCGCGCAGAGCGAGGCGACATCGATGAGAGCCATGCCGGCAACGCTCGCGTAGCGCCGCAACAGGTAGCCGCGCGACACCGCTGATCTCGACAGCATCTCGGGCGCCCGAACGTCGCGATCGAGCAGCACCTCGCGGACCGCGAGGGCCGGCCCCACTACGCAGTACCCTCCACGCCCTACCCCCTGGGAATGTCCCTTGGACGCAGACGATTATATCCTCTATCCTTGGCCGCAAGCTCGTTGATCGTCGATGGAGCGCGCGTGTCCCAAGAGAAACGACGAATCGCACTCGTCGCCGGCCACGCTCGCGGCCTTGGCCGTGGTGGCGTTCGCCGGGTACTTCGTGGTTCATGTGCGCGCCGCCGCAGGCGGCGCGCTCCAGCCCATGGCCACCGTCTCCCTGCCGAGCCCGACGCCCGGAACCCAGGCCGGCGGGGCGCCGGCGGCGATGTGGCTGGTTGCCAAAGCCAGCGGAACAGTCGTCGTGCACCGGCGGCCCAGCCCAGCGGCGCCCGTCCGCGCAACGCTCCCGGAAGCTCAACCGGCACGGGTATCCCACGCTCATGCTTGTCCGAAAGCACCCGCCAGGTCGACGGCCTGACGTGGTACGACGTTTGGCTTGCCCGGCTCCCCAACGGCAGCAGCGGCCTGGGCGCGGGCGAGCGAGGTCGGCACCTACGCAACGGTGGCCCGGATCGTGATCGACGTCTCGGCGCGTCGGCTGAGCGTGTACCGTGACGGCCGGCTCATGGGTCGGTTTCCTGTAGCCGGCGCGCTCCTCGGCCTACCCAACGCCAACCGGTCACTTCTTCATCGACGAGAAGCGCCGGCCCTCGCCCTCCGGAGGCGGGCCCTTCGGAGTGCTCGCCATGGGCCTCAGCGGGTTTCAGCCCAGGCTGCCCACGGGGGGCTCACTGGCCATCCACGGCACGAACAACAACGCCTGCATCGGACGGGCCGTCAGCAACGGCTGCATTCGCATGCACAATGCCGAATGCGCTCAAGGTGAGCGCCTGGGTGCCGAGCGGCAGCCCAGTCGACATCGAACGCTAGGTGGCCGGTCGCTGCATCGCAGGCCGGCCGCCCGGTCGTCATCGCAGGCCGGCCGCCCGGTCGTCATCGCAGGCCGGCCGCCTGGTCGTCATCGCAGGCCGGCCAGGCAGGCGCTCGGTTCGACGCGCCTGCCGGGCGTCGGTATGTTCGAGTCATGAAGCGCGCACGACTCTGGCCGCACACACGTTTGCGCTCCTCGTCTGCCACCACGATCTTTTTGTTCGTGGTGGTCTGCGTCCTGGGGGCAGGCACCGCCGTGTGCCCCGGCGTTGCGAGCGCGCGAACGGTCGCCCGCGGCATAGCCGAGACCTAGCATCACCTCAATTTCGACGACGCCCGACGATCAGACGACTATGCTGCACGAGATCCGTTACGAGCTGGGCGCCACGTACGTGCGTTTCTTCGTCTCCTGGGCCCAAGCCGAGCCGGCAGCACCCGTGCTGGGACAACCCGTCTCACGATCCCACCTCTGCGTACATGCAGAGTGTCGCTTTAGCCGTTTCCCAGGCGCATCAGGATGGACTGAAGACCATCATCACCTTGGACGAGGTGCCCGCGTGGGCCTCCGACCACACGTTCTGGAAAAAGACGCACGGCTACCAGCCGTATGGCGCAATGAGCACCAAGTACCTCTCGGCGTTCCGCGCGTTTTGCCAGGCCTTGGCGGCTCAGTTCCAGGGCCAGGTGTACGCGTACGAGTGCTGGAACGAACCCAATCTGTACCTCTTCCTTTTCCCCCAGCAGACTAAGCACGACATCCTCTTCCGCGCCCACCTCTACGTCCGCATGCTGCGCAGCTTCTCGGCCGGCATTCGTGCGGGTGACCCGGGTCGGCCGGAGTGCCACGCCCGCTGGTGATCGCCGGCGCGACGTCACCGCGGGGCAGCGCCAACAGGAACACCTACGAAACGTCGCCGCAGCGTTTCGCCGCTGTGATCAAGGCCACGAAAGGGTGGGCGTCGCTCTTCTATGTGTACTCGCACCACCCCTACATGCCGGGGGCGTCTCCGCGATAGCCCGGGCCGCTCCCGGCAGCCCGAACACGACCGTCACCCTCGAGAACCTGCGTACGCTGCTCAGGCTCTTCCCGGGCAAGCCCTTCTTCTCTACTCGAGTATGGTATCAGACCGCGGCGTGCCAGGCCTTCACGGGACAGCACGTCAATCAGTGGCCAGGTGAAAGACATAGTCGACCGTTCCCGGCACGTCGAAGAACTCGGTGCAGTCGACGTTCTGAAACTCGAAGGCCTCGTCGCGCAGGTGCTCGATGTTCTGCAGCGATCCCGTGTCGAGATTGTCGAGGCAGACGACCCTGTGGCCTTTCTTTAGGAGATACTCGCACAGGTGCGACCCCAGAAAGCCCGCGCCTCCGGTCACCACAGATGTTGCCACTCTTGCCCCTTCCGATTCCGTCGGCGGTCGAACAGGCCTGTCCGCAGCCTCAGTACGCGCCGTGCGACCCGAACACGGCCCCCGCGGTGCGCAGCATGATCGAGAGGTCGAGCCACAGCGACCACGAGTCGATGTAGAGCAGATCGAGGTCGATCATCTCGTCGAACGACGTGTCGCTGCGGCCGCGCACCTGCCACAGACCGGTCATGCCGGGCAGGACCACGTGGCGCTGCTTGTGCCAGGCGGCGAGCAGCTCGTTGTCGCGCAGAGGCAGCGGCCGCGGGCCGACCAGGCTCATCTCGCCGCGCAGCACGTTGATGAGCTGGGGCAGCTCGTCGATGCTCAGGGCGCGCAGCCAGCGGCCGAGTGGTGTGACGCGGGGATCGTCCCTGATCTTGAAGACCGCCCCGTCGGCTTCGTTCAAGGCCTCGAGCTCGGCCTGCAGCGCCTGGGCATCGGCCTGCATGGTCCTGAACTTGTAGCAGCGAAAGCGCCGCTGTCCCAAGCCGACGCGCCGGGCCGCATAGAACACGGGGCCCGGCGAGGTGAGCTTGATCGCCAAAGCGACGACGGCCATGAGGGGCGCGGCGAGGACGAGCGCCACGGCGGCCATCACCACGTCGGTGCAGCGCTTGAGCAGCCAGGCCGCACCGCTAGTTACCGTGGGCGCCGAGACGAACAGCGCCTCGCCCAACCCCGGGACGAGACTCACGCCCGACTCGCTGAAGCGCATCTCGATGTCGGCCAGCTTGAGGGTGAGTTTGTGCCGGCGGCACAGCTCGGCGAGCTCGACCAGGTGGCAAACCTCGACCTCGCGGTCGACGACCATGAGCTCGTCGGGCCGGACGCGCTCGACGATCTCGTCGATGTCCTGGAGCAGCCCCAGCGACGGAATGCCGGACTGCTCCTGCCAGACCCTGTCGGGCGCCTTGTCGCCGACGATGCCGATGACTCCCGACTGCGCCCGGGGCGAGAACTGGCGTCTGAAGTCGACAAAGGCCGTAAAGGCGGCCTCGCAGCCCACTATGACGGTGCGCTTGCTCTCGAGGTCGACAGGGAACGCGACCCTGAGGCAGACGTCGTACAACGCCCTGCCGACGACCAGGAGGCACATGGCGATGAGCCAGACGACGAGGACGTCGAGGGGTATCCAGACACCGGCGATCCCGTTGAGCACCAGGGCGGCCGCCAGATACCAGATCGCGGCGCTCAGCTCGCGCCGCCAATTGTGGCGCCGGGCACGCAGCCCGTAGAGCTGGTGCAGGGCGAAGATGCCCACGAGCACGACTGCCGCCACCGCGACGTGCGCCGGCGAGAACGCCCGCACCGGGGACTGCAAGTTCGAAAGACCGCGACGGACCAGCACGACAGCGGCGCACAGCGAGGCGACATCGATGAGGGCCAGACCGGCGACGCTCGCGTAACGCCGCAACAGGTAGCCACGCGAGACCGCCGACCTCGACAGCATCTCGGGCGCCCGAACGTCGCGATCGAGCAGCACCTCGCGCACCGCGAAAGCCGGCCCCACTACGCGGTACCCTCCACGCCCCACCCCCTGGAAATGTCACTTGGACGGAAGCGATTATATCCTCTATTGTTGGCCGCAAGTTCGTTCGGCCGACGATGGAGCGCGCGTGTCCCCAGAGAAACGACGGATCGCACTGGTGCTGGCCACGCTCGCGGCCCTGGCCGTGGTGGCGTTCGCCGGGTACTTCGTGGTGCATGTGCGCGCCGCCGAAGGCGGCGCGCTCCAGCCCATGGCCACCGTCTCCCTGCCGAGCCCGACACCCACAACCCAGCCAGGCGGAGCCCCGACGGCTGTGTGGCTGGTTGCCAAAGCCAGCGGAACGGTCGTCGTGCACCGGCGGCCCAGCCCAACGGCACCCGTCCGCGCTAAGCTCCCGAAGCTCAACCAGCACGGGTATCCCACGCTCATGCTCGTCCGCAAGACCCGCCAAATCGACGGCCTGACGTGGTACGACGTGTGGCTTGCCCGGCGCCCCAACGGCAGCAGCGGCTGGGTGCGGGCGAGCGAGGTCGGCACCTACGCAACGGTGGCGCGGATCGTGATCGACGTCTCGGCGCGTCGGCTGAGCGTGTACCGCAGCGGCAGGCTCATGGGCCGTTTCCCTGTGGCCGTGGGCTCCTCGGCCTACCCAACGCCGACCGGTCACTTCTTCATCGACGAGAAGCGCCGGCCCTCGCCCTCCGGCGGGCCCTACGGAGTGCTCGCCATGGGCCTCAGCGGGTTTCAGCCCAGGCTGCCCACGGGGGACTCACTGGCCATCCACGGCACGAACAACAACGCCTGCATCGGGCGCGCCGTCAGCGACGGCTGCATTCGCATGCACAACGCCGATGTGCTCAAGGTGAGCGCCTGGGTGCCGAGCGGCAGCCCGGTCGACATCGTACGCTAGGCGCCCGGCCGTCATCGCACGCCGGCCGCCCGGTCGTCATCGCAGACCCGCCACCCGGTCGTCATCGCCCGCCGGCCGGGCAGGCGCCGGGTTGACGCGCCTGCCGGGCGTCGGTATGTTCAGGCCATGATGCGCGCACGACTCTGGCCGCACACACGCTTGCGCTCCTCGTCTGCCACCACGATCCTTCTGTTCGTGGTCGTCTGCGTCCTGGGGGCAGGCGCCGCCGTGTGCCCCGGCGTGGCGAGCGCGCGAACGGTCGCCCGCGGCATAGCCGACACCGCCTTCACCGCGCTCTCGACGACCCCCGATCAACAGGCGGCCATGCTGCACGAGACACGCTACGAGCTGGACGCCACGTACGTGCGCTTCTTCGTCTCCTGGGCCGCCGCCGAGCCGCAGCAACCTGTGCTGGGGCAACCCGTCTACGATCCCAACTCCGCGTACATGCTGGGCGTCGCCTCGGCCGTCTCCCAGGCGCGTCAGGACGGGCTGAAGGTCATCATCACCTTTGACAAGGTGCCCGAGTGGGCCTCCGACCCCACGTTCTGGAAACAGACGAACGGCTACCAGCCCTACGACGCGATGAGCACCAAGTACCTCTCGGCGTTCCGGGCGTTCTGCCAGGCCGTCGCGGCCCAGTTCCAGGGTCAGGTCTACGCGTACGAATGCTGGAACGAACCCAATCTCTACCTCTCGCTCTTCCCTCAGCAGACCAAGCACGACATCCTCTTCGGCGCCCACCTCTACGTCCGCATGCTGCGCAGCTTCTCGGCCGGCATCCGTGCGGGCGACCCGGGGTCGGCCGGAGCGCCGCGCCCGCTGGTCATCGCCGGCGCGACGTCGCCGCGGGGCAGCGCCAACAGGAACACTTACGAGACGTCGCCGCAGCGCTTCGCCGCCGTGATCAAGGCCACGAAGGGGTGGGCGTCGCTCTTCGACGCCTACTCGCATCACCCCTATATGCCGGGGGCGTCGCCGCGGCTGTGGCCCGAGGCCGCCCCCGGCAGCCCGAACACGACCGTCACCCTCGAGAACCTGGGCACGCTGCTCAAGCTGTTCCCCGGCAAGCCCTTCTTCTTGACCGAGTACGGGTATCAGACCGCGGCGTGCCAGGCCTTCACGGGCCAGCACGTCAACCAGATCACCCAGGCGAACGTACCTGCGGCGCGCCTATGCCTATGTCGCGCGATACAAGCAGGTGAAGCTGCTGATGTGGTTCGACCTGAAGGACGACTCGCCTCCGGGAGCGCCTTACCAGGGATGGTATACGGGGCTTCAAACCGCCGCGGGTGCGGCCAAGCGCGCCTGGTTCGTCTTTGCCGGGGGCAACCGCCTCACCCTGAGCGCGCCTGCATCCGTCAAGCGGGGCGCGACGCTCACGCTCACGGGTCAGCTGTCGTGCGCCACCGTCGGCGGACTTCCCGGCAATGTGGGCAAGCCGCTGGTCGTCCAGAGGCACCTTCCGGGTCGCCCATGGTCGACCGTGAAGACCGTCCAGCCAGGTCGGCGGCCTCTACACCGCCCAGCTGCGGCCAAAGGCGTCGGCCTACTACCGCGTCACCTGGCTCGGCGTGACCACGAGCCGCATTCGCCACGTTGCGGTGAAGTAGCGGCCGGCACCTGCTCGGACCGAGCCAGCGCGACGACGACCGTGGCTACGGCGACGCGCCTGGGCTCGGCGACGTCCCCGGGCTCGGGGCGGTCTTGTCGCTCAAGACGAACATGCGGCCCACGCCGCGCACGCCGTCGTGTCGCACGCGCATGGCGAAGCGGGTGCCCAGAAGCCGCTCGATGGCGGCAAACGAGGCCGGCGTGTTCTCGTAGATGCGCATGTTCAGGTAGACGTCGCCTGCCCGAAGCTCCGGTAGCCAGGCCTCGGGGTCCTGCCTGAGCTGCGCCTGCCAGGCGACGAACACGGGCGTCGCGTCGGGAATCCAGAACAGCTGTCGAGAGGCGTAGCCGCGGTCGGGTCCGTCGATGACGATGTGGCCGGCCGCCTGGAGAACCGGGCCGGGGTTCGGCGACGGGTTGCGCAGCGTGTGCAGCCGGCCGAGGCTCGCCGGCAGCATGACGAGCACGACGAACACCGCCACAACGACATAACGCCACCGTCCGATCAGCAGTCGGGTCAGGAGCACCGGCAGGAACGCGAGCAGCACCCACAGGGGCGCCAGGTAGCGGTCGTGCATCGCATACCACGGCGAGCGAAACGACAGATACATGCCGATGACACCGCCGGCCACACCGCCCAGCAGGATGAGCACCTTGACCACTCCGGTCGTGTCGATGCGGCTCAGATACGATCGCGCCCCGGCGCGCGAGCGCGGCAGCGCGAGCGCGATCGCCAGCGCCGCGCAGGCGCAGAGCAGGGCGGCGCCGAGGACGGCGGCGGCGGCACCGCTTGCGAGGGGACCCCACAGCGGCCGCGTGGCCGCCGCCGCCAGGTGCGGCGCCGCCCGCAGATCGTGCACCGCCAGGCCGAACCATGGGTAGAGGCCAGACCCGACGGTGTGGACCCGCCCCCAAAGCGCGCTCATGCTGAAACCGTGGGTCTGCCACTGCATCTGGCGCCGCACAGACAGGTAGAAGTGAGGCGCGGCGATCAGGAAGATCGGCAGCCCGGCCACGAAACTTCCGAGCACGCCCACCAGGCGTCTCCGGTGTCGGCGCAGCAGGAAGATCGCCGCGTAGAGCACCCCGGTGGCCACCACGACGACGAACTGGTAGTGGGTGAGCATGCCGGCCGCGGTCACCACGGTGAGCGCCGCGAAGTCGCGTCGGCGGAACGGCCGCCCGAGATCCGTGGCCCGCACGACAAGCAACGCGAAGAGCGCCAGGAAGAACGCGAACAGGTCGTACTGGCGGGCGATGAACGAGGTGGAGAGCATCGGCGGGCTCACGTCCCAGACCAGGACCACGAGCGCCGCCTCGAGCGCATTCTTGAGCAGCCGACGCGCGAGAAAGAAGAGCACGACTCCCGTCGCCAGGGTGATGAGGATGTTGATCGCGATGCCGTCCTTCAAGTGCACGCCCACGACCGCGATCCAGATGTGCAGGATCCAGAAGTAGAGCGGCGGATGGGTGTCGGTGTGGGCGAGGCCCGAGGCGATGGCGCCGAAGTCCCAGAAGCTGCCCGGCTCCATGAGCTTCTTCCAGTCGGCGGCGGGCACCCAGCGACCGGTGAGTCCACCGTGGGGCGCTTCTACACCGACACCTCCCGTCGCCCACAGGTACTGGTTCTCGTGGCCCGTGGCGGCGATGTAGCTGATCACCTCGTCGTGGCTGAACTGGCGCTTGAGCGACAGTTCCCTGGCCCGCAGAGCCGTGCCGGTCAGCAGGGCGGCAACGAGTACGAGGAGAGCGACGAACCTGAGCGAGGGCGTGCGCTTCACGGGGTCGTATTCTCTTCTGCGAGCCGGACGTGGTCAAACCGGTCCCGAGGCGCGGGCCGGGTCCTGCCGCAGCCGCTCGCCACGATGACACGTAGAGACGCCCTGAGCCCTGTCCAGGCCTGGCGCCCAGAGACGGTCTGAGGCAGGTTGCATCGGCAGCGGTGCGTCGCCACCTCTCGCCAGGGAAAGAGACTGCCTGGCGTCGCTACGACTCAGGGACAGGACCTGCCAGGCGTCGAGTCCGGACCGCCGTTCACGCACGATCAATCCGGGCTTCCGGCATCGACCCTCCACGAAGCTTGACGCGGGTTGTATCATGACTGATTGTCAGTCATCTACGTGCCGGAGCCCGTCCCGGCGACCCTGGAGCCCCGATGCCCCGTGTCGTTGATCGCGCAGCCCGCCGCGCCGCGCTCGTCTCGGCCGCGGCAACGGTGTTCGCCCAGCGTGGCGTGGCCGACGCGACCGTCAGCGAGATCGTCAAGGCGGCCGGCGTCGCGCAGGGCACGTTCTACCTGTACTTCGACTCCAAGGACGACGCCGTCCTGGCCGTGGTCGAACGCGTGGCCCACGCGATCTTCGAGAGCACGGCCGCACGCATCGACGTCGCTACGTCGGCCGTCGACAAGCTGCTCGCCCTGGGCGCCGTCCTGTCCGAGATCGGCGCGCAGCCCGACGCCGCCGCGCTCGTCGACCTGATGCACCGACCCGAGAGCCGCATCCTGCACGACCGGCTCGCCGAGGACCTGACACTGCGGCTGGTCCCGCTTCTGCAGGCGATCGTCGAGCAGGGCGTTGCCGAGGGTGTCTTTGCCACCGACGACACGCGAGCCGCCGCCTGGTTCGTGCTCGCCGGGCTGCAGAGCGTCGAGCTCGCCGGGACCGCCATCGGCGACATGCCGGACGCGCTCGACAAGGCGACCGGGTTCGCCCTGCGGGCGCTCGGCTACCAGGGGGCGCGGCCGTGAGCGCCGAGAGCGCCATCGCCACGCGCGCGCTCACGAAGCGCTACCGCGACGTGCTCGCGGTCGACGCCCTCGATCTCGACGTGCGCCGCGGCGAGATCTACGGCTTTCTCGGCAGGAACGGGGCCGGCAAGACGACCACCATCCGCATGCTGCTCGGCCTCATCCGGCCGACCGGTGGCGACGTCGAGGTGCTGGGCAAACGAGTGCAGCCGGGTGCGAACGGCGCCTTTGCCCGCGTCGGCTACCTCGTCGAGACCGCGACCGCCTACCCGGACCTGACCGTGCGCGAGAATCTCGACATCCAGCGCCGCCTCACGCGGGCGCCGCGCGCGGCGGTCGCCGAGGTCATCGAGCTGCTGCGGCTCGGCGGGCTCGCCGACCGGCGCGCCAAGGTGCTCTCGCTCGGCAACAAGCAGCGGCTCTCCCTCGCCCGGGCGCTGCTGCACCGTCCCGAGCTGCTCATCCTCGACGAGCCGACCAACGCGCTCGACCCCGCCGGCATCGTCGAGGTCCGCGAGCTGCTGCGCTCGCTGGCCGGCGAGCAGGGCGTCACCGTCTTCGTGTCGAGCCACATCCTGGGCGAGATCGCCCATCTCGTCGACCGCATCGGCATCCTGCACGAGGGCCGCCTGCTCGAGGAGCTCGACCGCGACCAGCTGCGCGCCGGGGAGCGCTCGTACGTCGACGTCGGCGTCTCCGAACCCGGGCGCGCGGCGGCGCTTCTTGCCGCCGCGGGCTTCGCGCACGTCGAGCCGGCCGACGGCCGGCTGCGGATCTTCGACGCCCAGGGGCGCGTGCCGGAGCTGGCTCGCCTGCTCGTCGGAGCCGGGACTCGACATCACCGAGCTCGCTCCGGCACACGAAGACCTCGAGGCGCACTTCCTGCGGCTCACGGGAGGTGTCGCGTGATGTTCGCGCGAGTGCTCGCCACGGAGTTCCTCAAACTGCGCCGCAGCAAGGTGACCTGGTTCTCGCTCGCGGCGCTCTCGATCGGGCCGCTGGCGATCGCGCTGATGATGTGGATCGTGCGAGAGCCGGGCCGGGCCGCCAGGCTCGGGCTTGCTCGGCACAAAGGCGAACCTCTCCGGGCTCACGGCGACGTGGCCCTCGTACTTCTCGGCGCTCACCCTGGTGATCGGCATGGGAGGGATGCTGCTGCTCTCGTTCATCGTCGCCTACGTCTTTGGCCGGGAGTACACCGAGGGGACGGCGAAGAACCTGCTCGCGCTGCCGGTGGGCCGCCACTGGTTCGCGCTGGCGAAGCTCGTGGTGGCGGCGGTGTGGTGGGTGGCGCTCGTGGTGGCCGTGCTCGTCGAAGGCCTCGTGCTGGGAGCGGTGCTGCGGCTGCCGGGCTTCTCGGCGACACTGGCCGCGAGAGGCCTGCGCGACGCGCTGCTGGCCGCCGCGATCGCCTACCTTCTCGTGCCTGTCGTCGCCTGGATCGCCATGCTGGGCCGCGGCTACCTGCCGCCGCTCGGCTTCGCGCTGGCGATGCTCGCGCTCGGCGACGTGTTCAGCCACACCGGCTGGGCAGCCTGGTTTCCCTGGTCGATCGTGCCGCTGTTCATCGGCGCCATCGGACAGCCGGTCACCACGGTGGCGCCGGGCAGCGTCGTCGTGGTCGCCCTCACGTTCCTCGCCGGCGCCGCGGCCACGATCGCGCAGCTGCGCTGGGCCGACAACGCGCAGTAGGGGCGCTGCCCGCGAGCCACCTCACCCGCCGCGATCGGCGCTGCTCGTGGTCGGCTGAGAGCTCAGGACCTGTTCGATCCGCTGGGCGAGTTTCGCACGGGCGGCGCCAAAGGCGGACGGTGACGTGACGTACTTCGGGAAGTCGAACAGGTGTCCGTACCTGATCTTGTAGGGGTACCAGGTGATGCTCTTGACGACCGACTTGACGTAACTGGCCCCGCAGAGCTTGGCCGCGAGCTTGAGGTACTCCAGGTCCTGAAAGCCGTCGCGCAACGCTTCGAGGCGTAGCGACGACACCGGCGGCGCGTTCTTGTCGTCCAGTCCGTAACGGGGATAGTAGCCCGGATAGATGAGGCACGCTTCTCCGTTGGCGACGCGACCGTCGGAATACTCGAACGACAGCGGATTCTGGTACGGGTCGCGGTCGCCCTTGCCGGTCAGCGCGTTGCCCCACCTGTCGACACCCCAGTAGAGCATGCCGTCGACGTTCCACTGGTACATCAGCCAGCCCCAGACCCGCTCGTCGGCCAGCGACTTGTCGATCACGAAGTTGGGCAGCTCGGCCACCGAGGAGTTGTAGTAGGGGTACCACCACACCTGGGCGCCCTTGGCCTGAAGCTTGCGCAGCACGGGCACCCGGCCAAAGAAGTAGTAGTAGCGCGTGCACCAGATGTCGACGTCGTTCCAGAGGAACCTGTTGGCCGGCAGCAGGGGACCGAGGCTCGTGGGCCGGGGGTCGTCGGTCAGCAGGAACTTCGCGCGAAAGCCGAGCCGGGCGCTGGCCTTGTGCAGCGTGCGCGCCAACCCGTCCGCTCGACGTTCGGCGCCCGTGCTGGTGGGCTCGTCTACCGGATAGGCGACCGCCTCGTCCTGCCAGCCGTTGTCCTGGTAGACGCGCAGCACGTTGGTGAGGTAGTTCACGAGAGTCGGATTGCCCGGTGCGAACTTCCACGAGAAGCCGGGGCACCAGCCGAGCCACGGCAGGCGAGCGATCGACATGTCGAGGCCGTCTGCTCCGAGGTACGGACGCAGTTCGTTCGCATACGCCGCGGCGGCGATGTCGCCGTTTGCCTGAACGTGAGGCGCCGCCTTGGGCATCAGCGGGGTGACGCCGTGCTGCTCGAGCATCGCGTAGGCGGCGACCGGGTCGCTCAAGCTGTTGAAGCCCACCGAGAACCCCGTGTGCACGCTCAGGCGCTGCCAGCCGAAGCTCCACACCTGCAGCCGGACGGCAAGATCGACCTGCTCGGCGCCGTTCGAGACATGCAGGGTGCCGGTGTAGATGCCGGCCTGCGTCCCATACGGGACGTGGAACAGAACGTAGAGCGAGGAGCTGTGCGCCGGCACGGCAAAGGCCTGACCGAAACCTCGAGGCAGCAAGGGATCGGGGTACAGGCCGGGCTTGGCTCCTGTGCCGGTGGTGGGGCGGCGGATGCGCACGAAAGCCACCTGGTCGAGGACGGCGTTCGCCGTGAGGAAGGGATCGCTGGCGGCCGACCACGTCACGACGACCCGGCGCTGAGCGCCGCCCCTCAGGCCGACGATCACACCCTCGTACTCGCCGCCCGCGGCGGTCAGGCTGACGACGTGGTGCTTGCCCGGCGCGGTGGCGGGGAACACGCGCGTGTCTGCGGGCGCGGTCCACACCGCGGCCCGCGCGGCGGGCACGACCGCCAGGAGCACGCACATCGCGGCGACCAAGCCTGCCATCGCGGCGAGCGCCGTGTGCGGGCCGCTCGACCGTGACAAACGCCTCAACCCCGGACCTCCTGAGCCGATCACCGCATCGCGGCCCTACTCTCAAGGTCTATCGGCAGTGGAGTAGAGGCGCTTGACGATCGGCGTCACCGCATCCAGCCCCTCCCGGCATCGCCACACCACGCCAACGGGCATCGCCACACCATCCCGACCACGCGGGAGCACGCCGTGGCGGCGATGGCCGAGTTAGTGCGCGCCGGGGGGCGGCTCGTCCGCGCCGGGGAGCGCGACAGGCACGCGGTCCGAGAGTCGCAGGAAGGACTCGTAGCCCGCGGCCCGCGCCCACTGCAGAGCTTGAGCGAAGTGCGAGCCGACCTCTGCCGCGCAATGCGCGTCGGAACCGAAGGTGAGGCCGATGCCGGCGGCTCGGGCGCGCCTGAGCAGGCTCGCTGAAGGAAACATCTCGGCCACGGGGTACCGGTCGAGCCCCGAGGTGTTGATCTCGATCGCCATGCCGGCCGCGGCGATGGCCGCGAGCGCGTCGTTCTCGAGCTCGCTCATGTCCGCCGACGGGCGAAAGCCCCATTTCTTGGGCAGGTCGAGGTGGGCGACGACATCGAAGGCGCCGGTCCGCGTGGCCTCGATGAGCGTCTCGTAGTAGCGGCGCCAGACGCGATCGACGTGACGCCAGCCCTCGGCTTTGAGATCGTCCGGCTCGTCGAAGCAGAAGCCGTCGACGTAGTGGACCGAGCACAGCACGTAGTCGAAGCGATAGGCGGCAAGCAGCGAGAGCGTCTCGTCTGCGGCCTCGGGCAGGTAGTCGGCCTCGATGCCCGCCAGCACGCGCAGCTGCGGGTGGGCGGCGGCCGCCGCCCGCGCCGCCGCGACGTAGTCGTCGAGGCGGCGCGGGTCCGGGCCGCAGCCGTCGTCCGCGTAGCGGGCCGGGGTGAGGTGGTCCGAGAAGCCGATCTCGGGCAGGCCGAGCTGCAGAGCCCGTTCGACGCAGGCGCGCAGCTCGTCGTCGCCGTCCGAGAAGCGGCTGTGGACGTGGTAGTCGGGAAGCGGTAGGGGCGTCACTGCGGACCTCAGATCCGGGATGCCTCTCGCAGGTGCCAGGCCCTAACGACCGCGGCTCGTGGCCAGGGCGACCAGGACGTAGGCCACCGTGAGCACACCCAGGCCGATCACGAAGAGCGCGACATGGTGCGCCGCGAGCGCGCGGGCCGCGGCGTAGGCGATGAGCAGGTAGAGCACGGTCAGCACCCATCCCTGCCACGTGAGCGGCCGCAAGCCCCAGCCGACCCTCTTTTGACCAAACCACGGTCGCGGCATCGTGCCGTCCTCCATCGTCGCTGCCTGCTTTCTCGCAGGCTCTTGCGCCGCTCAGTTCTCGATCGTGACGAGCGTGCCGATCGGTGTGTAGGGCCAGACCTTGGCGGCGGCGGCCAGCGGAAGCTCGACGCAGCCGAGGCTCTGCGGGGTGCCGAACGAGGCGCGGTTGAACGCGTGGATGGCGTCGCCGCCGTTGAAGTAGCTGATGTAGCGGATGCCGGGATCGTCGTAGTGGGAGCCGCTCGGGTTAGTGCCGCTCATCGTGCCGACCGCGAGGTGCTCGAACACCGGAAAGGTGCCGAGCTGCGTGGGGGCGGCCGGCACCCCGGTGTTGCCCGGCGAGCTCAGGATCAAGGCGCCCGTTGTGCCAGAGGTTCAGCGACTGCGGCAGGCTGCAATGGACGTAGACGTAGCTGTAGCCGCTGGTGCGGCGCCTGCCGGCGACCGCGTCGCCGATCAGCGCCCGCCAGACGTTCGGCCCGGCGAACCCGTCGACGGCGAGACCGTGCGTGTCTTCGACCATCATCACCGCGCCGCGGGTGATGTCGTTCGGCCGGCCGGCGCTCCAGAGCGCGCGCAGCTCCGCGGGAGTGTTGTGGTAGCGCCACGAGAACCGTCCCGCCGGCGGCGCTACCGCGGCCGCGAGCTGGGCTTCCAGCGAGTTCGGCGCGTGGCCGGCGGCCGGCTGCCAGGTGAGCGGCAGGTAGCCGAGTCGGGCGAGCAGCTGCTGCAAGCGCAGCGTCGAACCCGGCGGAACCGTCCAGCGAAGCGTGCGCGTGAGCTTGGCCCCGGTCTGCCCGGCGAGATGGACGGCCAGCGGCAGCTCGACGCTCACCTTCTCCCCGAGTCCAAAGCCGAACCCGCTCGGCTGAAAGGCCAGGGTGTGCGCATCCAGCGCCCGCCAGCGGCCCGGCGTGGCCGGAGAGAGCCGCGGACGGGCGGCGCCGAGCACGTTGGCGATCGAGTCGGAGAAGGTCAGCGTCAGCTGCCCGGCCGGAGCGAGCCTCGCCGTGGGTTCCGGTTCGGCGAGCAGCTGCGGGTAGGGCCGCGCCGGAAACCAGCTCACCTGCACCGGCGCCGGCAGACGCTCCCAGGGACGGGCGGCGGCCGCGACCTCGATCGCGCCCGCACTGTGCGAGCCGCGCGCGACCACGCCCACCGGCACGGTCGCCTGCGGCGTGGGCAGCGATCGCGCCGGCGATCCTCCAAGCGACACGAGTGCCACAGGCACGTCGAAGGCTATAGTCACCGGCGCACCGGCCTTCGCCTGGAGCCAGCGGCCCAGCAGATGCGCGCTGGGCGTCTCGATCGTGAAGCTGCGCCGCTCGACGCGACCGACGAGCCACCCCGCCCAGCCCGGCCGACGCACAGTCACCTCGACCGTCAATCGCTCACCGGCGGCAAGCCGGCCGAGCGGCCACAGCTCTCCCCGCTGCAGCCGCACGGGCACCCGCCCCCCGACTGCCGAGCTCACCTCCACGGCCGTCACCCGCCCGGCAAAGCCGGGCAGCGCGACATGCGCCAGCGCCTGATCGGCGGGGCCGAGGCGCACGTGAGGCCAGGCCAGCACCACCGCCGCCGCCACGCCGCCGCACACCACGACGACCACTACGACGACGACGGCCGTTACCACCCAGAAGCGCGCTCGCATTGTCAGGCGACCTCCGGCACGCCGTTGTCGATCAGCGTGCGATCACTTTCGCAGATTCCCGCTGCTTTGCCCCTGCGCCGGCGTTGGCCAGGGCGCCCGCGGACGCCCCGGCCGCAGTTCGCGACTCCTGTGCGTGAGGATGCCGAGGATCGGATCGTCATGCCTTGCCCTGAGCGGTTATGGCCGCTTGCGGCGTGGATGATGCCATCTTGCGGCCTCGATGATGCCGACTGCCCAAACCGCGACTGCGCCGACCCACCGCGAACGGCCACCGCCGGTGTCATTTCTCGTCTTCGCGACAGAACGTCGGCACTAGGCGGTGTGAGTGCCGCACTCCTGACAGAACTTGGCGCCGGGCTGCAGCTTGGCGCCGCACTGCGCGCAGAACGCGCCGCTCTTGAGGTCGGCGCCGCACGCGGGACAGAACTTGGCATTGACCTCTTGCGGCGCGCCGCACTTGGGGCAGGACGCGACGATCGTCTCGCGCCAGTCGCCCTCGGCGAGCTTCTTGTCTTCGGCGCTCATCTTGGCGTGCGCCCACACCTCGTCGACCGAGCGGTCGGCCTGGGCCGCCGACATCTCGACGCCCAGATCGGGGGCGCAGCCCTTGCAAAGGCCGCGCTTGTCGTTCCAGCACTGCCCGCGGCAGACCCA
This sequence comes from uncultured Actinomycetes bacterium, assembly GCA_963751565.1. GTDB lineage: Bacteria > Actinomycetota > Thermoleophilia > UBA2241 > UBA2241 > Bog-752. The sequence goes on along the minus strand of CAVVVA010000017.1, from coordinate 16,387 downwards.
GGCGCTGCACCGCGGGCACTGCACGAACTCGGGCTTCATCTCGGTCACGGCCACGACGAGGGCCTTGTCGCGCGCCTTCTCCCAGGCGGCCGACTTGGCCCGCTGGGTGACGTCGGCGGCGCGGCCGAACAGCCCTCCGAGCATGCTGCCGGCGCCGTCGGCCACCTGGCTCACAGAGCCCAGGGACCACGCCTTGAAGGGCGTCTTGTAGCCATTCCCGCAGCGGTTGCAGGTGAACTCGAACTGAAAGCCGTTGTCGGTCGACTGGTCGGAGTAGTTCCTTACAAACTCGATCTTCTCGGCCATGCGCGACTGAACCCCCTGTGGCTGTGGTGTCGTTTCGGGAGTATACCAAGCAGCAGGCGAATCGAGGGTTAGCACGCGTCGTCGGCGAGCCGGCCGGCCGAGAGCGGCCCGGTTGGCCGAGAGCGGCCGACTCGTTCAGCCGGGCGCGGCGACAACGAACCCTTTGGACCCGTCCGGCGTCACTCGGGCAGCGACATTTGCAGCAGAACGGCAGGAACGCGGTGCGAGTTCCTGCGAGCCGATTCAAAAGGAGGCATCTCCACATGACGCGTTTTCGCCGATGCCGGGTGGGTGGCTCAGGCGTGCGGATGGCCGCACTCCTGGCGGCCACGGCGATCACGCTCTGCGGGTGTGGGTCGGCGCCTTCGAACAGCAGCACGGCGCCGGCGGCGCCGGCGACCCTCGAACAGAGTGTCGGCCGGCTCGATCGTCTCGTCGTGACCCGCACCAACGCCTTCCCCGAGAATCACATCCGTTTCGCCTTTCCGGCGAAGGTCTCGGTGACCGACCCTGCCGCGGTGCAGGCGGTCGCCCGCGCCCTGCTCGCGCTGCCCGAGCCGCCCTCCGGCACGGTCTACGGTCCCATCGACCTCGGCATCACGTACCACCTCGTCTTCTTTGCCGGCGACCGACGATTCCCCGTCGTCAACGTGAACGCCACCGGCACGGAGACGGTCACCGGTCTCGGCCCGGCGCGCTCGGCGACCGGCGCCGCCACGTTCTGGCATGCGCTGGGCGTGGCCGTGGGAGTGCGCAGCCGAGCTGGGATGCCTTCCGGGGCAGTGTCTGACAACGGCTCGAAAACCCCACGAGAACCTCCTCGGCCCGAGCGCCGTCTCGAGAGCTCTGCGCAGTCTGTCGTCAAGAGCGGCGGCCGCAGGCCGCCGCCCAGCTTGACTGCCTGTGCTTCTGCGCCCACTGACTGCCGTCGATGGTAGGCCAGTCGAGGGATCTCTTCGGCAGCGGCGCCACGCCGCTCTCGCTGGGACCGGCCGGACTGCGGCTCACCGACGACGCCTGGCGCTTCATCTTCCCGGTCCGGGCGGGCAGCCTCAACCCGGTGAGCCTGGCGGCATCGATCTTCCCGCGCGGCGGCTTCGATTTCTGGGGCCGTCAGACGATGAGCGCCTGGATTGTGCTGTTGTTCACGAGACTGCGCGTCACCCTGGGTGCGAAGTCGACGGTCAGCGCCGAATTCGACAGCAACCTCGGGCGCCACACGGTCATGACGCTCGACCTTTCCGAGAGGCACGTCAGGCACTTCACCAAGGGTCGCCGCCGCTGGGTGCGCATCACCGGTATCGGGGCCACCATGAGCGACTGGCTCGTCAACCAGCTCACCATGGCTTTCCTCAGCTACGCACCCATGACTCACAAGCCAGGGACCATGACGGTGGCGCTGCGCATCGGCTGAGAGACAGAACACCGCGGCGCAGGGCATCGGGGCGCAGAACACCGTTGCGCAGAGCTTCGCGGCCGCGACCCGCGAGCCTGACGGCGCGACTTGCTTGTTCCCCGGGCGCTACTTGACGGTCAGCGTGTTGTGGCCGACGACGATCTGCTTGCGGTGCTTCTGGTCGACCGCGTACACCTTCCAGACGTACTTGCCCCTGGCCAGCTTGATTCGCTGTGGCGAGCGGCCGGAGGCGACGCGGTTGGTGCGCACGCTGCCCAACGACATCTTCAGCTTGAGCCTCTTGCCCTTGAAGATCTTGATCGTCACCGTCGCCTTCAGTGTGAGGGCGTTGATCCGGTAGCTGAACTTGGCCCGCCTGCCCTTTACCACGGTGGTCTTGGCGAGTGCGAAGGTCCGGGGGCCGCGCAGCAGGGGCGAGGGACCGCAGGTGTAGCGCACCAGACCCTCGCTTGCCTTGGTTGCGGCGCCCAGGTTGGGCGCGCCGCCGATCCGCGCGGCGCTGACTCGACCCCGGCACGGAGTAGCCGGCGACGACCAGCTTGCCGTCGGGGCCGACGGCCGCCGCCGCGCAGTCGTCGGCGCCGCCGAGATCGGTGGTCGCCTGGCCGTTCACGCCGAAGCCCGTGTCGAGAACGCCGTTCGGGGCGAACCGCGACACCCACACGTCGTTGTAGGTCGGGTAGCCGTCGTCCCTGGTGCCGGCGAGAAGGATGCTGCCGTCCGATTGCGCGGCGATCTGGCTCGCGGCCGCGATATGGAGCCAGCGGGGTTCGACACGTCCACCGTCGTGGCCCAGCCGGCGACACCGAACACCGTGTCGCCGACGCCGCTTCGCGGAGTAGTCGACGCACGAGCGTGCCGCCAGCTTCACTCGGATCAGGATCGCCGTTGAGCGTCGCGTAGCCGCCGCCGGGAAGCTGAGCGATGCCCAGCACCGCGAGGACGACGCCCCTTGCCCCGATTCGACGACCATGCCGCCCGTGCCGAACGACGGATCCAGGCTGCCGTCGGGCGCGAGGCGCAGGAGCACGCCATCTGTCGCCTGGACTTCGCCCCCGACCAGAAGGTCGCCGTCGGGGGCCAGCTCCATGCAGATCAGCCGGTCGACGCTGTCGCCGGCGATGTCGAAGTCGGCGACGCCGTCGGCGCCGAACGAGCTGTCCGCAGTCCCGTCCGAATTCAGCGAGAGCACGGCGATGTCGTCCTTGCGGTTGGTCGCGAGAGTGCAGCCGACGAGCAACCTGCCATCCGGTCGGACGGCGAGCGGATGCAGCAGCGGATACCCACTGACGCCCTACGGCGTAGTCACCGTGAGCAGGCCGTTCACGCCGAACGACGTGTCGCGCTGTCCGTCCGCCGTGAAGCGCATCAGCTGTATCTGCCAGGCCCCAGTGTCGACGCTCATCACGAATCCGGCGCTGTTGGGCAAGAGGGCCACGTCGCAGACCCCGACCATGTCGGTATCTGCAGACCCGTTGGCGAGGTAGACCTGCGTCCAGCCGCCAGTGCCGAAGCTGCCGTCCAGCGTGCCGTCGACGTCGTAGCGCGCGAGGGTCGCGTAGATCGCGGTGGCGGCCGGCGTGGCGCCCACCACCTCGTAGGTGCCGGCCACGACGTACTTGCCGTCGGGCTGGATCGCCATGGCGGCCGCTTTGGTGTCGCCGGGGCCGAAGCTCTTGAGGGCGACGCCGTGCACGCCGAAGCTGAGGTCGAGCGTGCCGGGGGCGGCGGCCAGGGCGGTCCCCGAGCCCACCCCGAAGACAAAGAACACGACCATGAGCGCGCTCACGAGCCCCGCACGCCGAGCCGAATGATGGACCCTCATGTCGCGCCTCCCCCCTGACGCGCTCAGTCGGCAGTGCACCTCGCCGGCCCCCGGGCGCGTGGACACTAGTACTCACGCACTGTACTCCAACGGTGCCAACGGAGCCACGCCGGCGCGATGCGGCCCCGCGGGCCGGCGCCCGACCCCGACACGCCCATCAGAGCCGTTCAGGTAGGATGGTAGGATGGTGGGAGGGGCGGAGGAGGAGCAGGCGCCGATCGCCCGCGCCCGTTCGTGCGCGACGGCGCAGAAGTACTCGATCCACTCGTCCATCTCGCCCGTCTCCAGGGCCGCGTGCGCCGGGCACCAGAGGCAGAGGTTGATGATGCCACAGCGGCGGCACTTCTCGAGGAACTCGGTGCTGTGCGAGCGCAGGTCGCGCACGCGCGGCACGACGCTCGTCCCAGGCCTCGGCCAGGGTGCCGGCGCGCAGGTCGTAGGTCGTGTCGGGGTGCCAGAGCGAGTTGCACAGGCGGAAGGTGCCGTCGTAGCCCACGCTGAAGCTGCCGTTGCCGGCGCCGCAGTGAAAGAGATGGTCGCAGGCGGCCTCTCCGTGGTCGGGGCCGATGAGCTTGTCGCAGCCGCGCCGCAGGGCGCCGAAGCGCTCCTCGTCGGCGCGCTCCACGGCGACGATCTCGGCCGGACTCAAGCGTTCAGCGCGGATCTCGGCGTTGCGCCGCTGGTCGCCGTCGAAGCGCAGGTGGAGCAGGGGATCGAAGCGATAGTAGTCCTTGGTGTGGGCGCGGCAGAAGGCGGCCATCGCAGGCAGCTCGTGGACGTTGGCGCGCAGGGCCATCGCCTTGAGACGCACCTTGACGCCGCTCCCGAGCAAAAGGTCGAGGCCACGCTTGAAGGCGTCGAACGAGCCGGGGCGGCGCGTGACTGCTTCGTAGGTCTCGCGCGTCGCCCCGTACACGCTGACCTCGATGTCGCGCGGCGGGTAGCGCCGGAAGAGCTCGACGTGCTCGGCCGTGACCAGGCAGGCGTTGGTGAAGACGCTGACCAGCAGGCCCCGGCGCTTGAGTGTCAGGAAGATCTCGGCGAAGTCGCCGCGCAGCAGCGGCTCGCCGCCGCTCACAAGGCACCACACGACGCCCATGGCGACCGCTTCGCCGGCGATGCGCTCGATCTCGGCGAGCGTCAGCTCGCGCGCCCGCGCCCCGCGGTCGCCGGCCGGCAGGTTGATGTAGCAGTGCCGGCAGTCGTTGTTGCAGCGCGCCGTGATCTCGAGGTCGAACGAGATCGGCCGGCGACGCTCCTTGAGCTTGTCCCACAGGCCGAGACCGGGCAGCTCCCGGCGGCCGACGAACGTGTCGCTCATGAGATCGCCGGGAGCCGGGGCGGCGCCCATGACGTTCGTTTCACTCGACCCTCCCGCTGCGCACTCGGCGACGTCGTCGACAGTCACCGCGAGCCTAGCACGCCACACGCCGCGCCGATACGGCCGGCCCCAGACACGTGCAGACGAGCAGGCTGGTCACGGCCAGGCGGACACCGCGGCGAGACGAAGCGCGATCTGGCGCCGGCCGCCGCGGCGCGCGTCGGCGTCGAGCCGCTCGGCGAGCGCCGGTGAGCCGCCCAGCTCGAAGCCCAGCTTGCGATAGAGCCCCAGTGCCGGCGCGTTGTCGGCGAACACCGTGAGGCGGACTTCGTCGGCCCCCGCGTCACGCGCCGCGTCGATGGCCCGCCGCATGAGCGCCTCAGCCACGCCCATTCCCCGATACCGCACCGCCACCACGGTCGCGTGGATCCAGAAGCCGTCGAACGGCGCTGCAGTCGCCTCGCCTTGCACGAGCTCGACGAACCCGATGATGCGACCGCGCTGGCCCCCGACGCGGGCCACGAAGGCGGTGACCTGCATGCCGCCCTTGCGCTGCCTCAAGTCGGCCCGCAGACCGAAGCGCCGCGCCAGCTCGCTCTCGTCTACCGGCTCGGCGCGAACGACGACGAACGCGGGGCCCAGGCGGCGCAGCGCGCGCCGGCACGCCGGCGCGCGCTGCGCCCGCACCAGCGCTTCGCGAGCCGCCCGGCGCGGCAGGCGCGCGCCGGCCGTCGCCGGCTGCAGCACGCCGGCGTGCGAGAGGCGAGCGAGCACCGCGGCCTCGGGCCCGATGCCCAGGAGCTTGCGTCGCCCGGCGCGCTCGACGCGCGTGACGACGCCCAGCACCGCTTCGGGCGGCACGCGTCCGTCGCTCTTGGGGCAGTTGTCGCCGCGGATCACATACCCGGCGGCCAGGTCGCGACGGGGATCGCCTGCCGCGACGACCCGGTGGACCACGAGCCGGTCCGCGCCGCTGCGCACGGCGACCACCTCGCCGACGCGCGGTGCTCGTCCGCCGAGCGGCGACACTGTGATGACGTCGGCGTCCCTGATGAAGGGGTGCATGCTGTAGCCGCGCGCCGTAAAGCGGAACGGCACGCTGCGCTCCAGAACGGCGGCGAGGAACTGCTGGAGGGCTACGCCCGACAGGGCCAGCACGCCGCCGGCCGAGACGTACCCATGGTCGCGCCCGTCGTCGATCGCCACGCGTCTGCTCCCTTGCCGTCGCGGGTTGCGCGGGCGTTGACCTCGGGACACCGTAGGCGCGACGCCGGGTGTGCCAAGGTGGCGATCAGTCAGCCTGGTCGCTTCACACCGAACTCAGGAAATCCGTACCCCTTGCGCGGCGCAGCGGGGTCCGTGGACCCCACCTGCCGCGCCCGTTCGCGCGTTCCCGGCAAGCCGGACCGCGATCAGGAGGCGCCGGTCACCTCGCAACTGTTTCCACAGGTGTCTATGCCCGCGCAATCGTTGTTGAACGAATTCGATCCGCCGGCGCCCTGGCTCTTGCAGACCGTCAGGACGGACTCCTCGGCCTTGCCGCGCACAATCACGATCAGCTCGGGCCTGCTCCAGGCCTTTCCCGTCTGCTCTTCCATAGTTCCGCTCCTCCCGTTCTTGACCATCACGCCCATAACGGTTCGCTGCGAGTCTGCTCCCCTGCCGTCCCGGGTTGCGCGAGCGTTGACTCCAGGCATTGTGGGCGCCACGCCGGCTGCGCCAAGGCAGCCGCCGGGCGGCCGGGGCGCCTCACCCCCAGCCCAGGAGGTTCGTGCCTCTCCCACTGGGCCGGCGGGGGTCCATGGACCTCCCCGGCCGCGCCGGTTCGCGCGCTTCTGGCGAGCCGGACCACGGTCAGGAACCCTCGGTCTCCTCACAAGTGCCTGAGATACACGAGACCCAGCATCCCCCATTGGCCGCGCCCGGGCCGGAGCCTCCGGGCCGATTCTTGCAGGCCGTCAGAACGGCCTCTTCCGGCCTGCCTCGCACGATCTCAATCAGCTCGGGCCTGCTCCAGGCCTTTCTCGTCTGCTCGTCCATGACCCGCCCCCCTGTCTTCGACGATCGCGTCAGCGTGCATCCCAGCCGCCGCGCTTGCCGGCCCACTCTACACGCCGTCGCGCGTGGTGCACCAGAGGCCTTCCCGTTGTCGCCCGGCGACGGGAGTTCTGAGCCCTTGCGCTGCGCCGCGGCGTCCGTGGACCCCGCCGACCACGCCCTACAGCGCGTCCCCCACGAGCCAGCCCCTGGTCAGGAGCCGCTGAGAGAGCTGCAAATGTTTTGGCAGTCGAAGCCCATGTGGCACACTGTGTTGGTCGAGTTCGTACCGGGGCCGATGCTGGCGGAAGCGTTCTTGCAGGCCGTCAGGACGGTCTCCTCCGACCTGCCTCGCACGATCACGATCAGCTCCGGCCTGCTCCAGGCCTTTCTCGTCTGCTCGTCCATGACCCGCCCTCCTGTTCTTGACGATCACCCCCGCGCCGCAAACCAGCCGCCGCGCCTGCCGTCCACTCTATATGCTCCTCGGAGGGGCGCGCCAGAGGCGGTTGCGCCGTGGTGTGCACCCTCGACCCGGCAGTGACGACCGCCTCTAGACCGCGACCAGCATCCTCCGCTCGACGAGCTCCGCGACCAGGCCCAGCACGTCGCGTTCTATGGCGCCGTCCTCGGCCGCGAACTCCGGAGTCAGCTCGGCGACCACGTCGGCCAGGCTGCGCCGCCCGTCGAGCTTGTCCCAGATGGCCTTGCCGGTGTCGTTGAGCGTGAACAGCTCGTCTTCCATGTCGCCGATGCCGGCGACCAGGGGCACGATGATGATCTCGCCCTCGATCTCGCGCGCGACGACATCGTCGGACGGCCGGTACACGTCTTCTACGGAGATGCTCATATGCGCTCCACCCTCGCCTTCCAGTCCTCGATCTGCCAGGCGGATTCGCCAGGCTCCAGCAAGCCGAGGTCGCGCGCCTGCTCATGCGCGACCTCGCAAAGGTATTCCACGGGCGTGTCGAGCGTGCCGCTCTCGGCCCACGACTTGGCCGGGCACTGCTCGCACAGGCCCTTGAGAAAGCAGACCGCACAGCGGCGCAGGTACTCCGGGTTGGTGGCGCGCGTCTCGCGCAGGCGTGGGAAGACCTCGGTCAGGGCGTAGCGCAGACGGGTGGCGTCGAAGGCGCCCAGGGCGGCGTTGACGGCGGCGGGCGCGGCGGCGGCTCGCCGCCGCGCCCGCCCTCCTTGCCCCTGCTCGGCCCGCCCTCCTTACCGCCGCCAGAGCCGACCGCCTCCCCGCCGCCCGCTTCGCGCAGGCTTACGGTTGTTTGGGGGTCGCGCAGCGGCAGGCACGCCTGTACCACGCCGTAGGCGTCGACACAGGCGCCATGCCCGGCGCCGCACGAGAACAGCCTGTCGCCGGGCGGGCGCATGAACTTGCCACAGAACTCGCGCATGTCCTTGAGGTAGCGCTGCCGGTCGCGGGTGAGAAAGGCCACGCCGTCGGCCGGCGAGAGGCGCACACGACGGATCATCTCGTTGCGCCGCTCGACGTCGCAGCGGGCGGCGGAGGCCGCGGCGGGCAGCGCTCCGGCGGCGGGGGCCTGTGCGGGCAGCGCCCCGGCCGCAGGCGGCTCGGCGGCGGAGCCGCCGCAGTCTCGCCGTCCGCGCAGGTCGAAGAACATCGAGAAGCCGGGGGGCTTGTTCATGGCCGGCAGGGTCGCCGCCCAGGCTTCGAACTCGGCGATCTCTCCGGCCAGCCCGGGCAGCAGCGCGCCCTTGACCACGAAGGGGACGCCGCGCTCCAACAGTAGCTCGACGCCGCGGCGGAACTGTGCGTACGATCCGCGGCGACGCGTGGCGCCGTCGTACGTGTGCGCGCTCATGCCGTACACGCTGACCTCGACGGGCTCCAGGGGCGGCACGCGCGCCAGCAGGTCGGCGATCGCGGGCGTGACGCCGCGGGCGTTCGTGAAGAGCATGACCTTGAGGCCGAGCCGCCGGGCGAACAGGTAGAGCTCCTCGAAGTCGTCGCGGATCAGCGGCTCGCCGCCGGTGAAGCGCACCGAGAGGGCGCCGAGGGCGGCGGCCTGCGTGAGCACGGCCTGCACGTCGGCCGTGCTCATCTCGCGCCGCCGCGCCTCGTCGTCGTGTTCGGGCAGGCAGATGCAGCAGTGCACGCAGTCGTTGTCGCAGCGCTCGGTGAGCTCGATGTCGAGGCGTCCGACCGGCGGCGTGGCCTGCCGCCATAGGGGTTGTTCGCCGAGCTCGCGGCGGGTGACGTAACCGCTCACCGCGCCGCCGTCGGCGCGGCCGCCAGGGCCTCGATGAGCGGCACGATCGCCCCGCTCTTGTCGAAGCGCATCTCGTAGCACGGCACTTCGCTGGCGATGTGTTCGATCGTGTCCAGCGACCGGCGCCACCAGTCGGCGGTGACGAACGGCTTGATGATCGTGCCGAGCAGCTCGCGGCGTGCCGCGCCGCGGTCGGTCAGCGGGTCGATGCGGTTCTCCTTTGACTGACGCAGAAAGAGGATGCCGGCCAGCGGCGCGTCGGCCGCCGAGACGATGGGCACCTCGCCGTGGCTCCAGGTGCCGTACACGCGAAACCCGCCGCCGGGCTCGCGGCGCACGATGTTGCGGTCGTCGCAGAGCACCTCGCCGTGGCCCTCCAGCAGCTTCATCGTGGTCGACTTGCCGGCCTCGGAGTGACCGACGAAGAGGAAGCCCTTGCCGTTCAGCACCACGCCGCCCGAGTGCAGGAAGCAGCCGTCGCGGTCGGCGAGCACGCGTGAGAGCATGATCTGGTCGGTCGGGAACATGGTGAGCGCGGCGACGCCGCCGACGCGCCAGCTCCGGGTGCGCGCCTCGTTGTTGTAGACGCGCAGGCGGGTGTGGTCGTCGTTGAACACGGCCACGCTGTGGATGCTGGGGTCGTCGTCCTGCGGCGAGATGCCCAGGTAGATCCACGAGCTGCCCTTGCGGTAGATGGCCCACGGCGCCTTGCGGTACACGAGCTCGCCGAGGTCCTTGCCCTCGAGATCGGGCAGCTCGAAGTGGTGGCGTATCGTGAGGACGTCGCCGTTCGCGCCGCTGGCGCCCGATCCAGGGCCGCTGATCCCGAGCTCCGGACCGCCGGCGCCGGGCGCCGGCGCGCCGGTTTCGAACTGCGCGAACTTGGCGGCGAAGGTGTGCTCGTCGATCGGCAGATCGGCGTCGACGCGCACCGTCATGCCGCCGATGGCGTAGTAGCGGCGGTGCTCGCGCGCGTGGCGCTCCCTGCAGGCGCGGCTTTCGCGCGCTACCTCGCAGAGGTATTCCACCCTGGCGCCGTGACGGCCGTGTTCCAGGTAGCCGTACACGTCGCACCAGCGGCAGTCGGCGCGCAGGTCGCACCCGGCACAGCCCTCGAGGTACTCTGTGCCGCCCCGAACCTTGTCGGCCAGCGACGGGATGAACTCGTCCCAGGCTGCGGCGACCGCCCCCGGCCGGATGCCTGCGCCGGGCGCACCCGCGCGCAGGTCGTAGCGCAGCTCAGGGTCCTTGACGAAGCAGCACCACGCCATGCCGCCGTAGGGATCCACATGGAACTCGCGGTGGTCGGCGATGCAGCGTGCGAACAGCCTGTCGTCGCCGACATCGCGGTCAGCCTCTCCGACAACGTCGCCGTCGGTCTCTCCGCCAACGTCCGAGTCAGCTCCTCCGCCAGCAGCGGCGCGCCCCTCCCGGGCCGCGTCCCCCGGCTCGCTCTCTACGGGCGGCGCCAGCGTGAACGCCGGCTCGTCAGCGGAGAGATCGGGTTCGTCGAGCGCCACGGCGACGGCCGGGTCGAGCCGCTGAGCGGCGATCTCGGCGTTGCGTGCCTCGCCGCCGCAAGCGCTCAGATAGAGCCAAGGCGCGCCCACGCGCCAATTCCTGCTGAGCGACTTCGCCAGCTCCTCCATCGCCGCCCACTGGTGGTAGTTGTCGCGCATTGGAATGAGCTGGACGGTAAAGCCGGCGCCCGCTTCTTTGAGGCGCGCGAAACCCTCCATGAGCGCGTCGAACGAGCCCGGCGCGCGCGTGATGTGGTCGTGCACCTCGGCCGTGGCGCCGTACACGGCGACCATCTTGCTGCCCTTGCGCCGCAGCAGCCGCGCGATCGGCGGCGTGATCAGCGTGCCGTTGGTGTTGAGCGAGTAGGTCGTCGTCTTGGCGGTGACGTACTCGAAGATCTCGGCGAAATCCGGCCGCAGCATCGGCTCGCCGCCCGAGATCGCCCACTCGCGTGTGCCCAGCGCGCGCGCCTGGTCGACCACCTCGCGCCACTCGTCGGTGGTCAGCTCGTCGTCCTTCTCGGGCGCGTTCTCGGCCAGCCACAGCCAGCAGTGACGGCAGTGGTTGTCGCAGCGGTAGGTGAGGTCGATGCTGCCCTTGAGCGGCAGACGCGGCACCCGGGTCTGACGACGACGTTCGGCGATGATCGGCCTCCAATCGAGCGGGGCGCCGAGGCTTCGGGCGCCACGCCCCATTCTCCGGGTCCTAGCCTTGACGGTCAATCGGCGCTCCCCGGTGCGGACAGCGTTGCGGTGCCGACAGCGGCTCACCACCGAGTGCGAGCCGCGACCCTGGTGGTAGACTGCGACCGACTCGACGAGAAGGAGTGACGTGACCTCGCGCGCCGCTGAGAACCCGGGAGGTAGGCCGGAGTCCTCGGCGGCCTTTGTCTCGCCGCCCACTCCCCCAACAGCCATGCCGAGCGCCCGCCCTTCGACCCCGTGACGTCATCCAAAGCGACGAGGCGATCCGGCATGCCCTGGACGGTCCCCGTAGACAACCTGCCGGCGGTCGCCGCCGTGCTCGTCGCCTGTACGCGCGACCCGCACGATGCCGAGACGGCGGCCATCTTGCGCGCCGCGCTGCCCCGCGTGACCGACTGGCGGGCGCTCGGCCACGCTGCCGTGAGCCAGGCGATGACCCTGCTCCTGTACCGGCGTGTCTCACAGAGTTGTCCCGAGCTCGTGCCGCCGGCTGCGCTCGCCACCTGGCGCGAACGCTCCGTCGTTCTGTCCCGCCGCTCTCTGCACATGCAGCGGCAGCTGCTGAGCCTGCTCGAGCAGTTGGCGGCGGCCGCCGTACCGGTGGCGGCATTCAAGGGGCCGGTTTTCTCTCAGCAACTCTATGGCGACTCGACGTTGCGACAGTTCGTCGACCTCGATTTGCTCGTCCCCCAGGCTCACGTCGCCGCGGCGCGCGAGACCGCACTCGACGCCGGCTTCACCGATGTCAGACCCCTGGCCGGCATCGCCGAGCGCACGCTGCACTCCGCCATGCAGGAGATCGTGCTGTGCTACCCCGACACCGAGCTGCTGGTGGAGATCCATTGGCGCGAAGGTCCGCGTTTTGCGGCGGACTCGCTGCCTGCCGAGGAGCTGGTCGCGCGGAGCGTGCCGGTCACGCTCCTCGGCCGGAAGATCCCGGCGCTGTCGGCGCCGGATGTTGCGCTGGTGCTCGCGGTGCACGCGGCCACGCACGACTGGGCGAGGCTGGAGGACGTGGCCGCCATGGCCTCCGCGCTGCGCAACCTTGCGCCGCACGAGGCGGCCGAGCTGGAGGAGCGCGCGGCTTCTCATGGGTGCCGGCGCCGCCTCCACATGATTGTGTTACTCGCGTGCGCGATCGCCGGCTGTCATCCTCCTGTGGCCATCGAGACTCTCGCGCGGGCAGACCGTCGGGCCGGCAACCTCGCCGCGGCCGCCGGCACCCTGCTCCTGCGCATCGTCGCTGAGGGCGCGGCGCCGCAGGCTCGATCGCCTGCAGAAAGGATGCGCCGCGAGCTGCGCCAGGCGCGCGCCTTGGACTCGAGCGCCGCCGCAGCCCGCTACCTGTGGCGACGCCTGTTCACGCCGGGGATCAAAGACTGGAGTGAGGACCAGCCGAGCAACGAAGGGCCACGTGCCGCCGTGGCCACGTTTCTGCGTCGTCAGCGCCGCCTCTGGCGGCGCTGATCGCTCGCCGCAAGCCGCGCCGCCCCCGAGTCGCGGCCGCGGTCACGCGGCCGTGGTCACCTGCACTCTGCCGCGAAGCCAACACATATTCCACGGCCTTGGTTCTTCACCTGGCAGTGGCTCACTCCCGGTTCGACCGCCGTGTGCACGGGTCACGCCCGTGCCCTCAGTAGCCTCATATGCAGTCGAACAGGGCGTAGTCGGCGGCGCCTGCGGCGGCCTGGCCGCCGCAGGCGCCGCCGACCGAACAGGCGGAGGCGGCGTCGGCCGCCTCCGCCTGCCGCTCGCTCATGAGCTCGGCGAAGACCGGGCGCACCACGTCGCAGTACGGGAAAGGCGCGCCCGGGCCGGCCGGCCGATCGTGCACGCGGGCCGCGTAGTGGGCCTGCATCCAGCACTCGCCGCCGCAGGCGTCGACCACGGGACAGACGGCGCACTCGGCCCGGTCCCGCGCCCGCGCGGCGCGCAGCAGGCGCAGCCCCGGCGACGATCGCCAGATGTGCTCGAGCGAGTCGTGCCGCAGGTCGCCGGCCACGAACGCCGGATCGCCCGCGGTGATCGTGCAGGCGTAGACTCTGCCGTAGGGGTCGATCGCCAGATCCCGGCAACCGGCCGTGCAGAAGTCCTGTGGCTGCTGGAGCCGGCGGCGCCAGGCCGCCAGGTTGTCGACGACCAGGTCGAGCCGGTCTGCGACGGCGAGAAGCTCGCGCAGACCGTCGAGCATCTCGTCGCCGCTCGGCACGAGGTCGAGGTTCTCGGGCAGGCCGCCGCGCTGATGCGGCAGGATCAGGTGCAGGCGCGTGACCCCGGCGCGCTCGAGCTCGCGCGCCAGCTCCGGCAGCCCCGGCAGGGTCGAGCGGAGCAGGACCGTGTTGGCCACCGGCTCGAGTCCGACCGCCAGCAGGTTGGCGATCGAGGCGAGCACGGCGGCGTGGTTGCCCGGGTAGCGCAGCGCGTCGTGGATCTCCTCGGGACCGTCTATGCTGGCCAGCGGCCGCAGGCGGCCGTGCCCCGCGGCCGCGAGCTCGGCGGCCATCCCCGGCGTGATGGGGCTGTTGAAGAACAGCCGCGCCTTCAGACCGTGTCGCCCGGTGACGTGCTCGATCAGCTCGCGGAGGTCGTCGCGCAGCAGCGGGTCGCCGCCCAGAAACGACGAAGCTGGTCGCGCCGAGCGCCACGCAGTCGTCGATCGCCCGCCGCCACTCGGCCGTGGTGAGCTCGTCCGGCTCCCAGGGATTGGCCCGGTTGTAGCAGTGCAGGCAGGCGCAACCGCAGCGGTTCGTCACGTGAAGGTAGACCTCACGCAGGCCCAGCGCGACGGCCGCCTCGCCGCGCAAGCCGCTGCCTGCGGTGAGCCGCTCGAAGACGGGCAGGTCGGCGGCCTCGTCGACATCCAGCCACAACGGCAGCTGGACCGCCTCGAGGCCGGCCCTCCGGGCCTCGGCCAGCGTCCAGGAGAGCAAGGCCGGCGTCCCCATCGGCGCGGCTTTGAGCATCTGCCGCAGCGCATCCTTGTGCGACGACCAGGTGTGGCGGTCGATGCCCACGGCATAGTAGCCGCCATCGGCCGCCGGGCCGAGCACGATCCTGCCCGGCGCGAGCCGGTCGACGGCGAGCCGCAGGTACTCCGGCGGGATCGCGGGACTGTCGCTGTTCACCGCGACGACCGCCTCGGCGCCGGTCGCGAACAGGTCGTCGAAGACGGCGGCGAGGCGCTCTCCGAGGGCCTCGCCGCGCTGTTCCAGCTCGATCCAACGGGCGCTGCGGATCGGCCGCCGGTTGGACGCCGCCCGGCCCCGCCACGAACGCCAGCACGAGCGACACGCCGACGACCTTCTCGGCCTGAGCCACGGTTGACTCGAGCAGGCGGCGATAGACGCCCAGAGCCGCGTCGGCGCCGATCGTCGCCGCCAGCCGGGTCTTGACGCGGCCGGCCACGAGCGGCTTCGCCATGACGACCAGGACGGGCCGGCCGGCGGCGACGGTCCTCGTCTGACTCCGCCCGTGCGGGCTGCTCACGCGGGGTGCCTCATGGCCCCAGTATCGGGCACGATCGGCGATTCGGGAAGCGCGATAGTCGGCGCCAAGCCGTCGGGTGGTCCTCGCGGGAACCGCGAGGGCGCGTAGACTACTCAGGAGGATCAGACGTGGACCCAGCCACCTCACCGGACGACTTCGGCCTCCTGCGCATCGTGGTGCCGGTTCTCGACGAAGCGGAGGCGCTGCCGGCGCTGCTCGCCGAGTTGCGCGCGCTCGACCTGCTCGACAGGACGATCTTCGTCGACAACGGCTCGACCGACGAGGGGCCCGCGCACATCGAGCGCGCCGGCGGCGTGCTGCTGCGCGAGCCCCGGCGCGGCTACGGCTATCCGTGCCTTGCCGGAGCTCGCGCGGCGGTCGAGGCCGGTGCCAAGGTCGTCGTCTTCATGGAAGCCGACGGTACCGACGACCCCGCCGAGGTGGGCCTGCTGGCCGATGCCGTCCTCGCGGGCAAGGCCGACCTCGTCATCGGCTCGCGCCGCGCCGCGGTCCGCGGACGCGAGGGCAAGATGCCGCTCCACCAGCGCCTGGGCAACGGCTGGCTGTCGCTTTCGCTCTGGGCCCTGTTCAACATCCGACTGAGCGACGACGGCCCATTCCGGGCGGTGAGCGGCGCGCTGCTCGAGCGCCTCGCGCTCGAGCAGCGCGCCTACGCCCTCCCCACCGAGATGGCCGTCAAGGCACGACTCCTGGGCGCGCGCATCCTGGTGGTCGACACGCACTACCGCCTGCGCGCCGGCCGGTCGAAGATCGCCGGCACCTGGCGCGGTTCGCTGCTGGCCGTGCGCGACATCACGTGGTGTCTGGCGCGGCTCCGTCTCTGCGGCTTTCGCACCGGCGACTCACCGCCTCAGCACATCCGCGGCTGGTTGCGCTACCCGCCACTACACCGCCCGCGCCCCGCGACACTAGTAGACGGGCAGCCGCGGGGATCGCCGCCGCGCGAGCAGCGCGTCGAGACCGAGCGTTCGGCCGGACTGCGACACGGCCACGACCAGACAGATCGCGGCCAGCGCGATGTACGTGCCGGGCCAGTCCGTCGTGCCCGACGTCGCGATCAGCAGGTTGAGCTGGAAGAGACCGCCCAGCAGCCCGGCGACCGGCGTGAACAGCCCGACGACCAGGCAGACCCCGACGAGCAGCTCGACGACCAGCTGCCCGGGCGCGATCAGCGCCGCGTGGGGCAGCATCACGTCGCGCAGGAAGGCGCCGTAGGCGCCGACCTTGGTCGTGTCGGCGTAGTGGCCGACGAAGCCGTGCCAGCCGCTGCCCGAGTACAGCCCCTTGGCCAGGTTGTCGCCCCAGACCGCCAGAAAGATCGCCCCCATGAGGACACGCAGACAGGCGAGCGCGAGGTAGGCGCGGTGCTCTCGGGCGTCGGGACGCATCGTGGCCACAGTGTCTCCCTTCGTCGTCTGCCCGAGCCTATCCCGGCTCGACGGATCGCCACAACGTATCGCGGCCGCCGCAGCCGGAGCAGCGGAACCCCCACCACATGCCGATCGT
>CAVVVA010000016.1:0-49246 GCA_963751565.1 uncultured Actinomycetes bacterium | reverse complement strand
CTCTGTCCGTCGCGCTGCTGCTGGGCCTGGCGACTCTGCTGGTCGCCCTGGTTGGTCTGCGGGGCGACCCGGGTTTCGGCGACGGCCACCGCGACCAGATCGCGCTCGCTTGTGGCGGCGTCGCGCTCGCCGGTCGCCGCGTCGTCGCCACCGTCGGTCGCTTGGCCGGCGCTCGCGGCCCCTTCGCTGCCGGCGCTCGCGGCCGCTTCGCCGCCGTCGGTCGTCACGGCGGCGCTTGGCGTCGCTGCGTCGGGCGCGCTCGGCGCCGGGTCGGCGCCGGCGGGCGTGTCTGAGTCGCCGTTGCCGCGGGCGGCTGCGGCGGTCGTGTCGGGCGGCAGCTCGCCGCGCGCGTCGCCGGCCTCGGTGGCCGGCGCCGCGTCGATCACGGTTTCCTGCAGGGTGTCGTTCACAGACTCACTTCCTGTCGATTCCTCGGTAGTCTTCATGACTGTCTCACGTTTGGGATTATGGGCCGCGTCAGTCGCCCGCACTGGAGCGGGGCGCGCCACGATGAGATGCCCAACGCAGGCTCCTTTCTGTCGGTCCGGATCGTCTTGCTCGCGCGACCATCTGATGGAGCACCAGGGATGGGATGGTAGCGATATCGGCACCGCCGGGCGCGGCTTGAGTGGTATGCACCGCGTCGCGGATGCTCACGGTGTCGACGAAGATCTCCATCATACTCCTGCTCTGCGTGCGACTGCCGGCTGGGGGTACTCGGCCACGGCGTCGAGCACGCCCGCCATGACCGACTTGACGGTCTTGTCGATGCTCTCGTTTTCGAGCACCGGCACGCCTTGCTTGGCGGCCTGCGCGAGAATGTAGTCCTGGATCGTCCTGATCTTGGCGAAGCTCTGAAGGTAGCGCCGCAGCGGCCGGATGCCGTCGGTCTCCCACTCGCGCACGTAGAAATGGCTGCGATGGCGCTCGGCGTCGCGGATGGCCAGCACGACCTCGACCACCGCCGCCTGATCCCAGCGGCTGCGGTCGAGGAACCCGGGCACGATGTGCACGCCCTCGATGATGGTGCGCTGACCCTCGGTGATGGCCCGGTCGACGATGGCGTTGACGCCCACCGCGATGCTCTTGGCCTGCTCGATGAAGCCGGCCTGGTCGGCGTCGCTTCCGTCGGGCAGTGGAATGCGCACGCCGGCGGCGGCTTCGAAAGACGAGTACTGGATCTCGGGCATGAGGTCGGGCGCAAAGAAGGCGCGCATGACCTGGCGCACCGTGTCGGTCGACACGACCCGGGTGATGCCCAGCCGGTGGGCGATCTGGGTGGCCAGGGTGCTCTTGCCCACGCCGGTCGTGCCGCCCACCAGAATGACGAGCGGCTGCGCCCGCCTGGTCAGGTTCTGCCACTTGCGAAAGCGCGTGATGGTGTCTTTGCCGTCGGTCTCGCCGAGCACCTCGGTGGCGATCTCCTCGAGACCCTGGAGCGTGATCGTGCCCTGGCGGCTGTCGTGGAGCCGCTCGCCGACCGCCGAGGCGATCTGGTAGGCGCGCTCGGGCGGCAGGCCGGTGGCCATGAGCGCCTGCGCCATCAGGCCCTTGGAGTAGGGCAGCGCCGGGTCGTGGGTGACGACCACCATCTCGACGTCGTCGTTCACGGCCGACCTTCCGCGGTGACGACCAGCGATCTCGACGTCGTCGTTCACGGCCGACCTTCCGCGGGTGCGTCGGGTGTGGCGGGCGCGGCGGGCGCAGCGGGTGTGGCGGGCGCACGGTCGGCGCGCGGCGCGGGCGGCCCGAACTCGCCGGCCGCGAAGCGCGCCAGGGCCGTGTCGGTGAGCCCGTCGACGACGGCCGCGAGATCGCGGCCGTCGGTGGCCACGGGCACGTTGTCGCAGAAGACGAGCTCCTTGCCCCGCGCGGCGGCGGCTTCGGCGACGACGTCGACCGCCGCCGCCTTGATCTCGGTCAGAAACACGTCGGCCTTGCCGGCCGCGTCGGCCACGGCGGCGGTGAGCGCCGGCCGGCGCGCCAGGTCGGTCGAGACGGCGGTCACCCGGGCGCCGTGCACCTCTTCGAGGTAGCGCGCCAGCAGGCCGGCGCTCTCGGGCGCCGCCGTCGTGAAGTAGGCGACGCGGCGGCCGGCGACGGAGTCGACCGGCCGCGGCCGAAAGACGGTGGGGATGAGGTCGATCTCTGGATTCACGAAGGCGATCTCCCGGCGCAGGGTTTCGACCCGCGCGGCATCGCAGAAGGGTGGTTCGCACATGGTGAGGAAGAGTGCGTCGGAAATGAGCATGCGATAGGTACCCAGATACCCCGTTATGTACTCGGGCGGCTGCGCGGCCGAAGCCACACAGACGACCGCTTGCGCCTGCACCGGCGGGATCGCCGAACCACTGCCCTCCCAAACGACGATCGTCGCCGACATGTCGTCGACGAGACCCAGCGCCTCGCCGACCGTGTCGCTCATCGAAGCCCCGGCCATGCCGCCGCCGCAGCGCCGGCAACCGACCGTGGTCACGCCGGTGAGCACGGCGTCCTCGAGGTAGTCGGACGCGGCGTGCAACCCTTGCCTCGAGACCGCCAGCAAGCCCTGGACGCCGAGCCGGTCGCCGCCGTAGACCACCTGCGGGGCCGCCGGACCGCCGCGCCCCATCGCCACGATCACCACCTGCCCGGGCCCGAACCGGCCGCCGAGCCGGCGTCCGATGAAGCCGCTCACGGCCGTCTTTCCGACCCGTTTGCCGGTTCCTATGATCGCAAGCGACGGCTTGCTGGAGAGTCGGGCAAGAGGCTGAGGTGAGAACTCGAAATCGGCTCCGACGTAGCGTGCACCCCAGGACATCGCCACGCTGACGAGCTGGAACCGTTCCCGGTAGCCTAGCACCGGCTCGTCGGACACGTCAACGACGACGCGCGCGCCGGTGCTCGCCAGCAGGCCGCCCAGCGCCGCGCGCAGCGCTCCCGCGGCGGCGGCGGTCTCGTCGCCGGGCAGCGCGGGGGACTCGGCGGCGCGCTGGGCGGCGGGCGCCGCGGCGGACCCGGCGGCGGGCGCCGGCGTGACCGGCAGGCCGTAGAGCTCGTCGAGCTCTACGGCCTGCCGGTCACGCAGCTTCTCCCCGCCGCCCACAAAGAGCGCCGCGACAAGGTCGTAGCTCTCGGACAGACCGCGCAGGGTGTCGACCACGACCGGCGGGTAGTGCTCGCCGTCGATCAGCACGATCGCGGCGGGCCGCGCGGCGGGCGACCCCGGCGCGCGCGCCCCATGCCTTGAGTCCACGCCGTCCCCCCGTCGTTGTCCTTAGGTCTCGAGCCGCCGCTCGTCGGGCCTGCCGGCGAACTTCTGGTAGTCGAGCGTCGAGGGCGAGAACTCGATGATCGTCTCGGTGCCGTGGAACGGATACTTGCGCTCGACGCGCACCAGGTCGGCCGTCGATGGTCACGATGTTGTAGCAGGGCCGGGTGTCGCCGCGCAGGCGCAGCGTGCACACGGTGCCGGCGTTGACCACGAACATGTTCTCGAAGTGCCAGGCGTGGGGCACGTGCTTGTGGCCCGACAGCACGAGGTTCACGTTGCAGCGCTGCAGCACCTCGAGCGTGTCGCCGGCGTCGTAGACCATGTTGCGCTCGCGTCCGGTGCCCGGGATCGGCAGCAGGTGGTGGTGCAGCATGAAGATCCGAAAGCGCGCCGGCACGGCGAACTGCTCCTCGATCCAGCCGTAGCGTGAGCGGCCGATCGTGCCGTAGTCGAGGTCGGGCTCGGTCGAGTCGACCCCCACGATCGAGATCTCGCCGGTGTGCAGCACCACGGCGCGCGGCCCGAACAGATGCTCGAAGTGCACGTAGCCGACGTTGCGCGAGTCGTGGTTGCCCGGAATGACGAGCACCTGGGGACACTCGAGGCGGTCGAGGTACTCCTTGGCCACCTGGTACTCCTGCTTGAAGCCCTCGTTGGTGAGGTCGCCGGTGACCGCGACCACATCGGGCCGCAGCTCGTTCAACTCGACCACCGCGCGGTCCATGAGGTTGGGCACGAAGTACGGCGAACCGGCGTGAAAGTCGGACACGTGAGCCAGGATGAAGGGAGGCATCGCCCTACTCCACCGCCCTACTCCACCACGACGACGCGCACGCCGCCCTGCTTGTCGCGCACCGAGAAGGTCGTCTGGTTGCCGTCGCGGCGGAAGCGCAGGCTGAGCTTCGAGCGACCCACGCTCAGGTTGCTCAGCGTCACCTCGCCGAGCCACTTGGGCAGCAGGGGGTTGTGGACGTAGAGCACGTTCTCGGCGGCGCTCGCGTACAGGCCGAGCATGGCCTGCAGCACGAGGAACACCGAGCCCGCCGCCTCGGCGTCGGGCGAGCAGGCCATGGGGTAGGCGACCGGCCGGTTGACCGCCTGGCGGGTGAAGCCGCAGATGAACTCGGGCAGGCGCGAGTACTGCTGGGCCAGGGCGGCGTCGAACATGGCGCCGGCGAGACGGTTGGCCTCCTGGGCGAAGCCGTGCTTCTTCAGGCCGTTGACGATCAGCGCGTTGTCGAACGGCCACACGCTGCCGTTGTAGTAGCTCATCGGGCTGTAGCTCGTCGCCGACTTGGCCATGGTGCGCACGCCCCAGCCCGAGAACATGTCGGGCGAGAGCAGCCGTTCGACCACCGCCGGCACGTGTTCCTCGGCGACGATCCGCGACCACAGGCAGTGACCGGCCGTCGAGCAGATGGTCTTCACCTGGCGCTTCCGGCCGTCCAGGGCCATCGCCACGTAGCCTTCGTCGTCCATCCAGAAGCGCTCGTTGAAGCGCAGCTTGAGCGCCTGACTTTCGGCTTGCAGGCGTTCCGACAGCTCGACGTCGCCGAGCTGCCCGAACAGGCTCGCCAGGCGGCGCTTGGCGTAGTAGACGTAGGCCTGCGTTTCGGCCAGGGCGATCGGTCCCTCGGCCGTCGTGCCGTCGCTGTGCACGATCGCGTCGCGGCTGTCGCGCCAGCCCTGGTGCTCGAGCCCCACGCGCGAGCGGCGCCGGTACTCGACGAAGCCGTCGCCGTCCAGGTCACCGCCCTCGTCGATCCAGCGCAGGGCCGCCTCGATGGGCTCGCGCAGCAGCTCGAAGAACTCGAGGTCGCCCGTCCACATGACCACCTCGCAGACGAGCAGCAGGTAGAGCGCGGTCGTGTCGACGTCCCCGTAGTAGGGGGTGTGAGGTATGGCCTTGAGGGCGGCGAGCTCGCCCTGGCGCAGCTCGTGCATGATCTTGCCCGGCTGCTCCTCGCGGAAGGCGGTGTCGGTGTGGCCCTGGAGGCGCGTGAGCAGACGCACGCAGTCGACCGCCGGGCGCGAGTCGAGCATCAGGGTCTCGAGGCTGGCGATCACCGCGTCGCGGCCGAAGGGCGCCACGAACCACGGCACGGCGGCCGCGACGGAGCGCCCGTAGGGAGTATCGATCGCCAGCATGCGCAGGTCGGCCTGCCCGCGACGCAGGACGCCCGTGACCTGCTCGGAGTCGGTGAAGATGTCGGTCGCTCCGGCGAACCAGCGCTCGTAATCGCGGCGCAGGTCGGTGAGGCGGGCGGTGAAGTCGCCCTCGCGCAGCGGCGGGGCGTCGGGCAGCGCCACCTCGATCGAGAACCGCACCACCTTGCGCTCGCGCGGCGCGAGGCTCACCCGGAAGCTCGCCGTGCCGCCCTGGAGACTCGCCGGCGCCTGTTGGAAGCGCACGATCGTCTTGCGCAGCACCTCGTCGAGGCCGTAGTAGGCGAACGTCATGGTGTCGCCTTCGGACTTGGGCGCCAGCCGCGTGCCGCGTTTGTGGCGGCGCGTGCCGCGCACCTCGAACATGTCGCGAAAGTCGGCGTCGAAGGTGAGCTCGACGATCACCTCGACCGGCGCCGAGTGATAGTTCTTGATGCGCAGCAGTTCGTACACGCGGTCGGAGATCAGGCGAGTGCGGCGCACGTGCACCGAGGTCTGCGGGATGGTCTCGCCGTCGGCGCCCCTGATCTCGAGGTTGGTGAACTCGGCCGACGACAGGTAGCCGCGCTCGGCGGTCGCCGAGAGCAGCACCGGAGGGCGCCCGCCGACGGTCATCTCGAGCCGCGACAGAAAACGCGTGTCGCGAAAGTACAGGCCGAGCGGCGAGTCGTCGGCGGCCGGGATGAGGCCTTCGTCGTCGGTGTACATGAAGAGCTCGTTCTCTTTGATGACGAGCCGCCGGCGGCGGGTCTCGTTCATGACGAAGCGCTCGGCGCCGGCGGTGGCCGCGGTGTCCTGCTCGAGCGCCTCGAAGCGCTCGTCGCCGATGACGATCTCGCTCTCGCCGCTCTCGGGCGGAGCGGCGGGACGCCCCTCCGGTGGAGCGATCGGACGCCCCCCGCCGCCGGGAGAGCGGCCCTTCGGCGGATCGGCCGGACGCCCCCCGGCGGCGGGAGAGCGGCCTTTCGACGGCTTGCTAGCGTTCACAGGCGAGAAACGTTCCTTTCGCGGTCACGGCGCTGGCCGGCACAGGCCACGGCACTCTGGCGGTCCCACCGCCCTCGACAATCGGGGATACCCGGCGGAGGCGCGCGTCACGCCCCTGCCGGCCGCGCCGCGAGCTCGCGCTCGATCTCGGCCAGGGGATCGGCGGTGAACACCGGCTCGGCCGCGGTGCGCACCGCCGTGTCGGGATCTTTGAGCCCGTGGCCGGTGAGCACGCAGACCACCAGGGCGCCGGCCGGCAGGCGGCCCTGCTCGCGGGCCTTGCGCAAGCCCGCGATCGATGCCGCGCTGGCCGGCTCGCAGAACACGCCCTCGGTGAGCGCCACGAGCTTGTAGGCGGCGACGATCTCGTCGTCGGTCACCAGGTCGATGAAGCCGCCCGAGTCGCGCGCGGCGGCCAGGGCTTCGTCGCCGCGCGCCGGGTTGCCGATGCGGATGGCCGTGGCGATCGTCTCGGGCGCGTCGACCCTGTGGCCCAGCACCAGCGGCGCCGCCCCGGCCGCCTGAAAGCCGCACATCACCGGCAGGCGGTCGGTGACGCCCGCGTCACGGTACTCGCGATAGCCCTTCCAGTAGCTCGTGATGTTGCCGGCGTTGCCGACCGGGATGCAGTGGTACTGGGGCGGGCCGCCCAGGGCGTCGCAGATCTCAAACGCGCCGGTCTTCTGGCCCTCGATCCGGTAGGGGTTCACCGAGTTGACCAGGGCGATCGGCATAGCGGCCGAAGCCTCGCGCACCACGTCGAGGGCGACGTCGAAGTTGCCCGGGATGGAGATGACGTGGGCGCCGTAGGCGACCGCCTGGGCGAGCTTGCCCATGGCGATCTTGCCCTCGGGGATCACGACGATCGCCCTGACGCCGGCCTTGGCCGCGTAGGCCGCCGCCGAGGCGCTCGTGTTGCCGGTCGAGGCGCAGATGACGGCCCGATAGCCGTCTTCGAGCACCTTGCTCAAGGCCATCGTCATGCCCCGGTCCTTGAACGAGCAGGTGGGGTTGGCGCCCTCGAGCTTGAGGTAGAGCTCGACGCCGAGCGCCGCGCCCAGGCCGGGCGCCGCCACGAGCGGCGTGTCGCCTTCGCCGAGCGTCACGACCGGCGTGTCGTCGGTCACCGGCAGGTACTGCCGGTAGTGGGCGATCACGCCCCTGCCGCGCAGGCCGCCGGCTGCGCCGGGCGCGAGGTCAGCGGTCATCGTGACCTTCGAGCCTGATGACGCTCGGCCGGCTGCGCACCGCGGGCAGCGCCGCGATACGTGAGAGCGCGGCGAAGAAGGCGGCCTCGCGGACCGGGTGCAGGACGAGCACGAGCTGGGCCGAGTCCTCCTGGCCGATCTGCTGCATGGAGTGGATGCTCACGCCCTCCTGTCCGAACACACCGGCGATGGCGGCCAGCACGCCGGGCTCGTCGGCCACCTGGACGCGCAGGTAGAAGCGCGAGACCACGTCGGCGCCGGGGTAAAAGCCGAGGTGCTTGTAGCAGGTGCAGTTGCCTATGTAGCCGCCGGCCGCGGTGTTGACGATCGAGATGACGTCGCCGATCACCGCCGAGGCGGTCGGCGTGCCGCCGGCCCCGGGGCCGAACAGCATGATCTTGTCGAAGCTGTCGCTCTCGAGGAACACGGCGTTGTAGGCGCCCGAGACGCCGGCCAGCGGGTGCCCGACCGGGATGAAGCACGGGTAGACGCGCACGTTGACGCGCCCGTCCAAGAGCTTGGCCACGCCGAGCAGCTTGGGCACCAGGCCGAGCTCCCTGCCGCGGGCGACGTCGACGTCGGTGATGGCCTCGATGCCCTCGTGCTCGACGTCGGCCAGGGTGACCCGGCTGTGAAAGGCGATCGACGAGAGGATGGCCATCTTGGCGGCGGCGTCCTTGCCGGTCACGTCCTCGGTCGGGTCGGCTTCGGCGTAGCCGAGCTCCTGGGCCTTGGCGAGCGTGGGGGCGTACTCGGCGCCGGTCTGGGCCATGGCCGACAGGATGTAGTTGGTCGTGCCGTTGACGATCCCCATGACGCCGGTGATCTGAGCCGCGGCGAGCGACTCGCGCAGCACCTTGATCACCGGCACGGCCCCCACCGAGCTGGCTTCGAAGCGCAGGAAGGTGCCGTGGTCCTCGGCCGCCTGCAGCAGCTCGGCGCCGTGCTGCGAGAGGAGCTGCTTGTTGGCGGTGACGACCGCCTTGCCGGCCGCGAGCGCGGCGAGCTGGAACGTGCGCGCCGGCTCGATGCCGCCGATCAGCTCGATCACCACGTCGATCCCGGGATCGCCTACCAGGTCGGCGAAATCGGTCGTGACCCGCACCCCCGGCGGCACCAGCGCGCGGCGCTCGGCCGACAGCTCGCAGACCGTCCGCAGCTTCACGTCCTTGCCGGTCGCCAGGCGCACCTCGTCGGCGCTCTCGTCCAAGAGTCGCCCGACGCCGGAACCGACGGTCCCGTAACCCACCAGTCCGATGCCGACCTCGTCCATGAGCGCGTCCCTTCCGAGCGGTCAGTCGAGCGCGACCGCGGCGTCGGCGAGCGGCCGCTGCAGTCGCAGCACATCATCCCACGTCTCGCGCGCGATGATCACGCGCGCCTTGCCGCCGGCCACCATGACGACCGCGGGCCGCGGCTGGCCGTTGTAGTTGTTGGCCATGGCGTAGCCGTACGCGCCGGTGCCGGGCGTGACCAGCACGTCGCCCAGCTCGGGGGGCGCGATCTTGACGTCGCGCACCAGCACGTCGCCCGACTCGCAGTGCTTGCCGACCACCGTCGCCTCGAACGTGGCCGGCACGTCGGCGCGGTTGCCGATCATGGCCTCGTAGCGCGAGCCGTAGAGCATGGGCCGGATGTTGTCGGACATGCCGCCGTCGACGGCGACGTAGGTGGTCCCGCCGGGCACCTGCTTGATCGTGCCGACCCGGTAGAGCGTGACGGCCGCCTTGCCGGCGATCGAGCGGCCGGGCTCGACCAGGATCGTGGGCGGCGTCAGGCCGTGCCGGGCGGCCTCGCCCGCGACCGCGTCGCCGGCCACCGTCGCGAGCTCGGTGATCGACGAGGGCTGGTCGCGGGCCGTGTAGCGGATGCCCAGACCGCCGCCCAGGTTGAACAGACGGCAGTCGAACGAAAGCCCGGCGCGCCACTCGGCGAGCGAACCCATGAGGATCTCGACGGCCCGCCGGTACGACGACAGGTCGAAGATCTGCGAGCCGATGTGGGCGTGCACGCCGACCGGCTCGAGATGCCGGGCGGCCAGACAGAGCGCGAGCGCCTCGGTCGCCTGTCCCTCGGTCAGGCCAAAGCCGAACTTGGAGTCGGGCTGGCCGGTCTGCACGGCCGCGTGGGTCGCCGGGGTGACGCCCGGCGTGATGCGCACAAGGACCTGCTGCACGACGCCGCGCCGGCCGGCGGCGGCGTCGAGCGCCGCGATCTCGGAGAACGAGTCGACGACCACGTAGCCGATGCCGTAGTCGAGCGCCAGCTCGAGCTCGGCGGCGGTCTTGTTGTTGCCGTGAAAGAAGATGTCGGCGGGCGGAAAGGCGGCCGCGCAAGCGGCCGCCAGCTCGCCGCCCGAGGCGACGTCGAGGGCCAGGCCTTCCTGGGCCACGAGCTCGATCATCGCCCGGCACGAGAACGCCTTGCTGGCATAGACGATGCGCGACTCGCCGGCGTGGCCGGCAAAGGCCGCGATGTAGGCGCGGCATTGGTCGCGCAGCGTCTGCTCGTCGTAGACGAACAGCGGCGTGCCGAACGCGTCGGCCAGCTCGACCACGTCGCAGCCGCCGATCTCGAGGTGACCGGCGGAGTCGTGGCGGGAGGTGTGCGGGTAGATGAGGGTGTGGGTCACGGCGTTATCCTACGCCATCGGAGCCCGGCGCGGCGGGTGCGGGCCGCTCAGTGCTCGATGCCCTCGCGGGCGCCGACGCCGGCGTCGTAGTAGTGCTTGACCGGCCGCATCTCGGTGACCAGGTCGGCGGCCGCGACGATCTCGTCGGGCGCCCGCCGCCCGGTGAGCACGAGCTCGACGTGAGCGGGCTTGCCGGTAAGCAGAGCGCGCGCGTCGTCGAGCGGGACGAGCTCGAAGTAGAGCGCCGTGATGAGCTCGTCGAGCACCACCAGGTCGTACTCGCCGCTCCCGACCAGGGCGCGCGCCCGGTCAAAGCCCGCCGCCGCGGCGCGCAGGTCGTCGGGCGTCGCCTCGCCCTTCACCACCCAGTGGTCGAGCCCCACCTGCTCGACCCTGATGCCCAGCTTTACGGCCGACACGACCTCGCCGCACGACGGGTCGGCCTTCATGAACTGCAGGACCAGGACGCGCCACCCGCGGCCGGCGGCGCGCATGGCAAGGCCGAACGCGGCCGTCGTCTTGCCCTTGCCGTCGCCCGTGTAGACCTGCACATAACCCGTGCGCTGGCTCATGGCAACGCTCCCTCGGCGGCGGCGGGCCGCCGGCATCGACGCGCGGCGCTCCGTCGACGGCGCCGCACTTCAGTAGGTGTAAAAACCGGCGCCGCTCTTGCGCCCCAGCTTGCCGGCCGCGACGAGCTCGCCGAGCAGCGCGCAGGGCCGGTACCTGGGGTCGCCCAGATCGTGCTCCAGCGTCTCGAGGATGGCCTTGGTGGTGTCGAGGCCGACGAGGTCGGCGAGCGCCAGGGGGCCCATCGGGAAGTTGGCGCCGAGCTTGAGGCCGGTGTCGATGTCGGCGGCGCTCGCGACGCCCTCGGCGAGCGCCCGGGCCGCCTCGTTGATCATGGGAAAGAGGATGCGGTTGACGACAAAGCCGGGCGAGTCGCTGACGGTGATCGGCGTCTTGCCGAGGGTCTCGCAGAAGGCGCGCGCCGCGGCCACCGTGTCGTCGGAGGTCGCCGCCCCGCGCACGACCTCGACCAGCGCCATGGCCGGCACCGGGTTGAAGAAGTGGATGCCGACGAAGCGCTCGGGACGAGTGACGAAGCCGGCGAGCGTGCTCACCGAGAGGCTCGAGGTGTTGCTGGCGATGATCGCCGCGGGGCGCAGCGCGCCGGCGGCGCGCTCGAGCAGATCGCGCTTGATCTCGAGCGATTCGGGCGCGGCCTCGATGAACAGGTCGGCGTCGGCGCCCGCCGAGACGTCGAGCCCCGTCGTTATGCGGCCGAGGGCGGCGTCGCGCTCGGCCGCCGTGACGCGGCCCTTTTCGACGGCCCGGGCGAGCTGCTTCTGGATGCCGGCCATGCCCTTGGCGATGAACTCGTCGGCGACGTCGATCATCGTCGCCTGCAGTCCGGCCTGGACGGCCACCTGGACGATACCCGCCCCCATCTGCCCGGCCCCCGCGACCAGCACCTTCTCGACCTTCACTTTACGTCCTCCTTCGACTGCCGCCGCCCGGCGCACAAGGCAACCCCCGGCCAGGGCCGAACCCGCGGCCGGCGTGGACCGGGGCGTGTCGGGGCCGATGGGGCGAGGCCCTATGCTACTATAGGCTCGCTGATGGACTGCAAGTTCCTCGACTCTTACCAGGCCGAATCAGACGGTAGCAGCCTAGCCGTCTGGTACTGCCGCAAGCGCGATCCGTTCGTCCTGGGCCCGAGCCGTGAGGTTGCCCTGCGCACCTGCTCGGGCTGCCGCATGTCCGACCACACGCGCCCGCCCAGCGAGCTCGCCTACGAGGTGGAGCGCCGCAACCAGGAGCTCGTCGCACTCAACGCGATCGTGTCGGCCGTCAATTCGTCGCTCGACCTCTCCACCGTGCTGAACACCGGCCTCGACAAGGCCATCGAGATCCTCCAGGTCGACGCGGGCTGGATCGCCCTGGCCGCCGACGACGACGTGCTGCACCTCGCGCTGCACCGCGGCGTCTCCGACGAGCTACGCGCGGGCCATCTCGGTCATCGGCTCGCAGGAGGGCGTCGTGGGCATGGTCGCCCGCGAGCAGCAGCCGGCGGTGGTCGAAGACGTCTCGGCGAGCTCGCCCCCGCTCCCGCTGGCCGACGCCGAGGGCTTGAAGACGTTCCTGGCCACCCCGCTCAAGGCGCAAGGCAAGCTGCTCGGCGTGATGGCGGTCGCCACCCGCGACCCGCGCTCGTACACGGCCGACGACATCTACTTCGCGAGCTCGGCCGGCGCCCAGCTCGCCTCGGCGATCGAGCACGCCCTGCTGTTCGGCGAGCAGATCGACCACGTCGAGCGCGAGCGCCGGCTGCTCGAGGCGGTCGAGACCGTCAACCGCGGCCTGGGCAGCCACTCCGTGTCGATGACGGTGGTGACCGAGGCGGCCCGCCTGATGAACACCAGCAAGGCGGCGCTGCTCGTCCTCAGAGGCGACTCGCTGGTGGCCGAAGACGTCCACAACCTGAGCCCCGAGTTCCGCCGCATGTTCGTGCTGCCCGTCGACGAGTCGTTGTCGGGCCGGGCGATCCGCGACGGCGTCCCGGTGGCCGTCGACGACATCGAGCGCGAGCCGCTCGCCGACGCCGCCCTCGGCGCCGCCGGCGGCTACCGCGCGTTTCTCACGGCGCCGCTGCAGTCCTACAAGGGCACCTACGGCGCCCTGTCGGTGTACTTCGAACAGCCGCACCGGTTCTCAGACGAAGACAAGACCATTCTGGCGACGTTCGCCAGCCAGGCGGCGGTGGCGCTCGAAAACCAGCGGCTCATCCGCGAGAAGGACGTGCTGGCGCGCACCGACGGGCTGACCGGAGTGTTCAACCGCAGCTACCTCGAGCTCACGCTCGACCAGACCATGCGCACGGTGCATCGCAACGGCGGACTCGTCAGTCTGCTGTTCATCGACGTCGACGACCTGAAAGCCGTGAACGACAGAAGCGGCCATCAGGCCGGCGACCGCGTGCTGCGCGACCTGGCGCGGCTGCTGGCCGACAACTGCCGCGAGACCGACACCGTGGCGCGCTACGGCGGCGACGAGTTCGTGGTGCTCATGCCCAACACCGACGCACCCGGCGCCCGCCAGGTCCTGGCGAAGATCGACAGGGCTATCGAGCAGCGCAACAACGAGACGCCCGGCGACATTCCGCTGCGCGCCAGCATGGGTCTGCAGACCTCGGGCTGGTCCGAACCCGAGACGCTGCTGCACGCGGCCGACCGCAGCATGTACGAGATGAAGCGTCAGCGGGCGGCGACCTGACGGTCGCCGCCGCCCGCCACCCCCCGATCCGATGAGCACATGAGCCACGACCTGCCGCCCAAGATCATCGCCTGCGAGACGCTGCGCGACGAAGTCACGCGGGTCGCCGGCGATCTCGAGGTCGAGTTCTGCGAGGGCCGGCTGCACGACCATCCCGAGCGCCTGCGCAGCACGCTGAACGAGCGCATCGCGGCGACGCCCGGCGAGCGCACCATCCTGCTCGCCTACGGCCGCTGCTCGAACGGCACGGCCGGCCTCGAAGCGGGGCCGCACCGCCTGGTGCTGCCGGCGGTCGACGACTGCATCGCCATTCTGCTCGGCTCGCGCGACGAGTACCTGCGCCAGTTCAGCGGCTGCCCCGGCACCTACTACTACACGCGCGGCTGGATCGAGTACATCGACGACCCCTACCACGAGTACCTGCAGATGATCCCCCGCTACGGCGAGCAGAAGGCGCGCGAGATCGCCCATCTGATCCTCGCCAACTACCGCCGCGTGGCGCTCGTCGACACCGGCACCTACGACCTTGCCGCCTGCGACGAGTACCTGCACACCGTCTGCGAGTTCTACGGCCTGCCGCTCGAGGTTCTGCCGGGCTCGCTGCGCCTGCTCGAGAAGCTCGTCGGGCAGGCGCCGCACGACGGCGAGTTCATCACGGTCGCGCCGGGCGAGACGCTCGACGAGCGGCTCTTCTGGGAGCTATCCGGAGGGTAGAGCCATGCGTATCGGCGTCGTCCAGATCGTCAATGCCGAAGCCGACATGATCGCCTCGCTGCGAGCCGGTCTCGCGCGCCTGCAGGACGCCAAGGAGGCCGGGGTCGACCTGGTCGTCTTTCCCGAGCTGTTCCTGGGCGGCTACTACTTGGACCAGGCGATGGTAAAGCGGGCCGCCGCGGCCAGATCCTCGCTCGCCCGCCTCCAGGCCGCGGTCGACCAGCTCGGGGTCTCCTGCGTGGTGGGCGTGCCCGACCTGCGCGACGGGGTGCTCTTCGACGCGGTCGCCATCCTGCGCCCCGGGTGCGAGCCCGGCCGCTACGCCAAGACGCATCTGTTCCGCACCGAGAAGGAGCTGTTCACGCCGGGCTCGTCGCTGTGGACGGGCGAGATCGCCGGCTGGCAGTGCGGCGTGCTGGTCTGCTACGAGATCGCCTTTCCCGAGGTGGCGCGCGCGCTCACCCTGTCGGGCGCGCGCCTGCTGATCGTGCCGGCGGCGTTCGGCAAGGCCCGCCTGCGGATCTGGCAGATCGCCACCATCTCGCGCGCCATCGAGAACGGCTGCTACCTCGCGGCCGCCGGCCACGCCGGCACCAACGGCGTCTCGGAGTTCGCCGGCCACAGCCGTGTCGTCGACCCGGCCGGAGAGGTCGTGGCCGACGCCGGCGACCGCGCCGAGATGTTGATCACCGACCTGCGCCCGCGCCTCGTCGACGAAGTCCGGGCGGGGCGCGCCGACAGCCACGCCGGTCTCGCCGACCGGCGGCCCGAGCTCTACGGCGCCCTCACCGAGCCGCGCGACGAGCCGCGCCGGGAGCCGCGCCGCTAGTTCGGCGGCGTCCGCTAGTTCGGCGGCGTCCGCTTCTTGGCTGCCGGCTTTTCGCTGCCGGCTTCTTGGCGACGCGGCTTCTTGGCCGTCGGCTTGTTCGCTGCCGGTTGCCTGGCCGTCGGCTTCTTGCTGCCGGTTTCCTGGTCGCCGGCTTCGTTCGCTGCCGGTTTCCCGGTCGCCGGCTTGCTTCGCGACCGGCTTCTTGGCGGCCGGTTTCCTGGTCGCCGGCTTCCCGGCGACGGGCTTCCCGGCGACCGGTTCGGGCTGCGCCGCGGCGCGCCGCCCGGCGGCGTCGCCGTCTGGGGCCATCGCAGGCTCTTTCTCAGCTTCGACTGAAGGATGAGCCTCGGCTTCGAAACCCTCTTCGTGGGGACGCGCCGCCGCCCGCGGCTGCTCGGGCCCGGCCGCAGGCGGCGGAGCCGCGGCGTCCCGCCGCGGCTCCGCCGCCGCCCGGGCGAAGTTCAGCTGCATCTGCGCCAGCGTCGAACGCAGGCTGGCGACCTCGGGGTCGCCCTCGCCCTCGACGACCTCGATCAGGCGCCGCAGCGACTCGATCGCCACGCGGGCGTCGCCCAGGTCGCGCAGCTCCCTCGTCTGCTCGGTGAGCCCGAGCTTTTCGTAACCCACGGTGACCAGGGTCACCATCATGTCGCGCACCAGGTCGACCACGTGCAGCTGCTTGAGCTGCTCGCGGTACAGCTCGGCGCGTTCCTGGTCGCTCAGCGGGCGACCCTCGCGCGAGCGGTCGTCGCGCCCAGCGGTCTCGTCGTCTGACATCGAGCCCGTCACCTCCCGTCGTCGCCGAGCATCGCGTTGGCCAGCGCGACGTTGTCGGCGTGCAACTCGTGGATTGACTGTCCCGCGGCCAGCGCCCGGCCCTGGCGCTGGGCGCCGTTGCCCTCGGCGAGCAGGCGCCCGACGTCGTCTAAGTAGGTGTGCAGGCCGAGCGCCTCGCCGGCCGGCCGCACCCACTCGACGAGCTCGCGCAGGGCCTCGGGGGCCGGCACCTCGCGGCCGTGGTCCCAGTCGACGAGCTTGCCGTCCAGGCCGTAGCGGATCGCCCGCCAGAGGTTCTCCTCGATCCAGCGCGTCTCGCGCACCGGCAGCGGGCGGCCCTCGTCGACCATGCCGGCCAGCGTCGCGACGAGGCCGAGCGCCAGCGCGTGGACGGCCAGCGTCTGCCACGACTCGCACTGCACGTCGCAGATGCGCACCTCGACGGTGCCGTAGGCGTGATGCGGGCGCACGCTCCACCACACCTGGGTGAACTCCTGGATGCAGTCGGTGGCAAACAGCAGCTCGAAGTAGCGCCGCTGCGCGGCCCAGCCGCCGAAGATGTCGGGGATGCCGCAGCGCGGGAACATGCGCACGAAGGTCTGCGTGCGGGCCGAGTGCAGGTGCGTCCAGACGCCGTCGATGCAGGGCGAGTTCGCCGACAGGGCGAGCAGGTGCGGCAGGTAGCCGCGCATCGCGTCGCAGATGACGACCGCCCGGTCGATGCCGCGGATGCCGATGTGGATGTGCTGGCTCCAGGTGTTGTTGCGCCAGGCCACGTACTTGAGCTTGTCCTCGACGGCGTGGTAGTGCGGCGTGTCGATGATGCGCTGGTCCTGCCAGGGTGAGAGGGGGTGCGTGCCGGTGGCGCCCAGCGTGTAGCCCTGGTCGCGCGCGTGGGCAAAGAGGGCGAGGCGGCGCGCGACGACGTCGCGCGCCGCCTCGCCGAACGTCTCGCACCTGGGAGTGGCGACTTCGATCTCGCTCGAGATCAGCTCGCCGAGGATCCGCTCCCGCAGCTCGGGCGGGGCGCTGTCGCGCAGCAGCTCGAAGGCGCCGGTGAGCGCGAGGCTGCCCGGGTCGAGGATCTGGTACTCCTCCTCGAGACCGATGGTGAAGTCGGTCGAGGCCGCGAAGCGCTCCTCGACCTGGGCCAGGTAGGTGTCGGGATCGGGCAGCACGGTCGGCCTAGTATACCCGCGGTCAACAGGCGAGGGGCGGCGGGCGGCGCGCCTTGCGGCGCGCCGCCCGCCGCCCCTCGCAGCAAGCCGGTCCGCCGCTCCTTGCGACGCGCCGCTCCGCGGTCGGTCGCAGGCTTGGCTCGCCGGCAGGCTTGGCCCGGCGGCGGGCTTGGCCTTACGCCACGCCCAGCAGACCCTTGGCGGCCACCACGGCCTCGATGGCGTCCTCGGCGTAGCCGTCGGCGCCGATCTCGTTCGCCCAGGCGCGCGTCGTGGGGGCGCCGCCGATCATCACCTTCACCGAGTCGCGCAGACCGGCGGCCTTTAAGGCCTCGATCGTCTTCTGCTGGTTGGGCATGGTGGTGGTCAGCAGGGCGGAGAGCAGCAGCAGGTCGGGCTTGACCTCCTTGACCTTCTCGACGAAGGCCTCGGGAGCCACGTCGCAGCCCACGTCGGAGACCTCGAAGCCGGCCGCCGAGAGCATCGAGCAGACGATCGTCTTGCCGATCTCGTGGATGTCGCCGGCCACCGTGCCGGCCACCGCCACACCGGTCGCCCTGCGACCTTCCTTGGAGGCATCCAGGGCCGGCTGCAGCACGGCCACGGCGGCCTTCATGGCCTCGGCGCCCTGGACTAACTCGGGCAGAAAGAACTCGCCCTTGCCGAACAGATCGCCGACCTCTTCGATGCCCTTGACGAAGCCCTTGTCTAGGATGTCGGCCGCCGAGAGGCCCATGTCGAGGCCCTTCTGGGCCAGGGCGGCGGCGGTGTCGTCCTCGCCGTCCAGCACTGCCTGCGCCATCTGGGAGTAGATTTCGTCGGTCACCAGGTCCTCCTTCACGCGCTGCTTCGGTCAGCGAGACCTTCTTGAGGCGTACGGGTCGCGCGCGCCGGCAAGAAGCTTGATTCTGGGTGCGTCCGAACAGCCACCGTTCCCCGCATGGACACCGGCTCAGGCTACCGAAGGCGGCGGGGCTCTGCAACCTCGCGCGCTCGCGACTTGCGCCGGCCTAGCACATCGTTAACATATGCTCCGGCGCACGCGGACGGGTAGACACCGCCCGCGGCAGCGTCGCGACCGGTCAGGAGGGGACCGCGTGAAACTCAGCCTCGTCCCGCAGGAGCGGGAGTACTTCCGCCTGTTCTCGGAGTTCGCCGCCAACCTGGACAAGGCCGCGCAGCTGCTGGCCGGGTTCATGAACGACTTTCACCACCCCAAGGCCACGGCGCGCGAGATGCTCGAGCTCGAGCACGTCGGCGACAAGATCGTGCACGACATCGTCAAGCGCCTGAACAGGACCTTCATCACGCCGCTCGACCGCGAGGACATCTACGATCTTGCCTCGACGCTCGACGACATCCTCGACAGCATCGAAGCTACGGCCGACCTCATGGTGCTGTACCGCATCGCCAGCCCCATGACCCACGCCGTCGAGCAGGCCGTGGTGCTGGCCAAGCAGACGGCCGTGTTGAAGACGGCGATCGACGGCCTCGAGAAGCGCAAGGGGCTCGACGACCACTGGATCGAGGTCAACCGCCTCGAAAACGACGGTGACCGGCTGTATCGCGACGCCGTCGCCGAGCTGTTCGACGGCGACATGAAGTGCACCGACATCATCAAGTGGAAGGACATCTACGCGACGCTCGAGGCAGCGATCGACCAGTGCGAGGACGTCGCCAACATTCTTGAGAGCATCGTGCTCAAGAACACCTGATGCTCTTGCTGATCCTCGTCATCGCGGTCGCGCTGGGTTTCGACTTCACCAACGGCTTCCACGACTCGGCCAACGCCATCGCCACGTCCATCTCGACGCGCGCCCTGTCGCCGCGGGTCGCCCTGGCCATGGCCGCGGTGCTGAACATGGTCGGCGCCTTTCTGAGCCAGAACGTGGCCAAGACGGTGGGCAAGGGCATCGTGGCGTTGCCCGCCGACTCCCAGACGGTCGTCCTGGCCGCCCTGATCGGCGCCATTTCCTGGAACCTGATCACCTGGTACTTGGGGCTGCCCTCCAGCTCGTCGCACGCCTTGATCGGCGGCCTCGTCGGCGCGACGCTCGTCGCGGTCGGCACGAGCGGCGTGAAGTGGAGCGGCATCTGGCACAAGGTCGTGCTGCCCATGGTCTCTTCGCCGGTCATGGGCCTCCTCGTCGCGTTCCTGCTCATGAGCCTCCTGCTGCTGCTCGTCTTCCGATGGTCGCCGCGACCGGTCAACCGCACGTTCCGGCTCCTCCAGCCGGTCTCGGCCGGAGCGGTCGCTCTCGCGCACGGCATGAACGACGCCCAGAAGACCATGGGGGTGATCTGGCTGGCGCTTATCACCTCGGGCCACCTGTCGAAGAACGCCCCGATCCCGACCTGGGTGATCCTGGTGGCCGCCTCGTCGATCGCGCTGGGCACCTATTTCGGCGGCTGGCGCATCATTCGCACGCTCGGCACGAAGATCATCCACCTCGACCCGATCCACGGATTCGCTGCCGAGACGACCTCGGCGGCCGTCATCTGGACGGCGAGCACCCTCGGCTACCCGATCTCCACGACGCAGACGATCACCGCCTCGATCATGGGCGCGGGCGCCACCGGCGGTCTGTCGGCCGTCAAATGGGGCGTGGCCGGCAACATCGTCTGGGCCTGGATCCTGACGATCCCCGCCGCCGGTCTGGTGGCGGCCGGCGCCTACTTCCTCATCCATCTGGTCCACTAGAGCCAGCTCCGTCCAACGCGTTCCACGAGGGGCCGCGCGGCCCGACGTGTTCCACCGGGGCGAACGCGGCCCGACATGTTCGACCCGGGCCGACGCGGCCCGATGCGTTTGGTTGGGCGGCGCGTGGGTAGTTCCTCACGTAGGTCGTTCGACCGGAGGAAAAGAGATGGACGAGACCTACCTGCACCGCTTGTCGCGACCGTACCGACAGGCCGACGGCGCCCCACAACCCGACGACGAGACCGGACGAGCCCCGGACGTCGTGCCGGGCGCCCCGGAGCCGGAGTCCGGCGGCGAGCCCGCGCGCCGGCGGCGCGTCGCCGCGTGCGAGGTGTGCGGGCGCACGCTGCTGGCCGGCGAGCAGACGCGCGAGATCGTGGTGGGCGAACGTGTCGCCGCGGCGTGTCCGCTCTGCATCATCGGCGCGCAGCACGCCGTCCGGCAGCGCGCCGCGTGACCGCGCACCGCTGCCCGCGCGAGAGCGCCCGGCGCTGACGCGTGGAGCGCCCGGCGCTGACGCCGAAAGCGCACCGAGGCACAGAGCGCCTCGCGGATGCCGGGTCGCGCACCGGCGCCACCCGGTCTTCGACGGCCTTCGAGCCGGCCCCGACGGGCGCGATAACAACTGTTTGTCGATGGGAATACACGGGAATGTCCTGTCACCGGTCAATGTCGATCGAGGAGCAGGGCGATGTCGACACACGACCACGACGCGGGCGCCAGCGACAAGGGGTTGGTAGCGCGTATCCGCCGGCGCCTCACCCACGCCAAGCCCCAGCTCGAGGACTGCGACCATCCTCACGCCCACCTCGTCGACTCAGGCGGCACGGGCGAGCAGACCGTCGTGCTGGTCTGCGAGGAGTGCGGCCGTCCGCTCGACGCCCACGATCCGACCCTGAGGCGCCAGCAGCGCCCCGCCGACGCGCGGGTCTGCGTCGACTGCGGCGGCACCTACTGGACGGTCGGCACGAGGCGCAGCGTATGACGCGCCGGGCGGGCGGGCCGTACGGCCCGCCCGCCCGGCGCCCAACTTTGACTTCGCCGGCGCCTGTGCAGTAGCGTTACGAGGTTAACGTCCCGAATGTCCATCTCCCCGCCGCGCAACTCCGCGCCGGTGCGCCGACAGCCCACAAGGCAGTTGAGGTGAGTATGAGAATCCGCATGATCGAGCCCGAGCCGCCCGACATGAACGTCTACAGCATGATCCAGTTGCCGCGGCTCGGACTGCCGATCATCGGCGCCACGCTCAAGGCCGCCGGGCACGACGTCAAGATCTACAACTCCAACATCGCGCCGATCGACTGGAACGACGTCAATGCCGCCGACCTGGTGGGCATCTCGACCACCACGTCCACCGTGACCGAAGGCTACCGCTTCGCCGACCAGTGTCGCGAGCGCGGCATCCCCGTCATCATGGGCGGCTCGCACGTCACCTTCATGGCCGACGAGGCTCTCGAGCACACCGACTTCGTGGCCCGCGGCGAGGGCGGCGAGCAGCTCATGCTCGAGCTCGTCGCCGCACTCGAATCGGGGGGACCGTTCGACGGCATCAAGGGCCTGTCGTTCACGCGCGACGGCGAGGCCGTGCACAACGAGACGCGCGGTCAGTGCACCGTGCTCGACGAGCTGCCGTTCCCGGACCTCTCGCTCATCCAGGGCTACGAGAACATCAAGACGATGCCGATGATGACGAGCTGGGGCTGCCCCTTCAAATGCAACTTCTGCTCGGTCACGGCCATGTTCGGCCGCAAGTACCGCTTTCGCAGCGCCGACAACATCATCACCGAGCTCAAGCAGCGCCAGCCTCGCAAGATCTTCTTCTACGACGACAATCTCGCCGCCGACAAGCAGCGCCTCAAGGAGCTGTGCCAGCGCATGCTCGACGAGGACATCGTCGTGCCCTGGTCGGCCCAGATGCGGACCGACGTCGCGCGCGATCCCGAGCTGCTCGACCTCATGCACCGCTCCGGCTGCTTTCGCGCCTACCTCGGCCTGGAGTCGGTCAGCCAGGAGACCCTCGACGCCTTCGACAAGCACCAGAGCGTCGACGACATCGTCCAGGCCATCCGCATCCTCCACGAGCACGGCATCGAGTCACACGGCATGTTCGTGCTGGGCGCCGACACCGACACCAAGGAGTCGGTGCGCGAGACGGTCAGATTCGCCATGAAGAACCACATCGACACCATCCAGCTCGCGGCGCTGACGCCGCTGCCGGGCACGCCGCTCTACGAGGAGCTCGACGCGGCGGGGCGCATATTCGAGAAGCGCTGGTACCTCTTCGACGCCCAGCACGTCGTGTTCGAGCCGGCCAACATGACCGCCTATGAACTGCAGCTCGAAGCGATGCGCGGCTACATGAAGTTCT
The DNA here is from genome assembly GCA_963751565.1 of uncultured Actinomycetes bacterium. Lineage (GTDB taxonomy): Bacteria > Actinomycetota > Thermoleophilia > UBA2241 > UBA2241 > Bog-752. Next base: position 27,157 of record CAVVVA010000016.1, on the reverse strand, counting down.
ACTCGCTGCGCCAGTGGGCGAAGTACTTCTTCACGTTCCGCTTTACCAAGCTGCTCTTCCAGACCTGGGGCTGGTGGATCGTGCGGACGTGGCGCAAGAACAAGGCCAACCAGGCCTTCATCGCTTCGCTTCAGAAGCTGCAGCGCTCCGGCGCCCAGCAGCTCACACAGACATCCGACTCCAAGCGCTGACCCGCGGTGACCCGCCCCGGGCGGGGCAACCGGCAGCGTCGCCGGTCCGTCAGCCGGCGAGCGCGACGAGCTCGTAGACCACGAGCACCGCGTAGACGATGACGAGCCCGACGCTCGCCAGCAGCACGATGCGTCGCTGGCGTTGAGTCCACAGAAAGAGCGCGCCGCCCGTGACGACGGCCATCTTGATGAGCGCCGCCGGCACGAATCCGAAGCGCAAGAGGAGCCCCATGACCGCGTTGACCTCGACCGCCCCAAGGGCCAGCGCGCGACGCGTGAGCAGCACGTCCTCGAGATTGAGCAGAAACAGCAGGACGAGCATGCCGGCGACGGTGAGCGCGCGCGATCGCAGCGCCTGCGCCGCGCTCGTCGCCGCGCACGCGCAGGGCGCCGCGACCGCCAGACCGGCCCCCGCGACGTACGGCGTGATCGAGACCCGGCCACAGTCGGGGCAGGTGTGCACGACCGCGAGACCCGCTCCCCGCGGCTCGAGGCGCGGCGCCGGCCGCAGGCGCCGCTCGGGTCCGGGGTAGGCGGGCAGGAGGGCTGCTCGCCGCTCCCGCTTGAGCTCGGCGCCGTGCAGCAGATCCGGCAGCGTCTCGTCGACGCCGGGCGCGACGAAGACCACCGTACTCATCGAGTACGCCGCAGCGGTCGCCGCCCGGGATCATCGATGTCCGACGCGCTGATCACACCGTCACCCCCCTGATCGCGCACTCTATGCCAAGAGTGCGCCGATCGCCAACAAGAGGCGCCGTTGGGGTGGCCGGTCGCTTGTAAAGCCGGGGGGGCGATGGTACGGTACCCCGGACCCGAAGGAGCCATCGGAGTCGTTTTTGGATTGTCGCATCGGGCGGCAACGGCGCTCACCTCGTGGGTGCGAAGACCGAGTCGTCGTGCCCCGCTAGGAGGCGATGCATGAAGCCAAACCGCAGACTCGTCCTTGCCGCCCTCGTCGCCCTCCTCGCTCTTCCCCTCGCTCTTCCGTCCTTCGCCTCCGCCGACACCCTCTCCCAGAAGCGCGCCCGCGCGCACCAGATCATGGGTGAGCTCGCCACGCTCAACGTGAGAATGGAGAAAGTCGTCGAGCGCTACGACGCGGCGACCGGCAAGCTCGCCGCCGTCAAGGCCCAGATCGCCCAGAACCAGCGCACGCTGGCCGTCACGCGCTACAACCTGCAGATGGCCAAGACCATGCTCCAGCAGCGCGTCGTGGCCATGTACAAGCAGCGGCCCGTCGAGCTGCTCGACGTGATGCTCGCCACCAAGAGCTTCTCGTCGATGGTCGATCAGCTCGACCTGCTCGACCGGGTGGGCACGAGCGACTCCACGATGGTCGACTCGATCGGCGGCTACCAGACGACGATCGTGGCCACCCAGAAGACCCTCGTCACCGACCGCACCGCCGCCGAGCAGCTCGTGGCCCAGCGCGCCACCGAAAAAGCCGGAGTCGAACAGGCGCTCGCCACGCGGCGGTCGATGCTGCGCGGCGTCAAGGCCCAGATCGCCCAGCTCGTCGCCCAGCAGGCCCAGGCGGCCCAGCAGACCGCCCAGAGGGCGGGCGCCGTACTGCCGGTCGGCACCATCACGCCCGACCACAGCAGCGTGGTGGCGTTTGCCGAGAGCTTCGTCGGCAAGTCGCCCTACGTGTGGGGCGGCGCCTCGCCTTCCGGATTCGACTGCTCCGGCTTTACCATGTACGTCTACTCCAACTTCGGCGTGAGCCTGCCGCACAACGCCGCCGCCCAGCAGTCGTGCACCACGCCGGTGCCCAGCGGCCAGGAGCAGCCCGGCGACCTCGTGTTCTTCGGCACACCGGCCTATCACGTGGGGCTCTACGTCGGCGGCGGCAGCATGGTCAACGCGCCGTACACCGGCGCCTATGTGAGCTACGGCTCCGTCGCCGGCGCGGCGGGGTTCGGCCGGCCCTAGCCTTCCGCCCCTAGCCTTCCGCCCCTGACCTTTGGCCGCCGCGCGGCGGCGCGCTCGGCAGGCCCTTCCCCGCCCTCGCCACAGCCTCGTTTTTCTCCACAAAGGTAAACATCTGCGGCCGCGCGCCGATTATGAAGAGGAACCCGGTGTCCGCAGATGGAGATGACTTGACGTGAAGACGGTTGACGAGCTGCTCCACGAGATGGTCTCGCGCACTGCCTCCGACCTTCACATCAAGGCCGGCAGCCCCCCGGTCGTGCGCGTCGACGGCGACCTCCACCTGCTCGACGAACCAGTGCTCACTCCCGAGGACACCAAGGACGCCGCCGCGTCGATCATGACCGACAAGCAGATCCGCCGCTTCAGTGAGCACAACGAGATCGACTTCGCCTACTCGGCGCCGACCATCGGCCGGTTCCGGGTGAACATCTACCGCCAGCGCGGCAGCATATCGGTCGCCATGCGGCAGGTGGCGACCCAGATTCCCTCGTTCGAGGAGCTGCATCTGCCCGAGGTCATCAAGCGCCTCGCGCTCGAGCCCCGCGGCCTGTTGCTCGTCACCGGCACCACGGGATCGGGCAAGACGACCACGCTCGCGGCCATGATCGACCACATCAACCACACCATGCGCCGCCACATCGTGACGATCGAGGACCCCATCGAGGTTCTGCACAAGGACCGCAAGGCGATCATCAACCAGCGCGAGATCGGTCTCGACACGGAGTCGTACTCGTCGGCTCTCAAGTACGTGCTGCGGCAGGACCCCGACGACATCCTGATCGGCGAGATGCGCGACGTAGAGACCGTCTCAGCGGCGCTCACCGCCGCGCAGACCGGTCACTTCGTGATGAGCACGCTGCACACGATCGACGCCACCGAGACGATCAACCGCATCATCGACTTCTTCCCGCTTCACCAGCAGAAGCAGGTGCGCATCATGCTGGCCGGCACGCTGCGGGGGATCATCTCGCAGCGCCTGCTGCCGCGCGCCGACGGCCAGGGCCGGGTGCCGGCCATCGAGGTCATGGTGATGACCAGCCGCATCCGCGACTTCGTGCTCGAGCCCGAACAGACCACGCTGATCGGCCAGGCCATCCGCGAGGGCGAGTTCTACGGCATGATGAGCTTCGACCAGGCGCTCCTGAAGCTCTACGAGCAGGGCCTGATCACCCTGCACGACGCGGCTCAGGTGGCCAGCAACCCGCACGACTTCAAGCTGCTCGTGCAGGCCCAGGGGCACGACGTCAGCCTGATGACGTTCTAGGACGAAGGGCGGCGCGGGCGGGCGTTCGCTCCGCCGCCGCGCACGGCAAGGTTGCGCTCCGCCGACGCTCCCCCCGCGCTACAGCAGGACCTTGCGGCTCTCGAGATGCAGGTCGACCTTGCGCTTGATGCGCTGGAGCGCGTTGTCGACGGTCTTGCAGTCGCAGTCGAGCTGGCGAGCGATCTTCTCGTAGGACAAGCCCTGCAGATACAGGCGCAGCACGCGACTCTCGAGGTTGGAGAGCAGGCGCGTGAGGCAGTGCTTGAGGCTCTCTACCTCTTCGGAGGAGATCACCTGGTTGACCGGGTCGTTGACCGAAGAGCCCGGCAGGATGTCGGCCAGGCTGCACTCGCTGTCGTCGCCGGCGTCGCCCGGCGTATGGCTGAACGACAGGTAGCCGTTGAGCGGCACGTGCTTCTGGCGCGTTGCGGTCTTGATGGCCGTGATGATCTGGCGCGTGATGCACAGTTCGGCGAAGCTGCGAAACGACGCCTGGCGGTCGTCGCGGTAGTCGCGCACCGCCTTGTAGAGGCCGACCATGCCTTCCTGGATCAGATCTTCGGAGTCGCCCCCCGCGAGAAAGTACGAGCTGGCCTTGAGCCGCACGAACTGGTGGTAGCGCAGGATCAGGGCGTTCAGGGCTCCCTGGCTGCCGCGGCGATAGGAGTTGACGAGCGCGAGGTCGGAACTCTCTGAGTGGACCTGAGGGTTAGAAAGGCGACCAGCCGTTCGGCTGCTGTCGGCCTGTCGCCGCTGCGTCATGCCGTCTGACCCCCCGAGCTGAGCCTGAGTGGTGCGGCTAGCTGCCCTCCCGCCTCAGACGTTCCAGCTTGCGCCAAGTCTCAAGGTCAAGTTTATCCTCAAGCGTTGTCGGTATTCTACTGGTCTTTTCGTCGTTTGCAAGCTCTTTGCGGATGACGCCGATCTCGGCGCCGAGCTCGCGGGGCGTCATGCGACGCACGCCGGCCCGGGTCGCCGTACGCTGGACCTCGTAGTCGGCCGAGACGACGACGATGGCGGCGTCGGCCGGCTCGCCGGCGATGCGCCGCGCGATCAGCTCGTCGGCCGACTGCGAGCCGCCGGCGAAGCACACCTCGACCCGCGTGCCGGCGAGCCGCTCGCTGGTCGACCTGGGCTGGGAGTGGGCGTCGAAGACGAGCGTGACCTGGGCGCCGCGCAGCGCGGCGAAGCCGGCGAGCTGTTCGGCCAGCCAGCGGCGGCGGTCTTCGAGCTGCTCGCGGCGCATGCCGGGAAACAGCGCATGCAGGACGTTGTAGCCGTCGACGATGTACGAGTCGTGTTCGCTCGCAGCCATCCGGCTAGGCTCCCCCAGGGAGGCCGGGCTCACGGCCGGGCGGGCGCGTGGCGGCCGGCGGCTCGCGCTGGCGGCGCGCCTCGTACAGGAACAGCGCCGCCGCCACGCTCACGTTGAGACTGCCGACCGGACCCCGCATGGGGATCGCCGCCAGCTCGTCGCAGGCGCGGCGCACCAGCGGGCGCAGCCCGCGGCCCTCCGCGCCGAACACGAGCGCCACCTTGCCGGTGAGGTCGAGGGCGCCGTAGGGGCGGCCGGCGTCGCCGGCCGCCCCGTACACCCAGTGTCCGGCGCGCCGGCACTCCTCGAGAAAGCCCGCCACATTCGTCACGTGAGCGATGTCCAGGTGTTCGGTGGCTCCCGCCGACGCCTTGACCGCGGCCGGCGTGACCGCGGCCGAGCGGTGCCGGGGCAGCGCCAGACCGCCGGCGCCGGCGGCCAGGGCGCTGCGCGCGATGGCGCCCAGGTTGCGCGGGTCGCTGACCTCGTCGAGCACGACGAGCAGGTCGCAGGCAAGCAGTGCGGCCGGCGCGACGTACGGGTAGTCGCCCACGAGGCAGGCGACCCCCTGGTGCTCACGACTGCCGGTGAGCTGCTGGAGCTCGCGCGGCTCGGCCCTCTCGACCTCGAGGCCGCGGTCCCGGACGCCGGCGTCGACGGTCCGCGCGCCCGTGCGCCGGCGCTCCAGATCGACGCCGCGCGCTCCAGCGTCGACGCCGCGCGCTCCGGTCTCGACGCCGTGGCCGGCGAGCCACGCGGCGCCTTCGGGGGTCGCCAGGAGCCTTCGCGGGCGGCGCTTCGCGCCGCCCGCGAAGGCCAGGCGCACGACTTGCCGACCGTAGATCCAGTCCACGGTCAGGTGAGGGACCGGCGGCCTGCGGCCGCCGGTCCCGTCGCTTGCGGGCATCTCGGCGCCGGCACGCGAATCGCCGCGCGCGCGCCGGCCGCCGCGCACCCGCCGGCCGTTGCGCCCGCGCCGGCAGTTGCGCCCGCGCAAGCCATCGCGTCGGTGCGAGCCGCCGCGCCGCTCATCAGGCTTTGCGCACGACCTGCGTGCCGGCCGGCGTGTCGCGCACCTCGAACCCGGCGACCACGAGGCGGTCACGCAGGCCGTCGGCGCCGGCCCAGTCCTTGGCGGCCCGCAGGTGGTCGCGCAGCAGGCAGGCGTACGTGGCGTCGCCACAGGAGAGGCGCTCGTCGACGAGCTCGGCCAGGTCGGTCCAGCGACCTTCCGCCGCGAGGCGTGCGGCCGACGGCAGCGGCACATCGTCGGTCACGCAGACCTCGCCGTCGACCGCGACCGCGTGGGGCGCACCGGCCCGCCGATCGCCACCAACGCCGGGGCGCGGCGGCGACGGCCCGTCGTCGGGCAGCGCGATGCACAGGACGTCGAGGTACTCGACCAGCAGGTCTTCGACGTCTTCGAGCGTGGCCGTGTCGGCGGCGTGACCGGCTGCGTCGGTCGCGCCGACGTACCGGAAGAGCTCGCGGCCCAGGCCGAAGAGCTCGCCGAGCGCGGCGGCGGTGTTCAGGTCGTCGTCCATGTGCTCGGCGAAGGCCGTCCGGGCATGGTCGAGCGCGGCCCGCAGCTCGGCGGGGTCGTGCGTGTCGCCGCGCCCCGGGTTGTCGGCCCGGAAGCTCGCCGTGCGCACCGCCTCGACCAGCCGCTCGTAGGCCGCCTTGGCCTCGTCGAGCTTCTCGAGCGAGAACTCCAGCGGGCTGCGGTAGTGGGTCGTCAGAAAGTAGGTGAGCAGGACCGGCGCCGCGTAGCGCTCGAGCACCTCGCGCAGCAGGAAGATGTTGCCGACCGACTTGGCCATCTTCTCGCCCTCGGCGCGGATCATGCCGTTGTGCATCCAGATGCGCGCGAAGGGCATGCCGGCCGCCTCGGCCTGGGCGATCTCGTTCTCGTGGTGAGGGAAGATCAGGTCGCGGCCGCCGCCGTGGATGTCGAAGCCGGGGCCCAGGTAGCGCAGGCCCATGGCCGAGCACTCGATATGCCAGCCCGGGCGGCCCCTGCCCCACGGGCTCTCCCAGAGGTGCTCGCCCTCGCCGGGCTTGGCCGCCTTCCACACCGCGAAGTCGAGCGGATCCTCCTTGCCCGGCTCGGCCTCGACACGGGTCGCTTCGGCGAGCTCGTCGATGCGCTGCCGGGACAGTTTGCCGTACTCGGGAAAGCTGCGCACGCGAAAGTACACGCTGCCCCGCGCCTCGTAGGCGTGACCGGCGGCGATGAGCTGGCACACGAGGTCGATGATCTCGGGGATGGTCTCGCTGGCCAGGGGCTCCAGGTCGGGCCGCGGCACGCCGAGCCGGTCGGTGTCGTCGAGATACGCCTGGGTGAACTCGGCGGCCACCGCGACCGGCGAACGGCCCTCGGCGTCGGCCCTGGCGTTGATCTTGTCGTTCACGTCGGTGATGTTCTCGACCAGCGTGACCTCGTAGCCGCGCGAGGTCAGCCAGGCGCGCAGCACGGCAAAGACGACGTACGGACGGGCGTTGCCGACGTGCACGAGGTTGTACACCGTGGGACCGCAGGCGTAGATGCCCACCTTGCCGTCGTCGCGCGGGACCAGCTCCTCTTTGCGCTGCGTCAGTGAGTTGAAGAGCCTGATCACCGTCGGTCTCCTTCGGTCGTGGCGGCGGGCGAGGCGGCGCCGGGCGGGGTGGCGCCGGGCGGGGTGTCGCCGGGCGGGGTGTCGCCCGTCGGCGCGGCGGCGGCCGTGCCGGCGGCGGCCATGCCGGCGGCGGCAAGCGAAGCGTCGCCGGTGGCCGCGGCGAGGCGTTCGAGAGTCTCGCCGGCTTCGAGTGCGGCGAGCACGAAGTGCAGCTCGGGACCGTGGTCACGGCCGGTGAGCGCCTGGCGCAGCGGCATGAGCAGCTCGCGGGGGCTCAAGGCCAGCCGTTCCTTGCCCCGGCGGCGATAGTCGGCCAGCAGGTCGCGGGCCTCGTCGGGCGACAGGTAAGGCTGCGGCGCCGCGCGGCGCAGGGCGGCAAAGAGACCGAGGCGCTCGCGGGCGGCGATGACCGCCTGCCGGGTCTCGCCTGCGACGGTGGGCCGGTCGAGCACCGCGGCGAAGAGCTGCGGCACCTCGCCGTAGCGCTCGAGCGACGGCTTGCAGGCGGCGGCGAGCGCGGAGACGGCCGGCGCCGGGGCGCCGGCCGCCAGGCGCTCGCCGACGAGGCGCTCGTGCTCGGCGTCGCTCAGCGTCATGATCCACTGGTGGTTCAGCCAGTCGAGCTTGTGGATGTCGAAGATCGCCGGGCTGGACGACAGGGCGCCGAGCTCGAAGTCGGCGATGAGCCGTGCGACGCCGAGCACCTCCTCGTCGCCGTGCGACCACGACAGCAGCGCCAGGTAATTGACGATCGCCTGGGGCAGGTAGCCGAGCTCGCGGTAGTCCCCCACCGACGTCGCCCCGTGGCGCTTGGAGAGCTTGCCGCCGCCGGGCGCCAGGATCATGGCGTGGTGAGCGTAGACGGGCGCCGGCACGCCGGGATGCAGTGCGCGGCGCAGCAGCTCCTGGCGGGCGGTGTTGGTGAGGTGATCGTCGCCGCGGATGACGTGCGTGATGCCCATGGCGGCGTCGTCGACCACGGCGGCGAAGTTGTAGCTGGGCGTGCGGTCGGAACGCAGGATGATGAAGTCGCCGATCGCCTCGCTGCCGATCGTGATCGGGCCGCGGATGGCGTCGTCGAAGTGCACATCGCCCTCGGGCACCGCGAAGCGCAGCGCCGCCGGCTCGCCGCCCGCGAGGCGCCGCTCGACCTCGGTGGCGTCGAGCCCCCGGCAGCGGCCGTCGTAGCGCGGCGGCCGGCCGGACGCGAGCGCCGCGGCGCGCAGCTCCTCGAGGCGCTCCTCGCTGCAGAAGCACGGGTAGGCCCGGCCCGCGGCGGCCAGGGCGTCGGCGGCGCTTCGGTAGGTCTCGACGCGCTCGGCCTGGCGGTACGGGCCGTACGGCCCGCCGCGGTCGGGTCCTTCGTCCCAGGCGAGTCCCAGCCAGGCGAGATCGTCGAGGATCGCCTGCTCGAACCGCTCCTCGGAACGCGCCGCATCGGTGTCTTCGACGCGCACGACGAAGCGGCCCCGGGCGTGGCGCGCGAACAGAAAGTTGTAGAGGGCGGTGCGCGCCGAGCCGATGTGCAGCGTGCCCGTGGGGCTCGGCGCGAAGCGCACTCTCACCGTGTGGTCGAGACTTATGTTCACCGCCCCGTGGTCGTCTTTGGTCAACGCCTTGCGAGTCTACCACCGCCGATGCTCTCACAGGCCGGTGATAGACTGGGTGGCTCAGGTACCCGGCATGAGAAAACCGCAGCAGACACCCGCCCAGACGGCCACCCCTTACATCGATGCCCTGCTCGGCTATCGCACGAGGGGCATGCTGCCCTTCCACACGCCCGGTCACAAGCTCGGCAAGGGTGCGCCGCCGATCATGCACGAGGTCTTCGGCTCCGCCCTGCTGGCCGTCGACCTGGCCAACGCCGGCGGAGTCGAGGACACGCGCGAATCGACGGCGCTGGTGCGCGCCGCCGAGGACCTGGCCGCCGAGGCCTGGGGCGGCGAGCGCTGCTTCTTTTTGGTGAACGGCTCGACCAGCGGCATCCACTCCCTGCTGCTCGCCCTGGCGGGGCCGGGCGACGGCGTCATCCTGCCGCGCAACGCCCACAAGTCGGTGCAGGCCGCGCTGATCTTCTCGGGCGCCGTGCCGCACTACGTCGAGCCGGCGATCGATCCGCTCTGGGGCATCCCCCTGAACGTGCTTCCCGAGCGGGTCGCCGCCGCAGTCGAGGCTCACCCCGACGCCAAGGCCGTGTTCGCGGTCTCGCCCAGCAGCAACGGCGTGTGCGCCGCGCTCGACGCCATCGCCGACGCGGTGCACCGCGCCGGCCTGCCGCTCGTGGTCGACCAGGCGTGGGGGCCGCATCTGCGCTTCTGCAGCCGCCTGCCGCTCGACGCCATGTCGGCCGGCGCCGACGCCATGGTCGCCAGCACGCACAAGCTGATCAGCGGCCTCACCCAGTCGTCGGTGCTCGTGGCCCGCGGGCAGCGGCTCGAGCCTGCGGCGCCTCGAGAGCATCGTCAAGATGACCCAGAGCACGAGCCCCCAGGCGCTCATCTACGCCTCCATCGACGCCGCCCGGGCGCAGATGGCCACCCAGGGCGAGGAGCTCTGGTCGCGGGCCGTCGACAACGCCGACTGGCTCCGCGCGCGGCTGACGCCCCTCGAGGGCGTGCGCGTCCTCGGCGACGAAGTCCTGGCCGAGCCCGGCGTCGCCGATCTCGACCGCACCCGCGTCACGGTGTCGGCCTGCGACCTCGGTCTGAGCGGCTACGGACTCGAGACGGCGCTGCGCGACGACTACGGCATCGCCGTCGAAGCGGCCGATCCGCTGAACGTGCTGCTCAACGTCACCTACGGCGACTCGCGCGCCGACGTCGCCCGCTTCGTGGCCGCCATGACCGACCTGGCGGCCCGCCGGCACGGCGCCGCCGGCATCGCCGACACGACGCTTCTTTCGAGCTGGCCACGCTTCACCCGCCAGGTCATGAGCCCCCGCGACGCCTTCTTTGCCCGGTCGGAGGCGATCCCCGTGGAGCACACCGCCGGCCGGGTGAGCGCCGAGATCGTGGCCCCCTATCCGCCCGGCATCCCCATCGTGGCGCCCGGCGAGGAGATCTCCGACGAGATCGCCGCCTACCTGGGCGAGGCTTCGGCCCGGGCGATGCACGTCCACGGCCCCGAGGATCTCACGCTCAAGACGCTGCGCGTCGTGAGCTGAAAGGGGGGACGACCGTGCGACGCCGCCGGCCGGCCGGAGCGCGCCGTCTCGCCGGGCTCACCGTCCCGGCCGGCGCGGTCGTGCCGGCGCTGGTCGCACTGGTCGCGCTGGCCGCACTGGCCGCGCTGGCGACCGCCGCCGCGGCCGGCTGTGGAGGCGCGGCGAGCGGCGTCGAGCACTACGCCAACGCCGACTTTCGGTTCTCGCTCGACGTCGACCGGCGTCTGACCCAGTGGCGCACGGCGACCGCCGCGAGCGGCGCCGCTTTCGAGGTCTCCTTCGTCGCGGCGAAAGGGGCGATGGTCGGCGACCGGCATCTCGACGCGCTGACGATCTCGGTGGTCGACACGGGCACGAACCCGACGAGTGAGCAGGCGGCGCAGCTCGCCGCCTCGCTGCGCACGATGGGCGCCGCGATGGTGGCCAAGATGGGCGGCGACGCCCAGGCGGGGACGGTGTCGGAGGTATCGTTGAACGGGTTGTCCGGCGTAGTCGTGCCGTTCGGCGTTTCGATCTCGGGCGATGCGGCAGGTCGGCTGGCTCTACCTGCTGGCCGCCGGCGGGCACATCTACGCGCTCGCGGCCGCCGCAACCGCCGACGAGTGGGACACCTACCGTCCGCTGTTTACGAGCGCCATCGACTCGTTCAGGGTCGGCTGACCGGGCGCTGCCCCGAGCCTTGCGCCCCGCCGTCGGTTCACGGCGGAGGTCGTCGGGCCGGCCGGGGCGCCCGGCATTCGAGGCCGCTCAGAGGCCGTTCAGACCTTGATGCCCAGCCCGCTCGCGGTGAACAGCGGATCGAGCGCGACCCCCTGGGCGGCGAAGGCCTCGCGGCCGCCCTGCTCGCGGTCGACCACGCAAAGCACGGCGCACACCTCGAGCGCCGCCCGGCGCAGCACGCCCACCGCCTGCAGCGCCGCGCCCCCGGAAGTGACGATGTCCTCGACCACGACGACCCGCTGCCCGGCCTCGGCGCGACCTTCGAGCAGGCGCCTGGTGCCGTAGTCCTTCTCGCCCTTGCGCACGATGACAAAGGGCTTGCCGGTGGAGAGCGACAGCGCCGCCACCAGCGCGACGGCGCCCAGCTCGGGGCCCGCGAGGAGCTCGAACGGCTCGTAGACCTCGAGCTTGGCGGCCAGGCCGGCGGCGATGTCTCCCAGCAGGTCGGGGCGGGTCTCGAACAGGTACTTGTCGAGGTAGAACGAGCTGTGGACTCCCGAGCGCAGCACGAAGTCGCCCTCGAGGTAGCTGGCCGCCAGCAGCCGGTCGCCGAGATCGCTCACGTCGTTTCTCCCTTTTGCCTGATGCGCCTGGGCCTGCGTGCCGGCGGCGCCTGTCTTGCGGGCGGCGCCGTCAGGCGCCGCCGATCGACACTCCCTCGATGACCACCGACGGCGTGAAGATGCTGCCGCTGGGCACCCAGCGGGCGTCGTCGCCCAGGGCCACGATGCTGCGCAGCATGGAGACGATGTCGCCGGCCATGGTGACCTCGCGCACCGGCGCGCCGACGCGGCCGGCTTCGATGAGCAGCCCGCTGATGCCGACCGAGAACTCGCCGGAGACCGGATTGGCCCCCGAGTGGATGCCGATGGCGTTGGTGACCAGCACGCCGTGCTCGATCGCGCCGATGAGCTCGTCGAAACGAATCTGCGGGCCCGACAGCACGAGGTTGGTCGGACCGACGCCGGGGATCGTCTGATACGAGCCGCGCATGCCGTTGCCGGTCGAGTCGTGCCCGTCGCGGTGCCCCGTCTTGACGTTGTGCAGAAAGCCCTGCAGGACGCCGCCCGAGATCAGCGGCGTGCGCCGGCAGGGCACGCCTTCGCCGTCGAACGGCGCGCTCGCCAGGCCGTCGGGGTGAAGGCCGTCGTCGGTCAGCGTGACGCCCCGTCCGGCGACCTGCTCGCCGACGCGCCCGGCAAACAGCGAGCGGCCCTTCTGCACGGCCTCGGCGGTGAGCGCCGAGGACAGCACACCGAAGAACGAGGCCGCCACGAAGGGGTCGAGCACGACGGTCGTCTTGGTGGTCTTGAGCTTGGTCGCGCCGAGCAGCTCGACCGCCCGCGTCGCGGCCTCGACGCCGCAGCGCCGCGGATCGAGGTCGGCCGGCTTGCGCCCCACGGTGAACGACAGGCCGGTTTCGACCTGGCCGTCCTGCTCGCCCAGCACGTAGGCGTAGGCGTAGCAGTGTCCTTCGCGGAAGTGGCCGCGCACCCCGCCGGAGTTGGCCAGGAACACCTGGGCGTCGCCGTCGGCGTAGACCGATTCGTCGACCGACTTGACGCGGGGATCAGCCTCCAGCGCCGCGCGCTCGACGGCCAGCGCCAGGTCGATGCGCTGCTCGTCCGTGGCCTGCTCGAGCCCAGGGTCGAACACGTCGACCTGGGCCGGCTCGTCGCGCGGCGCGGGCAGCACCGAGTCGGAGTCGCGGTCGGCGACCCGGGCGTTGGCGAGAGCGGTGTCGACGACCTCGGCGAGCGACTCGTCCGAGACATCGGAGGCGTAGGCGTAGCCCACCGAGCCGTCCTGAAAGACGCGCAGCCCGACGCCCTTGCGACGCGCCGAGGTGAGCTCCTCGACCGCCCCGCGAAAGACCTTGACGCGACGCGTCACGCTCTGCTCGGCGTAGACCTCGGCGGCCTTGGCCCCGCACGCCAGCGCGAGCTCGAGCAGCCTGTCGACCGTGTCGATCATCAGCCCGTGCCGCCCACGGTCATGGCGGCGATACGCAGCGTGGCCTGGCCGGTGCCCACCGGCACGCTCTGGCCGTCCTTGCCGCAGATGCCCGACTTCACCTCGAAGTCGGAGGCGATCATGTCGATGCCCGAGAGGATGTCGATGCCGTTGCCCACCAGGGTGGCGCCGCGCAGCGGTGCGGTGATGCGGCCGTGCTCTATGAGGTAGCCCTCGGCCACCCCAAAGACGAAGTTGCCGCTCGCCGGCTCGACCGCCCCGCCGGCCAGGCTCTTGGCGTAGAAGCCATGATCGGTGGCGGCCACGATGTCGTCGGCCGAGGCCTCGCCGGGCGCGATGCAGGTGGTCGTCATGCGCGGGATGGGTACGTGGCGAAACGACTGCCGGCGGCCGTTGCCCGTTTGGGCTACGCCTTTCTCGCGGGCCCGCAGGCCGTCGTAGAGAAACCCGCGCAAGCGACCCTCTTCGATCACGACGGTCCTCTGCGTGGGCGCGCCTTCGTCGTCGACCGACGCCGAGCCCCACTCGCCGGCGATGGCGCCGTCGTCGTAAGCGCTGACGATGGCCGACGCCACGAGGTCGCCCATCTTGCCCTCGTAGATGCTGGAACCCTTGGCGATGCCGTCGGCTTCGAGGCCGTGGCCGCAGGCTTCGTGAAAGAGCGTGCCGCCGAAGCCGTTGCCCATGACGACGGCCATCGGGCCGGTCGGCGCCGGGCGGGCGTCGAGCATGGTGACGGCCTTGCCGGCCGCGGCGCGGGCGAGGGTCTGCGCGACCCCCTCGTCCAAGATCTCGAAGCCCAGACTCTTGCCGAGGCTCTCGTAGCCGGTCTGGATGACGCCGTCGCGGCGCGCGACGACGTTCACCGTAAAACGCAGGCGCGTGCGGTCGTCGGCGACGAGAGCGCCCAGGGAGTTGGCGACGAGCAGCCGCTGACGGCTTTCGAGGTAGCCGGCGATGACCTGGCTGACGGCGGGGTCGGCCGACCGGGCCGCCTCGTCGGCGGCCCGCAACAGCCCCGCCTTCACGTCGGTGGCCACCGAGGCGGGCGGCACGGCGATGCTCGCCGTGCCGCCCGCCTCGCGCACGGCGCCGAGGTTGGTCACCCGCGTGTCGCCGGCGCCGCCGCGCAGCGCCGCGGAGACGGCGTCGGCGGCGCCCTGCAGGTCGGCTTCGGAGAGGTCGTCGGAGTACGAGTAGTAGGTGCGGTCGCCGCTCGTGAGCCGCACCCCGAAGCCCGACTCGCGACCGCCGGCGGCGCGCTCGACACGCCGGTCTTCGAGCGAGAGCCCCAGCGAACGGCGGTCTTCGACGAACACTTCGGCGAAGTCGCCGCCGTGGCGCAGGGCGCGCCGGATGGTGGCGTCGAGCAGGTCCGCGGTGAGGTCGTCGAGCTGCATCAGATCCTGATTCCTCACTCTCGAAGGCCGGGCAAGCGCAGGTACTGTATCACGCAGGCAAGCAACGCGAGAGGCGGCTGGCGGGGTGAGTCAGCCGAACCGGATCCGCAGGCGACAGCGGTCGTCTCCCTGGCTGATCGCGGAGGAGGCCTTGATGGCGGCGTCGCTGTCGGCGCCGGCGAGCTGCTCGATGAAACCCTCGAGGAAGGCGCGGTGCATGACGCAGACCAGCTCGGGCTGAGCCGACGAGAGCTCCTTGAAGACGCAGTTGCGCACGTCGAGCGACAGGGTCGACCGCTCCCACCTCACCTCGGGCAGCATGCCGATCTCGTCGCCGACTTCACGGATGGCTTCGACCAGCTCGTCGCGCCCCATGCGGCGGTACTCGGGATGCCCGGAAACGTACACCCGGCCCGCCTCCGTGCCCGACTCGCGGCACACCGCGGCCACCCTGTCGAGGTCGCCGGTCTCGGAGAGCGCCTTGAGGGCGAGGTCGGACAGCAGGTCGTAGCGCCGCGGCGGCATGATGAGCGACGAGACCTTGCCGCTCAACCGGTAGAGGCGCGCGGGCCGCCCGCCCGACCCGCCCTTGCGCAGCGACGTGGCCAGCAGGCCGGCCTGCTCGAGCTTGGTGAGATGCATGCGGGCCACGTTGGGGTGCAGCTCGAAACGCGCGGCCACGTCGGTCACGGTGACCTCGGCGCCGGGCTGCTCGACGATCGACCGGTAGATGCGAAAGCGGGTCCCGTCGGCGAGGACCGCGGTGAGCCTGTGCTGCTGATCCACGTGAGCCCCTTCGTTCGTGGCGCCCATCGTATCGGAACCCGGGACGGGTAACAACGGTGGCGACAGTGAGAATCGGCGAGCATCGACGGTCGCCTCCGTTCATCACTACCGGCGGGTCGACCCGGTGCGCTAGACTGCCGAGACGCAAGACCAGTCCGCGACGCGAACCGGTGTGAGAGGCGAAGCGCCGCGCAGCACGAGCCGGTGCGAGACGTCAGACCGGTGCGAGACGCGCACCGGTGTGAGACCGAAGGAGCGAGTGTGCACGCCACGATCGACCCGGCCCGCCGGCCTTCGCCGGCGCGACGCCCATGACCGTCCTTCAGGCCCTGATCCTGGGCATCGTCCAGGGCGTCACGGAGTTTCTGCCCATCTCCAGCTCGGGCCACCTGATCCTCGTGCCGTGGCTGTTCGGCTGGAACTTCTTCCAGCTCCACCCCGATCTCAACAAGACCTTCGACGTCGCCCTGCACCTCGGCACGTTCATCGCCGCCCTCGTCTACTTCTGGCGCGACATCGTGGTCATCCTGCGGGCCTGGGTGCACAGCCTGCGCAGCCGCCGCATCGAGACCGCCGACGAGCGTCTCGCCTGGCTGCTGCTCATCAGCACCATCCCCGCCGGACTGGTCGGCGTCGCCTTCGAGAGCTTCGTCGAGGACCAGCTCGGCAAGCCCTATCTGATCTGCATCATGATGATCGCCTTCGCGCTCGTCATGCTGTGGGCCGACATCACCGCCAAGCAGAACAAGAAGATGGCCGACCTGCGCTGGCCGGGAGCGCTGGGCATAGGCGTCGCCCAGGCCGTGGCCCTGTCGCCGGGCGTGTCGCGTTCCGGGATCACGATGGTCACCGGCCTGTTCATGGGCCTCGACCGCGAATCGACGGCGCGCTATTCGTTCCTGCTGTCGGTTCCGGTGGTCGGCGGCGCCGCCACGCTCAAGGTGGCGCAGCTGGTCAAGGACGGCATGCCGCCCCACATGGCGGCGCCGTTCATGGTGGGCTTGGTCGCGGCCGCCGTCAGCGGTCTGGCGGCCATCTGGTTCGTGCTGGCCTACCTGCGCACGCACACCTTCGCCATCTTCGTCGCGTACCGCCTGATCGTGGCGTCGGCGCTGCTCATCGTCATCGCCACCGGCCTGCGGCACGCCACGGGGATCTAGGAGGCGGCGGGCGAAACCGCCGCGTGAACGAAAGCGACGACCCTCATGCGAACACTCACTCTCGGCGATCGCGGCAAAGAAGTCTCCGATGTGCAGCAACGGCTGCACGGACTCGGCTTCGAGCTCGGCAACGAAGGGCTCGACGGCTTCCTGGGCCCGGCCAGCCAGCTCGCCCTCAGGGCGTTCCAGCAGCAGCGCGGACTGCTTGCCGACGGCATCCTGGGGCCCAACACCTGGCACGAGCTAGTCGAGGCCGGCTACACGCTCGGCGACCGCCTGCTCTACCTGCGCGTTCCCAACTTTCGCGGCGACGACGTGCTGGCGCTGCAGGTGAAGCTCGACCTCCTCGGCTTCAACGCCGGCCCCGAGCGCGGCATCTTCGACACCGCGGTGGAGCGCGCGCTGATCGACTTTCAGCGCAACGCCGGCCTGCCGCCCGACGGCATGGTCGGCGACGACACGCTGCGCAAGCTCGACGCCCTGCGCAAGGCCGAATCGGGCCGCGAGGGCAAGAAGATCCCCGACCGCGACGAAGGCTTCGTGCCCGAGACGAGCCTGACCGGCACGGCCATCGTCATCGACCCCGGCCACGGCGGCCAGGACGCCGGCGTTATCTCGCTCTCGGGACGCAGAGAGAAGGACCTCACGCTCGCCGTCGGCCTGCGCCTCGCCGAGATGCTGCGCGCCGAGGGCAGCCGGGTCGTTCTGACCCGCGAGTCAGACCAGACGGTGCCGCTCTACGTGCGCACCGACGCGGCCGAGGCGGCGGCCGCCGATTACCTCGTGTCGCTGCACTTCAACGGCCACGACAGCCCCGCGGCGGCCGGCGCCGCCGGCTACTTCTTTCAGCGCAGCCACTACTACTCCGAGCACGGGGCGCGCCTGTCCGACTACATCGGCGCCGAGATCGGGCGGCTCTCCAGCGCCGGGTTCATCGGCAGCCTGGGACGCAACTTCGCCGTGCTGCGCGAGCCCACCGGCATAGCGGTGATGATCGAGCCGCTCTTTCTGTCGAACCCGGCCGACGACGCCCGCGCCGGCCGCGCCGACTACGTCGAGCGGCTCGCGCGCGCCGTGGTCGCCGGGTTCTCGCGCTACCTGGCGCGCGCCTGAGATGCCCCGGGCCGTGCTTGTCTTCACCGCCACCCAGCGGCAGCGCCTGCACGAACTGGGCGCCGCCGCGGCGGCGATCGACGAGAGCTTCGCCGACGCGGCGGCGCGCGACGAGGCCTTCCGGCGGCTCGAGACGCAGCTCGCCGGCGCCGGGCGGGCGGCGCTGGAGGCGCTGCGCGCGGGCCCGCGCCGCCCGGCGCTGCGCCGCCTCGAGGAGTCGCTGCGAGCCGCGCTCGCCCAGGCCGGCCTGGTCGAGGTCGTCACGCCGGCCATCGTCGGCGGCGACGCCCTGCGCAAGATGGGCGTCGAGCCGGATAGCGAGCTGGGCCGGCAGGTCTTCCGGCTCGACGGCGACCGCTGCCTGCGGCCGATGCTCGCGCCGAACCTCTACACGCTCCTGCGGCGCCTCGCCCGGGTGTGGAAACAGCCCTTCGCGATCTACGAGATCGGCTCGTGCTTTCGGCGCGACACGAAGGGCAGCCGGCACCTGAACGAGTTCACCATGCTCAACCTGGTCGAGCTGGGCACCCCGCTCGCGCGCCGCGACGAGCGCCTGCGCGAGCTGGCCGATGTCGTGCTCCAGGCCGCCGGCGTCACCGGGTACGAGTTCGCGCTGAAGCACTCCGAGGTCTACGGCGACGAGCTCGACGTGGTCGTCGCCGGCCTCGAGGTGTGCTCGACGGCGCTCGGCCCGCACCCGTTGGACGACGCCTGGGCGATCACCGACCCCTGGGTCGGCCTGGGGTTTGGCCTGGAGCGCCTGCTCGTGGCGCGTGGCGGACCGCCCGGCATCGAACGCGTCGGGCGCAGCCTGAGCTACCTGGACGGCGTGCGGCTGCAGCTCTAGTTCGAGGGCAACGCGGCGCAGGGCGGGCGGGGTGAGGCTTTCGCCTCACCCCGCCCGCCCTGCGCGAATCGCTCGGGAGAGCGCGACGGTCTGGGACTCGTCGCGTCTCGCGTCAGGCGGTGGCGCCTGTCGTCGCGGCCTCTGCCTCGACCGCTTCCTGCGCCTTGACGAACTCGGCGTCGATGCTGAGCTTCACGTCGTCGCCGACCAGCAGGCCGCCGGCCTCGGTGACCACGTTCCAGGTAAGGCCGAAGTCCTTGCGGTTGAGCTTGCCGGTCGCCGACAGGCCGATCCGGGTGCTGCCCCACGGGTCGGCCACCGGCCCGCTGACCTCGGCGTCGAGCACGACCTCGCGCGTGACGTCCTTGATGGTGAGATCGCCGGTGATGGTGTAACGGCCGTCGGCGCCCGCGATGCCGGTGACGACGTAGGTCATCTCGGGGTACGACTCGGCGTCGAAGAAGTCGGGCGAGCTCAGGTGGGCGTCGCGCTGCGCCTCGCGGGTGCTCACGCTGCCCGTCCTGACGACGACCTTCCCCTTTGAGCGCGTCAGGTCGGTCTCGTCTATGACGGCCTCTACCGCGAACTCGTCGAAACGGCCGCGAACCGTCGAGACGACCATGTGACGGACCGCGAATTCGAAGCTGGTGTGCTGCGCGTCGGTGTTCCAGGCCATCGTGGGCTCCTTGTCGCGAAAGTAGTTGGCAGCCATGAGACTACCCAGGATGGTTGGCTTACCAAACATCCTGGGTACACTAGGACCATGAAAGTCGCCGACGACACGTTCGACCGCGCGGGCCGGCGCGAGACGGCCCCAGGCGCGGCGCTCTCGTGCGAACACTGGCCCCGTTCCACGCCGCTCGCCGAACGCACCGGACCGACGGTCCACGCCGTCTTTCGCCTCTCGCGCATGCACAGGACGATGATCGGCCGTCTGCTGCGCGGGCTCGGCCTGGCGCCAGGCCAGGAGTTGCTGCTCCTCCAGCTCTGGGACCGCGATCAGTGCTCGCAGACCGACCTCGTGGAACGGCTCGGTCTCGACCCCTCGACCGTGACGAAGATGCTGCAGCGCCTCGAGCGCGACGGCTGGGTGCGCCGCGAGCTGTCGCCCAGCGACGGCCGCGTCATGGTGGTCACCCTCACCCCGACCGGCCGCGACCTGCAGGATGCCGTGACGAAGCTCTGGACCGAGCTCGAGCGCGAGACGGTCAAGACGCTGTCGCCCGGCGAGCGCGACGAGCTTCTGAGATTGCTGAGCAAGGTCGAGAGAGGCTTGCGCTCGTCGCCCGACGAGCCCGCTCAGGGTTAGTCTGTCGTCTCCCCGAGTAGTCGCGCGCAAGAAGGGCGGCGGGCGGGGCGCCCAGGGCGCCCCGCCCGCCGCCCGCCTTGCCGCCCCCGCGCCGCGCTATCTGCCCAGCAGGGCGTCGATCTTCTTGACGCCGTCGGCGGCGTCTTCGGCGTAGGCGTCGGCGCCGATCTGGTCGGCCCAGCGCTGCGTGCAGGGGGCGCCGCCGACCACCGTCTTAAAGGGCAGGCCCTCGGCGCGGATCGCGGCGATGACCTTCTTCTGCTCCTCCATGGTGGTGGTCAAAAGGGCGCTCATGCCGATCACGTCGGCGCTCTGCTCCTTGGCGCGGGCGATGAAGGTCTCGGCGGGCACGTCGCGGCCGCAGTCGGTGACCTGGTAGCCGTGGGCCTTCAGATAAGCGATCACGATCGCCTTGCCGATGTCGTGCACGTCGCCCTGCACGGTGCCGATCACCACGGTGCCCTTCTTCTCGCCGGCGCCGCCCGCCAGGGCCAGGGCCTCGTTGCAGACCCTGGTGGCGGCGTCCATCGCCTGGGCGGCCAGCATGAGCTCGGGCAGAAAGACCTCGCCCGACTCGAAGGCGTCGCCGATCTGGCTGATGCCCACCACGAAGCCCTCGTTGACGATCTCGCCGGGGGCCATGCCGGCGGCCAGGGCGCGCCGCGCGACGTCCTCGGCGGCGGCGGCGTCGAAGTTGACGATCGCCTCGATCGCCTCTTGGATGAGCTCGTCTCTGTTGGCCATAGCGTGCAACTCCTCCTCGGAAGTCGTGCCGTCCACTCGCGCGTCGCAACGTCGTGAAGTCGTGCGACCGGCCCCGGAATGTCGCTGCGTGTCGCTGCGGGGGAGCCGTCCCGCGTTGCGCACAAGTATACAGGACGAGTGCCCGCGAGCGCCGCCGGCAGCCCGGCGACCGGGCGGCGTGGATGGCGACCGGGCGGCGTGGATGGCGACCGGGCGGCCGGGCGTCAATGGCGCGCTTGATACAATGCCTGTCATGCGGTACTACGGCGCCGTCATCCGGCCCCCCAGCGAAGCCTCCAGCCTGATCGTGCAGGTCACGTACGGCTGCTCGAACGCCTCCTGCGATTTCTGCTCGACCTACCTCGACAAGCCGTTCGCCGTGCGACCGCCTCACGAGGTCGTTGACGATGTCACCGGGCTGCCCGACGCCATCAAGGAGCGCGTGCGGCGCGTCTTTCTGGCCGACGGCGACGCGCTCGCGCTGTCGCGCCGCCGGCTCGAGGAGGTTCTGGCCCTGCTGCGCCGCGAGCTGCCCGCCCTCGAACGGGTGAGCTGCTACGCCAACGCCCAGAATCTGCTCACGAAGAGTCCCGGCGACCTGCGCGCCATCCGCGAGGCCGGCCTCGAGCTGCTCTACCTGGGCCTCGAATCCGGCGACGACGCGACCCTCGCGGCCATCCACAAGGGAGTGACGGCGGCGCAGCAGATCGAAGGCTGCGCCAGGGCGTCGGCGGCCGGCTTTGCCCTGTCGGTCACCGCGATCCTGGGGCTGGCCGGCCCGGAGCGGTCGGCGCTGCACGCCGGGGCCACCGGCGAGGCGCTGTCGGCCATCGATCCCCAGTACATCGGCGTGCTCAGCCTCATGGTCGAGCCCGGCACCCGGATCGAGGCGCAGGTGCGCAGCGGCGAGTTCGTCGTGCCCGACGCGCTCACCATGCTGGCCGAGCTGCGCGGCATGATCGCCGCCACGGACGTGACCGACGCCGTGTTTCGTTCCAACCACGCCTCGAACTACCTGCCCGTGGGCGGCCGTCTGCCGCACGACAAGGCGGCGATGCTGACGGCCCTCGACGCCGTCCTCGCGGCGCCCGAGCGGGCTCGTCTCAAGCCCGAGGAGTGGCGGCTGCTGTAGCGGCCGCGGCCCGTCCGATCACGAAGGCGGCTGAGGAAGATGTCAGCGATCGAGGTCGTCGACTACGACCCTGAGTGGCCCCGTCGGTTCGAGGGGGCGGCGGCGCGCTTGCGCGCCGCCGCCCCCGCCCTCATCGTCGCCGTCGAACACATCGGCAGCACCGCCGTCCCGGGGCTTGCGGCCAAGCCCATCGTCGACCTGATGCCGGCCGTCGCCGCCGGCCACCCCGCCGATCTCGATCGCTGCGTCGCACCCATCGTCGCGCTGGGCTACGAGTACATCCAGAAGTACGAGGACGAGATGCCCTACCGCCGGTTCTTCCGTCTGCGGCGAGCCGGCCGGCAGCACAACGTCCACCTGGTCGAGCTGGGCGGCGAGTTCTGGGCGCGCCATCTGGCGTTTCGCGACATCCTGCGCACGCATCCACAGGTGGCCGCGCAGTACGCGGCGCTCAAGCGCTCGCTGGCCCTGCGCTGCGACGACGTCGGCGACTACACCGACGCCAAGACCGGCTTCATCGAGGCGACGCTCGCAACGCGGGGAGCGCTCTGACCCACGCCGACAGAGGCGACGGGGCCGCGCCGCCGGTGAGCCCGGTCGCGCCGCCGCCGCGGTCAGCCGCGCCGCTCGTCGTCGCGCAGGTACGAGCCGTAGCCGCGCTTGAACTTCGTGGCGGCGTACTTGCGCAGCTTCCACTCGGGAATGCGGCACTCGGGGCAGGCCTCGAAGAACAGCTTGTTGCGCAGCCAGCGGGCCGAGCGGCTGTTCTTGGAGTCGCGCACGATCATGGTCTTGCCGCAGTGGGTCGTAAGGCGGGCCCGCGAACCCAGCACCTCGAACTCCTTGATGCCGTGCAGCAGCCCGCGCCGCGAGGGCCACAGCTTCATCTTCTCGACGAGCCTGAAGAGCGGCACCTGCTTGCGGTAGTAGACGGCCTTGTCGGGGTCGGTCGGCACGTTGCGAGTGTAGCAAAGGACCGGTCGCCGCGGGGCCCCACCGTGCGGGCAGACACGCCGCCCGGCCGTGCGGCTGCGCCAGGGGGGCGGCTGACGACGAGCTGGGCGGCTAGGTGAACGTGCGGTAGAACGGCAGCCCGTCGTAGACGGCCCGCGTGGCGTGCCCGTCGATGACCGTATCGAACGACAGGCGGTCGGGCAGCCACTCCGGCGAACCCACGCGAAAGCCGCCGCCCGGCAACGGCGCCAGCTCGAGCTCGTCGGCCGGATAGAGCCAGGGCGCCACCATGAACAGGCGACCGCGCCGCGAGATGACCCGAAAGACGGGATTCCAGGGATCGTGCGAACGGTAGGTGCCGGTGAGCTCGTCCCACGAGGGATCGGGGGCGGGCGCCGCTGGCGGCGCCCGCCCCTCGCGCGCAAACCACTCCGCCCCGAAGGAGAGCGCGACGACGGCTCCGCCGTCGTCGCGCTCGAAGCGCAGGTGGAAGCGGTCCCAGTCGGCGTGCGGCGCCAGAAACAGGTCGTTCCCGCGGCGCTCCAGGGCGACCTCGGCGCCGGCCGGCAGGCGCAGGAACAGACGGTCGTCGCGGGCGCTGAAGGTCAGCCGGTCGTGGACCGGGTCGGCGCCGCCCGGGCGCAACGCCGCGGCGCCGGCGCGCCGGCTACGCGCGGCGGCGGCGGCGGGCGACGGTGCGCGGTAGGCGCCGGCGTACTCGGCGGCCGCTTCGCCGACGAACGTCGGGTCGGCGGGCGGCGCTGGCGGGGGCACGGGTGCCCCCGCCAGCGCCGCCCGCACGGCCGAGAGCGCGTAGCGCGCGATCTCCATGCGCTCGTCGAGCCCGTTCAGCAGCACGACCACGCCCAGGCCGGTCAGCGGCTCGGTCACCAGCAGGCTGTTGAAACCGACCATGCCGCCCGAGTGGCCGACACAGGCAAAGCCGTCGAGCGTGCGCGTGACCAGGCCGTAGCCGTAGAACGTGCCCGGTTCGTCGGGATCCTCGATCACCTCGGCGGTCCAGAGCGCGAAGCTCTCGTCGCTCAGCAGGCGGCCGCCGGGCGCCGCGCCGCGGTTCAGGATCAGCCGCGCGTAGGCCAGCATGTCGTCCGCCGACGAGACCATGCTGCCGTCGGCCGTGCGGCTCTCGACGCGCGGCGCCTCGACGAGCGGCCGGCCGGCGTGCGCCGGCCGATCGTCGCAGAGCGGCTGATAGCCCGTCGCCACGGGCAGGGGCGAGTCGCGCCGGATGGTGGTCTCCGTGTCGGTCATGGCAAGCGGCGCGACGATGCGCTCGGCCACGAGCGCCTCGACCGGGCGTCCGGTCACGGCCTCCAGAGCCAGGCCGACCAGCTTGTAGGCGTCGTTGGAGTAGAGAAAGTGCTCGCCCGGCGCGTAGCTCAGTTCGATGTCGCGCAGCGACCACAGCGCGTAGCGCGCCTCGGCGCTGAACTCGGTGCCCATGGGCAGCCCCGACGTGTGGCTCAGCAGGTGGTGCAGCGTGATCGGCGCAAAGCGCGAGCGCACCGTAAACCAGGGCACGTAGTCGGTCACCGGCGCGTGCAGGTCGACGCGGCCGGCCTCGTGCTCCTGCAGGAGCACCGCGGCCGCGAACGACTTGCTGATCGAGCCGATCTGAAAGCGCGTGCCGGGTTCGACCGGCGTGCCGTGGGCGACGTCGGCGAGGCCGCGACAGACGAAGCCCAGCGTGCGCTCGCGGTCGGTCAGCCCGATCGCCACGCCCGGGGCGCCGAGGCGCGGCAGGCGCGCCGCGACGAACTCGTCGACGGCCGCGAGAGCGGCGGTCAGGCGGTCGAGCCCGGCTGTGTCGGCCACGGTCATGCCGCCCATTCTGCCAGAGTCGGCGGCCTGGGCGAAGGGCCCACAGAGATCCGCCGGCGCCGCAGACGCTCCTGGGGCCGGGGTCGCCGCCGCAGGCCTCGCCGCCGGCACTCACGCGAGAGGACGCTCTCGCACTATCATAGGCATGAGATAAGCGAAGGAAGTCAGGGCCAGTGAGCGTCACACCTTCCGCAGAAGACCCACCGCACTCCTCGCCGAGCGGCGCCTCAGCCGCGCCCCGGGCGTGTCTAGCCGACGCCCCCGGCGGTGTCTCAGCCGGCGCCCCGGGCGGTGTCTCAGCCGACGCCCCCGGCGGCACACCGCGCGAGGCCCCGCCCGTCGCCCCGCATGCCGGGCTCCATCGCTGGCTGCCGATCACCGCCTGGGCCGGCGGCTACCACCGGCGCTGGTTGAGAGCCGACACCATCGCCGGCCTCACGGTGATCGGCCTGCTGCTGCCCGAATGCATGGCCTACGCGCAGATCGCCGGCGTGCCGCCGCAGGCCGGCCTCTACGCGACCCTGGCCGGCCTGACCATCTACGCACTCTTCGGCACGTCGCGTCAGCTCATCTGCTCGCCCACCTCGACCGCCGCCATCATGGCGGCGGCGGTCGTGGCCGCCCACGGCGCGACCAGCCCGACGAAGGATCTCGCGCTGGTGGCCATGGTCGCCGTCCTCGTCGGTCTGTTCATGCTGATCGCCGGCATCGCCCGGCTCGGCTTCATCTCGGAGTTCCTCGCCCGTCCGGTGATCACCGGCTACGTCATCGGCCTGGCCCTCACGATCATCGCCCGCCAGGTGCCCAAGCTCCTCGGCCTGCGCGTGCCGACATCGGCCAACTTCTTCCAGCTCGTCTGGACGGACCTCACCCACCTCGACGAGACGAGCCTCGCTACCGCCCTCGTGAGCGCCGTCGCGCTCGTCTCTCTGTTTGCCGTGCGGCGTTGGTCGAGGATCCCGGCGGCGCTGACGGTGCTCGTGCTCGGCATCGTCGTCGCCGCCGCCTTCCACCTTGGCGCACACGGGGTCACCATGGTCGGCACGATCCCGAGCGGCCTTCCGGTGCCTCGCCTGCCCGACATCCACGCCGCCGACGTGCTCGGCCTGCTGCCGAGCGCCGCCGGCATCGCCATCGTGGTCTACGCCGAGGCCTTGAGCGGCGCCCGGACCTTCGCCGTCCGGCACAGCTACGAGATCGACGCCAACCAGGAGCTGGTCGCCCTCGGCCTCTCCAACATCGGCTCCGGGGCGTTCGGCGGCATCGTGGTCAGCGGAGGCCTGTCGGGCTCGGCGCTGAGCGACACGAGCGGCGCCCGGTCGCAGGTCACCGGCCTGATCGGCGCCGCGGTCATGCTTCTGGTGGTGCTCTCGGTCACGCGCGTCGGCCACGATCTCCCCGAAGCGATCCTGGGAGCCGTCGTGGTGCGCGCCGTGTGGGGGCTGATCGACGTGAAGGTGCTGCGGCGCTTTGCGAGCGTCCGCGCCGGCGACGCCGTGCCGGCGCTGGCCGCTCTGCTCGGAGTACTGGTGCTCGGCGTGCTGCCCGGTCTGGGCATCGCGGTGGGTCTCTCGCTCGCCATCCTGATCTATCGCTCGAGCCGGCCGCACACCGCGGTGCTGGGCCGCGTGCCCAACGAGCACACGTACAGCGACATGGGCCGCCACCCGCAGAACGAGACCTTCCCCGGCCTGCTCATCTTTCGCCTGGACGGACAGCTCTTCTTCGCCAACGCCGGATTCGCCGTCGACCGCTTGAACCAGCTTCTGAGCGTCACACAGCCCACGCCGCGCGTCGTGGTCTGGAACATGGAGTCGACCACCGACCTCGATGTGACCGCGGCCGAGACGCTCCTGCGGCTGGTCCACAACCTGCGCGACAGCGGCCGCGACGTCGTCTTTGCCCGCGTGGGCTCCTCGGTGCTCGACGTGTTCCGGCGCAGCGGGCTCCTCGAACTGCTCGGCGAAGACCATCTCTTCCTGACCGTGGACAGCGCCGTCCAGGACTGTCTGCACAGCCGCCTGGCCGTCGTCGTCACCCTCGAGGCCCAGCTTGCCGAGGTCGCCGCCGCCTGCCGGCTGGCGCGCTCAGTGGCAGAGGGCAAGATCGCCTCAGGCGAAGCTCACCAGCGGATCGCACAAATCGAGCATCGCGGCGACACGATGAGGGCCGAGCTGGTGACCCGGCTCTCGGGGGTGCTCGTCGCGCCCATCGACCGCGAGGACCTCTTTCGCCTGTCGCGCTCGATCGACGACGTGCTCGACAACCTGCGCGACTTCGTGCGCGAGTGGGACCTGTACGACATCGAGGCCGCCGACGCCTTCATCGGCCTTCTCGACGCCACCGCGAGCGGTGTCGACGACCTCCAGCTGGCCGTGAAGGCGATCGCGAGAGACCCCAGGGACCTGAGACCGCCCTGGCGTCGAAGAACTCCGCAAACGAGATCCGGCGCCTGTACGACTCGAGCTGGCCGGCTCTTTAGCGGCGAGCTCACCATGGAGGTCATCAAGTCTCGCGAGCTGCTGCGGCGGCTCGACGTCGTCGGCCTGCGCTTGAACGAGGCCGCCGACCGGCTGTCAGACGCGGCGGTCAAGCGCTGGGGCTGAAGACGGCGCCCCCCCTGCCGGCTGCTCTTCGTGGCGGGGGGTGGCGGAGAAGGGTTGCGGCGGAGAAGGGTGGCGGCCGGGAGTGCT
>CAVVVA010000015.1:0-71338 GCA_963751565.1 uncultured Actinomycetes bacterium | reverse complement strand
GGCGACGAACTCTATCATTGCCGAAGACGGCAGCTGTGCCGCGACTCTGAGTGCGACGAGGGGTGCGGCAATTCGTGGTCGACTCGACTATGAGTCCGAACAGGACACCGATGTCGGCGGAATCTGGGACAACGCCGCCGTCTACTTCCCTTGGGTACGACGCAGCTGGTCCGAACTCACCGCCAACGAGGTCGGAATGCCGCTCCCGCCGAAGCGAGTGGGACTTGTGGATTACCTGGTTGGCAAGCAGCTGAACCTTTACACCGTGGCAAGCGGCGCAGAGGTCAACAGGGGTCTGCAAGTGAACGGCGTGGCCCATACAACCTTGGCCCCCGGTAGCTTGAAGACGCCCGGCTTCGACCGGCTGGAGGTGGCCCTTCCTCCGCAGGACCGCGCGATGCGGACCGCCATTCTAACTACTACCTCGGCGTGGTGCGCACCCAGACAAGCGGAACGGCGCAGAAGTCAGTGTGGCCGAGTCCGACGCCAAGCCCGACGCCGACTCTGACCGCCATCCCGTGGCAAGATGCTGCGAACTACATTGATGATTCGGTCACCATCGAGGGACCGGTGGTCAACACCAAATATGCCGAAACGAGCAATGGCTCACCAACCTTCTTGCAGCTCGGGGTCCCCTACCCAGACTCAGGCTGCTTCGAGGCCGTCATCTTCGGTGAGTCCCGATCGGCATTTACTCAACCACCAGAGGTCTACTACTACGGAAAGACGATCGCTGTTACTGGAACTGTTACTGAGTACGAGGACACGCCGCAGATCGTGGTGTCATCGCCAAGCCAGATAGAGGTCGTTCGACTAGTCACGCTCACAGCACGATGAAGCGCGCCTACCTTCCGCAACTCGGACGGACCCTGAGCCCCGCCGTCTGGCACCGGTACACCCGCTTCTGCCTGACCACGCCTGACGCCCCCTGAGCGCGCCTGCGACGCTCCGACGACCCGGATCAGGACCCACAGGGGCAACGGATTCTGACCTCCGCCTGCGGTCACGGTGCAAGGTGGGGGTTGGGGTTGGCGAGCCGCGCGAAGCGCGGCGGCCAGGGCTCAGGGGCGGTCACGGGGGAGACGAGCGAGCCGCGCGAAGCGCGTCCTCTGCTACTATCGCCACATGAACTGGCTGAGTCGCTGGTTTGGTCGTGACGCCTCGCCGAACCCCGAGGAGTACAAGCGCGTGCGCTGCGACCTCTGCAACGGGACGGGCAGGGGCAGTGGCCTCGTCACCCCTGAAGAGGCCATCTACCCGAGCAGCCGCTGTCCCAGGTGCCACGGCCAGGGCTGGCTGATGGTCAAGAAAGACCCTGAGGAGTTGCAAGGCACGCTCCCGAAGGCAACCGCCGCGGCTTTTCAAGGCCCCCGGCGCGACTCCAGAATCGTCCGGAGAGGTGCCGGTCGCCGAACGGCGTGCCCCGAGACTGGCGACGCTCCCAGCATGCTCCGACCGCCCCGACGGCCCCGAAAGGGATGGACAACATCATCTAGGTCGCAGGTTCGAAGTCCGCGCATTGACGGCAACGGCGACTCAAGCCCACACCCGTCACCCTGCCGATGCCCCGCCCCTCCCAGCCGACCGGCTAGACCCAGCACCCGTCACCCTGACGACGACCCCCGGCAGGTAGGCGAGCCGCCCTGAAGGGGCGGTGAGCCGGCGGGGAAACTCGGAGAGAATCAGTCTGTTACGGCAAGGGGACGTTTTGCGCTCTCCTCCCCATCCCGTCAACCCGGCCCGGGGGGATAGGGGATAGGGACGCCGGAAATGTCCGGTTGCGTGACATCCCCTGCATGGGGGGTGATGTTCGCCCGCTCGCCGCGCTTCGCGCGGCTCGCTAACCGCGGGGCGGGGGGGGGTTGGGGCTCGGGGGGGGCCGGCCCCACCCCCACCCCCACCCTGCACCGTGACCGCAGGCAGCGCTCAGAACCCGTTGCCCCTGTGGGTCTTGGCCCGGGCGGTCGGATCGTCGCAGGCGTGCTCAGGGGGCGTCGGACGTGGGCAGGTACGCGGGCGGCGGGCAGGGCTTCGCCAACGTTGACTGCAGCCCGTCTCGGGTGTAGGGCAGAACCGTACTGAAGCAGCATAATAATTCACGGCACGTGAGTCTGAGGATGCTCTGATCCGCCGGCGGTTTGTGCGGCCGTCCAACGACTCGGCGAGGAGCGACTGAGGCTGCGCCGCTCGGCAAGGAGGGACCATGTCAGCACATCGCTCTCGGAGTCTGTCTCTGGTGTGCGTCTGCTGCCTGGCGGCCTTCGTGGCCGCCCC
The DNA here is from genome assembly GCA_963751565.1 of uncultured Actinomycetes bacterium. GTDB lineage: Bacteria > Actinomycetota > Thermoleophilia > UBA2241 > UBA2241 > Bog-752. The sequence continues at coordinate 69,064 of CAVVVA010000015.1, read as the reverse complement.
GGCTGCGGCCCGGGCCGCGGCCCCGCTGAGCTCCACACCCGACCAGCAGGCCTGGGTCACCAACGGCACCGTCGTCGCCATCGCCATCGGGCCCGACGGCACCACCTACATCGGCGGCAACTTCACCTACGTCGGCCCCAACACGGGAGGCGGCGCCGCTCTCGACGCGACGAGCGGCGCCCCCGACATGTCGTTCCCGCTGGTGGAGGGCGCGTGTATGCGGCGGTTCCCGACGGCGCCGGCGGCTACTACATCGGCGGCGACTTCACCAAGGTGGGCGGCCTCACCCGCAACGACATCGCCCACATCCTCGCCGACGGCTCCGTGGATCCAGCCTTCGACCCCAACGCGAACGGCTACGGTCGCGCGCCCTCGCCGTCTCAGGCTCGACCGTCTACGCCGGCGGAGAGTTCACCTCCATCGGCGGCCAGACCCGCAACGACATCGCCGCCCTGGATGCGAGCAGCGGCGCCGCCACGGCCTGGAACCCCGACGCCGACGGCTCGTCGTACGCCCTCGCCGTCTCGGGCTCGACCGTCTACGCCGGCGGGGACTTCACTCCATCGGCGGCCAGACCCGCACTGCATCGCCGCCCTGGATGCGAGCAGCGGCGCCGCCACGGCCTGGAACCCCGACGCAGAACGGCTGACGTCGACGCCCTCGCCGTCTCGGGCTCGACCGTCTACGCGGGCGGCGGGTTCAGCTCGATCGGCGGCCAGAGCCGCAACTACATCGCCGCCCTGGATGCGACCAGCGGCGCCGCCACGGCCTGGAACCCCAACGCGAACGACGCCGTCTCGCCCTCGCCGTCTCGGGCTCGACCGTCTACGCCGGCGGCTACTTCAGCCTCATCGGCGGCCAGACCCGCAGCGGCATCGCCGCCCTGGATGCGACCAGCGGCCTCGCCACGGCCTGGAACCCCACGAGCGCGACGACGACGGGTCTTCGCCCTCGCCGTCTCGGGCTCGACCGTCTACGCCGGCGGCGACTTCAGCTCCATCGGCGGCCAGACCCGCAACGACATCGCCGCCCTGGATGCCAGCAGCGGCGCCGCCACGGCCTGGAACCCCAACGCGAACGAGCCGCGTCTGCGGCCCTCGCCGTCTCGGGCTCGACCGTCTATGCCGGCGGCGCTTCACCTCCATCGGCGGCCAGACCCGCAACCACATCGCCGCCCTGGATGCGAGCAGCGGCGCCGCCACGGCCTGGGACCCCAACGCGAACGGCACGGTCGACGCCCTCGCCGTCTCGGGCTCGACCGTCTACGCCGGCGGGGCCTTCACCTCGATCGGCGGCCAGAGCCGCAACTACATCGCCGCCCTGGATGCGAGCAGCGGCGCCGCCACGGCCTGGAACCCCGACGCGAACGGCTCGTCTACGCCCTCGCCGTCTCGGGCTCGACCGTCTACGCCGGCGGCGGCTTCACCTCGATCGGCGGCCAGAACCGCAACGGCATCGCCGCCCTGGATGCGACCAGCGGCGCCGCCACGGCCTGGGACCCCAACGCGAACGGCGGCAGGTCTGTCGCCCTCGCCGTCTCGGGCTCGACCGTCTACGCCGGCGGCGGCTTCACCTCCATCGGCGGCCAGACCCGCAACGGCATCGCCGCCCTGGATGCGACCAGCGGCCTCGCCACGGCCTGGGACCCCAACGCGAACAACAGCGGTCTCCGCCCTCGCCGTCTCGGGCTCGACCGTCTACGCCGGCGGCGGCTTCACCGCCATCGGCGGCCAGACCCGCAACCCATCGCCGCCCTGGATGCGAGCAGCGGCCTCGCCACGGCCTGGGACCCCGACGCGGACGGCGACTCGTCTACGCCCTCGCCGTCTCGGGCTCGACCGTCTACGTCGGCGGCGACTTCACCACCATCGGCGGGAAGACCCGCAGCGGCCTCGCCGCCCTGAAGGCGAACAGCGCCGCCGCCACGGCCTGGAACCCCGCTAGCGGCGGTGACGTCTACGCCCTCGCCGTCTCGGGCGCGACGGTCTACGCCGGCGGCACCTTTGACTCCATCGACTCCATTGGCGGGCAGACCCGCTACTGCTTGGCGCGCTTCTCGCCGATCACCGGACCTTGGGTCGGCTCGCTGCGGCCGGCCCGCGGCAGGGTGGGCGCTGCCGTGACGCTCACCGGCTGGAACTTCGGCGCGACCCGCGGCACCGCCAAGGTCTACTTCGGCGGCAAGGCGGCCACCAGGTACGTCTCCTGGAGCGCCACCAAGATCGAGGTCAAGGTGCCCACGCTCGCCAAGGGTAGCAAGACGGTCACGGTGAGGACGGCCGGCGGCAGAAGCAACGCCAAGACCTTCAGGGTGATCTGAGCGGAAGCGGCGGACTGTCCGGTTGGGCGGTCGACCTGCGCCCCCTGAATCGATCCACCTCGAGGCCATGGTCCTCGGACAGAGGATCGCCGACCAGCTCACGGACGCTCTGTGGCGCTGCACGGCCCCTGGTGGCGTCGGCTTGCCTTGCTTCCTCGCGTAACTGCTGGGTGTCTTTGCGGCAGCACACGTCGGCTCGGCGTCGGCGAGGCGACAAAAGCTCCTGCAAATCCTAGCTTTCGGACGGCTCGACACGACAACAAGTCATGTGGATGCAGGAAGGCTCGGGATTGTTCTGCCTATCCCCTGCATCCCGTCAACCAAGCGCATTGCCTCACTAGGAATGTACTCGAAAGCGATTCGTTGACTCAGACCTACTCATAGTGCGTCCACATCCTGAGCACCTTCACGACGTGCTCGCCCTCGAGGACCTGGTAGACCAGGCGATGCTGGATGTTGATGCGCCGCGAGTAGGCCCCCTTCAGATCGCCGACGAGCCTCTCGAACGGAGGCGGTGAGCGGAACGGATCGTCGGCCAGGATGTCGAGAAGCTCTTGCGCCTTGGGCTTCAGGGCCGATGCGGCGAGACGCTTGGCGTCCCTCTGGGCCTGCTTGGTGAAGAGCAGGCGCCAGCTCACCAGTCGAGCTTCTCGTCGAGCTCCTCGATCGGTGTCGCCATGCCCTCAACGATCGACTCGCGCATGCCGGGGATGGAGAGCAGGTGCAGCGTCTCCTGCACCGCTCGCCAGTCGTCCTCGCCCACGAGCACCGCGTTGCCGCGCTTGCCGGTGATCTCCACCGGCTCGTGGGACAGCGACACCTCGTCGAGCAGACGATAGAGGATCTTGCGCGCCTCTGTGGCGGTGATGGTAGTCATTGCGGGCCTCCTGAGAACCGTACGCTATAGCGTACCCCAGTTCGAGCCCAAGTCAACGGTGGAGAGTTGGTTTTCCGAGACTCAGCGCGAGGAGTCGTCACGGGTAACTACTGCTCCGACAGCAGCGACGGGATATCGGCCGTTGGCGCTCCCGCCGCCTGACCAGGACCGACGACCCGAGGCCCCCTGACCACGTCAGACGCCCCCTGAGCACGCCTGCGGCGATCCGACGGCCCGAGCCAGGGGGGCATAAGGACAACGGATTCTGACCACTGTCAGTGGTCACAGCGCAGGGTGGGGATTGGAGGTTGGCGAGCCGCGCGCAGCGCGGCGAGCGCCTGACGTGTTACGGCAGGGGGACGTTTCCGACTTCCTTCCCTCCTATCCCGTCAACCTCGCCGTCCGCGCCCGGCGCCGCTTTCCGGGTTGCAGGACGGGTCGCAGTATCTCGACGGTGACATCATGACATCACTTTCTGATGTCATGATGTCACCGCCCACCTGTGGGCCGGCTCCGGAGCGCGGGCGGCTCTCGGGGCGGCGTGCGCCCGTGCACCCTCAGGCCTCGTAGGCGACCACCCTGATCAGGCCGATGGTCTCGCCGGTGTCGCCGGCGGTGGTCGAGTCGCTCACCGAGTAGACGGTCGTCGCCTTCTCGTCGGCGAGGAACCGGCCTACGGCCTCGTCGAGCTCGGTGAGCTCGCGGTTGGTGGCGAAGATCTTGATCGGTGTGGTGAAGCTCTTCACCTTGATCATGGCTCTCCCTTTCGAGCGGTGGCGGTGTCGGCGCCGCCTGGCGGCGTCAGCGGGAGATACCCAGCGAGGGCGCGCCGCAAGCCGGCCGGGCCGTGTGGCTTTGACCGCGCCCGCCGCGGGGCGTCGCCGCGCTCTTTTGTTGCGCACTGACCGAGGGCGTATGATTGACGACCATGGGAGTCGCGCGCGACTGGGACCTTTCGGTGCTGGGGACTCTGGGGGGCGCTCTTGGGGACGCAACCAGATTCGCCGTGTACAAGCACGTGGTCGGCTCGCCGGACCCCGTCTCGGCCAGTGAGGCCGCCGCGGTCTTCGGCCTGCACCGCACGGTCGCCCGCTCGCATCTCGAAAAGCTCGCCAAGGCCGATCTCGTCGTCATCGGCACCCGGCGCAACCCGCGTGGCGGCCGCCCGGCGAAGGTGTATGCGCCGTCGAACGCGCGCCTCGACATACAGCTGCCGCCGCGTCGCTACGAGGCGTTGTCCACCATGCTGGTGCGCCTGGCCGCAACTCTCGACGGGCATGCGGTGGCGCTCGCCGAAGACGTCGGCTACCGGTACGGCCGCGAGGCGGCCGCCGGTCTGCCCGGTCGCCCCTCGTCGCGCAAGAACGGTCCCGACCTCGAGGGCGTCGACGCCTACCTGCGCGACACCGGTTGCAGCCCGCGGATCTCCGTCAAAGACGACAGCACGGTGGTCGTCGAGTTGAGCAACTGTCTCTACCTCGAGGTCGCCCGCGACCACCCCCGCGTGATCTGCAGCCTGAGCTCGGGCATGCTCTGCGGGCTCCTGGGCGTCGCGCCCGCCAGGCACCGCCAGACGGCCTCGATCATCGAGGGCGACCCGGCCTGCGTGCACGAGTTCGCACTGACGGCCTGAGGCCTCCGTTCATCGACCGCCCACCGAGCGCGACTGCCCGCAAAGCGGGCGGCGAGGCGCTCCCTTCTACCAGCCCGGCAGCGCCTGCTCGCCGGTGAGCGCTCGCAGGTCGGTCAGGTCGTGGTTGGTCTCGAGGACGCCGCGGTAGACGCCGTCGTCGTCGCGCACGGCGGCGTAGCGCGTGTAGGTGAACCGGCCATCCTCCTCGTGCCAGCCCTCGGCGAACTCGCGCTCGCCGCTTCTGAAGGCCTGCAGGACGGTCTCGAGGGCCTCGAGTGAGTCGGCGGGGTGGCAGTCGCGGATGTCACGGCCGATGTAGTGCGGGTCGCAGGTGCGGTAGGTGTGCCCCGACCAGTAGCGCAGCACGTCGTGCTCGTCGGCGAAGCTCACGTCGATCGGGAGCATGCGCAGCACGAGCGGCAGGTGGTCGGCGTCGATCGCGCCGCGCTGAAAGAAGAGAGTCATTCCCGTGGTCTCCTTAGGTCGCCGCCGGCTGCCGGTGCCCGCCCCGTCGTTGAGCGGGAGCCAGGACTTCTTACGGAGAGTCTAGTCCTTCAACGACCGGTAGTCCCAGGGGCCGGCCGCCATGGCCGACTCGAGCGCCTTGCGCCCACCGTGCAGCACCGGCGGCCCGTGGGTGACCAGCACGCGCTCGACGTCGAGGTCGAGCAGCGGTCGCAGCGTGGGGACGAACACCTGGTCGTGCCACACCGGGTCGGTCGAGCTCTGCTGCCAGACGCGCAGGCCGCCGTCGATGCCGATCACCGCGTCGCCGAAGGCGAGCGCCCGATGCGCCGGAAAGTAGAGCGGCGTCTCGAAGCGCCGCGGCTTGCCGATGGCCAGGGCCAGGGCGCCGGCGCCGACCGCCTCGCCGGGTTCGATCTCGCGCAGGACGGTCGCGGGGTTGCGGAAGCGCCTGGCCACGGCGCGGTGGCCCCAGATCGTGGTGGGCAGCGCGTCGCGGTAGCGCCCGAGCAACTCCTCGGCGCTGCGCGCGTGGTAGGGGATGGTGATCATGATGTCGAGCTGCGCCGCCTCGCGGGCGAGCCGCTCGAGGGCCCGGTCGATCTGGGCGCCGGCGGCCGAACCGGGGGCGGGCAGCAGCGGGTCGACCAGCGCCAGCGCGCCGCTGCGATCGAGCGCCGGGGCGCTGCCGCCGAGCGCCGGGGCGCTGTCGCCGACCAGCGCGAAGCTCGCCACCTCGTGGCCCCACTCGATCCGCGTATGCCACTCCGGGTGGCGTGCGGTCCAGCGCCAGATGCCGGGTGCGATCTCATCCATGGGGATCTCCTTCTGTGGGGGTGGCGGGCGGCCGCGCGGCGGGCGGGCGGCTTTCGCCGCCCGCCCGCCGCGCGCCGCGCCGCGCGCGCGGCGACCGCGTCGCGCAGCAGCCACTCGACCTGGGCGTTGACGCGCGCAGCTCGTCGGCTGGCCCAGCGCTCCAGCTCGCTTCCACAGCGCCGGGTCGATGCGCAGCAGGAACTGCTTGCGCGCCGTCACGTCCCGACCTCGCCGTCCCGATTCGCTGCGGCCGCGTGGGCGTCGGTCATCGCGTCATCACGTGTACAGCGTGCCTGTGTTGACGACCGGCGTGACCTGACTCTCGCCTGAGAGGACCACCATCAGATTGCTCACCATGCTCGCCTTGCGCTCCTCGTCGAGCTCGACGATGTGCTTCTCGCTGATCTCCTGAAGGGCCATCGCGACCATGCTCGTGGCGCCCATGACGATCTTGCGGCGGGCGGCGATGACCGCTTCGGCCTGCTGGCGACGCAGCATCGCCTGGGCGATCTCGGGGGCGTAGGCGAGGTGGGTGAGGCGCGCTTCGTCGACTTCGACGCCGGCCTTGGCGAGACGCTCGCTGAGCTCCTCGCGCAGGGCCTGCGAGACGTCGTCGATGTTGCTGCGCAAGGTGATCTCGGTGCTCTCTTCGTCGCCGGTCTCGCCGTGGTCGTAAGCGTACTGGGTGGCGAGGTGGCGTACGGCCGTCTCGCTTTGCAGCGTGACGTAGCCTTCGTAGTCGTTGACGTCGAAGACGGCCTGCGCGGTGTCGGCGACGCGCCACACGACGACCGCGGCGATGTCGATGGGGTTGCCGCGCTTGTCGTTGACCTTCAGCTTGTCGCCGTTCAGCGTGCGTGCCCGCAGCGAGACCTTGTAGCGGCTCGGTCCCCTCCTCCGACCCTTGCCGCCGTCGCCGTCGCCGGCGCTCTGCCCGGACGTGCCGCCCCGCGCCGGCGAGCCGTTGCTGAAGAAGGGATTGCCCCAGCGAAAGCCGGTCGTGCGTTCGGTGCCCCTGTAGTTGCCGAAGAGGATCAGCACGCGGGCCTCGTTGGGCTGCAGCGTGAAGAAGCCCGGCATCGACAGGATGGCGAAGAACAGCACCACGATGCCGCTGATCAGCAGGGTGACGTTTGGCTGGGAGCCACCGCTCGCCGTGGTCGTACCGTGCACGGCCGACTGCCAGAACAGCACGCCGGCCCCCGCCCAGAGCGCGCCGGTGACGGGCAGCATGATCCATCCGCTCAGCACCTTGACACTGCGTTCCTTGTTCATCGGTTCCTCCGTCCAGGCTGGATTCGACAGGTCTCCGCGCTCCCCCCGGCGCGGCTCGGGTGTCTGACGCAGGGGTGACGGTCGGTCACCCCGTCGGTGCCGTTCATCTCGTTCGTCGTCGCGCGCATGGCCGCTCGCCTCACGGCCGGCTCAGGCGCAGCGCTTCGCCCCAGCTCAGCTTGGCGCCGCCGCGCACCAGGGCGAACGAGTAGATCCGCGCCGCGGTGGCGGCTACGAGCACGGCGGCGGCGATCGTCAGCGCCACGGAGAGCGCGATCTGCCAGACCGGCACGTGGGTCAGGGCGATCCGCACCGGCATGAGCACCGGCGCCATCGGCGGCACGAACGAGAGCACGGTGAGCCACAGCGCGCCCGGCGAGCCGACGGCCACGTAGGTCAGCAGGAAGCTCACGACGAGCAGCATGGTGATCGGCATGGTGACGAAGGCGAGCTCCTCCTGGCGGGCCACGAGCGCCCCGGCCGCGGCGCAGGCGAAGGCGTAGAGTGTGAAGCCCAGCAGGAACCAGAGCAGGATCGAGGGCAGCAGCACCCACACGGTCGACGGGATCTGCGCACGCTGGACGGCCGCGTTGGCGATCAGGCCGGCGGCGACCGTGAGGCCGATCTGTGCGAACCCCACGAGGCCGATGCCCAGGACCTTGCCGGCCAGCAGGCGGCTCGGCCGCACGACGGCGAGCAGGACCTCGGCGGTGCGCGACGTCTTCTCCTGGGCGACGCCGGTCGCCACCGCCTGGCCGTATAGCATGATGGTCATGTAGAGGAGCACGCCGGCGATGATGGCCGCGAGGGCGTGGGCTGCCTGGTCGGGCGGCGCGGGCTGCAGGACCGCGACGGAGAGCGGTGTCGGCGTGAGTGCCTGTGCGACCGCCGTCGGCGAGAGACCGTTGGCGGCGAGTGACTCGCGCAGGTGCTCCTCGCTGACGACCGCCTGAAGGACGGCCCGCAACGTCGGGTCGATGTCCTGGCGGACCTCGGCGACGGCCTGACCGCTGGTCACCATCAGCGCCACATCGAGCGTCTTCTGCCGGAGCTGCGCCTGCGCGACGGACGCGCTCATCAGATCGGAGAGGCGCACCTTCACGCCGGAGGCGATCGCGGCACGCTGCAGCTCGGGCGCGAGCGCCTGCGCCGAGGGGTAGAGCAGGCCGACCGTAGCCGGCTTGGCCGCCTTGTGGAACAGGGACGGCGCCACGATGACGGCGACGACGAGCACGACGCTGAGCGCCGTCACGATGCGGATGTAGCGGCTGCGCAGCCGCTCGTCGATCTCGCGGCGAGCGACGAGCCAGACCGTCGGCGTGCCGCTCATCGCCGCACCAGCTCGCGGTAAACGTCGACCAGGTGGCCGCGCTCGTAGCCGAACTGCTCGACCGGTCCGGCCGCCTGGGCCGCAGCGAGCACGGCTTGGGCGTCGGCGCCGCTGTCGAGGTCAAAGACGACGCCCTCGCCGTCCTCGTCCTCGGCGCGCACGCCGGCGAGCCCCTGCTCCCAGCCCGCCGGCGCGTCCACCTTCACCCGCAGGCGGCGCGGCAGGTGGGCGCGCAGCTCGTCGAGCGTGCCGGCGGCGAGCACCCGACCCTTCTCGAGGATGACGACGCGGTCGCAGAGGCGCTCGACCAGATCGAGCTGGTGGCTCGAGAACAGGACGGCGCGCCCGCGCTGCGCCTCGGCGTTCAGGATCCCGGAGAGGTCGTCGACGACGCTCGGGTCGAGGCCGGCGAAGGGCTCGTCCAGGACGAACAGGTCGGGGTCGTGCACGATCGCGACGGCGAGCTGCACGCGCTGCTGGTTGCCGTGCGACAGGGAGACCGTCTGGTCCTGGGCGCGCGCGGCCAGGTCGAGGCGTCCGAGCAGCTCGCCTGCGCGGCGCTCGGCAGTCGCGCGGTCGAGTCCGCAGAGCCGGGCGAAGTAGACGAGCTGGGTCAGGACGCGCATCTGCGGGTACAGGCCGCGCTCCTCGGGCATGTAGCCGAAGCGCAGCCGGTCGTCGAAGTCGACGGGATGGCCGCGCCAGGTGATCTCTGCCTCCTGGGGCTGCAGGACGCCCATGACGGCGCGCATCGTCGTGGTCTTGCCGGCGCCGTTGCGGCCGACCAGGCCGACGATCTCGCCGGCCGCCACGGTGAAGTCGACGCCGTCGACGGCCAGGCGGTCGCCGAAGCGATGACGCAGGCCGGCGACGCTGAGCTTCAGCTCGGCTTGCGGGTCGGCGCCGGTCGGACCGATGTCGGTCATGATCCACCTCCACACGCTCGCAGCGGGGCAGCGACGGGTGTCCACGGCGGGGTCATCCCAGGTAGCTTCGAGTCGTCCCGATGCGATCTCCATGCAGATAGTATAGTGATATCACATAGAAATCAAACCGTCTGTCGCGGACGGCGGGCGGCCGGCGGATCGGGGACGGGACGCGGACGGGGCGGGGCGCCGACAGGCGCCCCGCCCCGTCCGGGCGTGCGTTCGAATCGCTCGGGCGGTCGCCTAAGCGAGCACCGCCTCGACCGGCACCATGTGCTTCTTCAGGCCGAGGTCGTGGTCGTTCACGCCGATCGCGCGGCCGACGAACTGGCTCAGATAGACGATCGGCATGTCGGCCCAGGTGGGGTCGGCCTTCCTGATGTCGCCCTGGCGGGTGTCGAGGTTGACCTGGCACAGCGGGCAGGCGCAGGCGATCGCCTGGGCGCCGCAGGCGCGGGCGTTGGCGACGATCCGGCGCACGAGCTGGACCACCATGGCCTGCTCGCAGAGAGCCAGCGAGGCGCCGCAGCACTCGGTCTTGTAGGTCCAGGCGAGCGGCTCGCAGCCCAGCACTTCGAGGACCTCGTCCATGTGGGTCGGGTACTCCGGGTCTTCGGCCAGCGTGACCTTGGGCGGGCGGGTCAGCAGGCAGCCGTAGTAGGCCGCCACCTTCAGGCCGGCGAAGGGCCGCGTGACCTTGGCCTCGAGGGCCGCCAGGCCGACCTCGTCGTGGTAGAAGTCGACCAGGTTGAGCACGCCCACGCCGCCGGTATAGGGGCGGCCGACGACCTGGGCCACGTCGTGGGCCGTCTCGTCGTCCTGCACGTCGTGGTTGGTGGCCATGAAGCGGGCAAAGCAGGCCGCGCAGGGCACGGCGACGCGCTCGAGGCCCATGTCGTCCTTGACCTTGGCCATCTCGTTGGCCGGCAGGGCCGTGGCCAGCAGCCGGTTGGTGGCGTGCGCGGCGGTGTTGCCGCAGCACTCCCAGCCGGGGATCTCGACGAGGTCGACGCCGAGCCTGGCGGCGGTGCCCACGAACGAGCTGTCGAGCTCGCGGGCGGTGCCGTGCAGCGAGCACCCCGGGTAGTAGGCGACGCGGCTCATGGGGCGCCTCCGCGCGAAGACGACGCCGGGCCTGTGCCGGCGGGCAGGTCCATGGCCCGCGCGACGGCCCGCTTGTCGCGGGTGATGCGGTCGGCGACCTGGGCCATGCGCTTCATCTGGGCGCGGTCGCCCACGGTGGGCAGCGGGTTGATCTTGCCCTTCAGGAACATGCGGATGCCCATCCCGACGTCGTCTGCGAAGCTCGCCGGCCGGGTGGCCTTGTCTAAGGCCAGCAGCTCGACCTCGTAGAGCCTGCCCCAGCGCCGGAAGGAGTCGTAGTTGAGCTTGAGGATGTTGGCAAACGGCGCGTCGGAGCGCACCCGGCCCTGTTCGCGGGCGATCATGCGCAGCTCGTCCATGACGGCCGCGATGTCGATGCCCTGCGGGCAGCGCGTGCTGCACGTCTCGCAGCCGGTGCACAGCCAGATGAAGCGGCTGTCGACGGCGGCCTCGACGGCGCCGATCTGCACGGCGCGCATGATCTGCGCCGGGTGCAGGTCGCCGAAGCCCGCCACCGGGCAGCCGGTGCTGCACTTCTTGCACTGGTAGCACTTGTAGGCGTTCTCGCCCGAGCCGCGGTTGACGCGGCGGGCGAGCGTGGCGTCGATGGTCGTCACGTCACCCTCCTTCCCGCTACGCCACAGCCGGGCGCGGCAGAAGGCCGGCGGCTTCGACTATCTCCGGCACGGCCGGCTCCCACTCGACCGCCATGATGTGCACGCCGGCCACGCCTTCGACCTCGGCGAGCTCCTTGATCATCTCGACGGCGAGCTTCTTGCCTTCGGCCTGCTGCGGCGCGCCCTTCTCCTGCGCGGCGATCCGGTCGACGATCTCCTGCGGCACGTCCATGCCGGGCACGAAGTTCTTCATGTATTTGGCCATGCCGGCGCCCTTGATGGGGGTGATGCCGGCCAGTATCTTGATCTCCTGGTGGAGCCCCAGGGAGCGCACCTCTTCCATCCACTTCTTGAACTTGGGGATGTTGAAGATGCACTGCGTCTGGACGAAGTCGGCGCCGGCCTCGATCTTCTTCTTCAGGCGCGGGGCGCGCAGCTCGAACGGGTCGGCGAAGGGGTTCTCGGCGCAGCCGATGTAGAGCCGCGGTTCGACCGGCATCTCCTCGCCGCAGTCGAACTTCTTCTCGTCGCGCATCTCCTTGTACATGTGGATGAGGTTGATCGAGTCGAGGTCGTGCACGCCCCTGGCCTGGGGATGGTTGCCGAAGCTCATGTGGTCGCCGGTCAGGCAGAGGATGTTCCTGATGCCCAGCGCGGCGGCGCCCAGGATGTCGGCCTGCATCGCCAGGCGGTTGCGGTCGCGGCAGGTCATCTGCATGATCGCCTCGAGGCCGTTCTGCTGGACGATGACGGCCGACGCCATGGAGCTGATGCGCACCACGGCGGTCTGGTTGTCGGTGATGTTGACGGCGTCGACGTAGCCGGTCAGCAGCTTGGCCTTGTCGACGATGACGTTGCCGTCGGCGCTCTTGGGCGGACCGCACTCGCCGGTGACCGAGAACTTGCCCTCGCTTAAGATCTTCTCGAGTCTCGAGCCCGCCTTCAGCTCTGTGGCGCTCATACCGGCTTCGCCTCCTCGCGCACCATCTTGCGCGGACCGCCGGAGCTGCTCAGGCTCCAGTCCTTCGGCGGGCGGTTCTCGAGCATCAGCTCTTCGCGGCCCTGCGCCTTTAAGCGCTCCCAGATGAGCGCCCAGGCGCATTCGATCGTCTCGTCGCCGTGCTTGACCTCGCAGAGGCCGTCGTGCGAGCCGCCGCAGGGCCCGTTCATGAGGCTCTTGGAGCAGCGCACGACCGGGCAGATGCCGCCGGTCACGGCGATCCGGCAGTCGCCGCAGGCGGCGCAGCGCTCGAGCCACACCGCGTGCTCCTGGGGCATGCCCAGCATGTTCGTGTTGACGGCCGGCATGACCAGGCGCGGCGCGAACTTCTCGGCCATCGACTGGATGCCGATGCCGCAGGCCATGCTGAGCACCAGCGGGTACTCCTCGACCTTCGCCGCGATCGCGTCCAGGTACTCCCACTCGCACTGGCGGATCGCCGCCGTGTGCTCGATCTGCACGTCGCGGCCGTCCTGCTTGGCCTTGATGCGCAGCTCGGCGGCGAGGATCTCCGCCTCCTTTTCTCCGCCGGTGAGACAGACCGCGACACAGGTGTCGCAGCCGGCCACCAGCACCTTGTCGTGCCCTTCGGTCATGCCGTAGATCTCGTCGAAGGGCTTGCGTTCGGCTGTGATCATCTCGACTGTCCTTCCTTCACGAAGACCGCGGTCATGAGCCTGGAGGAGTGTCGCTGCGCGGGTCGTCGGGCACGGCCAGCTCGCCCATCTGCCGGCGCACGAGCTCGGCGGCCGTAAAGCCGTCGCGCGGGCGCACGGGGTTGGGCCCGAGCCGGCGGATGCGCGCCGTGAACTCGGTCGCCGTCTCGGCGAACTGCGGGCCCATGGCCGACGACATGTTGTACATCTCGACGCGTCCGGGATCGACCCCGATCTCGTCGAGCAGCTTCTTGACGTAGTCCACCCGCCTCTTGGCCCAGTAGTTGCCTTTGAGGTAGTGGCACTCGCCCTCGAGGCAGCCGGCGGCGTAGACGCCGTCGGCGCCGGCCTCGAGCGCCTTGAGCAGATGGATGACCTCGAGCTTGCCGGTGCAGGGCAGCTTGATCATGCGGATGTTGGACGGATACTGCAGACGCATGCTGCCGGCCAGATCGGCGGCCGCGTAGGCGCAGTAGTGGCAGGCGAAGACGATGATCTCGGGCTCGAAGCCCTCGTTGGCCGGCAACTCGGCCGGCGCGGGCGGCGCCGCGGCGGCCGAGGCGGGTGCGCCGGCCGAACCGGGTGCGCCGGCCGCAGCAGCGGGAGCCGTGGCGACCATGGCGGGCTCGTCGGCCATCGTCAGCTCACCTCCATCGTGAGCGCCTCTTCCTTGGCGAAGATCTGCGCGTCGGTGTAGTGGTGCAGGACGATCGCCTTGGCGGGGCACTCGCTCACGCACACGCCGCAGCCCTGGCAGGCGGCCGCCTCGATCACGGCCTTCTTGGCGACCGGGTCGATGGTCGGCACCTCGTAGGGGCAGATGCGCACGCAGGTGAGGCAGGCGGCGCACTTGTCCTGGTCGACCTCGGCCACCACGCCGCCGGCCTTCAGCGCCGGCTTGGCCAGGATGGACGCCGCGCGGCCGGCGGCCGCGTAGGCCTGCGAGATGCTCTCCTCGATGCTCTTGGGGTAATGGGCCGAGCCGCAGAGGAAGATGCCTTCGGAAGCGAAGTCGACCGGGCGCAGCTTGACGTGGGCCTCGAGGAAGAAGCCGTCGCCCTGGAGCGGCACCTTGAGCATCTTCGAAAGCTCGGAAGCGCCGTCGCTGGCTATCGTCGGTGTGGCCAGCACGAGCAGGTCGAGCGACAGCTCGATGCGGCGCTGGAGGTAGGGGTCGGTGTAGGCGACCCTGACCGGCGTGCCCGGCTTGCCGTTGGCGGCCGTGCCGGCGCTCACGATCTCGGGCCTGGAGTCGTTGTCGTAGCGCGTGAAGATGACGCCGAGCTCGCGCGCCCTGGTGTAGTACTCCTCGAGCAGGCCGTAGGTGCGGACCTCCTTGAACCACACATGCACGGGCCGCTCGGGATCTGCCTCCTTCAGGCGGATGGCGTTCTTGACGCTCTGCTGGCAGCAGGTCCGCGAGCAGTAGTCGGCGCCTTCCTCGAGTGAGCCGGCGCACAGGATAAAGCCGACTGCGCCGGCTTTGGCGAGGCGCTCGTCGTCGCCGGCAAACAGGTGCTCGAGGTCGAGCCCGGTGACGATCTTGTCGCTCTGGCCGAGGCCGTAGAGCTCGGGACGCGCCTCCTGGGCGCCGGTGGCGACGATCACGACGCCGTGGTCGATGGGGGTGCGCTTGCCGTCGGCGGCGGCGATGACGCTCGAGAAGTTGCCGATGAAGCCGTGGAAGTCCTGGAGGTGCGCCTCGAGGTGGATCTTGACGTTGGGGTTGTCGACGACGCGCCGCTCGAGGGCGGCCACGAACTCGGCCGGCCGCGAGCCCCTGATCGTCTGGTCGAGCTCGAGCACGCGGCCGCCCAACGTGGCGTCGCGCTCCACGAGGTGGACCTCGTGGCCCATCTCGCCCAGGGCGGCGGCGGCGGTCATGCCGGCCACGCCGCCGCCCAGCACGAGAACGGTGTGCGTGAGCGGCACGTCGACCTTGTAGAGCGGTTCGAGCAGGCGGGCGCGGGCGACCGACATGCGGATGAGGTCCTTGGTCTTGCCGGTCGCCTTCTCCGGTTCCTTGGCGTGCACCCACGACGCCTGGTCGCGGATGTTGGCCATCTCGAACAGGAACGGGTTGAGGCCGGCCTCGCGCAGGGTGTCCTGAAAGATCGGCTCGTGCGTGCGCGGCGTGCAGCTCGCCACGACGACGCGGTTGAGGTTCTCCTTCTCGACCGTCTCCTTGATGAGCTCGAGCGCATCGGACGAGCAGGTGTACAGGTTGTCGGTCGCATAGACCACGCCGGGGAGCTGGCGGGCGTAGTCGGCGACGCTCTCGACGTCGACCACCCCGGCGATGTTCGAGCCGCAGTGACAGACGAAGACGCCGACGCGAGGCTCCTCGCCGACGACGGCGCGCTCGTCCGGGTACTCCTTCTCGACGGTCAGCGCGCCGCGGGAGTCGGCCAGGCCGGTCATGACCTTGGCCGCCGCGGCCGAGGCCTGGGCGACCGAGTCGGGGATGTCCTTGGGCTCGCTGAACGGACCGGCCACGAAGACGCCCTCGCGCGACGTCCCGAGCGGTTCGAACTCCTGGAGTTGACAGAAGCCGTGACGGTTGAGCGCGATGCCGAGCTCGCCGGCCGCCTCCTGGGCCTTGCGCGACGGTTCGAGACCGACGCTCAGCACCACCAGGTCGTAGTCGTCCTCGTGCAGCGCGCCGTTGTCGTCTTCCCACGCGATCCGCAGGTTCTTCGTGGTGGGGTCTTCCTTGATCGCCGACAGGCGGGAGCGGAGGTATCTGACGCCCATGCGCAGCGAACGCTGGTAGAAGGCGTCGAAGCCCTTGCCCATGGCGCGCATGTCCATGAGGAAGATGTCGGGCCTGGCGTCGGGCACGTGGTCGATGGTCAGCATGGCCTCCTTGGTGGCGTACATGCAGCACACGCTCGAGCAGTACTCATGGTCCTGGTCGCGCGACCCGACGCACTGGATGAAAGCGATCTTCCTGGGGTGCGCGCCATCGGAGGGGCGCCGCACGTCGCCGATGGTCGGACCGGAGGCCGACAGCATGCGCTCGTACTCGAGGGCCGAGAGCACGTTGGGGTAGCGGCGGTAGCCGTACTCGCTCTTGCTGCCGGGATCGTAGGCGTCGTAGCCGGTGGCCAGAACGACGGCGCCGACCTCGACATCGTACCGGCGGTCGCGCTCCTCGTGCAGCAGTGCGCCCGGGCCGCAGGCCCGCACGCACTCCATGCACTCGGAGCAGACCGCGCACTGCAGGCAGCGCCTGGCCTCCGCAACGGCCTGCTCCTCGGTGTAGCCCTTGCGGACCTCGACCCAGGTGCGGCGGCGCTCTGAGCCGGGCCACTCGGGCATGCGGACGCGCTGCTCGCGGGCCGTGCCGGCGAGCACCTCGTCGTCGGGCCGAACCTCGTCGAGCGGCTGTGGCAGCCACTCGAGGAGCTGTTCGCCGCGCAGGTAGTTGTGGATGCTGACGGCGGCCTTGCGGCCGGCGGCGATGGCTTCGATCGCCGTGAGGGGACCGAGCGGCGCGACGTCGCCGCCGGCGAACACGCCGGGGTGGCCGGTCGCCAGGGTGTCGCCGTCGATCTTGACGGCGTTCCACTCGACCTCGACGTCGTCGAGGCCCTTCTTGAAGTCCTCGACGATCGCCTGGCCGATGGCGAAGATGACCGTGTCGCAGGGAATCTCGACGAACGAGTCGGGGATCGGCTCGGGGCGGCGACGGCCCTTCTCGTCGGGATCGCCCAGCCTGCAGTTCTGCAGCCTGATGCCGGCGACCTTGCCGTCGTTGCCGACGACCTCGACCGGGGCGACGAGATAGTGGATCTCGAGCCCCTCGTCGCTGCCCTCTTCGATCTCCTCCCCGGATGCCGGCATCTCGTTGCGGGAGCGCCGGTAGGCGATCGTCACCTGGGGGGCCTTGCCGGACGGCGACGTGAGGCGTAACGCCGCGCGCGCGGCGTCGAAAGCCACGTCGCCGCCGCCGATCACGACCACGCGGTCGCCGACGGTGGGAGGACTGCCGAGGTTGAGGTCGCGCAGGAACTCGACCGCCGGCAGGCAACCGGCGAGATCGTCTCCCTTGACCGGCGACGGCGCGCTGGCGTGCAGGCCGGGCGCCAGGAAGACGGCCCGGTAGCCGTCGCCGAGCAGGCCATCGACTGTGAAGTCGACGCCGCAGCGCTGGTTCAGACGGAGATCGACGCCGAGGGCGCAGATGCGGTCGATCTCGCCCTGCAGCACGTCGGGCGGCATGCGGTGGTCGGGGATCCCGACCCGCAGCATGCCGCCGGCGACCGGCAGCGCCTCGAACACGGTGGTGGCGTAGCCGAACTGGGCGAGGTCGCGGGCACAGGCGAGGCCGGTGGGCCCGCCGCCGACGATGGCGACCTTCTCGTCGTAGACGACGGGAAGCTTGTCGGGCAGCTCCGTGGGACCGGCGACGTCGCAGACGAACCGCTTGAGGCCGGCGATGGCCAGCGGTTCGTCGACCGAGCCCCGGGTGCAGGCCGTCTCACAGGGGTGGGCACAGATGCGGCCGCAGACCGAAGGAAAGGGATTGGGTTCGGCGGCGACGCGATAGGCGTCGGCGAAGCGGCCCTCGGCGATCAGGGCGATGTAGCCCTGCGCCGACGTCTCGACGGGGCAGTTGCTCTTGCAGGGGGCGTAGCCCTTCTTGTCGACGACGTAGGTGTTGGGGATCGCTTGCGGGTAGAGCTTGTAGATCGCCTTGCGCTCGCTGAGCTCCTGGTTGTACTGGTCCTTGACGGTGATAGGGCAGACCGGCACGCACTCGCCGCAGCTCGTGCACTTGTCGGGATCGACGAATCTGGCGTGGTGCTGGATCGTGGCGTTGAAGCTGCCTGGCCCACCCTCGAGCCCGGTGAGCTCTGAGTTGGTGACGATCTCGATGTTGAGGTGCCGTCCGGCCTCGACGAGCTTGGGCGCCAGCGTACACATGGAGCAGTCGTTGGTCGGGAAGGTCTTGTCGAGCTGCGCCATGTGGCCGCCCAGGGCCGGCGCCTTCTCGACGAGGTAGACCTTGTACCCGCCCTCGGCTAAGTCGAGCGAACACTGGATGCCGGCGACGCCGCCACCCAGGACGAGAGCTGCACCGGTCGTCGTGGGACCGCTAGCGCTGGCCATACACTCTCCTTCGCGCGAAACGGCAGGTCGCCGTGAGATGGAATATCCGCTGAATCAACTGTCCACTGGGAGAACTGACTGAAAGTATACCGAGGCCACCGCGCAGCGTCGACCTCGGGCTTGGCGACAAGATGGCCGGATCGCGCCGCGGGTTTGTCGACTACTGGGTCAGGATCCAGGCGGCCTGATAGGCCACGACGGCGGCGAAGACGCCGGTGAGCAGCACGGCGGCGATGAGCGCCGCGGGACGCCGCCGCACGCGCCACAGCAGCAGGGCCCCGACGCTCACGATGCCGATCTTGAACACCGTCGCGGTCAGCGTGCCCTCCCGCAGGAAGTAGCGCATGACGTCGTTGGATTCGGTGGCGAATCCCAACCACAGGACGTAGCGCGTGAGCAGCAGGTCGGCGGCGTTCAACACCCAGAGCTCGAGCAGCAGCCAGAAGAGGAGCTGGTCGCCCGAGATGCCGGCACGGGCCAGGCGATGCGACTGCAGAGACTGTCCGGGGTCGCTCACTGCGGCAGCCTCGCGGTCTGGATCCACGAGTGCAGTCCGGTGCCGATACACCAGGCGACCGTGTCGCCGCTGACCATGACCGACTGGACGTCCCGGGGTACGGCGGCGATGCGGAACGGTGCGCCGCCCGGCAGACGCAGGCCCATGACCACGTCTCCCGAACCCCCGGTGACCGGCTGCGCCCAGACGACCGTCGTGCCGTCGAAGCCGGGTCCCACGAGCTCGCCGGCGCTGGCGATCTGGCGCGCCGCGATGGTGTCCAGGTCGTAGGCGCTGATCGTGTCGCTAGAGTCCTGCTCATCGACGCGCAGCCACACGAACGTGTCGTTGGCCAGTACGGGCGCGTCGAAGATCGCTCCGGAGCTTTGGCCCGGCAGCGTGAGAGTGTCCGTGGCGCCGCCGGCCGCGTCGAGCAGCGTCATGGAAAACGGCGCCGACGGTTGCGACTGGTGCGACCAGGCGACCAGCGGACCGCCGGCCAGCAGGAACGGACCATAGCCGGCGCCCCTGGCCAGTACGCGCCGCCGGCCGCTGGCGATGTCGCACGCGGTCACCGCGGTCGTGCCGCCCTGATCGCTCAGCCAGTACGCGGTCGCACCGGCCACGACCGGCGTCGTGCCCGCAAGATCGGTCGGCTCGTTCAGCAGGCACTGGCGGCGGCGCGACGAGAAGTCGTACGCGTAGATCTGGGTTCGCTCTCTCGCTCCGCCGGAGTACTGCACCCACACCGCGGCGTCGGGCGAGACGGCCGGTGGCGCCAGCAACTGGGCATCGAGCGCGTCGCCGACGAGCCTGGTCTTGCCCGAGCTCAGGTCCATGACGATCGTGTACGGGCCGGCCTGCCAGGCCAGGTGGTCGCCCGCCAGGGCCGGCTGGTTGAATCCGAGATACGGCTGGGTCACCCGCCAGCCGAGGGCCGTCCTCGTCGCGTGCGGGCGCCAGTCCGCGTGGGCCTGCTCGAAGGCAAATCCCGCCACTCCCAGGAGAGCGCCGACGACGACCACGAGCGCGGCGGCGAGCAGCGCGCGCGCGCTGACCAGCTCGGATGTGTCCGTGCGCTCCTCCCCGTGCCTCGACGTCGAATCGCTCTTCTATCGACGCGAGGGGCCGGCGACGTGAGCACTGTCACGGGCGTGCAGCGAGGCGGCGTGCGAGGCGGCGTGCGGCGCGGGCGGGCATCCGCCCGCCCGCGCCGCACGCATCGCCCGCGCCGCACGCATCGCCCGCAGCGTCACTCGGGCGCGTCGAAGGCCGCGAGGGCCGCCGGCAGCGCCTGGGTGACCCCGTTGCCGACCGCCGGCAGCCCGACGAGAACGGCGGAGATCACCTCGTCGCGGCTCGCGCCCAGCGACCTGGCGTGCCGTGCGTGGAAGGGCACGCCGCTCGTGAGGCGCGCCGCCGCGAGGACGGCGAGGTAGGCGAGCGCCTCCGTCTTCTCGTCGAGCGCGCTGGCGGCGCCCAGCCGCTGCACGGCCTCCATCCAGGCGCCGGAGTGAGCCGGCGCCTCGTGCAGGAACGCCTGGAAGGCGTCGCTCACGCCGGGCAGGTCGTCGTCCATCGGTCTACCTCCCTCTGAGTCGTCTGCCGGGAGCATCCTACCGGACAGCTTGGCGCGCGCGGCGGCAGTCGCTGGGTGGGTTGGGCCAGCGTCGCCCGGCTGCACGGCTCGCCGACACTGGTACAATCGCCCGCACACCCGTCACGGGCACAACGGCAAGACCGACAGGCAACGTCACTCGAAGGGTGGTCGATAGCATGGGTGTCCAGGACCAGTACCGCGACTACGTCATGACCGGCTTCGTCAAGCGCATCGAGCCGGTCGTGGTCGACCACGGCGAGGGCGCCAGGCTCTACGACGCCGACGGGCGGGAGTACATCGACTGCTTCGCCGGCATCTCGGTGACCAACGCCGGCCACCACAACGCGGCCATTCTCGAAGCCGCCAAGGCCCAGGCCGACAAGATCGTCCACGCCTGCAGCTACGTCTACTTCGTGCCCACCGTCGGCGAGCTGGCCGCAAAGCTCGCCGAGATCACGCCCGGCAGGCTGCAAAAGAGCTTCTTCTGCAACTCCGGCGCCGAGGCCAACGAAGGCGCCATGCGCCTGGCCAAGCGCTACTCGGGCCGCTGCGAGTTCGTGGCCATCGAGTCGAGCTTCCACGGGCGCACCTACGCGACGCTGTCGATCACCGGCAACTCGGCCCGCAAGAAGGGCGGCGGCCCCTACATGCCGGGCGTCGCCTTCACGCCCACGCCGTACTGCTACCGCTGCCCGCTCGGTCTCAGCCGAGCCCTCCTGCGGTCTGGCCTGCGCCGAGCGCCTGCGCGAGGTCGTGCGCCTGCACCTGTCGGGGCAGTGCTGCGCCTTTATCGCCGAGCCCGTGATGGGCGAGGGCGGCATCATCGTGCCGCCCCAGGGCTACTTCCAGGCCGTCAAGCAGATCCTAGACGACGAGGGCATCCTCTTTATCGCCGACGAGGTGCAGAGCGGCTTCGGGCGCACCGGCAAGCTGTTTGCCATCGAGCACTACGGCGTCGAGCCCGACATCATCACCATGGCCAAGGGCATCGCCGACGGCTGGCCGCTGGGCGCCTTCACGGCGCGCGCCGAGATCGCCGACGCCTTCCAGCTCGGCGACCACCTCTCGACCTTCGGCGGCAACCCGGTGAGCTGCGCCGCGTCGCTGGCCAACATCGCCTTCATGCAGGCAGTCGACCTGCCCGGCCAGGCCGCGGCCAAGGGCGCGCAGCTCATGGCGCGCCTGCGCGAGCACGCCGCCCACGAGCCGCTGATCGGCGAGGTGCGCGGCAAGGGTCTGATGATCGGCATCGAGCTCGTCTCGGACCGTAAGACCAAGGCCTACGCCACCGCCGAGGCCGGCTTTGTGCGCAACTACTGCCTCGAGCACGGCCTGCTGATCGGCGTGGGCGGCAACTTCGGCAACGTGCTGCGCCTGCAGCCGCCGCTGGTGATCTCAGACGCCGAGCTCGACACCGTGTTCGCCACCGTAACCGAGGCCATCGCCGCTTCGCGCGGGCCGGCGACGGCCTAGGGCCGACTGGGCGCGCGGCGGCGCGGGGCGCGGCGCGGCCTTGCGGCCGCGCCGCCGCGCCCGGGCCCGCCGCGGCAGCGCGGGAGGCGGGCTTCCGGCCGCCTCCCGCGCCGCCGTATCGGCCCGTGCGCCGGCGCCCGGCGGTCGGGCGGGTCTGGCATCGTCGTGGCGAATAAGGCAGAGTAGTGAGCATGAACGACGACATGGACTGGCGCGACGGGTCTGTACAGCGCACGCTGCCCGATGGCATGGGTATGGAGTGGTCGCGCTCCCGTTCGCGCGGGCGCCACCGGCCGCGCCGGCGCATTCCCTGGGCAGTGCTGGTCGTCATCGTGATCATCGCGGTGGGGATCGTCCTGTGGATCGAGAACCGTGGCGTACACGTGCACCTGACGTTTCTCTCCGTGCACGTTACGGCGCCCTTGTGGGTGGTCGCCGTGGGCAACCTCGTGCTTGGGCTTATCCTTGGCGGCGCGCTCGTGGCCCGCTCGCGGCGCTAGCCGTGCCGGCAGCCGCGCCGCCAGCCGTGTCGCCGGCGGGCCGGCGCCGGCGCCTGCGCGCCATCGTCGCGCGGCTCGATCAGGCCTACGGCCGGCCCACGCTCGCGCCGCGCTTCCCGCCGGTCGGCGAGCTCGTCTACACCGTGCTCTCGCAGAACACCGCCGACGTCAACACCGACCGCACCTATGCCGCGCTGCGGCGGCGGTTTCCCACCTGGAGCGATGTGCGTGAGGCGCCGGTCGGCGAGGTCGAGAAGGCCATCGCTCTCGGCGGCCTGTCCCACGTAAAGGCGCCGCGCATCGTGAAGATCCTGCAGGCGTTGAGCCCGGGGGGCGGCGAGCCCGATCTCGGTGTGCTCGACGCGCTGGACGACGACGAGGCGCTCTCCTTTCTCCAGAGCCTGCCCGGGGTGGGGCCCAAGACCGCGGCCTGCGTCCTGCTGTTCTCGCTTGGGCGGCCGGCGATGCCGGTCGACACCCACGTGCACCGCGTGGCCGGCCGCCTCGGCCTGCTCGACCCCGGGGTGACCGCCGAGGCCGCCCACCGCGTGTTGACCACGATGGCCGGGCCCGAGCCGGCCGACATCTACGCGGCCCACGTCGGCCTCGTGCGTCACGGGCGCCGCGTCTGCCATGCACGCCGGCCGGCCTGTGGCCCGTGCCCCTTGAGCGACGTCTGCCCCAGCGCGGACTCGTTTTCGTAGCGTCGCTTCGGGGTACGACAGCCGGCATGGCAAAGCTCAGAAACCAGTTCTCAAAGAAAGAGTGGAAGCACTGCTGCGGCAAGGGCTGCCGGAAGTGCGCGATCCACAACGCCTACCTCGATGCCTACGGCAAGAGCGAGGGCGAGAAGAAGTTCGCCAAGGATCACGACCGGATGCACTGAGGCCGGCCCGCGCAGCGTGCCGGGCGTGCCGGGCATGTCGCGGGTGGTCGTGTCGGGGTGGTCGTGCCGGGGCGGTCGCGTCGGGGCGGTCGTGCCGGGGCGGTCGTGCCGCCCGGTCGCTTGACTCCTAGAAGACCTCGGGCACGAAGGTCTGGTTTTCGTAGGGCGGCCGCATGTAGCCCTTGTCCTCGCCGCGCGGCGGCAGCTTGAAGGGCTTGGGCGTGAGGTCCTCGTAACGGATGATGCCCAGCAGGTGGGAGATGACGTTGAGCCGGGCGCGCTTCTTGTCGTCGGAGTTGACCACGAACCAGGGCGAGCGCTTCGTGTCGGTGTAGTGGAACATCTCGTCCTTGGCCCGGGAGTACTCGACCCATTTGTCCCAGCTCTCGAGGTCCATGTCTGAGATCTTCCAGCGCTTGGTCGGGTCCTGGATGCGGTCCTTGAAGCGCCGCTCCTGCTCCTCGTCGCTGACGCTGAACCAGTACTTCACCAGGATGATGCCGCTGCGGATGAGCATCTCCTCGAACGGCGGGCACGAACGGAAGAACTCGTTGACGTCGTCCTCGCTGCAGAAGCCCATGACGCGCTCGACGCCGGCCCGGTTGTACCACGAGCGGTCGAAGATCACCCACTCGCCGGCGGCCGGCATGTGGGCGACGTAGCGCTGGAAGTACCACTCGGTCTTCTCGCGTTCGGTCGGCACCCCCAGGGCCACCACGCGCACGACGCGCGGATTCAGTGACTCGGTGACTCGCTTGATCGTGCCGCCCTTGCCGGCCGCATCGCGGCCCTCGAAGATCGTGACCACCTTGAGGCCCTTGGACCTGATC
This sequence comes from uncultured Actinomycetes bacterium, assembly GCA_963751565.1. Lineage (GTDB taxonomy): Bacteria > Actinomycetota > Thermoleophilia > UBA2241 > UBA2241 > Bog-752. The sequence continues at coordinate 45,145 of CAVVVA010000015.1, read as the reverse complement.
CATTCCTGCAGCTTGACGAGCTCGATCTGCAGCTTGCCGAGCTCCTTGAGGTAGGTGCCGTCGTCGAGCTTCTTGCGCGGTTTGGGCTCGATGTCGCCCAGGTCTTCGGCTTTGTCGGGTGACACGTGCGTCCTCCCGTCGCTGGCGGCCGTGGTCGGGCCGCTTCGTCGAACACGTAGCGGTAGTCTACGCCACGAGGGGCGAATCGACACGTTGCTCGGGGTCACTGTCAGGAATGGCGCTGCGCTTGCGGCGTTGGCGGCGCGCGATGCGGGGGATAGGGTGTAGACCACGATGGTCCCCGTAGGCGACAGCGGCGGCAGCGGCGGCAGCGACGACGGCCACGTCGTCGGCTTCATCGACATCGGCACGAACTCGGTGCGGCTCATGGTGGTGCGGATCTCCGCCAGGCGCTCGTACCAGGTGATCAACCTGCAGCGCGAGGTCGTGCGCCTGGGCGAGGAGGAGTTCGCCGACCACCTGCTGCGTCCCGCGGCGATCGAGCGCGCCGTGCTCGTCTGCGCCTCGTTCGCCGGTCTGGCGCGCAGCCACGGCGCCGACGAGATCGTCGCGGTGGCCACGTCGGCGACCCGCGAGGCGCACAATCAGGGCGCCTTTGTGGCGCGCCTGCGCGACGAGGCCGGACTCGACGTGCACGTCGTGTCCGGCCGCGAAGAGGCGCGCCTCATCTACCTGGGCGTGCAGAGCCGCGTCGAGCTCGGCGAGCGCCTCGCCTTCTGTCTCGACATCGGCGGGGGCAGCACCGAGGTGATCGTCGGCGACGCCCGCCGGCACCTGTTCCTGGACAGCCTGCCGCTCGGCGCGGTGCGCCTGGCCGGCGATCCCAGCCTGCCCGACGTCTCCGGCCGGGTGGGAAGCGATGACTACCAGCGGCTGCAGCGCGCCGTGCGCCTGGCGTCGGTGCACACGGTGGCGGCCGTCCGCGGCTTCGACGTCGACGTCGCCTACGGCACGTCGGGCACGACCCGCAACGTGGCCGCGGTGGCAGCCAGGGTCCTGCACAACCGCGAGCCTCAGCGCGACGAGACGGCGAGCCTCGCCGACGTGCGCAAGGTGGTCAAGCTGCTGCGCGGCCTGTCGCTCGACGAGCGGCGCCGGGTGCCGGGCTTGAACCCCGACCGCGCCGACATCGTCATCGCCGGCGCGGTCGTGCTCGAGACGCTGATGACCGACCTCGAGCTGCCCGCCGTGACCGCCCTGACCGAGTGCGGGCTGCGCGACGGGCTGCTCATGGACTACCTGTCGCGCAGCCCGCACGCGGCCCTCGTGAACGAGCTCTCCGTCCGCGAGCGCAGCGTTCTGCGGCTGGTACGGGCCTGCGGCGCCGATGAGGCCCACGCCCGCCACGTAGCGCGCCTGGCGCTCGAGCTCTTCGACAGCTCGCGTGACGCCGGCTTCCACGCGCTCGGCGACGAGGAACGCGAGCTGCTCGAGCACACCGCCCTGCTGCACGACGTGGGCGCCTTCATCTCGTACCCCGACCACCACGTGCACTCGGCCTACCTCATCGCCAACACCGACCTGCTCGGCTTCGACCAGCGCGAGATCGCCGTCATGGCGGCGACCGCGCTGTTTCACCGCAAGGCCACGCCGGGCGCGCGCTTCCCGGCCTACGCGCGCCTCGACGCGCCCGACAGGAAGACCGTCGGCACGCTGGCCAACCTGCTGCGGCTGGCCGAGCGCCTCGATCGCAGCCACGGCGCCATCGTGCGCCACGCGCGGCTCGTGGCCGACGGCCGGCGCGCGCTCACGCTCCATCTCGTGACGAAGGGCCCCGCTCAGCTCGAACTGTGGGGCCTCGAGAACCGGCGCGCCGCGATCGAGAAGGCGATGGGTCGCCGGCTGACCATCGAGGTCGAAGTGGTTGCGGGCGGCGACGAGGCGGCTGCGGGCGATGCGAACGTCGCTGCGGGCGACGACGACGTGGCTCCGGGTGACGCGAAGGCGGCTGCGGGCGGCGGCGAGGCGCCGCCGGGAGACGGGGACGCGGCTACAGCTCGCCGACGACCCTCGCCAGACGCCGGCTGAAGCCGTCGCCGCGGATCTGCGTCCACATCTGGGGGAAGGTGTCGACCAGGCGGTTCAGCTCCTCCTGGCGGGCGGCGAGGTAGGCGGCCACCCCGGGCGCGACGATCATCGTCATGGCGCGCCGGACGTTGCCGGCCGGCGGCTCCCAGCTGCCCCAGGTGAGGAAGTTGCGCAGGATGGTGCAGGTCACGACGGCGTCCTGCAGATCGCCGAGGTGATCCTGCATGTCCTTGGCGGCATCGATCAGCGGTTTCGCGTCGTGCCCCAGGACCTCCTCGAAGAACTCGAACGTGTAGCGCAGACCCTTGCCGGCGATGCGCAGGCGGTGGAAACGCACGAGCGGCGTGTCGTGGCCGGAGATGACGTCGTCGTAGGCCCATACGGCGGCGACGCGGTCGTAGAGCACGGCCGGCAGAACGTGGGCGACGCGGTGCGGGCGAGCCTCGCCTTCGTCGGAGACGAAGGCGAGGCTCGCCCGCCCGGGGTCGTCGAGCAGGGCGCTGAACGTCTCGACGAAGCGCGGGTAGCGACCGCCGTCCAGGTACTCGAGCATCTCGGCGCGGGCGTGTTCGCGGCGCTCCCGCCAGACGGCCAGGAGGGGATCGAGGTCGTTGCGACGCTCGTCGGGCAGCGAGTCCAGGTAGTGCATCGTCTTTTCGTGGAACACGTCGAGGTCGCGCACGGCGCCGAGCACGCGGCCGGTGCGGCGCAGTCCGCGTTCGACCGGCCGCATCGTGTCGGCGTCGAGGTACGGTTCGAACACGCGCAGGGCGGCGCGCATGCGGCGCGTGGCGACCCTCATGTCGTGGAGATCCTCGGGATCGTCGCCCCGGCGTGTACCGGGTTCGTGCTCGAGCATGCGGCCCAGGTGGAAGCGCAGCGTCTTGAACGCCGCCTCGGACATCGTGTCCGACGAACGTATGCCGGGCCGCGCCGGCCGCTTGGCACGCGGCGCCGCCGGTGCAGCCGCGGGAGCCGTCTGGGCTGCCGCGGGTCCGACGGCCGGCGGTGTCTTCGGCGCCGCGGGTCTTGCAGTCGGAGCGGGCTGCGTCGCCGGCGCCTCGGCTTTCGGTTTGCGCTCCTCCTTGGCCGGCGCCTTGCGCGCCGTCCGGTCAGTCGCCGCCGACAGCTTGGGTGCCTTCGCCGGCGCTGCAGGCGCAGCTTCCGGCGCCGCAGCGGCCGCCGTCGGCGCGGCTGCGGGAGTCGCCGCGGCGGCCACGGCGGCCGGGCGTGGGGCGGTCCCCGGGCTTCCGGCGACGAGACGCCTGGGAAAGATCGCGAGACCCTCGCGGCGGAACCGGTTGAGCCAGTAGCGCACCGTGCGCGGCGCCATCCGGGCACGGGCGGCGGCGTCGCGCTGCAGGGCGCCCTCGTTCAGGGCGAGCAGCACCTGCGCGCGGCGACCCACGGCGTCGGTGCGTCGCGAGATGCGGGCCAGCAGACGCTCCTGGTCGTCGGACAGCAGGCCGGCGGGCGACGGTTCGACGGCGAGCGCCGCCATGGCGCGCTCGAACTTCGACAGCGGCTGCGGCGTGAGCGCAAAGTCGCGCTGCAGGGCGCCGGCGATCACCCCGAGGTCGGCCTCGGCGCCGTCGCCCTTGAGCTCGGCCTCGACCTCGTATTGCGGCGCCAGGGCGCCGTCGCCGGTCACGATCGTGAACGTGTCGAGCGAGAGCTCGGCGACCGTGCGGCCGCCTTTGCTCACCGTGCGCAGGACCCGGCTCTGGCCGACCTCGACCAGCGCCGCCAGCGGCCGGTCGCCTGCCGCGGCGAGCACCCGCTCGCGGACCTCGCCGGCCGGCCAGGACTCAGGCGGAGAGTCGGGCGCCAGCCCGTCGGGCAGTTCGGTCTCCCACTCGTCGCGGCGGTGGATGGCGCCGGCTCCCGGGCCTTCGTTCGCCCCGCCTTCGCTCGCCCCGCCTTCGCTCGCCCCGCCTTCGCTCGCCCCGCCGCCGCGCCGCTTGACCGTGACGACCACGCGGTCGCCGCGGTCGCGCCGCCGGCAGACCAGGCCGGCCGAGCGCAGGGCGCGGTCGTCGGTGTCGAGATAGACGTCGGTCATGTCGGCGACCTCGTGGCCGGCGATCTCGTAGCCGGCGAGCTCGCCGAGCTCGCCGAGGCGCGCGAGCGTCGCCGCGTCGGGGGCGCTGAACTTCGCTTCTATCTCCATGATCGGGACGTCACCTCTACGGGGCGAAGACGCGCGGCGGCAGCAGCCAGACGAGCACGCCGCGCATCGTCTGTTCGTCGAGATCGACCCGCGCGACGCCCGCCTTCTTCAGGACGACGGTGCCGCCGGTGATCTGCGCGATGATCGTGCTGAAGTCGGGCTCGTGGCCGACCAGCATGAGGGCCTGGGCGCCGGCGTGCTCGGCGACGATCGCCGCGAGGTGCTTGCGGTCGAGGCCGTGCCCGAGACGCTCGTCGTCGGCGAGCCGGTCGTCACAGCCGAGGGCGGCGGCGGCGATCTCGGCCGTCTGGCGGGCTCGCGCCAGCGGGCTGGTCAGCACGGCGTCGACGCCGATGCCCGCTTTGGCCAGCCGGCCGGCGACCTGCATAACGACGGCACGTCCGTCGTCGGTGAGGGGACGCTCGCCGTCGGCGCCCTGCCAGTCGGCCCTCGAGCCCGCTGGGCCGTGGCGAAAGAAGATGAGTTGCAAGGAACGATCCTCCTTAGCGGCCGGCGAACGGACGGCGCTTGCCGCGCTGCCGGCCGGTCTGCCGCGGGCTCGCCGCCCGGTCGGCGGCGTGCTCTATGAACCACGCCTGGCTGTCGAGCGCCTCTTCGCCGTCGGCCGGCTGCGCGTGGACGTAGCTGCCGTCGGCCTGCATGAAGCGCGCCTTGACGTTGTCGCGCAGGTACACCGCCAGGATCTCGTCGCGCAGGCGACGGACGATGGCCGCGTCTTCGACGGGGAAGAGGACCTCGACGCGGCGGTTCAGGTTGCGCGGCATGAGGTCGGCGCTGCCCACCAGCACCTGTTCGTCGCCGCCGTTGCGGAACCAGTAGATGCGGCTGTGCTCGAGGAACCGGCCGACGATGCTGGTCACCTTGATGTTGTCGCTCACCCCGGGAATGCCGGGCCGCAGCGAGCACATGCCGCGCACCAGCAGGTCGATCTTCACGCCGGCCTGCGACGCCCGGTACAGGATGGCGATCATCCTGCGGTCGATCAGCGAGTTCATCTTGAAGATGAGGTGGCCGCCGCGGCCCGCGAGCTGGTGCTCGATCTCGCGTTCGAGCAGGGCTTCGAAGCGGTCGCGCAGGTTGATCGGTCCGACGAGGAGCTTCTTGTAGTCGCGTGTGCGTGAGAAGCCGGTGAGGAAGTTGAAGAGCTCGGTCGTGTCCTGGCCGATGCCCTCGTCGCAGGTGAACAGGTCGAGGTCGGTGTACAGGCGCGCGGTCACCACGTTGTAGTTGCCGGTTCCCAGGTGCACGTAGCGCCGTATGCCGTCGCCCTCGCGGCGCACGACCATGCCGATCTTGGAGTGCGTCTTTAAGCCGACGAGCCCGTACACGACGTGGACGCCCTCGTCTTCGAGCGCCCGCGCCCACTCGATGTTGCTCTCCTCGTCGAAGCGCGCCTTGAGCTCGACGAGCACCGCCACCTCTTTGCCGTTGCGGGCCGCTTCGAGCAACGCGGCGACCGCCGGGGCGTTGCGCCCGACGCGGTACAGCGTCAGCTTGATGGCCAGCACGTCGGGATCGTGCGCCGCGCTTTCGAGCCAGTCGATGACCGGCTCGAACGAGTCGTACGGGCGGTGGATGAGGACGTCGTGCTTGCGGATCGCGGCGAAGACGCTCAAGTCGGGATCGTCGAGGCCTCTGGGCACGGCCGGCACGAACGGCGGGTCCTTGAGGTCGGGCCGGTCGAGGCCGAGCAGGTCGAGGCCGCTCATGCCCAGGGGCGGCGCCACGGCCACCAGGCCCGCGGGCTCGAGATCGAGGTTGTCGAGCAGGATGCGGCGCACGCCGTCGGGGGTCGCGCCGTCGATCGTCAGGCGCACCACCGAACCAAAGCGGCGGCGCAGCACGCCCTGTTCGATGGTCTCGAGCAGGTCGTCGGCCTCGAGCTCCTGGATGGACATCTCGGCGTCGCGGGTCACCCTGAAGGTGTAGACGCCGACGATCGTCATGCCGGGGAACAGCTCCTCCAGGTCGGCGGCGATGAGCTGTTCGAGCCAGACGAAGTCGTAGCGGCGTGTCTTGGCCGCGGCCGGCAGACCCTTGGGCGGCGGGACGGCCACCAGACGCGGCAGCGACGAGGGCACCTTGACCCGGGCGAAGAGCTGCTGGCCGTGCTCGTCGCGCAGCAGCACCGACAGGTTGAGGCTCAGGTTGGAGATGTGGGGAAACGGCCGCCCCGGGTCGAAGGCCAGCGGCGTGAGCACCGGAAAGGCGCTGCGGTCGAAGTAGTCTATGGCGGCCGTGCGCTGGGTCTCGTCGAGCTCGGCGAAGTCGTGGATGTGCACGCCGGCCGCGGCGAGCTGCGGCATGACGTCTGAGACCCAGGTCTCGCGGGCCTCGCCCATGAGCTCGTAGGCCTGCTCGCGGCAGGCGGCGAGCTGCTCGGCCGGCGTCATGCCGTCGACCGACAGGTCGGCGACCCCGGCCTCGACCTGCTGCCGCAGGCCGGCCACACGGACCATGAAGAACTCGCCGAGGTTCGAGCCCAGGATCGACAGGAACTTGACGCGCTCGATCAGGGGGTTGCGCTCGTCCTGGGCCTCTTCGAGCACGCGACGCTGGAAGGCCAGCATGCTGAGCTCGCGGTTGATGTACAGGGAACGGTCGGTGAGCTCGATCGCCGCGTCGGGGGCGTCACTGCGGTGGGTACCGCGTCCGCGCGTCGGCTCGGCGGAGCCGCGCGCGCTCCGGCGCGGCGGGTGAGGCCGGCGCGGCGGGTGAGGCCGGTCGATCCTGAGTTTCGTTGCGGCCCGACGAGGCCGCGCGATCGGCGCCGGTCTGCGACTCGCCGCCACCGTCGCCGGATGCGCCGGTCGAGCGTGTTCGGGTGGCCATGGCGAGTGCTCCCTTTGGTGACTTCAAAGAGATCATGATACCACCCGATCCATCTGCGATATGCTGGAGCGCCCGTTCAACAGGGTCGCGCGCGGCAGGCCTGCCGGCGATCGGGCGGCCCATGCGGTCGCCGCGGGCGTCGGCGCCCGTCCCGGGCGCCGCCCGCAGACCGCAGGCGGTGCTCCTGCTCCAGGTGAGGGACCGATGACGGCACAGGTGAGCGACAGTCGCAGCGCGACGCGCGCGGTCGTCGTCGGCATGTCCGGGGCGACGGGGCTCGCCGTGGTGCGCGCGCTGGCGCACGCCGGGGTCGTCTGCCACGCCGTCCACCACGACGCCGCGGCGCCGGGGCTCTTCTCGCGGCTGGCGCGAGCACACCTCTCGCCCGATTGGCGCTCCGACCCTGAGGCGTTCGTTGCCGATCTGCTCGCCCTGGCCGCCGACGAGCTCGGCGGCCAGGCGGCCTCGCTGTTCGTGACCGACGACGCGGCCGTCGATGTGGTCTGGTCGGCGGACGGGCCGCTGCGTGCGGCCGGCCTGCGGCCGGCCTTCTCGTTTGCCGGCTCGCCCGCCGACGTCCTCGACAAGCGCACCCAGATGAGCGCCGCGGCGCGCGCCGGGGTCGATCACCCGAACGGCGAATGGGGTCCGGCGCAGGTGCTGCTCGGCCGCGTCGGCGCGTTTGCCTACCCGGTGATCGTCAAGCCGGCGCTTCTCGCACGTCGGCGTGCGGCGCATCGGCGCCAAGGCGCTGCCCTGCGCCACGCCGGCCGAGCTCGTCGAGGCGCTCGAGCGCACCCGCGGCCTCGACGTGCTGGTGCAGGAGTTCGTGCCCGGCGGCGACGACCAGCTCTACACCTGCGGCGTGTTTCGCGGCGCGGGACGGACGCTCGTGTTCACCGGCCGCAAGCTCAAGCAGCACCCGCCCGTGCTGGGCATCTCGCGGCTGTCCGAGGCGGTCGAGGTGCCCGAGCTCGTGCCCGGCAGCGTGCGCCTGCTCGACGAGCTCGGCTACCAGGGGGTCGCGCAGGTCGAGTACAAGCGCGACGCGCGCGACGGCGCCTACCGGCTCATGGAGGTCAACGTGCGGCCCTGGACCTGGATCGGCCTGGCCGAGGCCTGCGGCGTGAACCTGCCGCTGGCGGCCCACGAGTGGGCGCTGGCCGGCGGCGCGGCGCGCGACGACCGGTCGGGCGCGCCGGCCGCGCCGGCGCTCGCACAGCATGAGGGGCGCAACGACTCGCCGGGCACGCCTGCCGCGCCGGACCTGGCGGCCGCGCCGGCGCTCGCCCAGCGCGAGGGGCGCTGGATCTGGCTGCTGCCCGAGGCCCTGCACACCGTGCGCGACCTGAGTCGCGGCCGGTTGCCCGACGTGCGGCAGTGGCGCGGCCTCAGGGCCGAGGCGTTCTTCTCGCGCGACGACCCGCGGCCGTTCCTGCAGGAGCTCGCGGCGCCGCTGGTGGGCCGTGTCGAGCGCCTCGGCCGGCTCTGGCTCCAGGTCAAGCGCGGCGTGCTGCGGGCGCTGCTCGGACCGGCCTTTGCGCTCAACCTCTGTCTCGCGGTCGGCGACGAGCTGCGGGCCGGGCGCGGCCGGCGAAGCCGGCCGCGCCCGGCCCGCGGTCTGCCCGCCCGCGGTCTGCCCGCCGGCGGGCGGGTCCTGGTCCTTGCCCCGCACCCCGACGACGAGACGATCATGTGCGGCGCCACCCTGGCGGCCCTGCGGCGCCGCGGCGCCGCGGTGCGGGTCGTGGCCGTGACGTCGGGCGCGGCGAGCGGCCAGGGACTTGCAGCGGGCGACGTCGCCGCGACGCGGCGTCGCGAGCTGCTGCGCGCGGCGGCGGCGCTCGGCGTCGACGACGTCGTGTTCTGGGAGCTGCCCGACCGCGGCCTGACGGCCGCTCGCGGCGAGCTCGCCGAGCGCGTCGGCGCGGAGCTCGACGGGTACGCGCCGACCGACGTGTACGTGCCGTTCCCAAGTGACGCGCACGACGATCACGTGGCGACCGCGCTGGCGCTGGGCGACGCCCTCGGCCGGCGGTCCGGCCGGCCGGACGACGGGCCGTGCGTGCACGGCGGCTTTGTCGGGCCGGCGCCCGACCCGTTGTGGGTCGATCGGGTCGTGCCCGCATCCGCGACCGACTGGCGCGCCAAGCTCGCCGCCGTGCACGCCTACGGGTCGCGCGACGCGTCGATCTTCGTCAAGCCGCTGCAGTTCGCGTACCTCGCGCCGGGACACCTGATGCGTCCGGCCGAGCAGTTCGTCGACCTCGGGGCGGCCGCCTTTGCCGCCGTCTGCGAGGCGCTCGCGGCCGGCGGTCTGACGCGGCCGGCCGGCGAGGTCGCCACCCATCCTCTCTACGTCGCGCGAGAGCGGGCGCAGGCCGCCGGGCAGCGCCGCGAGATCGCCGCGGTGCTCGCCGCCGTGCGGTAGACGAACCGCGGTGCTCGCTGCCGGGCGGTAGACAGCCGCGGTGCGCGCCGGCTGTGAAGCGGCGCGACTCACGCGCTGCCGGCCTCGGACGGCCCTCCGGCGGGCCGAAGACGAAGTCCAGCAGACGCCAGTGCCAGATCGCCCGTACGGTAAAGCCCCACGACACGGCGATCACGATCAGCAGGATCTGTTCGAGGATGCCCAGCGGCTGGAGCGCGAACAGGCTGCGACCGCCGGGCGTGTAGACGATGAAGAGATAGACCACGAACAGGACGGCGGCCATGATCGCCGGCCGCCGGTCGCCGCGCAGGCGGGCGCCGCCCACCCAGCGCATGGTGGGCGGCACGGTGAACGGCAGCAGCAGCAGGCCGCAGAGCACGGCCAGGGCGGTCGTCGCGGTCTGCGCCTGGGGCAGGGCCGCCTGGACGGCCTGCTGGGTGGTCGCGCCGTGGTGAGCGAGCAGAAACGTGTGCTCGCCGGTCTTGAAGTAGAGGGCATAGACGGCCAGCTCGAACATGGCCAGCAGCACGGTCGCCGGCACGGCAAACCGGGCGAGCGGCCGGTAGATCCTGCCCTTGATCGTCTGCCCCGACTGCGCCCAGACGATGAGGCCGATCGTCGGCACGGTGGCCGTGAGGTACGAAAGCAGGGCGGACTGGCGCGGCGAGTAGGCAAAGCCGCCGATCAGCGCGACGAACGGTATGACGAGCGCCCGCGAGAAGATCCGCACCGCGAAGATGTTGAGGATGTCCTGCATGCCGTTGCGTATGCGCTGGCCCTCGCGGAAGGCCGCCGGCAGCACGCCGAACGAGTCGCCCATGAGCACGAGGTCGGCGACGCCGCGGCTCGCGGGGCTGCCGCTCTCCATGGCGATGCCCAGGTCGGCGCGCTTGAGCGCGATCACGTCGTTCACGCCGTCGCCGATCATCGCCACGTAATGGCCGCGCTTGTGGAGCGCGCTGGTGAGGGCCTCCTTCTGCAGCGGTGAGACCCGGCCGAAGACCGCGCCGCGGACCGCCGCCTCGGCGAACTCGCGCTCGTCGAGGGCGGCGAGCTGCGCGCCCGAATAGGCGGTGAGCTCGCCGCCCAGCCCGGCCTGGGTGGCCAGCGCGGCCACGGTGCGCGGGTCGTCGCCCGAGATCACCTTCACCGCGATCCCGGCCGCGGCGAACTCGCGCAGGGTCTCCTGCACCTTCGGGTCGCAGCTCGTCGGCGAGGCTCACGAGACCCAGCGGCACGAGATCGGCCGGCAGCGCCGGCTGGCGCCGGCCGGGGCCGGCCCCGTCGTCGGGACCGGCGCGCCCATCGGTCGGTGCGGTTCGGCCGACGTCGCCGGATGGCGTGAACCGCGCCGCGCCGCGCACGCCGGCCAGCAGCAGGACGCGCAGGCCGGCCGCCGTCCACTCCGCCGGCCGGTCGCCCAGGCTGGTGTCGGAGCGCAGGCCGGCCGCGAGCGCCTCGGGCGCGCCCAGCACGAGCGTGGCGTAGGGCAGGTCGCCGTCGGCAAAGGCCAGACCGCTCCATTTGCGTGCCGACGAGAACGGCGCCTCGTCTGAGACCGGCAGCGCTCGCCCGGGCAGTCCGGCCGCGAGCGCCTCGATCGTGCGGTTGGGCACTGCCGTGCTGGCGGCGTAGGCGGTCAGCAGCCGCTCGAGCTCGTCGCGCGGCGCCGCGAGCGGCTCGAGGTCGTGCAGACGGATGACGTTGGTCGTGAGCGTGCCGGTCTTGTCGGTGCACAGGATGTCGACGTTGGACAGCGACTCTACGGCGTTGGCCTCCTGAATGAGCGCGCCCTTGCCGGCCATGCGCACCGCTCCCAGGGCGTAGGCCAGGACGATGGCGAGGATCAGGCTGTTGGGGACCAGGGCGACGATCACGGTCGACATCTGCACGCTCTCGACGAACGGCAGGTGCTGGGTGACCGACTGGAAGATGATCAGCACCTCCAGGGCGATGACGATGACCAGCAGGACGCGCACCAGCACGTAGGCCTGGTGCTGCAGCGGCGTCAGGAAGCGCCGGTGCGACTGGGCGGTGGCGGTGACCTTGTTGGCGAAGCTGTCGGCGCCGACCGTCTCGGCTTCGTAGAAGCCGCTGCCGGCCACGCAGAAGCTGCCCGACAGCACGGGGTCGCCGGCGCGCTTGACCACCAGGGCGGACTCGCCGGTCAGCAGCGACTCGTCGATCTCCAGGTAGCCCGGCCCGACCACGGGGCCGTCGACCACGATCTGGTCGCCGCTGCGCGCCTTGACCGTGTCGCCGACGACGAGCTCGGCCGGATCGACCTCGCGTTCGCGGCCCTCGCGCATAACGACGGCGTGAGGCCTGGTCAGGATGGCGATGCGGTCGAGGGTGCGCTTGGCGCGTGTCTCCTGGTAGAGGCTGATCACCGTGTTGACGAGCACGACGCCGACCGAGAGCAGCGCGTCGAGCGGGCGGCCCACCACGATCAGCACGATGGCCAGCACGAACAGGAGGTTGTTGATGAAGTTGAAGACGTTGTCGCGGATGATCTGGCGGTAGGTGCGGCCGGTGGCGGCGGGAACGTCGTTCCCGCCGCCGGCCTCCCGCCGCCGCGCGGCTTCGGCCTCGGTCAGGCCGGTGAGGCCGTTCGGGGTGGTGGGAGGTTCGGCGCCGTGTCGCTCGTCAGCGGGGATGGTCGACTCCTTGGCCGGGCGCTGGCTATCGTACCACCGGCTCGCGGCGCGCCGGCTGCTCGTCGCGATGCGTCAGCCGGCTGCCGCGGCGCGCCGGCCGCTCGTCGATCGCATTCGGGTTGCGGGTTGGAAGGCAGGGGGCGGCAGACCTCGTCGCGTCGTGCCCGTGCGGTGCGGACGTGTCGGGCTCGCTGCGGTGCGCACGCGAGGGGCCGGGCCCTCTCGGGCCCGGCCCCTCGCGTCTTCTACGCGTCTCGGCTGGTAGCCGCCGACAGTCTAGCGCACGAACGTGTGCCGCACCGCCGCCGCGGTGGCCGCCGCGCCGGCGCCGACCGCTGTTGCGGTCGCCGCGGTCGCAACCGCCGCGGTCGCGCCGCCGCTCTACTTGTTGGCCAGCGGCCGCAGGCAGGCGGCCTGCTGTTCGATCTCCCAGACGGTCTGCTCGGGCTCGCCGCACTTGCGCAGCAGCTTGTCCCACTCGACGTCGACCCAGTCCTGGAGCCGGCCGAGCTGCTCCTCGCCGGCGGGCTTGAAGAGGTGGGCAAAGCGGCCCTGCTTTTTGAGCCAGGGCACGAGCGGCTGCTTTTCGCGCGGGCGGTAGGTGAGCTTGTACTGGCCGTCCTCGACCTCGAACAGCGGCCAGTAGCAGGTGTTGACCGCCTCGCGGGCGAGCTCGATCGACTCGGCGCCGTCGGAGCGCCAGCCGCGCGGGCAGGGAGCGATGACGTTGAGGAACGTTGCGCCGTCGGTGGCCAGCGCCCTGGCCGCCTTGCGCACCAGGTCGCGCGGGTCGTGGGGCGAGGCCTGGGCCACGTAGCGCAGGCCGTGGGCGATCATGATGTCGGTCAGGTTCTTGCGGTTCTGGAGCTTGCCCTCCTGCTCCTTGCCGACCGGGCTCGTCGTCGTCCAGGCGCCGACCGGCGTGGCGCCGGAGCGCTGGAAGCCGGTGTTCATGTAGGCGCCGTTGTCGTAGCAGACGTAGAGCATGTGGTGGCCGCGCTCCATGGCGCCCGACAGCGACTGCAGGCCGATGTCGTAGGTGCCGCCGTCGCCGCCGAAGGCGATGAACTTGACGTTGTCTTCGATCTTGCCCTGCTTTTTGAGCGCGCGGAAGGCGGTCTCGACGCCCGACAGCGTGGCGGCCGCGTTCTCGAAGGCGGTGTGGATGTAGCTGCCGGTCCACGAGGTGTAGGGGTAGATCGTGGTCGACACCTCGAGGCAGCCCGTGGCGGCCGCGACCACCACCGGGTCGGCGGTGCCCATGAGCACCTGGCGCACGACGATCGGGGCGCCGCAGCCGGCGCACATGCGGTGCCCGCCGGCCAGCTTGGTGCCCTGCTCGACGAGCTCGTGCCAGCGGCCGCGCGCCTGCTCGAAGACGTTGGTCTCCTTGATGGCGTCGGCCGGGCAGACATCGACGCACTGGTGGCACATGATGCAGCGCGACTCGTCGTTGCGGAACGAGCGCAGCTCGCGCTCGTTGAAGGTGAGCGCGCCCGTCGGGCAGACGCTCACGCAGCGCCCGCAGGTGATGCAGTCGGCGAGCTGCAGGGCTTCGCCGTAGGGCGTGTCGACCGCGATGGCAAAACCGCGCCCCGAGAAGTCGTAGCAGGCCGGCCCGGCGACGTCGCGGCAGACCCGTACGCAGCGCCCGCAGGCGATGCAGCGGTCCATGTCGCGCAGAATGAAGGGATGCTCGTGCGACGGTTCGACCCGGCGCACGAGAGCGCCCGAGTAGACGAGGTCGTTGCTGGTGACGCCGTACTCCACGCCGAGGCGCTGCAGCTCGCAGGCGCCGTTCGACGGGCAGACGCACTGCAGGCAGCGGGCCGCTTCGGCCTTTGCCTGAGCGGGGGAGAGGCCCTTTTCGACCTCGTCGAACGAGGCGACGCGCTTGGCCGCCGGCACGGCCGGCATCTTGGCGCGCGCCGCCGCCGGGGCGCCGACGCCCATCTTGAGCCACACCGGCGAGGTCTCGATCAGCTTGCGACCGACGTCGCTCAGCTTGTCGGCGTCGTGGAGCTGCTCGAGGTAGGGCAGGCCGGCGTAGAGCGCGAGGTCGGCTTCGAGGGCGTCGAGGTCGTCGCCGGAAAGCCAGGCGCCGATCGCCAGGGCGGCCCGCTTGCCGCCGGCGACCGCGTGGATCGCCGACTTGGCGGCCGACACCGCGTCGCCGCCGGCAAAGACGCCGGCGGTCTTGGTGCGTCCGGTGAAGGGGTCGGCCTCGAGGGTGCCCCAGGCCGAGAAGCCGAGCTCCTCGTCGGAGTCGCCCACGTCGGGCGAGTACTCGAAGGCCGTGATGACCGAGGTGGCCGGCACGACGAAGCTCGAGCCTCGCGCCGGCCGCGCCTTGCCGTCGGCGCTGGGCGTGACGCTCACGCACTCGACCCCGGTGGCCTTGCCGGCGCGGTCGGCCTTGACCTTGCGGGCTTCGGTCGAGAAGAGGAACTCGACGCCTTCGTCGACGGCGGCCTTGACGTCGCGAGCGCCGGCCGGCAGCGCGTCGGACGCGTGGCGGGCGATGACGGTGACGCTCCTGGCCCCCAGGCGGATCGCCGAACGGGCGGCGTCGAGCGCCGTCGGGCCGTCGCCGATCACCGCGACCGCCTTGCCCAGGCGCGGCTTTCTGCCGTCGCGCAGGGCGCGCAGGAACTCGAGACCGTCGTGCGCGGCCTTGGCGCCCACGAGATGGGGAGCGCGGCCGCGCCAGGCGCCCACGCCCACAAAGACGGCGTCCATGCCGGCTTCGAGCAGGCCTTCGAGGGTGACCTCGCTGCCCAGGCCGACGCCGTCGACAAAGCGCACGCCGGCCTGCCAGAGCGGTTCGAGCTCGCGCTCGAGCACCGCTTCGGGCAGGCGGAACGCCGGGATGCTGTAGCGCAGCATGCCGCCGGGCTTGTCGTTGCGGTCGTAGATGGTGACGGCGTGGCCGGCGCGGGTGAGATACCAGGCGGCGGAAGGCCGGCCGGCCCGGCGCCGATCACCGCGACGCGCTTGCCGGTGCTGCGGCCGGGCGTGAGCTTGGCCGGGCTCCTGTCGCCGGCCGCCCGGTGCAGGGCGCAGATGGCGATCGGCTCGTCGACCTGGCCGCGGCGGCACTCGGGCTCGCAGTAGCGCGGGCAGACGCGGCCCAGGATGCCGGGGAAGGGCAGGTCGTCGGCGACGATCGCCGAGGCGTCCGCCAGGTCTCCCTGGGCGATGCGCTCGAGGAACGCCGGGATGTCGATGTGCGTCGGGCACGCTGTGGAGCAGGGCGCCTGGCAGTACGAGTCGTGGTCGGAGAGGTACATCTTGAGGTAGCTCTCGCGCTTGGCCCGCACGCGCGGCGTCTCGGTGCGCACCACCAGGCCGTTGTCGACCCACGTCGTGCAGGCGGCCTGGAGCTTGGGCCAGCCCTCGACCTCGATGAGGCAGAGCCGGCAGGCGCCCCAGGGGGCCATGCCCTCGACGTTGCAGAGCGCCGGAATGTCGATGCCGGCCCGCCTGGCCGCCGCCAGGACGGTCTCGCCCCTGGTCGCGCTGACCAGCGTGCCGTTGATCGTGAGCTTCACTTGGGTGTCGGTCGCGGTGGGACTCATTTCGACCTCCCTCCCACGGTGGCCAGCACGCCGGTCTCGACCGTGATGGCGTCGAAGTTGCAGACCGCGCGACAGGTGTCGCACTTGATACAGAGCTTCTGGTCGATCTTCTGGAGCTGCTTGCGCTCGCCCTTGACCGCCTTGGTGGGGCAGGCCACGGTGCAGGCGTAGCAGCCGGTGCAGTTGTCGTTGACCGTGTAGCGGATGAGCGGCCGGCAGACCCTGGCCGGGCAGCGCTTGTCGACGACGTGGGCGACGTATTCGTCGCGGAAGTAGCGCAGGGTGGTCAGCACCGGGTTGGGGGCGCTGCCGCCGAGCTGGCACAGCGAGCCCTCGATCACGTCCTCGGAGAGCTGCTCGAGGCGGTCGAGGTCGTCGAGCGTGCCCTGCCCGGCGGTGATGCGCTCGAGGATCTCGAGCATGCGCTGCGTGCCCACGCGGCAGGGCACGCACTTGCCGCACGACTCCTGCGCGGTGAAGGTGAAGAAGTACTTGGCGAAGTCGACCATGCAGGTCGAGTCGTCGGTGACGACCATGCCGCCCGAGCCCATCATCGAGCCGAAGGCGGTGAGGCTCTCGAAGTCGATCGGCGTGTCGAGCAGCTCGGCCGGCAGGCAGCCGCCCGACGGACCGCCGAGCTGCACGGCCTTGAACTCGCGGCCGGGCAGCATGCCGCCGCCGATGTCGAAGATGACCTCGCGCAGGCTGGTGCCCATGGGCACCTCGACCAGACCGGAGTTACGCACCTTGCCGGTCAGCGAGAAGATCTTGGTGCCCTTCGAGGTCTCGGTGCCCAGCGCCGCGAAGGCCTTGGCGCCGTGAGCGATGATCCAGGGCACGGTGGCGTAGGTCTCGACGTTGTTCAAGCTCGTGGGCTGCTGCCAGAGGCCGTGGGCGACGGTGCGGATGTGCTTGCCGCGCGGCATGCCGCGGTTGCCCTCGATCGAGGCCGTGAGGGCGGTCGATTCGCCGCAGACAAAGGCGCCGGCGCCCTGGTTGATGCGCAGGTCGAAGTCCCAGCCCGTGCCCATGATGTTCACGCCCAGCAGACCGCGCTCGCGCGCCTGCTCGAGGGCGTGACGCAGGCGGGCGACGGCCAGCGGGTACTCGTGGCGCACGTAGATGTAGCCCTCGTCGGAACCCATGGCGAAGGCGGCGATCAGCATGCCCTCGATCACCGAGTGCGGGTTGTCTTCGAGGACGGCGCGGTCCATGAAGGCGCCGGGGTCGCCCTCGTCGCCGTTGCAGATGAGGTAGTGCTTCTCGCCGGGGTTGGCCCGGCAGTAGCGCCACTTCTTGCCGGCCGGGAATCCGGCGCCGCCGCGGCCCCGCAGGCCCGAGAGCTCGACCTCGTCGATGACCGCCATGGGGTCGTCGGCGACGAGCGCCTTGGCCAGCGAGGCGTAGCCGCCGCGGGCGAGGTAGTCGTCGATCGAGGTCGGATCGATGAAGCCGTTGATGGCCCGCGCCAGGCGCACCTGGCGGGCGTAGAAGGGGATGTCCTTCTCGAGCTCGATCGGCTCGTCGGTGGCCGGGTCGTGGTAAAGAAGTCGTTCGACGACACCGTCGCCGACCACGCTGGTCTCGACGATCTGCTTGATGTCGCGCGCCTTGAGGCGCGGGTAGAAGACGCCGCGCGGGTGGACGACGACGATCGGGCCCTCCTGGCAGAGGCCGTGGCAGCCCGTCTCGACGACCTTGACCTTGCCGGTCAGACCGCGCCGCTCGAGCTCTTCGGTCAGCGCCGCGGTGAGCTCGGCGCGGCCCGAGGCGTTGCAGGTGGTGCCGGCGCAGACGCGGATCTTGACCGTGTCCTCGCCGCCGGTGGTGTTGGCCGGCCGCAACGCCTTGGCCAGGGCGCGCTCGATGCGCTCGGCCCGGGTGAGTTTCGTGGTAGCTGCCACCTCAGGCCTCCTCTGTCCGGCGGAGCGTTTTGACGAGCTTGCGGGCGCTCGCCGCGGTCATGCGTCCGTGGGTCTCCTCTTCGCCTACGCGCACGGCCGGGGCGAGGGCGCAGGCGCCGACGCAGTTGACCGTCTGCAGCGTGAAGAGCATGTCGGGGGTGGTGCCGCCGATCTCGACCTCGAGCTCCTGGGCGAAGGCTTCGGCGACCAGCGGCGCGCCGGCCACGTGGCAGGCGGTGCCCAGGCACACGCTGATCACGTACTTGCCGACCGGCTCCAGGCGGAACTGGCTGTAGAAGCTGGCCACGCCGTAGACCCGCGAGAACGGCACCGCGATCTCGGCGGCGATCTCTTCGAGGGCACGGCGCGGCAGCCAGCCAAAGGTCTCCTGGGTGGTGTGCAGGGCCTCGATCAGGCCCGAGCCGTCGCGCAGCTTGGCCGCGACGGCGTCGAAGAGCTTCATGTCGATCTCGGGCAGCAGCATGCGCGGCGTGGGCTCCTCGCCCACGAGGCAGGCCGAGCCCGCCCCGCAGCTCTCCCCGGGCGGCAGGGCGTTCATGGCGGCGGCCCTGGCCGCCGCCGCGTCGAACGGCAGCTCGGGGAACTCGGGGCAGTAGTCGATCTCGAGGCAGTCGGTCGGGCAGGTGCGCGCACAGAGCGTGCAGGCGTAGCAGCGCAGGGCGCCGTCACGGTCGCGGACCAGGTCGAACAGGCCCCGGCCGCGCGGCTTGCCGAGCAGCTCGCGCTTCTCGAAGTCGATGCCCTTGATCACCTCGTAGAGGCTCGCGCCCTGGGGCTCGGCCGTCTTGGGTTTGCCGTTGCTTCTGATCGCCATGTCAGACCTCGTCCTTGCGCAAGTTCAGGTAGCGGCGCCGGGTGTCGACCTTCTTGGCCGAGGCAGCCTTGCGCAGCGCGGCGAACGCTTCGTCGATGTTGTCGGGGAAGATGTCGCGGCCGCCGAGCCCGTAGATGAAGGGCAGGACCTTCGGTCGCGGGTCGCAGTCGTAGAGGGCCGCGCGCACCTCGAGGAACAGCGGCCCGCCCTGGGCGCCGAACGACTCGGCGCGGTCGAGCACGCCGACCACCTTGCAGCCGCTGAGCAGCCGGGCGTACTCGGCGTAGGGGAAGGGCCGGAACAGCCGCACGCGGATCATGCCGGCCTTGACGCCCTGGGCGCGCAGCTTGTCGACGCTCATGCGCGTCGCGCCGGCCGTGGAGCCGACCACCACGATGGCCACCTCGGCGTCGTCCATGCAGTACGGGTCGAGCAGGCCGTAGCGGCGGCCGGAGAGCGCGGCGTACTCGCGGGCGACGTCGTCGACGACCCCGAGCGCCCGGTCCATGGCCTTCTGCTGAGCCGACTTGTGCTCGAAGAACCAGCCGTGGAGGCCGTCGAACGGGCCGACCGTGACGGGGTGAGCGCTGTCGAGCATGGGGTTGATGGCCCGGAAGGGACCGACGAACTCCTGCACCTGCTCGGTCTCGAGCTCCTGCAGCGGACCTATGGCGCCGCTCACGATGAACCCGTCGGTCATGGTCATGACGGGCGTGCGGACGTCGGCGTGCTCGGCGATGCGCACCGCCATGATGTGGTTGTCGTAGGCCTCCTGGTGGGCTTCGCCGTAGAGCTGTATCCAGCCCGTGTCGCGGGCGCCCATGGAGTCGGAGTGGTCGCAGTGGATGTTGATGGGGCCCGACAGGGCGCGGTTGACGTTGGCCATGACGATCGGCAGCCGATACCCCGCGGCGATGTGCAGCATCTCCCACATGAGGGCGAGGCCCTGCGAGCTCGTGGCCGTCATGGTGCGCGCGCCGCCGGCGGCGGAGCCGATGGCGGCGCTCATCGCCGAGTGCTCGCTTTCGACCGTGATGAACTCGGTGTCGACCTTGCCGTCGGCGACGTACTGGGCGAAGATCTGCACGATCTCGGTCTGCGGGGTGATGGGGTAGGCGGCCACGACGTCGGGGTTGATCTGGCGCATCGCTTCGGCGACCGCCTCGTTGCCGGTGACCGCGAGGATGGGCGCTACGGTGGCCACGGCTACTCCTTCTCCTCGACGCTCATGGTGATGGCGTCCACGGGGCATTCGGCGGCGCAGATGCCGCAGCCCTTGCAGTGGGCCAGGTCGATGCCCGTGGCCACGTCGTTTTCGATGACGATCGCGGCGTCGGGGCAGTAGAAGTAGCACAGCATGCAGCCGGTGCACTTCGTGGGATCGATGGTCGGCACGTTGGTGCGCCAGCCGCCGGTCTCGTTGTCGACCGAGTTGCCGGCGTCGGGAATGGTGGCGCCGAGCTCGTGGCGGCTCGCCCCCCAGTCGTCGATGCCCTCTATGTCCCAGCGGCGGGCTGCTGTGACGGTCGCCGCGCCGGTCTTGGCCCGCGCGGCCTTGGCCGCGGCGGGCTTGGCGGCCGGCTTCTTTCTGGCGGCGCTCTTCTTGCCTTGAGTCATTCGCCCTGTACCTCCTCGTAGGCGCGCGTCAAGGCGGCGACGTTGCCTTCGACCACCTTGGGCGGGAACTTCTTGCCGAACTCGGCGCGCATGAACTCGACCACGCTCTCGAGCGGGAACAGGCCGGCGATGCGCACCAGGGCGCCGACCATGGGCGTGTTGGGGATGGAGCGGCCGATGGTCTCGACGGCGATCTTGGTGGCCGCCACGGTGTAGAGCCGGCGGCCCTCCATCTTGGACTTCTCGCGCAGCTTCGCCGGCGGCAGATCGCTGTTGACCAGCACGATGGCGTCGTCGGGCGCGCCCTTGGTGACGTCGACGATGGTGAGCAGCGTCGGGTCGAGCACGGCCACGATCTGCGGGTGCTCGACGCCCGAGAAGATCTGGATGGGCGCGTCGCTGATGCGCGTGAAGGCGACGATCGGGGCGCCCGAGCGTTCCGGCCCGTACTCGGGGAACGCCTGAAAGAACTTCTGCTGGCCCAGGGCGACCTCGGCGACCATCTTGGCCGCGGTCACCGCGCCCTGGCCGCCGCGACCGTGCCAGCGGATCTCGGTCAGGGCCGGCAGCTGCGCTGCTTGCTTGGCATGACTCACCGTCTTCACGTCGTCCTCCGCGGTCGGTTAGGCCGTCTCGTTTCGCATCTCGCGGCGCCCCGTGAACGCCCGTCCGAGCGTGAGCTCGTCGGCGTATTCGAGGTCGCCGCCCACCGGCAGTCCGCTCGCCAGGCGCGACACGCGCACCCCCGCGGGCAGCAGGTCGGCGATGTAGAGCGCCGTCGCCTCGCCGGTCATCGTCGGGTTGGTCGCGACGATGACCTCGTCGACGCCGTCCGCCACCCGTTCGACCAGCTCGGCCACGTGCAGATCGGCGGGGTCGACCCCGTCGAGCGGCGACAACGCTCCCCCGAGCACGTGGTACAGGCCGCGGTACTCCCGCGTGCGCTCGATCGGGACGATGTCGGCCGGCTGCTCGACCACGCAGATGAGCGACTGGTCACGACGCGCGTCGGCGCAGATCGTGCACAGCTCGCCCTCGGCCAGGTTGAAGCATCGCCTGCAGAAGCCGATCTTCTCCTTGACGTCGACGATGGCCGCCGCCAGGGGGAGGATCTCCTCGGGCCTGACCTTCAGAATGTGGAACGCGAGCCGCTGGGCGGTACGGGGGCCGATGCCGGGGAGCCTGGACAGCTCCGTGATCAGGCGCTCAACCGCGGGTGAATACAACGATGGTCACTCCTAGCAGCACAGACGTTCACGCTCGCATGGGACACCGTGGCGCGCCGCCGGCCAGACACGCGCCGGGCGCCAACACGCAATCTTAGCGACACCGGGCTCCGTGGGCAATCGGTCCCGGGCTCCGTGGGCAATCGGTCCCGGCCACGGGGCCGTCCGGCCGATATTCAGGACGAAAAATCTCCGCTATGCAGAGGATAACCGATCACCGGCGTGCGGTCCAACGGCGATCTGCCCGCGCCTAGAACAAACCGGGGATGTTCGGCAGGTCGAAGCCGGCGGTCGCGCCGCCCAGCTTCTGCTGCGCCAGCGCCTGGGCGGCGCGCAGCGCCTCGTTGGTGGCGGCGGTCACCAGGTCCTGCAGCATCTCGACGTCGTCGGGGTCGACGGCCGCGGGGTCGATACGGACCTCGCGCACCTCGAGCGCTCCCGTCACCACGACCGTCACCGTGCCGCCGCCGGCGCTCGCTTCGACGGTCTCATCGGCGAGCTCTTCCTGGGCCTTGGCCATGGCCTTCTGCATGTCCTGCACCTGCCGGAGCATCTTCTGGTACTGCGGGTTCATGGACGTGCGTCTCCTTCGGGTCGTCTAGTCGTCGTCGGGTAGCTCGCTGGCGTCGAGCTCGCGCTTGGCGAGGGCGATGCGCTGGGCGATGGTGAGGCCGGCGTCGGGCGCCGACGGGGGCGCGGCCGGTTGGGCCGAGCTTTGCTCGAGCACGAACTGCAGGTCGGGGGTGTCGCCCGTCGTGCGCGCGATGATCGCGGTGAGCAGTTCGCGGTTGTCGGGGGTCGAGGCCTTGCCGAGCGTAAGGCTGGACGGCAAGGCCAGCACGAGACGCTCGCCGTCGGCGCGCACCCGGGCGTCCTTGATCACCGCGAACAGGCCGACGCTCTGGGCTTCGGCCTGCTGGAGCACCAGCTGCCAGGCGCGCTTGACACGGGCGGCGCCGCCGCGGCTCGCGCCGCGGGCTCGTCGGCGCCGGCTTGGGCGGCGGCGTCTTCTGTGACTCCGACGTCTTGCGCGACGTCGGCATCCTCCGCGACGTCGGCATCCTCTGTGGCGGCGCCTGCGCCGTTGCCGGTCGCGGCATCCGCTGCGACGTCGGCATTCTGCGCGACTTCGGCATCCGCCATGACTTCGGCATCCGCCATGACGCCGGCATCCTCCGCGACGCCGGCATCCTCCGCGACGCCGGCGTCCTCTGCGACACCGGCAGCCTCCGCGGCGGCGGCGACTTCGTCGGGAGGCGCTGCGCCTGGGCTTTCGACGGGAGCGCCCGCCGTCGCGTCACTCCCGGCGCCGGCGGCCTCCGTCGCCGAGCCCCCTGCCTTTATCGCCGGGCCGGCAACCGGCGCGGCCGGTGTTGCCGCCGGTGCGGGCGCCGTCCGTGGCTTGGTGGCCGCGGCCACCCGCGCGGACTGAGCGGTGGGCTGCGGCGGCTCGCGCCGGGCGCCCAGCGTCGGCGCGGGGGCGACCGGCACGCTGCCCGACTCGAGCCGCCGCAGGCGTTCCTCGAGCGCGTCGGGCGAGTGGTCGACCTCGGGGTGCGCCGCCCTGACCAGCGCGATCTCGAGCTGCAGGCGCGGATCGAGGCCGCCGCGGATCTCGGTCTGAGCGCGGCCCAGCAGCTCGATCAGGCGCAGCAGCTCGCGGCCCGAGAGCTGGTGGGCCTGCTGGGTGAGGCGGTCGAGGAGCTGCTCGTCGATCTCGAGGTTCTGCGACAGCGCGAGCAGCGTGGCGGCGTCGTCGGAGACGTCGTCTAAGTACTGCACGAGAAAGATCTGCCGCAGGTGGCGCAGCAGGTCGTGGATGAACTGCGGGTAGCTGGTGCCGCGCTCGGCTAAGCGCTGCACGAACAGCAGGGCGCCGGCCGGGTCGCGCTCGATGACGATGTCGATGATCTCGAAGAGCAGCTCCGAGGCGATCACACCGAGCACGTCGAGCACTTCGCGCGAGCTGATGGCGGCCGCGCCGAAGTACGTCGAGAGCTTCTCGAGCGTGCCGATGGCGTCGCGAAAGCCGCCCTCGGCGTGGCGCGCGATCTCGAGCACGGCGGGCTCGTCGATCTCGATGCGCTCACTGGCCGCGATCTGGCCGAGCACGAGGGCGATGTCGTGCACGCGCGCCCGGCGAAAGTCGAAGCGCTGGCAGCGCGAGAGGATGGTCGCCGGGATCTTGTGGACCTCGGTCGTGGCCAGCACGAACACGACGTGGGGCGGCGGCTCCTCGAGGGTCTTCAGGAGGGCGTTGAAGGCCTCCTTGGTGAGCATGTGGACCTCGTCGACGATGTAGACCTTGTAGCGGCCCCGCACCGGCGCGTAGCCGACCTTGTCGCGCAGCTCGCGGATGTCGTCGATGCCGCGGTTGGAGGCGGCGTCCATCTCGATCACGTCGAGCGCCGTCGAGGCGGCGATCGAGCGGCAGCTTTCGCACACGCCGCAGGGCGTGACGGTCGGCCCGGTGACCACGTGCTCGGCGTCGGGCCCCGTGCAGTTGAGCGCCTTGGCCAGGATCTTGGCCATGCTGGTCTTGCCGGTGCCGCGCGACCCGGCAAAGACGTAGGCGTGGGCGACCGCGCCGCTGCGCACGGCGTTCTGCAGGGTCTGCGAGACGTGGTCCTGGCCGGCGATCTCGGCGAACGTCTGCGGACGGTACTTGCGGTAGAGGGAGAGCTCCATGGACGTCCTAGTGTACCTTGCGCGGCGCGACCGGGTGAAGACGCCCGCCCGCGACCGGGTGACGATGCGCCGCGCGCCGCGCGCGCCCGGTCAGGCGCCGCGCGACGAAGGCAGGCTTGGAGCAGACAGGCCGCGCACCCGCCGTCGAAGCACGTCCTCCGGGCGCCTTTGCCGGGCGCAAGCTCCGGCCAGGAATACCCACGGCACATGGGAGCGCCTGTTTACCGCTGCTTCCTCCCGGACCTGACGGGGTTCGCAGGTTCCCATTGCGTGGGGCCCGACCATCGACGCCGCGCGTCGACCGACTGCCCCGCGGGACGGCCCCTCGGGCGGGGATTCAGCCCCGCTGTAGCGGATTGCGGGTACAGGGCACCGCTGGCTCCCCGCCTAGCGCGGCCACCGGGGAGTGTACCCGCGGCCTCGAGGCGACGCAAACACCGCAAGGCGGCGCTGCGCGGGCAGGCAGTTCGAGGTGCGGCTCTGCGCGCGGCCGAGGCGCAAAAAGGGGGCGGGGGAGCCGGCCGGAACGGCCGGCTCCCCCGCCCCAACGCGAGCGGACCGTCGCCACCTACAGCCGCAGCACGATCCTGCGGATCTCGGGGTCTTCGGACGGGCGCACGTCGAAGCCCAGCGACTCGGCGAAGCGCACCATGCCGCCGTTGGCCGCCAGCACGTGGCCGTAGATCTCGCGCACGTACTGGTCGCGGGCGGCTTCGATCAGGGCGTTCATCATGTGGCTGCCCAGGCCGCGGCGCTGGTAGCTGTCGCGCACCAGTATGGCGAACTCGCCTTCTTCGGCGTTGGCCGTCTCGATGCTCACGCGCGCGACGCCGAGCATCTGCTTCTTGCGCCCACTGCCGCCGATCGCCACGATGGCGATCTCGCGGTCGTAGTCGATGTGGCAGTAGCGCACCAGCATCGACTTGGTGATCTCCTTGACCGGACCGAAGAAGCGATACTCGGCCGTCTCGGGGGAGAGCGACTCGATCATCTCGCGCCACAGGTTCTCGTCTTCCGGCCTGATGGCGCGCAGCTCGACCTTCTCGCCGTTGAGCGAGATCTGCCAGTCGTACTTGGTGGGGAACATCGAGATGATCAGGTGCGAGCCGGGCTGGGTGATCTTGCGCACGTCCTTGGGTTCGATCATGACGCGCGCGTCGAGCGCGTTCAGGCCGTCGGGGCGCACCTGCAGCGGGTTGACGTCCATCTCGACGATCTCGGGAAAGTCGACGAGCAGGTAGCTGACCTTGACCAGCGCCTGTTCGAGGGCGTCCATATCGACCGGCGTGCCGCCGCGGTAGCCGCGCAGCAGCTGCGAGACCTTGGTGTCGTTGATCAGCGTGCGGGCCAGGGCCTGGTTGAGCGGCGGAAAGTCGACCGCCACGTCGCGGTAGAGCTCGACCCCGGTGCCGCCCATGCCGAACATGAGCGCCGGGCCGAACGTGCGGTCCTTGCGCGAGCCGATGATCACTTCGTATCCGCCCCGCGACATGGCCTGCACGGTCACGCCCTGCAGCTTGGCCTTGGGCGCGGCCTCGCGCACGCGTTCGGTGATCTTGGTGAACTGCTTGGCGGCCTCGGGGGCGGAGCGCACGTTCAGGGCGATGCCGCCGACGTCGGACTTGTGGGTGATGTCGTGCGAGAGGATCTTGATGGCCACCGGAAAGCCGATCTCTTCGGCCTTCCTGGCGCACTCTTCGGCGCTCGTGGCGAGCACCGTCTTGACGATGGGGATGCCGTACGACTCGAGCACGTCCTTGGCTTCGATCTCGGTGAGCGTCGAGCGCTCCTGCCGCGAGACCTCGAGAAAGATCTTCTTGACGCGCTCGCGGTCGGGGTTGAACTGCGGCAGTATGTCGGCCGGCGTTTCGTAGAGCGTCGCCAGGCTCTTGGTGTACTGGTACATGTACAGGTAGGCGCGCACCGCGTCCTCGGGGGTGGTGAACGTCGGCACGTGGGCCGTGCGCATCAGGCGGATGCCCTCGGCGACCTTGATCTCGCCCATGAACGAGGTGAGCAGCGGCTTGCGCACGTGGCGCTTGGCGACCTCGATCAACGCCTCGGCGGTCTGGGTGGGGTAGCTCATCGCTTGCGGCGTGAGGATGGCCAGGACGCCGTCGCAGTGGGGGTCGTCCATGAGGGCGGCCGCGGCGGCGGCGTAGCGCTCGGCGTCGGCGTCGCCGCCGACGTCGACCGGGTTGCCCCGGGCGGCGTACGACGGCAGGCACTCCTGCAGCCGGGTATCGGTCTCGGGGCTGAGCTCGGCGAGCTCGCCGCCGAGGGCGAGCAGCCGGTCGGAGGCCATGACGCCCGGCCCGCCGGCGTTGGTGACGATGCCGAGCATGGGACCGCGTGGGCTCGAGACGCGCGACAGCGCCTCGCTGGCGTCGAACAGGTCTTCGATCTCCTCGACGCGCACGACCCCGGCGCGCCGGAAAGCCGCGCTGTAGAGGGTGTCGTCGCCGGCGATCGCGCCGGTGTGCGAGGCGGCGGCCAGGGCCGAGCGCGCCGTGCGGCCCGACTTGACCACGATGATCGGCTTGGTCTTGGCGAAGTGGCGCGCCGCGCTCATGAACTTGCGGGCGTCGGGCAGCGATTCGATGTAGAGGATGATCGAGTTGGTCTGCGGGTCGGCGCCGAAGTAGTCGATCAGGTCGCCGAAGTCGACGTCGCACATGGAGCCGACCGACACGAAGGCCGAGAAGCCGACCTCGTTGGCCGTCGCCCAGTCGAGCACGGCGGTGCCGAGGGCGCCCGACTGGCTGATGAAGGCCACCCGACCGGCTTCGGGCATGACGTGGGCGAAGGTGGCGTTCAGGTTGCGCGCCGGGCGCACGTAGCCGAGGCAGTTGGGGCCCAGCAGCCGCAGGCCGTAGGACTCGGCGATGCTGACCACCTGGTCTTCGAGCTTCTGGCCGGCGGCGCCGATCTCCTTGAACCCCGACGAGACGATGACCGCGCCCGACACGCCGGCTTCGCCGCACTCGCGCACCACGTCGGGCACGGTCTTGGCCGGCACGGCGATGATCGCCAGGTCGATCTTGCGCGGCACCTGGGCGATGGTCGGGTAGGCCTGGATGCCCTGCACCGACAGCGCCGTGCGGTTGACCGGGTAGACCACACCGTCGTACTCGGCACCGATCAGGTTGCGCAGCAGGATATAGCCGACCGACCCCTTGGTGTTCGACGCGCCGATGACCGCCACCGACTTGGGCTCGAAGAGTTTGTCGAGGCTGCGTGTGCTCATTTTTCGCTCCTGCGTGCGCGCATCATCTGCACTCCACTTCGTACCGTCGGTGAGGTTCGAGGGGCGGACCCGAGCGTGGCGCCGGCGCTGCCCATGCAGTCGCCCCGTGCCTGAGAAGCATTCGCCTAAGTGTACACCTGCCCCTGCCGCCGCCGGCGGCCACGCCGCGCCAATCGGCGCGAGGGCGCTGGCCAAGTGGGACAGGAGGGCGCGCCGGCGCCCAGCGAGCGAAAAGGCGGGGCGGCTGCAAGCCGCCCCGCCTTTCTTGCGAGCGCGCCGT
Organism: uncultured Actinomycetes bacterium; assembly: GCA_963751565.1. GTDB lineage: Bacteria > Actinomycetota > Thermoleophilia > UBA2241 > UBA2241 > Bog-752. The sequence goes on along the minus strand of CAVVVA010000015.1, from coordinate 17,610 downwards.
CGCGAGCGCGCCGCGATGTGCGGACTAACCTACAGGGCGCCCTGCTTCAAGTCCTCGACCACGGCCGGGTCGGCCAGGGTGGAGGTGTCGCCCAGCTTGTCGAACTCGCCCTCGGCGATCTTGCGCAGGATGCGGCGCATGATCTTGCCCGAACGGGTCTTGGGCAGGCCCGTCTCGGCGAACTGCATCTTGTCGGGCGTGGCGATCGGGCCCACGACCTTGCGCACGTGCGCGGCGAGCTCCTTGCGCAGCTCGTCGCTGGGCTCGACGCCATCGACCAGCGTGACGTACGTGTAGATGCCGGTGCCCTTGATGTCGTGCGGGTAGCCGACCACGGCCGCTTCGGCGACGGCCGGGTGGCTGATCAGCGCGCCTTCGACGTCGGACGTGCCGATGCGGTGACCCGAGACGTTCAGGACGTCGTCGATGCGGCCCTTGAGCCAGTGGTCGCCGTCGGCGTCGATCTCGCAGCCGTCGCCGGTGTTGTAGAGGCCCTTGTACATCGAGAAGTAGACCTCTTTGAAGCGCTTGCCGTCCTCGTCGCCCCACGTGCCGCGGATCATCCCCGGCCACGCGCTGGTGATGCACAGCTGGCCCTGCTCGCCGGTCTCGGCCGGCTGGCCGTTCTCCTTCATGACCACGGTCTGCACGCCGAAGAACGGCCGTCCGGCGGAACCCGGCTTGAGCGGCGTTGCGCCCGGCAGCGGCGTGATCATGAGGCCGCCGGTCTCGGTCTGCCACCACGTGTCGACCAGCGGAATGCGGCCCTTGCCGACCTTCTCGAAGTACCAGAGCCACGATTCGGCGTCGATCGGCTCGCCGACCGAGCCCAGGATGCGCAGCGACGGCATGTCGTGCTTTTCGACCCAGCTCACGTCCTGGCCCTTGAGCGAGCGGATGACCGTCGGGGCGGTGTAGACGGTCGTCGCGTGGTGCTTTTCGACGACCTCCCAGTAGCGGTCGGGGTTGGGCGAGGTGGGCAGACCCTCGAAGAGGATGCTGGTGACGCCGTTGCTGAGCGGGCCGTAGACGATGAAGCTGTGGCCAGTGATCCAGCCGATGTCGGCGGTGCAGAAGTGGATGTCGTCGTCGTGCAGGTTGAAGACGAACTTGGCGGTGTCGTGCACGAAGAGCAGGTAGCCGCCGGTGCACATCAGGACGCCCTTGGGCGTGCCCGTGGAGCCCGAGGTGTACAGGATGAACAGCGGATGCTCGGCCTCGACCGGCACCGGCGGGCAGTCGGCGGTGATGTCGGGGGCGGCCATCTCGTCGTGGTACCAGAGGTCGCGGCCGGCCTGCATGGGCACGTCGCCATCGACGCGCTTGATGACGATGACCTTCTCGACCGGCGTTTCGCCGGTGACGGCGACGTCGGCGTTGGTCTTGCTGGCGGTGGTCTTGCGGCCGCGGTAGCCCTTGTCGGCGCAGATCAGGATCTTGGCGCCGCAGTTGTCGATGCGGGCCTTCAGGGCCTCGGCCGAAAATCCGCCGAACACCATCATGTGGATGGCGCCGATGCGCGCGCAGGCCAGCATGACGATCGGCAGCTCGGAGATCATCGGCAGGTAGAGGGCGACGCGGTCGCCCTTCTTGACGCCGTGCTTCTTGAGCACGTTGGCGAACCTGCTGACCTTGTCCTTGAGCTGCGCGTAGGTGTAGACGATGTTGTCGCCGGGGTCGCCCTCGAAGATGATCGCCGGCTTGTCGCCCTTGCCCGCCTCGACCCAGCGGTCGACGCAGTTGTACGACACGTTGAGCTCGCCGCCGATGAAATACTTGATCGACGGCGTAGGCTCGAACTGCCACTCGACGACCTTGTCCCACTTCTTCGTCCAGTCGAGCTCGGCGGCGCGCTCGGCCCAGAACCCTTCGGGGTCGTCGATCGAGCGCTTGTACATGGCCTCGTACTCGGCGAGGCTCTTGATCCACGCGTTCGCCGACCACTCGGGCTTGGGCTGGATCACGACGCTGTCTGCGGTCTCCGTTGCCACCCTCTCCACCTCCGTAGGGAGTTGTACCTGTCTTCTCGGTTGTGCGTGTCTTCTTTCGTCTCTGAGGCCCGCCGCAAGGCGACTCGGCGCGTGCTCATGGCGGGGTCCCTTGCGCGGCGCGTCGAGCGCACCGCTGTGAGCGGCCGCGCGCGAGAGTCCGCCGCGGGCCAACATGGCACTCTATTATCCATGCGGCAGAGGTGCAACCGACAATCCGGCCAGGACCGGCGCGCCGATGCTACGCCGTGTCGAGTGAGTGTCATGCGTCGAACGTCGCTGCGGTCACGCGGGCCGGGCAGCCACTCCCGTCAGCAGCCGTCGAACGCCGCAGGGTAGTCGAGCGTGCGCTCGACCAGGTCGGCCGGCGGCGGTCCGGCGAACCGTACCAGGAAGTGCCCCGGCGCCACCCCGAAGCGCTGCCTGACCCGGTGCGGCGCGGCCGGCTCAAAGCCGAAGCGCCCGTAGAAGGCGGGGTCGCCGATCACAAAGACGGGCAGCCGCGGGTCGACCAGACCAACACACGCGCGCACCACGAGGTTCCCGATACCGCGGCCCTGATGGTCGGGCGCGACCGCGACCGGCGCCAGCGCGAGTGCCGCAAGCGCCGCTTGGCCCGGAGCCGTCAGCGGCACGCGGCTCAGCAGGGCGTGACCGACGATGCGGCCGTCGCTCGCGGCGACCACCGAGGCCACGACGCGACGCTCGCGTTCGAGCCGCTCGACCAGCATCGCCTCGAGATCGTAGCCGAACGCCGCCCGCACCACGGTCAGGATGGCGGGAAGGTCGGCAGAGGTGGCGGGGCGCACCACGACGTCGCTCGGCGGCAGCACGACTGCGCAGTCGTGGGGCGACGTGGCGACGGCGAATTCGCTGGGCGGGGGATCGAGTGTCTTGCTGGTGGCGGGCGGGCGGCCGCGGGGGGTTTCGGCTACGGCATCGAGCTGCTTGCTGTCGCGGGTCTCGGTCACTCTGCGCACGCCAGATGGAGGTGGTGGGCAATGTTGGATTTGAACCAACGACCTCCTGCGTGTGAAGCAGGCGCTCTCCCCCTGAGCTAATTGCCCGTGGCGAAAGAGCCTACCATGTTCGCCGGGGTCGTGCAGCGTGGCGGCGCGGGGCTTCGCAGCGATGGGCGGAGCCGAACAAAGAGAGCGACGTCACGTGGCGGAGAGGGGGGGATTCGAACCCCCGATGCCCCTCGCGAGGCATAACGGTTTTCGAGACCGCCGCTTTCAGCCAGCTCAGCCACCTCTCCGCGAAAGCTCGGCCGAACGTGTGACGGAAGGTGGTCTGGCGGAGAGGGTGGGATTCGAACCCACGAGACAGGTTAACCCCGCCTACGCGATTTCCAGTCGCGCTCCTTGAGCCAGCTCGGACACCTCTCCGCACCGCGTCCGCGTTCGGCAGGCGACAGTATACCGCAGGGGTCGCGCCGCCTCAGCGCCTGTGCTTGAAGAACTCCTGCAGCAACTCGATCGACTCGTCCTCGAGCACGCCGGCGACGACCTCGACGGTGTGGTTCAGACGCGGGTCGCGAACGATGTCGAAGAGGGTGCCGGTCGCGCCGGCCTTCTCGTCGGGCGCTCCGTAGACGAGTCGCGGGATGCGCGCCAGCACGATCGCCCCGGCGCACATGGGACAGGGCTCGATCGTCACGTAGATCACCGTGTCGAGCAGGCGCCAGTGGCCGATGTGCTTGGCCGCCTGCTCGATGGCGAGGATCTCGGCGTGCGCCGTGGGGCTCTGCCGCAGCTCCCGCTCGTTGCCGGCCGAGCCGACAATCTCGCCCTGGAACGTGACGACGGCGCCGATCGGCACGTCGTCGTGCTCGCCGGCGCCGGCGGCCTCGCGCAGGGCGAAGCGCATGAAGTACTCGTCGCGTGGAAAGTGGTGCTCGCTCACGGTCCTAGGATGCCCCGGGAGCTACTGAGGATACCAGACGCCGCCGGCAGCTCCCCTGTGTCCGCCGCTCGCCGCTCCCGCCGACGGCCAAGGCGCGGCGCTGCGCCTTTGTCAACGTCGCTGCTCCTTCGTCAACATCTCTGCGCCTTTGTCAACGGTAGGACAGCTCTCTCGACAGCGGGACGGCCCTATCGGCGGTGACATCATGACATCAGAAAGTGATGTCATGATGTCACCGCGCATAGAGGCCCTCCGGCGACGCGCACGCGCGGCGTCACCCATTTGGCTGCTGTTGACGTCCCCCACGCGGGTGTGCAACAAGGGTCGGCCCGCGGTGACCCTGCGTGGGTGTGCAACGAGGGTCGGCCCGCAGTGACCCCTCGCGAGCGCGCAGCGAGAGCCGGCCTGCATTGACCGTCGCATTCCGCGGCCGATGAGAGCCCGCTCACGTCACCGGTTGCCGCCGCCGATACCTGCTCTCAGGCCGCACAGGCGGCGTTCGGCGGGGAGGTCTTCTTGAAGCGGCTGAGGCGCGGGTTCTCGCGCGCGGACTGGGTCGGCGACGGCATCGTCACGCTAATCTTGGGCATCGCCGTCGCGGTCGCTGTGTTTCTTCCCTGGGCGAACGTCTCGACCGGCCACAACGTCAATCTGAGCCCAAGCGCCGCAGCCGGCATCAACGGCGCGCTGGCCACACCCTGGGGGCTGCCGGTGCTCGCCCTCGCCGCTGTGATCGTCGTCGTCGGCGTGGTGATGATCGCCACGCGCCCGGTCAAGCTCTCGATCCTGCTCTGCGTGGCCGTCTCCGCCGCCGGCCTCGGCATCACGCTGGTCTGTTTCTCGGCGGGCTGGCACATCTGGGATCCGCTGCGGCCGGGGCTCGGCCTGTTCGCGGCCACGCTCGCCGGCATCCTGCTGATACCGACGGGCCTCGCCTCGGCCATGGTCGCCTATATCTTGAATTCGCCGGCGATCATGGCGCGCGTCCAGGCGAGGGCCGCCGCTCGCCACGGCGCCGCGAGCGCGGGCGAGACCACGCCGTAGGACGTTCCGCCGCCGCCAGGTTCGGCTGCACCTCGTACCTTCGGCAGAACGTGCGTTTCTACTGCGCAAGTGTGTCCTGGACAAATCTACGCAGTAGAAACGCACACGCGAACGGCGGACGTCGATGACCGCCTACTCGAGTAGAGGAGGAGCGCCTGACCGCCACGCAAACCGGGAAAGTAGACGGGGCAGTAGACTTGGCAATTGGACTGGAGAAATAGACAGGGGGACCGTTGTGGATGAGCTTCCCCGCGCTGTCGAGACGAGTCGGCGAGCTGCCTTTGTCCGGAACCTGGTGAGGGCCGGCGGCCTCGTCGTCGTTCTCGCGCTGGCACTTGCCGCTGCGCCGTTGTGGCTGCGCGCCCCGGCGATTGCCACGGCAAGCGGAGCGCGCACCGTCGGTCACTACAGCGAGCGGGCGCGCTCCGGCGGTCACAGCAGCGAGCGGGCGCGCCGCCGCCGCGGTCACGCTGACGCCGCGGCAGATGGCCGGCCAGCGGGTGATCTACAGCTACACCGGTCTCAAGCCGCCGGCGAGCCTGCTCTCGCTGATCAGGCACGGCGAAGCGGCCGGGGTCATCTTCCACCGCGGCAACATCGCCAGCCGCGCGCAGATCCGCGGGGTCATCCGGGAGCTCGCGCGCGCCGACGCCAGCGCCCAGAACCCGGTGCGGGCGCCGCTGCTGCTGATGACCGACCAGGAGGGCGGGCAGGTCCGCCGCCTGTCGGGCGCGCCGCTGCTCTCCGAGAAGCAGATCGGCGCGTCGGGCGATCCGGCGGCCGCGGCGACCAGGGCCGGCACCAACGCGGGGCGCAACCTGCGCGGCGTCGGCATGAACGTCAATCTGGCGCCGGTGCTCGACGTGTTCCGCAAGACGGGCGACTTCGACGACCAGTACGGGCGCTCCTACAGCAAGAGTCCGGCAGTCGTGTCCGAGCTGGGCGCGGACTTCATCGCGGCGCAGCAGCAGGTCGGTGTCGCGGCCACCGCCAAGCACTTTCCCGGCCTGGGCGCGGCCGCGCGCTCGCAGAACACCGACCTGCGGCCGGTCACCCTGAAGCTGTCAAAGAGCACCATCCGCAACGTCGACGAGCTCCCCTACAAGGCGGCGATCGCCGCCGGCGTCAAGCTGGTCATGGTGTCCTGGGCGGTCTACCCGGCGCTCGACCGCAGCCGCCCGGCCGGCATGTCGTCGGCCATCGTGCAGGGCGAGCTGCGCGGGCGGCTCGGCTTTGGCGGCGTCACCATCACGGATGCGCTCGAGGCCGGGTCGCTGCGGGCGCTGGGCACGTTCGGGCATCGCGCCGAGCTGGCGGCCGGGGCCGGCATGGATCTCATCCTCTGCGGGGACGGCCACGTCGCCGAGGGCGAGCAGGCGATGACCGGCCTGCAGAGCGGCTATCTGCACGGCGCGCTGGACAAGGCGGCGTTTCGGGCCTCGGTGCAGCGGGTCATCGAGCTGCGCTCCAGCCTGGGCGGCTGATCCGGCCTGGGCGGCTGATCCGGCCTGGGGCCAGCGGCAGCTTGTGACGACCCGGCCCCGGACCGCCGGAACGGCCCCGTCAGTCGGTCAACGCCGCGATGAGCTGGGTCTGCGTGTCGCGCAGCCAGGCGGCGACCAGGGTGGCGACCCGTTGCATCACCGAGTAGCCCCTGGCGGGATTGCGCAGAAAGACCGCCTCGAGCTCGCCCGCCGGCACTTCGACGATGGCGCTCTCGTGAGTGCACCTGGCCGTGCCGCTGAAGCGATGGGGCTCGACCAGAGCCATCCAGCCGAACACTCCACCGGGACCCACGTCGCGCACGTTGATCTCGTGTCCGTCGGGCAGCGGCAGCACCAGGCTGATGCGGCCGCTTTCGACGACGTAGACGTTCTTCGCCGGGGCGTCGATCTCGAAGATCGTCTCCCCAGGATCGCAGAAGCGTTCCGTGGCGCCCGCCGCCAGCTCGGCGATCAGCTCGTCGCCGAAGCCGCGGAACAGCTCGCAGCGGCGCAGCGTGTCGGCGGCAAAACCGGCCATGAGGTCGGCCATCGTCCTCACCCCCTGACTCGAGGCCCGGGCTCCCGGGACTCCCAGGGCTCCCGGGACCCCCAAGACCGTGTCCTGCTTCGGCTCTTCCCAGAGTGATTGTCGCACCGGCGCAACGGCGCCGGGACGACCGCTCGCGGCGACCGGCACAAGGCCGCCGGGCAGCGGCTTGCGACGGCACTCAGGCCGTGTGGGCACTCAGGCCGTGTCGGCAATCAGTCTGCTCCACCGCTGGCCTCCCGCTCGGTGAGCAGCGCGCGACACTCGTCACGCAGGAGCGGGACCTCGCGGGTGGCCGTGGCCCACACGACGGCGTCGCTGACCGCTGCGTAGTCGTGGGCAAGCTGGTTGCGGAAATCGACGATGCGTCGCGCATCGGAGATGCGCTCGGCCAGATCCGGCTCGAGGCGCAGAAGTGAGGCGACGGCCTCGCCGATCAGGATGGGCTGGCGCTCTACGGCCGAGCGAACGACCGCGGACGCGGCGTAGGTCTCGAGGTTTGCTTCGCCCAGGAAGCCCTCGATCGCCTCGCAGGCCGCGGAGATGTCGGCGAGGTAGGCGAGCGGGCTACGCGGCATAGAGCAGCTGCTTGGTGGCTGCGATCTCGCGCGCGATGTAGCGGTTGCGCACCGCGTCGGCCATGAGCAGGTCGATGTCGGCGCCCAGCAAGTCGCGCAGCTCGCCGAGCAGGCCGAAGTAGGCGTCGGCCAGATCGTGCGGCTCCATGGCGGCGAACTCCACCAGCAGGTCGATGTCGCTCTCGCCGGGACGGAAGTCGTTCCGCAGGGCCGAGCCGAAGGCGTCGAGGCGCACAACGCCGAACCGGGCGCACAGCTCGGCGATCGCCTGGGCCTTGTCGGCAAGCACATCGACCACGGGAACCTCCGGGGACATGCTACCCGTCTCGCAGGCCGCTGACCACAGGGCACCCTCGCCGACACAACGAGCGAGTCAGGCTAACGGGATTGCATCTGAGCTGCGAGCGAGGCGCTCGCCCGTGGTGCACACATTCGGCGAGTCAGCTCGAAATGCTTGCTAGCCCGACTCGGCCGCAACGTACCTGACGCCCTCCATCTCGGCAAAGTGCGAATCCTGCGTCCACAGGGGCGCCCGGAAGGCGCGGGCGCTGGCAAGCATGATGCTGTCGGCCATCGGCAGGCTCAGGGCGATACTCCTGCGCGCAGCATCGAGCGCGATCGGTGTCGTGAGGTCGGCGACGGTGCCCTGCTGCATGAGTGCGACGGCCTGGAGAGCGTCGCTCTCGCCGCGCTGCTGCAGGACGCGCTTGAACACCTCGTAGACGCTCATCGTGGGCACCACGAGCTCATCGGTCTGTTCGATCGGGCCAGCGAAGAAGTCGGCGTTGGCGCCCGCGGCGAAGTACTCGAGCCAGCCGCAGGAGTCGACGACGTTCACAGACGGTCGTCCTCACGGGGCACGGAGGTGTCGATGCCGCGCAGAAAGCCGCGCATCTCGCGGGCGGCCTTCACCGGCACCAGTTCGACCCTGTCGCCGTACTGGAGCGCCTGGACCTTCTGACCGGGGTGCAGGTCAAGGCTCTCGCGGATCGTCTTGGGGATGACGACCTGATACTTGGGCGAGATGGTCACGGTGTCCATGGTTCTTCCTATCGATGGGAACACGTACAACGAGAACTGTATCGACAGTCTTTCCGTATGGCAAGAGAGCGAAACGGGAGTTCGGGCTATCGTGTGGCGGATAACCCGTGAGCGCAGCGAGTCGGGTTGATCCGCTTGTTCGGCGGGACCCCCACGTCACTCGGCCTGCGTCCACACCTCAAGCTCGAGTCCCGGCACGCACGCGAACTCGCGCACGTTGGCGGTGACCATGGTCAGCCCATGAGCGACGCAGGTGGCAGCGAGCCAGAGGTCGTGGGGCCCGATGAGCGTGCCGGCTTGGCGCAGATCGGCCCAGAGTTGCGAGTGTGCTCGCGCGCAGGCGAGGTCGACGAAGAGCAGCGGGAAGCGCTCCAGGAGGCCCTCGACGAAGGCCGAGCGCCGGGCGCGAACGTCCGGCGCGGTCGCGCGGTGCACGCCGTGGAGCAGCTCGCTGGCGGTCACCACGGAGAGGAACGCCTCCTCCTCGCCGTGACGCTCGACGTGCGGCTCCAGGTCGAGGCGCCCGCGCGCAGCCTCGATGAGGATGCTGGCGTCGATCAGGACGGCCACGCGTCACGCACCTCGCCCAGCTCACCCTGTGCCGCGGCCACGTCATCGGCGAAGTCGCCAGCCTCGGCTGCCGACAGGCGCGGCAGCGAGGCGATCAGGGACGGCAGCTCCGTAAGGCGCGCGCCGGTGGGCAGCGGCCGCAACTCGGCGAGCGGCTTCTTGCCGCGCAGAAGCGTGAACGACTCACGGCGGTAGGCCACGCGGTTGACGTAGTCGGCGAAGTTGCGGGCCACCTGGGTGACGGTGACGTCGGACATGGGACACCTCCTCGTGCTGACATCTGAGAATCAGACTGCATGATTCCCGGCCGCTTGTCACGCTGCGTCACGGGTTCCGCCGAACGAAGATTCTGCAGAGTGCGCAACACGCGGTACATCACCTTGACGGGCGTGATCCAGTTGATGTGTGTTGATTTCCTCACTTCCCAGCCTATAGTCGTGGACAGCGATGCATTTTAGAGCGACGTTTCCGCTTTGCACGCCAGCGCGCCGGCGTCTTGGAGGAGCCAAGGCACTTTCGCAAAGGGGCATGATGCGCGCAGTTCGGTTATCTCGTGTGGGCCATGGCTGGTGCCTGCTTGTGGTCTTGGCTTTGATCATGGTGGGGGGCGTCTGCTGGGGTCTGGCCAGTGCACTGGCGGCTAGCCCGGCGGCCTCACCTTCATTCTCATCTGGCCAGGTCGTCCTCAGGCTCGGCTGGACACAGGAGCCCGACAACCTCAACGTGTTCATCGGCTACCAGGCTGAGTGCTGGGAGATCTGGGCGCTGAACTACGACTACCTCTTCGGCTCCGGCGATCACAATCAGCCGACGCTCGACCTGGCAGCTGAGTTTCCCACCCAACAGAACGGCGGCATCTCGCCGGACGGCAAGGTCTGGACGATCCACATCCGAAGGGGTGTCAAGTTCCAGGACGGGGTACCGCTGACCGCCGCCGACGTGGCCTTCACCTACAACTACGTCATCAAGAACAACATGACGCAGTACACACTCGATACAGCCGGAATCAAGTCGGCCAAGGCGCTCAACCCGACCACGCTGCAGCTCACCTGTGCGCACCCGATGGCCCTGGGCTTCATGGAAGCTCAGTCGGTGCCCATTCTGCCACAGCACATCTGGGCGCACGTCTCGCCGCAGGCGGCCGCGTCAAGCTACGGCAACAAGGCCCCGATCATCGGCAGCGGCCCCTTCGAGACGGTGGCTTTCGTGAAGGGCAGCTACATCGAGATGGTGAGAAACCCCTACTGGTGGGGCCCGAAGCCGGCCATCGACAAGATCTACTTCGAGACCTACCAGAACGCCGACACCATGGTGAGCGATCTCACCAAGGGCAGGATCGATGGCGCCTGGGGCATCCCGGTCGCGGAGTTCAAGCAGCTCCAGTCGGTGAAGGGCATCAAGGCGATCGCCTACCCCTACTACGCTTTTGACGACCTGGAGTTCAACTCCTACGACAAGGCAAGCTCGCTGGGTAACCCCGTCTTGCGCGACTGGCGCTTCCGCAACGCCTTGAACTACGCCGTCGACAAACAGCGCCTCTGCGAGCTTGCCTACGATGGTCTTGCCCTGCCGGGCACGACCATCGTTCTGCCAAACACGTCGGTCAATCCCGACTACCACTGGCAGCCACCGGCCAGCCAGGCCTACACCTTCGACCTGGCCAAGGCCAACCAGCTGCTCACCGCTGCGGGCTACCCGCTCAAGAACGGCGTGCGCCTCAACAAACAGGGCAAGCCGATCGTGTTGCGTCTCGAGACCCCGACCGACACGCCTGCGGAGCAGATCGAAACCAAGTTGATCGCCGGCTGGCTGCAGCAGCTCGGTCTGAAGATCAAGCTCTCGGTGGTCGATTCGGGTGCTCTCGAATCGGACATGATCAACACCCACGGCAGCGCCTGGGCGCCGAACTTCGACCTGGTCACCTGGGGCTTGACCGGCAACTATGACGCCGGCCAGACAATGGACTATTTCACGACCTCGCAGTTCGGCCTGAACAACGACTACTACTGGTCGAACGCAGAGTACGACAAGCTGGCGCTCGAGCAGGCCAGTACCGTCGACCCCCAGCGACGCCAGGCCATCATCTGGCAGATGCAGCAGATCATCTACCAGCAGACGCCCAACATCGTGCTCACCTATCCCGACAATCTCGAAGCCGTCAATACCGTCAAATGGACGGGCTGGACGCAGATGTTCGGCGGCACCGGTCCAGCTTGGCAGTGCGAGGGCAACAATGCCTCCTACTTCAATCTTCGTCCCGCGGTTGTCGCCGCAACGACAAGCGGCAGTTCAAACTCAACGCTGATCGTCGTTGTCGTGGTCGTCGTGATCGTCGCGGCGGGTATCGCTTTCGTGTTGATACGCCGGCGTGGGCGGCGAATTGAGGATGAGGCTTGAATGGCCGGACCCCATTGATCGGTCCACTATCCGTATCAGACCCGAGAAGCATGGACCAGGGCCACAGACGTGACGCTCCACTTCCCTTGCGGATCGCTCAGGTGCTGCCGGCCTTGATCTGTTTCCACTGGCGATGCAGGACGGGGGCGCCAGCGGCCAGACCGATCAGGGCAAGCACACCACCAAGACTCATCGTGTAACCGCCGATAAGGCCGTAAAGGAGCGGCGAGAGCAGGGTGCCGATGAGCGCCGCCAGCTGGGCCGAAGAACTCTCCAGTCCCTGAACGGCGCCGATCCAGCGAGGCGGACTCACCTGGACCAAGAACGCCTGTTTGGCCGGGTAGGACCAGGCGAAGGCCAGACCCTCGATGCCGTTGACGATGATGAAGAGCCAGAGGTTGTGCGTCGTGCCGTAGACGATGCAGGCACACGCCGAAACCGCATAGCCCGAGAACATCAGAAAGAAGCGATTGCTGCGATCGGCGATGGAACCGCCGACAAAGGAGAGCAGCATCGGCACGCTGAAGACGATCCAGGTCGCGCTGATGTAGGTCAGCGAGGCGCCCAGGTGCTGCAGCCACAGGCTCCACAGGACTTCGAAGGTGCCCACCGCGAAGCTGCTCGTGGCGGCGATGATGAGGAACGCCGCCACCGGTCCCGAGACCAGCCTGCGCAGGGGCGGTCGCACCTGCTTCTCAGCCCCTCGCTGGGCGGTACGCGCCGGCTCCTTGATCGTGAACATGAGCACCACGGCGGTGAGGGCCGAGAGTGCACTGCCGAACAGGAAGATGGCATGGAAGGCCCACTGGCCGTGGCCGCCGCCGAGGGCGTAGAGCGGCGGCGCCAGCGCCGGACCGACGATGAGGCCGCCGTACTGAGCCGTGGTCAACCAGCCGTAGGCGCGGCTGCGTGTCCGGTCGTCAGTGATGTCGGCGATGAACGCCTGGCTTGCCGGACCCACGGCAGCCGCACCGAGGCCCTCGAGCAGTCGAAAGAGGACAAACCAGGCCGCATGCGTGGTGGTCACGAACAGCAGGGTTGCGATCGCGTACAACCAGACACCGCTGATGATGAGCGGCTTGCGACCGAGGCTGTCGCTCGCCCGGCCGAGCGGAGCGGAGAAGGAAAACGTGCCGATGTAGTAGGCCGAGGCGATGACCCCGATGAGCCACATCGGGCTATGGGCCTGCTCTCTCAGGAAGATCGGCAGGTAGGGCAGGATCGCGCCGAAGCCCGACCAAACGACGAAGCTCGCAGCGCAGACGACGAGCAGCTGCACGGTGGCGCGGCGCTCGTTCTCGGAAATCGGCAAGCTATCGTTCGTCGATGGCGGAGGCATGGACACGCTCACTGTGCGCAGCTGCAGGACCCCATGCTCGCCCTGTCAGGCTGCCGAGCAGACCGGGAGGCGACTCGCTCCGGCAGGGAGTCTGGCTTCTGCCGGCCGGCACAACGCGTCCTCGAGAGTCAGCCGACTGCCATTCAGGCCTCTTCCTCGATCCGCCCGTGGCGCCGCCGCACGAACACGAACACGATGCTCCCCGCCACGATCACGACGACCACGAGAACGGCGATCAGCGTCGTGTGTGAACCGCCGCCCGTCGTGGCGGCGACCGCCCTGGGGCGAAGATCCAGGTAGGAGGTGTCGTTGCCCTCCAGCTCCCACGCTCCGCCCGTGCCGCCGAACTCCTGTCTCCAGCCCGTCCACTTGGCGGTATCGATGGCTTCGAGGTAGTCGGGGTAGGTTACCGGGATCCAGGGCGACTGCTGGTACATGATCTGTTGCATCTGCCAGATGATCTGCGCACGCTTCTGCGGATCGACGGCGCTCGCCTGGTCGAGCGCCAGCTGGTCGTAGGCAGAGTCCGACCAATACGGCTCATCGAGGTTGCCGATCTCCGGCGTGGTGAGGGCGCTCAGTGTCTGACCGGGGTCGAAGTAGCCGGTCCACTCCCAGACGACCATGTCGAAGTTCGGTGCCCAGGTGCTGCCGTGGTAGTTATAGATGTCCGTGGTCAGGGTGCCCGAATCGATCACCGAGAGCTTGATCGTCAGACCGAGCTGCTGCAGCCAGCCGGTGATCAGCCTGGCCTCGATCTGACACGCCGGTTCGTCGGTGGTGGCCTGGAGACGCAACACGATCGGCTTGCCCTTGTAGAGCCGCAGACCATCGGCGCCACGGCGGTAGCCTGCCTGATCGAGCAGCTGGTTGGCCTTGGCCAGGTCGAAGGTGTAGGCCTGGTCGGCCGGCGGCGTCCAGTGGTAATCGGGATTGGTCCACACATTCGGCGGAATGATGGTCGTGGCCGGCTGGGCAAGACCGGCGTAGGCGAGCTCGCAGAGGCGCTGTTTGTCGATCGCGTAGTTGAGCGCCTGCCGGAACCTGGGATCGCGCAAGACGGGGTTGCCGAGCGAGCTTGCCTTCTCGTAGCAGTTGAACTCCAGGTAGTCCCAGTTGTAGAAGGGGTAGGCGATCGCCTTGATGCCCTTCACCGACTGGAGCTGCTTGAACTCCGCTACCGGGATGCCCCAGGCCCCGTCGATCCTGCCCTTGCGCAGATCGTTGACCATGGTGTCGGCGTTCTGGTAGTCCTCGAAGTAGATCTCGTCGATGGCCGGCTTCTGGCCCCAGTAGTAGCGGGTTTCGCGACCATTCTCACGTAGCTGCCCTTGACGAAGGCCACCGTCTCGAAGGGGCCGCTGCCGATGATCGGGGGCTTGTTGCCATAGCTCGTCGTGGCCGCCGACGGCGAGACGTGCGCCCAGATGTGCTCGGGCAGGATGTAGATCGAGGAGGTCTCCATGTAGCCGATCGCCATCGGCCGCGCGCAGGTGAACTGCACCGTGGTCGGGTTGAGCGCCTTGACCGACTCGATTCCCTTCACGTAGAGGAGCATGTTCGCCATCTGGTTCTTGATGATGTAGTTGTAGGTGAAGGCCACGTCGGCAGCGGTCAGCGGCACCCCATCCTGGAACCTCACCCCAGGCCTTATGTGGATGGTCCACACCTTGCCGTCGGGCGAGATGCCGCCGTTCTGTTGGGTGGGAAACTCAGCTGCCAGGTCGAGCGTCGGCTGGTTCCTGTCGCCGCAGCCGAAGAGGGTCTCGTAGTTCAAGGCCCAGATCTCGTAGCTTGTGTCCTGGTAGCCGATGAAGACGTTGAGGTTGTCGGGTTCTTGCGTCCAGCCGAGTGTGAGGACGACCTTGCCCGATGCCGATGAGGGCGAGGCCGCCGGGCTGGCGGCCAGCGCGCTGGCCAGGCCCCAGATGACGCCTCCCACCGCTACCAAAGCCAGGATGAGAAGCAGCGACCAACCGGGGCCAATGCGAGATAAGCGAACGCCGCGCATCATGCCCCCTTCTGAGACTGCTTAGCCTGCTCCTCTACCGCGATGGCCTCCTGGGCGCAAGCTCGCAGTCCGGCGATCGACTCCGGTGGCAGATCGACGACCTGCCAGGGGCAGCCGAGACGGCTCATCTCGGCGAGGAACGACTCCGGGTCGAGGCGCTCGGGCGCGACGGTGCCTCGTTGGGTGATGACACCACGCGCGAACAGGATGACGCCGGCCGCCGCCGGGATGCCGGTCTGGTAGCCGGTGCCCTGCACGCCCAGGCGGGCAAACGCCTCCTCATGCGAGGTCACCTGATAGGCGTAGCGGCAGACCGGCCTGCCGTCACAGCTGCCCTCGGCCAACGTACCGACACAGACATCTCCCTTGACGTGCCCCTTGAGATCGACGGCCTTGGGCAGGCGCGAGACGACGAACTCGCGCGGCGAGAAGGTCGCACCCTTGAAGCTCAGGGGTTCGGTGCTGTCCAGTCCCAGCTTGCGCAGCGCCCGAACGATGGCCACCCAATCCTCGTCGAGATGGATAAAGAAGTCGACGTTCTGCAGCCCCTTGTCAGAGAGACTCCAGGGGACGAGCTCGGACTCCTCATGATCGGTGTTCCACACGCGTAGCCTGCCCACAGGGGCGGGGAAGTCGAACTCGAAAGAGCGCGAAAGCGGTTCGTAGCGCAGGCTCTTGCCGTGGTCGAAACTGGTGGGCGGCAGGGTGCACTCCTCGAGCATCGTGTCGGGTGAGAAGCTGCAAGCCACATCGAAGCCCTCGACTTGGCCCGTGTCCCCGTCCAGTACCACGAACCTCTCGACGGTGTCGAGCTGGTCGTAGAGGTGGCGCGCGAAGACGTCGGTCGCCCCCGGGTCGATGCCCAGGCACAGAAGGGCCGTGAGATCCCGGCGCCTGAACTCGGCATCGAGAGCGAGTTGCTCGTCGACGTCGGCCGTGCCCACGATGTCACGTGGCCCCGCCGTAGCCATGTCGAGATAGTTGGTGGCCGTCTCAAGGCAGGCGTTCATGACGTCGAGGTTGTAGCGCGGAACAAGGGCGTTGACGACGAACTCGACGTCGCGCAGAGCCCTTGCCAGACCTTCGCCGTCGTTGACGTCGAGCTTAAGGCGCTGCGCCTTGGCGCCGATGGCCCCAGCCACCTCGTCCACGCGCTCTGCATCGATGTCGGCGAGCACGACCGTGGAGATCTCGGGCTCGCGCGCGATCGTACGAGCGATGACCTCGCCGACCGAGCCCACACCCAGCTGCAGAACTTTCATCGTCAGCCACCTCCTACGTTCCTGGATCGCCGGGACAGGCCCTCCCCATGGCCCGACTCTGCGCGGCAGAATGGTCGCTCAAGTGGAAGTAGCAAGCATCACCATTCTTAGAAGCAATCCTGTCACTGTCATTCGTGACTTGCACGGTTTTATTCTTCGGAGAACCTAGCCAAGGGTGCGGAGCCAACTTAGCAAATGTTGACCACGACGCAGCGGCTCGCTAGCGTCGTTGGCGTGAACCTCAACGTGCAGATGGCGGCGCGTACCCTGGGCGTCTCGCCGCACACGGTGCGGCGTTGGACGACGAGCGGCTTTCTGCCCTGCTCGCGCACGCCCGGCGGCCATCGTCGCTTCCAACAGGAGGACATCGCCGAGCTCGCTCACCTCCTCGGCGGCAGCAACCACCTCGCCGCCCGGCGGGCACGTGAGCGAGAGCTTGACACGCTGCTGGACACCTCCACAGCCCTGGTGAGCCAGCTCGAGCTACCCCATCTCCTCAAGGAGATCGCCCGCCAGCTCACACGCCTCATGGACTGTGGGTTTTGCGCCATCTCGGCTTTCGATGAGAGGGCGCAGACCGTGACCACGCTGGCAGACTACGACGACCGGGGCGAGCGCCTGCCCGACAGCGTGGCCGAGGAAGTCTACGACCTCGCTCGGTATCCGCTCACTCGCCAGGTCCTGGAGGAGCGCAGCACGGCGATCGTCAACGTGAGCGATCCCGCCGCCGACCCCGCCGAGCTCGGCGAGCTGCGGCGCGATGACGACAAGAGCCTGCTCATGGCCCCGCTGGTCTACGGGGGTCGCTCGATCGGCCTGCTCGAACTCATGGACCATTCACGCGAGCGCCGCTACTCGCGCCAGGAGCTGAGGCTGTGCACGGCCATCGCCAGCCAGGCGGCGGTTGCCCTGCACAACGCCGAGGCCTTCTCCAGCGCGCGCCACGCGGAGCACGACTCTGACGCTTTGCGTTTCGCGATTGAAGAGGTAGGCCGCGAAGTTGTCCGGCTCGATCAGCCGACCGAGGTCGACGCGCTCCTGCGGGCAGTGGCCGAGATCGCCTGCGGGATCTGCGACGGTGCCATGTGTGTCGTCGAGGGCGCTGGGACCAGTGCAGGCGTGGCCGGACTTGGCCTCGGATCCAGCGGAGCCGTGGCGGGTACGATGCAACCCGGCCCGGGCGCGGCGGCGCGGCGAGCGAGGCCCGACTTCTGGTGGCCTCAGACCCCTCGGGGCGAACCGACCTGACGTTGACAGTTTCGCTCCTACGCGCGCCATACGTGGGCGAAACTGGCCTGCTCAGCCTGCTGGCCGCAGTAGCGGGCAGCAACCTTCTCCGCCTCTCCGGGTCAGGATGATCGCGTGGCGCGCAGCCGGAGGGGAACCCCAGGGAAGAAGACTGGCGCGCCAGGAGGGATTCGAACCCCCGACCTTCGGTTCCGTA
>CAVVVA010000014.1:0-170227 GCA_963751565.1 uncultured Actinomycetes bacterium | reverse complement strand
ACTAGCATGAGGCGATGCCCCCATCCCCACGCCTGGAGACGACGCGTCATGGATTGTAACAAGAACAAGAACCTGGTCGGGTGCAACTGCGCCTACCAGCCGTGTCCGCGCAAGGGGACCTGCTGCGAGTGTGTGCGCTACCACTTAGACATGCGTGAGCTGCCTGCCTGCGTCTTTGATGCCGGTGCGGAGCGCACCTTCGACCGCTCGTTCGAGCACTTCGCCTTGCTTCTGGGCGAGGGCCGCCTGTAAACGGCGGCCGCTCTACGATCAGACCGGCGTTGCGCTGACCGTCGTCTCGCTGACCGGCGTTGCGCCGACCGTCGTCTCGCTGGCCTTCGTTGCCGCTGGCCTTCGTTGCGCTGGCCTTCGTCTCGCCGACCGGCGTTGCGCTGCCCGCCACCACCGGCTCGTCGCCCGGTCGCGGCTCGACCGCTTCGCCGTTGAAGGCGACGACCCGGTCGCGACCGGCGCGCTTCGCCTCGTACATCGCCGCGTCGGCCTTCTCGAGCAGCTCGGCCTTGCTGTCGGCGTCGGTGGGGAACGTAGCCGTGCCGATGCTCACGGTGACGGGGTCGTGGCTCGAGGTGTCGTCGGCGATCGTCTCGCGAAGGCGCTCGGCCACCGCGACCGCGGCCTGGGCGTCGGAGCCGAGCAGAGCCACCACGAACTCGTCGCCTCCGTAGCGGGCGGCCAGGTCGATGCGCCGCGTCGACTTCTCGATCGCGCGAGCCACGCGGCAGAGCGCTTCGTCACCGGTCTTGTGGCCGAGCGAGTCGTTGAACGACTTGAACTGGTCGAGGTCGACGAAGAGGAGGGACACGGTCTGGCCGTCCTGACGGGCGCGGGCCAGTTCCTCGTCCAGGCGTTCGTGCAGATACCGGTGGTTGTACAGTCCGGTGAGGCCGTCGGTGATGGCCTCGAGCTCGGCGCGGCTGTAGCGCAGGGTCGCGGTCTGCAGCATCGACGCCAGGCCTTCTGAGAAGTCGCCGCGCAGCTCCTGCCGGCCGGTTGCCTCGATCGCCGCCTCGTCGACGGTGAGCGCTCCGACGACGGCTCCCCGGGCGTCGCGGATGGGCACGCAGCGACTGACCCAGACGCCGTACCCGTCCGCGCTCAGCACGTTGGCCTCGAGGCTGCCGCCGGCGAGGACGGCGGCGAGCTCGTCGTGGTCGAACCAGCGGTCGCCGATGTGCGACACCTCATTGGCGGTCTCGCCGGTGTCGAGGATCGTGATGCAGGTATCGCCCTCCATGGCGTAGGTGGTGATATAGCGGACGCCGGGGTGATCGTCGCGGAACCGGCGCAGGGCCGCCACCATCTCCTGGTACTCGGGCCTTGCTTCGTCGGCGCGGGTGCGCAGCAGGCCGTGCTTGGCGGGATCGACGAGTCGGGCTGCCTTCGTCGCCATCCCCCTGATGCGGCGGTGACGCTTCTCGAGAGCGCCCAGCACCCGCAGAAAGGCCTTCACCATCTCAGGATCGAACTGTGTCCCGCTGCACCTGTGCAGCTCGTCCAGACATTCGCTGTAGGTCATGCCGCGCCGGTAGGGTCGCGCGCACGACATGGCGTCGTAGCAGTCGACCACGCACATCGCGCGCGCGACCAGCGGGATCGCCTCGCCGGCTACACCATCGGGGTAGCCGCCGCCTTCGAAGCGCTCGTGATGGTGGCGCACGCCGGCGATGAGGTCGTCGCCGAACAGCGGCCGCACGATCTCGGCGCTTATGGCCGGGTGCTGGCGCATGAGCTCCCACTCCTCGGCGTTGAGCGGTCCCGGCTTGAGCAGGACCCGGTCCGAGACGCCGATCTTGCCGATGTCGTGCAGGTAGGCGGCGTCCTGGACCTCGGCGACCAGGTCTTCGGACCAGCCGAGCTCGCGTCCCATGAGGACCATGTAGGCGGCCACCCTGGCCGCGTGACCGAGCGTGTAGTAGTCCTTGGCGGACAGCGCCGCGCTGAGCGCCTTGAGGTTGGCGAGATGCAGCCGCCTGATCTCGCGGAAGGCAAGCGCGTTGTGGATGGCGATCGACGCCTGCTCGCCCAGGGCTTGCGCGAGCGCCAGCTCATTGGCGCTGAAGCGCCGCTCGTAAGCCGACTCGGTCATCACGGCGATCCCCAGGGTTTCGCCGCCGAACTTCAGCGGGATCGAGAGGCAGCTCTTCTCGCCGTTTGCCTCCATCGACTCTCGGCTGGCCGGGTCGAGACCCTCGTCGGAGAGACACTCCAGACAGACCTCGCCGCCGTTCGATGATCTCGCGGCCGAACGCGTAGTCTGCGACCGCGTAGGTGGCGTGCCGCCAGTCCCATCCGGACGGCTCGACCTCGTAGAACGCCTTCGCCGACAGCGTGTCGGCGTCCTTGTCGTACACGTAGATGGTGCAGTCGGTCGTCTTCATGGCAGCGACCGTCTCGCGAACCACGGTGTCGAGCACATCGTCCAGCCTGACGCTGGAGGTGATCGCTCGGCTGGCCTGAAGGAGTGAGGTCAACCGCTGGGCATGTTCCTCCTGGTCGCGGCGGACACGGGCGTTGTCGATGGCCAGCGCGGCGATGCGGCAGACCGACTCGACGGTCGCGATCTCGTCGTCGGTGAACGTGCGCTCCGCGCGCGTCTCGAGCAGCTCGACCAGGCCGATCATCGAGTCCCTCGCGATGAGGGGCACCGCGAGGCAGCTCCGCTGGCCGTACTCCCGCATGTCCCGGCGCTCGATCTCGTTCAGGCGCTCGTCGCGATCGTTTGCGATGACGAGCGTCCTGCGCGTCTCCACGGCCAGCACCCGGGAGGCCCACTCGTGCAGCACGAACCGGCGATCCTGCCAGGACGCGTCGATCTCACCGTGGATGATGCTCACCACGCAGGTGAGCTCATCCGGCCCGGTCAGGCTGTAGATGTCGCAGTCCGCGACGTCGATCGCCGCGCAGAGGCGCTGCGCCGTGGCGAGGAACACCTCCTCGGGCGCGAGGCCCGTTGCGAAGGCCAGGCTCGACTGGGTGACCAGGTCGGCGCGACGGTCGTGAGCGGCGAGGTCGCGGTGCAGGGCGGCGTTCATGATCGCCCGCGCGGCGAGCTGGGCCAGACCCTGCAGCAGATCCACATGCGGGAAGCGGTGTCGTTCGTAGTCGAGCAGGAGCGCCTCGCCGATCTGCTGGTTGTCGGCGATCAGGGGCAGCCGAAGTCCGCTGCGATAGCCGCACTTCAGCCACGCCTCACGCTCGGCCTGGCTCACACCCTGCTGCGTCTCGATGTCGAAGACCTCGGTAGGCTCTTGCTGCAGGTGTTGCTGGTCGGTGAGGAAGAACTCGCTCGAGGGGTAGAGAACGCCGGCCATGGACTCGTCGACGACGTCGCCGACCACGCTGACCAGGCAGCGCGAGCCGCCCTCCTCCCAGGCGTAGATGTCGCAGGTGGCCGCGTCGGCGACGGCGCGCAGTCGACGCGCGATCGAAACGAGCACCTCGTCCAAGTCGAGGGTGCGGCCGAACTCCAGGCTGGCATCGACGAGAGTCCGCAGGCCGGCGTCGGCGGCCGGCGACGACTCTCGGCGCGAATGGCCGCCGAGGCGGCCGGAGGCGGTCCGACTCGGCGGGTCCTGGCGGTCGGCGCGCCAGCGCTCCATCTCTGCGCGAGCGAAGCGCCGCTGGCCTCCGGGCGTGCGCCGGCAGGCCACCTTGCCCGCGTCGCCCCAGCGGCGCAGCGTGCTGGGGCTGACGCCGAGCAGCGCGGCCGCTTCGGCCAGGCGCATCCAGTCGCGACGAGTGATCTCTTTCGGAGCCGGTTCCCGCATCAGTCGACCTATCGGCGAAAAAGGCGGGGAACTTAATCATCTCTACCACAGACGGCACATGTTCGGCGAAGGCCTCGCCGCCGGGGGTGGGCTTCACCGTCTCCACCACCTCGCCATGCCTCGCATGTCGTGGTCGGCCAGAGGGTCGGGGCGGAGGGGTCACAGAAGACAATGAGGGCGGGCTGCCTGCGCAGCCCGCCCTCGGAGAGTTCGACTCTTGCAGGACGCGGTCTAACTGGACACGGACTGTCCGACGCGCAGCGTGATCTGGACGTCGGCGTGCAGGACGGTGACCGTCTGCGCCGGGCCGTTGATGCCCATGATCTTGATCTGGCCCCACGACGTGGTCATCACGTCGCCCACCTTCCTGGCGGCGAAGGTCGTGCCGTCGACCACGAGGGTCGCGCCGGGGACGCCGTTGTGGGTCGCGATGGCGGTCGCCTCGATGCTGTGACTGGCGGCGGAGCCTGTCGAACCGCTTGTGCCGCTGGTGCTCGAGCTGCCGCTGGTGCTCGAGCTGCTGGCGGTGCCGATCCACATCACCGTGATGGAGTAGGCGGTCTCCTTGGAGCCCTTCTCGACGGTGACCGGCGTCGGCAGGAGAGACTCAGGAAGGGGGCCGATGCTCGTCGAGCTGCTGCCGGCGATCTTGTAACCGTTGACCACGGTAAAGGCAACCCCGCCTGTTGAGATCGCCGTGATCTTGAACACCGACGAGCCGGGCGGCAGCTCGGCGCCCACCCTCTGAAGCGTGTAGGTACCGGCCCCGCTGGGCGAACCTATGCGGATGTTGGCCGCCGGTCCGGTCGGCGACGGTGACGAGGAAGGCGTGGGGCTCGCCGAGGGGCCGGTGGTCGGCGCCGCGGTCGCCTGGATGAACGGGTTGCGGCTCGTGAACTGGTCGAGCGTCGGGTCCTGCTTGGCGGGATCGGCGGCCGCGAGGCCGCTGCCGGTGGAGGAGGCCACGCCGGACGTGTCGGCCAGGCCGGCGGCCGCCGGGTTCTCGGCGCCGTAGGTGCTCTGGGCCGTTGCACCGGCGCCGCTGTGGCCATGCACGGCCACGACGGAGGCCATGGCGATCGCCGCCACTACCACGATCACGAGCACGACGTTCGACCTGTTGATCGTCATCCTTGGACACCTGCCGGCGTTTGCCTTAGCTCACAAGGTACGTTGTCGGCACGTTTCCCACGATGCCTTAGGCCAAAGATCGCTGCGCGTCAGAGTCCCACGGCGGCGCGGGGGCGTCCGGCGCGCGACCCACCGGCCGCGATCATGCCGTCGATCGCGCGTTCGCCTCGCACGCGGAAAAGAGGCGGGCGGCCTTTTGGCCGCCCGCCTCTTTTCGCTTCTTGTGGTCCTTCGGTCGCCGTCTCAGTGACGCTCGACACGCTCGACCGTCAGGTCTGCCGGTCGGCGTCCCGGCGACGCTCGACCGTCAGGTCCCCTTGAGCTGCTGCCACGAGCCCGGGACCGGCTGAATGGTGGTCGTCATGATGGTGTCGAGGCCGATGTTGTTGATGACCGTCTGGTTGTAGCAGATGCTGGCGTTGCCCGACATGGTGATGTCGGTATCCACGGGCGTGCCTTCCAGGACCGCGCCGACGACATTGGGGACCGAGCTGGAGCCCGTGATCTCTATGTCGGCCTCGAAGAGGATCATGAGGCCGGAGAACGTGCCGGTGCTCGCCCACTCGCAGGTGTTGGAGTAGAGGCCGTCGTTGTCGCACTGCATGAAGTAGACCATCGGACTGCGTCAGCGAGCCGCAGTTGACGAAGCCGTTCGAGTGGGTCTGCTCCGTCGTGGCCAGCACCGGGCACATGAGCGTGGAGGCGGTGCCCGACGGGCCCCGAGAAGTTGACCGCCATGTCGCCGGTGCCGGCGTCTCCGTCCACCCATACGTCGCCGAGCGTGATGTTCCACGCGGGCCGCTGCTGCCGTCGTAGCTGCTGTTGGTGCTGCTGTCGCCGTCGACCGAGAGGATCTTGGCGAACATCGGGCCGGCCACGGTGGGGCTCGCCATGACCGTGCCGCTCACGGTCGTGGTCGTCGGGGACGTCGTCTTGATCGTGACGAGGGGGGCGGTGGAGGTCGTGCCGCCCTTCCAGGTGACCGTCCTGGCGCAGTAGAGGGGCCCGAACTGGTCGGTGATGGCCGAGGTCGCGCCGCTTTCGGTGAAGTCTCCGTTCACGTAGAGGGACGTGGCGTTGACCGTCACGTTGCCCGACAGCGTGAGGTCGCCGTTCACGTACAGCTTCTGGAAGTTGTACGTAGTCCCGGCGGTGTTGAGCGTGAGGGTGGTGCTGGTGTTGTTGTACTCCAGGTCGCTGGAGGCGGTGTAGGTCTTTGTGGTCGAGTTGTAGGTCATGGCGGCCAGCAGCGCCGTCGAGGTCGTGCAGACGGTCGGCGGGCTCAGGTCGAACAGCGTCGAGAGCTGCTCATGGCGGTCTGGGCCCGTTCATCAGAGCGGCCTGGTGGGCCTGGTCGAAGTAGTCGCTGAGCATCCCCACTCCGCCCTTCACGGGGTTGAAGTTGTGGCCCGGAGTCGTGACCGTGCCGTTGACCTGGAGGCCGAGCGACTGGGTGTGGGTGCTGTCTGCCGGCGACGCGAGGGTCGTGCTGCTGTTGCCCGTGAAGTCGCCTCCGCACATGACGGTCGTCGCGTACGGCGCTCCCGACGTGTCGGGCGTGCCGTCGAGGTTGACGCCGTAGATGTTGCTCGTGCCGTTCAACGCCATGTTCGTGTCGGTCCACGCCGCGGCGTAGGGGAGCACCGACGACGACTTCTGCGATTGCACCAGCTCGCGCACGGTCGTGGTCCGGTTCACGTAGGTGGTGGTGGTCTGGACCCACACCGCGCCGTCTCCGTTGGCGTCCCAGTTCACGGTGTAGTTGACCGGATTCTGGTTGTCGTACACGAGGTAGGTCACCGTCGGCGCCCCCGAAATGCTGCCGTAGTTGGTGTTCATCTCGGTCTGTCGGCTCGTGGTCGTGAACGGCGTGGTCAGCCAGCTGTTGTCGCTCTCGAGGGCGGTGGCGGCGCTGTTGAGGGCGGCCTCGGAGTAGTACAGCGCAGTCTTGGCCGACCGTTCCTTGGCCGTACCCCACTGCTGGTTGGCCAGCATCATGACCATGGTGGCCGCGAAGATCGCCAACGCCGCCGTGATGCCGATGAGCAGGATCAGCGCGAATCCCTTCTCGTTGTCGTGGCTTCGCATCGCTCCTCCTCCTAGTAATCGGTCACGTTGCGCGGACGCACCGTGGAGACGAGATCGAAGTACGTCGGCCTGGCGTTCAGGTTGGAGTCGACGACAAGCTCGATGTTCACCGCGACGACCTGGCCCACGTTGGCGCTGGTAAGGCTGGCGGCGGGCACGAAGCTGGCCGTGGCGCTGGCGTGAAGCAGGTACGAGAAGATGGGCTTGTTGATCTTCGTCGACGTATTTACGACGTTGGTGGCGAGTTTGATCCACTGGTCGCCGGTATCGAACAGACCGTCGTGGTTCGTGTCGCGCACGAGCCACAGAGTCTTCTCGGGCGACGTTCCGGAGGTGTCGAGGTAGATCGAGGTCAGGACCGACGTCGACTCGCCGGAGGTGGGAACGTACACGGCGGTCTGCGCGGTGCTGGGGTTGTTGTACGGCGAGTAGAAGGTGCAGTCGTTCGCATCGCACACGTAGGGGGCGGAGAGGGTCAGGCAGAAGGGAGTCGCGGTCGAAGCGGTCGACGGCTGGGCGTCGCGCAGCTCGCTCGAGACGCGGTCGAGCGCGTCACGCCCCGTCGAGGCCGCCGTGTTGTCGGACTGGGTGAACTCGAACGAGCGTTGCAGCGAGATCCAGATGCCCACCAGCATGGTGCCGACGACCGCCATGATGATCATCGAGATGAGGATCTCGATGAGCGTAAAGCCGGCCTGGCGCGCGCGTCTCTGTCGCGGGCGGAGTCTGCATGGCCGGTCGCCTCACGACCCACCCGGGTTCGTGTCGAACTTGACCCAGCCGTTGCTGAGCAGGTGGAAGAGGGGGGTCGTCTCTGTCGGGCTCGCGCTCGACGTGTTGTAGCACGTCACCGAGTACAGGTAGCCCATGCCGCCGGCGAGGCTCGGCCAGACGACCGTCGAGGTGATGGGCGAACTGGCCGGATGCATGGTCGGCGAGATGGTCACGGTGGCGGTGGGAGTCGGGGTGGGCGTGGCGCTGTTGTTCATCGCGTACTGAATGACGACGACGCCCTTGGAGGTGACCTCGGCGGAGCTCTTGAACGCCGCCGTCAGCGAGTAGGGGCCGTTGCCTCCGGTCGGGCCCGAGGTCGACGTGGTGGTGACGGCCAGGGGGTTCATGATGACCGTGTTGACCGTTGTGGCAAAACCGTCGATGGGCCTGGTGACCGTCACCGTGACGGTCTTGTACGGGGCGCTCGTCGAGTCTGTGCTGACGGTCGTGTTGATGTTGTACGCCTGGCCGCCGGCGGGCGGCGTGTAGGTGGTGGCGAACATGACCGCCGTCGAACGTGGCCGAGTTCAGGTTGGCCTGCGTGATGGCGGCGAAGCCCGTCGGGCCCGCGGTCGTACCCGGGCTCGGACCGTCGGCCAGTATGCGCACCTTCTCGATGCGCGCCTGGGCGAGGTTGGCGGCGACGACGCGGCGGGTGTTGGTCGAGGTGTTCTTGAGGCCGCTGACGAACAGCGGCACCATGGCCAGAAAGATGATGCCCGCCAGCACGACGGTCACGATCAGCTCGATCAAGCTGAAGCCGCCGTTGCGGCGCCCTGCATGTGTCGGAGCAGTCATTGTTGGCTCCACCCCCCAGGCCTGACGGGTTTGCGGGACCCGTGACTGTCGAGCCGTTCGGCTCGCCGAAGTCCCCGATTTCTCAGTCGGCAGGTTGCGGTTGACACTTGAGCGTGCGAGCTGCGGTTGACGCCTGAGCGCCGCACGAGGAAGGGCCTTGTCTGCGTGGTCGGCGTTCAACTGGTGTGGACAAGTCGCAGACTCCTGCGGCTTCTCGTCAGTGGGCGACGAGCGGCTCGCGGTCACGGTTTGCCTTGCCGGGCTTCTGTCCAGTAAATGCACCACGCCCGGAGTCTGTGACAGGTTCGCGTGTCCGGCAGAGCCGTGCGGCGCTGAGTATGCGTTGTCTTGACAGGCGACACGGCACGCCGTGCCGCGCGGCGAAGCGAGATGTCGCAAGCTGGGATGCCGGCTGGTGACATGCCGGCTGGTGAGATGCGGCCACGCGGCGCCGACGACCCGAACAAGGTGACGCTGGCGTTGAAGTACGACTCGCGCGACGCGCGCAGGAGTTCTTGCGCGACCCGTCGCTGCGCGAGGCCATGGAGCGCGGCGGCGTTACCTCCGAGCCAAGCTCAACGTGGCTGGAAGAGGCCGAAGTGACGACGTACGCGGCGCGCCGGGCGGCGTGACGCGGGCCTGAGTCCGGCCGTCCTGAGTTCAGCCGTCCTGAATTAGGCCGCCCTGAATCAAGACGGGAGCCGCCGGCCGCCAAACAGGCGGCCGGCGGCTCCCGGCAAGGCAGCCGACGGTGACCTGGGTCAGGTCACGGTGAGGGTGTTGTGGGACGTCTTGGCCGACTTGTTCGTCGCGCCGTCCCAGGTGGTGATGAAGAAGCGGTACTTGCCTCGCGCGAGCTTGCAGCGGAAGCGGTACGAGACGAGCTTGCCGCACTTGTACCAGGGCTTGGGCGAGAGCGTGAGCTTGCTCTTGCCCTTCATGGTCTTCACCTTGATGACCACCTGGCACGCACCGTAGCAGGGCTTCGTGTCGAAGACCTTGAACTTGAGGGTGGCATACGAGCCCTTCTTGACGTGCGCGGCTTTGGGCGCCTTCGACGAGGGCTTGCGCGTGTCGATGGCCAGCGAGAACGTCTGTGCGGTCTCCGCGTTGCCGGCCTTGTCGATGGAGCGCAGCAGGAACGTGTGCTTGCCGTCGTTTGCGTGACTGGCCGGAGCCGGCACGGTGAACACCGTGCCGGGGGTCCACACCGTCCAGCCGTGGTTGTCGAGGTCGACCTTCGTCGATGCGACTCCCGAGCCGCCCGCGTTGTCCTTTGCCGTGAAGGTGAAGGTGCAGGGCACGTTGTTCCAGTAGTTCAGCTCGTACTTGTTGGCCGGGATCAGCGTCGTCGTCGGCGGGGTCTTGTCGATAACTGCGGCGGCGCGAGTGAAGGCCTTGAGGCATACGCTGGCCTCGGCGCAGCCACTCACGGTGGTCAGGTCGGTCCACGTGCTGCCGTTGGCGCTGACGTAGCCCTCCCCGGGAGCCGCAGTGGCATGGCTTGCGCCGGAGGCGGGATACTCGATGGGGATGGGGTAGATCGTCGCCGGGTGTCGTGAGCTTGACGGCCACCACGAAGGCCTGGCCGCTCGTCAGCTGCAGCGGGGAGCTCAGGGCAACGGTGTCGATAGCCAAATGGGACGCTGCCCGACCCCTTCGCCGTCAACGAGGACAGTGAGCTGCCGGCGTAGACCGTATAGCTCGTTCCGGGCTCCGCGGCGTAGAAGCCTACGGCGGCGAGCTGGGCGCTGGCGGTGGCGGTGAACTTGTTGGCGGCCCAGTCAGTGATCGAGCCGTCGCCGTAGCCGATCCCGTTCACCCAGCCGAGGGGATCGTACTGGTAGACGGCGTTGTAGTTGCTGGTCGACTCGGCGTCGTTGAAGACGGCGTTCAGCTGGTAGGCGAAGTTGGTGTCGTAGTAGGAGACGTAGAAGTAGCCGTTGTCGCCCCAGCTTGTTCCCCAGCTGTTGCGCACGATGAAGGCGCCGTTGCCGGGCGGCTGGTCGGTCCAGTAGTCCTCCGAGAAGTTGGTGGCGGCGTAG
The DNA here is from genome assembly GCA_963751565.1 of uncultured Actinomycetes bacterium. GTDB lineage: Bacteria > Actinomycetota > Thermoleophilia > UBA2241 > UBA2241 > Bog-752. Next base: position 159,603 of record CAVVVA010000014.1, on the reverse strand, counting down.
TTGTCGTCCCAGCCGACGATGTCGACGGCGTGGTCCTGCTGGCCGGCCGCCCCGTCGAAGTAGTAGGAGGCGTTGTCCGGGTTGTAGTACTCGGAGTAGGTCGAAGAGGACATGCCGTCGTCAGCGTAGAGGCTGGTATACACCGCTCCATAGGTCATGACTGCCGACTTGATGGCGTCGTTGTCGTCCCAGCTCGTGCGCGGGGGAATGAAGAGCACGTCCTGAACGTGCTTCTTGGCGACGAGGCCCGACGGTGTGTATGCCGTCGTCGAAGGCGTCTTGGCTGGCGAGCACCGGCCCGGCCCAGCGGGCCAGATAGGCGGTGGACATGAGCGCGTTCCCGCCTGCCATGTAGGCACTGCTGGAGTCGTTGGGGTCGGTGCTGTGATCATAGGAGGAGTCGAAGCCCGAGTTGAGCGCCAGGTTGTCTTCGGAGAAGCTTTCGGGATCGGCAGGCAGCAGATGGGACTCGAGCGAGCCCATGGTCGCGAAGGTCCAGCAGCAACCAGTCTGGCCCTGGTCCTCGATGGCCGACAGCTTGCCGAGCGTGCGCAGGTCGTAGGAGCTCGGGTAGGTCGTCACTCCAAGACTGCTGGCTCGCGTTGCGCAGGTACGAGAAGTCGATCGTCGTCGGAATCAGGCCCATGCCGTGCTCTTTGAGGCCCGAGCCCAGGCGACCCAGCTTGCGCAGCTTGAGGTAGCGCGTGAAGGCCGGGTTGAGGGGGGCCAGCCTGAAGCCGGGCGCGCTCGCCCCGGCCGACACCGTGGCGTGACCGCCGACGGGTGAGCGAGGCGAGGCGAGGCTGGTTTGGCAGATGAGGCCGAACCCCAAGAGCGCCACGAAAAACCCGAGCACAGCAATCGTTGCCCGGGTTCGGTGCGCTCGCCCTGAGGTCGGTTTGGGCCGACGCCGACGTTTCATGACGTCCGCGTTTGCCAGCGGTGACCGGCGCTGTTCGTGCAGCATAGCGTCCTCCCCCAAGAGAACCAACACCTAGCCCGTCTACTCTAGCTGCTGCCGGCTCGGCGGTAAACGAGGCTTGACGAGCCGGACATCGATCGTCTTTCTGACCGGGCGGCCGTACAGGCCCTACTTCACCTACTTCACGACCCTGAACACGCCGCGGGCGATGACGGCGTAGCCGTCGTCGCGCAGCAGATAGACGCTGTACCTGCCGGGGGCCAGCGGCCAGGGCTGCGGGCCGTAGCCAAAGTACGGCTGCGCGCGATCGAGGGTGCGGTGGCCGGCGATCGAGGCGAACGTGTAGCCCCACAGCCAGTAGTAGGCGACGTTGGGATTGGCCCCACGGCTGTAGACGCCGACCCAGTCCCAGCGCTCGCCGGGCGTGTTGCGCCAGCGCACCACGATCGGCTGTCCGACGTGATAGACGCGCTTTGCCGTGTAGACCCGCGCGCGGGTCGCCCTGGCCTTCGTCCAGAAGAACGTATGCGAGAGCACGGTGCCGTTGGCGTCGAGCAAGGACACCCTGTAGTGACCCGGCGCGAAGCGGCTCGTGGCGAAGGTCAGCGTGCCGTCGGTCGGCGTGCCGGCGCCGGTAGGCTGCTTGACGAGGGGGGGCGCCGACGGGCTCGCCGTCGTCCTGGCGATCGCCACCGATTCGTTGGGCCCGCCCGGGGCATGGAACATGACCTTGAGGTTCTCGCCGATGTTGACGAGTCGCTGGCCGACGGCGACGAACACCGGCGGCGTCGCCGGCGTTATGTCGAAGCTCGACACGACGCCCCGATGGTCGGACGGCCAGGGCGACACCGAGACGCTCACCTCGGGACCGCCTACCTCGCCGACGATGCGGCTGGCCGTCGTGACCGATGGTCCGGCGGCGTAGACGTAGTCGATGCGGTCCTGCACGTCGAGCGGGCCGAAGTTCTCGTCGGCGACGCTGACGTGCGGTTTTTTCGCCCACCAGGTGAGACCGGGGTCGGCGACCGGATCGGGGTAGATGTCGCGGAACGAGTCGCGAAAGCCCGCGTCGACGACCGCCTTGCTCACCGGCCACTCCAGCGCGATCGGCGGCCACGGCTTCTTGCCGTTGTCGTAGGTCCGGGTGTCGACGGCGGCCGGCGTCCAGTCGAGGAACGAGGGCGAGTTGAAGTCGCCGGTCAGAAACACCGGGATCTTGTAGGCCAGAAGCGACGGCAGCGCCGCAAGCTGCGCCTGGATGGCCGGCAGGCGGACCTTCTTCTCGAGGGCGATGACCTGCGCCGCCGTCTTGCCGTCGCGCACCCAGTAGGGCCCGTAGGGATCGGACGGCAGGTGCACGTTCATCATCGCCACGACCTCGCCCGGCGCCGGCTCGACGAACAGGTAGACGCCGCGGCCGCCGGGCGGATCGATGAGCGGGTACTGCGACACGATCTGGCAGCGCGTGCTGTAGTAAGGCCAGCCCAGCAGCCGGGCGAGCCGCGGGATGTGGCCCTGCGCCTCTTCGATGCCGACGACGTCGGCGCCGCTGTCCTTGATGGCCTCGGCCACCTTGGCGAAGCTCACCAGAGTGCCGCCGACCTCGATGTTGAAGACCATGACGTTGAGCGTGGAGGGCTGACCGAGCGGCGTGCCCGCCGGCACGTCGGGCGGGGTGCCGGGCGGTGCGCCGGCCGCGGCGCTTCCCTGCCCGGCCAGCAGGAGCGCGGCCGCCGCCAGCAGGACGGCGGCGACGAGCACGCCGGCGACGCCGGCGCGGCCGCGGTCGCACGGGCCGCCTCGACCCGGAACCTGCCCGACCGCAATCTGAAACGCTCTGAGCGCGAGTCCGTGATGGCAGCGCCATGGCTCCCCCTCCTGCCGCGACTTACCGGACGGCCGATGCCCGCTCGGCCGATGCCTACTCGGCCGATGCCCGCCCATCATACTCTTGGGCCCCGGGGCGGGTATGCTCGCAGCCATGACCACTTTCGTCCGACCGCACCACGACCTCATCCGCCAGGCTCGCCTGGCTCAAGCGCTCACGGCCGGCTGGATGGTCGTCGAGCTGGTCGTGGCTCTGGCCGCCGGCATCGCCGCTCATTCGGTCGCCCTGACCGCCTTTGGGGTCGACAGCGGCATCGAGATCTTCACCTCGCTCGTCGTCCTGCGACAGTTACTGTTGCACACCGACCACGCCGGCGACGAGGAGCTCGACGGCCGGGAGCGACAGGCCTCGCGGCTCGTGGGCTGGGCGCTCTACGGTCTTATCGCCTACATCGTCGTCTCGTCGGCTGTGAGCCTGATCGCTCGCAGCCGGCCGCAGGCTTCGACCGCCGGCGTGGTCCTTGCCGTGGTCGTGCTGGTCGTCATGCCGGTGCTGTGGCGCTGGCGACTCAATCTGGCCCGGCGCCTGCACAGCGCGGCGCTGCGCGGCGACGCGGCTTGTTCGCTGGTCTGCATCTACATGGCGGCGACCCTGCTCGCCGGCCTGCTGGCGAACAGCCTTTTCGGCTGGTGGTGGGCCGACCCGCTCGCCGGTCTCGCCATGATCTGGTGGATCCGCGGCGAGGCAAACGAGGCTCTCGAGGCGGGTCGCACGGGACAATACGACGAAGACTGAACGCCGGGCCGGCGCCTTCGTCCAGGTGCTCTGCGCGCGCCTGCCGAAGTACAGCGGATCGTTGGCGGCGCTCGCAGGTACGGTAGGCCGACAGGGGAGCAAGCCATGAAGCGCAATGACTTCAGCGAGATCGCGCGCCGCTACGAGCGCGACTCGCTCGTGCAGCGGTCGGCGGCCGACCTGCTCGTCGACCTGCTCGAGATTCGCCCCGACGACGACGTCCTCGACCTCGGCTGCGGCACGGGCCATCTTACTTTCCGCCTGGCCGAACTGACGTCGGGCCGCGTGGTGGGGGTCGATCCCTCAGAGGGCATGATCGCGCAGGCGCGGGCGAACTACGGCCGCGGTCCGCGATTCGAGGTTGCGGCGGCGGAGGATCTCGAGGCGTGCGCGCGGTTCGACGCCGTCTTCTGCAACTCCGCTTTTCAGTGGTTCGGCGATCCTGGTCGAGCGCTCGCGGCCTGCGCGCGCGCCCTTCGCGACGGGGGCCGCATGGCGGTCCAGGCCCCCGCCACGCGCGAGTACTGCCCGAACTTCCTGAAGGGCATGGCCGCGGTCGCGCGCGAGCCGGCGACGGCCGCGACCTTCGCGCGCTTCCACAGCCCGTGGTTCTTTCTCGAGTCGGCCGAAGCCTACGCCGACCTCTTCCGCCGGGCCGGCTTTGCGGTGCCCTTCTCGCGGATCGACACGAGCCGCTCCAGGCACTCTCCGGAGCAGGTGCTCGCCGTGTTCGAGTCGGGTGCGGCGGCCGGCTACCTGAACCCCGATTGCTACGACGTAGCCGCTGCCCGACGGCTACGGTGAGTCGGTGCGGCGCATCCTTACGCGCGAGTTTGGCGCGCAGGCCGGCGCCGACGGGCTGGTCGAGCTGTGCTTTCGGCGGATCTATCTGCTGGCCGTCAAGGAGACGTGACCGCGGCCACCGCCGGCCGATATGCTTGCCGGGCATGACTCTTCCGCCCGACATCGGCCTGCCGAGCCAGGTCCGTCCCGAGCTCGCGCTCGCCGCGGTCCTCGAGCTGCTCGCGCCGCACACGAGCCTGGTCGAGATCGACTCGTTCGGCCTGCACACCGTGCTGTCGCCGCGCAACCGCCGCGACGCCGTCGCCAGCGGTCTGCGGCTGACGGTCCACGGTCCGTACGGCTTCGACATCAACCCCGGAAGCCCCGACGAAGCGCTGCGCCGGCGGACGGTCGCCCTGCACCGCCGGCACGTCGAGGCCGCCGCCGAGATGGGCGCGCTGCTCTACGTCGTGCACCCCGACTATGTCGCGCCGCCCGGGCCCCGCGACGCGGCGGTCGTGGCCGCCTTGCAGCGCACGATCGCCGACCTTGAGGAGACTCAGCGCGAGGTCGGCGTGCGCATCGCGATCGAGAACATGCCTGGGGTGGGCTCCTCGCACTTCACGGGCCCCGGCGATCTGGAGCTGGGCGAGCTCGGGCTCGTGCTCGACTGCGGGCACGCGGCCATCAGCGGCACGCTCGACGCCTTCCTCGACGATCCGCACGCCAGTCTGGCCCACGTCCATCTCCACAGCAACGGGGGACCTACCGACACCGACGACCCTCACCTTCCGCTCGGCGAGGGTGTGGTCGACGCGGCGGCGGTGCTGGCCGCCGCCCGCGCCGCCGAGGCGCTGGTCATCCTCGAGCACCTGGACGAACCGTCGGCCCTGGCGAGCATCGCCTACCTCGAGGCTCAAGGACTCGTGTAGGCGAGCGGGCGGCGGGATGCGGCGGCGGCTGGCCCTTGGCCCGCCGCCGGCCGGATTGATATGGTCGCGCCCGTAGGTCGTCGGGTGAGAGGAGTGCTCGTGAGGACGCGGGTCACGGCGACGGTCCGGTGGGCGGCGCCCGCGATTCTGGTGCTCGCGGCGGTACTGGCGGCGCCGGGGCTCTGCGTCGCCGGAGCCCAGCCCGCGACCGCCGACCCGGCGCCTTCGCCGAGCCCCACCGCGACGCCGGCGCTCACGCTGACGGCGTCGCCGTCCAGCGTCGTCGCCGGCCGCGCCACCGTGCTCACGGCCACTCTCGGCGTTGCCGACGAGAGCCTCGAGCTGAGCGCCGAGGCGGCCGGCCAAAGCACGTTCACGCCGCTGGCCGGCGCCACGACGGGCGCCGACGGCAGCGCCACCTTCAGCGAGAACCCCCTCGTGACGACGACCTACCGGGTCGACTTCGCCGGCAGCGCCGACTGGGCGGCCGCCTCTGCCGAGGCGGCCGTCACGGTCGCGCCCCGCGTTACCCTGACCGGCCCCGGCACGGTCCTCGGCTGGCGCGACGTCCGCTTCACGATCTCGGTGAGCCCGCGGCGCCCCGGCGCCACTGTGGTGCTCGAGCGTCGCCGGGGTCATGTCTGGACACGGTGGCGCAGGCTCACTCTGGGCCCCGACTCGAGCGCCGTGGGCCGGTACCGGGCAACGCGCGTCGGGCGCTTTGCCTATCGCGTGGCGGTGGCCGCCGACGCGGGGCATCTCGCGGGCGCCAGCGCGGCCGTCGTGGTGCGGGTCAGGTCGCCGAACTCCTACCGCGTGCCGGTGGCTCCGGCGCACTTCATCGTCGTCGACGAGTCGCAGTACAGGCTCTACTACCTGGAGCACGGCTGGGTCGTGCGCAGCTTCGACTGCGTCCTGGGGCGGCCGGCGCTGCCCACGCCGCTGGGCCACTTTCGCATCTACGCCAAGGACCCGCACATGGGCGGCCCCTACGGGCCGCGGCGCATGCGCTACCTGGGTCTGTACGCGATCCACGGCACAGACGAGCCCTGGCTCCTGCACCGCTTTCCGCGCAACTACTCGCACGGCTGCACGCGGCTCTCCGACGCGCACATCCTGTGGCTGTATCCGCGCTGCCCGGTGGGCACGCCGGTGTGGAACGTGCCGTAGAGGCAGCCCGTCTCGGCTTCCCGGTCGCCGGCAGCAGCAGGAGCCGGCCAGACCATCTCCCCGGAATGGTGTACGTCTAACTGAAAACGGTTATCATTTCGGCATGGGTTGGCCGCGCCGTTCACTCACCCGCTTTGCACTGACCGGCTCCGTCGCAGGCGTCGCAGCGACGGTCCTCGCAGCAGTGGCCGTCGCGACTGCGCTGAGCGCCTGCGGCTCAACGTCGGGCTCTTCGGGCTCCCCGGGTTCGAGCGGCGCGCGCCTCGACGTCGTGGCCGGCGAGAACTTCTGGGGCGACATCGCCGCGCAGATCGGCGGCGCTCGCGTGCGGGTCACGTCGCTGATCACCAGCCCGAGCGCCGATCCGCATCTCTACCAGTCCAACGCCGCCGACGCGGCCGCCGTGGCGCGCGCCAGGGTCGTGATCGAAAACGGCGCCGGCTACGACGACTTCATGGGCCAGCTCCTGTCGGCTTCGGGGGGCCGCCCGACGGTGGTCACGGTGCAGCAGGTGCTGGGCGAGCACGGCGCGAGCGTCAACCCCCACTTCTGGTACGACGTCGTCCGCGTGCCGCTCGTGGCGCAGGCCATCGAGCGGGCGCTCGCGGCCGCCGACCCGGCCGGCACCGCCGCCTACCAGGCGGGCCTGCGGCGCTTCGACGCCTCGCTTCGTCCCGTGCTCGCGGTCGTCGCGAAGATCAGGAGCACCTACGCCGGGCAGCCGGTCGGCTACACGGAGCGCGTGCCCGGCTACCTGCTCGCCGACGCCGGGCTCACCGTGGTGACGCCGCCGGGATTTGCCACCGCGATCGAGAACGGCAACGACCCCAGCGCGGCCGACACGCAGGCCATGCAGGCGCTGATCGCCGGGCGCAAGATGCGTCTGCTCCTCTACAACACTCAGGCCACCAGCGCCGTGACGCAGCACGTGCGCCAGCTCGCCGAGCAGGCGGGCATCGCCGTCGTGGGCGTGAGCGAGACTCAGCCGGCCGGCTACCGCTCGTATCAGGCCTGGCAGCTGAGCCAGGCGACCGCCATTCTGCGAGCCCTGGGTGGCTGACGTGGCGCGAGAGCCCTTTACGGAGGGCACGCCGCCGGGCGTGCCCGGCGGCGTGCCCGCCGGCCCACGCACCGCAGCGCCCGCGCGCCCGCCCGCCATCCGTCTCGAGCGCGCCGCGGTCGCCTACGGCGAGCGGCGCATCTGGGAGGGCCTCGACCTGACCGTCCCGGCGGCCGAGTTCCTGGCGGTGCTGGGCCCCAACGGCGCGGGCAAGACGACGCTCCTGAAGGTGGTGCTTGGGCTCGAGCGGCCGTCGGGAGGGACGGTCGAGGTCGAAGGGCGCGCGCCGCGCCGCGGCAGCAGGCGCATAGGCTACATACCGCAGCAGCGCGCGTTCGACCGCGACCTGCCCTTGCGCGGCCGCGACCTGGTGCGGTTCGGCCTGGACGGCCATCGCCCGGGGGTGCTGCTCGCCCGGCGCGAGAGCCGGCGACGGGTCGACGAGGTGATCTGCGCCGTGGGCGCGACGGCCTTTGCCGACGCGCCGGTCGGCCGCCTGTCGGGCGGCGAACAGCAGCGCCTGCGCATCGCCCAGGCGCTGCTCGGCGACCCGGCGATCCTGCTCTGCGACGAGCCCCTGCTGTCGCTCGACGTCGCTCACCAGCGCGTCATCACCGCCCTCATCGACCAGCGCCGCCGGCGCGCCGGCACGACGATCGTCTTTGTGACCCACGACATCAACCCGGTGCTGCCGTACGTGGATCGTGTGCTGTACCTGGTCGGCGGCCGCTTTGCGGTCGGCAGACCGTCCGAGATCCTCACCCGCGAGCGCCTGAGCTCGCTGTACGGCGCCGAGGTCGACGTGCTGCAGGCCGGAGGCCGGGTCGTCGTGGTGAGTCCCGACGACGACGAGCTCGGCGGAGCCGTCGACGGTCACCACCCGCCGGCCGTCTCCGCGCCGGCCATCTGGGAGGACTGATGAGCCTCACGCAGTATCTCGGGCTGCCGTTCGCCCAGCACGCGCTCCTGGCGGCGGCGCTGGTCGCCATTGCCTGCGGGCTCATAGGGCCGTTCGTCATTACGCGCGGCATGGCGTTTGCCGTGCACGGCACGAGCGAGCTGGCCTTCACGGGCGCGGCGGCGGGCCTGCTGCTGGCCAACAACGCCATCGCCGGCGCCCTGATAGGCGCGGTGGTCGTAGGCGGTCTGATCGGCGCCATGGGCGTGCGCGAGCGCGAGCGTGACTCGTCGATCGGCGTGATCCTGGCGGCCGGCATGGGGCTCGGCGTGCTGCTGCTGAGCTTCTACCACGGCTTTGCCACCGAGGCGACGAACATCCTGTTCGGCGACATCTTCGGGGTCAGCGGCGGTCAGCTGCTGCTGCTCGGCGTGATCGCCGTGGGGGTCACCGTGGCCATGACCGTGCTCTATCGCCCGCTGCTGTTCGCTTCGGTCGACCCCGAGGTGGCCGTCGCGCGCGGCGTGCCGGTGCGTCTGCTGGGGATCGTCTTTCTCTTCATCCTGGCCTTCACCGTCACCGAGGCCGCCCAGGTGGTCGGCACGCTGCTCGTGCTGAGCCTGGCGATCACACCGGCGGCGGCGGCCCATCGCCTGGCCAACAGCCCCCTCGTGGTGGCCGCTCTGGCGGTCGTCTTTGCCCTGGTCTCGGCCGACGGCGGCCTGCTGGTGAGCTTCGAGAGCACCTCTGTCAAGCCGAGCGTGTTCGTGGTCGCCATCAGCTTCGCCATCTACCTGGTGGCGCGCGTCGTGGGGCCGTCGCTCAAATCGTCCAGACGCGGCGCCGCGCCGGCAGCGACGGACGCGGCGACAAGGGAGGTGGCGGCATGACGGAGCAGCCGCCGGCCGGCGGAACCCGCCGAGCCACGCGACAGGGCGCGGCGATCGTCGGGGCCCTGCGCGCCTCGCCGTCGTTTCGCAGCGCCCAGGACATCCACGCCGAGCTGCGCGCCGCCGGTCAGCAGATCGGCCTGACCACCGTCTACCGTCACCTGCAGCGCCTTGCCGACGACGGCGCCCTCGACGTGCTCCGGCAACCCGAGGGCGACGTCATGTATCGCTACTGCCGTAGCGACGAGCACCATCACCACATCGTCTGCCGCGAGTGCGGCAGGAGCGCCGAGACCGATTGTCCGGAGCTGTCGGGCTGGGCGGAGCGGCTGGCGGCGTCGCTCGGGTACAGCGACGTCAGCCACGCGGTCGAGGTCTTCGGCGTCTGCCCCGCCTGCCGCGCCGGGCGCCGGTAGCCGACCCGCCGTGCCGGGCGCGGCCGCGACGATGGCCACGATCACCATCAACATCGACCCCGTCTTCGGCCACCTCGGGCCGCTGACGCTGCGCTGGTACGGCGTGATCATGGCGATCGCCGTGATCGTGGGGGCGCTGGTGTTCGCCCGGCAGCTGGGCAAGCGGGGCATCTCGCGCGACCACGTCGTCGGCATGGCGATCGTCGCCGTGCCGGCCGGCATCGTCGGAGCGCGGCTCTTCCACATCCTCGACGACTTCGGCTTCTACTGGCATCACCCGGGCCAGCTGTGGACCCTGCAGCTGATCGGCCTGGCCATCTACGGCGTGCTCACCGGCGGCGTGCTGGCGATCGTCGTCTACTGCCGCTCGGAAGAAGCTGCCCGTCTGGCGCGTGCTCGACTGCCTCGCTCTGGCCATCCCGGTGGGCCAGATCGTCGGCAAGTGCGCCAACATCGTGAACGGCGACACGTGGGGCTACCCGACGAAGCTGCCCTGGGGCATCGTCTACAGGAACCCCAACGCCCTCCTGCCGACGAATCTCCTCGGCGTGCCCACGCAGCCCACGCCCATCTACGAACAGCTCTGGCTGCTCGTCATGATCGCCATCCTTCTGTGGGCCATGCCGCGCCTCGAGACCGACGGCATGGCGTTCCTGCTCTACCTCGGCCTGTACTCGTTCGGCCGCTTCTTCATCTCGTTCGAGCGGGTCAACAATCTGCTCTTCCTGGGCCTGCGCGAGGCGCAGCTCCTCGCGCTGGTGGTGTTCGTGGCGGTCTTTCCCGTAGCGTTCTGGCTGCGCCGCCGGGCGCGTGCGGACATGGCCGGCTCCACCCCCGCCGGCGGGCGTTCAAGAGCGGCGTAGGGCCGGGCGCCGCTAGGCGATCTGGACGGACCGCTTGGACAGGCCCACGAAGTAGCCCTCGATCGTGGTGACGGGCGGCGCTTCGCCGCCGCCCGCGCCGAGCGTGACGAACAGCGGCACGAAGTGCTCCGTAGTGGGATGCGCGTAGCGGCCGCCGGGGGCGTCGCGAAAGCCGGCCAGCGCGACGCGATCGTCGTCGGCAAGCGCCGCCGCCGCCCACCGGTCGAACTCGCTCGACCAGGCCGGCGGCGGCGCGTCGGTGCGAAAGTCGCGCAGGTACGGCAGGCCGTGCGTGAGAAACCCGCTGCCCATCACCAGCACGCCCTCGTCGCGCAACGGCCGCAGCCGGGCGCCCAGCTCGAGCAGCGGCGCGGGCTCGAGGCTGGGCAGCGAGAGCTGCAGCACGGGGACGTCGGCGTCGGGATACATGACGAGCAGCGGCACGTAGGCGCCGTGATCGAGACCGCGCTCGGAGCTCTGGGCGACCTGCTCGCCGGCGAGCAGGTCGCAGACCCGCGCGGCCAGCCCGGGCGCCGCCGGCGCCGGGTAGCGGGCGCGGTAGTAGCGTTCGGGAAAGCCGTAGAAGTCGTAGATCAGCGGCACGCCGTCGCGGGCGGCGCCCAGGGTGACCGGCGCCGCCTGCCAGTGGGCCGAGACCATGAGGATCGCCTCGGGTCGCGGCAGGGCGCCCGCCCAGGCGGTGAGCTCGGCGACCCAGAGGGGATCGTCGACCAGGGGCGGCGCGCCGTGGCCCAGGTAGATGGCCGGCATGCGGCCATCGACCTGGGCGCCGGCGGCGCGCCGCGCGACCGCTGCGGCGGCGGCAGCGAGATCGGTTGCGGGCGCCGGTCCGCTTGGCTTGAGCTCCTCGTCCACGGTTGAACTCCTTGATTGGAGCCGTTCGGGCATGGTGTGAACCTGCGTCACTTCGCCTGCCACGGGCGGCTGCGCACCACTGTACCCGCGCTGCGGCTGCGACCATCATGGCCGGGATTGCGAGAGAGGCAGTCAGTCCCGGTGTGCGGCGTCGGGCGGCGCGACAGACGGCCAGTCCCGGTGTGCGGCGTCGGGCGGCGCGGCCGGGGACGTTATGCGCACGGCGTTGGGCGGCGCGGCCGGGAGCGTCACGGTGACCGCAAGCCCGCCGCCGGCCGGGCTTGCGGCGGACGCCGTCCCGCCGTGGGCCTCGGCCACCGCGGCGACGATCGCCAGACCCAGGCCCGCACCACCGCCGCGCCTGCTGCGCGACGTGCCGCGCCGGTAGAAGCGTTCGAACAGGCGCGGCAGCTCGTCGGGGCCGATCACCTCACCGGCGTTGGCGACGCGCAGCACGGCGCCGTCGGGGCGCCGGCCGACTTCGACGGTCACGACGCTGTCGGCGCGGGCGTACCGCACGGCGTTGCCGACGAGGTTGTCGACCAGGCGCTCGAGGAGCGCGCGGTCGCCCTGGACCGGCGCCTCCCGAAGGTCGAGGGCGAACGACAGTCCTCGTGCCTGGGCGGCGTCGGTCCGGCGGCGGACTACCTCGGCGGTGAGCGCCTCGAGGTGGACCGTCTCCGTGTCCACCAGCTGCCCGCTTTCGGCCAGCACGAGGAGCTTGTCGATGATGTCCTCGCTGCGGGCGATGGCAGTGCGTACCGTGTCGGCCATGCGGCGCAGATCGGCGCTCGTCGCCCGCGGGTCGGCGAGCGTGACATCGACCTCGGTGCGCATGATCGAAAGCGGCGTGCGCAGCTCGTGCGAGGCGTTGGCCACGAACTCGCGCTGCGCCGCGAACGCCGTCTCGAGGCGCGCCAGCATGGCGTCGAAGGTGTCGGCAAGCTCGCTCAGCTCGTCGCTCGGGCCCTGCATGGCGATGCGCTCGTGGAGGGTGCTCGCCGACGCGCGCCGGGCGACGGTCGCGATCTCCTGAACCGGACGCAGCATGCGACCGGCGATCAGCCAGCCCAGCCCGACCGACACCGCCGCCGCGACGGCGAGGGCCGTAAAGGCGACGCCGGTCAGCCCGTGGAGCAGCTGGGAGACGACCTGATCCTGCACCGTGCGCATGAACGCGTCCACGGTCTGCTGGCCGCCCGACGGCGAGGGCATGCGCGCCGCGAGAAAGCCGGACGGCAGATCCAGGCGCGCGGCGACGCGGCTCAGGAACTCGCCGGGATTGTGGACCAGCACCTGGTGCACGAGGACGTAGCTGACCGCGATCAGCAGAAAGCCGAGGGCGAAGAACACCCCGCCGTAGGAGAGCGTCAGGCGCAGACGCAGGCTGATGGTGCGCCGTCTCACGGCCGTGTGGCGCGCCGTCTCACAGCGGCGCGCCGTCTCACAGCGGTGTGGTGCGCCGGTCTCACAGCCGGTACCCGGCGCCGGCGACCGTCTCGATGAGCGGCGGCTCGCCGAGCTTCTTGCGCAACGTCATGATCGTCACCCGTACGACGTTCGAGAACGGGTCGGCGTTCTCGTCCCAGACCTTCTCGAGCAGCTCCTCGCCCGACACGACGCCGCCGCTTGCCGAGAGGAGCGCCTCGAGAACGCCGAACTCCCTGTTGGTCAGGGCGATCTCGCGGCCCTCGCGGAACGTGCGCCGGCTCGCGGGATCGAGCTCGACGCCCCGGCGGCGCAGGACCGGCGGCCGCGGCGGGCCTGCGCGCCGCGAGAGGGCGCGCACCCGGGCCACGAGCTCCTCGAAGGCGAACGGCTTGCCGAGGTAGTCGTCGGCTCCCAGGTTCAGGCCGGCGACCTTGTCGCGCAAACCGCGGGCGGCCGTCAGCATCAGGATCCGCGTCTCCGCGCCCGAGCCGGCCAGGCGGCGGCAGACCTCGTCGCCGTGCAGCCCCGGCAGGTTGCGGTCGAGCACGACCACGTCGTAGGCGGTGACCAGCGCCTTCTCGAGGCCGCCGGCGCCGTCGAACGAAACGTCGACCGCCATGCCCTCGCGGCGCAGCCCGCGGGCGATGGCCGACGCCAGCGCCTCCTCGTCTTCGATGATCAGCACACGCATGGGCGCACCTTCCCGGCGCCGGGTGGCCGGCGCCGCCCTGGCAGGCCATCGGCGCCGCCCTGGTGGGCCATCGGCGCCGCCCTGGCGGGCCGCTGCTCTCGATCCGTCCACCCCATTGTCTGCCCGCGTCCGTAAGCGGAGCGTAAGGCGCGGCCAGGGCGCGGCCGCGCCGGACGGTTCTTTACGCGAAGCTTATCGCCGATAAGATAGAATGCCCGCCCACGGCAAGGGACTCCCACGACCAGGAGCTGAAACATGGCCTCATTCGCGCGCTGGTGCTACCGGCATCGCATTATCGTGCTTGTCGCCTGGCTTGTGGCGCTGGCGACGGTGGTCGGCGTCGAGCGCACTGTGGGCAACGCCTATTCCAACACCTTCACGCTGCCCGGCACGCAGTCGACCAAGGCTCTCACCCTGCTCAGCGCGGCCCTGCCCAAACAGTCGGGCGACTCGGACTCGATCGTCTGGCATGTGACCGGCGGGACGGTCAACGACCCGGCCGTGCGCAATCGCATCACGGCGCTGCTGCAGCTGGTCGCCAAGGCCCCGTCGGTCGCCTCGGTGACCAGTCCCTACTCGCCGACCGGCGTCGCCCAGATCAGCCGCGACGGCCGGACGGCCTACGCCACCGTCGTGTTCACAAAGCTCGCCGCCGAGCTGCCCCGGGGAGACATCGAACGTGTCATCTCCCTGACCAAGGCGGCCGGCAGACCCGGTCTCGAGGTCGCGATCGGCGGCCAGGCGATCGAGCAGGCCACCCAAACGCCACCCTCCAACAGCGTGGCCATCGGCCTGGTCGCCGCGGCCGTCATCATCCTCATCGCCTTCGGCTCGCTGCTGGGCATGGCGCTGCCGCTCATCACGGCCGTCGTGGCGCTGGGCACGGCGACCTTCACCATCGGCCTGTTCTCACACCTGATGGGAGTGACCACCTTCGCGCCCACGCTCGCCGACCTCATCGGCCTGGGCGTCGGCATCGACTACTCGCTGTTCATCGTCACCCGGCACCGCGACGGCCTCAAGGCGGGCATGTCGCCCGAAGAGGCGGCCGTGCGCGCCCTGAACACGGCCGGGCGCGCGGTGATCTTCGCCGGCGGCACGGTCTGCATCGCCCTGCTCGGTCTGCTGGTCCTGCGCCTGGGGTTCATGGACGGCTTGAGCATCTCGGCGGCGATGACCGTGCTGCTGGCGCTGGCCTCCGCCATCACCCTGCTGCCGGCCTTGCTCGGCTTCATGGGCATGCACGTGCTCAGCGGTCGTGAGCGGCGGCGTCTGGCGGACCACGGAGCGCACGACGTGCACAAGTCGGGTTTCTGGGCGCGCTGGGCGGGCTTCGTGAGTCGCCGCTCGGTGGTCCTCATGCTCGGTGCGATCGTGCTCATGCTGGTCCTGGCGAGCCCCTACTTTGCGCTGCGACTCGGCCTCTCCGACGCCGGCAACGACGTCGCGGGCACGACCACCCGCCAGGCCTACGACATGCTCGCCGCCGCCTTTGGCCCCGGCTTCAACGGGCCGCTCATGCTCGTGGCGCAGACCGGCTCGAGCGCCGACCAGGCGGCTTTGCTGCGCCTCGACGGCGCCCTTGCCAAGCAGCCGGGCGTCGCCGCGGTCGTGCCGTTCCCCAGCCGGCCGGGCGCCAAGGTCGCGATCGTCGAGGTCTTCCCGACCACGTCGCCGCAGGACGCCAGGACATCGGCACTGATCACGCATCTGCGCGACACTGTGGTGCCGCCGTTCGAGCACGGCACCACCTTGCGGGTCTACGTCGGCGGGCCCACCGCCATCTTCGACGACTTCGCCACCGTCATCGCCGGCAAGCTGCCGCTGTTCATCGCCGTCATCATCGGCCTGGCGTTCCTGCTCCTGCTCGTGGCCTTCCGCAGTCTGGTCGTGCCGGCGACGGCGGCCGTGATGAACCTGCTGGCCGCCGGGGCTGCGTTCGGGGTCCTCGTCGTGTTCTTCCAGTGGGGCTGGGGAGTGAAGCTGCTGGGTCTCGGCAAGGCGGGCCCGATCGAGGCGTTCCTGCCGGTGATGCTGCTGGCCATCCTGTTCGGCCTCTCCATGGACTACCAGGTCTTCCTGGTCAGTCGCATGCACGAGGAGTGGGTCCACACTCGCGACAACGAGCACGCCGTCACCGTCGGGCAGGCGACCACCGGCCGGGTCATCACCGCCGCCGCCGCCATCATGATCTGCGTCTTTCTGGCCTTCGTCTTCGGCGGTGAGCGGATCATCGCCGAGTTCAGCATCGGGCTCGCCGCGGCCGTGTTTCTCGACGCGGCCGTCATCCGCACCGTGCTCGTGCCCTCGCTGATGCACCTGTTCGGACGGCGCAACTGGTGGCTGCCCAGGGCGCTCGACCGGCGGCTGCCGCACCTCTCGGTCGAGCCCGTCGAAGATGCGGAGATGCCGACCGTCGCGGTCGAGCCGCTCGAGCCGGCCGAGGTCGCGCGAGTCTGAAACCAGGCGCGGCGGCGGGTCGCGGAGCCCAGCCACGGCCCGTGACCCGCGCCACCGCGGGTGACGAGACTTCGCGCCCCGCTTATGCGCGCTTTACGGCCAAGCGGGTATGGTGCTTGCACAAGGACCGCGCACCGCCGCCGCGACGCGAGCTTGCGACCAGGAGGACCAACGACCATGACCATGACGCAGGACCTAAGCGACGGGCTCTCGGCGCCACCGAGCGGCGCCGCGCCCGTCGTACTTGCCACCTACGGCCTGACCAAGAGCTTCGGCGCCACGCTGGCCGTCGATCACCTCGACCTCACCGTGCGCCGCGGCGACATCTTCGGCTTTCTCGGTCCCAACGGCGCCGGCAAGACCACCACGATCCGCATGATCGTCGGGCTGATCTACCCGACCAGCGGCTACGCGACGGTGATCGACCACCAGGTGCCGCGCGACAAGATCGAGGCGCTGCGGCACATCGGCGGCTTTGTCGAGGTGCCGGCCTTCTACGGCAACATGAGCGCCCGGCGCAACCTGCGCCTGATGGGCAGCCTGAACGAGGAGGTCGACGAGCGGCGCATCGGCGAGGTGCTCGACATCGTCGGCCTGAGCGAGCGCGCCGACTCGAAGGTGGGCGACTACTCCCACGGCATGAAGCAGCGCCTCGGCATCGCCAACGCGCTCATCAACAAGCCGGAGCTCGTCATTCTCGACGAGCCCACGAGCGGCCTCGACCCGCAGGGCATGAAGGACGTCCGCGAGCTGGTCCGCGAGCTGGGCAAGGACGGCACCACCGTCTTTCTGTCGTCGCACCTGCTCCACGAGGTGGAGCAAGTCTGCAACCGGGCGGTGATCATCAACAAGGGCCGGGTCGTCATCGAGGGGCCGGTGAGCGAGCTCCATCCGGAGCACTCGTCGGTGAAGCTGCTGACGTCGGACCAGGGCAAGGCGCGCGACGTCGTGGCCGCCCTGGTGGGCGGCCAGCAGGTGACCCTCGACGAGGAGTACCTGATCGTCGAAGCAAGCGACGGCACCGTGCGCGAGATGGTCGGCCGGCTGGTCGCCGAGGGCATCGGGGTCGACGCCGTCATCCCCGCCCGCGAGCAGGGACTCGAAGATTTCTTCCTCGGCCTCACGCAGAGCTCCGACGTCGATAGCGGCGGGGCTGCCGGGGTGGCGGGAGGTGCGAGGTGAAGCTCCTGCACCGCGAGCTGACCAAGCTCTTATCCCAGAGGCGCAGCTACGTCGGCTGGGGCGGCCTGCTGGCCGTGCCGCTGCTCATCACTCTCGCGTTCTATCTGAACCGCAACAACCACCACCACGACAACGGTCCCGGCGGCGTGATCAGTCTCGCCTTCCACAACGGCCTGCTGATGCCGCTCGCCTCGGTCGCCATGCTCTCGGCGTTTCTGCTGCCGCTGCTGGCCGCGATGGTGGGCGCCCACCAGCTCGCCGGCGAGGCCGAGACCGGCACCATCAAGACCTGGCTCATGCACTCCATCAGCCGTGGCGGCGTGCTCGCCTCGAAGTGGGGCATCGCCATCATCTACGTCGTCATCGGCCTGGCGCTGGTCTTCGTCGGCGGCCTTGCGGCCGGCGCGCTGGCCTTCGGTCTGCACGCCCAGGCGCTGCTCTCGGGCCAGACCGCGAGCGTGACGCACTGGCTCGGTCTGAGCCTGGTGGCGTACCTCTACGTGCTGGCCGGCGTGATCTGCGTGCTCTCGCTCGCGCTGCTCTTTGCCACATTGACGAACTCGAGCCTCACGGCCGCCATCGGGGCTCTGGTCGTGTTCATCGTCATGAACATCCTGGGCGCCTTCAGCTACTTCGACTTTCTCAAGCCCTACCTGTTCACGAGCCACATCGACGCCTGGCAGAACCTGCTCAGCCAGCCGATCTCGTGGCACCCGATCGTCACCGGCCTCATCACCTTCGCGCTCTACATCGCGGGGCTCATGGCGGTCGCCTGGTATCTGTTCCGACGCAAGGACATTCTGGTGTAGGCGGGGCGTGGCGGGGCCGGCAACCGGGCCTCGCGTCCGCGCCGCGGCGCCGCAAGGAGGAGACATGTCTCGCAGGTGGTTGATCTACGCACTGGTCGCCGTGCTGGCCGCGGCCGCCGTGGCGATCGGCATCGTGACGAGCCGGGCCCAGGGAAGCACGGCCACGCTGCCGAGCATCACGCCGACGCAGTTGCTGGCCAAGGTCGCTGCGGCGCCGCAGACCACGAAGGCCGTCAGCGGCGACATAGCCTGGAGCAACGGCCTGATTCCCGGCTCCGACCTCTCGAACCTGTTCAGCGGCGGCGGGGCGGCGCCGACCGACCTGACGTCGCTGCTCATGGGCGGCTCCGGCCGGCTCTGGATCTCACAAGGCGGCGGCTTGCGGCTCCAGTCGCAGGGCGGCGGCGCGGACTTCGTGCTGGTCGCCGGCAAGAACGGCGTCTGGAGCTACAGCTCGGCGAGCGGCACCGCGACGCAGTACGCGCCGCCCGCCGGCGCCGGCGGGCGGCGCGCGAGTGCGTCGCCCTCGCCCCGGCCGACGCCCGGCGATCCGCTGGCGGCCATCAGCGGGGCGCTGCGGCGCTTCGCGGCAACGGGCACGGTGGCCGTCAGCGGCCAGACCACCGTGGCCGGCCGCCAGAGCTACATCCTCACCGTCACGCCGACGTCGACCGTTACGACCTTCGGCTCGCTGCAGGTGGCGGTCGACGGCAAGACGTTCGTGCCGCTGCGCGTGCAGGTCTTCGCCAAGGGCGACACGACGCCCACGCTGTCGGCCGGCTTCACCCGCGTCTCCTACCGGAGCATCGCGGGCGATCTGTTCTCGTTCACCCCGCCGGCCGGGGCGACGGTTCAACACACCGCGCTGCCGTCTCTGCGGGGCCTGGCGGGCGGCGCGCAAAGCCAGACCAAGCCGGCGACCCACGCCGCATCGCTGACGCTGACCCAGGCGCGGGCAAAGGCGGCGGGCTATGGGCTCGTCCTGGCGGCGCCGCGGCAGGGCTCGTCGCCGGCCTCCCTGGCGTTTGACGGCGCCACGGTGGCGCCACCGGCCAAGGGCCGCGGCGCGACGGCGATCCTGCGCTACGGGACCGGCTTCGGTTCGGTCGCGCTCGTCGAAACCCAGGTGAGCGCCGGCGCGCCGGCGAACCTCCAGCAGAGCCTCGCGAAGCTGCCCCGGGGCCTGATCGCGACGACCACCGTCGCCGGCTCGCCGGGCTACGAGCTCTCGACCGGGCTGTTCAACGTGATCGCCTGGCAGCACGGCAAGCTGACCGTGGTGGCCGCCGGCATGGTGCCGCAGGCGACGCTGCAGGCGTTCGCCGCCACGGTGGGCTAGAAGCGGCGGGGACCGGCTCGGCGGCGGCGGACCGGAACGGTCCGCCCGCCGTTCACCAGCGCTCGTACTTCACGAGCTCCTCGAGCGGCCGGCGCCCCGTGCTGGCCGACGGCTTGTCGGGGCGCCCGAGCGGCGTGAAGGCGATCGGCTCGACGTCGTCGGGCAGGCCCAGCACCTCGCGCGCGGCGGCCGGGTCGAAGGCCGCGATCCAGCAGGTGCCCAGACCCAGGGCGGTCGCGGCCAGGACGAGATGGTCCATGGCGATCGTCGCGTCGACCTCGTCGTAGGGCTTGCCGTCCGACCGCCGCCAGGCCTCGCCGGGCACGGCGACGAAGGCGAGCACGAGCGGCGCCTGCACGAACCACGGCCGTCCGTAGATGCGCAGGAGCTCGTCTTCACGACCCTTCGTGTGCACGACCACGACCCGAAACGGCTGGTGGTTGGCCGCCGTCGGCGCGCGCCGCGCCGCCTCGAGCACCCGCGCCAGCGTCGCCTCGTCGACCGGCTCCGGTTTGTACCCGCGCACGCTGTAGCGCGCGCCGATCGCTTCGAACACGTCCACGTCGTCCTCCCTGGTTCATGCCGCTGACTTGTCGTTGAGAGAAGCCTATCGCGGGCTGCGCGAGCGTGTCGCCGCGTCGCCATCCGCGTGCCCTTCGTCTTCACGCTTGCGCCATCCGCGTCCCCTTCGTCTTCACGCTTGCGCCGGCGACCCTTGCGCCGGCCGGCTGCTCACCACGCGGCCCCTGTGCAGGGTGATCACCTCGTCGACTGAATCGAGGCCCTCGGGCCGGTGTGTGATCAGCAGGACGGAGCGCGAGTCCGCCGCTCGCAGCGCGTCGCCGATCAGGTCCTCGGCCGTCTCGGGATCGAGGTGTCCGGTCGGCTCGTCCAGGACGATCACCGGCGCGCCGGCGAGGAACGTGCGCGCCAGGGCGATGCGGCGGCGCTCGCCGCCGGAGACCGACTCTCCCTCTTCGCCGACGAACGTGTCCAGGCCGCCGGGCAGCGAGCCGACCCACTGCCAGGCCCGCGCCCGCTGCAGCGCCTGCTCGATCTCGGCGTCGCTCGCCTCGGGCCGCGCCAGGCGCACGTTCTCGCGGATCGTGGTCGAGAACAGGTAGGCGTCCTGTGAGTCGAGGGTGACCCTCGAGCGCACGTCGCGCTGGCGCAGAGCGCACAGGTCGACGCCGCCCAGGGCGACACGGCCCTCGCCGGGATCGAGAAAGCGGACCAGCAGGGCGGCGATGGTGCTCTTGCCGGCGCCCGAACGGCCGACGAGGGCGACGCGGCGGCCCGGGGCGATCCGCAGGTCGACGCCGCGCAGGTCCCAGCTTTCGTCGCCGCCGTAGGCGAACCCGACCTTCTCGAGGGCGACGCCCGACCCGGCGCCGAGCGGCGCGGGGAGGGCGGGGTCGGTCACGGCCGGCGCGCGGCTGGCGATCGTCAGCAGGCGCCGGCCCGAGTCGAGGGTGGTCTGGAGCCGCAGCGCCGCCGCGGGCAGCGGCGCCACTGCCTCGAACGACGCCATGGCCAGCAATGCCAGCGTGGCCACCAGCACGCGGTCGAGCGCACCCGAAGCGGTCGCGGCGATGCAGACCAGAAGGACGCCGGCGACCGTCAGGCCGACGACCGCGACGCCGAGTCCCTCGACCAATCCCGTCGCCAGAGCCTCGCGGCGGGCCAGGTGAGTGAGCTCGGCGTCGAGCGCCGCGACGCGCGCCAGCGCGGCCCGGTCGGCGCCGAGCACGACCAGCTCGGGCGCGCCGCGCAGAAGCTCGACCAGCTCCACCGTGAGCTCGGCGCGAGCCCCGGCCTGCCGGGCGCCGGACCGGCGTCCGGCGGCCGCCGCGACGATCGGCACGACGACCCCGCCGGCCAGCAGACCGGCCGCCAGGACGAGCCCCGCGGCGGGCAGGAAGGCGGCGCAGACCGCGACCGAGACCGCGCCGGCGAGCAACGCGACGAGCGGCGGCGTGAGCCCGCGCAGGAACAGGTTCTGCAGGGCGTCGACGTCGCCGACCATGCGGGCCAGCAGGTCGCCCTTGCGGTAGCCCTCGACGCGCGCCGGCACGAGGGGCTCGAGCCTCGTGAAGAATGCCACGCGCATGCGCGCCAGCAGGCGAAAGGCGAGGTCGTGCGAGGTAAGGCGCTCGAGGTAGCGCGTCAGGGGCCGGGCCAGTCCGAAGAAGCGCACGGCGACGATGACCACGGTCAGGGAGAGCACCGGCGGGCGCTCCGCCGAGCGCGAGATGAGATAGCCGGCGAAGGCCATCAGCCCGACGCCGGCAAGGACGGCGAGCGACCCGAGGGCGACCGACGCCGCGACCCGCAGGCGGGGCAGCCGGACGATGCGCAGGAGCTCGAGCAGTGTGCTCACGTGCTCGCCGCGACCCGTTCGACCACCGTCTTGCCGTCGGCCAGGCGCACGACGCGGTCGGCGAGGCGCGCGAGGGCCGGGCGGTGCTCGATGACGAGCACCGCCCGGCCCTCGCGCGCCTCGCCGATGGCCGCGGCCACCAGCGCGGCGCTCTCGGCGTCCAGGTCGGCCGTCGGCTCGTCGAGAATGAGCAGGGGCGCGTCGCGCACCAGCGCTCGCGCCAGGGCGATGCGGCGCGTCTCGCCGGCCGAGAGGCCGCGGCCGCCTTCGCCGATCGTCGTGTCGTAACCCCGCGGCAGCTCGCGCACGAACTCGTCGGCGCCGGCGAGGCGCGCCGCCCGTTCGAGCTGGGGTCCGGTCGCCCCCTCGGCGCCGAGAGCGATGTTGTAGGCGACCGTGCCGTGGAACAGTGTCGGCCGTTGCGGGACCCACGACACCTGCCGGCGCCAGGCCGCGTCGTCGAGCCCGGCGAGGTCGACGCCGTCCACCGTGACGCGGCCGGCGTCGGGGCGGCGCAGCCCCAGCAACAGCGCGGCGAGGGTCGTCTTGCCCGAGCCGCTGCGGCCCACCAGGGCGACGACCTCGCCGCGGCGGATCTCGAGGCCGACCTCGTCGAGCACCCGCCCCGGGCGGCCCGGGTTGGCGAGCGTGACGCCGTCCAAACGGATGCTCCGCCAATCCTGGGGCGGCGGCGCGGCGCCGGCGGGCGACGAGAGGGGCGCGTCGATGAGATCGAGGATGCGCTCGGCGGCGGCGAGGCCGTCGGCGCTGGCGTGGAACTGCGCCGCGAGGGCGCGCAGGGGCACGTACAGCTCCGGCGTCAGCAGCAGCACGGTCAGCGCTGCGCGCAGGGTCACCGCGCCGTCGACCAGGCGCAGGCCAAGGGTTACCGCGACCAGCGCCGTGGCCAGCGTGGCGGCCAGATCGAGCACCGCGCCCGACACAAAAGCGACGCGCAGCGTCTGCATCGTGGTGCGGCGATACTCCTCGCCCACGGCCGCGATGCGCTCCGCCTGGACCTCGCCGCGGTTGAAGGCGCGCAGCGTGGTGAGCCCGCGCATGACGTCGAGAAAGTGGTTCGACAAGCGCGCCAGCGCCCGCCAGCGGGCGCGCGTCCTGCCTTCGGTGTAACGCCCGATCAGCCACATGAAGAGCGGGATCAGCGGCAGCGTCAGCGCCATGATCAGCGCCGAGGTCGGGTCGACGGCCACGGTCCACAGCAGCACGGCCAGCGGGACGAGCACCGCCAGGACGAGCTGGGGCAGATAGCGGGCGAAGTAAGTCTCGAGCGCGTCGACCCCCTGGACGGCGGCCGTCGCGACCTCGCCCGACTCGGCGCCGTCGGCGGCCGTGGGCGCGCCGTGCAGCCGCCGCTCCACGAGCTCGAGACGCAGCTGCGACATGACGCCGGCGGCGGCCCGGCGCCCGGTCGACTCAAAGGCGCCGGCCAGCAGGCCGCGGGCGACGGCGAGCGCGGCCAGCAGGCCGAGCGCCGCCGCGACCGAGCTCAGGGCGCGCCCGGCGAAGGCCTGCGACACGGCGAAGGCGAACAGCGTCGCCTGGGCGAGCAGCGCCACGGTCGCAAGCAACCCGAGGACGACGTCGGCCGCCAGCGCCCGGCGAGCCCCGCGGGCCCTGCGCAGCAGGCGCGGATCGAGCGTTCTCACAGCGCGTCAGCGACCCGCGGGCGCTCCCGCGGAGTCAGGCCCGGCGGTCCCGGCGGTCCCGTCCGTGGCGTCGCCCGAGCCGCCGCGCTGCAGATCGCCGACGCCGACACGCCGGCGAAACACGTAGAAGGTCCAGCCCTGGTAGATCAGCACGATCGGAAAGAAGATCGCCGTGACCACGGTCATGACCTTCAGCGTGTACGACGACGACGAGGCGTTGCCGACGGTCAGGCTGTAGGCCGCGCTGGTGCTCGAGACCATCACGCGCGGATACAGAAAGACGAAGATCGTCGCCGCCGTGGCGAGCATCGCGACGGCTGTCGCGACGAAGGCCCAGCCGTTGCGGCGGGCGCGGATGAGCCACACCGCGGCGAGGGCGGCGAGGGCGGCGAGAATGGGGACCGGGGCGCGTGCGGCATGGCCGGCCATCGCCGGCGTCCAGATCGCGAAACCGATGACGAACACGGCGGCAAGCGGCGCGATCCAGCCTCCGACCTGCTCGGCGTGATCCTGCACGATGCCCTCAGTCTTGAGCGAAAGGAACGCAGCGCCGTGCACCAGGCACAGCAGCAGCACGGTCAGGCCGACGAACAGCGAGTACGGGTTGAGCAGCGTGAAGAAGCTGCCGGTGTACTCGTGGCGGGCGTCGATCGGCACGCCGCGCAGGAGGTTGCCGAGGGCGACCCCGACGAGCAGCGGGATGAGGAAGCTGCCGAGGGTCATGGCGGCATCCCACAGCCAGTGCCAGCCGGCGTTGTCGAGCTGCTTGCGAAACTCGAACGACACGCCGCGGATGATGAGCGCCACGAGCAACAATACGAGCGCCAGGTAGAAGCCCGAGAACATCGTCGCATACCAGTCGGGGAAGGCCGCGAACATGCCGGCGCCGGCCACGATCAGCCACACCTCGTTGCCGTCCCACACCGGCCCGATCGCGTTGATCGCCACACGGCGCTCCTCGTCGCTGCGTCCCACGAAGCCGTGCAGCATGCCGACGCCGAAGTCGAATCCCTCGAGAAACAGAAAGCCGCACCACAGGACGGCGAGCACCACGAACCAGAGTATCGCTAGTGACATGGCCGGCCTCCTTTAGTACGTCATCGCGGGGACGGGAACGTCGTGCTCGTCGAGCGCCGGCGCCTGGTCGATCGGCCGGCGCGAGAACCGGATCATGAGCACGGCGTCGACGAGCGCCATGACGCCGTAGAGCAGGACGAACACCGCGAGGCTGAGGCCGATCGTGGCCGCGCTCACCGTCGGCGACACGCCGTTCTTGGTGAGCTGCAGCCCCTGCACGATCCAGGGCTGGCGGCCGTTCTCGGTGAGGATCCAGCCGGCCGTGTTCATGAGGAAGGGGATGATGACGGCCCAGACGGCCAGGCGGCAGAACCACGTCGCGGTCTCGATCTTCTGGCGGCGCAGCAGCCACACCCCCCACAGCGCGAGCAGGAACACGAGGCCGGCGAGGTAGGCCATGCCGCGCATCGACCAGAAGGCGATGAACGAGTTGGGCCGGTAGTCGCCGGGGCCGTACTGCCGGCTCTCCTGGGCGTTGACCTGGTTCATGCCCACGACCTTGCCGTTCCAGGAGTTGGTCGCCAGCACCGAGAGCAGGTGGGGGATCTTGATGGCAAGCGACGGCTTTGGGCTGCTCCGGGTGAACCCGCCGATCTGCACGAGCGTGAACGGGGCCGGCTGGGCGGTGTTCCAGAGCGCCTCGCCGGCGGCGATCTTCATGGGCTGGTAGGTCTCGCCGACGGTGCCGAGCAGGCTGCCCGAGAGCATCGCCAGGAACGTGGCCGGCACGAGCACGAGCAGCGCGACCCGTGCGGTCTTGTGAAAGACGTGCGCGTCGGAGCGGTGTCGCAGATGCCAGGCCGACACGGCCAGCATGAGGGCGCCGCCGGTGACGAGCGCGGCCAGCAGCACGTGCCCGTAGGCCCACAGGAACAGTGGATTGGAGAGCACCGCCCAGATGCTCGTCAGCTGGGCTCGCCCGGTCTGCGGGTTGATCCGGTAGCCGACGGGATGCTGCATCCAGGAGTTGGCCGCCATGATGAACGCCGCCGACAGCACGGTGCCCAGGGCGACCAGCCAGATCGTCGCCAGGTGGACGCCCCTGGGCAGCCGGCCCCAGCCGAAGATCCAGAGGCCGAGGAAGGTCGATTCGAGAAAGAACGCCGCGAGGCCTTCGATGGCCAGCGGCGCGCCGAACACGTCGCCGACGAAGCGCGAGTAGGACGACCACGCCATGCCGAACTGGAACTCCTGGACGAGGCCGGTGACCACGCCGACCGCGACGTTGATCAGCAGGAGCGTGCCGAAGAAGCGCGTGAGGCGCAGGTAGTCCTCGTCGCCGCGGCGCTGCCAGGCGGTCTGCAGGACGGCCACGAGAAAGGCGAGACCAATGGTGACCGGGACGAACAGGAAGTGGTAGATGCTGGTGGCCGCGAACTGCAGACGGGCCAGGTCGAGCTGCAAGACACCCACGACCACAGAGGTCCTCATCTGCACACTCCCTTCTCGAACGCTTCGGCGGCGTGCGCGGGGCCACGTCGCGCGCACGCCGGTCCGGACCGGGCGAACGGGGGAAGAGGCGCCCACACCCTCACTTCACGCGATGATATGGCGCGAGCCTCACAACCGACAACGTTGTCGGGGCGCGTACCAGGCTCCGGATACCGTTTGCGTGCTAATCGTTAGTATGCTAACGTTTATCGCGTTTTCCCGCCGGCGACCGCCCGAAGGAGGTGCACCGTGACCAGGACCGACGCGGCATTCAAGATGTCGCTGGCCGAGCTCGACGGGGTCGACGAGCTCTCGACCCGCGTCTTTCGCGCCTTCCTGAGCGCCCTGCGGCTGCACCGCCAGCTCATGGTCGCCGCTCTCGGCGAGCTCGACACGCACCCCGCCCAGGCGCTCTGTCTGCGGTTCCTGTCGGCCAACGACGGCGTCACCCAGCGCGACCTCGCCGACTCGCTGCACCTGGCGCGGCCCACCGTGAGTAAGATGCTGCAGGCGATGGAGAGGGCCGGCGCCATCGAGCGCCGGCCCGACGACCACGATCAGCGGCTCACGCGGGTGTACCTCACCGCGGCCGGACACACGCTCGAGACCGAGCTGCGGACCGTGTCGGCGGCGCAGATCAACGAGACCATCGGCGCACTGTCTGAGCGCGATCGCCGCCAGCTCGGCCGGCTGCTCGAAGCTCTGAATGCGAGGATCTCGGCGGCGATCGACGCGCGCCAGAGGCCTTCGGCGTGATCGCGCTGCTCAAGGAGCGCCTGACGCCCTACTGGCGTCGGATCTTGCTGGTGCTCGCCCTGCTCTTCGTGCAGGCGATCACCAACCTCTACCTGCCGACGCTCAACGCCGACCTCATCAACAACGGTGTGGTCAAGGGCGACACGAGCTACATCCTGCGCACCGGGGCCTTCATGCTCGGCATCACCCTGGTGCTGGTGGCGGCGACCGTCATCGCCGTCTACTGGGGCTCCAAGACGGCCATGGCCTTGGGCCGCGATGTGCGGGCCCTTCTGTTCCGCAAGGTGGAGAGCTTCTCGCAAGCCGAGCTCAACCACTTCGGCACGCCGTCGCTGATCACGCGTTCGACCAACGACGTCCAGCAGGTGCAGATGGTGGTGCTGATGATGCTCAACCTGACGCTCGCGGCGCCGATCATGGCCATCGGCGGCATCATCATGGCGCTGCGCCTGGACGTGCCGCTGTCGAGCGTGATCCTGGTCGCCGTGCCGGTGATGGGCGTCTTCATCGGACTCGTCGTGACGCGGGCCCTGCCGCTGTTCCGGGCCATGCAGGTCAAGATCGACCGCATCAACCAGGTCACGCGCGAGGTACTCAGCGGCGTGCGCGTGATCCGCGCATTCGACCGCGTCGGCTACGAGGAGCGGCGCTTCGGCGAGGCCAACGCCGACCTCACCGGCACGACGCTGCAGGTCACGCGGCTGTTCGCCGTCATGATGCCGACCCTGACCCTGATCCTCAGCCTCTCGACCGTGGCCATCATGTGGTTCGGCAGCATTCAGGTCGCCAACCACGGCATGCCGATCGGCGACCTCACGGCGTTTCTCACCTACATCCTGCAGATCCTGATGTCGGTGCTGATGGCCACCATCATGCTCGTCATGGTCCCTCGCGCGTCCGCCTCGGCCGAGCGCATCCGGCAGGTGCTCCACAGCGAGACGTCGGTCACCGAACCCGAGGCGCCGGTCGTCGGTGTGCGCGAGCGGGGCCACGTCGAGTTCAGGGACGTGGAGTTCCGTTACCCGGGCGCCGAGGACCCGGTCTTGAGCGGCATCTCGTTCGCGTGCGGTCCCGGCGAGGTCACCGCCATCGTGGGCAGCACCGGCAGCGGCAAATCGACGCTCATCAACCTCATCCCGCGCTTCTACGATGTCACCGGCGGCAGCGTCTGCGTCGACGGCGTCG
The DNA here is from genome assembly GCA_963751565.1 of uncultured Actinomycetes bacterium. Taxonomy (GTDB): domain Bacteria; phylum Actinomycetota; class Thermoleophilia; order UBA2241; family UBA2241; genus Bog-752. The sequence continues at coordinate 131,762 of CAVVVA010000014.1, read as the reverse complement.
ACGTCCGCGAGATGGAGCTCCAGGACCTCTGGAGCAGGATCGGGTTCGTGCCGCAGAAGGCATTCCTGTTCAGCGGCACGGTGGCGAGCAACCTGCGCTACGGCGACAAGGAGGCCTCCGACGAGGAGCTCTGGAGCTATCTCGAGATCGCCCAGGGCACCGACTTCGTCAGCGAGATGCCCGACGAGCTCGAAGCGGCGATCGACCAGGGCGGCACCAACGTCTCGGGCGGGCAGCGCCAGCGCCTCGCCATCGCCCGCGCTCTGGCCAAGAAGGCAAAGGTCCAGATCTTCGACGACAGCTTCTCGGCGCTCGACTTCACGACCGACGCCAGGTTGCGGGCCGCGCTCAAGCGCGAGACGAGCGACGCGACCGTGATCATCGTCGCCCAGCGCGTCGGCACAGTCATGCACGCCGACCAGATCGTCGTGCTCGAGGACGGCACCATCGTCGGCAAGGGCACGCACGAGGAGCTCCTGAAGACCAGCGAGACCTACCGCGAGATCGTGGAGTCGCAGCTCGGCGCGCAGGGCGTGGCATGAGCAGCACTCAGCCTCCCTCGTCCCAGGGCAAGGGGCCGCAAGGCAACCAGCCGCCGCGTCCGCCCGCCAGGCCGCGCGGCCCGGGCGGCGGCGGACCTGCCCACGCGCTCACCAGGCCGGTCGAGAAGGCCAAGGACTTTCGTGGCACGCTCAAGCGGCTGGTCGGGCTGCTGCGGCCGGAGCGCGGGCGCATCGTCATCGTGCTGCTGCTCGCCGTCGTCAGCGTGGCCCTCGCCGTGCTCGGTCCGCGCATCCTCGGCAACGCCACGAACATCCTGTTCGACGGCGTCATCAGCAAGAAGCTGCCGGCCGGCGTCACCCAGCAGCAGGCGATCGCCGCTCTCAAGGCGCACGGTCAGTCGCTGTATGCGGAGATGCTGTCGGCCATGCACCTGAACCCGGGCCACGGCGTCGACTTCGGCTCGCTCGGGCGCACGCTGCTGCTGCTCGTGGGCATCTACCTCGTGAGCGCGCTCTTCAGCTGGGGCCAGCAGTACATCATGGCCGGCGTCGCCCAGCGCGCCATGTTCCGCCTGCGGCGCAGCGTCGACGAGAAGCTCGCGCGGCTGCCGCTCAAGTACTTCGACGACCACTCCCGCGGCGACGTGCTCTCCCGCATGACCAACGACATCGACAACATCTCGCAAACGCTGCAGCAGAACCTCACGCAGATCATCACAGCGGTGCTCACGATCATCGGTGTGCTGATCATGATGCTCACCATCAGTCCGCTGCTGGCCGGCATCTCGGTGCTCTGCGTGCCGCTCGCGTTCGTGCTGACGATCTTCATCGCCAGGTACTCGCAGAAGCAGTTCACGGCGCAGTGGGAGCACACCGGCGACCTCGGCGGGCACGTCGAGGAGATGTTCACCGGCCACAACGTGGTGAAGGTCTTCGGCCGCCAGGACGAGGCGGTCGCGATCTTCGACGAGGAGAACGAGCAGCTCTACCAGGCGAGCTTCAAGGCGCAGTTCATCTCGGGCATCATCCTGCCGGTCATGAACTTCGTCAGCAACCTCAACTATGTGGCCGTCGCCGTGGTGGGCGGACTGATGGTGGCCAACGGCAGGATCTCGCTCGGCGACGTCGTGGCCTTCATCCAGTACGCCCGGCAGTTCACCATGCCGATCACCCAGACGGCCAGCATCATGAACGTGCTGCAGTCGACGGCGGCGTCGGCCGAGCGCGTGTTCGAGCTGCTCGACGAGACCGAGGAGGAGGCCGACCCGGCCGCGCCGGTCGTGCTCGAGCACACGCGCGGCCACATCACGCTCGAGGACGTGTCGTTCCGCTACCTGGCCGACACGCCGCTGATCGAAGACCTGAACCTGGACGTGCGCCCCGGTGAGACCGTGGCCATCGTCGGTCCGACGGGCGCCGGCAAGACCACCTTCGTGAACCTCCTGCTGCGCTTCTACGAGATCGACCACGGCCGGATCACGATCGACGGCGTCAACGCGCACGACATGAGGCGCAGCGACCTGCGCGACCTGTTCGGCATGGTCCTGCAGGACACCTGGCTGTTCAGCGGCACGATCCACGACAACATCGCTTACGGTCGCGAGGGGGCGACCGACGACGAGATCATGGCGGCCGCGCGTGCGGCCCGGGTCGACCACTTCGTGCGGACCCTGCCCGACGGCTACCAGACCGTGCTCGACGACGACGCCACCGCCGTCTCGCAGGGCGAAAAGCAGCTGCTCACCATCGCCCGCGCCTTCCTTTCCGACCCCGACGTCCTCATCCTCGACGAGGCCACGAGCTCGGTCGACACGCGCACCGAGGTGCTGATCCAGGAGGCCATGGCCGAGCTCATGAAGGATCGCACGAGCTTCGTCATCGCCCACCGCCTGTCGACCATCAGGGGCGCCGACATCATCCTCGTCATGGACCACGGCCGGCTGATCGAGCAGGGCTCGCACGAAGAGCTCATGGCGGCCCGCGGCTTCTACTACGACCTCTACGCCAGCCAGTTCGAGGAAGCGCTCGACGAAGCCTCGTAAGAGCCCCGCGAAAGGCGAGGCGATCGCAGACACCGCGCGAGGGCCGCGCGAGGGCCGCGCGAAAGGCTAGCTCGCCGCCGCTCTCTTGGCGGCCTTCTTGCGCTCCTCAGAGCTCAGGATGTGCTTGCGCACCCTCACCGTGGCCGGCGTCACCTCGACGAGCTCGTCGGCGGCGATCCATTCCAGCGCCTCCTCGAGGGTGAGCGTGCGGGCTACCTTGAGCCCGGCGTCCAGGTCCTTCGTCGAGGAGCGGTAGTTGCCGAGCTGCTTGCGCTTGGTCGGGTTGCAGAGCATGTCGTCGCCGCGCGAGTTCTCGCCCACGATCATGCCTTCGTAGACCCGGTCCATGGGGCGCACGAACAGCGTCGCGCGCTGCTGCAGGTTCTCGAGCGCGTAGCCGGCCGCCTCGCCGGCCGCCTGGCTCACCAGCGAGCCGCGCTCGCGGCCGGGCAGGTCGCCGGCCCAGGGGCCGTAGCCCACGAACCGCGAGCTCATGACGCCCAGACCGCGGGTGTCGGTGAGGAAGTCGCTGCGGTAACCGATCAGGCCGCGCGTCGAGATCGTGAACTCGAGGCGCACCAGGCCGGTGCCGCTCGCGTGCATGCCGACGATCTCGGCGCCCCGCAGGCTGAGCGCCTGGATCACCGCACCCTGGTACTCGCCGGGCACGTCGATGACGAGCTGCTCCATGGGTTCGAGCAGGCGCCCGCGGTCGTCGCGGCGGGTGATCACCTCGGGCTTGGACACGCACAGCTCGAGGCCTTCGCGGCGCATCTCCTCGATCAGGATGGCGAGGTGCAGCTCGCCGCGGCCCGAGACCTTGACGCCGTCGGGCCGGCCCAGGTCTTCGACGCGCAGGGCGACGTTGACGTGCAGCTCGCGTTCCAGGCGGTCCCTGATCTGGCGCAACGTCACGGCCCGGCCGTCGTTGCCGGCCAGCGGGCCGTTGTTGACCAGGAAGAACATGCTGACCGTGGGCTCTTCGATCTCGAGCGGCGGCAGGGCGCTCGACGCGGGGTCGAGCTCGGGCGCGGCCAGGGTGTCGCCGATGCCGATCTCGTCGGGGCCGGCGAGCCAGACGATGTCGCCGGCGGCGACCTGGTCGACCTCGCGGTTCTCGAGGCCGCGGGTGACCCACAGGTGAGTCGCGCGCGCGGTCTCCTGGCCGGCGACCTCCCAGCCGGGGCCGGCGGGCGCCGGGGCGGGGCCGGCGGGCGCCGGGGCGGGGCCGGCGGGCGGGGAACCGGGGCCGGCGGGCGGGGAACCGGGGCCGGCCGGGGCGACGAGCTGCGGCGCGTCGAGACGCGCCGCAGCTCGTCGCCCGCCGCAAGGCGGCCCTGCAGCACCCGCCCGCAGCCGATGCGTCCGATGTAGTCGCTCCAGGCCAGCGTGCTGACCTGCATGAGAAACGGCGCCTCCAGGTCGGCTCGGGGCGGCGGCACCGCGGCCACGATCGTCTCGAAGAGGTCGCGCATGCCGGCGGCGGCGAGCTCGGCCCGCAGCGCGGGCGACAGCTCGCCGCCCCGGGACAGATGGGCCTCGCGGTCGCGTTCCTCGCGCCGGTACTCGTCGAGGTCGTTCACGATCCAGCCCTCGAGTCCCGAGCCGTAGAGCACCGGAAAGTCGAGCTGCTCGTTGGACGCGGCGAGCTCGACGAACAGATCGAAGGTCGCGTCGAGGGCTCCCGACGGGTCGGCGTTGGGCCGGTCCGCCTTATTGACGATGACGATCGGCCGCAGCCCCAGACGAAGCGCTCGCATGAGCACATAGCGGGTCTGGGGCATGGGGCCTTCGTTGGCGTCGACCAGCAGGAGCACCGAGTCGACCATGCTGAGCACGCGCTCCACCTCACCGCTGAAGTCGGCGTGGCCCGGCGTGTCGATGATGTTGATGAGGTAGCCCTGCCACTCGACGGTGCAGTGCTTGCTGCGGATCGTGATGCCGCGTTCGCGCTCGAGGTCGTTGCTGTCCATCACGCGCTCCTCGACGTGGGCGTTGTCGCGGAACACGCGCGCGGCGCGGAAGATGGCGTCGATCAGGGTCGTCTTGCCGTGATCGATGTGAGCGATGATGGCGAGGTTGCGGATGTGGCTGGGGGCATGCACGGTGAGGGAGGGCGTCACTTGCCTTTGGCGTTGCGCGTGGACATCGGAGCGAGCCGCGACGCCGCGGCGGCGACGCCGCAGCTCGCACCCTGCAGTGTACACGGTCCGCGACGACGCCGGGCGCGCGCGGCCGGCACATGCCGGCCGCGCGCGCCCGGCGTCGTCGGCGACGTGCCCAGCGGGCTCACAGCTTCACGAACATCTCCTAACCTGGCGCACGCTTCGGCCTGCGCGCCCCGGGGGAAGAAACCGGCCAGCTTCCGACACGAAAGAGGTGTGACGAATGTCCAAGAAACTGCTCGCCGGTATCGTGGCCGTAGTCGTCCTGGCCCTGGCGGTCTGGCTGGTGCCGACGGCGTTCGGCACCAGCGGCACTACGTCGGCTGCGTCGGGGACCACCGTCGCGGCAAGCTCGACGCCTGCGCCGCATACGGGCTGCACGCACGCGCCCGCCACCACCAGCCCCCAGTGAGCCTCGCGGCCGGCGTATGCCGGCCGCGAGGCGACAGTCGCCCGTCAACAAGAGAAGGGGGCCGGCTCCCGCAGGGAGCCGGCCCCCTTCGCGACCGTCGCAAGCCGAGCTCAGCCGAGCCCGGCCGGCAGCGCTACTTCACGGTCAGCTTTGCGTGCCCGACCGACCTCTGTGGGTTGCCCCAGAAGTCGGTGGCGTAGACGCAGTAGCGGTAGACGCCGCGGGCGAGCCGGCAGCGATACCTGACCGACAGGGCGACGTTGGGCGCGCGCCAACCGAGGGCCAGCGTCTTGACGACACGCCCGGCCCGGTTGCGGATCTTGATGCTCACCTTCTCGCGGTCGTGGGCGGTGGCGTCGTTCACCCGGTAGCGCAGGGTCGCGTAGCGGCCGCGCTTCACCTTGACCGCGGCGAGCGCCTTGGTGACCGGCGCGATCGGATCGGGCGTCGCCGCGCCGGCGAAGGCCTTGAGACAGACCTCGGCCTTGTTCTGGACGCCGCAGTCGGTCCAGTCACCGGCCGATCCGTCGGCGCTCAGGTAGCTCTCACCGGCCGCCGCAACGGCCTTGCTCGAGTAGCCTGGCTGGACGTCCTCGACCGGAATGGGGTAGTCGGTGGTCGGCGTCGTCAGCTCGACGATCACGTAGAAGCGCACGCCGGCGGCCACCTGCGGCTGCGTCGCGAAGGCGATCGTGTGGTAGCCGGGCACCGAGACGCTGCCCGACGCGAGCTCCGACCACGTGGAGTGGTCGTCGAGGTTCGAGCCCAGGTAGATGTCGTAGGCGGTGTTCGGGCTCTGTGCGTAGAAGGCCGCCGCCTCGAGGAAGCTGTCGCCCCTGGGGGTGAAGGCGGCCGCCATCCAGGCCGTGGGGCTGCCGAAGCCGTACTCGTCGGTGAACCCCAGCGTGTCGTAGCCGAAGTTCTGGGCGTAGTCGTCGACGGGCTCGCCCTGGAACACGGCCATGCCCTTGCCGATCACCACGTCGTCGTAGGAGACGTAGAAGTAGCCGCCGTCGCCCCAGCCCGGTCCCCAGCTGTTGCGCACGATGAAGGCGCCGCTGTCGGGCGGCTGGTGGGTGATGCCGTCGGACGTGAAGTCGGCGGCGGGGTAATCGTCGTCCCAGCCGACGATGTCGATGGCGTGGTCGGCGGCCTGGGAGCCGTCGTAGTAGTAGGAGTGGGTCGTAGCGTTGTAGTAGGCGGTGTCGACCGAGTCGCTCATGCCGCTGTCGGCGTAGCTGCTGGCGTACACGGCCCCATAGGTCTCGACCGCCCACTTGATGGTGTCGTTGTCGGTCGGCCCTGTGCGGTCGGGCAGAAACAGGACGTTCTGCACGTGCTCGATCGGCGAGAGTCCCGACACGAACTTGCCGTCGCCGTAGGCGTCGGACGTCTCGTCGACCGGACCGTTCCAGCGCGCGAGCTCGGCGGTCGCCATGTAGAAGTTCCCGCCGTTGTAGACGCCGTAGTCGAAGTCGTGGCCGGCGGCCATCGCGAGGTTGTCCTCGCTGAAGTTCTCGGGGTCGTTGGGCAGGAGGTACGACTCGAGCGATGCGAGGCTGGCGAACGACCAGCAGTTGTCGAGACTACCCTGGTCGCGGACCGCCGTGAGCTTGCCGGTGGTGCGCAGATCGTAGGAGACGGGCAGCGCCAGCGGGCCGAGCGCCAGGGCGGCCTTGGCCCAGGGACGCGCGTCGACCGGGGCGGGGACCAGGGCCTTGACGGCCACGCTCGACCCTGCCGCCGCGGCGCGCTGCTGAAACGCTACGAACGCCGGGTTTCGGGGGGCGGCCTGCGGGGCGCTGGCGGCGGCGTGGGCCGCCGGGGCGGCCCACGCCGCCGCCAGCGCCACCGCGACGGCCAGCAGCAGGTCGAAGATCGGCAGCGAGCGGCGCGAGGATGTCATCGGGGCCTCCGGCGGCGTCTGTGACAACGGTAGGGTACCTCATCTCCGTTGTCGGTCCCGAGGAGACTGAACTTGAAATCGGCCTGGGGCGGCCCGTCGCCGCCGGTCAGTCCTCGATCCTGTAGGTCGTGGAGATCGGCGTGGCCGGCCGGAGCATCGCCCAGACGGGGCAGAGCTTCTCGTCGGCCAGCGTGACGCAGTGCTCGACGAGCGCCGCATCGAGGTCGCCGTGCAGCACGAGCTCCACGTCGATGCGGGTGAGCACGGTCGGGTGCTCGTCGCGGCGCTGGCCTCGCGCGGTGATCTCGAGACCGCGCAGCGGCTGACCGCTCCTGGCCAGCAGCAGCGGGACCGTGCTGCCGATGCAGCCTGCCACGCTGACCAGCAGGAGCTTGAGCGGAGTCAGGCCGTCGACCGGCTGCCCCGGCTCGAGGGGATAGTCGATCGTGACGGTGTGCTCGCCGTCGCCGGCGGTGAGCTTCATGCCGCCCTGGTAGTCGGCGTGGATGACGAGCTCGGTCGGCATGCGACCCTCCTTGCGTGCGGGGACGGGTGCGCCGCGACACCGCCTGCGCGCCGCGGCAACGGGCGCCCGCAAGTACATCACGCTCGCGTGCGCGTGTCGCCCCCGCCCCACGCCGTCGCAACGGCCGCTCGAGCGGGTGCTGGTGTATGGTGCGCCCGAACGAAGCGACAAGGGAGGCACACGTGCGACTCGACACCGGCTGGAGCGACTTCGCAAGCGATCGACGCACGTGCGCGGCGTTTCGGGCGCGGCCCGCCGCGACCGGCGCGCGGCTGCCTGGAGTGCTGCTCATCCAGGAGATCTGGGGAGTCGACGAGCACATCCAGGACCTCACCGGGCGCGTTGCCACGGCTGGCTACACCGCGCTGGCGCCCGACCTGTACTCGTTCGGCGGCCGGCCGGCGGCGCTCGAGCCGTCGCGCGTGGCCGCCGTCAAGACGTTCCTGAACTCACTGCCGGTCGGCGCCTGGTGGAACGAGGATGCCCGGCAGGGTGCGCTCGCCGGCCTGCCGGCCGGCGAGCGCACCGCCGTCGCCGAGTCGCTCGGCGCCCTGTTCGCGCCGCGTGACCGCGAAGCTCTCGCCGCCCTGCTGCGCGACGCGGTCGCGGCGCTGCGCGACGATCAGGGCTGCGACGGGCGGGTGGCCGCCGTGGGCTGGTGCATGGGCGGCGGCCTTGCCGCCCGGCTTGCCTGCCGCGAGCCGACGCTGGCCGGCGCGGCGATCTTCTACGGCGAGTCCGCCCCCGAAGACCTGGTGCCGCAGATCGCCTGCCCGGTGATCGGCTTCTACGGGGGCGAAGACCCACGTGTCACCGACACCGTGCCGGCCTTCGCCGCGGCGATGAAGGCCGCCGGCAAGCAGTACGAGCCGCACGTTTACCCGGGCGCGCCGCACGCGTTCTTCAACGACACGCGGCCCTCGTACACGGTCGACGCGGCCCGCGACGCCTGGGCGCGTCTGCTGACCTTCTTTGCCGGCCTCGCGACGGGCTGATCGCGCCGGCCGCCGTGGCGCCCGGCAGCCCTCCGTCGAGTCCGGCAGAACGCCGTCAGGCGTCGATCGTCTTCATGTCGGCGTAGCGCTGGCCGGCGGTGGCGCCGGGCGGCAGCGCTTCGTCGAGCCGCGCGAGCTCGTCGTCGCTCAACTCGACCGCGGCGGCGGCGACGTTCTCCTCGAGGTAGCGGCGCTGCTTGGTGCCGGGGATCGGCACCACGTCGGCGCCGCGGTGCAGCACCCAGGCCAGGGCGAGCTGGGCCGGCGTCACGCTCTTGTCGCGGGCGATCTCCTCGAGGCGCGAAAGCAGCTGCAGGTTGCGCCTGAGATTGTCGTCCTGGAACCGCGGGTGGCGGCTGCGAAAGTCGCCCTTGTCGCGCAGATCGTCGGGGCCGCGGAACCGGCCGGCGAGAAAGCCGCGGCCCAGCGGGCTGTAGGCGACAAAGCCGATGCCGAGCTCGCGCACCGCCGGCAGGACCGCCTTTTCGGGGTCGCGCGTCCAGAGCGAGTACTCGGTCTGCAGCGCCGTGATCGGGTGCACCGCGTGCGCCCGCCGAATGGTCGCGGGCGACGCCTCGGAGAGGCCGAGATAGCGTACCTTGCCCTCGGAGACCAGCGCCGCCATGGCGCCCACGGTCTCCTCGATCGGCACCGTCTTGTCGACGCGATGCTGGTAGTAGAGGTCGATGTGCTCGACCCCGAGCCGCGCCAGCGATGCCTCGCAGGCCGACCGCACGTACTCGGGCCGCCCGTTGATGCCGACCCAGCTGCCGTCGTCGCGACGCTCGTTGCCGAACTTGGTGGCCAGCACGACCTCGTCGCGGTGGCCGGCGAGCGCCCGGCCGACGAGCCGCTCGTTGGTGAACGGTCCGTACATGTCGGCGGTGTCCAGGAAGTCGACTCCAAGGGCCAGGGCGCGATGGATGGTGGCGATCGCTTCGGTCTCGTCGATCGACCCGTAGAACTCCGACATGCCCATGCAGCCCAGCCCTTCGGCCGAGACCTCGAGGCCCTGACTTCCCAAGCTGCGTCTCTCCATGAGTCTCCTTAGGGACGCGCCGCGGTCGCAGAGCGGCCGCGCGGCGCACGGGACTGGTGCCGCCTTCGTATTCCCCAGCGCCGGTGGCGGGTAACGAGGTGCGCGCATGGTGGTGACGAGGCGCGGACAGGGTGGCAACGCAGGCACGGACCTGGCGAACTACGGTTGAGCCGCGCGACATGACGCGTGCGCCCCGGGCGCCGGCGCGAGCGCGGGCAGAGGGACGGGAGCGGGCGCTAGTCTGAGGGCGAGGCCGTGGGCGTGGGGGAGTCGCCGGCCGACGGTGAGGCGGTAGGCGTGGGCGACGGGGTTGGAGAGCCGCTTGCCGTCGGCGTGGGCGTCGGTGTCGGTCGTGGGGCGTCGGCGTTGGGGTGGCCGTCGTTGTGGGCGTCGGCGTGGGCGTGGGCTGCGCATCGCCCAGGTGGGTGTCCGACGGCGACGGCGAAGGTGAGGGCGACGTCGACGCGCCGGCGACCGGCGACGGCGACGCGCCGATGCCCGCCGCGGCGAGCGTCGCGCTCGGCAGCGGTCGGGGCGAGCGCCTGACGAGGCCGGTCAGAGCCGCCGTGCCGGTGTGCGCGGCCGGTCGCGCCGTGTGGACGGTCGCCGGTGCGGCCGCCGCCGGTCCGGTCGTCGGCGGCCGGTGTGTGAAGTGATGGACGTCACTCACGCCGGCGGTCATGGTGGCTGCCGCGGCGAGCACGGCGGCGAGCTTGAGCGCGGCTGAGTTGGCGACCGCCGAGCCGAGCCCGCCGCCGGCGACGCCGACCGGGGCGGCGTAACCTCCGCCCAGGGCCGCGTGGCTCAGGTCGGGCAGCGAGTGGACGGGCGCCGCCGCCGGCGGCGCCGGAGGCGACAGCAGCGCCGCCGGCAGTGCGACGAAAGGCAGCACCAGGCTCGCGCCGATCCAGGCCGGCAGCGACCGCGGCTCGACGCCGGCCAAGTCGGCAAAACGGGAGCGAAACGACGTGCGGGCGCGGGCCAGCAGGACCTCGGCCGAACCGGGTGTGACCTCGAGCATGGCGGCCAGCTCGACGGTCGAGAACCCGTGAACGTCCTTGAGCAGCAGGGCCGCCTGCTGGCGGACGCTCAGCGTCTCGAGCGTGCGCTCGAACAGGGCGCCCAGCTCAGCCTGCTCGAACGGGTCGCCGACGGCCGCCACGTCGCAGGTGTGGTGATCGGGGTCGGCGGGGCGGCGGCGGGCGGCGGCCCGCAGGTGGTCGTAACAGCGGTTCAGCGTGATGCGGTACAACCAGGGGCGCAGCCGCACCTCGCGGTCGCGCGGCAGCCGTTCGTAGGCGCGAATCAGCACGTCGTGGGTGATGTCCTCGGCGTCCTGGCGGTGGTGGACCATGCGCAGGGCGAGGTTGAAGATGCCGACCGCGTAGAGGCGGTGCAGGCTGGCCAGGGAACCCGGGGCGTGCCGGCGCAGCTCGGCGACCAGCCGTTCGTCGTCCGGCTCGAGGCCGGACGACGGCTCACGGCCGCCGCTGCTCGAAAGCCCTTCACTCACCGACCTGCCCACTGCGCCCCCGCGTCGATGCCCCTTGCCCCAGTTGGTAAACGTTCGGGCCGCGCCAACCTTAGCAGTCGCTGCGGTGTCTGTCGCGGCGCGCCCGGCCCCCGCTAGGTTTCGCCGCTCCGCCGACGTTCCTTTGACCTGAGAGGCTGTCCCCGCAGCGGGTTCCAGAGTAGAAGGAGGAGAACATGAAGAAAGCACTGGTCGTGCTGGCGGTCGTGGTCGTGGCGCTGGCGGTCTGCGCTCCGGCGTTCGCGGCGTCGGGCGTCGTGGCTCCCGACCACATCTCCTGGTGGCATCCGGCCAAGACCTTCACCGCCGCGGGCAAGGTGCAGGCGGTCGACACAAGGAACGGCCGCCTGGTCGTGCGTGTGTGGCTGGCCTCGATCGGCGTGGCGCCGTACCTCGGCGACGATCTCACGGTCGTGGTGACGGCCGACACGCAGCTCCTGCGGGCCTACGGCAATCGTTTTCGCAGCATCGCGCTGGGCGACATCGCCCTCGGCGACCACGTCCGCGTGACCGGCACGATCGACCGCACCGTGCCGCGGTCGCCGGTCTTCACGGCCAATCGCGTGATCGCGCGCACCATCGTGGCGCCCAACAAGATCAAATGGTTCGCCTTCCGCGGTCCGGTCAAGTCGGTCGACGCGACCGGCGGTACGCTCGTCGCCCGGCCGCTCGTCGTGACGCGCGGCCTGTGGGACGTCCTGGGCATCAAGACGACCTTCGTGGTGGCTGCGAACGCCCGGATCTTCACGTGGCAGTCGGGAAAGCCGGTGGTGCTCACGCTCGCCGACCTGGCCGCCGGCGACCACGTGCTCGCTCAGGGCGCGATCGACCGCAGCGTTCCGGCGAAGCCCGTGTTCACCATTGAGTGGATGCGCGTCTGGGAGCCCACGCCGGCTTCGTGAGACGTTTCAGCGAACGCGGCGGCGCGGCGGGCGCGGCGGCTGACAAGCCGCCGCGCCCGCTACGTTTTTGCATCTGCGGGGGGACGTGCAGGCCGATGCGGTCGCCCCGCGCCGGCCGGCTACTTCCAGCGCAGCAGCACGCCGTGGTTGCCGCACGCCCAGCCGTGGTGGGCGTCGACGAAGTCGGTCCCCAGCAGAGTCCTGGACGTCCCCGACGCCGGCGTGGCCCAGCCCGTGCCGCCGTTGAAGGTGTGCATGGTCCTGCCGGCGCTGCCCACCGCCCAGGCCTTGAGCGTCCCGAGGGCGGCGACCGCGTTCATGCGCCGGCCGGTGGCCCCGGTGCCGAAGGTGTACTGGCTCCAGCTCCTGCCGCCGTTGACCGTCTTGAGCAGGATCTCGCCGCCGGTCGCGCTCATCGAGCTGTAGTACCCGCCCACGATCCAGCCGTGCGAGGCGTTGCCGGTGGCCCCGCCGGAGAGGCCGATCTGGTCGATGTTGCCGGGGTTGGGGCCCTGGAAGCTCCAGACCTGCGTCCAGGTCCGGCCGCCGTCCACCGTGTGCAGGACGACGCTCGGCAGGGCCAGCTTGCCGACCGTGGCCAGCCAGCCGTGCGTGCGGCTGACGAACACGATGGCGCTCGGGCCCGAGCGGCCGTGCAGCGCCGTCTTGACCCAGGTGGCGCCGCCGTCGGTGGTGCGCAGCAGCACGCCGCCGTTTGGCAACGCGCCGCTGTCGCCGCCGGCCCAACCGTAGTGGGTGTTCTTGAAGAAGACGCTGAGCAGCGGCTTGGTCGTGCGCGAGCTCTGCTTGCGCCAGGTCGCGCCGCCGTCGGTCGTGCGCACGATCGTGCCGCCGTCGCCCACGGCCCAGCCGTGCAGCCGGTCGACGAAACAGACCGCATGCAGGGCGTGATGAGCGCCCGTGGCCTGGCTGCGCCAGGTGAGGCCGCCGTCGGTGGTGTGGCGGACGATCGGGATCGACCCCGAACCGCCCACCGCCCAGCCGTGGAGAGTGTCGACGAACGAGATCGCGTTGAGCGGCCTGGTTGTGCCCGATGCCTCCTTGACCCACGACGCGAGCGCGACGGCGGGCAGCGCCGCCGCGACCGCGAGCGCGACGCAGACCGTGGTGAGCAGCATGTGGGAACGACGCATGTCGACCTCCTGTGCGAGCCCTCGCGTACGGCGGCCGTCCGGGCGGCCGCCGCCAGACTACGCCGGTCGCGGGGTGGTTGAAAGCGGGCGGGCGGCTGCGCCGCCCGCCCGCAGACCGCTTGAGGCGGAGCTGCGGCCGGTCGATATACTGACCCTCATGGAACGTCCGCTCGCCACCTCGCCCACCGCCGGGGCCTGGCCGCCCCGGCGCACGATCGCGCTGCTGGCCGTGCTGCTGGCCGCGACCATCGCCACGAGCTACTGGGTCGAGATCGTCTCGCGCGCGTTCAACGACATCGATCCGATCGTCCACGTGCCCAACTACGACTTCTTCCAGTACTACGCCGGCGGCTACAACTGGAACCTGGGTCTCGACCCGTACACGAACCACCCCGGTGTGGCGGGCGCCATCCAGCACCCGCGCTTCGACACCCACCAGATCTCGGGCTACATCTACCCGCCGACGTTCCTGCCGGTCTACGGCGCCCTCGCCCGGTACAGCTACGACGACGCGCGTCGCGCCTGGCTGGCGATCACGCTGAGCGCCTTCGCGCTGCTCATCGCCGTGGCCGTGTGGGTGACACCGGGCCGCCGGCTCGAGGTGCTGGGAGTCACCCTGCTGCTCACGATGGCCTCGTACCCGTTCATCTACCACGTGCACAACGGGCAGGCCGACCTCGTCTCGGCCGCCTTTGCCACCTCGGGGTTCCTGCTCTATCCGCGCTGGCGCGGCTGGCCGTCGGCGGCGCTGCTCGCGCTGGCCATCGCCACCAAGGTGACCCCGGTGCTGATCCTCGCCGTGATGGTCGTCTACTTCCGCGACTGGCGGCTCGCGCTCAAGGCGCTGCTCTGCGGCGTCGCGCTGGCGGCCGTGTCGCTCGTCTGGGTCCACGTGGGCCTGTATCGCGAGTTCCTGTTCACCACGCTGCCCTCGATCGCCGTCTCCGATCCGTCGCAGTTCAACCAGACGGTGCTGCGCTACTGGTGGAAGTACCCGCTCGTGCTCAAGACGGTCTCGGCGCTCGGCTACCTGGCGCTGCTGTTCCTCGTCTACGTGGCGAGCCGCAACCGGCGCCGCGCGCCTTTTGGCCCCGACGACGGCGAGCAGGAGCGCCGCGAGCGCTACGCGGTGCTGCTGCTCGCCGTCCTGTTCATGCTGTTCTTCTCGCCGCTCGCCTGGCAGATGGCCTACGTGTGGCCGATCGTGCCGCTGGCTCTGCTGCTCACCGCTCGTCCGCCCGCCGGACGACCGGCGGCGGTGGTGACGCTCGGGGTCGGGGCGGGGCTGCTGTGCAGCCGCATCTTCGACGTGCGTGTGCTCGACCTGCTGAACGTGCTCGGCGCGGCCGTCGTCATGCTCGCCCTGATGCGCTGGTATCTGCCTCTCGAGCAGCCGGCGAAGCCGGCGTCGGCCGCCGTCGCGGCGCCCGCCGCCACCGGGGTCGACCCGCCGCCGCCTACTTCGACGGGGGTCGACTCGATGCCGCCTACTTCGACGTGACGGGCGTGATCGTGAACGAGGCCATCGCCGGGGCCAGCTTCGACCACGACGCCGACCACGTGTCGGCGCTCGACTGGCCGGTGATCCAGTAGGCGTAGCTGCCCTTCGGCAGAAGGTACGACATCGCGCCGGTCGGTGTGCCGTGGATGTCGTAGGCGTAGGTGATCTGGAAGCCCTTTGTACCGTTCAGGGTGAAGGGCCTGAAGCGGTCGGTCACCGTGAGCTTCGGCAGGTTCCTGATCAGGCCGTCGACGATCGCCTTGAAGTCGCCGCTGTAACGCACCAGGTCGGCCGCCTTGACCGGCTTGCTCATGCCGTAGACCGCCACCTGCAGGGTGTCGACGAAGCCACCGTCGACCACCTTGCCCTTGGTATCGGCCCAGCTCACGGACAGCAGCGGGGCGCCGCTCCCGTTGCCGAGCGCGGCGGTCCTGGCGGCGCTGACCCACCCCAGCGGATACCTGACCGAAAAACCGTACTGCTTGTTTGTGGCCAGGCCGAACGACGACGCCGGCGCCGCGCTGGGGGAGCCCGTCGCGGTCGGGCTCTGCGTGGGCAGGCCGGTCGAGCCGCCGCTCGACGTACAGGCGCCCAGGCCCGAGACGATCCCGAGCACGGTCGCGCTGGCGGTGACGATGAGTGCGAGGCGTCGGACGCGCACGGTGTCTCCTTCGCGTTCTGGATTGCTGCCGAATTCACTGTTCTGGCGAAGCCCGCGGGATTCCTTGTTGCTTGCCGTGTCGGCGCGACGGCCGCGGAGCTTGAGCGACGGGGATGATCGGGGGAGCGGAGCACGGACTCGACCGCAAGGCGGCCGTCGGCGTCCGTGCCGGATGCGATAGCATCCGGGTCACGCGCGGCGGCCTTTGGCAGCGCGGCGGGCATCAGCGTGACGTAAGGCAAACGAGGGGCACGTGGACTTCGACGCGATGGTCGAGCGCCGCGGGACGGCGAGCTACAAGTGGGACCGCTACGGTCCCGGCGTGCTGCCGTTCTGGGTGGCCGACATGGACCTGCCCTCGCCGCCGGCGGTGATCGCCGCGCTCCGGGAACGGGCCGCGCACGGCGTCTACGGCTACTCGCTCGTGCCCGACTCGCTGGTCTCGGCGGTGCGCGACCATCTGCTCGCCGCTCACGGCTGGGCCGTGGCCCCGGACTCCCTCGTCTACCTGCCCGGTGTCGTGCCGGCGCTCAACCTGGCCTGCCGGGCCTACGCCGCGCCCGGCGAGACCGTGCTGACCGTTGTGCCGGCCTATCCGCCGTTCCTCGAGGCGCCCGCCCAGCAGGGGCGGCGGCTCGCCGCCGTGCCCGCGCGCCGGGCGGGCGGGCGCTGGGAGCTGCCGCTCGCCGAGCTCGAGGCGGCCGTCACGCCGCAGACCAGGGTCTTCCTGTTCTGCCACCCGCACAACCCTCTGGGGCGCATCTGGAGCGTCGCCGACGTCGCCGCGGTGGTCGACCTCTGCCGCCGCCACCGGCTGGTGCTCGTCTCCGACGAGATCCACTGCGACCTGCTGCTCGAGCCGGTGCGCCACGTCCCGTCGGTCCTGGTCGCACCGGACGCCGCCGAGCTGACCGTCACCCTCATGGCGCCGAGCAAGACGTTCAACCTGCCGGGTCTGAACTTCGCCTTCGCCGTGATCCCCGACGAAGGTCTGCGACAGCGCTTCGTGGCCGCCGGGGCGGGCCTGCTGCCCTTCCCCGGCTGCTTCGCCGTCGCCGCCGCCGAGGCCGCCTACCGCGACGGCGGCGAGTGGCTCGCGGAGCTGCTGGCCTACCTGCGCGGCAACGCCGATCTCGTCGAGTCGTTCGTCGACGGTGAGCTCGCCGGCGTGACGACGACCCGGGTCGAAGCCACCTATCTCGCCTGGCTCGACGCGCGCGCCTGGCTTGCCGCCCACGGTGCCGGCGGCGCCGAGGCGGCCGCGGCCTGCCTGCGGGCCGGGGTGGCGCTGTCTGAGGGCGGCGCCTTCGGCGCCGCCCCCGGCTTTCTGCGCCTCAACTTCGGTTGCCCGCGCAGCATGCTCGAGGAAGGGCTGCGGCGCCTCAAGGTCGCGCTCGGGTAGTGGACGGCTCACTTCATCGTGAAGCGCCGGTGATCCTTGCGCTCGACCAGGGTACGACCAGCTCGCGGGCGCTGCTCGTCGATCGCGCCGGGCGGGTAGTGGCGGTCGCCCAGCAGGCCATCGGTCAGACCTACCCCGAGCCCGGCTGGGTCGAGCAGGATCCGCTCGCGATCTGGCGGGCGCAGCTCGACACCGCGAGAGAGGTGCTCGCGAAGGGCTCTCGCGGCGCCGCCGAGGTGGCGGCGATCGGCATCTCGAACCAGCGTGAGACGACCATAGTGTGGGACCGCTCGACGGGTGTCCCGGTCGCCCCGGCGATCGTCTGGCAGGACCGGCGTACCGCCGCCGCCTGCCGCGCGCTGCACGACGCAGGCCGCGAGCCGTTCGTGGCGGAGCGCACCGGCCTCGTGCTCGATCCGTACTTCTCGGCGACGAAGCTGCGCTGGATCCTCGAGCACGTCCCCGGTGGTCTCGCGCGGGCCCGCCGCGGCGAGCTCGCCGGCGGCACGGTCGACTCCTGGCTCGTCTGGAACCTGACCGCCGGCAGGCTGCACGTGACCGACGCGACCAACGCCTCGCGCACGCTGCTCTACGACATCCACACGGGCGCCTGGGACGACGAACTGCTCGAGCTGTTCGGTGTGCCCCGCGAGCTTCTGCCGGCCGTCGTCGACACAAGCGGGGTGGTCGGAGAGACCGAGCCGGAGCTGTTCGGCGCGCCGCTGCCCATCGCCGCCCTGTGCGGCGACCAGCAGGCGGCCTTGTTCGGCCAGGGCTGCGTCGCCGCCGGTCAGGCCAAGGTCACCTACGGGACCGGCTGCTTCCTGCTGGCCCACACCGGCGCGGCGTCCGTCGCCTCGGGCCACAGGCTGCTGTCGACGGTGGCCCTGCAGCGTGGCGGACAGCGGACGTTCGCCCTGGAGGGCAGCGCCTTCGTCGGCGGCGCGGCCATCGGCTGGCTGCGCGACGGACTGGGCGTGATCGAGTCGTCGGCGCAGTCGAGCGAGCTCGCGGCGCGGGTGGGGGCCGGCGAGGGCGGGGTCTTCGTCCCCGCCCTCGCCGGCCTCGGCGCGCCCCACTGGGACCCCGCCGCCCGCGGCGCGTTCTTCGGCCTCACCCTGGGCGCGACGTCGGCTCACCTGGTCAGGGCGGTCATCGAGGGCATCGCCTTTCAGGTCGCCGACCTCGCCGCCGCCGTCGCCGCCGACTCGGGCCTCGAGCTCGTCGAGCTGCGGGCCGACGGCGGCGCCTCGGTCAACGACGTGCTGCTCCAGTTCCAGGCCGACATCCTGGGCCGCACCGTTGTGCGCGCGGCCGAACCGGAGTCGACGGCGCTGGGCGCCGCCTATCTCGCCGGCCTCGCCGTCGGCCACTGGCGCGACACAGGCGAGATCGAGGCGCTGGGCCGGCCGGGCCGGCGCTTCGAGCCCGACGCCGCCGTCGACCGCGAGCGCTTGTTCGAGCGCTGGCAGGCGGCGGTGGCGGCGGTCAGGGAGTTCGCGGCGGGCGGCGGCGGGCGCTAGCCCGCCGCCGCCCGCCCTGCCCCGCCGCCGGCCCTAGCCCTTCACGCCGGTCAGCGTGATGCCCTCTATGAAGACGCGCTGGGCGAGGAAGAAGATGACGACCACCGGGAGCATGAAGATCAGCGTGGCCGCCATGGTCAGGTTCCAGGCGACGTGGTGCATGCCCTGGAAGTTGGAGAGCGCCAGCGAGAGCGTCTGGGCGTTGGGGCTCTCGCCGACGTACACGAGCGGGTTGTAGAAGTCGTTCCAGGCGTAGATGAACTGGAACAGGCCGATCGCCACGATGGCCGGTTTGGAGAGCGGGATGACGACGCGGGTGAGGATCTGCCAGTGACCGCCGCCGTCGACGCGGATGGAGTCGCACAGCTCTTCGGGGATGGTCATGAAGAACTGGCGCAGCAGGAAGATCGAGAAGGCGTCGCCGAAGTAGTTGGGGATGATGAGCGGCTTGAGCGTGCCGATGAACTGGATGCCGGTCAGGTCGTGCAGCGTGCGGGCCCAGATGACGTAGAGCGGCACCGAGGTGACCTGGTTGGGCAGCATGAGGGTCGACAGCACCAGCAGGAAGACGATGTTGCGGCCCTTCCAGCGCATCCGCGAGAAGGCGTAGGCGACCGGCACCGACGAAACGATCACGCCGACCGTCGACAGCCCCGCGTACAGGAACGTGTTCCAGGTGTAGCGCGCCAGCGTGATCTCCTTGAAGACCGTCCAGAAGTTCTTCCACTCCACCGGGCTCGGGATGAGCTTCGTCGAGAGCGCCTGCTGGTCGGTCATCAGGGCCGTCAGGATCATGAACAGGATCGGCAGCACGAAGACGATCGACACGCCGATCAGCACGGCGTGGTTGGCGATCATGGCGAGCAGGCGGCGGCGGCGCACCTTCGCCGGCAGCCGGCGGGGGCTGAGAGGGACGACCTCTGCGGCGCTCGCGGCTATTGGTTCCCGCCCCCTCCGTAGTGGACCCAGCGCCGCGAGGTGAGCAGCAGCACCGCGGTGGCCACCATGGTGGCCGCGAACAGCACCCAGGCCATGGCCGCCGCGTAGCCCATGTCGAAGTTGCGAAAGGCCCACTGGTAGAGGTAGATGCTGTAGAAGAGCAGCGCGTTCTGGGGACTGCCCAGAACCGCGGTCTGGCCGCTCGCGACGTTGCCGGCCACGAAGGCCTGGTCGAAGTACTGAAATCCGTCGATCACGCCCATGACGATCGTGAAGAAGATGACCGGGGTGATCAGCGGCAGGGTGACGTTGCGGAAGCGCTGCCAGGCGTTGGCGCCCTCGATCGCGATCGCTTCGTAGAGCTCGCGGGGCACGCTGAGCAGGCCGGCCAGGTAGATCACCACGGCGTCGCCGATGCCCCACAGGCCCATGATCAGCAGCGCCGGCTTGGCCCACGTCGGGTCGTAGAACCAGAGCGGCGCGGTGACGCCCGGGATGTGGTTCAGCAGCAGGTTGACCGGTCCGGTGGTCGGGTTGAGCAGGTAGACGAAGACCAGCGCCGCGGCCACCTTGGGGGCCATGTAGGGCATGAAGAACATCGTCCGGTAGGTGTTGACGCCGCGCTTGGGCCGGGTGAGCAGCATCGCCGTGAGCATCCCGAACAGCACCCGCAGCGGCACCCCGAAGACGATGATGAAGAGCGTGTTCTTGACCGACTGCCAGTAGTACGGATCGGCCCGGTGAACGCCGTTGATCTTGCCGATCCCGAACATGAACTTGTAGTTCTCGAGGCCGATCCAGCGCGGCGCGCTGGCCATGTCGTAGTGGGTGAACGACCAGAACAGGCTGATGACCATCGGCCCGCCGGTAAAGACGATGAAGCCGATGATCCAGGGCGAGAGCAGCAGCAGCACCACGCCGTACTTGCGCAGGGCGGAGCGCCGCCGCACGCGGCGGCGCTCCGCCTCAGGGCGCTGGGGGATCAGCCCGCTCAAGCCGGCGTCACGGAGCCTGGCCGAGCGAGAGCTGGTTGGTGATCTGCTGGTCGACCTGGGCCAGGCCGGCCTGCAGGTTCGGCACCTTGCCGGCGACCCACTTCTGGTCGAAGGTCGTGAGCAGGCTCGCGTAGCCGCTGCCCGACGCGGTGATCGGCGGCGTGTAGCTCGACTTGGGGTTGTTCCAGACCGCGACGAAGGTCTTGAACTGCGGCGTCATGATCGTGAGGTCGGGCGAGTCGGCCGCCGCGGTGGTCGTCGGCACGTTGCCCAGGCCGTTGGCCAGGGCGACGAGGAAGTTCGTGTTGGTGGCCATGTACTTGACGAGCAGCCACGCGTCGTCGGGGTTCTTCGAGGTCTTGGGAATGCCGGTGACCGTGCCGCCGACCCTGCCCGAGCCATACAGCGTGGGCTGCGTGTCGGCCACCGGGAACGGCGCCGTGCCGTAGTTCACCTTGGAGTCGTCGTCCTTGATCATCGCCGTGCGCCACTCGCCGTCGAACACCATCGCAACCTTGCCGGTCTCGAAGGAGTTGCTGGCGTTCCACTCCTGCGGCGTGTAGGTGCTGGCGAACTTGAGGATGTTGGTATAGCCGTACCAGTCGACGAGCTGCTTCTGCCAGGTCAAGGCCGCCGCCCAGGCCGGGTCGGTGGCGAGCTGCGGCTGGCCCTGGGCGTTGAAGTACTGGCCGCCCCAGGCGCGCGCCAGGTCGGGCGTGTCGAGCTCCTGCGTGATGAGCGGCACGAAGCCGGCGATCTTGATCGAGCCGTCGGGGTTGCGCACGGTGAGCTTCTTGGCGTCGGCCATGAGCTCGCTCATGGTCGTGGGCGGACCGCTGATGCCGGCCTTGGCGAACATGTCCTTGTTGTAGTACAGGCCGTAGGCGTCGGTGAGCACGGGCAGCACGACGCGCTTGCCCTCGAACTGGCAGTAGGTGAGCGACGCCGGCGCGAAGGTGCCGGTCGACAGGTGGTCGCGCTGCAGGTAGGGGTTGAGGTCGATGAGCAGCCCGTCGTGGGCGTACTGACCGACTGTGTCGGGCGAGAACGTGATGGCGACGTCGGGCCCGCCGCCGGCCTCGACCGCCTTGATGACCTGCTGGTCGAACGTATCCGAGTCGGGGAAGCTCACGATATGGAGCGTGATCCACGGGTATTCCTGGTGAAACCCGGCGACCGCGTTCTGAAAGCCCTTCTTCTCGGCGGGCACGGTCCACGGGTGCCAGACGGTGAGCGTGACCGGCGTGTGGCTGGTGCTCGTGGGGCTCGGCTGCGAGCTGCTGCTCGTCGAGCTGCCGCAGCCGCCGGTGGCCAGGCCCAGAGCCAGGGCGAGCGCCGCCAGGATCACGAGTGGGAGTGCGAGTCGTTTCATGGTGACCCCCCTAGGTCGCTTGCTTCAGACTTGATTCAGACGTGAGTGTTTGCGTGTGGTCTGCGGGAACGGGTCGGGCACGGGCGCCGCTGCCGGCCGCGCCTCCGCAGAGGCGGTCGAGGGCCAGCCGCGGCCGTCGGCGCGGCGGTCCGGCAGGCGCTCGAGGTCTTCGTGACGGCTGAAGAGCCTGTCCTGGGCGGTGGCCAGGGCGGTCGCGACCGCGCCGTCGAGCACGGCTTCTTCGCCCAGCTCGGAGACGGCCAGGCGGGGCGCGAACGGGCTGACGGCGTGCAGCTCGCGGCGCAGCGGCTCGAGCAGCAGGTCGGCGTTGTTGCGGGCGATGCCGCCGGCGAGGATGACGAGCTGCGGGTCGAGGACGGGCGCCACCACGGCGATCGCCAGGGCGAGGCGCCGCGCTTCGGCGGCGACGACCTCGCGGGCGAGGTCGTCGCCGCGCCGCGCCGCCGCGAAGATGGCAGTGGGGGTGAGCGGCGGCCGCACACCCAGCCGTCGGGCGTGGGCGACGACGCCGCTCGCGGCGGCCGCCTCTTCGAGCTGCCCGCGGCGCCGGTTGGCGGGGTCGTGAGGGTCACCCTCGCCGACCGGCAGGTAGCCGATCTCGCCGGCGGCCCCGCCGGCGCCGCGGTAGAGCTCACCGCCGATCACGATCCCCAGGCCGACACCCGTGCCGACCCACAGCAGAACGAAGTCGGCGACGTCGCGACCCAGACCGTTGGAGCGCTCGCCGAGGGCCGCGAGGTTGACGTCGTTTTCGAAGCTCACCACTGTGCCGAGGCGCTCGCGGATCGCCTGGACGACGCCGCGCGAGCCCCATCCGGGCAGGTTAGGCGCCTGGTGAAGCAGCCCCGACGACGGCACGAGCACGCCGGGGCTGCCGACGGTGGCGGCGGTCACGGCGCTCCAGGCGATGCCGGCGTCGGCGGCCACCCGGTGGGCGATCTCGCCGGTCTGGGCGACGAGCGCGCGCGAGCTGCGAGCTCGCGCGCGCTCGTCGCGGCGCACGACGATGCCGCCGGTGATGTCGGCGACGGCGGCCCGCACCCAGCGGCGGCCGACGTCGATGCCGACCACCCAGCCGGAGCCGGGGTTGAGCTCGTAGAGCTTGGCGCTCGGGCCTTTGTTGCCGCTGGCCTCGCCGGTCTGGCGGGCGAGGCCGGCTTCGACCAGGCGCTCGAGGGCCAGGGAGACGGTCGGTTTGGACAGGCCGCTGCGGCGGGCGATGTAGGTGCGCGACATGGCGCCGGTGCGGCGCAGCAGCTCGAGGACGGTGCGCTCGTTGATGGCGCGCAGCAGCCGCGGCTGCCCCGCGGCGAAGGTCGTGTCGGAGCCTGTCCCGTCGCCGGCCGTCCCGGACCTCCTCTCAGGCAATAGTTAGGAAACCTTCCTGATAGAAGGGAACATAGTCGTCATCTCGCCGCCAAGTCAAGCGGTACGGCGCGCCGCGCCGCGGCGCGCCGACGGCTGCGCCTTCCGGGCCTCCGTCCGGCGCCGGCTCGGCCGGCGTGCGGCTGCCCTCTGATAGTCTCCAGCCATGCTGGCCGTGGCTCTCGCGCTCGCCGCGTCGCTCTGCTGGGGTTCGGGGGACTTCCTCGGCGGCCTGACCACGCGCCGCGCCACCCTGTGGGCCGTCGTGGTCGGCAGCCAGGCGGTCGGGCTCGCCGGCGCCGTCCTGGTCATGCTGCTGGCGGGCCGGCCCTGGATAGGCTTCTCCGGTCTGTGGCCCGTCCTGCTGGGCGGCATCGCCGGCAGCGTCGCCCTCATGACCTTCTACAAGGCGCTGGCGATCGGCACGATGAGCATTGTGGCGCCCATCACCGCCACGAGCGCGCTCATTCCCTTTCTGTGGGGGCTCGCCGGCGGGGAGCGTCCGGGCGGGCTGCAGCTCGCCGGCGTGGCGCTCGCGGTCGCCGGAGTGCTGCTGGTCACCATGGAGCGTCCGCGGCGCGGCGAGATGATCGGGGCGGGGGCGCTCCCCGGCGAGCCGGCCATCGAGCCGCCCGACCCAGGGCCGCGCGTCTCGGGGGCCGGCTCGCCGGCCGCCGGCGCCCCCGTCGGCGGTCCCGACCGGGCGCTGCAGCGTCGCGCCATCCTGCTGGCGCTCGTGGCGACGGTCGGCATCGGTCTGATGCTCGTCGGCTACGACGAGACCGCCAAGCACGATGCCCTGTGGGCCCTGCTCGGTGGGCGGATCTCGTCGGCCTGCTTCTTCACGGTCTTCCTGCTGGCGCTGCGGCCGCGGATCGGCATGCGGCGCTCGGCCCTGCCCGGCATCGTCGCCGTCGGCATCCTCGACACGAGCGCAAACGGCCTGTTCGCGCTGGCCACGACGCAGGGCTTTCTCAGCATCGTCGCGGTGCTCGGCTCGCTGTATCCGGTCGTCACCGTCGTGCTGGCCTACCTGGCGTTGCGCGAGCGCCTGGCGCGCCACCAGCTGGTCGGGGTGCTCGCGGCTTTGGCCGCGGTCGCCCTGATCGCGGCTCGCTGAACCGCACGCTGGGCGGCGGGTGCCGGGGTGCGCGCTTACCCCGGAGCTTTGGCTAGGCCGGCACGCCTTCGCCGAAGAACCGCGGCAGATACTCGCGGTTTGCCCCGAGCAACGCGTCGAGCAGGGGCTGCGCGACATCGTGCTGGCGAACCAGGGGGTTGGCCATGAGCGCCTGCGCAGCGACACGGCGGTCGCCGGAGACGGCCGCCTGGACGGCGAGTCGCTCGTAGGCCTTGGCGTGCTGGACGAGGCCGTGCATCTCGGGGGCGAGCGGCGCGAGCGGCAGCGGCGTCGCACCGCTCGCGTCGATCCGGCAGGGCACCTCGACCACGGCGTCGTCGTCTAAGTTCGGGATCGCGCCCTCGTTGCGCACGTTGACGACCTGCACGTCGCCGCGGTCGGTGTACAGCGACTCGATCAGCATCGCCGACGCCTCGGAGTAGAACGCGCCGCCGCGCTCCTCGAGCAGCTTCGGCTTTACCTCGAGGGCCGGGTCGGCGTACATCTCGAGCAAGCCGCGTTCGATCTCCATGACCTCCTCGGCGCGGGGCCGGCCGCCGCGCAGCTCCTCGAGCACCTGCTTCTCGAAGTAGTAGTAGCGCAGGTAGTACGAGGGTACGGCACGCTGCAGCCGGATGAGGTCGACCGGCAGCTCGGTCTCGGCGGCCAGGGCGTCGGCGTGGCGCTCGATGAGCTCGGGCAGGCGGTCCGTGCCGTCGACTGTCACCTTGCGCTCCCACGACAGGTGGTTGAGGCCGACGTGCTCGAGCTGCACGTGTTCGGGCGCTACGCCGAGCAGCGCGGCAAAGTGGCGCTGAAAGCCGATCGGCACGTTGCACAGACCGATGGCGCGGTAGCCATGGTCGAGCAGCGCCTGCGTGACGAGGCCGGACGGGTTGGTGAAGTCGAGCAGCCAGGCGCCGGGCGCCCCCAGGCGCCGCGTGTCGGCGGCGATGTCGAGCACGACCGGCACGGTGCGCAGCGCCTTGGCGAATCCGCCCGGTCCGGTCGTCTCCTGGCCGATGCAGCCGAACCGCAGGGGGATGGTCTCGTCGCGCAGGCGCGCCGCCATGCCGCCGACGCGCAGCTGGACGAGCACGAACGAGGCGTCGCTCACGGCCGCGGCCCGGTCGGTCGTGGTCGTCAATCGTCCGCCGAAGCCGTGGTGGGCCAGGATGCGCTGCGCGAGTCCGCCGACGACGGCCAGGCGCGCGGGGTCGATGTCGTGGAGCACGAGCTCGTCGACCGGCAGCACATCGCGGCGCAGCGCGACGCCTTCGACGAGCTCGGGCGTGTAGGTGCTGCCGCCTCCGATGACCGCGACCTTGATGCCCATCTGCACCCTCCGCTGTTGCCGCGCCTGGCCGGCCGCCCGTCGTGTCGCGCCGGCCGCCCGTCGTGTCGCGCCGGCCGGCTCTTTTCGCCGGCGATTTGCCCGTGGCCCATCTTACGGTAGTATTGCCCCAACGTGAATCGTTAGGAAAGTTTCCTGATAGATTCCGCGACAGGAGAGATCATGCGTGTCGCCCTGACCATCGACACCGAGGAGCGCAGCCGGCCGGCCGGGTGGGACAACCCGCGGCGTCAGCTCGACGTGCTCGCTCGCGAGGGCGTGCGCGCGACGTGCTTCGTGCAGGGCCGCTGGGCGTCGTCTCATCCCCAGCTCGCCAGGCGCATCGCCGACGAAGGCCACCTCGTCGGCAACCACACCTACCACCACGTGCCGCTGACCCTGATGAGCGACGACGGCATCCGCCACACCTTGACGCGCGCCGACGAAGTGATCGCGTCGCGCATCGGCGTGCTCACGACGCGGCCGTGGTTTCGCTGCCCGTACGGCGACGGTCAGCACGACGAGCGCGTGCTCGCCGTCATTTCCGACCTGGGCTACCGCAACGTCGGCTGGGATGTCGACCCGTGCGACTGGCGGCCCGACCGCACCACCGACGAGATCGTGGCGGCCGTCGTCGCGGGCTGTCGCGAGAGCAATGGCGACGTCCGTGTGCTGCTCCACAGCTGGCCCGACGCCACGCTGGGCGCCCTGCCCCTCATCATCGAGGACCTGCGCGCCGCGGGTGCGCAGTTCGTGACGATCGACGAGCTGCCGTGAGCGGAGCGGCGCCCGACATCCTCGCCGTCGACGGCGGCAACTCCAAGGTCGACGTCGCCCTGGTGCGCGCCGACGGCGTCGTGCTGGGCGCGGCGCGCGGCGGCGGCACGCCGTTCTCGCCGGGCAGCGAGGGGCGTTCGATCGAGGCGCTGCTCGACGCCGTCGCGCGCGCCTGTCGCGAAGCCGGCGTCGACCCGTCGCTACGGCCCCTGGCGCGCGTCGCCGTGCTGTGCGTCTGCGGCGCCGATCTGCCGGTCGACGACCGCCGCATCGCGCGCGCCCTCAAGCCGCTGGGCCTGGCCGCCGACCTGCTGCTGCGCAACGACACCTTCGCGGTGCTGCGCGCCGGCACCGACCGGAGCTGGGGCGTGGGGGTGGTCTGCGGCGCCGGCATGAACTGCTCGGCGGTCGGACCGACCGGCCGCGTCGTGCGCTACGCGGCGCTCGGCGAGGTCTCGGGCGACGGCGGCGGCGGCGGCTGGCTCGGTCAGCAGGCCGTGAGTGCGGCGGTCCGCGGCCGGGACGGCCGCGGACCGCGCACCCTGCTCGAACGGCTCGTCCCGCGGCACTTCGGCCTGCGTACCGTGACGGCCGTGCTGCAGGGCATCCAGACCGGCCGCGTCTCCGACTTTCCGGCCGAGCTCGCGCCGGTCGTGTTCGCGGCCGCCGGGCAGGGCGACGCCGTCGCCCAGAGCCTCGTCGACCGGCAGGCCGACGAGCTCGTCGCCATGGTCGCGTCGGCCGTGCGCCGGCTGCATCTCACACGCCGCGACGTCGACGTCGTGCTCGGCGGCGGCGTGTTCGCCGGCGGCGACGGCGGCTTTGTGGCGCACATCGAAGACGGCGTTCACGCGGTGGCGCCCGCGGCGCGCGTGGCGCGGCTGTACGTGCCGCCGATCGTCGGCGCCGCGCTGCTGGCCTGCGACCGGCTGGAGAGTCAGGCGGCCGCCGCCGGCCGCCTCCGCGGCGCCCTGACTGCCGAGCGATTCCTCTAGACGGGAGGCGTGACGTGGCGCGCATCGTGCTGGACAGCGTGAGCAAGGCCTTCGACAAGGACGTCCTGGCCGTCGACGACGTGAGCATGGAGATCGGCGACGGCGAGTTCATGGTGCTCGTGGGCCCGTCGGGCTGCGGCAAATCGACGCTGCTGCGCGTCGTCGCCGGCCTCGAAGAGGTGACCGCCGGCGAGGTCATGATCGGCGAGCGCATCGTCACCGATCTGCCGCCCAAGGACCGCGACGTGGCGATGGTCTTCCAGAACTACGCCCTCTACCCGCACATGACGGTGCAGCAGAACCTCGGCATCGGCCTGAAGCTGCGCCACACGCCCCGCGCCGAGCGCGACCGGCGCGTCGCCGAGGTGGCGCGCATCCTCGAGCTCGAACCGCTGCTCACGCGCAAGCCGGCCCAGCTGTCGGGTGGCCAGCGCCAGCGCGTCGCCATGGGCCGGGCGATGGTCCGCGAACCCCAGGCGTTCCTCATGGACGAGCCGCTCTCCAACTTGGACGCCAAGCTGCGCGTGCAGATGCGCGCCGAGCTCGCCCACCTGCGCGACCGGCTCGAGACGACGACCGTCTACGTCACCCACGACCAGGTCGAAGCGATGACGCTGGGCAACCGCGTGGCGGTCATGAACAATGGCGTCATCCAGCAGCTCGACAGACCGCAGAACCTCTACCATCACCCCGTCAACCTGTTCGTGGCGGCCTTCATGGGCTCACCCTCGATGAACCTGATCGAGGCGCGGGTCGAGGGCGACCGCGTCTCCTTCGCCGGTCTCTCGCTGCCGGTGCCCCGCGCCCGCGACCTGCACGCCTTCGAGGGACAGACGATCGTGATCGGCATCCGGCCGTCGGACTTCTCCGACGCCGCGCTCCGTCGCGACGAGTCGCGGCCGACGATCGACGTGAAGGTCGACGTGGTCGAGGAGCTCGGCTCCGAGAAGAACCTGATCTTCGCGCTCGACGCGCCGCCGGTCGTGATCGACACGGGCAAGTCGGCCGCCGCCGACGCGACGCAGGCGCCGCTGCTGGCCGGCGCCAGCCAGACGATCTGCACCGCCCAGGTCGACTACCACTGCGCCTGCCGGGCCGGCGACCTCTACCGGCTGGCCGTCGAGATCGACACGATGCACTTCTTCGACCGCGCCACGAGCGCCGTGATCGGCCTGTCCGCGGATGCTCCCGCGCCGGCCTGACTCCCGCCGCGCGGCGCGGAGCCCGGTCCCGCGGCCGCCCTCGCCCGGGCAGCGGTGGGCCCGGCCACCCGGCCGACTCCCCGGGCAACGGTTTGCTCGTGCCTCACGACGGCAACCCACGTGCCCATGGGTGCGAGGCGACACCACGCGC
This sequence comes from uncultured Actinomycetes bacterium, assembly GCA_963751565.1. Taxonomy (GTDB): domain Bacteria; phylum Actinomycetota; class Thermoleophilia; order UBA2241; family UBA2241; genus Bog-752. The sequence goes on along the minus strand of CAVVVA010000014.1, from coordinate 103,230 downwards.
GAGAACCGGGCGACCACGGAAAGACAAGCCATGAGAGCAGACAGAGCGAGCTCGTTGCGGCGCGGGGACGCCGCGGCCGTCCGCTAGGGGCCTGCCTGCGGTGTCTGCGCCATCGCCTGCCGAGATCGATCGAGCCATCGAACGCGCCTGGGACCTGCTCGAGGCGGGCGCCGCCGACAAGGTCGCCGGCCTGCTGCGGCCGCTGCTCGCGCGCGGCGTGGCCGACCTCGACGACCGCGCCGACCTTCATCATCTGCTGGGTGTGGCCTGCGAGGACATGGGCGACCGCGGCGGCATGGTCGCCGAGTGGCTCGAGGCGCGGCGGCTCGACGTCGAGGGCGACGACGACGCGCGCGGACTCGGCGCGGCCGAGTTCGCGCGCGTCGTCCAGGACGCCCTCGACGAGCTGCCGCCCGAGGTGCTCGAGCGTCTGCGCAACGTGCCGCTGATCGCCGACGACCGCCCCTCCGAGGAGATGGTGCGCGACGGCACCGACCCGCGCATCCTGGGGCTCTTTCACGGCCTGTCGATGCCTCGCCAGTCGACCCTCGGCCCGGGCTATCCCGACACCATCCACCTCTTCGCGCGCAACATCGAGCGGGCCAGCGCCGACGAGCGCGAGCTCAGGCGGCAGATCCGGGTCACCGTGCTCCACGAGACGGCGCACTACTTCGGCTTCAACGAGGACGAGCTGGCGCGCCTCGGGCTGGCGTAGGAGCGAGAACGCCGGCGCGTCGGTCGTGCGGCCACGGCTCCCGATGTCCATGTCGTATGCTGTACGGCATGCACGGGCCTTCCGCACTCACCCCCGGCGTCGGCGACGATGGCGCGCGCCGTCTGATCGGCGTCGACGCCGGCAAGGTCACGACCTCGCTGGCGTGGGGCCGGACCGGCGACGACGGGTCGCTCACCGTCGAGGGGACCAGCGCCGTGCGCCACCTCGGCGAACCGCTGGCGCCGTTCTTCTCGCTGTACCGCTCGCTCGGGCCGGCGCGGGTCGCGGGCGTCGTGGCGGCGGGCGCCTTCGGCGACCGCCTGACGACGCCCGCGCTCGCCGGCATCCCCGAGGAGATCGCCCAGGAGTGGGCGGTCCGCACGCTCTACGGCGACGAGGGCGCCCTCAACGTGGTGCGCATCGGCGGCAGCGGCTACTCGGTGCTCACGCGCGACGCCGCCGGACGGATCGGCTACGAAACCAACGAGCGCTGCTCGGCCGGCACCGGCGAGACCGTCGAGGGGCTCTGCGGACGTCTGGGCTGCGGCCTCGACGAGGCCGTCTCGCTCGCGGCGGCCGCCGACCGCGGCATCAGCGTCACGTCGCGCTGCGCCGTCTTTGCCAAGAGCGAGCTGACGCACTTCGCCAACCAGGGCGAGGACCACGGCCGCCTGTTTCGCGGGCTGTTCGAAAGCGTGGCGCGCAACGTGCACGCCCTGTACGACCGCGCCAAGGTCGATGGTCCGGTGGTGCTCGTCGGTCACGGGGCGCTGATCGGGCCGCTGGTCGAGGCCTTTCGCGCGCTGGTGTCGGAGCCCGTCGAGGTGCCGGCCGAGGCCGGCGTGTTCGAGGCGCTCGGCGCGTTGCGGATCGCCGCCGCTCGCGACTGGAGCGGGCTCGAGTGGCCGGAGCGTCCCGAGACGATGGTGGTCGAACGCCGCGGCCGCGTGCGGGCGCTGGCGCCGGCGGCCGACGGACCGGGGTCGGTCGTGCAGCTCGCCGTCGACGGCGACGGCGACCACGTCGGCGCGGACGGCTCGCGCCGCCGCCGCGCCGGCGCGCGCCGGCCGAACCGAAGTCCCGCGCCGCGGCGTCGGTCGTGCTCGGTCTCGACCTGGGCTCGACGGGCTCGAAGGGCGTGCTGGTCGAGCCCCTCTCCGGCGCCGTGCTGGCCGACGTGTACCGGCGCACCGACGGCAACCCGGTCGAGGCGGCCAAGCGCCTCGTCTCCGACCTGCGCGCGGCGCGGCCGCGCGACCGCGTGGTCGCGGTCGGCCTGACCGGCTCGGGTCGCGATGCCGTGGCGACGGTGATGCGCGCCGCCTACCCCGGGCTCGCCGCGCGTCTGACGGTGTTGAACGAGATCGTGGCGCACGCCGCGGCGGCCGTGCGCTTCGACTCGGAGGGCGGCCGCAGCCTGTCGATCGTCGAGATCGGCGGCCAGGACGCCAAGTTCGTGAACGTGCGCGACGGGCGCGTGCTGGAGTCCGACATGAACCGCGTCTGCAGCGCCGGGACGGGCTCGTTCCTCGAAGAGCAGGCGCTGGCGCACGGGCTCGACGACATCGCCGGGTTCGGCGTCCTGGCGGCGCGCTCCCAGAGCCCGCCCGACCTGGGCCAGACCTGCACCGTGTTCGTCTCCGACGTCGCCGCCGAGGCGCTGGCCGACGGCTTCAGCCGCAGCGACATCTTCGCCGGGCTGCAGTACTCGGTGATCAAGAACTACATCGGCCGCGTGATGGGCGACCGCCGCTTTCAAGATCGCGTCTTCTTCCAGGGCAAACCGGCCAGCAACCCCTCGCTGGCGCGCACCCTGGCGGCGGTCACCGGGCGCGAGGTCGTGGTGCCGCCGAACCCGGGCGCCATGGGGGCGCTGGGGATCGCCCTGCTCGCCACCGAAGCGGCGCGCGCCGGGAGACCGGCGCCCGACGCCGCGGTCGGTGACTCACCGATCGACCTCGACGTCTTCGCGTCGGCCCGCGTCGTGGAGCGCAAGAGCGGCCGCTGCGGCGACCGGCGCTGCGCCAACCTGTGCCGGCTCGAGACCGCGATCGTCGAAGTGGCCGGCGAGCGCCGCCGCATCGTGAGCGGCGGCAACTGCCCCAAGTACGACGAGCGCTCCGAGGTGGGCGCCAAGCTGGCCAAGGACGCGCCCAACCCGTACCGCGAGCGCGACGAGCTGCTGGCCGGGCTGCTGGGGGGGACGGCGCGGGCCGCCGCATCGGCCGGCCCGCTGGCCGGCCGCCGCATCGGCCTGCCGCAGGCTCATTACCTGATCGACACGCTGCCCTTCTTCGCCGCCTTCCTGGCGGCCCTGGGCGCCGAGGTCGAGGTGCTGCGACCGACGGTCGAGACGCTGGCCCTCGGCGACCGGCGCTGCGCGGCGCCCGGCGCCTGCGCGCCGGTCAAGATCGCCCACGGCCTCACCCAGCTGCCGGACGCCGCGCCGGACGCCGCGCCGCTCGATGCGCTCTTCGCGCCGGCGTTCATCAACCTGCCGTCGCACGGCGCCGCCGGCACGTACACCTGTCCGATCGCCCAGGGCACGCCGCAGATGCTCGACCATGCCCTGGCCTCGGACCCGTCGGCGCCGCCGGTGGTGCGGCCGGTCTTCTTTGCCACGAAGGCCGACGGATTCGCCGGACCCGACGCGCTGCGCGAGCTCGAAGAGGCGGCGCTCATGCTCGGCGTCCGCAAGCCGGCGGCCGTGGCCGCCGCCCAGACCGCGGCGTGCGCCGTCTGGGAGCGCTACGAGCGCGGCCTGGGCGAGATCGGCGCGCGGGCGCTCGAGTTCGCGCGCGCCCAAGGCGTGCCGGTCGTGCTCGTCGTGGGCGAGGTCCACGTCGTCCACGACGAGGTGATCAACTCGGGGATCCACGAGCTCGTCGCCGCCAACGGCGCCGTGCCGCTGCCGCTCGACTGTTTCCCGGTCGGCGAGGCGGCGCCGGCGCTGCGCTGCGTCCACTGGGCGGGCGCCGGCGAGACCCTGCGCGCCGCGCTCTCGGCCGCCGCGGCCGGCGACGTGTTCCCGCTGCTGCTCTGCGCCTACGGCTGCGGCCCGAACTCGCTCGTCGAGCACCTCTTCGACGACCTGCTCTCCGACTACCCGCACACGGTGCTCGAAAGCGACGGCCACGGCGGCAGCGCCGGCTACGTCACCCGCGTGCAGGCGTTCCTGTACGCCGTTTCGGGGTATCGCGAGGCGCGCGCCGCCGCGAAAGCCGGCGTGACCGCGACCGGCGGCGCTCGCGGCGCGTCAGCGCCCGACGGCGGCTCCGGAGCGCTCGCCCCCAGCCCCGTCGACCCGCACCGCCTGGAGCGGTGCGAGAGGCCGGTCGCCGTGTCGCTGCGCAACAACCGCGAGCGCACCTTCCTGTTCGGCAACATCGGCGGGAGCGGCGGCCGCTTCGCGGCCGCCGCCATGCGCGGCGCCGGCCTCGACGCCCGTTCCGTCGGGCTCACCTCGCCCGCCGCCCTGGACAAGGCCCGTCAAGGCTGTTCGGGCAAGGAGTGCCTGCCCTACCAGCTCATCTGGGGCACGCTTGGCCGACTACCTGGAGCGCGCCGGCGACACGATCGGCGAGGGCGGCGTCGTGTTCGTCAGCATCGGCCGCGGCTTTCAGGCCTGCCGGGCCAACCTGTTCCCGGTGGCCCAGCAGATCCAGCTCGAGCGCCTCGGCTACGACGGCGCGGTCGAGGTGGCCGACTTCACGCTGCTCTTCGAGGACTGGTCGCTGACCTCGGTGGTGTGGGTCGGCTCGGTGGCCGCCGACCTGCTCAACATGATGCGCTTCTACCACTACGCCACCGAGCCGCGCCGCGGGGCCTCCGACGCGCTCTACCACGCCTACGCCGACCGCCTCGAGGCGCTGCTGGCGGCGCCCCGGCTGACCGGCAAGGTCAAGGGACTGAGCGATGCGCGCGCGCTGCTGTCGCTCTGCGAGGCGCTCATCGCCGAGGCCGCGCGCGGGTTCGCGGCGCTCTCCGGTGGCGGGCGCCCCGGCGACGATCTGCGCACCGTCTTTCTGTGCGGCGACATCTACCTGCGCGTCGACGAGTGGGGCAACGACGAGCTGCAGCGCAAGCTCGCCGACGAGGGTCTACGCGTCATCTTCGAGCCGTTCGGCGAGATCTTCGAGCTGCTCGCCCTGCGCGACGCCCGCGACCACGGCGTCACGACCCGGCTCGGCGCGAAGCGCGTGGCGACCCTCAAGTTCATGCGCTACGTGGTCAAGCGGCTGCTGGGCGTCGCGCGGCCCCACGAACCCTGGGTGTTCTGGCACGACGTCGGCGACGTCTGGAGAGCCAGCGAGCCGCTGTTCGACGGCTACCCGTTCGGTGAGTCCATTCCCACGATCGGCAGCTCACTGCTGACCTGGGACACGCAGCCCGTCGACGGCGTCGTCGTAGTCTCGCCGCGGGGCTGCGGCCCGGCGCTGGTGAGCGAAGCACAGCTCCGCCGCGGCGCCGACTTTCCGCTGCTCTTCGTGTACAACGACGGCGACCCCATCGACGCCGCGCGCCTCGCGGGCTTTGCCTGGCGGCTGCGCGCCCGCGAGGCGCGCCGGCTCGGCCGTGGCGCCTGAGAAGACTCCCCGAGAGGTCCAGGCGCGGGTCGTCCCGTCTGCGGGCACGCTAGTCGGCGGCCAGCACGACGGTGGCGCCCGACGGTGCGCTGAGCCGGGCGTCCGCCCGGCTCAGCGCACCGTCGTCGGTGTCGAGGCGCGTCACGACGCCGCCGGCGGGCTTGCCGTAGAACAGCACGCTGTCGCCGCGGCCCGGTCCCATGCGCAGCCCGACGTCCGACGACACGGCCGAGTTCTGGCGAGCGCCGCTGCCGTCGACGAGCCAGATGTTCGTCCCTGAGTAGGCGTCGAGCGAGTCGGGTACGCCGGGCAGGTAGAAGACGGCGCCGAAGCGCGTGGGCAGCGCCGAGCCGGGCTCCCGGGTCGCGGCGACACCCGTGTCCCAGGCCGACAGGACGCGCATCGTGCGCGGGTCGACGCGCAGGAAGCGCAGCGTGAAGGCCGGGTCGGCGCGCCCGGCGAGGATGGAGACGATGCCGTCGCCGCCCACGGTCGCCGCCACGATCTGAGTGTAGCCCGCCAGTGAGACGCTTGCCTTCGTGCGCAGGTCGGTGACCGCGGCTGCGGCCGGCGTCGAGGTGATCGCCAGCACGTCGCCATCGGCGACGAGCAGCGCGGCGACGTGGCCGCGGCTCGCCTTGCCGGCGCCGGCTCCACTGCCCGGCAGGGCCATGAGCGAGTGCGGGTCGGGCTCGAGGACAGGGAGGGGGATGCGGGCGACGGTGCGGCCGTCCGGACCGACGGCGATCACCGCCGCCCGCCTCCCCGTCCCCACCGGCAGGTAGGCCAGACCGCGGGCCAGCGCGGCGGTCGTCAGGTCGGCGGGGTCGAGCGAGGCGGCGATCGTCGTCCAGGCGCCGGTGGCGGGTGCGTAGCGGACCAGGCGATGGCCGCCGCCGGGGACGGTCAGAAGGACGACGGGACGCGGCTCGCCGGCGATCAGGCGCGCGTCGCTTCCGGCGCCGAGCGCGCTGTCGGTCGAGAACCCGGCGGCGTCGGTCAGGCGAGCCGTGAGAGACCCGGCGCCGCTCCTCCACACGACGAGGCTGCCGTCGCCCGCGGGCCACAGCGTGGCGCCGGCGGGTTCGCCGGCCCGGCCCATGTGGGCCCCCCAGACGAGGAACGCCACCGCCACGACGGCAGCCGCGACGAGCCCCGCCGCTTCGAGCGACCGGGTTCGGCCAGGGGAGAACCGGCGGTGGGAGATCCGCAGGGCCATGGCGATTCGCCGCTACCGGCGGTAGAAGGCGCGCACCGACGGCGCGAGCGTCAGGAGGACGATGACGATGCCGACGGCGGCGTAGAAGGGCTGCAGGAACGTGAACGGGATGATCAGGACCTCCACGGCGATCCAGATGACGAGCCCCACGCCGATCACGCCCGACAGCGTCCAGCCCCAGTACTCGTGACGGACCGGATTCAGGGCCTCGAGCGTCGCGGACGGCGGCCGACGGATCAGCGCCCAGGCGACCACCAGGGGGCCGACCCCGAGCACGACGAACAGGATAATCCCGGGGATGAGAAAGTCGCTGAACGGCGAGCCGTTCAAGTCGCGGAGCGGCACCTTGATGATGCCGCCTCTGGGTGAAGCGACCAGCGCCGCGCCGCCACCCAGGGCGCCGACCGCCTGAAAGAGCTGCACGACGATCAGTGCGACGAGCGCCGCCGGTCGTCTGGTGGTCGCTGTGACTGCCGCTGCCGTCGTCGTCATGCCGGCTCCTTGCGCCGGATCAGCCCGGCAGTGCGCGGGATCGAGGTCACCAGTGTAAGTGAAGCGGCGCTGCCGCGCAGCCGAGACGCCGTCGTCACGCGTCGGGCCCGCGCCTCGGGTATCGGCGCCTGCCCGGGTGGCGCCTGACTGGCCGGCGGCGCCTGGGGCGGCGGCGTGGACAGCGCTGAGCGGGTTCGTGCGCTTCTGTCGGCCTCGAGTACAGGTCGAGGTTTCGGTTCAGAATCTCCCCACTGGTGTGATTCCGGGGTCGTGCCGTCCGTGAACGTCAGCGCCGTCGCGCCCGGAGCAGGAGCAGCGGCGCCGCGACGACGAACGCGCTCGAGACCAGCAGCGGCTGCCAGACGGGCGCCCACCACTGATGGGGCATGAGGAACAGCACGTCGTGCGTGCCCAGCGACGCCGGCCAGCCGAGCATCACCTTGAGAGCCACGTAGTAGCCGATGTCCCATACGCCGAACGCCAGCAGGAAGTAGGCGAGCTTCTGCAGCAGGCCGCGGCCGGCCAGGAAGGCCACGGCCAGAAGCATGACGATCGTGGCGGCTTCGCGGATCTGTTCGTGTCGCAGGTAGGCGTGGGGAAAGACGAAGCGACCCGGCGCAAAGACGGCGGAGTACTGCAGCGCGAACAGTCTGCGCAGGTAGGAGACGACGATCGCTTCGGCGACCGCCATCGCCGCCGCGTAGATCGCGACGACGACGAGCCGTGTCCAGCGTGACGAGCCGGTGCGCATGACGACAGTATCGCGCAAATGGCCGGCGTCGCGTCCACCGGGGTGTCTAGCCGGACGCTCTCTTGTGTAAACTGAGATTGGAGAGACGCGGTGGCGCAGGCGCGCGCATCGCACTTCACGGCCAACGGGCGGGTCCTGCGACACGGTCGGACCGCGACAGGAGTTCTCTTGGACGCCATGACAAGAGAAGGTGCGACGAGAGTCCATCTCAAGAGGCTGGTGCGCCAGTATCTCGCGGCCATGCGTTCGCTGGGTCTCGCGCCCAATCGCACGGTGGCCTTCGAGGACATCCCCCGTTCGGCCTGGCTGATCGACGATCCCGAGCCGCACGCCCACCGCCGTCGCTACCTGCTGCTCGACGACGGCGACACGTGGTGCGAGACGGTCCATGGGCCGCAGCCGGTCGGCAGCGGCCTCGAGAACACCTATCGGTGGCTGGTCGAGCCGACGCCGGCGCTCCGGTACGCGCTCGACCGCTCCCTCGACGACGCGCGCGGCGGCGGCGACGGATTCCTGATCCCGGTGCTCGACGCCGGTGCGGTCTACGCGGTGAGCGACCGGCGCGCCAGGCCACGCCGGTAGACTGACCGGTCGCACAACCCGCGCGCATTGCCCGGTGACGGCGGCGGCGAGGCGTTCGAGTTCGAACGCCTCGCCGCCGCCGTCTCGCGAGGCCTCGCGCCGCTTGTGGCCGCGAGCCGCCGTCGACCGTGACCCAGCTGCTAGGATGCGAGCCTATGGGCGACCGGGCCGCACAACACGGCGAGGCCGACAAGGCCGACAACGCAGATCAGGCCGGTAGGGCCGACGAGACCGACGAGACCGCCACGGCCGCCAAGGCCGGTGAGGCCGGCCAGGCCGACAGAGCCGACGGAGCCCGCAAGGCCGATCAGGGGAGCGACGAACCGGCTGCGCGCCCCCGTTGTGGCGGTCGGCGTCGTCGGGTCAAGCCCGACCTCGGCGGTCGGCGTCGCCGGGTCAAGCCCGACCTCGGCGGCCTGTGGTCGTTGCGGACGCTCTTTCTGATCGCCGGCGCCGGCGGCTCGGCGTTCATCCCGTTCTTCGCGCTGCTCCTGCGCGACCGCGGCCTGACGCCGCAGAGCATCGGCCTCGTGTTCGCCGTGACGGCCGCTGTGGGGGCCTCGACGGCGCCGTTGTGGAGCCACCTGGCCGACACCCGGCTGGGCGCGGCCCGGGTCCTTGTCGTGTCGTCGGCGGCGACCGCGCTGTTCGCGCTGGCGCTCGCCGTCAGCGGCTCGGCGTTCTGGGCGATCCTGCTCGTGGCGGTGCTCATGTCGATGTGCTCGTCGCCGGGGGCGCCGCTGTCGGACGCGCTCGCCGTCGCCTATCTGGGCGAGGAGCGCATCAGCGAGTACGGCCGCATCAGGCTGTGGGCGAGCCTCGGCTGGGGTGTCGCGGTCGTCGGCTTCGGCGCCCTGTACCAGGTCGTCGGCCTCGCCCCGGTCCTGCCGCTCTACGCCGCCGGCACGATCGCCTTTGGCCTGTGGACGCTGCGCCTGCCGCCCGGTGCGCCGGCGCCGGTGCGTTCCGAGTCGCGCTTCGGCGCCCTGGGCGACGTGTTCCGGGAGTCGCCCGGGCTCGCCTCGTTCGTGGTCGGCATGGTGATCGTGAGCGTCGGCGGCTACGCGGCGCTGGCCTTCGTGAGCCTGCGGATCGTGGGCACCGGGGGCGGGCCGTTCCTCGTCGGCCTGGCCGCCGGCCTTGCCGCGCTGATCGAGATCCCGGTGATGCGCTGGAGCGGCGGCCTGGGCCGGCGCTTCGGCCTGCGGTCCATGTTCGTGGCCGGTGCGCTGACCTACGCTCTCGTGTTCCTGTGCTGGTCGTTCCTGCACTCGCCGCTTGCGCTGGCGCTCGTGGCCACCGGCGACGGTGTGGCCTTCGCGCTCAGCTACGTCGGTGTCGTGGTGATCGTCGGACGCCTCGTGCCGCGGCGCCTGCTGTCGACCGGTCAAGCCGTGACGCAGACCTTCGGCTGGAGCATCGGCGCGATCGTCGGCCCGTCGATCGGCGGCTTCGTCTTTGCGCGCCTCGGCGCTCCGGTGCTCTTCGCCGCCGCCGCCGCGCTCTGCCTGGGCGGCGCCCTGTGGGTGTGGCTCGCGCTCGCCGGCACCGAGCACGCCTGACGATCGATGAGCGCTCGTGGGGCATCGGAGCGCGGGCGCGGGTCCGCCGCGCGGCCCGCGCCGCCCGCGCCGCCGCGCGCACGTGGTCCGATGCTGGCGCCGCTGCTCGTCGTGGCGATCGCCTTCTCGATGCAGAGCGGCTCGGCGCTGGCCACGAAGGTCATCGGATCGGTCGGGATCGTCGACGCGCTCTGGCTGCGTACGGGACTCGCCGCGCTCATCCTGATCGCCGTGCGGCCGCGCTCGCTGCGCCTGCCGCCGCGCGAGCAGCGCGCCACCGTGGCGCTGCTGGCGCTCAGTCTGCTCGGCATGAACCTGAGCTTCTACGGCGCCATCTCGGTGGCGCCGCTGGGCATCGTGGTGGCGATCGAGTTCGCCGGCCCGCTGGTGGTGGCCGTGGCCGGCTCGCGGCGGCCGATCGACTTCGTGTGGGTCGCCCTGGCGGCGGGCGGCATCGCGGCGCTCATCGGACCGCGCGGCTCGATCGGACCCGGCGGCCTGGCGCTCTCGCTTTCGGCCGGTCTGTTCTGGGCCCTCTACCTGGTGCTCGGCAGGCGCGCCGTCAGCACGCTCGAACCGCTGCACGTGACGACGCTCATGGTGACCGGCTCGGCGATCCTGCTGACCCCGGTCGCCCTGCTGTTCGCCCCGCGCCTCGGCCAGCATCCGTCGGCGGTCGCGCTGGGCGCGCTCGTCGCGCTCCTGTCGTCGGCGGCGCCCTACTTCGTTGAGCTCGTCGCCCTGCGGCTGGTGCGCGCCGCCACCTACAGCGTGCTGCTCAGCCTCGAGCCGGCGATCGCGGCGCTCACCGGGTTCGTGCTCGTCGGCCAGACCCTGAGCGGCCTCGACGTCACGGCGATCGTGGCGGTGATGATAGCGGCCGGCGGCGCAAGCTGGAGCGCGGCGTCGCACCACGCTCTCGCGCCTCTGCCGCCCGACGGCGGCGCCCCGGTCTGACGGGCAGACCGGGGCGCCGCCCCGGCGTGACGCTCAGATCCCGGTCTCGACGGCGATCTTGCCGGCCTTGATCGCCTTGAGCAGGGCGGCGTGGTCGCGCTCGGCCTGGTTGGCGTAGGTCTGGGCGAAGTCGGCCACGGCCTGGTCGAAGCGGTCGCTCACGCCCAGGTACGAGGCGATGGCGATGCGGTGACCGGAGCGGGCGTGGCCGCGGGCCAGCGTCCAGCCGCAAAGGGCGGCGAGGATCTCCAGACCCGGCGCCTTCAGGACCTCGGTTTCGATCGAACCCTTCATGTCGCGCAGCTGACGCCAGTAGAACTGGCGGCCGGCCGGCTTGCCGGTCATCCAGCCCAGGAAGATGTCGCTCGCCGTTTGCATGAGGCGCTGGCCGGCCACGACGCGGTGGCCGGCGTGGACGAAGCGGCTGCGGCCCAGGTAGGGCTCGAGCACCGAGGGCCCGGCCTCCTTGACCTGCAAGAAGAGGGGATCGTCGGAGTCGCGGCCGAGCAGCAAGACGATGAGGCAGCGCGTGCCCACGCTGCCCACGCCGACCACTTTGCGGGCCACATCGACGGCCGCGAAGCGCTCGAGCAGTTCGCGGCGGTCGTCTTCGAGGGTCGTCTTGTACTGGGCAAAGAGGCCGCCGATCGCCTCGTTCTCGTCGAGCTCATTGAGGTGCATGACCAGCGGCGGCTGGTCGACGATGCGCCGCGAGCCGTCGACCACTTCGGTGAGCTTGCCGGCCGCCTGCAGGCTGTCGCGGCGGCGCGCTTTGGCGAAGGTCTTCTCGACCAGCTTCATGCCGGCCTTGCCCGCCACCTTCGTGGCCGTGTCGGCGGCGCGGCTCGAGCGCACCATCTGAAGCAGCTCGTCGGCCACGATGTGCGAGTACCACACGTCGAGCTCGTTCATCTCTGAGTAGGCGGTCATGTGCTCGCGGTAGGAGCGCACCGCGGCCAGGGCCGTCTCGCGGGCCACGTCCTCGCCGAAGCCGTTGTTGCGGCTGGCCAGCACGAAGCTCGCGGCCAGACGCTTCAAGTCCCACTCGAACGGTCCCGGCAGGGTCTCGTCGAAGTCGTTGACGTCGAAGAGCAGCTCGCGCTCGGGCGAGCCGTACAGGCCGAAGTTCGCCAGGTGGGCGTCGCCGCAGAGCTGCGCCGACAGGCCGGTGCGCGCCAGGGGCGCCAGATCGGCGGCCATGAGGGCCGCCGAGCCGCGGTAGAAGGCAAACGGCGAGGCCGACATGCGGCCCCAGCGGATCGGCACCAGGTCGGCCATGCGGTCGTCGTCCTGGGCGCGCAGCAGAGCGATCGGGTCGGGGCGCTCGGGGCTCGGAGCCCATGAACCGTGCGAGGCCCGCGGCGCCGCCTTGCGCGCCTCGCGGCCGAGGGCCCGGCGTGCGGCGACCGTCCCGGTCTCGCGCTTCCCGACGATGGTCATGTGGGGAGCCTCCTTGGTCGGTGCGGTCGGGGACTGCGCGGCGGCCGCTGGTCTCGTCGCGCCAAGGGTAGCAGGGGGCTAACGGCGAAAGGCCATAGTCATGATGGCGCCTGTGCACAACGGCGAGCCCGAACACGGCGGCGGGGCGGCGGGGCCGCCCAGGCGGCCCCGCCGCCCCGCCGCCCTGCCGTGGCTTGCCGGGTACCGGTCGTCCTACCTGCCGCTCGACCTGGTGGCGGGCGTCACGCTGGTCGCCATCGCCATCCCCGAGCAGCTGGCCACGGCCCACCTCGCCGGCATGCCGGTGGTCGCCGGCCTCTACGCCTTTCTGGCGGCCGTGGTCATGTTCGCCTTGCTCGGTGCGAACCGCACCATGTCGGTCGGCGCCGACTCCACGATCGCGCCCATGCTCGCGGTCGCGGTGGCGGCGGTCGCCGGCGCGGGCTCCGCCAGGTACGGCGGCGATATGGCGCTGCTCTCGCTGCTCGTCGGAGCCCTGATCGTGGTGGTCGGCGTGGCGCGCATGGGGTGGATCGCCGACTTTCTCTCAGTGCCGGTCGTCACCGGGTTTCTCGCCGGCATCGCGGTCACGATCGTCGTCGGTCAGCTGCCCGATGTGCTGGGCCTGCCGGCCACGTCGGGCAACGCGCTGCAGAAGCTCGTCGGGGTCGGGCGACACCTCAGCGACACCAACCTGTACGCGCTGGCCGTCGCCGTCGCGGTCTTCGTCGTCATCGTCGCCGCCGAGCGCGTCAGCCGCCGCCTGCCCGGCGCGCTCATCGCCGTGATCCTGTCGCTGGCCGCCTCGGCGGCGTTCGATCTGGCCGCCAGGGGCGTCGCCACGCTGGGTGCGCTACCCGCCGGCCTGCCGGCGCTGCAGGCGCCGCCGCTGTCTGCCCATCTGGTCTGGCGCCTGCTGCCCAGCGCCCTGGCGGTGGCCCTCATCGTGATCACCCAGACCTCGGCGACGACGCGCTCGTTCGCCGAGCTGGGCGGTTTTGAGACCGACGTCGACCGCGACTTCATCGGCGTGGGCGCCGGCAGCGCGCTGGCGGCCTTCGTCGGCGGCTTCGCGGTCAACGCGAGCCCGCCGCGCAGCGCGGTCGTGACCTCGTCGGGCGGTCGCTCCCAGGTGCCGGGCCTGGCCGCCGCGGCGATCGTCGTCGTGCTCATCGTGGCCGCCGCCGGCCTGCTCACCGACCTGCCGTATGCCACGCTGGGCGCGGTCCTCATCTACGTCGCCCTGCGCATCTTTCGCGTGCACGACCTGCACGCCATCTACGGCTTCGACAAGGTCGAGTTCGGGGTGGCTGTGGCCACCCTGGGCACCGTGGTGTTCTTCGGGGTCGGTCCCGGGATCCTGCTGGCCATCATGCTCTCCATCCTCTACCGCACCTGGCGCAGCGCCCGGCCGCGCGACGCATTGCTCGGCCGGGTGCGCGGCACGACCGTGTGGTGGTCCCGTAGCGAGAATCCCGACGCTGAGCTCGTGCCCGGCGTCGTGGCCTACCGGATCGACGCGCCGCTGTACTTCGCCAACGCCACCCACTTTCGCGACCGGGTGCGCGAGCTCGTGGCGGCGGCTGCGCCGCCGCCGAGCCTCTTCGTGCTCGACTCGTCCGGCATAGAAGACGTCGACTACACCGGCGGGCGGATGCTGCTGCAGGTCGTCCACGAGCTGCACCAGCGCGGCATCGACTTCGCCGTCGCCAGGGCGACGGGCGACGCGCCACGCGACACGGCCCGTGCCGGACTGGTCCGTCACATCGGCGCCGATCACGTCTTTCTGACGGTCGACGAGGCCGTGCACGCCTTCGGGCCGAAGAACGACGCGGCTGCGACGGCCGCGGCCGCGGCGCCGGGCGCGGCCCCTCCGCCGGCCGGAGCGGACGAGTCACGGGAGCGCGACACCTCCGCTCCCGGGTAGACTGTCTGCGCCGGCGACCGCGCGCCGGCCGCAGGCCACGCAAGTCCAACCTCGGAGGCGCCTCATGCCCACATCACGTCCACTCGCCCTGGTCACGGGCGCCTCGTCGGGCATCGGCCGCGCGCTGGCGGGTCTGCTGGCGCGCGACGGACACGATCTGATCGTTGTCGCGCGCCGCCGCGAGCGCCTCGAGGCGGTCGCGGCGGCGCTCGGCTCCGACACCGGCGCTCAGGTGGAGGTCGTCGTCGCCGACCTGACGGAGAACGCCGACGTGGCCCGGCTCGCCGATCGCGTGGCCGCCGAGCCGCGCCTGTCGCTGCTGGTCAACAACGCCGGTTTCGCGGGGTACGGATCCTTCGCCGAGATCGATCCCGACGTCGTGCGGCGCTCCATCGCCATCCACGTCACCACACCGGTCACGCTCATCCGGGCGGCGCTGCCAGGCATGATCGCGCGCAGCGCCGGCGCGGTGGTCAACGTCTCCTCGCTGCTCTCGCTCGGCGGGCCGCTGCGGATCGGCATGGCCGCTCGGGCCACCTATGCGGGGGCCAAATCGTTCCAGCTCGTGTTCATCCAGTCGCTGGCCGCCGAGCTCGAGGGCACGGGGGTGCGGGCGATGGTCTGCCTGCCGGGCATGGTCGAGAGCGAGTTCCACGGCGCGGGGCCGCTCGCCGGGCGACCCGGGGCGCCGCCGCTCATGAGCTCCGCAGACTGCGCGCGGGCGATCGTCGCCGGACTGGCGCTGGGCGAGGTCGTGTGCGTGCCGGGGTCCGACGACGCGCCGGCGATCTTCGATCAGCTCCGCGAGCTTCAGCAGGCGACGCTCGCCGGCGGCAACCGGACCGGCCGGCTGGCGGCGCGCTACACGGGCGGCGGCGAGGGCGGCCCCGCGGGCGGCGGCGCGGGCGGCGGCGCGGGCGGCGGCGAGCGCGGCGTCAGCGCTGGCTGACCGTTCAGCCCGGGTCGGCCCGCTTGCCGCGCATCTTCGCCCAGAGCCCCGGCGTGGCCGCCTCGCCGCGGCGGCGCAGCTCGCGCCAGCTCGCCGCGTGCTCCACGTCCACCAGCCGGTTGCTGCGGTTGCGGGTCGTCATCTGCAGCAGCCAGCGCAGCAGGGTGACCCAGCGGTTGCCCCAGCCGATCAGGTAGTAGAGGTGGATGAACGCCCACATCACCGAGCCGGGAAAGCCGCCGACGCGCAGGCCGTAGACGTCGACGATCGCCCGTCGCGGACCGACGGTGGCCATGGTGCCCTTGTCGTGGTAGCGAAACGCCGGCGGTAGGGGCCGGCCGGTCACGCGAGCTTCGATCAAGCTCGCGACGAACCGGCCCTCCTGCATGGCGACCGGCGCGATGCCCGGCAGGTCTCCGACGGCGATCATGTCGCCGACGGCGAACACCTCGGGATGGCCGGGCAGGCTCAGGTTCGGTTCGACAAGCAGGCGGCCGAGGCGGTCGCGGGCGGCGCCGGCGGCCGACGCCAGGGCGTCGGCCGCCGGCGCCGCCCGCACTCCGGCCGCCCAGATGATCGTGCGCGCCGCCAGCCGCTCGTCGGGTTCCGTCCCCGCGCCGGTGTGGTCGCTGCGCCGCACGGTCATGCCGGCGACGTCGATGTCGACAGCGAGCGTGTTCGTCCGCACCTCGACACCGAGCGCTCGCAGATCGGCGGCCGCCCTGCGGCGCAGCGACTCGGGAAACCGCGGCAGGATCGTGGGAACCGCGTCCATCAGGATCACCTGCGCCTCGCGCGTGGCGACGTGGCGAAAGTCCCTGGGCAGGACGCGGTGGGCGAGGGTGGCGATCTCGCCGGTGAGCTCGACCCCTGTCGGTCCGGCCCCGACGACCACGAAGGTGAGCCAGGCGCGGCGTTCGGCGGGGTCGTCGGCGAGCTCGGCCATCTCGAAGGCGCCGAGGATGTGACTGCGCAGCCAGCGCGCGTCCTCGAGCGACTTGAGCCCGGGGGCCGCTTCCGCCCAGTCGTCGTGGCCGAAGTAGTCGGTCTGCACGCCGGTCGCCACGACCAGCGTGTCGTAGCCGATCGCCAGAGGCCGTTCGTCGGGGGCCAGCGCGCGGACCGTGCGGGCCTCGAGATCGAAGCCGGTGACCTCGGCGAGCAGCACCTCGACGTTGGCCTGGCCGCGCAGCACGCCGCGCAGCGCCGGCGCCACCGAGCCTTCGTCGAGAATGCCGGTGGCCACCTGGTACAGCAGGGGCTGAAAGAGGTGATGGTTCACGCGGTCGATGAGCGTGACGTCGACCGGCGCGCCGGCCAGGTCCTTGGCGGCGTACATCCCGCCGAAGCCGCCGCCGACCACGACGACATGGTGGCGTCGGCCTCCGCCGCGTCGGGATCGCCGGGCGACATCGCTGCGGTCGTGCGAAAGGGAGGCGGGTCCGGTCGGCGCGTCGTCGGCCGCGCCGCCCGCGAACGGCGTGTTGTCGAGCGCGTCGGTCCCGGCCATCGTGTTGTCGATCGCGTCGTTCATGGCGCCCGGGATCATACCCCGTTGGGACGGTTCGCCGATCCGCCCGGGTCTTGTCGGGCTGCGCGGCGAAGGGCGCGCGGAGGGCGAGCGGGCGGCGCGCGATATGATGCCCGGTGAGGCTCACCTGCCGTCGGCCACCAGGGTGACGAGGAGACGAGTGCCCGGACGTCCAACGCACGACTTCGCATCGCAAGCGGTCGACCTGCGCCACGCCGCCCCGCCCGCCGCCGGCCCGCAGGTCGTCGTGCTGGTCTGCGCCACGAGCGAGTGGCGGGCGCTGGACAAGCTCCTGCCCGAGCCCCCGAGACGGCGCTCGCCGTTCGGTGACTGGTTCGCGATGCCCGAAACCACGGCCGGCCCGGCCACCGCCTTCGTGTACGGCGGCTGGGGCAAGATCGCGGCGGCCGCCTCGACCCAGTACGCGATCGACCGCTTCGCGCCGCAGCTGCTCGTCAATCTCGGCACCTGCGGCGGTCTGGCCGGCGAGGTCGAGCGCGGTGAGGTGCTGCTCGCCGAGCGGACGCTCGTCTACGACATCGTCGAGCAGATGACCGACGCCGACGAGGCCATCGCCGAGCGCGCCACGACGATCGACCTGTCCTGGCTGGACGGCCCGGAGGGGGAGCCTCCAGCAGCCTATCCGTCGCCTGTGCGCCGCGTCCGCCTGGTTTCGGCCGACAGCGACATCGTGCCGTCGCAGATCGGCCGGCTGCGCGAGAAGTACGGCGCGGTCGCCGCCGACTGGGAATCGGGCGCCATCGCCTGGACCGCCGCGCGCAACAGCATGCCGTGCCTCATCCTGCGGGCGGTCAGCGATCTCGTCGATCCGGCCGGCGGCGAGGTCTACGACGACTACGCCGAGTTCGAGCGGCGCAGCCTCGAGATCATGCGCGCGCTGCTGGCCGTGCTGCCGGCGTGGCTTACGGCGTGGTCGCACCGGCCGGCGGGCTGGTCGCCGCGACAAACTCCATAGGGAGGTCGGTCAGATGACACCACCGGCCGGCCCCGGCCGGCCCGTCTCGCCAACACGCTTCGTAGTGCCGGCGATCGTCGGCGTGATCGCTCTCGCCGTGCTGGCGTTCATCATCCAGAACCGGAGGTCGGTCAAGCTGACGTGGCTGTTCTGGAGCTTCTCGTGGCCGCTGTGGCTGCTGCTCGTCGTGACGATCGGCCTGTCGCTCGCCGCCGGCCAGATCATACTGCTGCTGCTGCGTCACCGGCGCCGGGTGGCCCGGCGCGCGCCGGGCCGCGGCGGCATCTGACGGCGCGACGGGCGGTTCAAGGTCGTGGATGTCGAGCAGAGCTCGGCCGGTGGGGCGGGGCGTTGCCCGCCCCGCCCCCGGCTGCCATGATCGTCGGCGAACTATCGAGCGAGGAGGCGCAGCGTGGCCGACACCACCTTCCGCAACATCGCGAAGTTCATCGCGCCCTTCCGCGTCACCCCCGGTAGGCGGGTGCGCCTGGCGAAGGACTTCGACCCAGCCTACAAGGCGCACTACCTCAAGAAGAAAGACGGCGAGGAGTTCCTGCAGCAGGGCGTGGCGCTGCTCACCGACTATCAGGCGCGCCTGGCCGCCCAGGACACGTGGGGCGTGCTCATCGTCCTGCAGGCGCTCGACGCGGCGGGCAAGGACGGCACGATCCGCCACGTCATGAGCGGCGTCAATCCGCAGGGAGTCACGGTCTCGAGCTTCAAGGTGCCCTCGTCGGAGGAGCTCAACCACGACTTTCTGTGGCGGTACGCCAGGCGTCTGCCCGGCCGCGGCGAGATCGGCATCTTCAACCGCTCCCACTACGAAGAGGTCCTGGTGGTGCGGGTCCACCCGGAGCTTCTCGAGGCGCAGCACCTGCCGCGGGCGGCGACGCGCCGTGACGTCTGGAAGCGCCGCTACCGCGAGATCAACGACTGGGAGCACTACCTCAGCGACAACGGGGTCCGCGTCGTCAAGCTGCTCCTCAACGTCTCCAAAGAGGAGCAGCGCGAGCGCTTTCTGGCGCGCGTCGAGCGGCCCGACAAGAACTGGAAGTTCTCGGCCGCCGACGCGCGGGAGCGCCGCTACTGGGACGCCTACCAGAAGGCCTTCTCGGAGATGCTCTCCGCCACCAGCACCGAGTGGGCGCCGTGGCACGTGATTCCCGCCGACCACAAGTGGTTCGCGCGGGCCGCCGCGGCCGCGGTGATCGTCAACACCCTGATGGAGATCAACCCGAAGTACCCGACCGTCGACGCGGCCGCGCGGCGCGAGCTGCTCGAAGCCAAAGCGAGTCTCGAAGCCGAAGTCGCCACGCCGCCGCCCGGCCCGAGCGACGGGAGTTGATCTACGCGAGCCGCTCGGCCACCGCGCCGTCGCGGAGTTACCTCAGACTCAACCGAGCGTTCCCGAGCCGGCCCGGCGGGCACTGGCGTCGCCGCCCGGCCCGCGCAGGATGTAGGCAAACCCTGCGGCGATGAGGGCGCCGACCGGCGGACCGATGAGGTAGACCCACCAGTCGGTGAAGTGCCCGAGGGCGATGGCCGGCCCGAGCGAGCGTGCCGTGTTCATCGAGGCGCCGCTCACCGAGGCGCCCACCATGCCGGCCAGGGCGATGAAGCCGGCGACGCCGATGGCGGCGCCCCAGCCCACCGCCTGGGCGCCCGACGCCGTGCCGAGGATGACGCTCACGAGGCCTGTCGTGAGCACGATCTCCCAGAGCAGGGCGGTGGTGGCGCTGATGCCCGTGCCCGGAAGGGTGAGGCCGGCGTTGCCCTGCTTGCCCAGCAGGGCGACCAGCAGCAGCGTGGCGAGGATGGCGCCGACGAACTGGGCGACGATGTACAGCGGCACGCGCCGCCAGGGAAAGTCGCCGCGCAGGGCAAAGGCCAGACTGACCCCGGGGTTCAGGTGCGCGCCCGAGACGGCGCCCATGAACAGGATGATGCTCATCACCATGAGGGCGGGCGCGGTCACCCGGATGAACTGCGGAATGACGTTGCCCCCGAACCTGGCGTTGACGATGCCCCCGCCGACCGCGACGAAGACCAGCATGAAGGTGCCCAGCAGCTCGGAGAACAGCCGGCGATACTCGTATTTGGCCTGGTGGAACTCGAGCATCGAGGCCAGCTGATGCGCCGTGTGGGTCGCCTCGGCGACGGCGGCGACCGAGCGCCGGTGCGTCTCGAGGTCGTCGGTGGTGGGCGGCCTGCCGCCTGCTGTCGACTCCTGCGTCTCGGCCATGCTTTCTTCCTTTTCGGTCGGTCCCGGTGTCCCGCCGACACGCTGCCGACGGCCGCTCACGTGCCGCGCCTGGTCGACGAGGGCGCGCGTTCGTACTACATACCAGAACCAGCCGGGCTCCTGTCCCGTTTAGCGGCCTTCGCGAGCGCCGGGACTCGCTAGATTTCGGCCGAGAACAGCCTGGCGAAGGAGTTGCGAAACCGCTGCCAGCGCCCGACCGAGCGTACGTCGGCCAGCGTCACCTCGCGGCACTGCAGCAGATCGCGTTCGAAGATGTCCTCGAGCTGCCGCGTCAGCTCCGCGTCGAACAGCCACATCATGAGCTCCTTGTGCAGACGCAGGCTGCGGATGTCCATGTTCATGGTGCCGACGGCGCAGATCGCGGAATCGACCGCGATCGTCTTGGCGTGGAAGAAGCCGGCCTCGTAGAGGTAGATGTGGGCCCCGGCGCGCAGCAGCCGCTCGTAGTAGGTCTGGGCCGCCCAGAAGGGCAGCTTCTTGTCGATCAGGCCGGTCATCATGAAACGCAGGTCGACCCCGGACAGGGCGGCGTTGATCATGGCGTCGTACATGCCCTGATCGGGCACGAAGTACGGCGACTGGATCTTCAGCGAGCGCTGAGCCCGCGAGATGGCGATCATGTGGGCCCGGCGGCCGGTCTCCCAGGGATCTTCGATGGTGTGCGCGACGAGCTGGGTCAGGACCTGCCCGTCTGTGGCGCCGTTCTGAGCCGGCGGCAGGTAGCGGTCCTCGAGCAGGTCGTCGTGCTCGTCTTCGAACCAGCGCGTGGCGAACAGCTTCTGCAGCTCGGCGACGGCCTGTCCGGTGATGCGCAGATCGGTGTCGCGCCAGGTCGCAAAGCGCTTGCCGCCGTCGATGTACTCCTGACCCAGGTTCATGCCGCCGGTGTAGCCGACCACGCCGTCGATCACCACGATCTTGCGATGGTTGCGGTAGTTCAGCTTGAAGAGGTACTTCACGTCGGCGCTCACCCGGGCGCCCGCGGCGGCCAGCTTGTGGAGCTCGTCCTTCTTGAAGCTCATGCTGCCGACGTAGTCGTAGAGGATGCGCACCTCGACGCCGGCCGCCAGGCGGTCGAGCAAGATGTGGGTGATCCGGGCGGTCAGCTCGTCCTGCTCCCAGATGAAGTACTCCATGTGGATGAACGAAGCGGCCGCGGCCAGGTCCTGCTCGAGGCGGGAGAACTTCTCGGCGCCGGCCGCGAAGATCTCGACGCTGTCGGCCGGCAACGGGAAGGAGCCGCTCTCCTTGCGGATCGTCGCCGAGATGTCGGCGGCAAGGGTGTCGCCGTACTGTGCCGTGAAGCGCTCCCGGGCCGCGGCGTTGCGCTCGTAGACGGGGCCCATCTTGGCCCTGACGGCCGCCACGTACCCCTCGGCCCAATGCCGGCGGGCCGTGATCACCTTCCAGTCTCTGCCGAAGAACAGGAACAGAAGGAGTCCGAGAACGGGCAGCACCGTCAGCACGAACAGCCATATCAGGGTGCTGCTCGGCTCGCGGTTGTCGTAGACCAGCAGCACGACGACGACCGCCCAGTACGCGACGAGCGGCACGAGGAGCCAAAACGGAATGGAACCGAACGGGCCCAGATGCAGGTCTGCCAGAAGGACGGGAAGCAGGCTCATGCCGCCTCAGTTCGTCGACGAAGAAACGGCGCCATCCTATCCCACTAAGGGTCGTCTGCGCCCACCGCGCCGACCCCGGCCCGGGCCGCGGACGCGAGCTCCCGCCCGCCACCCTCCGCCGCGCGCCCGACAGGATGCGCTCGGTACGCTCCCCGGAGCGCAGGCGAGCCCATGACGAAGAGCGTCGCGTCGCCCGAGTCGAGCGTGTCGCCGAGCTCAGGGGCTCGGCGAGGTCGACGGCGCGCCGCTCGAGACGACGATCGTCACGGTCGTGCCCGGCGGGGCGAGCACGCCGCCGGCGGGCGTCTGGGTGAGGACGGCGCCGGCCGGCACCGTTGCGCTGGGCGCCTGATCGATCACCACGGCGAAGCCCGCCGACTGCAGCGTCGCCACCGCCTGTGACTGGCTCTGGCCGGTCACGGTGGGCACGGCCGCCGCCGAGGGGCTGGCCGAGGGCGTCGGTCCCCGTGAGACGGTGATCGCGACCTGCGAGCCGGCCGGCGCCGTGACACCCGCGCTGGGAGCCTGGCCGGTGACTGTGCCCGAGGGCCCGGTGTCGCTGTACACCTGCGTGACGTGGCCCAGCGCCAGGCCGGCGCCGGCGATCGCGGCGCTCGCCGCCGACTGGGTCATGCCGATGACGCTGGGCACCGTCTGCGCGGTCGCGCCCACCGCGACGAGGTTCACGGCCGAGCCCTTCCTGGCCTGCGTCCCCGCGCCCGGGCTCTGCGAGAGGATGGTGCCCTGCGGCTTGCCGACGCCCTGCCGGTAGCCGATGGTGCCGAGCTTGAAGCCGGCGCTGGTGAGGGTCGCCTGTGCGGCTGTCGGCGTCGAGCCGACGATGTTGGGGACCGTGAGCTTCTGGGCGAACATCCCGGTCGCCCAGAGCACCGCAAGGACGATGACCAGCGCCGCGACGCCGGCCACGATCCAGGGCCATGCCTTGCGCCTGGGCGGGGCGGCCGGTGCGCTTGCCACGGGCGGCGCGACCTGCGCCTGAAGTGCGTTCACGAGCGCCTGGAAGAGCTCGCGACCCGAGGCGTAGCGGTCTTCGGGAGGTTTGGCCAGCGACCGCATGATGACGCTCTCGAGCCAGGCAGGCACCTCCGGATTGAGCCGGTGCGGCGGCACGACCGGCGCGCCGACGTGGTCCTCGGCGACCGCGAAAGCGCTGCGCCGGTCGAACGGCAGGCGTCCCGTGGCGAGTTCGTACAGGACGACCCCGAGGCTGTAGACGTCGGAGGCCGGCGCCAGCGGCCGGCCGAGCGCCTCTTCGGGGCTCACATAGGCCGCGCCGCGGGGCGGCGCCTGCTCGCTCAGGTCCGCTCCGCCCTGCGCCTGCGAAAGGCCCGCGTCGATCAGCATGAGGCTGCCGTCGGCCGTCTGGATCAGCGAGCGGGGCTTGACGGCGCCGTGCACGACGCCGTGCTCGTGCAGGCCGGCCAGGCCGAGCGCCGCCTGGGCGCCCAGAGATGCCACCGCCTGCGGCGACAGGGCGCCCGCGTCGGCCAGCACGCGACCGAGGTCGATGCCTTCGACCGGCTCGGTGGCAAACCAGACGTACTGACCCTGCTCCTCCCAGGCCAGCACGCGCTCGGTGTGCGGGCCGGCCACGTGCGCCACACGTGCGATGGCTGCCACGAACATCTCGGGAGCCACCGGGCGGACCGTTTTGACGACCACCTCGACGTCGTCGGCGGTGACCGCCCGTTGCGCGGTGAGGGCATCGCCGGGCGGCAGGTCGCCGACGATGCGGTAGGTTTCCGCGAACCGGCCGGCCATGGCGTCAGTCCACCTCCTCTCCAGCGCGGGTCAAGGCTACGCCGGGCGTCGCCGTCTAGCGCAGCGACTCGATGAGGTCCGCCGGCGGCGGGCCCACGGCGGACCAGTCGAACTCCTCGCCGATGCGCCGCAGCCGCGACCGCGTCGCTCCGTCGCAGAGCGCTCCGGCCACGCCGTTCTCGAAGACCCAGCGCGGCGCCGCGCCAAGGTGCGCCGCCATGGCGTAGTCGAGGGTCAGGTCGGTGGCGAACAGGGCGGGGTCGTCGGTGGAAACGGAGCAGCGCACGCCGCCGGCCGCGAGGGCGCGCAGCGGATGCTCGTCGAGTGAGGCCACGACGCGGGTGCGCAGGTTGGAGACGGGAGTCACGTCGAGCACGATGCCGCGTTCGGCGAGCTCGACCACCAGCGCCGGGTCCTCGACGGCGCGGATGCCGTGACGGATGCGGTCGGCGTGCAGAGCGTTGAGCGCGCCGCGTATCGAGTCCGGTCCGGCAGCCTCGCCGGCGTGCGGCACGGAGCCGAGGCCCAGCGAGCGGGCGAGGCCGAACGCCGTGGCGAACGGAAGAGGTGAGGTCTCGGGCCCGCCGAGCCCGACGGCCACCACGCCCCGATCGCGGTAGCGGGCGCACCAGGCGACGGTCTCCTCGGCTACCTGCGGGCTGAACGCGCGGGTGAGATCGGGCGTGAGGTTGATCTCGACACCGGTGCGCTCGCGGGCCTCCTGGGCGCCGTCGCAGTAGCCCTCGAAGACCTCCTCCCAGGCGACCCCGCGCGCGGCCGGCTCGGCCGGCGAGAAGATGCCCTCGATGTACACGGCCCCGAGTCGGGCGGCTTCGGCCGCGTAGTCGACGACGACCTGGCGAAAGTCGGCGGCGGTCTGCAGAGCCGGCGTCGTGGCCATCCAGACCGACAGAAAGTGCGGGAAGTCGCGGAACCTGCAGAGCTCGGCCAGACCTTCGACGCTGTCGGCCGGCAGGCGGTAGCCGTTGCGGTGCGCGACGGCGAGCAGCGTGGCCGGCCGGACGGTGGCCTCGAGATGCACGTGGAGCTCGATCTTGGGAAACGCCGGCCCGATCGCCGCCGCGCCGGGCGCCGGTGCGCCGGGCGCCGCGGCCGTCCCCGCGAACCCATTGACGATTTCTGACGACACCCTTCCCCCTTGGCCGACGCCCGGTAGCTTACCGCGTCTGCCGCCCGGGCCGCGAGGGGCGGTCGCGCGGCGGGCGGTCGCGCGGGGGCGGGCGCGCGGCAGGGGGCGCGCGCGCGGCAGGGCGGGCGCCGGTGGTGTTCCGCTGGAGCGTGGTGAAGCGATAGCATGGGGCCCGACATGCCCGGCAACGACACGGCACCCGGCGACCCCCAGCGGCGCCCCCCACGGCCGCCGAGGCCGCAGGGTGGGCCCCGCGAGCCCGACGCGGCGCCGCACCGGTCGCCCGCCGCCGCGCCGGCGCGAGGCGCGGCGCCGGGCCGCGGCAGGAGCGCAGGCGCCCCCGCCGACGAGGTCGCCCCCGGGTTGTGGACGCTGCTCAAGCGGCTGCCGCTGCGCCAGATCCTGGTGTTCGGCATAGCCATCGTCGGTCTGTACTTCGTCTGGCCGCAGCTCGTCAACCTGTTCTCGCAACTGCCGCAACTGCGCGGCATCCTGTGGTTCTGGTTCGTCCTCATGGGTCTGCTCGAGGCGGCCAGCTTCGCCTGCGCCTGGGGGCTCATGCGACTGAGCCTGAACGAACCGAGCTGGTTTCTGATCGCCACGGCGCAGCTGTCGAGCAACGCGGTGAGCCGCCTCATCCCCGGCGGCGCCGCCTCGGGCGGCACTGCGAGCTACCAGATGTTCACCGCTACCGGAGCGCCGCCCGAACGCGTCGTCTCCGGTCTCACCGCGACCACGCTGCTGTCGACCGCCGTCCTGTTCAGCCTGCCGGTCCTGTCGCTGCCGGCGATCCTGTTCGGCGGCGCGACGGTCGACACGACGCTGGTGCACGCTCTCGTCTACGGCATGATCGTCTTTGCCCTCATCCTGGCGGCGGGCGCCGTCGGGCTGTTCTTCGACCGCCCCCTGCGGGCGGTAGGCGTGCTGGTCGAGCGCGTGCACAACCGTCTGCGCCGTCGCCGCCAGCCCATGACCGGCCTGTCGGGCCGGCTGGTCGACGAGCGCGATCTCATCAAGAACATGCTCGGCCGGCGGTGGTGGGAGGCGCTGCCCTACGCCGCCGGCAACTGGCTGCTCGACTACAGCGCGTTGCTCGCGGCGCTGGGCGCCACGGGCGCGCGGCCGCGCGCCTCCCTCGTGCTTGTCGCCTACGTCGTCGCCGCCCTGCTGGGCATGGTGCCGATCACGCCCGGCGGGCTCGGCTTCGTCGAAGTCGGCCTCGTCGCCACGCTCGGGCTGGCCGGCGTCGGGGTCGCCGACGCGACTCTGGGCACGCTCGCCTACCGTCTCGTTTCATTCTGGATGCCGATCCCGGCGGGCGGGGTGGCCTACGTGCTGTACCGGCGACGGTACGGCGCGAAGGCCGCCCCGCCCGCCGCCGGCTGACACTCGGGCGAGCACGAGCGCCGAGCTCGTCCCGGGCATCGGCATCGGCTTGGCGACCAGCAAGGCGGCCCTCGTTGCCCCGGACGGTCGCGTCGTCGCTCTCGAAGTGGTGGCGCACGGGATCTCGCGGCGGCGGCTCCGGTCGCCCGCCGTCCTCACCGGCGCCTTTCGCCCGCCGCCCCCAAGATCGGGCGTCCGTGTCGCAAGTCCGGAGGCGGTCAGGAGCCGGGGTAGTACGGCATGCGCCGGCGATCGCGGTAGCTCGACGAGTAGGAACCGAGGTCGAGCAGGAAACCGATGAACACGAGCACCCAGCCGGCCGCCGTCGGGCCGTGGTCGGCGACCGAGTACACGAGCACGTAGAAGAGCGTCGTGAAGGGCAGGAAGATGATGCCGATCAGGGGCCATATGAGGCTGCTGAAGGCACGGTTCACGGAGTTGGTGAAGATCCACAGGAAGACAACCACGAGTCGCGGCGCGAACATGCCGAGACAGCCCAGGCAACACATGCGCCAAACCCCCATCGGTCGCGTGACCCCGCTCGTGGACACGGACCGCACCCCCGCGCGGCGGGCAGAGTGCCACGGTACCACAGGATCGCAGTGGCGGAACAGGCGATCTGGGGACGAAACGTCAGACGGCCGGGGGGATGGACTGGGCCGACATCCTGTGGATCGTCGTGGGGCTGCTGATCTACCCGGCGAGCTTCACGTTCGCAGCGCCGCCGCGATCGTCTCGCCCAGCCGCGCCGCGGCCTCGGTGAGCCGCTCGGTCTCGTACAGCGTGAAGGCCAGGCGCAGGCCGCCGTCGTAGCCGTCGAGGTGGCTGCGGGCGGCCGGCACGAACGACACTCCCGCCGCCTCGGCCGCCGGCAGCAGTTCGCTGGCCCGCAGCCCTGCGGGCAGCGACACCCAGATGAAGAATCCTCCCGCCGGCGCCGAAAGTCTGCAGCCCCTGGGCAGGAGCGCCGCGAGGGCGGCCGCCAGGCCGTCGCGGCGGGCGGCGTAGGCGGCGCGCAGCCGGGCGACGTGCGGGTCGTAGCGCCCGGTCGCGAGAAACCGTTCGGCAACCGCCGCGGCGAACTGGCTGGGGCAGCCGCCGCTGTCGTTCAGGCCACTCATGGCGATGCGCTCGATCTGCTCGGGAGCGGCGTTCACCCAGCCGACGCGCAGCCCGGGGGCGATCGTCTTGGCAAAGGAGCCCAGGCGCAGCACGCTGCCGGGCGCCGCGAGGCTCCATAGCGAGGGCGGCGCCGGTTCTTCGTACCAGAGCTCGCGATAGACGTCGTCTTCGACCACGAGCAGGCCGTAGGCCTCGGCGACCTCGACCAGTCGCCGCCGCCGGTCGGCGGACAGCGAGACGCCGGTCGGGTTGTGGAACGTGGGGATCGTGTAGAGCAGCCGCACCTGCCTGCCCGTGGCCCGCGCCTCGACGAGACGCCGCTCGAGCGCGGCCACGTCGAGGCCTTCGTCGTCGAAGGCGAGCGCCTCGGTAACGACGGGGTGATCGCGCAGAATGCCCAGCGCGAGGCTGTACGTGGGCCGCTCGACGAGCACCACGTCGCCGGGCCGGCAGAACAGCGTGACGAGCTGGTCGAGGGCTTGCGAGTTGCCGCCGCTGATCAGTGTCTCGTCGTCGCGGGTCGGCCGCCCCTCGAGCCCGGTCAGGCGCTCGGCCAGCCGGCGGCGCAGGGTCGCCGGGCCGGCGTTGGCCCCGTACGCCAGAGCCTCGCCGCCACCGTCAGCGAGCGCCTCGCGGCAGGCTTCGGCCAGTCCGGCGGCGGGGAAGAGTGCTGGATCGGGCTCGCCGAAGGAGAGCTCGATCACGCCGGGTCGCGCGACGTTCTGCGTGCTCGCCGTCATCGCCACGTCCGGACGCCCCCGGGCCGCCGTCACCCGACGTCGTCGAGCAGCTCGCCGATCCGCACGAGCCCCTCGCGCACGTACTCGTCGGGCAGGCCGAAGCTGACGCGCAGGTGGCCATCCAGGCCAAAGAGGTCGCCGGGAGCGACGAAGGCGCTCTTCTCGCGCACGAGCCGCATGACGAACTCGGTCGAGTTGATCTTGCGGGCGTACTTGACGAAGCAGATGGCGGCCGCGTCGGGCGGCAGCACCTCGACGTCGTCGCGCGCCGCCGCCCAGCGCGCCACGTTCTCGAAGCCGCGCCGCACGTAGCCGCGCGTGCGCGCGAGGATCTGCGGACGCACGCCGGGAGACAGGGCGACGGCGGCCAGCTTGTTGCCCAGGCAGGTCGTACAGATCGTGATGTAGTCCTGCCAGGCCCACATCCGGGCGACGATATCGGCCGGCCCCACGACCCAGCCGATGCGCAGGCCGGGCAGCCCGTAGGCCTTGGAGGTGCTGCCGATCGCCAGCACCCTCTCGTACTGTCCGTAGAACGTCGGAGTGAACTCGTCGGTCACCCTCTCGGCCCCTGCGTAGACCTCGTCGGCCAGCAGCCAGGCGCCACTGCGCTGCGCCGCCGCGACGATCGCCGCCCGCTCTTCGGCGCGCAGGATCCGCCCGGTGGGGTTGTTGGGGTTCACGACGGCCACGAACCTGGTTTGTGGAGCGACGGCGTCCTGCAGCTCGTCGAGGTCGAGCGCCCAGTCGCGGTGCTGCTTCAGGGAGAACGAGCTCATGGCCCGTCCCAGGTTCTGGGCGAGCCCCCAGAACTGCTGGTAGTTGGGCTGCATGACGGCGACCGCGTCGCCGGGCTCGGTCACGGTCAGCAGGCTCGTGAAGTTCGCCTGGATGGCGCCGACGGTGACGAGCACGTTGGCGGCGGTCGCGCCCGGGTACCAGCGGGCGATCGCCTCGCGCAGCTCGAGGTCGCCGTTGGCCTGGGGGTAGTTGAGCTCGCTATCGGCGATCGCCGCCAGGTCGGCGTCGAGGTCGCCGCCCTTCATCTCGAGCAGCCTGCGCATGGTCAGCGGGTGCACGCCGCTCTCGGAGAGGTTGATCTCGACCTCGTTCTCGTAGGTCGACAGCAGGCGCTCGAGTGAGAATTCGACGAACGGCCGGGTCGCTGCCATGTGGTTCTCCTTCGTGCCTGGACGATGCCGCCGCCGGTGACGCGTCGCGCCCGGTCAGTCGCCGAACGATACGCCGAGTCCGGCGGCCAGCGCCCGCCGGTAGGCGAGCCGGGCGATCGCCGTGTCCTGGACGCCGACGCCCGTCAGGTCGCAGATCGTGATCTCGTCGTCGGCCTGACGGCCGGGCTTCATGCCCGCGGCGAGCTCGCCGAGCTCGTCGACCCGGCTCTCGTCGAGAAGGCCGGCGCCCACGACGTGGTGCAGCTCGCCGATCGCGACACACTGCGAGACGCGGTCGCAGACGACGCGGTCGGCCCTGGCGAAGCACTCGGCGTAGAGCTCCTGCTTGCCCGGCATGTCGGAGCCCATCGCGGTGATGTGCAGGCCGGCGTGCAGCCACTGGGCCCGCAGGTAGGGTTCGCGCGCCGGCGTGGCGCAGACCACGACGTCGCTCTCGCGCACGACCGACTCGGCCGTGCTCGCCACGACGACGTCGACGCCGAGCTCGGCCGCCATGTCGTCGGCGTAGCGCGAGAGCTCCTCGGGGACGACCCCGTAGACGCACAGTCGTTGGAAGTCGCGCACCATCTTGAGGCCGCGCATCTGGTAGCGCGCCTGCGAGCCCGAACCGATCACGCCGGCGGTCTCGATCTCGCGCCGCGCCAGCGCGTCGGCGGCGAGCGCTCCGGCCAGGCCGGTGCGCAGCTCGGTGAGGTAGCCGTTGTCGACGAGCAGCGCCTGCAGAAAGCCTGTCTCGGCGCTGATCAGGACCATCATGCCCGTGCCGTAAGGCAGGCCCCTGGCGGGATTGTCGGCGAAGCCCGCGGCGACCTTGACGGCGAAGCTGTCGAGCCCCTCGATGTAGGCCGTCTTGATGTCGACCTCGCCGTTGTGCTCGGGGATCTCGATGGCGATGACGGGGGGCGCGAAGGCGCGTCCCTCTGCGAGGCGCGAGAAACCCTGGGCGACCGCTTCGAGCGCCTCGCGGTCGAACCCGGCGCAGGCGCGGATCTCGGCCTCGGACAGCAGCGTCACCTTCATCTCGCCCCCCTTTCGCGCGAGTGTCGATCCGCGATCGATTCTATCCGACGCCGCGAGCAGCCGCAGCCCCACGCCGCGAGCAGCCGCAGCCCGACGCCGGACGCGCCGCGCCACGCCGACCGCATCGCCCCGGCGTCGCGGTCAGCGGGTCTTGCGGCGTCGCCGGCGCACGACGAGCACGGCGGCGAGGCCGGCGACCAGCACGGCGCCGACCGCCGGCACCATGAGGTCGATCCAGAGCGGCGCGGTGAAGGTCCAGGCCAGCCAGTGCACGTCGGCGCGCTGGCCGTTCTGCACGATGAACGCGAGCAGACCGAGGGCGACCAGACCGCACAGGAACGGGACGGCGCCACGGCGCAGCATCGTCATCGACGACGTAGGCTCGTGCGGCCGTCCTCTCTCGTCCTCCATGCGAACCATCCTTTCTGGCCGCCTCAGGTGGCCGGGGCGCCCGCGGGAGGGCGCCGCCCAGCGGCGCCCTCCCGCGGGCGCCTCACCAGTACCGGCGGCGGGCTATCAGCCCTTCGAGATAACGCGACTTGATCTGCCGGCTCGCCATGACCTGCTTGACCGGCGGCAGACGCAGGATGACGCCCAGCACGGCGGCCAGCGCCCGGTGGCTGGCGAGCCCCTGTTCCGAGAAGATCAGGTTCTGGAGCTTGCCCCGCTCGATGGCCATCACGACGGTGCGGTGCGCCGAGTCGAGCGGCGTGACGATGCGTTCGGGGCGCACGGCAAGGAGGATGGCGCGCTGCGCGCAGTTCCGGCTGCAGATGCCGCAGCCGATGCAGACCGAGCGGTCGACCGTCGGCGCGGCGCCCGGCAGCTCCTGGCGCATCGCTTCGACGGGGCACATCTCGGCGCAGCGCCCGCAGCCGCCGCAGGCCTGCTCATCGACCACCGGCATGAAACGCGTCGTGTGGACGGGTCGCAACACGGCGAAGCGCCGGGCGGCGATCATCGTCTCGCAGCAGCAGGAGCAGCAGTTGCAGATGAAGTTGACGCCGAGGCGCACGTTCTCGGCGAACTGCACGAGGTCGTGCTCGTAGGCTGCGGCGAGCAGGTCGAGTCCCTCGGCCGGCTCGATCGGCCGCACGATGCCCTGGCGGATCAGGGTCTCGGCGGCGGCGTTCAACGACAGGCACAGCTCCAGGGGAGCGTCGCAGGCCTTGCCGAGGTGCTCCATCTTGTGGCGGCAGTAGCACAGCCCGACGCCCAGGTGGTGGGCCTCGCCGATGATGACGCTGGCGCGTTCGTGGTCGAGCACGTGCAGCTCGTCGAGGGGAGCGAGCGCCGGTTCGTGCACGAGCGCCCGGCCGAGCTGGGTCTCGCCCGGTTCGTACAGCTCGCGGACGAACTCGTCCTCGACGTTCATGTAGCGGTGGAAGAGCTCCGCCAGGGTCTGCTTGTCGACGTGCCCGTCGGTGCGCATCATCGAGAACTCGAAGAAGCCGGCCATGGGAGGCGGCAGAAAGTAGCGGCGCTCGCCGTCGAAGCACGTGTCGATGAGCAGCGAACGGGCGACCAGCCGGTCGAGCTCGCGCTCGGCCTGCGTTGCGCTGGTGCCCCAGGCGCGGGCGGCGTCGGCGGCCCTGAAGGGGGCGACCGGGAGCTGCGCGACGAGCCGCGCCTCGCGCTCTGTGAAGAGCATCGCGAGGATGTCGTAGAAGAGCTCCGTCGGCGGCGCTCCCACGGGGAACTTGTTGAGACGGCGGGTGAGCTCCTCGTAACTTGCCCGTGCGGTGTGGTGCGCCACGTGACCCCTTGTCGCGGTGGACGTCAAGGATACCAAACGACGCCCGCGGCCGTTGCCCGCGGGCGCCCATTGGCCGCGGGCGTCGATGCCCGGCGGCGGGAGGCGCCGGCGTCCGCCGCTCCGGACACCGGCGCCGGGGCTTTGCCGTGGCGCCGGCCCGCCACCGACATATACTTGCCCGGATGACCGGCGCCCGGCCACTTCTGATCGTCAATCCCTCGAGCGGCAAGATGGCGGGGGGACGGTCGCTGGCGCGCTTCGCGGCGGCCGTCGAGCGGGTCCTGGGCGACGTCGATTTCGAGCTCACGGCGCGCCGCGGCCATGCGACCGACCTCGCGCGCCGCGCCGCCGGCGAAGGTCGCGAGACGATCGTCGCGGTGGGCGGGGACGGCACGCTGAACGAGGTCGTAAACGGCGTCATGCAGGCTCGACAGGCGGCCGGTGGCGCCGGAGCGCCCGCACCGCCCGTCCCCGGCTCTCCCGCGCCGACCGCCGGCAGCCCGCGCGTCGGTGTCATCGGCCTGGGCACCGGCGGCGATTTCGGCGGCAGCCTCGGCATTGGCGGCCGCCTCGACGACTACCTCGGCGTGCTCGCCGGCGGTCGCACGCGCGCCATCGATCTCCTGCGGGTCGGCTTTCCAGACCATGCCGGCGAAGCGTGCGAGCGCTACGTCGTCAACGTCCTGTCGGCGGGGCCGGGCGGACTCGTCGACCGCTACGTCGAGAAGATCCCCCGCCGGGCCGGCGGCCGCCTGTCGTACGGCCTGGCGGCGGTGTGGGCGCTCGCGCAGTGCCCCCGCGCCCGGCTGCGCCTGCGCCTCGCCGGCCTCGCCGGCCACGAACCGGGCGAGGTCGTCGAGCGCGAGGTGTCGACCTACCTCCTGGGACTCTGCAACGGCGCGGTGTTCGGCGGCGGCATGCGCCTGGCGCCGACGGCCGTGCCCGACGACGGCCTGCTCGACGTCGTCTCGATCGCCACCGACTCCAAGTGGACCGTCGTTTGCAACCTCCCCAAGGTCTACCGCGGCCGCCACTTGAGCGTGCCGGGCGTGGAGCTGCTGCGCTGCCGCGGCATCGAGGTCGAGCTGCTCGACTCGTCGGCGGCCGAGCGGTTCGCCCTCGATCTCGACGGCGAACCGCTCGGCCGCCTTCCCCTGCGGGCCGAGCTCCTGCCCGCGGCCCTGGCGATGCTGGCTCCCGCGCCGACCGCAGCCCCGGAGGCCTGACCGGGACGGCCTCCCTTGCGAGGCGTGCGACAAAGCGCTTGGATGGGCCGCGGGTCTTGATCTACCATCGGGTGGGGCTGCCGTGCTGTTTCCGACCATCACCTTCGCCATCTTCTTCGTGGCGGTGTTCATCGCCAACTGGCTGCTCATGCCCCGCCCGCGGGCGTGGAAGGTGTTCATCGTGCTGGCCGGCGGCGTGTTCTACGGCTGGTGGGACTACCGCGCCGTCGCGCTGCTCGCCGTCGTCGCGCTGGCGAACTTCGCCTTTGCCCTGGCGATCGCGCGGGCACGGGGCGCGGGGCCGCGCAAGGCGGCCCTCGTCGTCGCGCTGGTCTTCGATCTCGGGCTGCTCGGCGTGTTCAAGTACTTCGATTTCTTCGTCGTCTCGGCGGCCAACGTCTTCCACGTCGTCGGGCTGCGGTTCACCCCACCGCTGCTCGAGCTCGCCCTGCCGATCGGCATCTCCTTCCTGACCTTCCGCATCATCTCGTACGTGGTCGACGTCTACCGCGGCACCCTCCAGCCGGCGTCGCTGCTCGACGTCGCCGTCTACGTCGCCTTCTTTCCCTACCTGCTCGCGGGCCCCATCGCCCGCGCCTCGGACTTTCTGCCGCAGCTGCGCGCACCGCGCGACCCGCGGCGCATCGACGCGGGCCGCGCCTGGTTTCTGATCTTCGCGGGGCTCGCCAAGAAGATGCTCATCGCCGACTACGTGGCGACCCATCTGGTCACCGGCGTGTTCACCACTCCCGGCCGCTACACGTCGCTCGAGACGCTGCTGGGCATCTACGGCTACGCCGTGCAGATCTACTGCGATTTCAGCGCCTACTCCGACATGGCCATCGGACTCTCGCTGCTGCTCGGGTTCGAGCTGCCCGACAACTTCAACGCTCCCTACACGGCGTGCGACGTGCGCGACTTCTGGCGGCGCTGGCACATGACGCTGTCGAGCTGGATCCGCGACTACCTGTACATTCCCTTCGGCGGCAATCGCAAGGGCGCGCGTCGCACGTACCTCAACCTCATGGCGGCCATGCTCCTGGCCGGACTGTGGCACGGCGCCGCCTGGACCTTCGTCTTCTGGGGCGGGCTGCACGGCGCCGGGCTCTGCCACGACCACTGGCGCGCCGCCCGCCGCCGGGCGCGCGGCGAGCCCGACCTGCGCGACGGCTTCTGGCCGGTGGCGCGGCAGCGGTTCGTCACGTTCCAGTTCGTGGCCTTCGCCTGGGTCTTCCTGCCGACCAGCTCCGGCTTTGCGTCGCCCTTCGCGGTCCTTTCGCGGCTGTTCACGGCCTGGGGCAGCGTGGGCTCGAACGTGACCTTCATGGTTGTGCTCGTCATCGCCGTGGGCATCGCCATCCAGTACGTGCCGGCGCGGGCAACCGGGCTGGCTCAGATGCGCTTTTCGCGCCTGTCGCCGGTGCTGCAGGGTGTCGGCCTGGCGCTCGGGTTCTTCGTGCTCAACGTGGTCGGGCCGCAAGGGCCGGCCGCCTTTCTGTACTTCAGGTTCTGATGGACGGGCGCGGGCACGACGACGGTGGCGACAACTGGTTCGATCCGGTGGCCGAGCCGGCCGCTCCGTCGATCGGGCCCGCTCCGTCGGTCGGGCCCGCACCGTCGGCTGGGACCGCTCCGCCGGTCGGACCCGCTTCGCCGGTGGGGCCCGCCCTCCAGCGGCGGCACGCGGCGACCGCCGCCGGCCGGCGGCTCGTGCCGGCCGGCAGCGTGCTGGTCGCCGGGCTCCTGGGGTTGGGCCTCGCGCTGTTCCTGAACGCGGCGAGCATCCAGCGCACCGCCAGAGCGATGCCCTTCGGGGCGCAGCGGACGCTCGCCGTCGCGGCCATCCGTCCCGTGGCGGCAGTCAGCCACTTCGTGTTCCTGGACCGCCCCGCCGAAGCCGCCCTGGCGCTCCTGGGACGCGGCGGTCCGGCGGAGGAGTCGGGCAGCGGGCTGCGCGACCTGGGCGCGCCGAGTGCGGCCACGACGGCCCTCCCGACGCCCACCGCCGAACGGCCCTTGCGCATCTGGGTCGGCGGCGACTCGATGGCCCAGACCTCGGGCGCCCAGGTCGTGCAGTACGCGCAGGAGAGCGGCGTGATGAGGGCGACCCTCGACTATCACATCTCGACCGGCCTGAGCCGTCCCGACTACTTCGACTGGCCGCGACGGCTGGCCTACGTGTCGCGGGTGCTGCAGCCCGACGTGGCGGTGGCGTTCTTTGGCGCCAACGACGCCCAGCCGGTCGACCTGGACGGCCGCGTGCTGGCCAGCGAATCGCCCGCCTGGGACGCGCTGTACGCTCAGCGGGTCGGCCAGGCCATGGACACCCTGGTGCGGGGCGGCGCCACGCGCGTGTACTGGGTCGGGTTGCCGATCATGGGCTCCAAGTCGTTCAGCCGCACGGTCAAGGTGCTCGACACGATCTTCCAGCGGGAGGCGGCCACGCGGCCCGGGGTCGTCTACGTCGATACCTGGTCGATGTTCGCTACGCCGAAGGGCGCCTACTCCCCTTATCTGCGCGACGCCCACGGTGACCTGCAGCTCATGCGCCAGGCCGACGGCGTCCACATGACGCTGCCCGGGGCCGCGCGGCTCGGCTGGGCGATCGTGGCGAGGATCGAACGTGACTACCACGTCGGCGGAGGGGCCCAGAGACCGTGATCGAGCTGCCGGCAGACGACGTCGACCTGCTCGCTGAATGCGACGTCACCACGTTTCGCGCCGGCGGGCCCGGCGGCCAGTACCAGAACACGACCGACAGCGCCGTACGCCTGCGACACCGGCCCAGCGGCATCGTGGTCGTCAGCCGACGGGAGCGCAGCCAGCACCGCAACAAGGCGATCTGCCTGGAGCGCCTGCGCGACAAGGTGGCCGGCCGCAACTCGGACGAGGCGCGGCCGGCGCGGCGCGCCGGCCGCGTGCCCCGCGCCGAAAAGGAGCGCCGCCTGAGCGACAAGGCGCACCGCGCGCGGCGCAAACGGGAGCGCGCCGCTCCGCCCGCCGACGAGGGGTAGGCGGGCCGGACACGCGCCGCAGGGACGGGCTTGCTCAGCCGTAGACCTCGACGCGGTTCTTGCCGGCGCGTTTGGCGAGGTAGAGCGCTTTGTCCGCGCAGCTCACGATGTGCTCCGGCGCCGCCGTGGCGGCAACGACGGAGGCCGCACCGACGCTCACCGTGATGCTGGACACACCCGCCGGGGTCGCGAGCGCCGTCTTCTCGATGTCGCGGCGCAGGCGCTCACCGACCTCCACGGCGCCCTGGCCCGGCGGCGGGATGACTCGGCCGTCTTCAGGGGACTCGCCGCCCAGCCCGGCGACCCGGCGGTGGATACGGTCGCCGACAACGCCGGCGCCCTCGCGCACGGTGTGCGGCAGGATCACCATGAACTCCTCGCCGCCGTAGCGAGCCGGCAGGTCGATATTGCGGCGCGTGTCGGCCCTGAGAATCTCGGCCACGTCACGGAGCACCTGATCCCCGCGCAGGTGGCCGAAGCGGTCGTTGAATCGCTTGAAGTCGTCGATGTCGATCATCAGCAGCGAGAGCGGCAGCCCGTAGCGGCGGGCGCGGGCGCACTCGGCCTCGAGGCGCTCGTAGAAGTGGCGGTGGTTGCAGAGCCCGGTGAGGCCATCGGTGATCGCCTGCTCCTTGACGCGGGCATACAGTCGCGCGTTCTCGACGGCCACCGCCGCGTGGTTGGCGATGATCTGCAGCAGCTCCACCAGATCCTCGCGGAAGGCGCGCCGGCTCTCGTCGACGATCTCCATGAACCCCTCGGCGTGGCCGCGCGCGGCGAAGGGGAGCACGAGCCGCGCGCCGGGCCTGCACGGCTCCTGGGCAGCAGCCAGGGTCGCGACGGCCTGCTCCGCGGCCGGTGGGAGGGCCGGCGCGGCTCTCGATCCGGCACCTTCACCCCACGGCGCGAACACGCCCTCCTGGTCGCGCAGCCACACGCGCACTGTGGCGGAGTCCTCGGCCAGCACCCGAGCCATCTGGTCGCACGTGGCGAGCACCAGGTCGTCGATGACCGTCGTCCCGGTGATGGCTCGACCGGCAGCGAAGAGGCCCAGCAGACGTTCGCTCTGCCGCTCCTGAACGTCGATGAGGCGGGCGTTGTGGATGGCGGCGCTGGCCAGCTCGGCGAAGGCCGACGCCAGCTCAATCTCATGGGCGCCGAACTCGCGCCGCCGCGACGTCTCGGCGAGGTAGAGGATGCCGATGGGCGTGTCGCCGAAGCGCAACGGGACGGTCATCGCGCTCAGCTCGCCGTGCTCGCGCATGTCGGCGCGCTCCGCATCGGTGAGGAGCGGGTCGTCGACGTGGTCGATGCTGAGTTCGCCGCTCATCATGATGTCGTAGTCGGCACGCCAGTCTCTTGTCGGGAAGAAGGCGCCGAGCGCGTCGTTTCGCCGGGACACTGCCTCGCGATGGTAGTGGGCGCGCCAAACCATGCCGTGGCGCTCGACGTCGTACTGGTAGATCAGGCACTCCGAGCACGCCACCAGTTCGGCAGCCTCGCGAGCCACCACCGCGAGCGTCTCATCGAGCCCGAACGTCGAGGTGACGGCGCGGCTCGCGTCGAGCAGGCCGCCGAGTTGGCGGCGACGTTCGCGGGAGGCGGCGAAGGCGCGCGCGTTGTGGATGCCGATGGCGGCCGGCACCGCGAGCGCCTGCAGCAGCGCCTTGTCTGTATCGTCGTACCTGCGCCGGGGGTCGATGTCGACCACGCCGAGGATGCCGATGACCTCGTCGGCGAACACGAGCGGGACCTCCAGCGCCGTCGATTCGCCCCACTTTTCCATGATCTCCCGCTCGGTCGGGTCGAGACCGGGGTCGTCGAGGTAGTACTCCGCTCACGTCGCGCTCGCGCACCACGCGCAGGCGCGCGGGGCGATCGGCGAGCGCCGTCACCGTGCCGACGTACGCTTCGTCCTCGGGAGTCATCTCGACTGCCCATACGGCGGCGTAGGTGAGCGTCTCGGCGGCCGCGTCGTAGTCGGTGATGTCACAGGAGGTGGCGCGCATGGCCTCGCCGATCTGATGCGCCACGGTCGCGAGGAGGGTCGGCAGGTCGAGGTCGGCGGTCAGCGTGGCGCTGACCTCGAGCACTGTCTTGAAGGGATCGGCGCCGGCGGCCACCGGATCGAGTCGGACCTCAGGCACCGTGCACCTCGACACGGTTCTTGCCGAGTCGCTTCGCCAGGTACAGAGCCTCGTCGGCGTCCCTCACCAGCTCGTTCGGACTGCCGGCCGAACCAGGGAAGGCCGCGATGCCCACACTCACGGTCACGTGGGTGTCGTCGTCGTCGCCACCGCCGTCGCGGACCGCGACGAGATCGGCGGCGGCGATGCTCTGGCGGATGCGCTCGCCCACCTTGCGGGCGCCGTCGGCCTGCTCCGGCGGCAGGTCGGCGGCGGCGGAGACCTTGGTCATCTCGCGCAGCAGGCGGTCGCCGACCACGCGGGCGCCGTCCTGTGGCGTGTTGGGAAGGAGCACCGCGAACTCCTCGCCGCCGTAGCGGGCCGCAAGGTCGACATTGCGCCGGAGCTGCGAACTCAGGATCTTCCCCACCTCGGTGAGAACGAGGTCGCCGACAGGGTGGCCGAAGCGGTCGTTGAATCGCTTGAAGTCGTCGATGTCGATCATCAGCAGCGATAGCGGCAGCCCGTAGCGGCGGGCGCGGGCGCACTCGGCCTCGAGGCGCTCGTAGAAGTGGCGGTAGTTGCAGAGCCCGGTGAGGCCGTCGGTGATCGCCTGCTCCTCGAGCGTCTGGTACAGGCGCGCATTGACCATGGCCGCGGCCGCTTGCGTCGTGAGGACCTGCACCAGGCCGATCTCCTCGTCGCTCACGCGGTCGACTCGGGGCGCGCGGACCTCGACGAGCCCTTCGGCCACATCGTCGAGCACCAGAGGCACCAGCAGACGAGCGCTGTCGCCGTCGCGGTCCTGTGCCGGGCCGCGCTTCGCGACCACCCGGCGTTGCAGCTCGTCGAGCTCGATCGGTTGGGGACCGGGGGGTCCGCCCGGAGCGTCGCCGCTGTCGGCGCGGATGAACGGCCGGAACTCTCCGGCGGCGTCGCGCAAGACGATGCCGACAGCATCCTGCGGCACCGCGAACATGCCGGCGACCTCGTCTCGCATCTCGGCGAGCACCGTCTCTGTATCCAGTGAGGCAACCAGGACGCGGCTGGTCTCGAGCAGGGCCAGGAGCCGCTTGTTGGCACGCTCCTGGCGCCGGTAGAGCTGCGCGTGGCGGATGGCCGCTGCGGCCTGCTCGCCGAGGCCCTTGGCCAGCTCGGCTTCTTCAGGCGTGAAGTGTCGCTCGCGGGCGGTTTCACAGAGCACCAGGATGCCGACCGGTTCGCGGTCGTAGATGAGGGGCACGTTGAGACACGACATCTCGCCCCACTGCTCCATCGAATCGCGCACATCGACCGGCAGACTCTCATCCGACAGCGACTCTTCGATCACCTCGCCGCGTCTCAGAATCTCGCGGTCGGACGGGTACTCGTCGAGTGAGTAGACCACGCCCAGACTGTCGCTTTGGTCCTCCCCGCCGGCGGAATCGTAGAGCGCCTTGCAGACGATCGCGTCGTGGGCCGCGTCGTACTCGTAGATGACGCACTCGTTGGTGTCGAGCGCTTCCGCTGCCTTCCGGCAGACGATGTCGAGGATGTTCTCCAGGACCACCGCCGAGGTCAGCGCCCGGCTCGAGTCGATCAGTGACGCGAGATGGCGGTTCTGTTCCTCCTCCTGGCGGTAGATGCGGGCGTTGTGGATGGCCACGGCGGCCGGGATGGCCAGGAGCGAGGCGCGCCGCTTGTCTTCCTCGCTGAAGTGGCGCAGCCGTTCCTTTTCGACAAGCGTGAAGCAGCCGATCACTGTGTCCTCGAAGACGAGCGGCACTCCCAGCGTCGCGAGCTCGCCCCACTCCTCCATGAGTCTGCCGTCGAGGGGGTCCTTGACCGCGTCATCGGCGTAGGCCTCGGAGTACTCCCGCGCCAGGAACAGCGGCCGGTAGGTCGGTCGCTCGCTCAAGCTCATGTGCGTCCCCACCCAGGCGTAGTCCTCGGGGGTCATCTGACGCGCCCAGCAAGCCGCGGCGACGATGGTCTCGCTCTCGGCGTAGTACTCCAAGAGGTCGCACTCCCAGACGTCGAGCGCTTCGGCGATGCGCCGAGCCACTGTGGCCAGGACGTCCTCGAGCACCAGGGAAGACGTGACAGACGCTCCCAGCTCGCAGGCGAGGGCGTAGTCACTGGTCGGTTCTGGCGTGGTATCGGTCAACGAGCTTGCTTTACTGGGCACTTGACATGTATCGGCATCCCACGAGTCCGTTCTAAGTACGAGGCGCTGTCGTGGCCTCCTGCCCCACCCCCCCGGTTGCGGGCCTGCGAGCCTGTGGATAGAGTAGGGCCCGGGTCGCCCAGGATCGCGTGGGGCGGGAGCTTCGGCCGTTTCCCGACGTCCGACACGTTCCGCCGTCGCCACGGCCGCCGCCGGTCGGCTCGCCAGCTTCTGAGTGTGACCGTCGGAGGATTCATGAGTGACGACTACGTGAGATGGGCCAAGAAGAGCCGCAGCCGCGACCTCACCGGCCTCGGCTGGCTCGAGGCCGAGATCCTGCGCATCGTGTGGGACAAGGGCGACGTGAAGGTGCGCGACGTCTACGAGGAGCTGCGCCTGCGCCGTCGCATCGCCTACACGACGGTCATGAGCGTGCTGCGCAACCTGCACGTCAAGGGCCTGCTCGAGCAGGACAAGGAGCCCTCGGGCTACATCTATCGCGCCATCGTGTCCGACCTCGACGTCGCCAAGGGCATCCTCGACGACGTGATCGAGAAGATCATGGGTGGCCGCGTCGAGCCCCTGCAGGCCTACCTCGACTCATACCGCAAGTAGGCCGGTCCACCCGCGCGAGGCCGGCGGCCGCGCGAGACCCGGAGGCGATCAATGCCGTCCAGCGTGACAGGCCTCGTCCAGCGGCTCGTCGAGCGTGTGGCGGCGGCCGAACCCGTCGTGGCCACGCAGCTCGGCATGGCCGACCACGCCGGCGAGCTGCCCGACCTCTCGGCGCCGGCCCTCGCGACCTACGTCGCCGACGCCAGGCGGCTGATCGAGCGCTTCGACCGGGCCGCCACGAGCGCCACCGGCGACGAGGCGATCGACGCGGTCACCGGCGGGCAGATCGCGCGGCGCGTCGTGCGCGCCTTCGAGACGCGCCGCGTACAAAACGCCAACCCCGGCCTGTACCTCGATGCGTCCTACGGAGTGCTGCTGCTGATGATCAAGGAGATCGGCACGCCGGCCGACCGGGTCGAGGCCATGGCCGGCCGCCTGGCGGCGCTGCCCGGTGTGCTCGAGGAGGGCCTCGCCAACCTGCGCGGGCCGCTGTCGCTGCCGTTCGTGGCCGCGGCCCTCGACGACGTGCCGGGGGTTCACGAGCTGGTCGGCGAGGCGGCGCCGCGCGCCGCCGCCGAGCTCGGCTTGCCCGGCGCGCTCGACGAGCCGGCTCGTCGGGCCGCCGCCGCCGTCGCGCGGTTCGGCGACGAGCTGCGCCGCCGCTACCTGCCCGACGCCGCGCCCGGGGTCTCAGGCGGCCGTGAGCTGCTCGTCGACATTCTCACGCACGAACATCTGCTCGGCGAGACGCCCGAGCAGATCGCCGCCGTCGGTCGCGCCGCCGTCGCCGACGCCCACGCCGCCATGACCGAGCTGGCCGCCACGATGGGCCACGCGTCGGCGGCGGCCGCCGTGGCCGCCATCCAGGCGGACCGGCCGTCGCGACACGATCTGCTGGGC
The DNA here is from genome assembly GCA_963751565.1 of uncultured Actinomycetes bacterium. Classification (GTDB taxonomy): domain Bacteria; phylum Actinomycetota; class Thermoleophilia; order UBA2241; family UBA2241; genus Bog-752. Next base: position 61,479 of record CAVVVA010000014.1, on the reverse strand, counting down.
AGCTATCGCGACGCGCTTGCCGCGGCGCGGCGCTTCGTCGTCGAGCACGACCTCGTCACGCTCGCACCCGGCGAGGAGCTCGTGATCGAGCCCACGCCGGCGGCCCTGCGCGGCTCGCTACCCTTCGCCGCCTACGAGGGCGCCGGGCCGTACGACCGGCTGCAACGCGGCTACTACTGGGTGACCGTGCCCTCCGGCGACCTTCCCGACGACCACCTTGCGCGGGCTCTCGCCGGTCACCCCTTCGCCTCGATGCCCACGGTGGCCGTCCACGAGGCCTTTCCCGGACACCACACCCAGATCGGACGGGCGAACCGCGCTCCGAACCCTGGCCCGGCGAGTCGCCGCCATCCCCGACGGCGGCACCTTGCTGATCGAGGGCTGGGCCTTCTACTGCGAAGAGATGATGGAGTCGCAGGGCTTTCTCGTCGCACCGGCGGTGCGCCTCATGCGCCTGAATGACCAGCTCTGGCGGGCCTGCCGGGTGGTGATCGACATGGAGCTGAACCTCGGTCTGATGAGCTTTCAGGAGGCGGTCGACTTTCTGTCGCGCGAGGCCCACATGGACCGGCGCGAGGCCGAGCTCGAGGTGCGCTGGTATGCCGCCTCGCCCGGCGACCCGATGGCCTATCTGGTCGGCAAGCGCGAGATCACCGCGCTGGCCCGCGACTTCGCCCGGCGGCGCTCCCCGTCGCTGAAGGTCTTCCACGACGAGTTGCTCGAGTGGGGCGCGACCACTCCGGCGCTGATTCGCCGGGGAATGGGGCTCGATCAGTCCGTCAAGCGACTGCGTCGTTGACGCTCAGGCTGGCGTGACTTCGTCGCGCGCCTAGTCGTAGAAGACCGGCTGGACCTCGACGCCGTACTGGATCACGCGGTCGCGCCCGCCTGCCTTGGCCTGGTAGAGAGCCTTGTCGGCGAGCTCGAAGAGCTCGCCGATGGTGGTCGCGTCGCGCGGGCAGGTGGCTACTCCCATGCTGATCGTGATGTTCACGTCGCTGGGCAGCCCGAGGCCGGTGTAGCGGGTCTCGGCCAGCGTGCGCCGCAGGCGGTTGGCCATGAAGCTCGCGTTGTCGCCGGGCGTGTTGGGCAGCAGCATGCCGAACTCCTCGCCGCCGTGGCGCGAGCAGACGTCGGACTTGCGCACGTGCTGCTGCATGACCGCCGCCACGACCTGCAGCACCCGGTCGCCCGTGGCGTGGCCGTAGGAGTCGTTGAAGTGCTTGAAATGGTCGATGTCGAGGATGACGAGCGATACCGGCTGCTGGTTGCGCAGGCTGCGCGAGAGCTCCTCCTCGACCCGGTTCATGAAGAAGCGCCGGTTGTAGAGGCGGGTCAGATGGTCGGTGACGACCTGCCGGCGGATGCTGTCGTACTTGCGGGCGTTCGACAGCGCGGCGTGCACGTGGCCCTGGAGGGTCGAAAGCACGTTGGTGGCGATCTGGTCGAAGTGCTCGCTCGTCGTCGAGGTGGCCAGCAGCGCCATCTCGCCCACGGGGTCGACCTCGAAGGGCACGATGAGCTGGCTCTTCATGGTCTGGGGAAACAGCGTGCAGGTGTGGTCGGTGGAGCGCACCACGCTGTGGTCGTCGATGGCCTTGCGCACCGGACAGTCGGCCGTGAACAGGCAGCAGTCGGCGTCGATCGACGGAGCCTGCACGCCGAGCGCCCCCTCCACATCGAAGGCCCTCGTGTTGGGCTCGAGCGAGATCAGCGCCACGAAGTCGGCCTGCAGGAACGCCTTGGCGCGCGCCAGAGTGCGCTCGACGGTCTCGCGGTAGGGCAGGGCGGCGTTGATCTCCTGGCCGATGTCGCCGACCTCGACGAGCTGGCGATTGAAGGCCTGCAGGCGAATGAGATCGCTTTCGGCGCGCTCGCTGCGCACGTCGTGGGTCTGCACCTCGGTGAACGTGCGGATGATCGTGTTGATCAGGAAGTCGAGCTCGGCGATCTCGTCGCGGTGTCGCGGGTCCTCGTTCTCGTAGCGGCTGCCGAGCCGCCGCCGTGAGCGCCGGATCAGCGAGTTGACCGGCCGGTACACCCAGATGTCGAGGACCGCGACCACGAGCGCGAAGGCGGCCGAAAGCGCCACCACGAGCTGCATGAGCTGGTCGCGGCCGAGCTGGCGCGAGAACACGGCGACCACCACCACGAAGATCACGACGATCATGCCGGTGGTCTTGACCTCGATGCTCACGCGGGAGCGGCTCTCGTTCGGGTCGCTCGTGGGAGTCTCCTTCGCGGGTTCCGGCGGCCTATCGGATTCGGGCTGCAGTGGCGCCGCCGGTCATCCGTGTTCTTATCGGCAGTTCACCGGCGAGGATGAGTCGATGGCGCGTGCTCGGGCGACGGTGCAAACCGGCCCACGGCGGCGGTCACTCTAGAGGTAGCCCTCGATGACCGACAGCAGCTGGGCGATGCGGAAGGGCTTGGTGATGTAGCCGTCGATGCCGACGTCGGTGGCCCGCTCCATGTCGGTGGCCATCGCCTTGGCCGAGAGGCCGACGATGGGTATGGTGCTCGTCGTGTCGTCGGCCTTGAGCTCGGCGATCGCTTCGTAGCCGCTCATCACCGGCATCATCATGTCGAGGATGATGAGGTCGGGATGGTGGTCGCGGGCGAGGTCGACGGCCAGGCGGCCGTTGGGCGCCTTGTACACGTCGTAGCCCTGGGTTTCGAGGGACATCGCAACGATGCTCAGGATGTCGGGGTCGTCATCGGCGACGACGATCGATTTGGCCATGGATCTCCCCACCGTCCTAGCTGATCTTGCCGGCCGCCAGGTGGTCGGCCGGCTCGTGTGATATCGGCACCGTGAAGATGAAACTGGAGCCCTTGCCGAGTTTGCTCTGCACCCGGATCTCGCCGCCGTGCAGCTCCACGAGCTCCTTCGTGATCGCCAGGCCGAGGCCCGTCCCGCCCTGCGAGCGGCTCGCCGACGAGTCGACCTGGGTGAAACGCTGGAAGATGCGGTCGATGTCCTCCTGACTGATGCCGATGCCGGTGTCGGTCACCCAGATCTCGACGAACCCGTCCTGGCTGCGCGCCTCGACGCTCACGTTGCCGTTCTCGTGGGTGTACTTGATGGCGTTCGTCAGCAGGTTCAGCAGCACCTGGTTGAACTTGGCGGGGTCGGCCATGATGGTCGGCACGTCGGTCGGCAGGTAGGTCGACACCTTGATGCGCTTGTCGGCCGCGCGCGGCTTCACGACGGGCAGCACGCCGAGCAGCGCCGAGCGCAGGTCGACCGCCTCGAGGTTGAGGTCGAGGCGGCCGGCTTCGATCTTGGTCAGGTCGAGCACGTCGTTGATCAGGTTCAGCAGCGACTCGCCGTTGGCCAGGATGCTGCTCACGAAGTTGCTCTGGCGCTCGTTCAACTCGCCGGTCACGCCCGAGAGCAGCATGTCGCTGTAGCCGATCACCGAGGTCAGCGGTGTGCGCAGCTCATGGCTCATCGTGGCCATGAAGTCGCTCTTCAACTGGTCGAGGTGGGTGAGCTCCTCGTTCTTGCGGGTGAGCTCCTCGTTGTACTGGATGTTGCGCAGCGCGACGGCGAGCTGGCTCGTGAGCGAAGCCAGCGCCGTCAGCTTGGTGTCGCGCACGACCTCGCCCGAACGGGTCAGGAAGCACAGCAGGCCGAGGCGCCGGTCCTTGGCGGAGAGCGGCACGAGGACGAGGTCGCGAAAGCCCTCCTTCTCGATGAGCTTGAGCACGTGGGCCGACTGCGTGCCGTCGTCGACCGTCGCCACGTGCGGCGCGCCGGCCGGGTAGATCCTGACGAGACCGACTTCCTTGAGCCGCTCGATCAGCTCCACCGTCACCGGTCCCTGGCTGGCCACGAGCTGGTCGTCGGCGGTGCCGTCGTGGTGGACCAGGACGAAGCTGCTCGCGATGCGCATCAGGCCGCACAGCTTGGCCAGCGCGTCGGGCATGAGGCCCTCCACGTCGTGGTGGGCCATGAACACCTGGCTCGTCTCCTCGATCGCCCGCAGCTGCTCGTTGACGGCCTTCATGCGATCGAGCTGGCCCTCGGCGCGCAGCTTCGCCACGCGCAGCTGCGCGTTGCTCTTGGTCAGCGCCTGGGCGATGAAGCCGGTGAGCAGGGCGATCAGCAGGAAGGCCGTCACCCGGATGCCGACCGTCTGGACCGACCAGTTCTGGGGCATGACCGGCGGCTGGATCGTCGAGCTGTTCACGAACGGACCGACCGCGCCGGTCTGGAGCACCCAGATGACGATGTAGAGGCCGCTCGACGCGGCCGCCGTGAGGTAGGCGGTCCAGGGTGGCAGCAGCAGACTGGCCGAGACGATCGGCCAGAGGTAGAAGATCGCCACCGAGCTCAGCACGCCGCCGGTGAAGACGACCGCGGCGGTGATCAGCACTGTGTCGACGACGACCATGGCGACGCTCACCTGCCGCTCGTGGCCCCGCCGGCTGAGGTAGAGGAACGGTACGTTGGCGACCACGAACAGCACGACGACCACGAACAGCGCCAACGAGACGAAGCTCTCGTTGAGCACGTGGAAGGCGATCCCGGCGACGAACAGCGCGACACCGAAGATGATCCGCGCCGTCATGATCTCTCTGAGTTGCTTGCCTGAGCCCGTCTCGAGTCCCTCCAGTCCCGTTCGGTTCGCGTATTCTAATGTCGACACCAGCGGCCGATGGATTAGAGGTCGACCGTCGTCGCGCACGTCGCGGCAGGAAAGCGCCGCGGCGCGCTGAAGCTCTGGAATCCCACGCGCGATCCCGGTAGCCAGGCGTCGGCCAGGCGTGTCGGGGGAGAATCGAGGAAGTACGCGAGAGTGTCCGTGCCGCGCCTCATCCTGGCCGGGGTCGAACCCGGCCCCGCGCTCGACCTCGTGGCCGGCGCGCTGCTCGCCGGATTCGGCGAGCAGCGCGCCACGCGCGCCGTCCTGCTGGGCTTCGACCTGCCCCTCTGGCGCCTCGTCTACGACGCGTCGGCCCGCGCGCCGCGAGCCCTCGATCCCGCACTGCACCCCGCACCGGTGGCCGACGAGTTGTTCGATCAGTGGAGCGAGCACATGGATCTCACGCTGGTCGTCGGCGTGCGGCCGCTGCTCGACAGCTGGGAGGGCGTGAACGGTTCGCGGCCGGCCGACCTGGCCCGACGCCTCGACGCCCCGGTCATTCTCGTGCTCGACGCGCGCGGCAGAGGGGCCAGCGCGGCGGCCACCATCTACGGCACACGGGCCCTGGCGAACGAGCTCGAGATCGGCGGCGTGGTGCTGGTGGGCGGCGACGACTCGCTCGTCGGCCGCGAGCTGCAGGAGGCGCTGCGGCGCGATGTGTCTCTGCCGTTGCTGGGCCACATCCCGCCGCAGCTCACGGAGCAGTTCCTGCGCCAGTACGCCGTGGCGAGCGGTTCTGTGCGCACGCTGGGCGCCAGAGCCCCCGAGACGACGCTGGTGCAGCTCTGCCGCGAGGCCGGTACGTACCTGCAGCTCGACGAGATCGCGGCGGTGGCGGCGCGGCGCGGCTTTTTGCCGGCGGCGCCGCGCCGCCTGCTGCTGCCCGAGACCTCGGCGACCGACCTCGTGGTGGCGGTCGCCTGGGGACCGCCGCTGCAGCCGGTCATGCTCGAGAACGTCGACGTGCTGCAGGCGATGGGCGTCAACCTCGTGCCGCTCAACATCTCGCGCGACCGCGAGCTGCCCGAGCCCTGCGACGGCCTGCTCTTTACCGGCACGCTCGACGAGCAGACCATCGACGCGTTCTCCGACAACGCCCTGCTGCGTCAGGATCTGAGGACCGCCGCCGCCGGGGGTCTGCCCGTGCTGGCCCTCGGCGGCGGCGCCCTCCTCATGCTCCAGCGCCTGGCCGACAGCCGCGGCCGCAGCCACGACCTGCTCGGCCTGGTGCCGGCCGAGGCCGAGCTCCTCGAATGGTACGACCGTCCCCGCTACGTGCGGGCCGAAGCGACGAGGGCCAATCCCTACGACGCCGGCGAGGTTACGCTCCACGAGCTGTTCGACCTCGAGTTCCTGGTCCTCGAGCAGGACGTGTTCGCCTACCAGATCGCCATGCCGGACGGCACCAGCCGCACCGAGGGCTTCGTCGTCGGCCGCTGCCTGGCGACCACCCTGTTTGCGAGCTTCGCCGCGTCACCGGGCATGGCCGGACGGTTCATCGCCGCCATGCACGCGGCACGCGGCTCGTAAAGGGCCGCGGCCGCGGCTGCCGTCCGCGACCGGTTCGCCGACTCCTCCGGTGGTACACTGCGGCCCATGAGCGAGCGCCGCCGCCTCGAGCCCGATGTCTTTGCGCTGCCGGTCGAGCGCATGCGCGAGGGCTACTACACCGACGCCTACTTCAACTTTTCCAAGCGTGTCCTCGAGACCCGCGACGAGCATCCGCGCGTGCTCATGCAGGTCTTCCAGAAGTACGAGACGGCCGTGCTGGGCGGCATGGACGAAGCCATCGCCGCGCTGCGGCAGTGTTCGGGGCGCCACGTCGACGACGGCGGCCGGCGGAGATGGGTCGACGGCTGGGACGAGCTCGAAGTCCGGGCGCTCTACGACGGCGACGACATCGAGCCGTGGGAGACCGTCATGACGATCGCGGGCGACTACTCGCTGTTCGCCCACCTGGAGACGGTGTATCTCGGCGTCCTGACGCGTCGCACGCTGATCTCGACGAACGTACGACGCGTGGTCGAGGCGGCCGGCGACAAGCCGATCCTCTTCTTTCCGGCGCGCTTCGACCACTACCGGGTCCAGGCCGGCGACGGCTGGGCGGCGCACGTCGCCGGCGCCATCGGCGTGTCGACCGACGAGCAGGCGTCGTGGTGGGGCGGCAAGGGCGGCGGCACGGTGCCGCACGGCCTGATCGCCGCCTACGGCGGCGACACGGTGGCCGCCTCGGCGGCGTTTGCCGACATTCTCTGTCCCGACGTCAACGTGGTCGCCCTGGTCGACTTCGACAACGACTGCGTGGCGACCTCGCTCGCCTGCGCCCGCGCCCTCGGCGAGCACCTGTGGGGCGTGCGCCTCGACACCTCGGAGACCATGGTCGACCGCTCGTTGTGGGAGAGCATGGGGCAGTTCGGCCCGACCGGCGTCACCCCTGAGCTGGTTCGCAACGTGCGGCGGGCGCTCGACGCCGAGGGCTTCGACCACGTGCGCATCGTGGTGAGCGGCGGCTTCGACGCACAGCGCATCCGCGAGTTCGAGCGCGCCGGCGTGCCCGCCGACGCCTACGGTGTCGGTTCGAGTCTGCTGCGCGGCAAGGTGGACTTTACGGCCGACGTCGTGCGGGTCGACGGCCGGCCGTGCGCCAAGCGGGGACGCTGCGAGCGACCCAACCCGCGGCTCGAGCTGGTGGAGTAGGTCGGCGCTGGGGGAACACTCTTGCTCGAGCGATGCGACCCGACCGGGGAGCACGCGTCCGTTAAAGAGTGTGCGACAGATGAAAGCGATCATCGTCGTCGATGTGCTGAACGGCTTCTGCAAGGCGGGCAATCTCGCCAGCGAGCGCCTCGGTGCGGTGGTGCCCGGCATCCGCGCCTACCTCGAGCGCGAGGTCGCCGCCGGCGCGGCGCTGATCTTCCTGGCCGACACCCACGAGCCCGACGACGCCGAGTTTGCCATGTTCCTGCCGCACTGCGTGGCCGGGTCGGGTGAGGAGGAGATCGTCGACGAGCTGCGCGACCTGGCGGCCGGCGCGCCGATCGTGCGCAAGCGGCGCTACTCGGGCTTCTTCGGGACCGACCTCGAGCGCCTGCTCTCCGATCTCGGCCCCGACGTGGTCGAAGTGGTCGGAGTGTGCACCGACATCTGCGTGCTGCACACCGTCGCCGACCTGCGCAACCGGGACTACCGGGTGGTCGTGCGCCGGGCGCTCGTCGAGACCTACGAGGCGCCGGGCCACGAGGCCGACGAGGTCAACCGTTTCGCCCTCGCCCACATGCGCGACGTGCTGGGGGCGACGATCGAGTAGCGGCCGCGGGGGCTACTCGCTCTTCGTGTCGCTCGGGTGCGGGCTGCCGGTACTGTCGTCCATCAGGTTGACGAAGTTCTGGGCCGACTTGCCGATGCCCGACGTGGGGTCGATCGCCGCCGCCTTCTTCCACTCGTCCCTCGCCCAGTCGGACTTCTGCTCCGAGAAATAGAGCGTCCCCAGGTTGTAGTGGGCGAGCTGGCTGCGCGGGTCGGTCTGCAGGACGCCGTTCAGCAGGCTGAGAGCCTGGTCGTCGTGGCCGTCGGCGTGGAGCGCCATGGCCAGTTGCGCCTTGGCGGTCTCGTTGCCCGGATCGCTCGCCAGCACGCTGGCATAGAGCCGCCGGGCCTTGGTGGGCTGCTCGGTCATGAGGTAGGCGTTGGCCAGATCCATGGCGGTCTTGACGTTGGAGGGGTCTTTGGCGTGGCGCGCCTCGAGCAGCTTGACCATCGCGACGTAGTCGGTCGGAGATGCGGCGCCGGCGGCGGCGGACGGGTGACCGGTCGGAAGGGCGGTGGCGCTCGTCTCGTGAGCGGTGGAGTCCGTCCCGTCACCAGACGACCTCGAGCCGGCGACGACGATGAGGACGGCGACCAGGACAGCTACGACGATGCCGGCGACGGCGTAGTGCTTCCGCAACGTCTTGCGTTCCTTTCGTGAATCGGCCTGCCGGAGCCCGTGCTTCGCAACCCTTCCAGTGCATTATGCGACGGGCCTTCCGGCCCCTTGACTGTGTCGGCCCGCCCGTAACAGTCCTTAACCCCCGCTTAACAAAGGCGGAGACTCGCTCGACTGGGCGAGGACGCCCGCTTGACGGCCGCTCCGCGGGCCGTCTAGAGTACGAAGAACGCGGACAAAAACTGTCCGGCTGGTGCCTCTACGCGGTGGTCTTCAAATGGGACTGCAACTGACACGCGGCGGCGAATACGCCATACGCGCCATGACCTATCTGGCGCATCGGCCCGTGGGGGAGATCTCCTCGCTGCGCGATGTCGGCGCCGAGCAGGACATCCCCGAAAGCTTCCTCGCCAAGATCTTTCAGAGTCTCGTGCACGCCGGCCTCGTCGTCTCGCAGCGGGGCGCGCACGGCGGCTTTTCGCTGGCCCGTCCACCGGCCGAGATCACGGTGCGCGAGGTCGTCGAGGCGGTCGACGGGCCGATCGCCCTCAACGGCTGCGTCCTGTGGCCCGAAGACTGCCGGCGCAGCGCCGACTGCCGCATGCACGAAGTCTGGGTGCTCGCCCAGGAGCGCATGATGGACGTGCTCGCCGAGGTCACGCTGGCCGAGCTTGCGCCGGCGCCGTCGGCGCCCCTGGCGCCCTCGCCGGCGTCCGCCTGAAAGCAGCGCCGACCTAAGTCGCTCCCTGCTCGCCACCTCTGTCGTCGTAGCCGCGCGGATGGGCGGACATCCACGCCCAGGCGTCGGCGACGATGCCGTCGAGCCGCCGTCGCGGTCGCCAGCCCAGCGCGCGACGGGCGCGGTCGTTCGACGCCACCAGCACCGGTGGGTCGCCGGCCCGCCGCGAGGCGTGCTCGACGGCGGGATCGCGGGCGGTTGCGGCCGCGACCGCCCGCAGCACCTCGAGCACGGAGCTGCCGCTGCCGGTGCCGAGGTTGAACGCCCCGGCCGCCTGTGGCAGGCGCTCGAGCGCGGCCACGTGCGCCGCCGCCAAATCGCTCACGTGAACGTAGTCGCGCACGCAGGTGCCGTCGGGCGTGGGGTAGTCGTCGCCGAAGATCCTGAGTGTCGTACCGTCGCGCACCGCGGTGAGCGCCAGGGGGACGAGGTGGCTTTCGGGAGCGTGATCCTCGCCGCGCGGCCCGTCGGCGCCGGCCGCGTTGAAGTAGCGCAGCGCGATGGTGGCGAGGCGGCCGCCGCTCGCGGCGGCCGCCTCGCCCAGCAGGCGCTCGGCGGCGAGCTTGGTCTCGCCGTAGGGGTTGGCCGGCGCGAGCGGAGAGTCTTCGTCGATGGGAACGCGCTCGGGCGCGCCGTAGACCGCCGCCGTCGACGAGAAGACGAGGCGCGACACGCCGGCGCGCAGCGCGGCCTGAAGAACCGCCTGCGTGCCCGCGACGTTGACGTCGTGGTAGCGCGCGGGAAAGGCGACCGACTCCGCGACCTCCGCGAGGGCCGCCATGTGCACGATCGCCTCGCAGCCGCCGCTCGTGAGCGCCGCCGCGACACTGTCTGCGTCGCGGATGTCGGCCTTCACGAGCGTCGCGCCGGGAGGCACTGCCGCACGATGGCCGCGCGACAGGTCGTCGTACACGGTGACGGCGTGGCCGGCGGCGACGAGGCGGGCGGCGATCACGCTGCCGATGTAGCCGGCGCCGCCGGTGACGAGGACCTTCATGGGTTCATCGTAGCAGGTCGGCGGGGGCGCTGGGACGCTGTGTCGGGGCGGGCGCGACGCGCCCGGTCAGGCTCCTCAGGTGAAGCCGCCGCCGGCGGGCGCGTCGCACGCGCCGGACGACGAGCCGCTCGAGGCGTTGGTGAGGAAGGACGAGAACTTCTGCCGGGTCTTGAACGAGCCGCAGCTCGGGCACTGGCGGTCTTCGTTCTTCAGAAACCCCTGGACGAAGAGCTCGAAGATGTGGCCGCACTCGAGACAGACAAGGTCGTAGGTGGCCACGCGCCTTCACTCCCTGGTTCGCCGGAATAATACCCTGCAGGGTATTATGACGCGGGCGCTCGCCAAGTCAAACCGGGAGGCGCTCCGGGCGGGGTGAGGGCCTCAGGTCGGAGCTGACTCGGGAGGCGCTCCGGGCGGGGTGAGGGCCTCAGGTCGGAGCTGTCTCGGTCAGCTGCGCACCTCACCTTGCGGGGCCTCCACCTCGCAGGCCGACCTTCGACCCTCACCCCGCCCTTCGCTCCCGTCAGCGGAACCTCGAACCTCGCTCCGCCCTTCGCTCAAGCCATCCGATCCCCGACCCGCACCTCTCCCTGCGGTCAGCCATGCGAACCTCGACCCTCGCCCCGCCCTTCGCTCAAGCCATCCGAACCTCGACCCTCACCCCGCCCTTCGCTCACACCGTGTTCGGCGATCGCTGCCGCCCGCGGCCGGCCGGCTCTCGTGGTCGAGTCCGGCGCGCGACGAGCCGATACGAGACGAGTGCGGAGCCGGGCCAAGCCCGGCCGGATGCCAGGAGAGGGTCGTGAGAATCGGGTGGCGGGACATCGGCGGGCAGCCATCGGTCTCTGCGCCGGCGGCACGCCTTGTCGTGTCCCGGCCGGGTGGTCGCAATGCCGCGCGGGGCGCCGGACGATGATCGCCGCCGCCGTCCACTCGCTCTCACCGGCGGCGGTCGTCCTGGCTCTGGCCGCCGGCGCCGTGTCGTTTGCCTCACCCTGCGTGCTGCCGCTCGTGCCGGCCTTCCTGTCGTATGTCTCGGGGGTCGCCGTCGCCGACCTCGACCGCCGCCGCCGCAATGTCGTGGGCACGGCGCTTGCGTTCGTGGCCGGCTTCACGGCCGTCTTCGTGGCGCTGGGCGCCGCGGCCGGCGCCGCCGGGTCGTTGCTCACCGACGAGCGCCGCCTGCTGACCATCGTCGGCGGGGTCTTCCTGATCGTGGCCGGCCTGACAGTCGCCGACGTGGTGCGTCTGCCGGGGCTGCGCTGGTCGCCCTCGCCGCGGGCGGGCGTGATCGGCGCCTTCATCACGGGGGCCGTGGTGTGTCTGGGCTGGACGCCCTGCGTGGGCTACGTGCTGGGCAGCATCCTCGTGCTGGCCGGCTCGGGCGGCGACGCGCTGGCTGGCGCGCTGCTGCTTGCGCTGTACTCGGCCGGGCTCGGTGTCCCCTTCCTGCTCACCGCGCTCGCCTACGACTGGGCGATGGCCCGCCTGGGCTTTCTCAAGCGCCACTACCGAACGGTGCGGATCGTCTCGGGAATCGTGCTGGCCGGGTGCGGACTGCTGCTCGTCACCGGCGGGCTGACCGAGCTGACGCGACACCTGCCCGAGGTGCGGCTGTTCGACCTGTAGAGCACAACGACACGAGCCGACGACACGGCTCTCCAAAGAGAGACCCCGCCGGTTCGGGCTCAAGCCAGGACGAGGGCGAGAAGCGGCGAGGTTCCACTCACCTGCTGCCGGACCGGGCGCGTCAGTACTCTCGTCAGCCCAGGACGGCCCGCAGGTAGTACACCCAGAACGCGGGGATCTCGCGCAGGACGAGCTTGGTGGTCTGCGGTATGCGGCGGGCGCGCGACGGCACGGTGATGACGTCGTAGCCGAGCCGCTGGTAGGCGAGCTTGACGCGCGGCAGGTGGAAGAAGTCGCTCACGACGGCGACCTGCCGATAGCCGGCGGCGCGCATGAGCGGCACCGTGTCGCGCACCGTCGCGTCCGTGTTGACGCCGTGGGGATCGACCTCGATCGCCGACGCCGGGACGCCGAAGCCGATCGCCAGTGAGCGCATCACCGTCGTTTCGTTGACCGGCTCACCCGGACCTTGAGCCCCGGACATGAGCAGGCGCTGGGTGAGGCCCGCTTCGTACAGCTGCGCAGCCGTCCGCACGCGGTCGACGAGGGCGACGGAAGCCCGTCCGTCGCTGTGCACCTGGGCGCCGAAGACGATCGCCACCTGGGCCGGTCGGACGTAGTCGGTCTTGCCGAAGAAGACCTGCTGCGCCAGCGGAAAGAGGATGCCGCACAGGACGAGAACGGCGGCGACCAACACCGGCGTGCGGCGGCTGCGGTGCAGCGGCGCGGGCCGCGCCGCGGCCCACGCGACGTACAGCAGCGCAGCCGCCAGCACGAACGACAACGGCAGCGGCATCCACGGCCGGATCTGGCCGAGCTGCCAGGCACGGTAGAACGCGGCGCCGTTGCGCAGCGCAACGACGCTGAGAACGCAGGCCGTGACCGGCGTCGCGACGCGACGCCACCCGCGCCGCCGCCGGCCTCAGCCCCCACCACACCAGCAGGAGCCCCGCGAGCGCCAGGATGATGGCCGTCGCGGCTGCCGGCAGCGGTCGCAGGTCGAGCCACCAGATGTTCTCGTTGAAGCCCGGCGCGCGCAGCTCGCCGATCAGATTGAGGAAGGAGAACAGGCCGAAGAAGAGCGCCACGCCGCGGGCGGCGTCGTGTGGCCAGAGCCGCACGCCGCCCGCCGCCTGCGCCCTCTCACGGGCGCGACCGGCGGCGAATCGTTCGCGGCGGTCCGTCGCAGGCGCCGTCGTATGGGCGAGCGTCGTCACTTCGGCGGCACTCTAGCACAGCCGCTGCACCGGTGAGCGGCGCACGTCTTCGCACGCGAAGTTTGCCGCGGGCCCGTCCGGCCTCGCCGGGTGCGGAGCAACGGCGCGAGGTCGCCACGCGCTGCCTGAGCGAAGGGCGGGGCGAGGTTCGAGGTTCCGCTGACGGGAGCGAAGGGCGGGGTGAGGGTCGAAGGTCGGATGGCCCAAGCGAAGTGCGGGGCGAGGGTCGAAGGTCGGCCTGCGAGGTGGAGCCCCCCCAAGGTGAGGTGCGCAGCTGACCGAGACAGCTCCGACCTGAGGCCCTCACCCCGCCCGGAGCGCCTCCCGAGTCAGCTCCGACCTGAGGCCCTCACCCCGCCCGGAGCGCCTCCCGAGCAGCTCCGACCTGAGGCCTCCCCCGCCCGAGCGGCCCCGGTAGCGCCGCCCTCGCACGGGCGTCTATGCTTGGACGCGATGAGCGCCGACGCCGGCATTCCAGCCCCGAGCAAGCGGGGCCTCGCCGCGGCCGCCGACCTCGCTCGCCACGTGGCCGGCGAGGTCCGCACGAGCCCGCTGTCGCGCTGGCTCTACTCGACCGACGCCTCGATCTACCGGGTGCTGCCCGACGCGGTGCTCGTGGCCAGGTCGGTCGACGACCTGGCCGTGGCCGCCGAGGTCGCGGCCCGCCACGACGTGCCGCTGTGCGTGCGGGGCGCGGCCACGAGCCTCGCCGGGCAGACCCTGGGCGCCGGCATCGCAATCGACTGCTTTCACCTCGACCGCATCGTCGAGATCGACCCCGAGCGGCGGGTCGCGAGAGTCGAGCCGGGCGTCGTGCAGGGCGCTCTCAACCGCGCCGCGGCGCCCTTCGGCCTCGAGTTCGGGCCCGACACCTCGACAGTCGAGCAGGCGACGATCGGCGGCATGGCCGGCAACAACTCCTCGGGCTCGCGCTCGATCGTCTACGGCGAGACCAAGGACAAGCTGCTGAGGGTGCAGGGCGTGCTCGCCGGGGGAGAGGCGGCCGCGTTCGGACCGTGCGCCGGCGGCGACCTGCGCAGCGGCGTGACGGGGGCCGGCGGCGGGCCGCTCGCCGATGGCCTGGCGGCGATGCGGGCGCGCTCGCGCGCCCGCATCGCCGCCGACTTCCCGCGCACGGCCCGCCGCGTCTCCGGCTACAACCTGCCCGAGCTGATCGAGCCCGAGCCCAACCTGGCTCGCCTGTTCGCCGGTTCGGAGGGGACGCTCCTGCTGTTCACCGAGCTCGAGGTGCAGCTCGACGAGCGGCCGCAGGCGCGGCCGCTGGCCGCGCTCACCTTCGCGAGCCTGCGCGCCGCGCTCGAAGCGAACCTGGTCATCCTCCCCACGGGGCCGTCGGCGGTCGAGCTCATCGACCTGGTGCCGCTGCGCCGCTCGCCCAACCTGCGGCGCTTCACGCGCCTCGGGGCGATCCTCGACGGGGGCGACCCGGCGGTGCTGCTCGTCGAATATCAGGGCACGCGCGACGAGGGTCTGGCCGGTCTCGACCGCCTGCGCGGCGTGGCCTCCGACCTCGGCGCCTCGGCTACGGTCTTCTTCGCCGATCCGGACGAGGTGGATGAGGCCTGGGAGCTGCGTCGCGCCTCGCTGCCCCTGCTCATGGGGGCGCCCGGCGTGGATCGTCCCGCTTCATTTGTCGAGGACACCGCCGTGCCTCCCGAGCGCCTCGCCGACTACGTCGACGAGTTCCAGCGCGTCGTCGCGGCGCACGGCGTGCGCGCCTCGTTTACCGGTCATGCCTCGGCCGGCTGCATGCACGTGCGCCCGATGCTCGACCTGAAGACGGCCGTGGGCGTCGGCAAGCTCGAGGTCATCGCCCGCGAGGTCGGGCGTCTCGTCGCCGAGCGGCACGGCGCTTTCTCGGGCGAGCACGGCGACGGCTTCTCGCGCTCGTGGTTCAACCCGGAGCTGTTCGGGCCCGAGCTCTACGCCGAGTTCGTGGCGCTCAAGGACCTGTTCGATCCGCGCCGCCTGCTCAGCCCGGGACGCAAGGTCGAAGGACCGCAGGTAGCCGAGAACCTGCGCTTCGGCGCGGCCTACCGCGACCGCTCAGGGTGGCGGCCGCGGCTCTCCTATGCCCGCGAGGGCGGGTTCGACCTGGCCGTCGAGCGCTGCTTCGGCGCCGGCCTGTGCAAGAAGCAGGTGGGCACCATGTGCCCGCCGGCGGCGGTCTCGCGCAACGAGTGGCACACGACCCGCGCGCGCGCCAACCTGTTACAGGCGGTCGTGGCCGGCGCGGTGCCGCTCTCGCTGCTCGGTGAGGGTGAGTTCGAAGACGTCCTGGGCACCTGCCTCGCCTGCAAGGCCTGCAGCGCCGAGTGCCCGGCGGCGGTCGACATGGCGGCGCTCAAGGCCGAGTGGCTCGCCGAGGTCAACTCCCGCCGGGGGACGCCGCTGCTGGCGCGCGCCGTCGCCGACCTGCGCCGGCTCACCAGGCTGGCGGCGCCGGTCGCGCCGCTCGTCAACGCGCTGGGGCGCGGGCCTGCGGCCCGCGCCGTCATGCCGCTCGTCGGGGTCGACCCCCGCCGCTCCGTGCCGGCGATCGCGCGGCGCTCGCTCTCCAGCCGGGAGCAGGCGCGTGCGGCCGCGCGCGGCGCGTCTGCCGGCGCGTCTGCCGGCGGGGCGACCGGTACTACTCCCGGCGCGACCCCCGGCGCGATCTCCGGCGCGGGTCCCGGCACGACTCGTGGGCCGGTCCCCAGCGTGATCGTCTTCGCCGACTGCTTCAGCGAACACCAGGAGCCGCACATAGGCGAGGCGCTGCTGGTACTGCTGCGCGCGGCCGGCCACACGCCGAGTGTCGCCAGCGTCGGCTGCTGCGGGCGCACGATGCTGTCGGTGGGCATGATCGACAAAGCGCGGCGGGCGGCGCGAGCGACCGCGAGGTCGCTCGCGCCGCCCGCCCGGGCGGGGCTGCCGATCGTCTTCATCGAGCCGAGCTGCCAGGCGATGGTCTGCGACGATTGGGAGCGGCTGCTGCCCGGCGACGCCGCCGCCGCCGAGGTGGCCGCGGCGGCGCGCTCCGGGCTCGCGCTGGTAGCCGACGCCGCCGTCGCGGGCCGGCTGCGCTTCGCCGCCGGCGGCCGCGCCGTGGTCCACCCGCACTGCCACGAGCGGGCGGTGTTCGGCGCGGACGACACGCTTCGGGCGCTGCGCTGCGTGCCCGACCTCGAGCTCACCGTGCTCGATGCCGGCTGCTGCGGCATGTCGGGCGTGTTCGGCTACCGCAAGGAGCGCTACGAGCTGAGCGTGCAGGTGGCCGAGCGGGCGCTGCTGCCGGCCGTGCGGGCGGCGGGCCGGCGCGACGCGGTGCTGGCGACCGGCACGTCGTGCCGGTCGCAGATCGGCGACCTCGCCGGCCGCCCCGCGCGGCATCCCCTCGAGTTCCTCGCCGAGCGGCTCCTGCCGTGAGAACGCCTCGGGCGCCGCGCGAGGCCCGCACGGTGGCGCCGCGCGAGGCCCGCACGGCGGCGCGGCGCAGCGCGCGCACGGTGGCGCGGCGCGGCCGGGACGCATAGACTGTATTCAGACAGGATCGGTCCCCGCTTCTTGGCGACGGCGGGCCGCCTGCCGGCGACACCGATGAAGGACGCCCCCGCAAAAGCGAAGAGTCGCGCCCCCGAGGCGATCCTCGTCGACCTCGAGCTGTGCAAAGCCTGCGGCATCTGCATCGAGCTCTGTCCGGAGCACGTCTTCGACCGCGACGATCTCGGTCAGCCGGTCGTCGCGCGCCTGGCCGACTGCACCGTCTGTGCGTTCTGCGAGCGCCACTGTCCCGACTTCGCCGTCGACATCGTGCGGCCGGCAGGCAAGGCCTGATGCCCGAGCCGCGCCGTCTGGTCGAAGGCAACGAAGCGGTCGCCGAAGGCGCGATTGCGGCCGGCGCCCGGTTCTTCGCCGGCTACCCGATCACGCCCTCGACCGAGATCGCCGAGGTGCTGGCGCGCCGCCTGCCCCAGGTGGGCGGCCACTTCATGCAGATGGAGGACGAGATCGCCTCGATCGGCGCGGTGATCGGCGCCTCGCTGGCCGGCGCCAAGGCGCTCACCGCCACGTCGGGCCCCGGCTTTTCGCTCATGCAGGAGAGCATCGGCTACGCCGCGATGGCCCAGGTGCCGTGCGTCATCGTCGACGTCATGCGCGGCGGACCGTCGACAGGTCTGCCGACCGAGCCCTCGCAGGGCGACGTGATGCAGGCCCGCTGGGGCACGCACGGCGAGCACTCGATCATCGCCCTCGTGCCGAGCTCCGTGGCCGAGTGCTTCTCGCTGACCGTCGAGGCCTTCAATCTGGCCGAGGCCTACCGCACGCCGGTCATTCTGCTCTCCGACGCGACCGTCGGCCACATGCGCGAGGCGGTGGCCCTGCCGCTGGCCGATGAGCTGCGAGTCGCCGCGCGCGGCGAGCCCGACGTGGAGCCCGAAGACTACGACGAGGTCATGTCGACCGTCGACAACATCATGCCGCGGCCGGCGCTGGGCTCGCGCTATGCGGTGCACGTCACCGGCCTGGTCTACGACCGCCGCCGGGGCGGCGTGCCGGCGACCGGCACTCCGTCGGTGGCCGAGGGGCTCGGTCTCTATCTGCGCGAGAAGATCTACCATCATCGCGACGCGATCTGCCGGGTCGAAGAGCTTGAGATGGAAGACGCCGAGGTCGCCATCTTCGCCTACGGCTCGGTGGCGCGTTCCGCCAGGGCGGCCATGAAATGGGCCCGCCGGCAGGGCGTGAAGGTCGGCCTCGTGCGGCCCATCACGCTCTGGCCGTTTCCCACCGCCGCCGTCGACCACATGGCCGAGCAGGTGCGCACCATCATCGTGCCCGAGATGAACCTGAAGCAGATGTCCTGGGAGGTCCAGGCCGCCGTGGCCGGACGGGCCAAGGTGGTCGACCACGGGCGCATCGACGGCAAGCTCATCCGTCCCGAGGAGATCCAGGACCTCATCCGGCGGGAGTTCCACTATCACCACTTCGAGGAGACGACATGACCGCCCTGGTCGACGAAGAGCTGCTCGAACGGGCGCCGCACGACGAGAGCCTGCCGCGTGTCACGCCACATCGCACGGGCGAGATCACGCGGCATCTGCGCTCGCCCAAGACGCTCTGGTGCGCGGGCTGCTCCAACGGCATCGTCACCCGGGCGCTGATCGACGCCGTCCTGGCGCTCGAGCTCGATCCCGACAGGACCTGCGTGATCGCCGGCATCGGTTGCGCCGGGCGCATCACCGCCTACCTGAACTGGTCGACCGTGCACACCGCGCACGGCCGCGCGCTGGCCGTGGCGACCGGCGCCAAGGCCGCCGACCCTGGGCTCAACGTGATCGTGGTGATGGGCGACGGCGACTGCGTGGCGATCGGCGGTAACCATCTCATCCACGCCGCGCGGCGCAACATCGACGTCACGGCGATCGTCTTCAACAACTCGATCTATGGCATGACGGGCGGCCAGATGAGCCCTACGACCTTCGAGGGCGACCTCTCCACGACCAGCGTCTACGGCAACGTCGAGCAGGCGTTCGACATCTGCGAGCTGGCGCGCGCCGCAGGGGCTACCTACGTCGCCCGGGGCACGTCGTACAGTTACCAGCGCCTGGCCCAGCTCATCGCCGGCGGCATCGCCCACAAGGGGTTCTCGTTTGTCGAGGCGATGGTCGCCTGCCCGACCTACTACGGGCGCCAGAACGGACTCGCCGACCCGGCGGAGATGCTCAAGGTGCAAAAGGCGAGGGCGGTGCCGGTCGACCAGTTCGACCTCGCCGGGCCGCGTCTGCGCGACCGCTACCCGGTCGGCGTGCTGCATCACGCCGAGCGCGAGGAGTACACGGCGGCCTATGCGAGCGTCGTGCGGCGCGCGCAGGAGCGTTCCCGTGGCTGAGCCCGGCGGACGCGCTGAGCGACCGGTCCGACACGAGATCCGCCTCTCGGGGTCGGGCGGTCAGGGCATCATCCTGGCGGCGACCCTGCTCGCCGACGCCGCGGTGGCGACCGGCCGCGAGGTGATCGCCACCCAGAGCTACGGCCCCGAAGCTCGCGGCGGCGCCTCGAAGGCCGAGGTGATCATCGCCGACGACGAGATCGACTATCCCGAGGTGACGGCCCCCGGCATCACGGTGTGCCTCTCGCAGGAAGCCTTCGACGCCTACGCGGCCCAGACGGTGCCCGGGGGCCTCGTCGTCTACGACGAGCGGCTCGTCGAGGCGCTGCCGCTGGCGGAGCGCCGCCTCGTGGGCCTGCCGTTCACTCACCTGGCGGAGACCGAGCTGGGCAAGGCGATCGCCGCCAACATCGTCATGCTCGGCGCCGTTCAGGAGCTGAGCGGCGTGGTCGGCGCCGCCGCGCTGGCCGACGCCGTGCGCCGCCGCCTGCCGGCGAAGATCGTCGATCTCAACCTGAAGGCGTTGAAGCTGGGCCACGACCTGGCGGCGCGCGCGGGGCGCGGCGCAGCCGCGCCCCGCGCGCGCCGAACCGGCGCTTCCGGCCGGGCCGGATCGCGCGCTTCGGCGTGAACGTCGTCATCATCGTAGCCGGGGTCGTGGGGCTCGCGGTCGCGACGTTCTTTTTTGTGGAGCTGCTCGTCGACGCGTTGCGCCGCCGGCAGTTCCTCGATGTCGGCATCGCCGTCTGCGTCGCTGCGCTCACCGTGTGGCTGCTGTTCACCTACGGGGACAGCCTGCTGCAGTAGACCCCCGCGCACGTATCCTCGACGTCCGGGAGTCGCCCCCGCGACGGCCGCGAGCCGCTTCCACGACGCTCACGCGGCGCCCCCGCGATCCTAAGGTTTGCCCTCGCCGTGCCGATAACCACGACGCATCGTCTGCAGGCTTTGCCGTGGCGATGCGGGAGCGAATCGAGGCACGACGTGAAGGTCCAGCAGCGAGCATGCCAAGGCCGTCCGGCGGCGTCGGGAGCCCTCTGATGGGCGCCAAGCGGATCCTCGTGGTCGACGACAACCCCGACGTGCTGCGGCTCGTCGACGAAGCCTTGTCGGCGGCCGGCTACGAGGTGACGACGTCGCCCGACGGGCGGTCGGCGGTGCGCGACGGCGCCCTGTCGCTGCCCGATCTGGTGCTGCTCGACATCGGTCTGCCCGACTACGACGGCTTCACCGTGTGCGCGCGGCTGCGCGAGAAGCCGGCGGCGCTCGAGTGCCCGATCATCTTCCTGACCGCCGCCGGCGACATCGACAGCCGCCTGCACGGCTTCGAGAGCGGAGCCGTCGACTACATCGTCAAGCCGTTCCACATCAAGGAGCTGCTGGCCCGGGTCAAGGTTCATCTGCACGAGAGCGAGGCCCCCAAGACCGACGTACCCAGCCCCCTGACCGAGCGCGAGCGCGAGGTCGTCAAGCTGCTGGCCAGCGGCAAGACCTACAAGCAGGTGGCACACGCCTTGCAGGTGTCGCAGAGCACGATCCGCAATCACCTTCACAACGTCTACCACAAGCTCGAGGTCGTCGACCGCGCTCAGGCGGTCATCGTGAGCCGCGAGCACGGCTGGATCTAGAGGCAGAGGAGCGCCGTCTGCCGCCGGCCGGCTGGGGGAGCCTGTCGCCGGCCGCCACCGTAGCGAGGGCCGGGGTGCGCACGCGCACCCCGGCCCTGCTTGTCGGGTTCGTCGGTGGCTACGGAGCCGTCAGGACGTTTCGAACGGCATGTCGGGCAGCGACCACCACCCGGCCAGCACGCGCCGGTTGGTCGTGCGGCGGTCGGGCTCGGGCCGCGGGCCGGCGCCCACGCGACGCTCGGCCTGGCGACGGTCGACGATCACCTTCACGTCGCCGCGTTCGGCGTAGCGCGCTTCGAGTCGAGTGGCGAAGAACTCCTCGAGCGCCTTGGGCACGATGATCGTCTTCACCTCGGTGCTCGTCTGCTGGTCGGTCATCTGGTTCCTCCTCGACTGCTGGGCGGCAGAGGTAGGAGTTCGCTCCGTCTGTGGGGAGTCCTGCCTCGCCGTATCGCCCGCCCGGCTAACCCTACGGCGCGGCGCCCGCCGCCGGAACCGTGTCGGGCGATTCGGCGTTGTCCGCATTGACAACGGGGCTGGGCGGCGGGCAGGCCGCCGCCGCCGTTCGTCTGCGGCGGCCGCTTCGCGTATCATCTGAAACCATGCTGACCGTGATGGTCGATCACCGTCGTCAGGGCGTGGCGAGGCCGCTGTGAGTACCGGGCGCCGGCTGGTGGCGATCTACAACCCGACCTCGGGCGGCGGTCACTTCCGGCGCGACGTGCCGCTGATCGTCGAGTCCCTCGGGGCGCTCGGCTTCGTCGTCGACGAAGCGCCGACCGAGCGGGCGGGGCACGCCACCGAGCTCGCCGCGCGAGCCGTCCAGGGCGGCGTCGACGTCGTCTGCGCCATCGGCGGCGACGGCACCGTGAACGAGGTCGTCAACGGCATGGCCGGCAGCGACATACCGCTCGCCGTGATCCCTACCGGCACCGTCAACGTCATGGCCATCGAGCTCGGCATTCCGCTCGACCCGCCCGACGCCTGCCGCCTGGCCGCGGGCGGGCACGTCATCGCGGTCGACCTCGGGCTGGCCGGCGATCGCTACTTTGCCCTGATGGCCGGCGCCGGCGTCGACGCGGCCGTCGTCTCGTCGCTGAACCCGATGCTCAAGAAGGCCCTGAAAGAGGCGGCCTTCGCCATCCAGGGCCTCGCCAAGTACCTGACCGGCGAGTCTCCGCTGATCCGCATCGAGACCGACGAGGAATGCCTCGACGGCTACTTCGTGGTGCTCGGCAACGCCGCGAACTACGGCGGCAGCTTCGGCGTGACCCCGCTGGCCGACATGCGCGACGGCCTGCTCGACGTCTGCGTGCTCACCGACAAGTCGTTCTTCGAGTTTGCCGGCTACTGGCTGGCCGCGCTGCTCAGCGCCCCGATGCAGCACTCCAAGGTGCGCTACTTCCGCACCCGGGCGGCGCGGCTGTCGGTCGCCCCCGGCGAGACCGGCGAGGTTCTCGTGCAGACCGACGGCGAGCCGGCCGGACGGCTGCCCATCGACTGTCGTATCGTGCCGGGCGCCCTGCGCGTCATCGTGCCGTAGGGCGAGAGGGCGAAAGGAGCCCCCGTGATCCCCAACCTGAGCCTGCTCGACGCGTCGGCGTGCGCCGAGATCCACGAGGCGACCCTCGACGTGCTGGCGCGCGTCGGGGTGCGCTTCGCGAGCCCCAGGGCGCTCGCCGTCCTGCGCGAGTCCGGGGCCGAGGTCGACGCCGAGACCCTGGTGGCCCGTCTGCCGCGTGAGCTGGTCGAGGAGGCCGTGTCGCGGGCGCCGCGCGAGGTGCTGCTCGCGGCCCGCGACCCGGCCCGCGACGTCGTGCTCGACGGCGCGCGGACCTGGCTCACGCTCGACGGCACCGGCGCGGCCACCCTGGACCACCGCACGGGGGAGAGGCGCCCGTCGACCGCGGCCGACGTCGCCGCCGCCACTCGCGTGGCCGACGCGCTCGACGAGATCGGCTTCGTGTGGCCGGCAGTGAGCGCCAACGACGCCTCGCCCGGCACCGAGGCGCTCGAGACGCTCGCGGTGCTGCTCGAGAACACCGGCAAGCACGTGCAGCACGAGGTGCGCCGCGACGCCGAGGTCCCCTACGTGATGGACATGCTCGCGGCCGCCGCCGACGACGGACGCTGGGACCCGCAGCGGCCGCTCATGTCGGTCGTCTACTGCCCCGTGTCGCCGTTGCAGCACGAGCGCGAGATGCTCGACGCCTGCCTGCTGCTGGCGGCGCGGCGCGTGCCGATGTGCGTCTACTCACTCGGCCTGAGCGGGGCGACCGCGCCGGCGAGCCTCGCCGGCGCGGTCGCCCAGACCAACGCCGAGATCCTGAGCGCGATCGTGCTCTTCGAGCTGGTCGAGCCCGGTCTGCCGGTGATCTACGTGGCCGACGCCGCCGTGCTCGACATGCGCTCGGGCGTGTACGCCTGCGCCGGTCCCGAAGCGATCCTCATGAACCTGAGCCTCGTCGCCATGGGCCGACACTACGGCCTGCCGGTCATGGCCACGGGGTTCACGAGCGACGCCAAGGAGTACTCGGTCGTGGCCGGCTTCGAGGGCGGCAGCTCGGCGCTCGCCGCGATGCTCATGCGGCCCGACGCCATCGTCGGCGCCGGCCTGCTCGACGCCGCCCAGATGCTCTACCTGCCCAAGCTCGTGCTCGACGCCGAGATCATGCGTCAGTGCGAGGCGGTGCAGCGCGGCATGACGGTCGACCGCGACCATCTCGCCGCCGACCTGATCTGCCGGATCGGACCGGGCGGCCAGTACCTCGCCGCCCGCGAGACGCGCCGCACGCTGAAGGCCGGCGAGCACTACCGGCCACAGGCCTACGGGCGCGAGAGCTACGATGCCTGGATCGAGGCGGGCCAGACCGTCGTGCAGCGCGCGGCGGCGACCGTCGAGGCGATCCTTGCAGACCACGCGCCCAAGCCGCTGCCGGCCGGCGCCGCGCAACGCTTCGCCGACATCAAGGCGGCGGCGGGCAGGGAGCTCGCCGAGGGCTAGAGACCCATCACTGCGGCCAGCGACCGCAGCCGCTTGACGTAGGCGTCGCGGGCCCTGGGCTCGCGCACGGCGACCTCGCCGGGGGCCGCGATGGGCACCACCTTGAACGACGGACTGTCGTACACGCGCACCTCGAGCGGGTCGTGGTCGGGGGCGTCGCCCTGCCCGAAGAGCTTGGCCAGCAGGAAGCGCGACGCTTCGTCGCCGATCGGCACGACGTAGTGCGGCGTGGTGATGGAGATCTCGCGGGACAGAAACGAGTAGCAGTTGTCCTGTTCGGCGGCGTTGGGGCGGCGCAAATGGCAATCGCTGCGGGGGACGCACTTCACGACGGTGGTGAAGTATGCCTTGGCGCGGCCGCCGTTTGAGAGCGACGGGATCAGCTCCGCGAGCTCGCGGAGCACCGCTGTGCCGGCGGGGAGGTCGGCGGCCTCCTCTTCGGGCGACGGATGAAGCGAGACGAACATGACCTGGGCGTGCGGATGTCCGGCTCCGGAGAGGGCGCGGAGCCGGCAGGACACGATGTCGTCGCACTTCGTGCACTGCTTCTCGGCCCGCGCCAGCTCGTCCAGCTTTTCGGCGGCGTCTTCCATGGTGACCACGCTCCTTTGCCTCGAAGGTCCGCGGAGACCGCCCCCGGTGCGGCGGGGAAGGGGGCGGAGGTGAGAGTCGCTGCGGCGGGCGCGCTCACGCGCGCCCGCCGCGCAGGCGGTAGTCCAGCGTGATGGCCTCGGCCGTGCCGATGAGACAGAGCAGCAGCTCGTCGCTGAACGGCGCGAGGACGATGTTCAGGTCGTCGAGCTCGACGGTGATCAGGCGCGTCTCGTGCTGGGCCAGCTCGTCGGCCAGCCGGGCGGCGATGTCGATCGCTCCACCGAGGTGGGCGGCGACCGCCTCGGCGTCGATCTCGGCGTCGGTCGACGACGCCACGAGAAATCCGTCGTGCGAGATCAGCAGAGCGGCTTTGACGCCCGGCCGCTCCCGGTAGGGCGCGAGCTTGCTGCTGAGGGCGTCGCTCGAGTTCATGAGGCCTCCAGGGCTGTCGAGATCTGCTCGCGCACGGCCCGGGCGAAGCTGTCGGCGTGGGTCGCGTCGGCGAAGGTCCGCGAGAAGCCGTCGGGGCTGCCAGCGATCTCGCTCAGGAACATGCTCATGCGCGGGAAGGGCGCACTCCCCGGTTCGTCGGCACCCGGTTCGTCGGCAACGCCCTCGAGAGGCAGCTGGATGAGGGTGTCGCCGGACAGAAAGAGACGGTTCAACTCGCGGGCGGACAGGCGGACGCGAACGTGTACGGCGATCCCCCCGCTGACCTGCTCGCTGCCGATGTCGATCTCCACAGACCCATACTAGGGCCACGGTTCGCGCCGTTTCAAGCCGTTTCAGGGGCGCGGGCCGATCGCGTGCCTGCGGTCGGTCCCGGGGGCCGGCCGGCCGGCGCCCGGCGGCGCTTCTACTGGGCTACGGCGACCGGCAGCCGGGCGGGCGCGGCGGCTCCGGCCGGAGCGATCACCAGCTCAGCCGGACCCGCGGCCGGGGCGGCGAGCGACGCCAGCGCCTCGTCGAGAAGGGCGCGGGGATCGCGCAGCGGCGGGTATGAGGCGCAGCCGAACGAAAGGGTCTGACGGTGGCGGTCGATCAGTCGGCCGGTCACGTCGTGGCCGGCCGCCTGCGCCCACGCGCGAGCGGTGCGCGCGTCGTGCTCGTGGAGCGTGAAGGCCAGCGTGTCGGGGGCGAGGCGGAAGGCCAGGTCGTCGGGGCCGAGGGTGCGCTTGAGGCGCCTCGCCACGGTCTGCACGACGGCCTCGCTGCCCTGCTGGCCGCTGAAGTCGCGCAGGTCGCGGAAGTGATCGAGGCGCACGCAGACGAGCGCCAGCGGCTGGTGGGCCGCCTCGGCGGTCGCGAGCTCCGCGGGCAGCAGAAGTCGCAGACGCGATCTCGTGTAGAACCCGGTGGTCGGGTCGACCGCCGGGGCGGCGGCGGTGCGGCGGCGGCGCGGTCCGCGGCGCAACCGCACCGCCGCCGCCCACCCCGCGAGCACGAGTCCCGCGAAAGCGCCCAGGACGAGGACCTTGTGACCACCGAGCGACGGGTCGGCGATGGCCAGCACGATGGGTACCA
Source organism: uncultured Actinomycetes bacterium (assembly GCA_963751565.1). Taxonomy (GTDB): domain Bacteria; phylum Actinomycetota; class Thermoleophilia; order UBA2241; family UBA2241; genus Bog-752. The sequence goes on along the minus strand of CAVVVA010000014.1, from coordinate 35,677 downwards.
GCAGGCTCGGCACCACGAGGTAAGGCCACTCGGCTTTGTCGCTCGGCAGCAGCTGGACGATCACCAGCAGCGGCACCGCGACGAGCAGCGGACTGCGCACGCCGCCGCCGAGCGCCAGGGTCAGCCCGAGGAGCAGCCAGTCGCAGACCACGAAGGTGTGCGCCAGCGAGCGGCCGCGGCCGCGGGCGACCGAGACCGACCAGACGCCGAGACCGAGCCCGGCCGCCGCCGAGGCGGCGGCCGGCGCGATGCGCAGCGCCGCGGCCGACAGCAGAAGAAGGGCGAAGAAGAGGGTTCGGGATCGGCCTCGCGAGAGCTCCGGTGAGGGCCGTCTGCGAGGTGCGGATCTCACCGGTCGCAGGCGCCTCTGGGGACGCCGATATGCCGTGCAGCGCGCTGCATGGTCCCCGATTCGCGGCGAGCAGGCGGATTCCTCTACCCGGGGAGCCTCGCCGGGAGCGCGCGCGGGCGGCTCGTGCCGGATCGTCCCCAGGCGGCTATAATCGGGGGCACATCGTGGAACGGATGCCCTTCCTCTCAGGTAACGAAGCGATCGCCCGTGGCGCCGTGCGCGCGGGGCTGGGCTTTGCCTGCGGCTACCCGGGCACGCCGTCGACCGAGGTGATCGAGGAGCTCGCCGGCCTCGAAGGCCCCGGCGTCGAGTGGTGCGTGAACGAGAAGGTCGCGCTCGAGACCGGTATCGGCGCCTCGCTCGCCGGCGCCCGCACCATGGTGACCATGAAGCACGTGGGCTTGAACGTGGCCGCCGACCCGTTCATGACGCTCGCCCTGACCGGGGTGAACGCGGGGCTCGTCGTGGTCTCCGCCGACGATCCCGGCATGCACTCCTCGCAAAACGAGCAGGACAACCGCCACTTCGCCGCCTTTGCCAGGGTCCCCATGCTCGAGCCCTCCGACAGCCAGGAGGCCTACGACTTCGTGGCCTGGGCGTTCGAGCTGTCCGAGGAGTTCGACACCCCCGTGCTGCTGCGCTCCACCACGCGACTCTCGCACGGTCGGGGCCGCGTCGTGCCGCGGGCGCCGGTGCGGTTCGAGACCACGCCGTACGCCAGAGACATCGCCAAGTACGTGATGGTGCCCGAGTACGCGCGCGAGCGCAATCGCCTGGCGCTCGCCCGCCTCGAGCGCCTGCGCCGTCGCGCCGAGGAGTCGCCGCTGAACGTCCTCGAGGCCGGCACCACCGACATCGGCATCATCTCGTCGGGGGTCGCCTACACCTACGCCCGCGAGGCGTTCCCCAAGGCCTGGTTTCTCAAGCTGGGCATGTCGCACCCGCTGCCCTGCCGCAAGGTCGCCAAGCTCTACGACTCGGTCTCGCGGGTGTTCGTCGTCGAGGAGCTCGACCCGTTCCTCGAGGATCAGGTGCGGGCGCTCGGGCTGCCGGTGGTCGGCAAAGAGGTCATTCCGAGCAACGGCGAGCTCGACCAGGAGATCGTCTTCGACGCCCTCGAACCGGTGCTCAAGCGCCGGCCGCCGCGCCGCAAGCGCCCCGTGTTCCCGCCGCCGCCGGTCGTCGCGCCCGCCCCCCGGCCGGTCGACGACCTGCCCGTGCGCCCGCCGGTGCTGTGCCCCGGCTGCCCGCACCGCGCCGTCTTCGCCATGCTGCGTCGCGAGAAGGTCGCCGTCATGGGCGACATCGGCTGCTACACGCTGGGCGCGCTGCCGCCGCTGCTGTCGCTCGAGAGCTGTCTCTGCATGGGCGCCGGCGTCGGCATGATGGCCGGCATCAACCGCACGATGGGGCGCATCGCCGCCGTGGCCGTGATCGGCGACTCGACGTTCTTTCACTCGGGCGTCACGCCGCTGATCGACGCCCGCTACAACGAGACGCCGGGTCTGGTCATCGTGCTCGACAACCGTACGACCGCCATGACCGGCCACCAGGGCCACCCCGGCACCGGCCTGCACGCCGATCGTTCGAGCGGACCGGCGCTCGACATCGAGCAGCTCTGCCGCGGGATCGGCGTGCCGGCCACGACCATCGACGCCTTCGACGAAGCGGCGGTGAAGGCGGCCATCAGGGCGGCGCTCGCCGGCCGCGAGCTGAGTGTGCTGGTGGCGCTCGCGCCCTGCATCCTCATGGACCGCTCGCCGCACGAGCGCGTCATGGTCGACGACGATCGCTGCAACCTGTGCGGCCTGTGCGTCGAGCTCGGCTGCCCGGCCGTCGTGGCCGGCGACGAGGCGGTCGAGGTGACGAGCGACTGCACCGGCTGCGGCGTCTGCCTCGCGGTCTGTGCGCGCGGCGCCCTCAGCCTGCCCGAACCGGCCGACGCCCGGGGCGCGCGGTCGTGAAGGGCGTCGCCACGGTCTCGCTGGCCGGCGTCGGCGGGCAGGGCATCATCCTGGCCGCCGCGATCGTCGCCCAGGCCGCCCTGGCCGCCGGTTTCGACGTCAAGGCGAGCGAGGTCAAGGGCATGGCCCAGCGCGGCGGCAGCGTGGTCTCGACCGTGCGCTACGGCGACGAGGTCTGGTCGCCGGTCTCGCCGCGGGCCGACGTGGTGATCGCCACCGAGACGCTCGAGGGGCGCCGCGCCCTCGGCCTGCTGGCCGACAGGGGCACGCTGGTCTACGCCACCACCGTGATCGCTCCCGGCAGCGTGCTGCGCGGCGAGAGGGCGTACCCCGGCGACCTGGCCGAGGCCGCGCGGGCGCGCGACGTGCAGCTCATCGCGGTCGACGCCGAGGCGCTGGCGCGCGAGGCCGGCTCGGTGCGGGCCGCCAACGTCGCCCTGCTGGGCGCCGCGACGCACGTGCTGCCCTTCGGCTCGCGGGCCTGGGAGCGCGCCCTCGAGCTGGCGGTGCCGGCCAAGATCCTCGAACTCAACCGGCGGGCGTTCGCCCTCGGCCGCGAGGCGGCCGCCCCCACAGAGGAGGGACTGTGAAGGTCACCCAACTGACGGTCTTCCTGGAGAACCGCAGCGGCCGGCTGGCCGAGATCGCCGACATCCTCGGTCGCCGGGGCGTCAACATCCGCGGGTTCTCGACCACCGAGGCGGCCGAGTACGGCATCGTGCGCCTCATCGTGCCCGACCCGGTCGCCGCCCGCGAGATCCTCCACAACGAGGGCTTCACGACCCATCTGTCGCAGGTCATCTGCGTCGCGGTGGCCGACGAGCCCGGCGGCCTGGCGCGGGTGCTCGACACCCTGGCCGAACAGAAGATCTCGGTCGACTACCTCTACAGCATCTCGTTCAACAACGTCTGTTTTGCGGTGCACGACGTCGATCGGGCCGTGGAGCTGCTGCGCGACAAGGTCACGCTGCTCTCCGACGAACAGGTGAAGACGCTGTGAGCGCCGTAGCGGCCCCCGCCGGGGCGATCACGTCCGACAAGGCCGGCGGCAACCACTGGCAGCAGACCGCCGAGACCATGACGATCGAGCAGCTGCGCGACACCCAGATGGAACGGCTGCGGGCCACCCTGCGCCACGCCGTCGCCAACGTGCCGTTCTACCGCCACAAGCTCGACGAGGCCGGCCTGTCGCCCGACGACGTGACCTGTCACGGCGACGCCTGCGATCTGCCCTTCACGACCAAGATCGACCTGCGCGATCACTATCCCTTCGGCATGTTCGCCGTGCCCCGCGACCAGCTCGTGCGCGTGCACGCCTCGTCGGGCACGACCGGCAACCCGACGACCGTCGGCTACACGGCCGGCGACGTCGCGCTGTGGGCCGACCTCATCGCGCGCACGCTGGCGGCCGGCGGCATGAAGCCCGGCGACATGCTGCAGAACGCCTACGGCTACGGCCTGTTCACCGGCGGCCTCGGCCTGCACTACGGCTGCGAGCGCCTGGGCGCCATCGCTCTGCCGATCTCCGGCGGCAACACCGAGCGCCAGCTCAAGCTCATGCGCGACTTCGGCGTCACGGCGCTGTCGTGCACGCCGTCGTACGCGCTCTACCTGGCCGAAGCGGCCCGCGACCGCGGTCTGCGGCCCGACGACCTGCCCATCCGCGTCGGCTTTCACGGAGCCGAACCCTGGAGCAACGAGATGCGCCGCCAGATCGAGGAGGGCCTGGGCATCGACGCGCTCGACATCTACGGCCTCTCCGAGATGGGCGGTCCGGGCGTGGCCTTCGAGTGCCGCTGCAAGGCCGGCATGCACGTCAGCGAGGACCACTACATGGTCGAGATCGTCGACCCGGACACGCTCGAGCAGGTGCCCGAGGGCACAGTCGGCGAGCTCGTCGTGACGACCCTCAGCCGGGTGGCCCAGCCGCTCATCCGCTACCGCACCCGCGACCTCTGCAGCCTCATCTACGAGCCCTGCGAGTGCGGTCGCACGTTCGCCCGCATGACCAAGCCGGTCGGGCGCAGCGACGACATGCTGATCATCCGCGGCGTCAACGTCTTCCCCAGCCAGATCGAAGAAGTCCTCATGACCATTCCGGAGATCGAACCGCACTACCAGATCGTCGTCGACCGCAAGGGTCACCTCGACATGGTCGAGGTCTGGATCGAGGTCGGCGAGGACATCTTCGGCGAGACCATGGGGCAGCTCGAGAAGTTCGAGCGTTCGGTGCAGCAGCGCCTCTACAGCGTCCTCAACATCCAGGTGCAGGTGAAGTTGAAGGAACCGCGCACGATCGCCCGCAGCGAGGGCAAGGCGGTGCGCGTGATCGACAAGCGGCCGAAGTAGACGGGGGCGGGGGAGGGCGCTCGTGTCGCCCTCCCCGCCGGATCCGGCGGGGGAGGGCGATCGTGGAGTCCGAACAGGTGATCATCCGCCCGGTCACGCCCGACGACGCCGAGGCCGTCTGCGCGATCCTCGACGCGGCGATCGTCGACGGCAGGCACAGTCTCCTCGACACGCCCTTCTCGGCCGACGAGGAGCGTCGCTACATCTCCGCCTTCCCGTGCAGCGGTGTCTTCATGGTGGCGGATCTGCCCGTGGCGGGCGTGGTGGGCTTTCAGTCGCTCGAGCCTTACGCCTCGTATGGCACACATGCCTTCGACCACGTGCTCACGGTGGGGACCTACGTGCACGAGTCGTACCGGCGGCGCGGTCTTGGCCGGCTGCTCGCCGCGGCCTGCTTCGAAGCCGCACGACGGTCGGGCTGCCGCCGGGTCCTGACCGAGATCCGCGGCGACAACGATGCCTCTCTGCGGTTCTACCTCGCCCTCGGTTTCGGGGTCGTCGGCGTCGCTCGCGATCTCGCCCGCCTCGGCGGCCGCTTCGTTGACGTGGTGATCGTCGAGCGGGTGCTCTGACCTTCCCTCGGGGTCTCGCCGCCGGGCTCGCCCTGCTCGCCGGATGGTGACGTACCGCCCCGGGCGGCCACAGCGACGCGGCCTCGTCGCGACGGCCGCCCCGCCCGAAAAACGCCTGCAACGCGCGCTGCGCGAGGGTCGGCTATACTGAGGTCCATGAACCCTCCGATGGCCGCCGCCTGGCACGGTCGCGGGTTGCGCGTCGACCTCACCTCCGCGCGAAGCTCAGACGAACCGCTCGACCCGCAGGTCGCGCGCGACTACCTCGGCGGGCGTGGCCTCGGCGCCCACCTGCTTCTCTCGCGGGGCCTGCACGACGTCGATCCGCTCGGCCCTGCCAACCCGCTCATCTTCGCGACCGGGCCGCTCACCGGCACTGGTGCGCCGACCTCGGCGCGCCACAGCGTGAGCGCGCGGTCTCCGCTGACCGGGACGGTCTTCGACGGCAACTCCGGGGGCGCGTTCGGCGTGGTCTTCAAGCGCCTCGGCTACGACTATCTCTGGGTTGACGGAGCGCTCGCCGCCCCGGGGTACCTCCTGATCGGCCGCGACGGCGTCGAGGTGCGCGAGGCCGCCGACCTGTGGGGCCTCGACGTCCCGACGACCCTGGCCCGCCTGCGCGAGCGCCACCCGGGCAGCGAGGCCGCGGTGATCGGCCCCGCGGGCGAGAACCAGGTGCTCTTCGCCTCGATCGTCAACAACCGCGGGCGCTCGGTGGGTCGCGGCGGCCTGGGCGCCGTGATGGGCGCCAAGCTCCTCAAGGCGATCGTGGTGAGCGCCGGCGGCGACCTGCAGCCGAGCCCGGTCGACCAGGAGCGCTTCGCCTTTGTGGTCTACGAGGCCGGCAAGATGCTCAAGTCGAACCCGGTCACCTCCCAGGCGCTGCCCGAGTTCGGCACGGCCGTGCTGGTCAACGTGCTCAACCAGGCCGGCGCCTTCCCGACCCGCAACTTCCGCGAGTCGCAGTTCGAGCACGCCGAGCAGATCTCCGGCGAGGCGCTGCGCAAGGGCTTCACGCGGAAGCGCAGCGCCTGTCGCGGCTGTTCCATCGGCTGCGCGCGACGCACGATGACCGCTCGCGAGAGCGGCGAGGGGCCCGAATACGAGACGATCTGGGCGCTGGGCGCCGACTGCGGCGTGGCCGATCTCTCCCTCATCCTCGAGGCCAGCTACGCCTGCAACCGCCTGGGGCTCGACACGATCACCACCGGTGCGACCATCGCCTGCGCCATGGAGCTGACCCAGGAGGGACTGCTGCCCTCTGGCCCGCGCTTCGGCGACGGCGCCGCGCTGGCGCCGCTCGTCGCCTCGATCGGCGCGCGCGAGGGCCTCGGCGCCGAGCTTGCGCTCGGCTCGCGTCGCCTGGCCGAGCGCTGCGGCGCCCCCGAGCTGGCCATGCAGGTGAAGGGTCTCGAGCTGCCCGCCTACGACCCCCGCGGCATGAAGGGCCAGGGCCTCGCCTTCGCCACCTCCAACCGGGGCGGCTGCCACCTGCGGGCCAACATGCTGAACCCCGAGATCCTCGGCATCCCCAAGATGATCGACCGCTTCGCCACCCTGGGCAAGGCCGGCCTGCTGATCAACCTGCAGAACCTGAGCGCCGTGCTCGACTCGCTGTCGCTGTGCAAGTTCACGGCCTTCGCCATGAAAGAGGACTACTACGCCCGCCTGCTCTCCGCGATGACCGGCGAGACCGTGGAGCCCCAGGAGCTGCTGCGCATCGGCGAGCGCATCTGGAACGCCGAGCGGCTCTTCAACCTCGCCGCCGGCTTCGGCCGTGCCGACGACATGCTGCCGCCCCGCCTGCTGCGTGAGCCGGTCGCCGGTGGGCCGTCGAAGGGCGAGGTCGTAGACTTGGAGCCGATGCTCGACGAGTACTACATCTCACGCGGCTGGGACGGCGAGGGCAGGCCGAGCGAGGGCAAGCTGCGCTCGCTCGGCCTGCCCTCGCTCGGCCTGCCCTCGCCGGACCTGCACTCGCGGCTCGCTCCGGGCGCCGACGTGCGGCGGGCCACCGCGGCGGCTCCACGGCCTCACGGCCCGGATCGCGCCACGGCGGGGCGGCGGCCCGGCGGCAGCGTCGAGAACGACGAATCGGCGGCGGCGACGGCGTGAGCGGCTCGGCTATCCTCGAGCAGTTCCAGCGCATCGGGCGCGACCTGTTCGTGGCCGGCCTCATCTCGTCGCACGGCGGCAACATGAGCGTGCGCATGGGCGATCGCATCCTCATCACGCGCCGCGGCTCGATGCTGGCCCATCTCGAAGAGCGCGACGTGATCGACATCGGCCTGGACGAAAACGACGCCAACGTCACTCTCGCCTCGACCGAGATCTGCGTCCACCGGGCCGTCTACCAGGGCACGTCGGCGCTTGCCGTCGTGCACACCCACCCGCCACAGGCCATCGCCCGGTCGCTCATCTGCGACGAGATCGTGCCCATCGACTCCGAGGGCTCGTACCTGCTTCACAAGGTGCCGGTCGTGTCGTGCGAGCTCACGGCCGGCTCGACCGAGGTCGCGGACCTGCTGCCCACCTGGCTCAAGGAGTACGACATCGTGATGTTGCGCGGCCACGGGCCCTTTGCCATCGGCCACCTGCTCGAGGAGGCCTACCAGATCACCAGCGTGCTCGAGATGTCCTGCAAGATCCTGACCCTCGCCCAGGGCATGCAGGGCGCGGTCAAGGAGTACCGCAAGGGCAGCGAGCGCTACGGGAGCTGGTGACGCGCGGGTGCCGGCGCCGGCGGCGCGGGCTCGCGGCGCGGGCCTCCGGCGCACGCCTGCTGAGCGCGAGCTCGCGGCTCGCCGCAGGCAGACCGGTCTAGGGCTTGGGCGAGGCCGACGGTGAGGTGTGCGTCGGCGTAGGTGTCGGCGTAGGTGTCGGCGTGTGCGTCGGCGTAGGTGTCGGCGTGTGCGTCGGCGTAGGTGTCGGCTTGGTCCTGCCGGACTTCGACGGCGACGGCGACGGCGACGGCGAGGCCGAGGGAGTCATCTTCGAGTACTTGCCGTTCCACGGCTTCCACAGCGGCATGATGGCCGGCGTGGCGAAGTCGGGTATGTAGGTCGAGCCGAAGACCGCGTTGTAGAAATCGCCCCAGATCGGCAGGCAGTAGGTGGCCCCGAACACGGTCCCCAGGGAGCCGCCCTGCGGGTAGCCCATCCAGACGGCCGTCGAGAGGCGCGGGTTGAAGCCGCAGAACCAGGCGTCGACGTAGTTGCTGGTGGTGCCCGTCTTGCCCGCCGAACGGCCCGCGTAGTAGTTCGGCATGGCTGCCGCGGTGCCGCCGGCGTAGCTCGTGTTCTGCTCGAGGATCTTGTCGACGACGTAGGCCACCCCGGGCGAGAGCACGCGGTTGCCCTTGATCTTCGTCTTGTCGACCCGGCCGTTGGGGAACACGACCTTCTCGATCGCCTGCGGGGCATGGTGGATGCCCTCGTCGGCCATCGTCGCGTAGGCGTCGGCCATCTCGAGCACGTTGACGTCTTCGCTGCCGAGCACGATCGAGGGCACCGGCGTGAGCGGCGTGGTGATGCCCATCTGGTGGGCCACCCGCACGATCTGGGCGGGACCGAGGTCGAGGCAGAGCTGGCCGAAGACGGTGTTGTCGGACTGCAGGGTCGCGCTGACCAGGTTCATGCGTCCGCCCGACGAATGCTCGGCCGTGAAGACGTTCCAGTAGGGCGGGTTCGCTCCGGGGCCCAGGTAGATGTGCAGCGGGTGCGAGTCGTAGTAGGTCGTGGCCGGGTTGGCCCCCTCTTCGATGGCCGCGATCAGGGCGAAGGGCTTCATGGTCGAGCCGGGCTGCCGGCCCGCCTGCCAGGCGAGGTTGAACTTGTAGGTCTTGAAGTCGGTGCTGGCCGACATGACGCGGATGAAGCCGGTGTTCGGGTCGATCGCCACGAGGGCGCCGGCGGGGCCCGAGGGCAGACCACCCTTGAGGGCGCCGATGGCGTCGTGCTGCATGTGCATGTCGATCGAGGTGTACACGCGCAGGCCGCCCTCGAAGACCTCGCGCGCGCCGTACTTGTTGACGAGCTGGCGCGTGACGTAGTCGACGAAGTAGGCCGCCGGGTCGTTGGTCGTAGAGGCCGGCCGGGCGTAGACGCGCAGCCTGGTCTTCTTGGCGGCGGCGTCCTGGGTGGCGGTGATGTAGCCCTGCTGGGCCATGTCGTCGAGCACGAGGTTGCGGCGCTGCGTGATGACACCGGGGTCGGTGATCGGCGAGTACTCGCTGGGGAACTTGGGCAGAGCGGCGAGCAGCGCCGCCTGGGCGAGCGTCACCTGCGAGACCGGCTTGTGGAAGTACGTGAGCGACGCCGCCTGCACTCCGTAGGCGCCGGCGCCGTAGTACACGGTGTTCAGGTACTCGGTGAGGATCTTGTCTTTGGACCAGCGGTCCTCGAGCTCCCAGGCCAGCACCGCCTCGCGCAGCTTGCGGGTGAAGGTGGGGTCGTCGCCGAGGTAGGCGTTCTTCACGTACTGCTCGGTGATCGTGCTCGCACCGGAGACGACGTGGCCGGCCCTGATGTCGTCGACCAGGGCGCGGGCGAGACCCGTGAAGTCGACGCCGTGGTGCTGGTAGAAGCGCTTGTCCTCGATGGCCACGGTGGCGTTCTTCATGACCACCGGGATCTGGTTGCTGGGCACGATCGACGCGGTTCACCGCCCCGTAGATCTCGGCGATCCTCTGGCCGCTGCTATCGAAGATCACCGTGTCCTGACCGAGCTGCTGGGCGTGCATCGCGTCGATGTTCGGCAGGTTGTGGGAGACGGCGACGATCGTGCCGCTGGCGAGGCCCACCACGGCGATCACGGCGAAGATCACAAGACACAGCAGGAGACGCCCCCAGCGCAGGCGCGAACGCCGCGCCGCCCGCCGCTTGCGGCTGCGTTTGGTCGTGGGATTGTCGGCGTTGTCCGTCATGGGCGACCCCTATTGTACCGGCTGCGGGCGGCGCTGTGTCGTCGACCGTGGGTCACCGCCGGTCGCGGCGCTCCGCCGTGGCCGAGATCGGGGTCTGCGGCCGCCCGACGCGGTCATCAGGCGGGGGCCGTCGTCGGGCCCTGGTCGTCGTCGGCCGGCTGTCGCCGCGCGACCGCGCGGCGCCGCTCGATCACCCGCGCGACGAGCAGCGACGACTCGTAGAGGATCTCGAGCGGGATGAACATGGCGATGAACGAGAACGCGTCCTGGCTGGGCGTCGCGATCATGGCGATGACGGCGTTGATCACGATCGCGTAGCGCCAGTTCTTGCGCAGGAACGCCGTCGAGACGATGCCCATGCGCACGGCGGCGATGATCACGACGGGCGCCTCGAAGACCGCTCCGAACGCGAGCAGGAACCAGGCGACGAACGAGAAGTAGTCGGTCGCTCGCGCCTGCGCCGAGAAGTACCGGCGGTTGAAGCTGAACAGCCAGGTGAGACCCTTGGGAAGGACGATGAGATAGCCGAACACGACGCCGATCAGGAAGAGCGCGACGCAGGTGAACACCACCAGCAGGACCATGCGCCGGCTGGTGGGGCTGAAAGCCGGCCCGACGAAGGCCCAGAACTCGTAGATGATCACCGGCGAGGCCACGATGACGCCGACGTACACCCACACCTTGAGGCTGACCATGAAGGGTTCGGCCGGGCCGAAGGTGGTGATCCTGTGGGGCGCTCCCGACGGCAGTGCGTTGAGCGGGTGGAGCATCAACGCGAAGACGTACCGGTTGAGGATGGCGGCGACGGTCACTCCGACGGCCAGCGCCACGGCCGCATAGACGATGCGGCGGCGCAGCTCGTCGAGGTGCTCGACGAGGGTGACTCGTTCGTCGAACTCGACCATGCCGGGCTCAGTCGGCGTGCGCGCGGGTCGGCGACGAAGCGGAGCGCCGCTTGAGGCTGCCGAACGCTTCGACGCCGCCCTCGCCGTCGTCGACGGTCGCTCGGCTCGACGGCGCGTCGGAGCGCCGCTTGAGACCGCCGAACGCTTCGACACCGTCGTCGCTGCCGTCGGTGGCCGCGCAGGACCGGCGTCGCCGGCCCGCTGCCCGACGGCTTCGATCGGCACGTCCGCTGCGGCGGACGCCACCTCGGCAGGAGCGTCGGACGACTCGGCCGCGAGCTCGCCGGCGGTTTGCGACCCGGCGGCGGGCGACCCGGCGGCCGGTGCGTCGGCGACGACCTCGGCCGCGGATCGGGGGCTGTCGGCGGTCAGGCTGAGGGTCGACTTGATGTCCTTCATCGAGTCGGCGATCTCGTCGGCGCCGATCTGCGCGCGGATCTCCGACGTGGCCGATCTGAACTCGCGAAGAGCCTGGCCGATCTTCTGGCCCATCTCGGGCAATCGCTTGGGGCCGAACAGCACGACCACGACCGCCATGATGATCATCAGATGCACAGGGTTGATGATGCTGTCGAGCACGTGGCTACCTCGGCGGGGTTGGCGGCGGGCACCTTGGGCTTCGTCACCAGAGTACGCACCCCACCTGGGACCGTCAAACGTGACCCGGCCGACCAGCCGCCGCGTGCGCCGCGGCTTGTCCAAGATGGCCAGCGGGCTCTGGACACGGTGGCCCCGGGTTCGGCGAAATCCCTGCAAAACGGCATGGACTTTGGGGCCAGTGAGACCTCGGAGGCGGCTTGCGCAGCCTCGGCGAGCTTTGCTATAGTCGGGTCGTGATCGGCTTCGCAGGCGTGCCTGCTGGTCTAACGAGAGTCGACGCCGGAGTATGACGACCGCATTCCTCACCAACTGGATCTACGTCGCCGTGTTCATCGTCGCCGGCGCGGCGATGGTCGTGGGCATCCTGCTCATGTCGCGGCTGGTCTACCCGATCCACCCGTCGCCCGAGAAGTACTCGACCTACGAGTGCGGCATCGAGCCGGCCGGCGACTCCTGGCATCCGTTCGCGGTCCGCTACTACATCTTCGCCCTGCTCTTCCTGGTGTTCGACGTCGAGGCCATCTTTCTGTTCCCGTGGGCGATCACGTTCCGCCGGCTCGGCGCGTCGGGCTTCGTCGAGGTGCTCGTCTTCATCGCCGTGCTGGCGGTCGGCCTCGTCCACGCCTGGCGCAAGGGGGCGCTGGAATGGGTCTGAGCGACGGCTCCGATCCAGGGGCGCTCACCCACCGCGTCCAGTACCCCAACCTGAGCCAGTTCGAGCGGCCCAATGTGGTCACGACCACGGTCGACTTCATCTTCAGCTGGGCGCGCTCGCACTCCGTGTTCCCGTTCACCTACGGCCTCGCCTGCTGCGCGATCGAGATGCTGAGCTCCGGCTTTGCCAGGTTCGACGTCGCCCGGTACGGCATGGAGGTCTTTCGGCCGACGCCGCGCCAGTGCGACCTCATGATCGTCGCCGGCACCGTCAACGAGAAGATGGCGCCGGTGCTCAAGCGCCTCTACGAGCAGATGTCGGAGCCCAAGTGGGTCATCGCCATGGGCGCCTGCGCCACGAGCGGCGGGCCCTTCTACGACGGCTACAACGTGGTGAACGGCGTCGACAAGGTCGTACCGGTCGACGTGTACATCCCCGGGTGTCCGCCGCGTCCCGAAGCGCTGTTCCAGGGCCTGCTCGAGCTGCAGAAGAAGATCCAGTCGATGCGCATCGTGCCGCCGGTCGCCAGCGTCGCGGCGGACGAGCCGGCCGCCGCCGACGCGCTCGCCACGGCGGCCGCGACGGCCGCCGACGCGCCCGCCGCACCCGCCGACAAGGCCGCGGCCGCCGACGCCGAGAAGGTTCAGGGCTAGCGGTGCTGCCCGCGATCGGTGCGGCCGGCCTGTCGATCGACGACGTCGCCCGTCGTCTGGCCGTCGAGCTCGGGGCCGACCTGTCAGACCTGCGTGTCCAGGAGCCCGACACGGTCGTGGCGGCCGTCGACCGCGGCCGCTTGCACGACGTCGCCGTGCGTCTGCGAGGGCTCTACGGCCTCGCCTACGAGTCGTGCAACTTCGTCGCTGCGGTCGACCACATGGACCGCTTCGAGACCGTCTACCACCTCTACTCCTTTGCTTCCAACACCTATCTCGAGCTGCACGTCGACGTGCCCCGCGCCAAGCCGGTCGTCGACACCGTGTCCGACGTCTGGCCGGCCGCCGACTGGCACGAGCGCGAGGCCTGGGACATGATGGGCATCCGCTTCGAGGGGCATCCCGACCTGCGGCGCATCCTGCTCAAGGACGACTGGGTCGGTCACCCGCTGCGCAAGGACTACGTCGACCTGGTCGAGAACCATCCGCATGTCTGATCCCTTCGCGACATCGGCCCCCGACGAAGCCACGGCGCTGGCCCTGCGGCGCATCGCCCAATCCGAAGCGGCCGGGCGCGGCAGCGACATGGCGGGCCTGGGCTTCAACCAGGTCGTGGTCAACATGGGACCCCAGCATCCGTCCACGCACGGTGTGCTGCGCCTGGTCGTCACCCTCGACGGCGAGCTCGTCAAAGACGTCATCCCCGTGATCGGCTACCTGCATCGCTGCAAAGAGAAGCTCGCCGAGAAGCGCACCTACTTTCAGTACATCCCCATCCCCGATCGCACCGAGTACGTCGCCGGCATGAACTGCGAGTGGGGCTACGTGATGACCGTCGAGAAGCTCGCCGGCATCCAGCCCACCCGCCGGGCCGAGTTCATCCGCGTCATCATGGCCGAGCTCAACCGCATCGCCAGCCACCAGGTGGGCGTCGGCACCTTCACCGCCGACCTCGCTCCCCTGGGCACGGCGATGGTCTTCTACGCCTTCCGTGACCGCGAGAAGATCCTCGACCTGCTCGAGGCGGCGAGCGGGGCGCGCATGATGTTCAACTACTTCCGGTTCGGCGGCGTGCGCTACGACCTGCCCGACGGCTGGGTCGAGCAGTGCCGCGAGCTCATGACCCGGGTCCCCGCCTGGTGCGACGAGTACGAGTCGCTCGTCAACGACAACGCCGTGTTCCTGCAGCGCTGCATCGGCAAGGGGGTCATCACCCAGGAAGACGTCGGCGACTACGCCATCACCGGTCCCAACGCGCGCGCTTCGGGGGTCGCCCACGATCTGCGCCGCACGCGGCCCTACTCGGTCTACCCCGAGCTCGACTTCAAGGTCTGTCTCGGCGAGCACGGCGACGTGTACGACCGCTACCAGGTGCGCGTCGACGAGATCCGCGAGTCGGCGAAGATCGTCCTGCAGTGCCTCGACATGCTGCCCGGCGGGCCGGTGCAGCTCGGCACCCTGCGCCCGCCGTACGTCATAACGCCGCCGCCGGGCGCCTGCTACACCGGGCAGGAGAACCCACGTGGTGAGTACGGCACCTACATCGTGAGCGACGGCTCGTGCTACCCGTACCGCCTCAAGTACCGCGACCCCTGCTTCGTCAATCTGCAGATCTTCCCCAAGCTGCTGCGCGGCAACAAGATCGCCGACGCGATAGCCATCTCGGGCAGCATGGACCTCGTCCTCGGAGGGATCGACCGCTGATGAGCTGGGATCTCGTCCTGGCCGTCGTGCGCCTCATCGTGGCGGTCGTCATCGCCTACTCGATCGTCTTCGTGGCGGCGCTCGTGAACATCGTCTTCGAGCGCCGCGTGCTGGGCTTCCTGCAGGATCGCCTGGGACCCAACCGCACCGGGCCGCAGGGCGTCCTGCAGAGCGTCGCCGACGCCTTCAAGATGATGGGCAAGGAGGACTTCGCGCCGACCGCCGCCGACAAGGCGATGTTCACGCTGGCGCCGATCATGGTCATGATCGGCGCCGTCGCCGTCCAGGTCGTGATCCCCTACACCAGGGGCTGGACCGACCAGAACCTGAACGTCGGCCTCATCTACATCGTCGCCATCACGAGCTTCACGGTGCTCGCGATCCTGCTGGGCGGCTGGGCCTCGCACAACAAGTACTCGCTGGTCGGCGCCCTGCGCTCGGCCGCCCAGATGCTGTCCTACGAGCTGCCGATGATCCTCGCGCTGCTCGTCGTGGCCATGGCGGCCGGCTCGCTCAGCCTCAACGCCGTGGTGGCCGCGCAGCACAGCTACCAGTGGTTCATCTTCACCATGCCCTTCACGTTCCTGCTGTTCTTCATCGCCTCCATCGCCGAGCTCAACCGCGGCCCCTTCGACCTGCCCGAATCCGAGTCCGAGCTGGTGGCCGGCTACGGGACCGAGTACTCGGGCATGCGCTTCGGCATGTTCTTCTTGAACGAGTACGCCGGCATGACCATCATGTCGATGGTCACCGTCACGCTGTTTCTCGGCGGCTGGCAGGGGCCGCTGGCCAACGCCCTCGTCGTCCACGGCGTGGCGCTGGTGCCGATCCTGTGGTTCCTCATCAAGGTGTACGCGCTGGTGTTCGCGCTGGTCTGGATCCGTCTGTCGGTGCCCCGCCTGCAGGTCGACCAGCTCATGGGCCTGGCCTGGAAGGTGCTCATTCCGCTCGGTCTGGTCAACATCCTGGCGACCGCGGCCGTCCTGCTCTGGGCGCCGCACTGGAAGCTCGCCATGGCGCTCTACAGCTGGATCGTGCTGATCGCCTTCGTCGGTCTGTTCGACATGGTGCTGCGCTGGCGCTTAAAGAGGCGGCGCCGGCGCGTGGCGGTGCTCACCTGATGCTCGGCATCCTCAAAGCCATGCGCACTACTCTTGGGCACCTGCCGCAGCGCAAGATCACGGTCCAGTACCCCGAGCAGCGCGAGCAGCTGGCCGAGCGCAGCCGCGGCCTGTTCCGGGTCGTCATCGACCCTGCCACCGACGACCCGCGCTGCCGCGCCTGCACGCTGTGCGAGACCAACTGCCCGGTGCAGGTCATCCGCGTCAACTACCGGTCCGCGTACGACCTGCCGGCCGTCAACGAGGCGCGCATCCAGCGGGTGCGCGCCGACTCCCAGCCGGCGCCCGACCTGCGGCTGCTCGCGCCGGTCATCGATCACTACCGCGAGACCGGCACCGGCATGATGGCCGTGCTCCAGAACACTCAGGAGATCTACGGGTACCTGCCGCGCCTGGCCCTCCAGGAGATCGCGGTCGAGACCGGCGTATCGCTCTCGCAGCTCTACGGTGTGGCGAGCTTCTACAACCAGTTCCGTCTTTCGCCGGTCGGCCGGTTCGTGGTCACTGTGTGTCACGGCACCGCCTGCCACGTCGCCGGCGCGCCGCTCATCACCGAAGCCTTCGCCGACGAGCTCGGCGTCGAGGTCGGCAAGACCACGAAGGACCGCCTGTTCACCCTGCAGACCGTGAGCTGCGTGGGCGCCTGCGCCCTGGCGCCGGTGGTCCGCGTAGGCGACGACGAGACCCACGGCCGCATGACCCCCGACAAGGCACGGGCGCTGGTGACCGATCTCAGGCACAGAGCCGAGGTCGACCGATGAGCGTGACCGCCACCGATCGCGCGAGCGTCGTCCACGACGCCCTCAGGCAGGCGCTGCACGAAGACCAGGTCGTCGCCCACGAGGGCGCCGCCGAAGTGCGCATCTGCGCCGGCACCGCCTGCCACGCCTCCGGCCGGCCGGCCGTCACCGCCGCCTTCCGCGACCAGCTCGCCGAAAAGGGTCTCTCCGACACGGTGCGCGTCGTCGAAACCGGCTGCCACGGCTTCTGCGAGCAGGGTCCCATCGTGGTGGTGCAGCCCAGGGGGCTGTTCTACCCGCGCGTGCGGGCCAGCGACGTGGCCGGCATCATCGAAGCCAGCATCGCCTCCGACGGCATCTACGAAAAGCGTCTCTACAAGGACCCCGCCAGCGGCGAGCCCGTGCCCTACGAACGCGACATCCCCTTCTACACCGGGCAGCGCCGCCTGGTGCTCGCGCTGAACGGCAAGATCGACCCGTACTCGATCGACGACTACCTGGCCCAGAACGGCTACGCCGCCCTCGCCAAGGTGCTCGCCGACGACGATCCCGAAGACGTCATCGAGGCCGTGACCGAGTCGGGGCTGCGCGGCCGCGGCGGCGCCGGGTTTTCGACCGGCACGAAGTGGCACCTCACGCGCCAGAGCGCCGGCGAGGTCAAGTACGTCATCTGCAACGCCGACGAAGGCGACCCCGGCGCGTTCATGGACCGCTCTGTGCTCGAGGGCAACCCCCACGTGGTGATCGAGGGCATGGCGATCGCCGCCTTCGCGATCGGCGCCACGGCGGGCTACGTCTACGTGCGCGCCGAGTATCCGTTCGCCGTCGAGCGCCTCGGGACGGCGCTCGCGCAGGCGCGCGAGCGCGGCATTCTGGGGCCCCACGTGCTGGGCACCGACTTCTCGTTCGACGTCCAGGTAAACGAGGGCGCGGGCGCCTTTGTCTGCGGCGAAGAAACGGCCCTCATGGCCTCGATCGAGGGCCAGCGCGGCATGCCCCGCACGCGCCCGCCGTATCCGGCCCAGGCCGGCCTGTTCGGCAAGCCGACCAACATCAACAACGTCGAGACCTTCGCCAACGTTCCCTGGATCATCACGCACGGCGCCGAGGCCTTTTCCGCCATGGGCATGGGCAAGTCGCGCGGCACCAAGATCTTCTCGCTGACCGGCAAGGTCGCCAACGGCGGTCTCGTCGAGGTGCCCATGGGGGCCACCTTGCGCCACGTCATCTTCAGCGTCGGCGGCGGCATGCTGCCGGGCCGCGAGTTCAAGGCCGTGCAGCTCGGCGGCCCCTCCGGGGGCTGCCTGCCGGCCGACATGCTCGACACGCCGATCGACTACGAACGGCTCACCGCGACCGGGGCGATCGTCGGCTCGGGCGGCCTGGTCGTGGTCGACGACACCACGTGCATGGTCGATCTCGCGCGGTTCTTCCTGCAGTTCACCCAGGACGAGAGCTGCGGCAAGTGCGTGCCCTGCCGCCTGGGCACCAAGCGCATGCTCGAGACGCTCGAGCGCATCACCGAAGGCGAGGGGCGGGCCGGCGACATCGAGCTGCTCGAGGAGCTCTCGCAGTACATCATCGACGGCACGCTCTGCGCTCTGGGCGGCACGGCGCCCAACCCCGTGCTCACGACGCTCAAATACTTCCGCCACGAATACGAGGCGCACATCGACGAGAAGTGCTGCCCGGCCGGGCGCTGCAAGGCGCTCATCACCTACTACATCGGCGGCAACTGCACCGGCTGCGCGCTCTGCGCGAAGAAATGCCCGACCAGCGCCATCACCGGTGAGAAGAAGCAGGTGCACGTGATCGACGAGGATCTGTGCATCAAGTGCGACACCTGCCGTCAGGTCTGCAACTTCGACGCCGTCAAGGTGAGATCGGGCGTGCACGACGCCGCGGCGGCCGATCCCGGGCAGGCAGGGCCGTGACGATCCTGGGCGACAAGCCGATCACCCCCGCCGCGCCGGGCAAGCCTTCCGCGCCGGCGCCGGGCAAGCCTTCGCTGCCGGCGCCGCGCCCGCATCGCGCGCCGCCGGTCACCCTGACCATCGACGGCCACGAGGTGACCTGCGACCGCGGCGAGACGATCCTCGAAGCCGCCCAGCGCATCGGCATCCACATCCCCACGCTCTGCTACGAGCCGCGACTGCCGGCCTCGGCGGCCTGCCGCATCTGCATGGTCGAAGTCGAGGGGGCGCGCAAGACGGTGCCGAGCTGCTCGACGGCCGCCGCCGACGGCATGGTCGTGCTGACCAACACCGAGAAGGTGCGCACGCTGCGCCACCTCTACCTCGAGCTGCTGCTGTCCGACCACAACTCGTTCTGCTCGCCGCCCTGCCGCGACGCCTGCCCGACGCACATCAAGATCCCCCAGTACCTCGACGCCATCGCCCACGGCGACTACAAGACCGGCGTGCGCAAGCTGCGCGAGGACCTGCCGTTCCCGGCCATCCTCGGCCGCGTCTGCCCGCGCCCGTGCGAAGGCCCGTGCCGGCGTGAGCTCGTCGAGCACACGATCCAGATCTGCTGGCTGCACCGCTTCATGGCCGACCAGTGCTTAGACGAGGAGCAGACCGGCGAGCTGCTGCTGCCGGTCGCGCCCAAGCCCGACAGCGGCAAGACGATCGCCGTCGTCGGCGCCGGTCCCGCCGGCCTGGCCTGCGCCTTCTACGCGCGGCTCGAGGGCCACGCCGTCAAGATCTTCGAGGCGCTGCCTCACCCGGGCGGCATGCTGCGCTACGGCATCCCGAGCTACCGCCTGCCGCGCGACCTGATCGACAAGGAGCTGAACGTCCTGTGGCGCATGGGCGTCGAGCTCGAGTGCAACACGCGCCTGGGCGTCGACTTTCAAATGGAGGACCTGACGGCGCGCTACGACGCGGTCTTCCTGGGCCTCGGGGCCTTCAACTCCAACGAGATGGGCGTCGACGACGAAGACGCCGACGGCGTCGTGGCGGCGATCGACTTCCTCGGTGAGCTCGAGCTCACCGGCCACGTGCACGTCGGCGACAAGGTGACCGTCATCGGCGGCGGCTTTACCGCCATGGACGCCTGCCGCACGTCCATCCGCAAGGGCGCCAAAGAGGTCACCTGCCTCTACCGCCGTTCCCGCAAGGAGATGCCGGCCCACGTCACCGAGGTCGACGAGGCCGAAGAAGAAGGCGTGCGGCTCGAGCTGCTGGTGGCGCCGGTCCGCATCCTGGTCGACGGCGAGCACAAGGTGACCGGCATCGAGATGCAGCGCATGGAGCTCGGCGAGCCCGACTCCTCGGGCCGTCGCCGGCCGGTGCCCATCGAGGGCTCCGAGTTCTCCGTCGAGTGCGACCAGGTGATCGCCGCCATCGGCCAGTTCCCCAAGCTCGACGGCACCAGCGAGGAGCAGGGCGTCAAGCGCACCAGGTGGAAGACGGTCGAGGTCGACGAGCACACCTTCCAGACCGACGATCCGCGGGTGTTCGCCGGCGGCGACGTGGTGCTGGGCGCGCAGACCGTGATCCAGGCCGTCGCCCAGGGCAAGAAGGCCGCCTGGAGCATCGACGCGTTCCTGCGCGGCCTCGACATGCGCGAGGTCTCGCGCGAGCTCGCCGAGCTGCGCGCGACGCCGTTCTTCACCGCGCTGAGCGTGCGCCGCGACCTCGACCCGACCATCGCCCGCATGGCCGAGATCCCGCCGGTGTTCGTCGACATGACGACCGACGTCTCGCACCCCTCGCCGCCGCCCGAGATGCCCAAGCGCTCACCCGACGAGCGCAGGACGAACTTCGAGGAGATCGAGCAGGGCTTCGCCGAATCCGAAGCGCAACGCGGCGCCGAGCTCTGTCTGGACTGTTACTGTCCGTCCAACGGCATCTGCGACCTGCAGCGCTACAGCATCGAGTACGAGGTCTTCAAGAACAGGTTCCACGGCCAGGCCGCCCACGACTACCCGGCCGACTTCCGCCACGACTTCATCATGCGCGAGCCCAATCGCTGCATCAACTGCCTGCGCTGCGTGCGCGTCTGCCGCCTCGAGGTCGGGGCGAGCTGCTACGACGCCATGGGCCGCGGCTGGGACACGATCGTCTCCACGCCCGACAACCTGCCGCTGCAGACGGTCGGCTGCGTGTCGTGCGGCAAGTGCGCCGAGACCTGCCCGACGGGCTCCATCGTGACCAACCCGCGGGTGCTCGAGAGCTACGACCTGGACGAGAGCCGCTGCATCTTCTGCGGCGAGTGCGTCGAGGTCTGCCCGTACGACGCGCTCGAGCAGACCGACTTCTTCGAGCTCGCCGGCTACAGCCGCACCGAGCTCGCCGGCGAGTCGCTGTTCGTGCGCGGCGCCAAGCCCGTCGACGTGCTGCGCGAGACCGTCGCCGAGCTCGTGCCGCACGTCCGCGACACGGTCGAAGGCGACGGCTGGCAGTGGTCGCCCGTCAGGGGCGACGGGGCCGGCCTCGACGAGATCGAGCGGGGCGGCTGATGCCGCACGGCGATTTCCATCCCGTCCTGTTCGTGATCGTCGCCGTATGGGTGCTGGTCTGCGGCATCGGCGTGGTCGCCTTCAGGAACATCGTCCACTCGGCGATGTCGATGGTCCTGTGCTTTCTGGGCGTGGCGGGCGTCTACGTGCTGCTCGACGCGGGCCTGCTCGCCATCATCCAGATCCTGCTCTATGTGGGCGCCATCTCGGTCGTCGTGCTGTTCGCCATCATGCTCACCGAGCAGCATCACGCCAAGCTGGCGTTCTTCTTCAACCGCCAGGCCGTCTTCGCCGCGCCCCTGGCCGTCGCCGCCGCCGTGGTGATCACCGTCATCCTCGTCACCTCGAAGATGCCGCTGAACGGCTCCCGCGCCCACAACGTCTCGCTGGCCGGGATCGCCGGCGGGCTGTTCAATCGGTACGTCTTTCCGTTCGAGCTCGTGTCGTTCGTGCTGCTGGCCGCCATGATCGGGGCCATCGTGCTGGCCCGCAAGGAGCAGGACTAGGCCGTGAGCGCCGTCGACTGGTATCTGACCCTCGCCACCGGGCTGTTCTGCATCGGCGCCTACGGCGTGCTGGCGCGGCGCAACGTCATTCTCATCGTGATGAGCCTCGAGCTCATGCTGAACGCGGTCAACATCGCCCTCGTGGCCTTTGCCAACTTCATGCCGGGCGCCGCCGGACGCGGCACGTTCTTCGCGCTCTTCATCATCACGCTCGCCGCCGCCGAGGTCACCGTAGGCCTGGCGATCATCGTGGCCAACTACCGCAACCGGCGCTCGGTCCAGGCCGACGAGTTCAGCGAGCTGAAGGGCTAGGGGCCGGCCGTGCACGCCATGATCGCCCTCATCCCGCTGCTGCCGCTGGCCGGCTTCGTCGTCACGCTGCTGCTCGGCAAGCGCGTCCTGGCGCGCCGGCCCGAGGTCGTCCCGCTGGCGGCGGTGACCGCCTCGTGGGTGCTCAGCATGATCGTCGTCGCGCACGTCATCGGCGCCCACGACAAGACCATCGACTTCAACCTGTTCACCTGGGTGTCGGCCGGCAGCTTCCACGCGCAGTGGGGCTACCTGGTCGACCCGCTCGCGGCCGTCATGCTGATCGTGGTCTCAACGATCGGCATGCTGGTGCACTACTACTCGATCGGCTACATGAGGGGCGACGGCGGCTACTACCGCTTCTTCGCCTACCTCAACCTCTTCATGTTCGCGATGTTCACGCTCGTGCTGGCCAACAACTACCTGCTCGTGTTCCTGGGCTGGGAGGGCGTGGGCCTGTGCTCGTACCTGCTGATCGCGTTCTGGTTCCACAAGAAGAGCGCTTCGCAGGCGGGCAAGAAGGCGTTTCTCGTCAACCGGGTCGGCGACTGGGGGTTCACGCTCGGCCTCTTCCTGATCTTCGCCACGTTCGGCTCGCTGCAGTTCGGCCAGGTCTTCGCCAAGGTGCCGCTGGTGAGCCCGGGCCTGGTCACCTGGATCAGCCTGCTGCTGTTCGTCGGCGCGGTCGGCAAGAGCGCCCAGTTCCCGCTGCACGTGTGGCTGCCCGACGCCATGGAGGGTCCGACCCCGGTCAGCGCCCTGATCCACGCCGCCACCATGGTCAACGCCGGCGTCTACATGATCGCCCGCAGCTACCCGCTGGTGAGCCATTCGCACACGGCGATGCTGGTGGTGATGATCGTCGGCACCTTCACGGCCATCTACGCGGCCTGCATCGCGCTCACCCAGACCGACATCAAGAGGGTGATCGCCTACTCGACCATCTCCTCGCTGGGCTTCATGTTCATGGCCCTCGGCGCCGGAGCCTGGGTGGCGGCCATCTTCTACCTGTTCGCGCACGGCTTCTTCAAGGGTCTGCTGTTCCTGGGCTCGGGCTCGGTCATCCACTCCATGTCGGGCGAGCAGGACATGCGCCTCATGGGAGGGCTGCGCAAGAAGCTGCCGCTGACGTTCTGGACCATGCTGGTCGGCGCTCTGGCAAACGTCGGCCTCTTCCCGTTCGCCGGCTTCTGGGCCAAGGACGAGATCCTCGGCGGCGACTTCAGCGCCCACTACTACGTCATCTGGGTGGTGGGCATCGTCACGGCCTTCGTGACCGCCCTGTTCATGTTCCGCCTCATGTTCCTCACCTTCTGGGGCGAGAACCGCGCCACGGCCGACGTGCAACACCACATCCACGAGTCTTCGCGGGTGATGACCGTGCCGCTCGTCATCCTGGCGATCCCGGCCGCCGTCCTGGGCCTGGTCGTCGGCCTGCCGCCCGACGGCGGCTGGCTGCACACCTTCCTGCAGCCGGTGTTCTACAACGTCGCAAAGGAGCACTTCGCGTGGGCGGGCGTGGGGGGCGCGCTGATGCTCCTGTCGCTCGCCGTGGTGGTGCTGGGCATCTCCACCGCGTATGTCGCCTATCTGCGGCGGCCCGAGCTGCCGGCGAGGGCCGCCGCCCGCGTGCCGTGGGCCTACGAGGCCTCCTTCCACAAGTTCTACATGGACGAGTTCTACGACGCCGCCGTGATCCGTCCGGTCATGGGCTTTGCCCTGTGGCTGTGGACGTTCTTCGACGTCAAGGTCATCGACGGCGCGGTCAACGGGCTTGCCCGGGCGTGGGACGCCTTCGGCCGCGTCCTGCGGCCGCTGCAGACCGGCCGCGCCCAGAGCTACGCCTTCGGCGTTTTCGCGGGCCTGTTCGTGCTCATCATCCTCATCCGGTACTTCTGGGGGGCGTAAGTGGGCTGGCACCAGCAGGCGGGCTTCCCGATCCTCTCCGTCATCACCTACCTGCCGCTCGCCGGCGTCGTTGCGATCGTGCTCTTCGGCAAGGGCCGGCCGCTGTTCTACAAGGTCGCGTCACTGGTCGTCACCCTTGCGGCGTTCGCCCTTTCGACGGTCATGCTGCTGCGCCTCCACACGCACCTGCCCGGCATGCAGTTCGCCGAGAACGTCATGTGGATCAGACGGTTCAACATCCACTACGGCTTCGGTGTCGACGGCATCTCCGCGCTGCTCATCTTTCTCACGACCCTGCTCGGCTTTATCGTCATCATCTCGAGCTGGAACTACGTGAAGGACCGCGAGCGCGGCTTCTTCGTCTCGCTGCTGCTCCTGCAGGTCGGCATGACCGGCGTGTTCTGCGCCACCGACCTGTTCCTGTTCTACGTGTTCTGGGAGGCCATGCTCATCCCGATGTACTTCATCATCGGGATCTGGGGCGGCCCGCGGAAGGTCTACGCCGCCATCAAGTTCTTCCTGTTCACGCTGGTGGGCAGCCTGCTCATGCTGGTGGCCATCATCGCCCTGGTCTACTACGCCCGCGCCAACTCAGGCGTAGGTCTTACCTTCAACATCCAGGTGCTCTCGCACCTCGTCCTGCCCTACAGCCTGCAGCTCTGGGCCTTCGCCGCCTTCTTCCTGGCTTTCGCCATCAAGGTGCCGATGTGGCCGCTCCACACCTGGCTGCCCGACGCTCACGTCGAAGCACCCACGGCGGGCTCGGTCATCCTCGCCGGCGTGCTGCTCAAGATGGGCGGCTACGGGATGCTGCGCCTGTGCCTGCCGATCTTCCCCGACGCCGCGGTGGCCTTCATCCCGCTCGTCGTGGCGCTCTCGATCGTGGCCATCATCTACGGCGCGCTGGTCTCGATGCAGCAGAAGGACTTGAAGAAGCTCGTGGCCTACTCGAGCGTGAGCCACATGGGCTTCGTGACGCTCGGCATCTTCGTCTCGATCGCCGTTCTGAACAACGCCCAGGGCATGGAGGGCGCCATCCTGGTGATGTTCAGTCACGGCCTGCTGACGGGCGCCCTGTTCCTGCTCGTCGGCTTTCTGTACGAACGCACGCACACGCGCGACATCGCCGCGATGGGCCGGCTCGCGACGCCCCTGCCCATCCTCGGCGGGTTCTTCCTGTTCTTCACTCTGGGCTCGCTTGGCCTGCCGGGCCTGTCGGGCTTCGTCGGTGAGTTCCTGAGCCTCCTGGGACTGTTCCACTACTCGCACTGGATGGCCGCCGTCGCGGCGCTCGGCGTGATCCTGGCCGCGTGCTATCTGCTGTGGATGTACCAGCGCGTGATGTTCAACGACCGCGGCGACGACGCCGTCAAACCGGCCTTCAAGCTCGCCGACTTCACGGCGCGCGAGATCGTCTCGCTTGTGCCCCTCGTCGTGCTGGCGGTGTGGGTCGGCGTGTACCCGAACACGTTCCTGAACCTCCTCCATCTGCCCGTCCAGCAGATCGTCGACCGCGTCGTGCCCTCGCTTGCGCAGGCGCACGGCGGCCCGCTGGCTCAGCTCGCGCACTTCACCCGGGGGCTGCTCTAGATGAACAACTCGATCCACGTCGTCCTGCCGGCCGTGATCGTCGCCGCGACGGCCGTCCTTTTGCTGTTCGTCGACCTCGTGGTGGCGCGCCGCAGGAGCGTGCCGGCCTGGGTGGCGGCCGCGGGGCTGGTGGCGGCGGGGTCGGTCGCGGCCGGACAGTGGACGACCTGGAAGGGCGGTGTCGCCGTCTGGCGCCTGTTCTCGGGCGGCCTCGTCATGAACGGTCGTCAGGGCGAGTACGGCTTCAACGGGATGGTGCGGCTCGACCTCTACGGTCTGTTCTTCACGATCCTGTTCTGCGGCATAGGCGTGCTCACCATCATGCTCTCCGACGGGTACCTGGCCCAGCACCGGGTCAAGCCCGGCGAGTTCTACGCCCTGCTGCTGCTCGTCATCACCGGCATGATCGGCATGGCGATCTCCACCGACCTCATCGCGCTGCTCGTGTCGTTCGAGCTCATGTCGCTGCCGAGCTACGTGCTCGCCGGATTCCTGCGCACCGACCGGCGCTCGGGCGAGGCTGCGATCAAGTACTTCATCAACGGCGCCTTCGCCTCGGCAGTGCTGGCTTTCGGCCTGGCGCTCGTCTACGGCGCCACGGGGGCCACCTGGTACGGCGCCATCCACCTCCAGCTCGCCCTGACCGACCCGCGCAACGCCATGCTCCTGGTGGCCCTCGTGCTCGTGTCGACGGGCTTCGGCTTCAAGATCGCCGCGGTGCCGTTCCACGGCTGGGCGCCCGACGTTTACGA
Source organism: uncultured Actinomycetes bacterium (assembly GCA_963751565.1). Taxonomy (GTDB): domain Bacteria; phylum Actinomycetota; class Thermoleophilia; order UBA2241; family UBA2241; genus Bog-752. The sequence goes on along the minus strand of CAVVVA010000014.1, from coordinate 9,608 downwards.
GGGCGCCCCGACCCCGGTCACCGCCTTCATGTCGGTCGGCGTCAAGGCCGGCGCCTTTGCCGGCTTCCTGCGTCTCGTGGGTTTCGCGCTCATCCCGGCGGCCCAGGGCTGGTCCGACGTGCTGATCGTGCTCGCCGTCCTCACGATGGTCGTCGGCAACGTGCTGGCCCTGCCGCAGCGCAACCTCAAGCGGCTGCTCGCCTACTCGAGCATCGCCCACGCCGGCTACCTCCTCCTGGGCCTCGTCGCCGTGGGGCGCAGCCACGATCCGGCGGGCGCCGGCGCCATTCTGTTCTACCTGGCGGTCTACGCCTTCATGAACCTCGGCGCCTTTGGTGTGCTGGTGCTCATCCGCAACCGGCGGCCGTTTGCCTACGCGCTCGACGAGCTCGTCGGCCTGGGCCGATCCATGCCGCTGACGGCGCTCGCCATGATGGCGTTCATGCTCTCGCTGACGGGCATCCCGCCGCTGGCCGGGTTCTGGGGCAAGTTCTACATCTTCTCGGCGGTGGTCGCCGCCCACATGACCTGGCTCGCCGTCGTCGCGGTGATCATGAGCGCGGTGTCGGCCTTCTACTACCTGCGTGTCGTCTGGTATATGTACTTCCGGGAGGCGGAGCCGGACAGCGAGCAGCCCGGGCAGCCCGAGCTGCTCGGCGCCGGCGCCGGGATCTCGGCGACGACGGCGGTCGCCGTACTGGGCGTGCTGGCCATCGGGGTCTATCCCGCGCCGATCATCGCCGCCGCGCAGGGGGCCGTGCGGCTGCTCATCGGGGCCTGACGCCAAGCACTGCGGCGCCCCTCCCGGTCGGCGAACGTGTTCTCGGACGTGGCCGCGCCGGGTCGACGCATCGTTTGCCTGGCGGGGTACACATACCGGCGCACCAGAGGCTGGTGGGCCAGTGATCGAAGGGGCATGCCCGCACATGAACATCCTCTTCCTGGGCGACGTGTTCGGCCAACCCGGCCGCGATGCCGTCGTGCGGGAGCTGCCCGGGCTCGTCGACGAGTTCGCGGTGGACTTTGTCATCGCCAACGGGGAGAACATCGCAAACGGCGCCGGCATCACGTCGAAGCTCGCCCAGAAGCTGCTCGGCGCCGGCGTCGATGTGATCACGACCGGCAACCACGTGTGGCGCCAGCGCGAGGTCTACCCGTTCCTCGACTCGAGCGACCGGATCGTGCGTCCCGCGAACTTCCCGCCGTCCTGCCCGGGCCGAGGCCTGACCGTGCGCGCCGCGGCGAGCGGCGACGAGGTCGCCGTCATCAACCTGATGGGTCAGGTCTTCATGGGCACGGGCATCTCGCCCTTTCGCATCGTGGACGCGCTCGTCGACGAAGCCCAGACCCTGGCCGAGACCATCGTCGTCGACATGCACGCCGAGGCGACCAGCGAGAAGGTCGCCATGGCGCAGTACCTCGACGGCCGCGTGACGGCCGTCGTCGGCACCCACACCCACGTCCAGACCGCCGACGAGCGCGTGACCGGCAAGGGCACGGCCGCGATCACCGACGTCGGCATGTGCGGGCCGTTCGAGTCGGTCATCGGGGTACGCAGCGAGATCATCCTGCGGCGGTTTCTCACCGAGCTGCCGGCGCAGTTCGAGGTGGCCGAGGGCGACGTGCGCATCGAAGCCGTGGTCGTGACCGCCCAGGGCGGCCGGGCCACCGCCGTGGAACGTCTGGAGCGGCGCTGTTGAGGCGCGGCTGCGCCGAGGGGGCCGGAAGGTCGGGGGCAGACCGCGGTCGAACGCTCAAGCGGGGCGCCCGATGCACCGATGATTGCTCGCAGCGGGCATGGGTGCCGTGGGGCCGCTCGGGCACGGGAAACGGTCGTGGTGGGAGCGTGCCGAGAGTAGTAGGTTTGGTCGAGTCGACCATGCAACGGCCGAGCCGGCTCGAGGAGAGGGATGTCTGACTCGGTGACCGACAGCATCGTCAAGAAGAAGACGTACGTGACGGCTGCCCGACCCGTCGGCGGCGGGGCCGGGGCTGGCCGCCCTGACGCTCGACGAGGTGGCCCCCGGCGCGGCGCGCGGCGTCGGCAACCGGCGCGCCCTCGTGACGCTCGCCGGCGACGTGATCGCGCTCTTCGTCGCCATGGTCGCCTCCCTGCTGTTGCTGCCCGTGGTCTCGCATGTTCCCATCCTCGGGCGCTCGCTCGCCGAGTTCGCCGAGGTGCGCCCGCCGTTGCTCATCATCGCCGTGATCGTGCCCTGGACCATCTTCGTGTTGTACGGCTACGGTCTGTACCGCAGCTCCGCGCGGAGCATCAACGGCTGGGTCTTCTCCGAAGGACTTCGTGGCCTGACCGCGCTGTCGGTGGCCGCGTGGAGCGTGCTCGTGCTCATGGCGCTGGTCGCGGGGTCGACCGACTCCTTGGGCTTCATCGCCGTGTTCTGGGGCTGTGAGGTGCTCGCGGTGCCCACCTGCCGCGCCGTCGGGCGGGCGGCGTTCTGGCAATCCCCCCGTCTCTCGGAGCGCACGCTGATCGTCGGGGCCGGCGCCGTGGGCCATCTGCTCGGCGAGAAGATCGCCAAGCATCCGGAGTACAACCTCAAGCTGGTCGGCTACTTAGACGACGGCGAGCCGTTCGGCGCGACCAAGCCGCCCGCGCGGGTCGTCGGCCGGCTCGAAGACTTGAACGACGTCGTCGACGGCTACCACGTGACCCGGGTCATCATCGCCTTCTCGCGGGCTCGCCACCAGCAGATCCTCGACGTCGTGCGCACCTGCGCCGACCGCGGCGTGCGCGTGAACATCGTGCCGCGGCTGTTCGAGATCCTGAGCTCGCAAACGGCCATGGACGACGTCGAGGGCATCCCGCTGCTCGACGTCGCCCACGTCGAGATGTCGCGCTTCAACATGGTCGTCAAGCGGGCCTTCGACCTGCTCGCCGGCGCTGTTCTGACCGTGATCGCCCTGCCGCTCATCGGGCTGCTTGCGGTCGCCATCAAGCTCGACTCGCGGGGGCCGGTGTTCTTTACGCAGGAGCGCATGGGCCGCGGCGGGCGGGAGTTTCGCATTTTCAAGCTGCGCTCGATGCACCTGGATGCGGAGCAGCTGCGTTACGATCTCGCCGACCAGAACGAGTACTCGGGGCCGATGTTCAAGATCAGGAGCGACCCGCGGCTCACCCGGGTGGGCGCCGTGCTGCGCAAATGGAGCCTCGACGAGGTGCCCCAGCTCTTCAACGTGCTGCGCGGCGAGATGAGCCTGGTCGGCCCGCGGCCGCTCTGGGTCGACGAAGCGGCCCGCTGCCGCGGCTGGACCAAGAAGCGCCTCGACATCACGCCGGGCATCACCGGCCTGTGGCAGGTCACCGGCCGCAACGACGTGCCGTTCGACGAGATGGTGAAGCTCGACTACATGTACGTCACGGGGTGGACGCTCGGCTGGGACATCAAGCTGCTCCTCGAGACGATCCCGGCCGTGCTCGGCAGGCGGGGAGCCTACTGAGGGTCGCCCACCGTCTGAGCGCGCGCGGGGAGGGTCCCCCCGAACTCTGCACGGCACCGAACGGGGGGGGGGCTCCGGCTAGCGACTCACACATATCAGCGCTGCACCCATCCGCCACAGAGGGGGAATACTTGGCCCACGAAACAGTCCGCCGCCTTGCTACAGAGATATGCAGCCAACTCCGCATGTTCGCGTGCGCGGACAAGGCGACCGAGTGGCACTTCGCGCCTGACTCGCGCTTGGAAGAGTGGATCCTCTTGGACCTTGGCCGGAAAGTACGTTTGATTGTCAACGAAGTTCTGGGCGATCGCATTGACTTGCACGTTGTGTGGAGCGACCTCAACCCCGACGGCTTGCACGAAGGCGAGCTGAGCGCCGCGCGCTGCGCTATAGGTGGAACATCGTTTCATTCCGCGCAACGCCGACGCACTCCCCATGACCAGTATCTTGCCTGACCTACGATCGATCATGCTCGGCAGCACCGCCCGGAACAGGCGCGGCAGCGGATGAACTAGGGCTGAGAAGACCTCAGTCCACTCTTCATCGCTTGCGTCCGTTGCGGCCGTCTCAGGGGCAGCGATTGCTAGATTCACAACGAGAACATCAACCGTCCCCGCTGCGGCAACAACCTGCGATGGCGAGTCGGGACTCAACAGGGATTCCGAGCTCGGAATCACCATGGCCCCGTGCTCCGCAAGCACCTCGCACAAGACCGGCCCCATGAATTCACCGGCCTGGGTCACCAAGATTCGCTTGGCCGCCAGTTGAGAGTCAGGCATGGCATCTCCTTCTCGGCAGGTCGTTTCATAGGACCCCCGCCAGGGATTGGCCAGTCCGCGCAGGTCCCCAGACGCAGACGGCCGCTTTCTGTCTAGGACGCTATCACGTGCCTGGGAGTCCGACACTGGCAGATTGCCCAAGCCCCACGGGCGTGCGCACATGCCCTCCTCCCGAGCCTGCGCTGCTCATTGAACGGCTCTGTCTGCTCCCCGGATCGGTCGCCACAGCGTCATCGGGCGGGTTCTCGGTCACCGACGCGCCGTGTCTACGATGTCGGCGTGCCGGGTGTAAAGCGAGGGCATTGCCTGCGTCGATTCGCAGGCCGCGAGTGAACGAAGCAGTCGAATCGCTCGAGCGAGCGGGTACGCTCAACGGACCAAGCAAAGACGGCACTCGGCGGAGCATGCCATGCATGGTTCGAGGGGCGTGTCCGAAGAGCACCCGTTCCTGCTCAACGGCATCAGGTGACGCGGGAGTGGAAGCCGCAGCCCATCAGCCGGTGGGGCTGCCGCGGCCACCCTCGGGTCCACGGGTCGCCGACGCGGCGACACTCACACGCGGCCTTGCTCAAAGGTTGACACCGGCATCGAACCGTAGCGATAGCCGTGGACGGGCTGGTGCACGCGCTTCGCGACGACGACGACCCCGAGCACACGGCGCGGCAGCTTCACGAGCTGAGCATGCGACCGCTCCAGCATGGGCCACTTGACCCTGGCCATGTTCACCACGAAAAGGAGCCCGTCGACCCTGTGCGCCATCGCCGCGGCGTCGCCTACTTCGAGGAGCGGCGCCGAATCGATGATGACGAGGTCGGTCGTGTCGCCAAGCATGCCGATGACCTCGCCGAAGCGCTCAGACGCCGCCATCTCGCCAGGGTTGGGCGACAGGGGGCCGCTCGGCAGCACGCGCAGGGCCCGAATCTCGTCGAGGCGCGACGGCAGGCCCGGATGACGCGGCACGTGCTCGGCGACTGCGTCACTCCCAGGTCCTGTGCCGGCCAGCGGCACGATCCGCCCGGCACCCTCCATCCGGGGTGCGACTGGTATGACTCCGGCAGCGGCACCCACTCCGACTGCGTCGTCCAGCGTGATCGAGACCACCGCATCCCAAAGGTCGGCACGCCGTGCCAGCACCGAAGACAGCCCCACAGCGTTGGACACGTGCATATAGGTATGCACGCTCGGCGCACGAAGGTCGGCGTCGACCAGAACGACTTGTTGGCCGGCCAGCGCCATCGTCACGGCCAAGTTGCAGGCGGTCACGCTCTTGCCCTCGCCTCTGATCGAACTGGAGACCAGCAGCGTCCGCACGTCTCCGTCGACATTCGCGAAACCGATGTTGCCACGCAGCACGCGCGCGGCTTCGGCCATCGGGCCGACTGGGTCGACCAGCGTCTGCAGCATGGTAGCCTCGCCGGTGCCCCGCGGCAGCGGCGGCAGCTGACCGAGCACCGGCAGGCCGAGCAGGTCCGCCACCTCCCGTTCGTCGCGTGGGCGAGTATCGAGCTGTTCGAGCAGGAACGCGAGCCCCATGCCCAGCAGGAGACCGAGGATGGTGAAGTAGGCGATTGTGTGAAGCCTGCGTGGGAGGAAGGGGGCCGAAGGCGGTGTGGCCGGCGTCGTCAATTGGTAGTCGGCGGGTAGAGTCTGAAGCTGCAGTTCGAGAGCCCGCTCAGACTGCACGAGCTCGAGGTACTCGTAGCTCCTGCCGGTAGAGGACGTCGCGTAGGACACCAACGCGGCCTTCACACTCGCCAAGACGCTGCTCACTTGGGCTCGAGCGCTGTCGCGGCGATGGTCGACGAAGGCCTGCGCGTAGGCGTTGGCGGCAGCGGCGGCCGTCTGCGGACTGCTCGACACCGCTTCGATGTCCACGACGTTCGCGGCGGCGTCTCCGAGCGTGGCTCCGCTCATGTCCGTCGGCAGCGGGACGGTCACCTGGTAGCCCGCCGACGTGTCCCGGCCGTTGAGCAACCTCGCCGCCGCGCTGGCCACCTGGCTGCTCGTGATCACAGCGGATACGGTAGCGAGGTTGGGCTGTAGCAGCGCCTGGGGAACGCTTCCTTGCACGAGCTGGTTCGATATGGTCACTGGCTGGGCGTAGAGGAGCTGAGCCGTTGCCAGGTACTGCGGCGTGCGCGTCTTCAGGTAGGCAAGACCGAGGACGGCACACAGGACTGTCACAGCGATGACCGGCCACTTCCAGCGGTAGATCACTGCCAGGTAGGCGAGCGGCTCGAACCCTTCTGATGACTCTGTCGTCATGCTGCGACTCCGTCCCCCCTGGACGTGACCCATCCGTTCACACTGGTTGCGATGATAGTCCACGGCTTCGGTAAGTGCAGGCGCCGGGGGCGAAAGTGGGAAAGCGTGATGGTCGGAGGGTGACGACGCGCACTGAAGTGGCTCACGCGGTGAAGCCGTGGCTCGTCGGATAGAATTCCTGATCTTTCGCCAGTCGAGGCGATGGCGACTCTCGGGATTCGCCGTCCTCCGCGCAGCCAGCAGTAGTGCAGCCGCAGCTCGGTGCACGGTGTCTCGCCTGTGGCGAGGACCATGCGGCGGTCCGTCGTGGAGCGCAGGAATGCCTACTCTGCCGCGCGCTCCCCTTCAGCTTCATCGCGCCAGCCGTAGACCCCGCAGCGCTGACACTCACACAGGACGTCGTGCCCGTGACTGATCCCCCGCTGGAACACCCACCTGTGGCCGAGGAGGCGGCACAGGACTCTCATCGTCACTGGGACCCCCCACCCGTAGCTGACCGATGCTTCCACCACATAGCGTAGGGCAGATCGAGGTCGGCGTCGCTAGTACAGATGCCCAGACCTTCGGTGCGCGGCCTCACGTTGCCACAGCGGGCGACCCATGGCGTGCGAGGTCGGGAAGGTCGACAACCACTCCAACTGCAACTCCAAGGCTGGCGCGGCCTGCGACTCGCGTCGATGTCATGTCAGACCCGGATCCCATTCAGGAAGTTCCGACATCGACGCCAGCACTTCGCCCATGGGGCGCAACTGATTCCCGAACCCGCCGAGAAGATGGACGACTTTCTCGCGCTGTTCTGCAATCTGCCAAGGGTGAAGGTACACCATGCCCGCGCGGCCGGCTGCACTCTGTCGTACAAGACCCCGGTGCACGACTGCCGATGGCAGGGTGCTCAACCAGCGACCTCCTGAGAACCCGATGGGAACCCAGCGGTACAGAAGGGGAGCCGGGGAGGAGCCGAAGCTCCGTCCCTGCAAAGCGAACCGGTTGGGTAGGCGCGCCGCGCCACCCGTAGCTGGGATGAATGCCCGGGTACAGGGACGAGTCGAACTCGATCGAAGACCGGGCCAGCACCTGCAGGGCCCACGCTGTCTCGCGCGCAATCGAGAAGCACGGTGCCCGATAGCCTCTCACGGGGCTGTGAGCCAGGTGGGCTTCCAGCAGCGGTATCCGCTCCCGAAGTTCGGCACCGAAGGCGGAAGGCCCCAATGTCGAAAGCGTGTCGTGACGATACCCGTGGAACGCGACCTCATGCGACCGCGCGGCGATGGCGCGCACGATGCCTGGATTTGCTTCGGCCACTTCACCGAGAACGAAGAATGTCGCCCGGACGTCAGCCTGTGAGAAGAGCTCGAGCAGCTCGTTCGTCTCAGCCTCGACCCGGCCCAGACTGCCCTCGACGTCGACCGTCAGAAGCGATTGGGGGCCAGCTGCCTGCGCCCTTCTGCGACTCAGCCAAGGCGAGTCGGTACGTCGGTCAGACCCACCCGGTCACGCGACTCGGCCTAAATGCGAAGGGAGCCACGCACTCACTCGCTATCCTCCCCGCTCTCCCGTTCAATCGGTCTGAGTCCTGCTTTGAACACCTCATAGTTTCCTGACGGTGTCTCCGGGATGGTGATTCTCGCGATGGGAGCAGCCTGGACTCCGCCGACGAACGTGAACGGCGGAACGCTGCTGGTCACCACAGACCCCGCCGCCAGGCAGGCGCCTTCTCCAATGACCAGCGTCTTGCCCGCAGCAGCCGCGATGACGCCATTCCGACCGACCCAGGCTCTCCTGCCGATCACGACCCTGCCGGGTCCCCAACAATGAGCCATGATGGTGGATCTGAGCAGGACCATAGCGCCCTCTTGGATCTCCACGCACTCGGGGAAGTCAGTCTCTATGTACACCTCTTCCCCGATGAACACGCCTTCCCCGACGGTGACTCCGCGCAGCCTGTGCAGCGAGGGGCGCGATGTCGAGCCGCCAGGAGAGAACCTGGCTAGCGTGTGCAGGGCTCTGTTGGTGCTCCTGCCTGCCAGACCCCCGTGCACGACGTTCCCCTCTGCCCAAGCCACAGTGAAGGGGGAGAATCTAGCTAGCGTATGCAAGGCCCTATCGGCGCTTCTCCCTGCCAAGCCCTTCCGCATGACACCACCCCACCGTCGAGTCACCATGAAGCCCCCAATCTGCTCAGCGTCTGCAGGCCGAGGCGGAATGAACGTAGGTGCGTCCGCTTTGCCACGCCACGAGATGTTCTGCCGACGATCACGCGCCACTTTATCACCCGGGACGGTGCGTTTGTCCGCTTCTGCCCAGCTCATCGGCGACCATACCAGCCGGCTTACCCGGGCCGTGCGCACTTCGCACATCATCACCACCAGCCTCGCGGCGGCGCGGCCGGCGTGTGTGGTGCAGGTCACCGAGTGGCGGTTCGCGCACCGCGTCACATGCCTCGTGGTGGCGCCCTGAGCTTGCAACAGCCCGGCAACGGTGCGTAGGCTTCACCCGCAGCGGCTCTGGCCATTTGCGCGCCGTCGGACTCCCTCGCAATCTGCCGCATGGTGCGCGATGACCATAGCGACGGCTGAATGCCAGACGGAGACTCACCATGACCCGGGTATGCCTCGTCAAGCAGAACACGACCTACGATCTATACAAGCAGACAGGCCCTGACTTGCGGTCGATCGTGGAGTCGTCCAACTTCAGGTCGGGTCCGATTGGGCTCTGGGAAGCGTTCGACTGTGACTTCCGGGTGCTTGAGGAGGATCCCTCGCCGGAATGCCAGTACGGTAGGCGGACCTGGGCCCAGTACGTCGAGGGGTGGGACATCTCGCAGTAGGGACTCAGCGCGCAGCGGGCGGACAACGTTGACTGGGCAAGGTATGACGCGGTGATATCGATTGACATCGCCGTGCCGACCCGCATAGTTCTTGAATTCCCAACAGTGCTGTGGTGCTACTACTGGATCGAAGGCGGGCCCCCGGCCATCAAGACATTCGCCAAGGGAAGTCCCTTCTTCGCCTACAACGTGTTCATCAGCCAAGGGCTGGCCAAGGGCGAGTTACGGTCGAACTCCGGTCAACTGAGAAGGATGCTGTCCACCAAGAGAGCGGTGTT
>CAVVVA010000013.1:0-99481 GCA_963751565.1 uncultured Actinomycetes bacterium | reverse complement strand
GCTTGCGGATCAGGCATTGGCAACCTGGACTGTAGCGTCGAGGGCTAAGTCGACGCAGGACAGCACGGCGGCCGATCCGGCCCGCTGGTGAACTGCCTGCGAATACATGTTTTCCGCCTCCATCTGTCTGCCGATTGCGGGTCTTGCTGCGACCCCACGGAGGCCTGTCGATGATCCCGGCAGGGCAGCGACTATCTTCTGGTCACTGATCTCCTCCCCTCCGTGAGCCCAGGGGACAGGACCTCGACCTGGACCGGGTTCAGGGAGTTCTGGCTGAGAGGCCGAGGTCTGAGCACGGCGCCGGGTTTTCCTTAGGCTACCGGAGGACGGCACCCCAGACGGCGCAGCCAGACGATTGACCATCATCAGCGCTTGCCACCTCGAGCAGTACCATGGCGCCGCCAGCCCCTCGCTGGCCGTGCGAGCAGTGTCACGGAAGAGCACGCCCCACATCACCGGGTCCCCAGGTCCCTTACTCGTACCTGAGCGCCATGGTCGGCTCGACTGAGGCGGCCTGCACGGCCGGGCCGATGCCGGCGAGAATGCCGACGGCGGCGGCCACGACCAGGGCGAGGCTCACCGTCGTCCACCGAGAACACCGGCGAGACGCTCAAGCGCCGAGCCGCCGATGAAGGCGGCGCCGATGCCCACGCCCAGGCCGAGGATGCCGCCGATCACGGCTGATGACGATCGGCGTAGACCAGGAACTGGACGACGATGTTGCGGCGCGTGGCGCCGACGGCGCGCCGCACGCCGATCTCGCGGGTGCGCTCGCGCACCGTGACGAGCATGACGTTGGCCACGCCGATGCCGCCGACGACGAGGCTGATGGCGGCGATGGCGGCCATCAGCTTGGTGAGCGTCTTGGTGGACGACGAGACGGCCGAGGCGATCGAGCTGGCGTTGACGATCTGGAAGTCGTTCTGCTCGGAGGAGGTCAGCTCGTGCTGCGTGCGCAGGGTGCTCTCGACGGCCGACTGGAAGGTGTTCACGGCGCCGGGCTCGCGCCTGCACGCGGATCTCGCGAGATGTCGGGGTGAAAGGCGACCAGGCGGCCCTCGATGGACGCCCAGCGGCACGAGCACGCTCGAGTCGACCGAGCCGAAGCTGATGCCGCCCTGCGAGGCCAGCACGCCGATCACCTGGAACTGGACGCCGCCGACGTCGATGGTCTGGCCCACGGCCCGCAGCGGCGAGAGGCCGAGGTCGCTGGCCACGGTGTTGCCGAGCACCGCCACCGGCAGGGCGTGGTCGACGTCGAAGTCGCTGAAGAAGGTGCCGGCCGCGAGCGTGAGGTGGTCGATCGCCTAGGATCTCGGGGAAGGTGCCGCTGACCGTCTCCGTGGCGCTCGTCGAGCCGAGCGTCACGGTGGCGTTGGTGTTGACCGCGGTGACGGTCTGCTTGACGCCCGGCGTGGCCTTGATGGCGGCCAGGTCGCTGGCCGATCAGCGGCGTGGCGTTCGACGAGAAGCGGCTCGTCTGCACCGTGATCGTGTCGGTGCCGAAGGCGTTGAAGCGGTTCTCGACCGAGCGCGTCGAGCCGCTGCCGATCGAGGTGAGCGCGACCACCGCCGCGACGCCGATGACGATGCCCAGGATGGTCAGCACCGCCCGCAGCGGGTTGGCGCGCAGGCTCGAGAACGCCATGCGCAGCGACTCGAGGACGACGATCATTGGCCGCCGCCGCCGGGAGCGCCGCCGCCGAGGGCACGCCGCCGCCGCGGCGGAAGCCGCCGCCGCCGAGGCCGCCGAGGCCGCCGAGGCCGCTGCCGTGCTCGTGCTGGTGCTCGCTGGAGCTGGTGGCGGAGTTGGTGTACGTGCCGGTGACGACGACCTCACCGGCCGCCAGGCCGCTCGTGATCTGCGGTGAGCGACGAGGTCGCCATGCCGGTGGTGACCTGGCGATAGGTGGGCTTGCCGTTCTGCATCACGCGCACGAACGTCGCCGACGAGCTGCCGCTGACGGCGCTCGTCGGCACCAGCAGCACGTTGCTGCGCTGGGCGATCGTCACGGTGAGCGAGCCCGTCATGCCCGACTTGGCGAGGCGCGGCAGACCCTGCGGCGGGAAGGTGACGGTGTACTCGACCGTGCTCGACGAGCTCGCCGTCGAGGAGCTCGACGAGGCCGGCTGGCTGGAGATCGAGGTGATCGTGCCGGTGAACGGGTCGGCTGGTCGCGCCGTCGATCGTCAGGTGCGGCCTTCTGGCCGACCTTCAGCGAGGAGATGTCGGCCTGGCTGACGAGAGCCTGGGCGATCAGATCGCTGGGGAAAGTCGATGGTCGCCAGGGCGGTGCCGCTGCTCACGTGGCTGCCCAGGCTCACGTTCCACGACTCGATGACCGCGCCTCGTGGGCACCCAGACGAACCGCGACGTCGTGATCTTGCCGGTCTTGCTCAGGCCCTTGGCGGCCTGCCAGTCCTCGAGCGCCGTCTTGGTCGTGGAGCCGAATCGCCGTTGATGTGCCGGTGTAGTAGCCGGCGCCTTGAGCGCGCGCTGCAGGGCGGCGACGTTGGCCTCTGGGTGCCCGAGGCGAGGCTGGTGGAGAGAGTCTTGTAGAGCGGCGTGGCGCTCACGAAGGCGAACATGGGCTTGCCGGAGATCGTGAGCAGGCGCTGCAGGGTGTCGGCGTGGCGCCGGCGGCGAAGACGATGTCGGTCACCACGCCGCTCGTGCCGCTTGGACGTCGAGCCGCTGCTCGAGCTCGTCGAGCCGCTGCTCGAGCCGTCGAGCCGCTGCTGCTCGAGGTCGTGCTGGCGCTGCTCGTGCCGCTGACTGGTGCTGCTGCTGTTCGCTGGGAGTGCGGCTTGGGTGTGCGCGTGACCGTGAAGCGACGGGCGCTGCTGGCCGTGCTGCCGGAGCTTGTGACGGTGATCGGGCCGCTCCCGGCGCCGGCCGGCACGATGGCCGTGACCCGGCTGTCGCTTATCACCTTGTAGAACGCCGCACGGCCGTTGAAGCTGACCGCCGTGGTGGCGGTGAAGCCGCTGCCGGTCAGGATCACGCTGGTGCCCACTGGACCCATGGTCGGCGAGAAGCTCGTCAGTGTGGGCGGTGCGGAGTCGGTGTCGGTGACGGTGACGGCGACGCTGTATCGTCGGCGAGGATCTCTGCTGAGCGGTGATGATCGCCGCGCCCGTGCCGCCGAGTGCTACTGGTGGTGCTCGTGCTGCTGGTCGTGCTGCTTGTACGAGCTGCTCGACGAGTTGCTCGCGCACCGCTGAGCGCGATCGTCGTCGCGGCGTTGGCGCTGGCTCAGCGTGAAGTCGGCCTGCACGGTCTCGGAGATCGTGCCCGTGGCGGCGGTGGAGGTCAGGTAGTGGACGGTCGCCGACTTGTTGCGGTTGAGCAAGAGCAGCGCCAGCTGTGGCCGCCGCTGCGGCCACGACCACGATGATCACGACGATCAGCCACCAGCGGCGTTTGCCTTTCTTCATAGGTCTCGTTCTCCTTCTGTTTCGACGACCCGCTACGTTCTGCGGACGGCTGGTAGCGAGGCGGTCGCGACTCTGGCGAGCGCCTCATGTCCCGCTCGTGCCGCCGACTGGCGCCGCTCGGCGGCGTGCCGCTCTGGGGAAGCTCTGGCCACCCGATTGGCCTTGCGCCGCCGGGGAACCGGCCACTGAAGGTGCGCGTGTAGACGACGTTCTGGCCGACACTCAGCCCAGAGGTGATCTCGGATTCGGTCCGGTCTGCTGGCCGACCTGACGCTCTGAGTCGCGGTCTTGCCGCTCGGCGAGCAGCTGCACGGTGGCGTTGCTGCCGCTGCCCTTGATCGCCGCCGTGGGGATGATGAGCACGTTGCTGGCCAGCGACTTGACCTGGATCTGGGCGATGCCGATGTACTTGGCGGTGACGCCGCGCGGGCAGCTTGGCGATGGTGATCGTCGCCGTGCCGAGCCGTTGCTGTCGGCGCTCACCGAGGTCACCGTGCCCTGGCCGTCTTGCCGCGCGAACGCCGCCCTGGCCGCCCGCCGCCCGGCCGAAGAGACCCTGGCCACCGCTGGACGCCGGCGCTCGGGGCAGCCGCTGGGCCGGCGCTGCGCGGGCGCCGCTCTGGCGACCGCTGCTGGGGCGGGCATGCCGCTGAGCGCCGGCTGCGGCAGGCCTGCACCTGAAGAAGTCAGCGTGACCGGCTGGCCGGCGGCCACCTGCGAGGCGTTCTGTCCGCTCACCTGGACGACGGCCGTGACGTTGACCTTGCTCGCGCTCGAGGTCAGCTTCAGCCTGCCCGCGACGCTGTCGACGAGGTTGCCGCGGCGCACCGTGGCCAGGACCTGGACGGAACGGCCGGCTGGAGGTCGGACGTCGCGGCCTTGCTCGAGCCGCCGCAGCCGGCGGCGGCGGCCGCCGCGATCGAGAACGAAGCAAGACGATGCGCCGAGACCGGCGCCGAGCCGCCGGTTCGACCGGCGCGGGTGAGCAAGCGTCATCGCTATCCCTCCATCGCGTGTTCGTCGTGCAATCTGCCGTCGCGCAGCACCAATCGCCTGTCGGCGTGGGCGGCGACGTCTTCTTCGTGGGTGATCATGACGATCGTGCGGCCCTCGGCGTGAACCTGGTCGAGCAGCTCGAGCACCTCGTTGGTGGCCGCCAGATCGAGGTTGCCGGTGGGTTCGTCGACGAGCAGCAGCTCGGGGTCGCCGACCAGCGCCCGGGCGATCGCCACGCGCTGCATCTGGCCGCCCGAGAGCTGACCGGGGTCGTGATCGGCGCGGTCGGCGAGGCCGACGGCCGTCGAGCGCCGCCTGAGCGCGTCGCAGGCGCTCGGCACGGCGCACGCCGCGGTAGATGAGCGGCGTGGCCACGTTTTCGAGAGCGCTGGTGCGGGGCAGCAGGTTGTGGAGCTGAAAGACGAAGCCGAGGAGCTCGTTGCGCAAGCGGGCGCGCGCGGCGTCGTCGAGGCCGCTCACGTCGTGACCGGCGAGCAGGTAGGTGCCCGCGTCGGCGCTGTCGAGCAGGCCGAGCACGTGCAGCAGGGTCGACTTGCCCGAGCCCGAGCGCCCGGTGCAGGCGACCCACTCGCCGCGGCGCACCTGCAGGTCCAGGTCGTAAAGGACGGGCAGGACGATGTCGCCGTGCCGGTAGGTGCGCTCGATGCCGGTCGCGGCGAGGACGACGTCGGCGCCATTTCCCCTTTCGCGCGCACCCGATATTGACTGATCCACGCAACTCCTTTGGGTCGGATGCGAGCGACTGTACGGGTCGGCCGTGAGCGGAGGCTGGGTACAATCTGCCAAAACCTTGAGACGGTGGGGTTGGACAGGTCTCGAAACGGAACCTCTCATCCTGTCTTTCTCGACCGAGACCATCGCTCATCCCGCCATTTGGCAGTAGGAACATGGGCAGCCCTCTTTGTGAAGCCAGCCCGTCTCGGGCATGCGACAGGTGGTGCCGAGGTATGGCCAGCGACCAGGGGTGACACGTACGGCGACATCGTCAGAGAGGGGCTGGTATTCGTAGATCACGTTCGCCAGCTCGACGCGCGCAGGCAGGCCGGCCGCGCGCACCTCCGCAAAGCTCAGCTCCCGCATGCGATCTCTCCTTGCACAAGACAACGAGGTGTCCCGATCTGCACGCGTCGCCCTTCCTGCGGGTGGCGACGACAAGAGAAGTGTAGGAGCCGCTCCTTGTGATTGGCTTGGCAGGTCCTGAGGATTCACCCATAAGATGGGGCGGGTCACTGGGATCCATCGCGCCGGCGCAGCACTCGACTTGCTGGCCCTCCGCCCGGCGCGCGCGGCGTCGTCCAAGGCGCTCACGTCGTGACCGGCGAGCAGATAGGTGCCCGCGTCGGCGCTGTCGAGCAGGCCGAGCACGTGCAGCAGGGTCGACTTGCCCGAGCCCGAGCGCCCGGTGCAGGCGACCCACTCGCCGCGGTGCACCTGCAGGTCCAGGTCGTAAAGGACGGGCAGGACGATGTCGCCGTGACGATAGGTGCGCTCGATGCCGGTCGCGGCAAGGACGACGTCGGCGTCACTCCTGGCTGTGGCGGCGAGCAAGCCGTCTTCAAGGGTTGCGGTCTGTGTCGATGGCACCTCACCAAGACGCTGCGACTGTCGGGCTGGATCCTTGCTCAATGCGCTTCTCTCTCCGTGGTCGCGACATCGTTTGAGAGCCTCGTGTTGCCGTGCGGCCTGACGCGTCTCGTGGGTGCAAAGCAAGTACTACCGGTTGGACCTGTGGCGCGGCACCGATCACGCTGAGGATTAGCTGTGACTTGCGCGGCCGACGCGATGACGCCTCACAGCCAGGGCGCCGTGCGCTCGGCGGCCGTGCACCCTCGGTGAGTCGATCGCGGATCGGCTGAGTCAGGCGACCGGCAGGCGAATGGTGAACACTGCGCCGCCGCCCGGCGCGGCGGCGGCGCTGACCTCGCCGCCATGAGCGATGACGATGGCCTGCACGATGGCAAGGCCCAGTCCCGCCCCCCCGTGGACGCGGGAGCGAGAGGGGTCGGCTCGATAGAACCGCTCGAAGACCTGGGCCGCCTGCTGGCAGTCGAGCCCGGGGCCATCGTCGGCGACCTCCACGACGGCGACGTCATCGACCCGCGAAAGCCTGACGGTCGTCGAGGTGCCTGCCGGCGTGTGGGTGCGGACGTTGACGAGCAGGTTGTCGAGCACCTGACGCAGGCGATCGCGGTCGCCCATGGTCTCCACCGGCTGGTCGGCGTCGAGGTGGACCGGCCAAGCCGCACCGATCGTCTCGGCCGTCTGCACTGCTTCGGCGGCAAGGCCGACGAGCTCGACCGGCTCCCGTTCGATCGGGCGACCCTCGTCCAGTCTGGCGAGCAGCAGCAGGTCTTCGACGAGCGCCTTCATGCGAGCCGCTCTCGACGCGGATGCCGCCCATGACGCGGCCCAGGTCCGCTTCATGCTGGTTGGCCCCGCGTTCGAATAGCTCCGCGTAGGCCGAGACCGCCGCCAGCGGTGTGCGCAGCTCATGCGAGGCGTCGGCCACGAAGTGGCGCATGCGCTCCTCCGAGGCGCGCAGGTCGGCTTCGGTGGCATCCCGCTCGGCAAAGGCGGTCTGTATGCGGCCCAGCATCACGTTCAGGGCGCGGGCCAGTCGGCCGACTTCGGTCTTGTCGTTCTCGCCGGCGACGCGCTGGTCGAGCTCGCCCGCGGCGATTGCGTCGGCCGAGCGCTCCATGGCACGCAGTGGCCGCAGGCCGACGCGCACGAGCCACCAGCCCAGCAGACCGGCGGCCAGCAGGGCCGCCGCCGTCACGGCCAGCTCGACCGCCAGCAGGCGATGCAGCGTGCCGGCGGTGTCGCCCAGCGGCGTGGCGACGATGAGCTGACGACCGTCGTCCAGCGACGCGACCCGTACACGGAACTGGGGGCCACCCGCCTTTGTTGAGCTCACCGTGAAGTAGATGGCGCCCCCGCTGCGGCCTTGTTTGGCAGGAGCGCCGATGCGCGCCGGTAACTTCGGTGTGTAGGTCTTGCCGCCTGGTGTAAACGCCGGCTGGCCGATGCTGGGGACGATGGCGCCGCTCGCGGAGCGCTCCTGTACAAAGGTGCCGGGCGCCAGGCTCGACAGGGAGCCGGTAGAGGGCTTGGGGGGGGTGTGCGACGAGCCCGAGGGCGGCGCGAGACCTCCCTGCAGCATGGGTGCGACGGAGAAGTACGTCGTGTCCAGAGTCTGGTCGACCCGTGTAAAGAGGAACGAGCGCAGCAATGAATAGGTCGTCACGTCGGCCGCGACCAGGGCGACCAGGGCGGCGGCCCCGACGGCGAGCAGCAGACGGCCGCGAAGCGACAACTCAGGGCCTCTAGACGGTGGCGTCGCGCAGGATGTAGCCGACCTGGCGGATCGTATGGATCAGCGGCGGTCCGTGTGGGTCGAGCTTCTTGCGCAGGTAGCCGACGTAGGTCTCGACGACGTTCGCGTTGCCCTGGAAGTCGTAGTGCCAGACGTGGTCGAGGATCTGCATCTTGGAGAGCACGTGACGCGGATTCAGCAGGAAGAACCGGAGAAGATTGTACTCCGTGATGGTCAGCTGAATCGGCACACCGGCGCGGCGTACCTCGTGGATGGCTTCGTCCATCTCGAGATCGGCGAAGCGCAATGGCTGGTCACTTGCCGGCTCGCCTGACGTGCGGCGCAGGATCGCGCGGGTGCGGGCGACGATCTCCGCCAGAGCAAAGGGCTTGGTGACGTAATCGTCGGCGCCGACCGACAGTCCGGCGATCCTGTCCCTTACAGAGTCGCGAGCCGTGAGAAAGAGCACCGGCGCCTCGATGCCGAGCGCCCGCAGCCGCCGTGTCACTTCAAGGCCGTCGAAGTCGGGCAGCATGACGTCGAGTACGATCAGGTCGGGGGGCCGTTCCTTGGCCGAGTCCAAAGCGCCGCGCCCCGTGCTCGCCTCACGCACGTCGAATCCCTCGTAGCGCAGTGATGTAGCCACCGCGTCAACGATCGACGGCTCGTCATCGACGACGAGGATGTGTTGGGAGCCACCACTTGAGGTCACGATGACCACCTCCTGCCGTACAGTATCGCACCGGTAGCTGGACGACAGCTCAAAGCCGACTGTTAACTTCCTGTGAATGTCTTGCCGGGCGCCAGGCGCGTCTGCGACCGAAGAACCCTCGGTCGTTGCCCAGACGTTGCGCGGGGCGTCTCAGCAGGTTGTCAGCTTGCTGTCAGTGCGGTCTCAGCCGCCGGGAGTAGACAGTCAGCCATGGACAGCGTAGAGGCCGTGCAACTGATCCACGCCATCGAGCTCAGGCTGGCTTTCGCCGACCTCATCCAAGGTGAAGATGGGCGGGCGCTCGCCGAAGCGTCGGATGCGAGCAGCCCACAGAGCCCACGCCGCAGGCGCGACTTGCGGCAGGTCGCAGCTAGCCGGCCCTCTGAGGACGACTCCCGCACCGCACAATGAAGGCGCTCACGAAGGTGCGCCACGGCGCCGCAGCGCGGCGTTCTTGTCTGGCGCTACCCGCGGCTGCGCGGCGCGCTCGCGCCAGGGAGGACCGCTCAGCATACCGTCGTTAGGGCGGGACCGCCGTGACGATGTGCGAGTCGCATCACGGCTTGGCCAGCGACAGCCTGGTCGCCCTGCTGCCGCCATGAGGGCAGGTAGAGTCCGATGAGCAACTCAGGGCGCGCCGGCGGCGAGCGTTCGTCGGGGGTCGGGCTGCCCGGCCCGCGCCGGCGACGCAGGCAGCGCGCCGCGCGCGCCGCCGCGCGCCTGCGCATCGTGAAGATCTTCGTAGTGGCGCTCATCGTCTTGGTGGTCGCGGTCATCGGCCTGGCCGCCGGCGCCGTGTACGCCCTGTCGCGCAACCTGCCCAAGCTCGGCCATCTGGAGAGCTCGGCCACCGCCCAGACCACCAAGATCTACGACGCACAGGGCCGGCTGCTGGCCGAGCTGCATGGCGCCGTCAACCGGGTCATCGTGCCCAGCTCGGCGCTCCCGCTGTCCTGAAGCAGGCCACCGTGGCCATCGAGGACAAGCGCTTCTACTCCGACTCACGGCATCGACTTGCAGGGGGTCGCCCGGGCGGCGCTCGCCGACCTCGCGGCCGGCCGCGCCGTGCAGGGTGGCAGCACGATCACCGAGCAGTATGTCAAGAACGCCTATCTCGGCGGATGACGCAGACCTCACGCTGCAAGCTGCGCGAGGCGATCCTGGCCTGGGAGCTCAAGGACCGCTGGTCCAAGGATCGCATCCTGACCGCCTATCTGAACACCGTCTACTACGGCGACGGCGCCTACGGGGTCGAGGCGGCCGCCGAGACCTACTTCCACGAGACGCCTCGCCGCCTCACGCTGGCCCAGTCGGCGCTGCTCGCCGGCCTGCCGCCAAGACTCCCAGCGGCTACTCGCCGATCTACGACCCCGCCGACGCCCGCCAGGTGCGCGACGTGGTGCTCCAGCGACATGGCCAGCCAGGGCTACATCACCGCCGGCCCAGGAGCGCCGCGCCCAGCGAGCGGGTCTGCGCGTCCATCCCCTGACCACCACCGGCGTGCTCCCGGCCGCCTACTTCGTCGACTACGTCACGCAGGAGCTCGTCAAACGCTACGGCTATGCGCAGGTCTTCGAGGGCGGCCTGCGCGTCTACACGAGTCTCGACTCCGCCTGGCAAAGCGACGCCCTGGACGTCGTGCGCAACACCGTCTCGCCGCTTGACTTCGGCTTCAAGCCCTCGGCCGCCCTGGTAGCCATCGACCCCACCACCGGCTACATCCGGGCGATGGTCGGCGGCCTTGACTTCGCCAAGCAGCAGTTCAACCTGGCCTCGCAGGCCCGGCGCCAGCCGGGCTCGGCGATGAAACCGTTCGTGCTGGCGGCGGCGGTCGAACGGGGCCTGGACCCGTTCACCACCTACTACTCCTCGCAGAGCCCGGTGGTCATCCCCATGGGACCCTATGCGGCGCCCTGGGTCGTGCACGGCGACGGGCCCGGCGGGCCCGAGACCATAGCCCAGGCCACGGTGATCTCAGACAACGCCGTCTTTGCCCGCCTCTCGGTCGACGTGGGACCGGCAAACACCGTACGGGTCGCCCACGCCATGGGCATCACCAGCCCGCTGGCGGCCGTGCCCTCGATCACCTTGGGGACCTCGGTCGTCACGCCGCTGGAGATGGCCGACGCTTACGCGACGCTGGCCGACGGCGGCATCCACCACTCACCCCAGGCGGTCGTCAAGGTGGTCGGCGCCAGCGGCAGGGTGCTCTGGCGTCCGGCAACGGTGGGCAATCGCGCCATCCCGGCCGGTGTCGCCTCGACCGTCACCCAGGTCCTCGAGCAGGTCGCCAGCCGGGGCACGGGCGCCACCACGGCGGCCGCCTTTCCCTACCCGCGCGCCGGCAAGACCGGCACCACCGAGAACAACTGGGACGTCTGGTATGTCGGCTACACACCGCAGCTTGCGACCAGCGTCTGGATGGGCGACATCAACGCCAATCTGCCGATGAGCGGCGCCTTCGGGGGCATCTACTGCGCGCCGATGTGGGCGCAGTTCACGGCGGCGGCGCTGGCCGATGCCGCGCACCCCGACTTCGCCGTGGTGAGCTGGCCGTTCAGCCCCTGGCGGGCGCCCACGCCACCTCGTCGCCGCTGCCCAGTCCTTCGAGCTCACCACACGCCTCGAAGAAGCCGACCCCGACGCCGACGGCCACGATAACGGCCGCCCCGCCGACGCCTACCCCTACCCCCACACCGACCACCCCCACGCCCACGACCCCGACACCACCCCACGACCAAGCCCTAGCGGTACCTGCGTCGGCCACCCCAGGCACCTCTTCGCCCCCAAGGCCAGAGGGCTGCACGTTAACGCCGTTGCGTTGCTGACAAGTGGAGACGCGGCTGATCACACAGATGGTGGCCCGCCGCCTCGGGGAATCGCGAGGCGGCGGGCCGAAACGGGTCCCCGGCGCAGGGGGGACCCGGCAGTGAGGCGCGAAGGGCAGCGCCCCAAGTTGCAGCCTCAGCTTGCCATGCCAACCTGTGAGTATCGCGAGAATCTGGTGAGCATCCGCTGGGCATGTGGCCCTTGACCTGGCACGCGCCGTTCCAGTCCCTTGCCGTCCTTTCCCCGTGCTTTTCGAGGCACCCCGACCAGCTGCGGGAGCCACGCTGGCACCGTGCCCTCAAGGCGTAACCGGCCCGCCCGGCAGGCGATCGCCGGCAGCGCAGACGATCGTGTTGCCGGGGCTCTCGCTTTTGAGGCTGCCCACCCCGGCACTCACGCGGCAGCTCTCGCCCCAGCAACAAAACCGCACTGACGAATGAGATCGGGTCAGCAATCCTCGACTCGAGGCGCGCGTTCTCGCGCTCTGACCAGCGCACCCTCCCGCGAACCTGTACGCCAGCTTCCTCTGAGCTAGGCGCCCACCCGGTGTGCCGCTGCCAGAGTCACACGCAGGCGCCGGGCAAAGACCGCCGGCGACTCGCCCCAGTAGCAGTAGATGCGAGGCAGTGCGTAGAGCTGCTGGGGCGTGGCTGCCGCGAAGGTCGTGCCTGTGGCGGCCAGGTAGCCAGCGCGGCGCACCGCGGCGATGACGCGCGCGTTGTAGTCACCGCCGGGGTAGCAGAGAAAGTCGATCGGCACACCGAAGATCTCCTGCAGACCTTGGCGCGAATCGACAAGCTCGCGGCGCAGGTCGCCGGCCGCAAGCAGCGTCAGGTCGCGGTGGGTGACGGTGTGGGACTCAAGCTCCCAGCCTTCGCTCAGCAGCTTGCGCACCATCGCCACAGTGACGCGCGTGGCGGGCGCGTGCGACCCGCGGTAGAGGGCATCGAGAATGAGGTCGAGCTCTGCCGGCCAGCGGTAGCGACGCAGCAGCGGCGCGGCGATGCGCAGCTGGTCGACGTAGCCGTCATCGAAGCTGATGACGATGGCATGTGCGGGCAGCAAGCCCTGGCCGGTCCAGGCTTCGTAGACCTGCCGCAGGGTGACCGCCTGGTAGTGATGACGCTTGAGGTAGTGAAGCTGAGCGGCAAACTCGGATGGGCTTGCGTAGAGCAGCCGCGGCCCTCGCTCCCTGGGCAGGACGTGATGATAGACAAGGATGGGCACGGGCTGCGGATGGGCCACGAAGTGGGGCGCCGTGACGGTGCGATCCCTCCTGTGGCGCGCCGAGCCCCTCACAGGCGAGCCATTCGCGCCCCCGATGACGGCCACGGCGAGCACGACCGCGACGACGACCGCAATGAGGACGGCCAGGCGCCCGAGGCCGGCCTTGCGGCGACGACTGAGCCGTCTTCGCGAACGTCTTCTGTTGAGCTCCGTCACTCGCCAGCTCCCGCGTGGCGTTTCTGTCGAGCGTGAACCTGCCACCGGCGCCTGAGACGGCCGTGAGGCCGGGCTGAGAGTTCACTGTGACGAAGCGCGCCGCTGCTGTCGGTTCACGTCGGTGTTTTCGGGTCTTTTCGGAGCCCTCGCGACAGGCACAGCCGGTGCCTGACGGGGCGATGCCTTGCCGCTTGAGCACTGCAATAGGGCGGCCGGCGCCAACTTCAGCTACACACAGCTTGGGCTCAGGATCTCTCAGCAAGCTCTCAACGGGCTCACCGGCATGCCTCAAGCGAGGCGCGCAAAGTGAGTGCAGTACACCATCCGTCAAGCAAGCCACTGGAGGATCGATGTGTTTCTAACGTACCTGTTTCGCGAGCTACGCCGTCGTCATCGCCAGGCAGCCCTGACGGCTCTCGGGCTGGCCCTGGGCATCTGCCTGGTGGTGACCGTCTCGGCGACCGCCGGCGGCGTGCACGACGCCCAAAACCAGGTGCTCCACTCGCTGTACGGGGTGGGCACCGACATCAGCGTCACCAAGAGCGCGCAGCGCGGCTCGGGCGGCCCTCAGCGGTTCGCTATGAACCCGGGCACCAAGCAGAAGCAGGGCCAGAGCTTCTCGCGAGACGCCGTCACGACCACCACCGGCCTGGCCCTTGTTTCTGACACCAAGGTCACCTCGATCAGCGCCCTGCACGGCGTGAGCGCGGCGGTCGGCGGGCTCACGCTGTCGTCGATGCAGGTGAGCGGCAAGTTCGCCAAGGTCGCCGGCACGAGCTCCTCCACCAGCGTCACCAAGCAGCCTTCCACGTCGAGCAGCGGTTCGGCCACACCCAGCCAGGCGCCCATCAAGATCAGCAGCTTCACGATCAGCGGCGTCGGCGTCTCCGAGCAGGGCATCGGACCGCTGAGCTCGGCGACCATCACCAGCGGGCGCACATTCGCCTCAAGCGAGAGTGACGCCAAGGTCATCATTGTGGATGCCGGCTACGCCAAGCAGAAGAGCATCGCCGTGGGCGACACCATGAAGATCGCTGGCGTGTCGTTCAAGATCATCGGCATCAGCAAGTCGGCGGCCTCCTCGGCCAACCTCTACATGCCCTTGGTCCGAGCGCAGGCCATCGCCGACGAGAAGGGCGAGGTCAACCAGATCTACGTCAAGGCGACCAGCGCCACCGAGATTGCCACGGTCAAGACCGAGATCGAACATACCGTCTCGGGAGCCACGGTGACCACCGCCCAGGACCTGGCAAACCAGGTCAGCGGCTCGCTCAGCAGCGCCTCCAAGCTGGCGAACGAGCTTGGCAAGTGGCTCGCCGCAGCGGCGATGATCGCCGCGGTGGCCGTGGCCAGCCTGCTCACACTGTCAGCCGTGGGCCGGCGCGTGCGCGAGTTCGGCACACTCAAGGCGCTGGGCTGGCGCAGCCGGCGGGTCGTCTCCCAGGTGCTCGGTGAGGCGACTGTCATGGGGATCGCGGGCGGTCTCGCTGGCGTCGCATTGGCGTTCCTGGCCACCAAGGTCATCGGCCGGCTCTCGCCGAGCCTGCAGGCGACGGTCGCAAGCACCGGCGGCACAACCGCGCAGTCGGGTCCCGGCGCGGTTGTCGCCAGCGTGGCCAACTCAGTCACTGTCTACCTGCATGCGGCTATCAGCCCGCAGCTGGTGGGACTGGCTGTCGCGCTCGCCCTGGCCGGTGCCCTGGTCGCCGGGACTCTAGGCGGCTGGCGTGCCGCGCGTCTGAGTCCCGCCGACGCCCTGCGTCGGGTCGACTAAAACGAAACGAAAGGACACACGCATGCTCTACGAACTACAAGGCGTCACGAAGCGCTATGAGCGCACAAAGAAGAAGGTGGCAGCCTTAAACGGCATCGACCTCTCGATCGCCGAGGGCGAGTTCCTGGCCATCCAGGGCTCGACCGGGTCGGGCAAGACGACGCTTTTGCAGATGCTGGGGGCGCTCGACCGCCCGACCTCGGGCGCGGTGCGCTTCGAGGGCAACGACCTCGCCACCATGCGCGAGGCTCAGCTCGGCAGTCTGCGCGCCAAGGCGTTCGGCTTCATCTTCCAGGCGTTCAACCTGATCCCCACGCTCAGCGCCCAGGAGAACGTGGAGACCGCCCTGGTGCCGCTCGGCACTCCCTCCGCCGAGCGGGCCGAGCGGGCACGCTCGGCGCTCGCCGAAGTCGGCCTCGCGGACCGTGTCCGCCATGTCCCCGTCGAGCTCTCGGGCGGCGAGCAGCAGCGCGTCGCCATCGCCCGGGCGCTGGTGCGCGCGCCGCGCGTCATCTTAGCCGACGAGCCGACCGGCAACCTCGACGAACACACGCGCGACGAGATCGTCGCCCTGCTCGAGGAGCTCTGGGGCGGGCGCGCTCAGACCATCATCGTGGTGACCCACGACAGCCGGGTCGCCGAGAGGGCTTCACGCCGGCTGTGGCTCGACGCCGGCACGGTGGCAAGCTGCGATGCGCGCCCTGTCGAAGACGCCCCGGCCCCCGCTTTTCTGTCTGGATATCCTGCGCGCGTCCCGGCGATGCAGGAGAGCGCGGCCCCTCGTGAGTCGGGGGGACGGTCCTGTGCGACGGCGCCGCCAGCGGCGGCGCTCATCGTGGGCTTGGTATCCACGAGCAGGTCATGAGCACCGCGGTCTGGTCCGTCAGCACCTCGCTGAACTGAGCCCCACGCGCGACCGTTCTTGGATGGACTGTCTACCGCACGACCAGCGTGTTGGTGGCCGTCGCCGTCTGCGGGTTGCCGGCGGCATCGGTCGCCCCGACGGTGAACCGGCAGGTGCCCGTGGCGAGCGTGCAGACGAAGACGTAATTCTGGGTACGGTCGACCTTGATCGCCGCAAGCACGGTCTTCTTCAGGAGCTTGCCGCGAGCGTCGCGGATCCTGATCGTCACCGTCGCTGTGGGGCTACCCGGGCGCGGGTCGCTCACATAGAAGCGCAGGGCGGTGCGCTCGCCTGGGATCGTGGCGGCCGACCAATTGGCGATCGGTGTCGGGCGGCACGTGTCGATCCTCACCTGGCAGCTTCTGGTCTTCTCCAGGTTGCCGGCCTTATCGGCAGAGCGGTAGAACACGGTGTGGATCCCGTCGTTTGCGTGGTCGGCGGGCGCGGAGATGGTGACGGCGCGGCCCTTGGTCCAGATCGCGCCGCCGTCGAGCGAGTACTCGGTGTAGGCCACCCCGGTGCCGCCAGCGTTGTCGCTCGCTGTGAACGTGCAGCGTCACCGGCTTGTCGTGCCAGGCCACACCGGCACCCGAGACCTTTGTGGTCGGCGCCGTGAGGTCGCTCGCCACGATGAAGCTGGCGCCGTCGGCCCCCAGCGCCTGAGCGGCCGCCAGGGTCGCGCCCGTGCTGGCGGAGACCATGGCGATCTGGTTGAAATTGAAGGCACTGATCGGCTGGCCGTTGAAGGCACAGGCGCTGAACCGCACAAGGCCGAAGTTGGCCAGCGGCATGACATCGCCGTCGTCGCTCGGCGGCGCCCCGGCGATGACCTCAGCTGATGCCAGTGCCGGCTGGCTGCTCATCGTCTATGCCGTGTGGAACGACTCACCGCTCGTGTGATCGACGAGCGCCAGGTTGAAGGTTGCCCCGCCCGACTCGGTCACGGAGGCGGTCAGCAGGTCGCCGGGCCGGATCGTCATGCCGAGCGTGACGGGAGCAGCCGGATACACCTCATACCAGGCATCGTTAACCGACGGCGCCCTCGCTGTAGCCCTCGGTGCCGATCTGCTCGACGGTGTCGGAGCCGTCGCCGTCGAGCCCGACCCAGAAGGCGACATCGGTCGAGGTCACACCGGCGTACCGGATGCGCGGCTGGGTCCAAGTCGCGGTGACGCTGGTGAAGGGACCGCCGGTCGCATCGTAGCCCGACCAGTTGGCCGAGGTCATCGGCGTTTCGACCAGCGCGTGCTCACCGAGGCGCGGCTGCGAACCGACCAGCGGCTGCGTACTGACGAGCGGCTGCGTGTGGCTGTCCGGCCGCGTCGCGGCTGCAGCGGTCGCGGGCCAGGCTACCGCAGTAAGGACGGCCAGCGCCACACACGATAACCCCGCCAACGGGCACCTTCATGGCCCCCCTGGGAGTCGGCGCGCAGGCGGATCGCCTAGCGGACCTCAACCGGCGAGCGAGAGACGTCCCTGCCCGGGGGCGTCGGTCTGGGCATCCGCGCTGACGGCAAGGTAGCCCTTGCCGAGGAGCCGCTGCGCACAGAGCGGACAGGCGAGCAGAAGCTCATCGTCGCGACACATGAGCCGTGCCCGCTCGCCGAGAAGCAGCTCGCGGCCGCAGCCGTCACAGTGTTCTGGCTCCTCACTCCAGAGCGGCATGCCCTGGCTGAGCAGACGCCTCAGACAGTGCTCGCGCAGCTCGTATGTTGAGAGGGACTCTCTGTCTCGCACCTTGCCTTTAGTTGCCGCTGGCCCTGGTCGCCAGGCAAATAGCTTCCTCCAGGATCTGTTTGTGTCCATCACTTCAAAGCTCCTGTGTGGGTTCTCTGCTGAGTGTCAGGTTACCGTTAGTGCCTGAGACGGCCATGGGACCGGGCTGAGAGTTGACTTTGAAGAAGCGTGCCGTCACCGGCGACTCCCGTTGCCTGCGGCGCGGCACAGGGGGTGTACGACGGGCGACGTTGGAGCCGGTCTCGAAGCAGCCTGATGCACTCCGCACTCGACCACGCACACCTCAGAGAACGCCGCAGCAGGCTGGGCTTGAAGCGGCACTGGCCAAGATGGCCCGAAACGGGTCGAGTGGGGCGCCTAACGCGCTGCTCCGCCGCCGAGGTCGTTCTCACTGCTCCCATTTGACCCTGGGGGCGACACGGGCCCTCCATCCGGTTCGCCGCGAGGCGCCTTGCGACCTCCCCACACCCTCCACCACGGCCTCGTATGTTCCTGCGCCAACTCGGTCTTTGAGGCATCCAGACGGAAGTAGGGTACGAGGAGATCCTCCATCGTGTAGAAGCCGTCTGGTTTGCCCTGCATGTGCTCCGCGGCGAACAGTATGCCCGCACCGAAAGCCTCTCGAGAGATCGATTCGTGTTTCAGCCTCACGGTCTCGCAGGGGAAACCGAACAGTATCTCGTGGACACCGATGATGCCCCCGGCGCGAATCGTCTTGATCGCCTCCTCGGGAAGCCCCAGCGTCTTTGCTATCTTCTGCGCAGTGCCAGAGACCTCGTGCTTGGCCTTGAAGTGCTGCTCGACTATCTCTACGTCCGTGTTAGGCGCGATGTTCTTCAGTATCTGTGCCGCGATGATGAGGAAATTGACTCCCAGGGTGATGTTTGGCGAACACAGCACCCGCGTGTGCTTGGCCATCGTTCTTAGGTAGTCAAGCGTATCGTCGGGATACTGTGAGACGGCAGTGATGACTGCGATGCCCCTCTTCTTTGCTTCCTCGCCGTAGTAGTAGACACCCGCAGGGCAAGAGAAATCGACAATTACGTCGACGGGCGCGCGGTCCAGCAGCTCGGCGGCAGAGAACTCACTTACGGGATAGATGAGCCCCGGCTCGTCCGCGGGTATCCCGAGGAACTCTGCTGCGGACCTGTGCTCAAGGTTCCGCGACTTGCGCAGCACCCATTCCAGCTGAGCCGTGGTCGACTCCAGTAGCACCGATGCAACCGGTCTGCCAGCTCGTCCGAAGCCAACCTGCCCGACTCTCATGTGAGACCACCTCCCCAGATGATTGATTCCACGCCGTCAGACCGAGTTTGGTGCCCGATCTTGCGACCGCGTCCGGATGGCTCTAGGTGCGAGCCGCCGCGATCGCATCGACCGCTGTTACCGCAGCGGCCTGGTCCTGGGCGATGCCGCCGGCTTCCGTGGGCTGGTCGTCGGAGAGAACAGCCACCAGCAGCACCTGCCCGGCGTGATGGATCACGCCGATGCTGTTGATCACCCAGAGCTGGGGGTCGGGAAGCCAGCCGTTCTTGACCGCAGATGATGTACCCGGCGTCGCGGCCTTAGTGACGCCCCATGCCTGGTCGGACTCAACATGGCGCATCAGGCCGAGCTCGTAGGACCGGGAGGCCGCAGTGAGCGGGGAGCTGGCCGAGGTGAGATCGGACAGCAGCGTCAGCTGATCGGTGACTGTGGTGCTGGTCAGACCCCAGTAGCCGCCCTCGCCCGGCCTAGTGTGACGCAGACCCAGATGCACGTTCGTCTGGGCGACGCCGGCCGCCCCGCCGACGTCGCTCCACAGGTCGGTCGCGGCATCGTTGTTGCTGTTCTCGATCATGCGCGTCGCGAGTTCCTTGTCATTCTCGCTGAGCGCCGACCCGGCCTCCTGATGCTGCAGCAGCAAGGCGGCCAGGATGTCGGCCTTGACGATGCTGGCCGTATGGAACCGGCGCCCGCCGTGATAGACGGCCCTGACACCGCTGGTGCGGTCGATGACACCCACGGCGAGATTGCCCGTCTGCCGCTTCAGGAGCGGCGCGAGCGCGACGCGGAGTTCCTGATTCGCCGTCCTGGCTGCTACGACGCCGCGGCCCGCCGTCGGGGTACTGCCACCGCTGGCAAGTGGGGTTCCTGCAGCGCGGACTCGCGGGCGGACAGCCGAGCTGCTGCTTGCCGGGCGCGGTGGCCGCGCGCTGTGCTCGCGTGGCCGCGCAGCGGAGACTGCCAAGAAGACCACAGAGGCGGCCATCGCGACGAAGATCACGAGGACCATGAGGCGCCGCCCCGGCGGACGGCTCACCTACGTCTCACTAGCCGTCGTCTGGCTGAGGTCCCGGCCGTTCGAGGAGGAGCAACTCAAGGAGGGCCAGCTTCTCCCGTTCGTCGTCGGGCGGCGCGGGCGCGGCAGTGGCCGCCCGGCGCCGCCTGTGGCGCGCATCGGGACGGCGCCTTGCGCGCATGCCCTTCACATCCGGCGGGGCGAGCTCGTCCTTCATCGGAGGACATCCTCTGTCGCCCGGCAGTAGGGACAAGGACAGCCCTCATTGTGAAACCAGCCAGTCTCGGGCATGCGTGAGGTGGTGCAGACGTGGGCCTTGCGAGCGGTGGTGAGCCGCACGGCGACATCGTCTCCAAGGGGCCGGTACTCGTAGGTCACGTACGTTGACTGGAGGTGGGCAGGTAGGCCGGCGGCACGCACGTCTGCGAAGCTCAGCTTTCTCACGAGATTCCTCCTTGCACGAGGCGCGCTCGAGGGGGTCTCCCGACCTTCGCGTGTCGGCCCTCCTGCGAGTCGCTGACGACGAGAACAGTGTAGGAGTCGCTGGTTGTGATTGGCTGGGCGGGACCTGAGGATTCACCTAGAGATGGGTGGGTCAGCCAAAAGAGGAGGGAGTCCCCGATCTGCTCGCGACACTGGCCACTGCGGAGTCCCGCCAAGCCCGGCATTTGCTTGCGAAAGCCGCCGATGTCGACTCAGGCGGGGAGAACAGACCTCATCCCAGTTCCTCCAACCACGGATGCAACCCGACACGATGCCAACGGGAGCACTCGCGGCACGGTGCTGCGAAAGGTGGGCGGCCCGCCACCTCCACGGACCCAGAGGCGGCGGGCCTGAGAGGTCCCCGGGTCAAAGGGACCTGGCGGCGGGGCGCAAGGGGTACGCCTCACGCTGAGGTGCCTTGCACACTCTGTCACTCTTCGGTGAGACTACTGTCAGCATCAGCTGAGAATGTCGTATGAAGCGGTGCACCATGCCGGTACTCCCGCCTCTCTCCAGCGCTTTCTTGCAGGGCCAAAGGACCGCTCGGCGCGCGGTGGCCCCGCAAGTGGGCGCCACTGGTGTCGGAGGCTGACTTCAGTCGGCAGGCAGCGCGCGCAGCGCCTGCTCGCGCGTCTCGCAGACCTCCAGAACGTAGTCGAGACCGACGAGGCGCAGGATGTGCACCACCGAACGGCGCGCAGTCACCACTGCGACGGCTCCCGCACTCAGACGCCTTGCGGCTTGCGCAGCCACCCCCAGGCCAGTTGCATCGATGAACTCCACCTCGCCCAGGTCGACGACGAGTGACTTCGCGCCCCGCTGCAACGCTCGTTCGGCGGCCTCGCGGAAGCGCGGCGCCGTGTAGGCGTCGATCTCGCCGCGCAGCGCGATCACAGCAACGCGCGCGGTCGCCCACAGTAGCTCGGCCGCAAACTCTGACGGGCGCATCGATACGGCGAGCGGCCTGTCGGGGCAGAGAGACCCCGCGCTCACGCTCGCAGGGACGGTCACGGCATATGTGAAACTCGTCATGTCAGGCCCTTCGTCTGTGGTGGCTTTCCGTGGGCAGTCGCAGCAATCATGGTCATCGACGAGCATGTTGCTCCTCCCCATCATGACCGTCGCCTTTGAACTTCGGATGAGAAGAGGGTGAAAACGAGCTGAGAATCAGGGGCGAGGGCTCCGCCACATTCAGCGGCACGGTCAGCGCCGACGACCGGCTCTGCGTCACCTAGTCGAGATAGTCGAACAGGCCCTGCACCTTGAGGCAGCCGCGCAGCCGCGCAAGGATGGCTGCCTCGATCTGACGGATACGCTCCCGCGACAGGCCGAACCACTGGCCGACTTCCTGGACGCTCCAGGCCGGCTCGCCGCGCAGGCCGTAGCGCAGCTCGATCATCGCGCGTTCGCGCGGCCCGAGGGTGCCGAGCACCCGGCGGACCTGATCCTGGCGCATCGTGTGGCTGGCATGCTCGTCGGGACCGACCGCTGCCCGGTCCTCGACGAAATCGAGAAGCTGCGAGTCACTGTCGTCGCCGATCGCCGTC
The DNA here is from genome assembly GCA_963751565.1 of uncultured Actinomycetes bacterium. Lineage (GTDB taxonomy): Bacteria > Actinomycetota > Thermoleophilia > UBA2241 > UBA2241 > Bog-752. The sequence continues at coordinate 78,000 of CAVVVA010000013.1, read as the reverse complement.
TCAAGCGACACGGTCGTCTCGCCGGCCAGGCGGCGCATCTCGCGCACTGTCCGCACGCCCAGGTGCATCTCGGCGGCGATCTCGTCGCTGGTGGGCTCGCGGCCCAGCTCGACGGTGAGCCGGCGCTCGACGTGCACCAGCCGCTTGATCTTCTCGACCATGTGCACCGGGATGCGGATGGTGCGGGCCTGGTCGGCGATGGCGCGGGTGATCGCCTGGCGGATCCACCAGGTGGCGTAGGTCGAGAACTTGCAGCCCTTGCGGTAGTCGAACTTCTCGACGGCGCGGATGAGGCCGAGGTTGCCCTCCTGGACCAGGTCGGCCAGTGACAGGCCGCGGCCGGGGTAACGCTTGGCGATCGAGACAACGAGGCGCAGGTTGGCCTCGATGAGCATCCGTCTCGCCTCGCGGTCGCCGCGCTCGATGCGCTTGGCCAGGGCAACCTCCTCGGCGGCGCTCAGTAGCGGCCGCTTGCCGATCGTGTTGAGGTACGCGCGCACCGCGTCGGTCGCCGGTAACGTCGGACAGAGCTCGAGCTCGCACGCACGCTCAGCGGCGAGCCGGTCGATGCCGCTCAGATTCGCGGAACGGCGCCGTGACAGCCATGCTTGATCCTCCATGACCTTCATTATCGTCGCCTGAGCCAAGGATGCGCTGAAAAGCAGCTGAGAGGTCGCTGAGCGTTCGGGCGGCCGCAGACACGAGGACGTGCTTGTCGCCGTCGGCGGGTGTAATGCGGGCGCACATCAGTGCGAGACCGGTGACGGCCGAGATATCGCTGCACAAGGCGGTTCTGCCGACGCGATGCCGCCAGACACTCCGCGAGATCGAACGCTTGTGAGGGCCCGCGGGGTCGTGCTTTGATTGTGGAGTTGCCGGCACCCCGTGGTCGGCGGCGTGCAAGCGTGGGCGGAAGGGCCGAGGCACTCAGATGGCGAGGTGACCTCCGGCCCTTGAGGCTAAGGCCCTTCCGGCGCTTGCGACCAAGGTCGCGCTCGAACCCTTCAGCTCGTTCAGCTGCGCTTGGCGGGCGCTGACGACCGTCGGCCGTTGGGCGCGGCTGGCAGAGTTGATCAAGCTTCGGCGAGGATGAGCCACTTCTTCTGCGGCCAGATCTCGACGGTGATGTGTCTGTCTGAGAAGAAGCGCGCCAAGGTGAAGGCGTGCATGCGCAGGTTCGTCCTTGTGATTTCAAGCATCGTCCCGGACCTCGTCTGCGACCAACTCAGGCCGGCGCTTGAAGATTCGCGGCCGTAGGATCCAGGTCAGCGCCATGAGGGCCACGCCAAGCAGGATGGCGCCGTTGCCGATTGCAAGCGGGGCGCCGACACGAAGCCATGGATAAGCCCTCCGGCAGCGTGGTGGCGGACTCCTACCTATCCACCTTGTGCTCAATGGAGGCCAAGAACGACGGCTCCTGGCCGATTCGGTAAGCCTTCTGCGCCCCCCGTCAATAGGTGAACGGATACATGGCTAGAAAGCTCGGATAGCACGCACTCTGCTCACGCCCCACTTGTAGTGGCCGTTCTCGCCCTGGTCGCCGCTGGCGAAGTCCTGAGTCCACGCGCTGTCAAAAAGGGCCTCGGAGGAGCTCCAGTAGGAGGTCGACCAGGACTCAAACATGCCGATTGCGACTCGGTTAAGGTACAGCTCATTCAGTTCATCCTTGCTGGGCAGGTACCAGTCGGCGTAGCCGCCACCGGTGTAGGCTCTTGCCAGACCGGCTGCGTACGTGGTGCCGACGCCGTTCTGAAGGATGATCGCGTTCGTGTTTGCCAAGCCGGTCCCGATTGCGGTACCTGTCCCTCCTACAGCAGTGCTTTGGTAGGCCGGGAGTGCCCATATGATTCCTGTGCTTTGGTCGACCGTGGCAGCGATCAAGCCGTGCGTTTGTCCGGCCACGTAGCCAGGGTCTCCGGACTGCAGGATGTAGGCGACTACGCCGCCGCCGTAGGGAGTGCCGATTGCGAGGGTCACGCTAGTGGGGCTCGAGGTGGCCGACTTCAATCCGCTCGCGGCGAAGGTCAGCGTGTAGTTGGTAGTTGACGAGCCCCGCCAGGGTGAGGTTGGAGAAGGTGGCCACGCCGCCGGTGGCGGCTAGTCCGGCGGCCTGGCTGCCGCCCAGCGTGCTGCCCGCCGAGGAGGTCACCGTGATCGTGGCGCTGCTCGAAACCACGTTGCCCGCGGAGTCTTCAATCTTCACCACCGGCTGGGTGGCGAGCGTGGCGCCACTGACCCCGCCGACCGGCTGTGTCGTGACCACCAGCTTGCTGGCAGCGGGCGCGCGATAGGTGTACTTGTCGGCCGAGACCTTTGCGCTCGTGCCTGCCGTGGTGGTCACGGTGACGTCCACGGTGCCCGCCGCACCGGCCGGGCTGGTGCAGGTGATCTCAGTGGCGGAGACCACCTCGACTTTGGTCGCTGCGTTGGCACCGAAGTGGACCGTGGGGGTACCGCTGAAGCCGGTGCCGGTGATGGTCACGGCGGTGCTGCCGGCGATTGGGCCGCCGTTTGGGTTGACGTTGGTGACCGTGGGGGCAGCCGGCGCGCGATAGGTGTACTTGTCGGCCGAGACCTTTGCGCTCGTGCCTGCCGTGGTGGTCACGGTGACGTCCACGGTGCCCGCCGCACCGGCCGGGCTGGTGCAGGTGATCTCAGTGGCGGAGACCACCTCGACTTTGGTCGCTGCGTTGGCACCGAAGTGGACCGTGGGGGTACCGCTGAAGCCGGTGCCGGTGATGGTCACGGCGGTGCTGCCGGCGATTGGGCCGCCGTTTGGGTTGACGTTGGTGACCGTGGGGGCAGCCGGCGCGCGATAGGTGTACTTGTCGGCCGAGACCTTCGCGCTCGTGCCGGCCGTGGTGGTCACGGTGACGTTTACGGTGCCCTTGCCGACAGGAGCGGTGACAGTGATCCGGCCCTTGGAACGCACATGAACGTGCGTTGCAGCTCTCTTTCCAAACCTGACCTTCTTCACCAAACTGTGACCATTCGCCATGAAGTGCTTGCCGCTGATTCTTACGGTCGTGCCACCCAGGGTCGAACCAGTGGCCGGACTGACATGGGTAACGACGGGTTTGGCCGCTGCGAAAGCGAAATCAGGCGAGGCCAAGCCCATCCCCACGACCATGGCCAGGGCCACAGCGGCCACGCCCGTTGCAAGCCTAATTGGGGCACCTCCAAACATTGCCAATCTCCTTTCCGGCTGGCAAACGCGACGCCAGATCGCGTCCAGGGCACAGACCATGTTGCCGACAAACCCGTGCGCGGTCAGGGTCTTGGCCGACGACAGGCCAACGCTGCCGGCCGAGCGCCGGCCCCACAGACCCACTTGTTGTCGAGAAGCGTGCGTTGAAGTGGACTGACTTCAGGGGTTCGGCACCACCCGGCCCCTTCAGGCCGATCAGCCTTGCGGATGGCTTGCTGCCAAGCCTCTCTGGCCGCCAAGCCTCAGGTGCTCCTCGTGGCGAGAGGTCTGTGAGCAGCGGCGATGGCGACAACGGACGAAAGCGTCGCTCACCTACACGAGACGGTGCACCCGACACGCTACCCCCCTGCCCTTGCGGGCGCCTCTGACACCTCTGACAGCTGCTCGGTCCCGAAAAGCACGAGGACCAGCCCTTGAGGTCGGTCTCGCCAGTCGCTCCCCGCCGGATAAGCAGGTGACCGCAAACACAGCCGGCGGATCGGCGCGTCCTCAACTACCGTGATGGTGCGACTCTTGCCCGTTTCGTATGGGTGCGGCTTACACCTCAAGCCACACGCGGTCAAGATCGGCGAGGCCGTGCCGGGGATTGCACGTAGCCGTTGCTGACAACGCCGTCGTGACTAGCCGTCTGGTGTGGCAGATTCGCTCCCAGCGCTGCCGGTCCCCATGGCCCGCACACGGGGTCCCTTGAAAGCGCCTGGATGCGATGGGAATCTGACTCCTCACGTCCACGGCGAGCAGCACAGATTCCCTCGCACACATCACCGCTGCCAGACCGGCTGACGCCGAGAAGTGGCCGCACCGCATGCTTGCCGCCGACCGGCTGCCGACGCTTCGGCGCACCGAACAGGTTCAAGCTCTGCGCGGATTTCGTGCTTCTGGTGCCTGCCCTCGCGTTGCCGGCCTGCCCGCCCAGAGCGAAGCTGCTTGCACAGACAGACGCGCGTCAGGGAGATCAGCATGCGCGGTCACATCCGCCGCAGGGGCGAGCGCAGCTTCGAGTACATCGTCGACATCGGCACAGCGGCGGCGCAGCGCTGCCAGGTCTGCAACCGCCGCTTCTGGATCGAGCGCAAGCCCAGGGAGACCTGTCCGAAGTGCGGCGGCCAGCTGCTCGAGACGGAGGAGCGCCGCCGGGCGATCAAGGGCGGCTACACCACTCGCAAGGAGTGCCAGGCGGCCTTGAGCAAGGTGCTGACGGCCGTCGAGGCGCGCACCTTCACGGCGCCCACCAGGATCACGGTGAAGGCCTTCCTGCTGACCGAGTGGCTGCCGGCCGTCAAGGGCACGCTGCGGCCGACCACCTACGCAAGCTACACGATGCTCGCCAGGGAGCACATCATCCCCCGGCTGGGCAGCCTGCAGCTGCAGAAGCTCACTGCCGGCGCCGATCAACGCCCTCTATGCCTACCTGCTGGAGGAGGGTCGCGTCCGCGGGGAGGGCGGTCTCTCGGCCTCCTCGGTGCGCCGCGTGCACGCCGTCCTGCACCGGGCCTGTCACGACGCCGTACGCTGGGGCAGGCTGACGGTGAACCCGGTCGATGCCGCCGACCCGCCCAAGGCCAGTGCCGAGCACTCCGAGAGGCTGCCGGTCTGGACGGCCGAGCAGCTCTCCGCCTTCCTTGCCAGTGTCACCGACGATCGTCTCTTTGCCCTCTGGCGCCTGCTGGCGATGACCGGCATGCGCCGAGGAGAGGCGCTCGGTCTGCCTGGGAGGACCTCGACATGGAGGGCGGCCGGCTGACCATCCGCCGGGCCTGGGTGCCGGTCAACGGCGTCGGCGCAGATGAGCGAGCCCAAGACCAGGCGCGGTCGGCGTACGATCGCCCTCGACCCTGTGACGCTGGAGGCCCTCAAGGCCCACGCCGCCCGTCAGGCCGACGAGCAGTCCGACTGGGATGAGGCCTGGATCGATGCGGGCTTCGTCTTCACCGCGCAAGGACGGCCAGCCGCTGCAGCCCTGGGCGGTGAGCAAGGCCTTCCGCGATCACACGCAAGGCGGCCATGCTGCCGCCGATCCCGCTGCATGGCCTGCGCCACACCTACGCCACGCTGGCCCTTGCCAGTGGCGTCAACCCGCGCATCGTCTCGGCACGGCTCGGCCACTCCACCGTGGCCCTCACCTTGGATGTCTACTCGCACGTCCTGCCGCAAGCCGACCAGGAGGCCGCCGAGCGGATCGCCGAGCTGTTGGTCTGCGTCTGAGCGTAGGCGGTCACGCAGACTCGAGGACCGGCCTCGCATCGGCCGTCGCCGATCAGCTGGGCGAGAGCGTTTCATCGAGCACGGCAAAGCGAGTAAGGTGGATGCCATGATGACCATCACTGGCAGCTTAAGCAGATCGCGTTCGACCGGCCCGGCGGGCACAGCGGAGCCTCGGTCGAGGTCTTCCCTGACTGCGCCGAGCGCTGGCGTACCTGCGGCATCTCGCGATGGTGAGAACAGCGCAGAGCCGAGGTGCTCGGCGGGCCGACCATCGACGACCGGTTGCCGCCAGAATCGCCCGTTTTGGTGCCAAACCGCGTCAGATACGCGTCACTTGGCGTCCAAAAGGGCCGTTATACTTCAACAAATCGGCCCTTCTGTGGCCCTTGGGCAAGAGAGAATGCCTGCAAAGCCTGGGATTCGGTGGCCTCAAACAATATCGATTTCTTGAAGCATATTGAAGTATACGCGTCGGCATCGTGTCGGCAGCGATCGCTTTGAGGTTTCGCAGGGCAGCGAAAGTCGCTGCTCAGAGGGTCTTTCTGGTGGGCCGCGTAGGATTCGAACCTACGACACCCTGATTAAAAGTCAGGTGCTCTACCAACTGAGCTAGCGGCCCAAGCTCGGGGATTGTACCACCTCATATCCGTCGTTCGGTCCGGGCCCGGCTGCGCGTGGCCCGTGCGCGTCCGGCTGTGCGTGGCCCGTGCGCGTCCGTCTGCGGGTGGCCCGTGCGCGTCCGGCCACAGTCATCCGTCTGCGCTGGGACTACCAGGGTGGCGGATCGTCGGCCAGCAGCGAGAAGACGGCGTGGTCGCCGAGGTCGCCCTCGCGGCCGTGGTCGCGCCGTCGCAATCCCTCGCGGGTGAAGCCCAACCTGGCGGCCACGGCGCACGAGCCGGCGTTGCGCGTGTCGGCGAGGATCTGCACGCGGGCCAGACCGAGCACGTCGAGGCCCCAGTGGGCAACGAGGCGCGCCGCCGCCGTGGCTACGCCGCGGCGGCGCGCCCACGGCGCCACGTGGTAGCCGATCTCGGCCGCGCCGGCCCACGCCTCGTCGGCGTGCAGCGCGATGCCGCCCAGCAGACGGTCGCTCGCGGCGTCGGCTATGCAGTAGTAGGCCTCGTGTTTCTGCTCCCAGCCGGCTGCGGCCCGCACCAGGAACTCCCGTGCGTCGCTCTCGGTGTAGGGCGTGGGCAGCACGAAGAGCCAGCGCTGGGTCTCAGGGTCGCTGCAGGCCCTGACCATGTCGGGAACATCGGCGTCCGAGTACGGACGCAAGAGCATCGCGCCGTCGCCGAGCGGCGGCGGCGCCGGCGGCAGGGCGGGCGCCACGGCGGGGTAGTCGGTGCGGGCGACGGCGAGGGCCGGCAGGAGCGCCTCGTCGGACCACGGTAGCGCTTCATCGGGCGGCAGGAGCGCTTCGTCGGCCGGTTGCGGCGCTTCGTCGGACGGCAGGCGAGGGGGCTGGCCCTCGCCGCCGCTCGCCGCCCGCCGCGCCCGCCATTCGTCGGAGAGCAGTGAGTACATGACACAGTCGGTGCGCCGCTCGCCGCACGGTCGGTAGCTGCGCAGCAGGGCTTCGGGGCGGTAGCCGAGCGACCGAGCTATGCGCCGCGAGGCGGCGTTGGTCACCATCGTGCCGATCGAGAGGCGCCGCACGCGCAGCGTCTCGAAGGCCCAGTCGGTGATGAGCGCGACGCCCGCACGTCCCAGGCCACGGCCGCGCCGGCCGGGCACGACCCAGTAGCCGAGCTCGGCGCACTCGGGGCGCCGCTCGAAGCGCAGCGCGCCGACCGCGCCGACCGGTCGCTCGCGGCCGGTGGTCGTCAGGGCGAGGTGCAGCCAGCCGTCCTCGGACCAGGCCCGCGGCGCGTCGGCGATGAAGTCGCGGGCCATCGCGGTGGTGTAGCCGGCCGGCATCATGCAGAAGAGGGCGATCTCGGGGTCGGCGCAGGCGGCCGCCATGAGCGGCGCGTCGTCGCGCCGCCAAGGCCGCAGGGCGACCCGGCCGTCGCCGATTCGCACGTCGGCGTAAGCGAGTCGCGTCATCGGGTTGTCGCCGGTCGGATCGGGCATCGGCGTCCTAGCGAGCTGCAGGGCCCGGATCGACCGGGCCCTGTGATCGTCCTTTGGCGAAGTCGGCGCCCTGCTGCGAAAAAGTGGCGCCCTGGTGCAGAAAGCGGCGCCCTAGTGCAAAAAGTGGCGCCGCCGCGAGAAGACCATGGCGGCGCCCCTGGCGTCGCACACCTTGACGGAGAGGTCGTCGCGCTTGGAGCCGCCCGGCTGCATGAAGGCCGTGACGCCGCTCTCGATGGCCAGCTCGACGGCGTCGGGGAACGGGAAGAACGCGTCGGAGCCGATCACCGAGCCGTGCAGGTCGCCGTGGGCCTTTTCGATGGCCAGGCGCGTGGAGTCGACGCGGCTCATCTGGCCGGCGCCGACGCCGAGCGTGGCGAGGTCTTTGGCGATCACGATGGCGTTCGACTTGACGTGCTTGGCCACCCTGCTGGCGAAGATCAGGTCGCCCCACTGGGCCTCGGTCGGGTGCACCTTGCTCACGACCTCCATGGACTCGCGGTCCTCGAGGTCGGCGTCGCGGTCCTGAATGAGCAGGCCGCCCAGCACGCGCTTGTAGTCCATCTCGCCGGGGCTGCCCTTGCGGCGCTCGTTGTCGACGAGGATGCGGATGTCGGGCTTGCGGCTCAGGATCTCGAGGGCCTCGTCGTCGTAGGCCGGGGCGAACAGGACCTCGATGAACAGCTCCGCCATGCGCTTTGCCGTGGCCACGTCGATCTGCCGGTTGACGGCGACCACCGAACCGAAGGCCGCCTCCGGGTCGGACTCGAGCGCCTTGACGTAGGCGTGCTCGAGGTTCTCGGCCAGGGCCGAGCCGCAGGGGTTGTTGTGCTTGATGATCACGCAGGCCGGCAGGGCGAACTCGGCCGCCAGGGCACGCGCGGCGTGGAGGTCGTAGAGGTTGTTGAACGAGAGCTTCTTGCCGTGGAGCTGGGTGACGCGCGACAGCAGGTGCCGGCGGCTGCCGCTTTCGGAGTAGTAGGCGGCCCGCTGGTGGGGGTTCTCGCCGTAGGAGAGCTCCATGACCTTCTCGTAGTCGCGCAGGATGTGGCTGGGAAAGTCGCCCTCGGCTTCGGAGAACCAGTTGGCGATGACGAAGTCGTAGTGGGCCGTCTTGTGGAAGGCCTTGGTGGCCAGGCGCCGGCAGGTGGTCAGCGACAGCTCGCCATCGTGTGTCGTGAGCTCGTCGAGAACCACGGCGTAGTCGTCGGGCTCGGTCACGACCGCCACGTCCTCGTGGTTCTTGGCCGCCGCGCGGATCATGGTGGGTCCGCCGATGTCGATCATCTCGATGACCTGCTCTTCGGGGGTGCCGCGTTGCGACGACACCTCCTCGAACGGATAGAGGCTCACGACGACCATGTCGATGGGCTCGATGCCGTGCTCGGCGAGCGACTTCATGTGCTCGGGGTCGCCGCGCTTGGCGAGGATCCCGCCCTGGATGCGCGGATGCATCGTCTTGACCCGGCCGCCGAGCATCTCGGGGAACTGCGTGACGTCGGAGACCTCGGTGACGGGGATGCCCTTGTCGCTCAGCGTGCGCGCCGTGCCGCCGGTCGAGATGATCTCGACGCCCATGTCGGCCAGAGCGCGTGCGAACTCTTCGAGACCGGCTTTGTTGAAGACGGAGATGAGAGCTCGTTTGACCTTCACCTTGCTGGCTCCTTGGTCGGTGGCCTGTGCCCACAGTCTATAAGGAAGGGGGGCCGAAAATGAAGGGATGCCGGGCGCCGGCCGGCGCGCCGCGTCAGCCCAGGCGTGCGACGCGCTCGCCGCGCACGTGCGAGCGGGCGTAAGCCGAGGCGTGGGCGAGGGCGGCGCCGGCTTCGCGGAGCAGTCCGACCCGGGGCAGCGGCTTGGCGACACACGGAAAGGAGCCGACGGTCGCCAGGAGGCCTTCGCGGCCGCCGGCGGCAAAGGCCAGCGCCAGCTCGCGGGTGGGCGCCGTGTCGGCCGACGCGACGGCGAGCTCTGCCGCGGCCAGCGCGTAGCGGTTGCCGTTGAAGCTGAGCGCCACGCCGCCGGCCTCGCGCACCGCCGCAAAGGGCGGCACGTCGGTGATCGAGTCGCCCACGTACATCACGTCGGCCAGCGCTACCCGGCGGCCGGCCGCGATCTCGCGCAAGGCCGCCAGCTTGAGGCCGCCGCCGATGGGCCGCACGGCCGCCACGACCTCGGCGCTGCGCCGGCCTTGGGCGCCCATCTCGGTCCAGAACAGGCGGTCGAGCTCGGCGACGGCGGCGCGGTCGGCGGCCGACAGGTCGGCCGCCGACCGCGCCGCCTCGGGCAGCTCAATGACGGGCTGTGCGAGGATCGCTTCGGCGCGGTCGCGCAGCCAGTCGGCCTCGTCCCGGGTGAGGTGCCAGGCGTCCAGGTCGATGCTGGTGCAGCGGCACTGCGCGAAGGGAAAGTCGACGACCCGGCACAGCGCCCGGATGTAGGGCGTGTACGAGGTCGAGATGATGTACGAGGGCAGCGCCGCGGAGACGTCGCGCAGCAGGTCGCGGGCGCCGGGCACGACGAGCACGGTGTCGGCGCTGTACTGCTCGACGTCGCGGTCGCGCACGCCGTAGGCGAGCAGGAACGGCACGATCAGGCGCAGCGTGTCGCCGGCGTTGTACCCGGGCTTGTGCAGCACGTCGGCGAGAAAGTCGTCGTAGCGCGACAGCCGGGCGAACAGCTCGGCCCCGTCGGGCACGAAGGCGGCGGCGACCTCCATGGCGTTGTCGTTGCGGGTGAGCGGCCCTTCGCAGTCGGTCACAAAGAGGCGCGGCGGGGCGCTCATCGGGGGCTCCCGGCGTTCTCGTGATGCTCTTCGCCGGCAGCGCCGCGCTCCTTGACCGTATCGTCGTGCTGTTCGGCGTCGACCTCGGCGGCCAGCTCGGCGTCGACCTCGGCGGCCAGCTCGGCGTCGACTTGGGCGGTCAGCTCGAGCGGCGGCTGGACCGTCACGCCGACGACCTCGCCGTCGCGCACCAGCAGGTGTCCCAGGGCGAACTCGGCCACGGTGTGGTAGAGCAGCGGGATCTCGCGCCGTTCGCCCTGCCGGCGGATCTCGGCGAACAGCGGCTGGCTCTCGCCCTCGGCGGCCGCGACACCGTCCAGGCCGAGTGTGTCGCGCCGCTCGCGAAAGGCCTGCCAGAGGCTGTTCCAGTGCGGACCGACGATCGCAAACGAGCAGAAGGCGACGACCGGGCCGCGATCGAGCTCGGCCGTGGCCAGGTGGATCATCGCCCCGGTCTCGCCGGCCTCGTCGGCCAGCAGACGCCAGATGACCTCTTGCCAGGTGCCCTGCGGCCCGCCGGGCAGCGCCGGGTGAAGGTTCAGCATGGCGAAGCGGGCGCACAGGTCGGGACTGGCGATCAGCATGTAGCCGGCCAGCACGAGCAACTCGACGTCGTAGGAGCCCAGCAGGCCGGCGACGTCGTGGTGGAAAGCGAGGCGCCAGGCCTCGCGCACCGCGGCCTTGTCGGGAAACCGGCCGCGGTCCAGGACGTCGCGGCGGGCCTGCCAGGCGCCCCAGCTCGCGGCGCTCGACAGGGTGGCGGTGTTCAGGCCGAGGTCGCCGGCGAGGTCGAGAAAGGCGTCGCTTTCGGCCTGCTCGCCGCGCTCCCGGTCGCAGAACACGACGGCGATGTCGAGGTCGATGCCGTCACGCCGGGCGCGGCGCACGACCTCTGAGAGCAGCGTGCGCGCGGCCGCGTCGCGGCCGCTGGACAGCCAGCCGACCCTCACCGCGGCCGGCCTTGCGGGCTAGGCGTCGCCACGCTGCTCGGCCACGCGTTCGCGCCAGGCCGCCGCGTCGGGGTAGGTGCTGCGCCCGAGCCCGCCGATGCCGCGCGAGGCCGCCCAGGCTGCGAGGTGGCCGGCCGCCTCGAGGCCGAGACCCTCGAGCAGCCCGCCGATGAAGCCGGCGGCGAAGAGGTCGCCGGCGCCGGTCACGTCGACGACCTCGGCCGGGTGCGGCGGCACGTAGAGGTCGAGCCGCCGCCCGATGATCTGCGCGCCGCGGTCGCCCATCTTGCAGACCACGAGACCGACGCCGACGTCGAGCAGGAAGCTGCGCGCCTTGTCGGCCGGCAGGCCGCAGAGGGTCTCGAGCTCGCTCTCGGTGGCAAAGACGAACGACGCGCGCTTGAGAAAGGGGATGAAGCTCTTGACGCCCAGGCGCGCGTAGATCTCACCCGGGTCGAAGGCGACCTCGACGCCGTCGGGCAGCCGCTCGAGCAGGGCGAGCTGGGTCTGCAGCGGACGTTCGCCCACGAACGACGAGAAGTAGGCAAAGCGCGCCGCCGGCAGACGCCGCGGCAGGTCGGCCCGCGAGAACTCGTCGTTGGCGGCCGGCCAGACGAGGTTGCGGCGCTCGCCCTCCTCGTTCAACAGCACGTAGACGCGGCCCGACTCGCCGTTGCGGGCGAGGTACCGGGCGTCGCAGGGCGAGAGCTCGGCGGCGAGAAAGCGGCCTTCGTCGTCTGCGCCGATCCGGCCCAGCATGGCGGCGCTGAAGCCCAGGCGAGCCAGGGCGTAGGCCGTGTTGGCCGCCTGGCCGCCGCCGCTGCGAGCCGGTTCGAGCTCGGCGAGCGCCGCTTCGACGCTCGCCCGCAGCTCGGGGTCGACCGCCTGTTCGGCGCCCGGGGGCGGCAGCTGCCGCCACAGCGGCGAGTCGGACGGCAGGCGGTAGATGAGGTCGAGGTTGAGCGCTCCGCAGCCGATGAGGTCGTACGACCTCACAGCGCGAGCTCGCCCTTGTAGCGCACGCGCCGGGTGCCCGGCTCGCCGCCGATCACTTCGCCGACCACGCTCGCCGGCAGGCCGGCCTGGGCGATCGTGGCGAGCGCCTTGGGCACGCTCTCGGGCGGCAGGGCCACGACCATCCCGAGACCGCAGTTGAAGGTCGAGAGCATCTCGTCGACCGCCACGCCGTGGGCGTGCAGCCAGGAGAAGACGGCCGGTGGCCGCCAGGCGGAGAGGTCGAGGACGGCCGCCGTGCCGTCGGGCAGGATGCGCCCGACGTTGTCGGGAAACCCGCCTCCGGTGATGTGCGCGGCCGCGTGCACGGGGCAGGCGTGGCCCAGGTCGTGCAGCACCGGGCTGTAGATGGTCGTCGGGGTGAGCAGCACCTCGCCCACCGTCCGGTGGGTCGCGGATCCGGCGAAGGGGACGGGCTCGTCGAGGGGGACGGGCTCGTCGAGGGGGAAGGGCTCGTCGAGGGCGATGTGGCGCTCGGCAAGCAACGCCCGCACGAGCGAGAACCCGTTGGAGTGCAGCCCGTTCGAGGCGATGCCGACGAGCGCGTCGCCGGGCTCGACCCGGGCGGGCCCCCACAGCTCGGACCGGGCGGCGATGCCAACGGCAAAGCCGGCGAGGTCGAAGGCCTCGTCGTCGGCGAAATGGCCGGGATGCTCGGCGGTCTCGCCGCCGAGCAGCACGCACTGGGCGCGCAGGCAGCCTTCGTCGACGCCGGCGACGATGTCGGCCACCCTCTGCGGCTCGACCTTGCCGACCACGAGGTAGTCGAGAAAGAACAGCGGCACCGCGCCGCAGGCCGAGACGTCATTCACGCTCATCGCCACGGCGTCGATGCCGATCGTGCCGTAGACGCCCATATCGCGGGCCAGGATCACCTTGGTGCCGGCCCCGTCGGTGCCGGCCACCAGCACCGCGTCCTTGATGGGCGGCACGCGCATGAGCCCGCCGAACCCGCCGATGCCCTCGAGCACGAGCGGGTGGTGGATCGACTTCACCCGCTCCTTGAGCAGCCGGACGACCTCGTTGCCGGCGGCGACGTCGACGCCCGCGTCTCTGTAGGTGAAATGCCTGTCGGCGGCCATGACCCTCCGTCGCTCGTGTTCGACCCGCTCCCTTGCCGCTATTCTACGGTACAGCGATGACGCCCGCCCGTGAGAACCTGACCGTCGCCGAGGTGACGTTCGCCGTGCGCAGGAGCGCCCGGCGACGCACGATCGGCATCAGCATCCCGCCCGAGGGTGCGCCGGTCGTCGCCGCACCGTCGCGTTGCTCGCGACCGACGCTCGAGGCGGCCGTGCGCGGCAAGCTTGCGTGGGTGCGGCGGAAGCTGGGCGAGCGCGACGCGCTCGCCCAGCTTCCGCGGCACCGCTACGAGGCCGGCGAGCGGTTCCCCTACCTGGGCGACGAGTACGAGCTGGTCGTCGTCGACGACGCCGCCGCGACCGGTCGCCGCGGCGCCCCGCCCGGCGACCGACAGCTCGCGTTCGACGTGACGGGTGGCGTCGACGACCATGAGCCGTTGCGCCTGCGAGACGGCCGCTTCGAGCTGGCGCAGTGGGCGCGGGTCGACGGTCGCCGGCACTTCCTGGCCTGGTACCGGCGGCAGGCCACCGACGTTTTGAACGAGCGCGTCGTGTACTGGACCTCGCTGGTGGGCGTCGCTCTGCCTCCGGTCGCCGTAAAGGACATGCGCAGCCGCTGGGGCAGTTGCTCGGCGAAGGGTCGGATCAGTCTTCACTGGGGGCTCGTCGTGTTGCCGCCCGAGCTTGCGGACTACGTCGTCGTCCACGAGCTCGTACATTTGCGGGAGCTCAACCACGGGCCGGCCTTCTGGCGCGGCGTCGAGCGCATCGTGCCCGACTACCGTGAGCGCCGCAAGCGCCTCAGGGCGGAGGGGCCGAGGACTGTGGTCTAGGGGGCGGCCGGCGAGCCGGGGTCGCTGTCCTGCCGAAACTCGAGGCGACGCCTGTAGAGAGCCCACACGAAGTAGACCAGCGGCGTGAGGACAAATCCGAGCACGAGGACCAGGTAGGCGCCCCGGCGCGACCCGGCGTCAGGGCAGGCAGACCTCGCCGGACGCCTCGAAGCGCATCTTGCACATGGCGAGCTCCTCGGGCACGGCGATGGGGTAGTCGCCGTCGAAGCAGGCGCGGCAGAACTGCGAGCGCGGCAGCCCGGTCGATTCCTGCAACCCTTCGAGCGTGAGGTAGTGCAGCGAGGTGGCGCCCACCTGCCGGCCGATCTCGGCGACGCTCAGGCGGGCGGCGATGAGCTCGTCGCGGGTGGCCATGTCGATGCCGTAGAAGCACGGGAACCTGATCGGCGGCGAGCTGATGCGCAGGTGGACCTCGCGGGCGCCGGCCTTGTAGAGCATGTCGACCAGCTGGCCGGTCGTGTTGCCGCGCACGATCGAGTCGTCGACCACGACCAGCCGCTTGCCCTCGATGACGGCCCGGATGGGGTTGAGCTTCATGCGGATGCCGAGCTGACGCAGGTGATCGTCGGGCTGGATGAAGGTGCGGTGCACGTAGCGGTTCTTCATGAGCCCTTCGGAGTAGGCGATGCCGCTCTCGCGGGCGTAGCCGATCGCCGCCGAGATGCCGGTGTCGGGCACGGGGATGACGTAGTCGGCTTCGACCGGCGCCTCCATGGCGAGGTGACGGCCCATCTCGAAGCGGCAGTCGGCCAGCGTGCGGCCGTACAGCCGCGAGTCGGGACGGGCGAAGTAGATGAACTCGAAGACGCACATGGCGGGCCGCGCGCCGGGGAGCTCGACGCGCTCGCTGTGCACCTGGCCGCCGTCGGTCGCCCAGACGATCTCGCCGGCCTCGATCTCGCGCACGAGCTCGGCCCCGATGATGTCGAGGGCGCACGTCTCGCTGGCGATCACCGGGTTGCCCTCGAAGTCGCCGAGGCAGAGCGGCCGCACGCCGAACGGGTCGCGGAAGCCCACGACCTTCTTGCCGGTCAGCACGGCCGCCGAGAACGCGCCGCGAATGCGGCTCACCGCCTCGCGGACCGAGCCGAGCAGGTCGTTCGAGACGTGCTGGGCGATGAGCGCAGTGATCACCTCGGTGTCGGTGCCGGACGTGAACTCGACGCCCAGTCGCCCGAGCTCGTCGCGCAGCTCGGTCGTGTTGACGAGGTTGCCGTTGTGGGCGAGGGCGATGGTGTGCTCGCCGCGCGAACGCGTGAGCGGCTGCGAGTTCTGCCAGGCGGTCGCGCCGGTCGTGGAGTAGCGCACGTGACCGATGGCGTGCGTGCCGCTGAGCCCGCCGAGCACCTTCTCGTCGAAGACCTGCGAGACGAGGCCCATGTCTTTGACGACCGTGACCTGGCCCTCGTCGGCCACCGCGATGCCGGCGCTCTCCTGGCCGCGATGCTGCAGGGCGTAGAGCCCGAAGAAGGTGAGCCGGGCGACGTCGCGGCCCGGGGCGTAGATGCCAAAGACGCCGCAACTGTCGTGAAAGCGTTCGCTTGCCATGGCGAGACTCAGGCGAGTCGCTCGGGAAGCGACTCGTAGGCCCGGCGCAGCTCGTCGACGGGAAGGTCGATCGCCGGGGAATCGCCGAGCGCCACCTGCAGCCGGTCGCCGGTGACCGTGCCCAGGATCGTGAGCGGCAGGCCGGCGGCCAGGGCGGCGAGCGCGTCGGCGTGATCGGCCGCGCAGGTCACGACCACGCGCGAAGGACCCTCGCCGAACAGCGCCACGTCGGGTCGCAGCGCGCCCGCGGGCACGCTGAGGGCGGCGCCGAGCGACGGCGGCGGAGCCGCCGTCAGCGCGCCGCCCTCGACCCCGCTGGCGATGCAGCACTCGGCGAGGGCCACCGCGAGGCCGCCTTCGGCGCAGTCGTGGGCGCTCTTGAGCAGACCGGCGGCGATGCCTTCGCGCAGCACGCGCTGGAGCTCGACCTCGAGGGCGAGGTCGACGTCGGGCACGCGGCCCTCGACGCGGCCGAAGTGGACCTTCTGGTATTCGGAGCCGTCGAGCCGGGCGCCGTCGACCGGGCCGAGCAGCGCGACGAGGTCGCCGGCGCTCTTGAAGCGCGCGTCGCAGTGCTTTGTGACGTCGTCGAAGACGCCCAGCATGCCGACCATCGGCGTGGGGTAGATGGCGTTGCCGAAGCTCTCGTTGTAGAAGCTCACGTTGCCCGACACGACCGGCGTGTCGAGCGCCTCGCAGGCCTGGGCCATGCCCTCGACGGCCTGCTCGAAGGTCCAGTAGATGTCGCCCTTCTCGGGGTTGCCGAAGTTGAGGCAGTCGGTCACGGCCACCGGCAGCGCTCCGACGCAGCTCAGGTTGCGGGCCGCCTCGGCGACCGCGGCCTTGGCGCCACGGTAGGGGTCGAGGTAGCAGTGGCGCCCGTTGCAGTCGTTGACGAAGGCGATGCCCCGCGGCGTGCCCTTGATGCGCAGCACCGCGGCGTCGGAGCCGGGGATCTGCACCGTGTTGGCCTGGACGATGTAGTCGTACTGCTCGTAGGCCCAGCGCTTGCTGGCGATGTTGGGCGCGGCCAGCAGCTCGAGCAACGCCGCGGCCGTGTCGGGCGGCGGCGGGTAGCGGTCGTCGCCCGGCGTGAGCGGCTCGTCGACCAGGTAGGCCGGCCTGACGGAGGGCGTACGGATGACCGGCGCCTCGTCGGCCAGGCGCCGCGCGGGAATGTCGGCGACGCGCTGCCCGTGCCAGTAGACGCGCAGCATTGCGGAGTCGGTGACCTCGCCGATGACGGTGCAGTCGAGGTCCCAGCGCTCGCAGACCTCGCGCACGTCGGCCAGGCGCGCCGGCTCGACGATCGACAGCATGCGCTCCTGGCTTTCGGAGATCATGATCTCCCACGGCTCCATGTCGGCCTCGCGCAGCGGCACGCGGTCGGCGTGGATGTCGAGCCCCACGTGGCCCTTGCTGGCCATCTCCGACGACGACGACGTGAGGCCGGCGGCGCCCAGGTCCTGCATGCTCACCACGAGCTTGCAGTGGAGCAGCTCGAGGCAGGCTTCGATGAGCTTCTTTTCGGTGAACGGGTCGCCGACCTGCACGCTGGGGCGCTTCTCTTCGAGGGTCTCGTCGAACTCCTGGCTGGCCAGCACCGAGGCGCCGCCGATGCCGTCGCGCCCCGTCCGGGAGCCGATCAGGACGACGTGGTTGCCCGGACCGCTGGCGATGGCGCGCACGATCTGGTCGGTGCGCAGCAGGCCGGCGCTCATGGCGTTGACCAGGCAGTTGCCTTCGTAGCACTTCTCGAAGTAGACCTCGCCGCCCACCGTGGGAATGCCGAGGCAGTTGCCGTAGAAGCCGATGCCGCCCACCACGCCGTCGAACAGGAACCGCTGGCGGGCGTTCTCGGGGCCGTCGATCTCGCCGAAGCGCAGCGAGTCGAGCGACACGCAGGGCCGCGCGCCCATCGTGAAGATGTCGCGCACGATGCCGCCCACGCCGGTGGCGGCGCCCTGGAAGGGCTCGACCGCCGAGGGGTGGTTGTGACTCTCGACCTTCATGGCGACCGCCCAGCCGTCGCCGACGTCGATGATGCCGGCGTTCTCGCCGGGCCCCTGGAGTATGCGCGGGCCGCTCGTGGGGAAGCGGCCCAGAACGGGGCGCGAGTGCTTGTAGCTGCAGTGCTCGCTCCACATGAGCGAGTAGATGGCGAGCTCGACATACGTCGGCTCGCCCCCCTGGATCTCGCGGATGTGAGCGTACTCGTCGGGCGTCAGGCCGAGGGCGACGGCCGCCTCGACGCTGGCGCGGCGCGGTTCGGTCGCGCTCACCGCGCCACCGCCGCGTCGCGCACGCTGTCGATGATCGAGGCAAAGAAGACGCGACCGTCGGCGCCTCCGGCCAGGCCCGGCTCGACCGAGTTCTCGGGGTGCGGCATGAGGCCGAAGACGTTGAAGTCTTCGTTGCAGACGCCGGCGATGTCGTCGAGCGCCCCGTTGGGGCTGGAGCCGCCGATCGTGTCGCCGCCGCGGTCGCCCGATTCGGCGCCGTCGGGTGTGCAGTAGCGCAGCACGATCTGGCCGTTGTCGCGCATGCGGGCCAGCGTGTCGGGGTCGACCCGGTAGTTGCCCTCGTTGTGCTTGACCACGACACGCAGCACGTCGCCCGGCTCGGCGACCTGGGTGAAGGGCGTGCCGGCGTTCTCGACGCGCAGGTCGACGTAGCGGCAGACGAACTTGAGGCCGATGTTGCGGATGAGCGCGCCCGGCAGCAGGTGGGCCTCGGTCAGGATCTGAAAGCCGTTGCAGATGCCCATGACCAGGCCGCCGCCGGCCGCGAAGTCGGCGATCGAGGCCATGATGGGGCTGAAGCGCGCGATCGCCCCACAGCGCAGGTAGTCGCCGTAGGAGAACCCGCCCGGGATGATGACGGCGTCGACGCCGCGCAGGTCGGTGTCCTTGTGCCAGAGCCACACCGGTTCGGCGCCGGCGAAGGTGGAGACGGCATGGGAGGTGTCGTGGTCGGTGTTGATGCCGGGAAAGACGCAGACGCCGATGCGGGCGGGGCGGCCGCCGTCGGTGCTCAAGGTAGGGGTGTGGTGCAGGAGGCAGGGACGGGGGACGAGGCGGTCGGGCTCACGCTTCGTCGACGGTGAAGGTGTAGTCCTCGATGATGGGGTTGGCGAGCAGCTTGCGGCACATCTCGTCGACCTCGGTGCGCGCCTCGTCGGCCGGTGTGCCGGCCGGCACCGCGACCTGAAGCTCGATGAACTTGCCGACCCGGACGTCGGTCACGCCGTCGAACCCCAGCGCCGGCAGCGACCGCTCGATCGCCACGCCCTGCGGGTCGAGGATGCCTTGCTTGGGGGTGATGTAGACACGGACGTCCATGGGTCTGCTCACGCTGTAACGCTACCCGATTGGCGCGGCGAAGTCGAGCCGACGCCCGGGCCTCCCCGGAGTGGGACGCACTCCCGAAAAAGAAAGGGCGGGGCGGGGTGCGGCATGCGCCGCACCCCGCCCCGCCCGGCCACCACATGCGGCGAGCGTCAGAGCTCTCGGCTCAGGCGGCCCGCCTCGCGGCCTGCTTGCCCAGGTAGTCGCCGATCTCGTCGGTCTGCTTCGTGAACTCGTCGAGGTCGGTCTGGCTGCCGTGCAGGTAGGTGCTGTACTTGGCCGTGTCGCTGGCCATGCGGTTGGCCTCTTCGAGCTGCCTGTCCGTCGTGCCCATCATCGTGGTCGCGCTGCGGTGGAAATAGGTGCAATACGGGCAGTGGATGGCGGCGGCGACGGCGTAGCCGATGAGGTGCTTCTCGCGGGCCGTGAGCTCAGTGTCCGAGAGCTGGAACACCTTGAACTCGCGCCACTCGTTTTCGAGCGTGGAGTCGGGCATGGTCTCAAAGAACGAGGGGATCTGCCCAAGGGTCTCGCGGATGTCCTGTTCGACGTCGGTGCGACTCATGGTCGGCCTCCGGAGTGGTTTATCGGCGGGGCATGCGCCCCGTGACCTTGCCTTGGGCATGTTCCCCGGCCGGCCGTTGTTAATGGCGTTGGCGGCGACATCGCGAAGAGTCGCCGGGTGCGGGGCCGCTATGCGCGGCCGATGTGCTCGAGGATGAACTCGACCGTGCGCCGCTCGTAGTCGACGCGGTGCTCGAGGCCGCTGATCTCGTGGCCCTCGTCGGGGTAGACGATCGCCTCGCAGGGCGCGCCGGCGGCGCGCACCCGCTCGACCACCGTGGCGACCTGGCGAGTGGGGCAGCGCGGGTCACGGGCCGCCGCGAGGATGAGCAGCGGCGCCTTGACCCGGTCGAGGTGGTTGATCGGCGAGTAGTATTCGAGGCGCGCATGGTCGGCGACGATGTCGCCGCAGTTCTCCAGGTCCCACCAGCGCAGGTCGTCGCGCACGGCCGGATCGACGGCTGCGTCGATGTGATCGAAGAACGGCACGCCGGCCACGCCGCAGGCCCACAGCTCGGGGAACTGCGTGAGCATCTGCATCGTCAGGTAGCCGCCGTGGCTGCGGCCGGTCACCGCGATGCGGCCGGGATCGCAGCCCTGTTCGACGAGAAAGTCCACGGCGCCGGCGCAGTCCTGAGCCTCGCCCTGGCCGAGCAGGAAGCGGTTGGCGAGCTGCCAGCGCCGCGTGTAGCCGTCGCTGCCGCGGTAGTTCGGGTGGACGACCAGGCAGCCCGCGTCGAGCAGGGCCTGGCGGACCGGGTCCCATTCGTTGCTGTGGTGCCAGGTCGGGCCGCCGTGGATGATCACCACGCCGGCGCCGCTGCGACGCGGCGGCTCGCAGTACAGGCCGGGCACGTCGGTCAGCCGGTCGCGGCTGGCCCACGCGGCCGGCGCGCCCGACACGAACTCGCGGTCCGCAAGATCGGCGGGCAGCGAGTCCGTGAGCCGCGTGGCGACGCCCGAGGCGAGCTCGATCAGGAACAGGTCGGACGGGCAGCCGGGGCCGCTCAGCACGCAGAGAACGCCGGCGCCGTCGGGGGTGAAACCGGGCGCGTAGTGGTTGCCGGCGCCCACGTCGAGGCAGCCGGCGAAGCCCGTGGTCAGGTCGAGGTGCCAGAGCGAGCTCTCGGGACCGTCGTCGACGACGAACACCAGTGCGCGGCCATCGGGCGACCAGCTCGGGCCGTGCGCGTTGCCCTCGCCCTCCCAGGCCCAGGTCACGAGATCGCGCTCTAGGTCGTAGAGGCCGATCGCCTCGTAGTCGCCGCCGCCGCCGCAGAAGGCGAGCGAGCGGCCGTCGGGCGACCAGGCGGGGTCGCGCGCGACCATCATCGCCTCGCCGCCGATTGTCCGCAGCTCGCCGCCGGCGAGATGGGCGATGAAGACGACGGAGTCCTGGCCGTGGGTGTCGCTCTGGAAGGCCAGGCGGGCCCCGTCGGGCGACCACGCAGGCGACCAGTCGTTGTACCAGTGGTCGGTGAGGAAGGTCATCGCCTGCTCGCCTGCGCCGGGCTCGGCCGGCATGACGGCGGCCGTGTAGCTCGGGCCGTGATCGACCGCGAGAGCCAGGCTGCGGCCGTCGGGCGACAGCGAGAAGTCGGGCGCCGGAGCCAGCGACGGCGTGTCGGGCAGGAGGTTGACGAGCGCCCCGCCGGCGAGCTCGCAGCGGTACACGTCGAAGCACTCCGAACCGCGGTCGTCGCGGGCGAAGTAGAGGTAGGCGCCGTCGGGCGAGAACGCCGGGCACACGCACGGGTCGGCGAACTGCTCGATGCGGCGCGGCTGCGCCCCGCTCCGCAGGTCCTTGACGAACACGTGCCAGTTGCCCTCCTGGCGCCAGGTGAAGGCGAGCGTGCCGCCGTCGGGCGAGACGGCCCACGGCCGGCGCTCGGTCCAGACCTCGGGCACGGCTGCGAGCCGTTCGATCAGCGAAGATGTCATGTGCCGTCCTTCTGTTGTTCTGTGGCGTTCTCTTCCGTTCCCCGGCCTCGCCTGCGGGCGCCGACAACCGACGCAAGCGGGGCATGGCGCGGCGACGGTCGCCGTCTACGATACCGGCTCGGCCGGTCGCCGCGCCACTCTCCACCCGTGGGCCGATGACAAACACCCCAGGTGCGGTCCGGCGGCTCGCGGCGCTCCAACCGGGGACCGACGACGCCGGCGCCCGGACGGCGTATCGTGTCGTCCGCCACGACAGCCGCCGGCTCCCGCGCCCTTCCCCGGCGCACCGCGGTCCGTCAAGGCAAGCCGGGTCCTCCACCCGGCGCGACCCATGCGGCGCCGTTCGCCACGCCCAGCTCGCCACCGTCCGTCACGACTCATCCGCCTTAGCTTGCCGAAGACCCCGCACCACCCACCCCTCACAACGGGCCGGCGTCCGTCTCCCCCCAGGCGCCGGCCCACCCCTTCTCAGGCGCCCGTCGGCGAGCGCCGCCGAAGAGGCGAAGCTCGCCGAAGAATCGCCCGTGGACCGCGGGAGCGTTCGTGCGGGATAATCGGGCGCAAGGATCGATGTTCGCGCTGTGGCCCGGGTGCAGGCTTTCGCGCGCCCGGCGCGGGCGGTCGGCGAGAGTCCCGCCGGCCGCGCCGCAGGTGCGCCGAAAGGAGCTTCACCACATGACCGTCGAGAAGACCCCTCAGCGTCCGCCGATCGAGCCCCTCAAGCGCGCCTTCACGCTGCGCTTCCACTCACCGGCGCAGCTCGACCGGATCAAGCAGGCCACCCTCGACATCCTCGAGACCGTGGGCGTGAGGTTCCCCTCGGCGAAGGCCCTCGACATCCTCGCCGGGCACGGCTGCGGGGTCGACCGTGAGCGGCAGGTCGTCACGTTCCCACCCGACCTCGTGCTCGCGGCCATGGCGACGGCGCCGCGCTACTTCGACCTCGGCGCCCGCGACCCGTCGTGTGCGTTTTCCATCGCCGACGACACCACGTACTGCACGACCGACGGCTGTGGGGTCGAGATCGTCGACTTCGACACGGGCGTCAAGCGGCCCTCGACCAAGGCCGACCTCGCGCGCGTCACGCGCCTCACCGACTACCTGTCGTCGATCGCCTTCTGGTGGCCCACGGTCTCGGCCGGCGACTGCGGCGAGACCGCGCAGCTGCACGAGCTCGACGCCGGCTGGAACAACACCGTCAAGCACCTGCAGGGCATGGTCAACGGCGAGCGCGAGGCGCGCTACGCGGTCGAGATGGCGACCGTCATCGCCGGCGGCGCCGGGCGGCTGCGCCGCCGGCCGGTGCTCTCCGATCTGATCGGCACCATCTCGCCTCTGGTGCAGGACAAGGGCGGCATCGAAGCGGCCCTCGTGTTCGCCGCGGCCGGCGTGCCCGTGACCTTCGTCACCATGCCGACGCTGGGCACGACGGCGCCGGCCACGCGTGCCGGCGCGTTCGCCGTCGGCGCGGCCGAGCTGGTGAGCGCCACCGTCCTCGTGCAGCTCGCGTTTCCGGGCGCACCCGTGGCCCACTCGATCATGCAGAGCTACGCCGACCCGCGTACCGGCGGATTTGTGAGCTTCCCTCTCGACGGACGCTGCCGCTTTCTGGCCACCGAGCTCGCCCATCACTGGGGCGTGCCCAGCGAGGCGGCTTGCTGCGGCACCGACTCCAAGAAGCCCGGCACGTGGCAGGCCGGCGTCGAGGACGGCATCGATCTTGTGCAGGCGGCCTGGGAAGGCAGCGACCTCCTGCCGAGCATCGGGCTGCTCGACGTCTACACGGTCTTCGACCCGGCCGACATCCTGCTCTCCAACGACGTCTACCACCGCGCCCGCTACGCGATCATGGACCTCGACCTGGGCGACGAGGCGCTCGCCCTCGACGCCGTGCGCGAGGTGGGCCCCGGCGGTCACTACCTGGGGACCAAGCACACGCGCAAGCATCTGCGCACGTCGTTCGTGCCGGCCATCACTCACCAGCCGGCGCCCGGCGGGGGCTTTCGCGACCCGCTCGAGGTGGCCCGCGAGCGCGCCGCCTGGATCGACGCCAACCACGTGCCGGAGCCGCTGCCCGACGACCAGAAGGCCGAGCTCGCCCGCATCCTGGCGGCCGCCGACGCCGAGCTGCGCGCGTAGGGCCGGCCGCTACCCTACGGCCGCGCGGATGCCCGAGCTGAGAAACCAGGCGGCCAGGACGAGCAGGAACGCCGCCGCGACGCCCACCATCGTGCGGTAGACCCGGGGCGTGATGAAGCGCTTGCCGGCGGCGATGGCGCCGCTCACCAGCGAGTACCAGGTGAGGTCGCCGGTGATGTGGCCGAGGTAGAAGGCGACCAGGCCGGCGACGCCCAGGGCGTAGGCCTTGGTGAGCAGGCCCAGGCCGATGGTCACCCACCAGATCGTCCAGTAGGGGTTGGCGAGGCTCGAGACGACGCCCATCAGCACCGCGCGCGCCTTGCCGCCGCCGGCGCCGCCCTGCCAGTCGATGTTCACCCGCCGGCGTGCCAGCGCGACGATCATCGACACGGCGGTCCAGACGAGCATGATCCCGCCGGCGATCTGCAGCACGGCCTGGACGGTGTGATGCTTGAGGATCGGCCCGAGCCCGACGACCAGCAGGATCAGCAGCGTCAGCTCGAGGATCGCGTGGCCCAGCACGACGAGGGGTCCCGCTCTGGCGCCTTGGCGCGGCGTCTCGGTGACCACGACGGTCAGCATCGGCCCCGGCATGAGCGCCCCCGAGTAGGCGATCAGCAGCGATGAGAAGAACATCAGGACGAGGCTCACGGCGCGGTCTCCCGGTCGGAACCGCTAGAGGGCGTTGAAGACGAGGCCGGTGAGGAGCTTCGGGTAAAAATAGGTCGACTTCTGGGGCATCGTCTCGCCCCGCTCGGCGATCGTTTGCACCTCGTCCATCGGCGTGGCTCCGAGGAAGGCGGCGAGGCGGTAGTCGCCGCCCTCGAGGTCGGCTACGGCGTCGTCGACACTCCTGGCGAAGTCGAGGTGGCCCTCGAGACGGTCGGGGTCGAGGCCGAGCGCGTCGCGAAAAACGAGCTCGGCCAGCAGCGTGATCGACAGCCGGGCCTGGGCCGGCGACAGGCCGCGCCGGGTCAGATCGTCCACGATGGACGCGTCGCGCAGCTCCAGCGTGACGCAGCGGCGCTCGGCCGCAAAGTACAGACCCAACGCCTTGCCGGGGCCGGTCGAGCGACTCACGCGCTCCATCGCCGGGGCGCAGTCCCGCGGGGTGCCGCCCCCCTGCGCCACCACGGTGAACGCCGGGCGCAGGCGCGCGACGACCTCGTCGGCCGGCGGCAGGGAGACGCCCTTGAGCAGCCGGTGGGTGGCAAAGACCGCGAGGCCTGGGTCGTCCATGCTCGACAGGCAGACCATGACCCAGTCGGCGGAGGCGTCGCCGGCGGCGCGGCGCTCAGCGCGATAGGCGAGGGCCGTCTCGTAGCGATGGTGGCCGTCGGCGATCAGCAGCTGCCTGCCGGCGAGCAGCGACACGACCCGGTCGACGGCCGGGCCGCCGAGCGGCCGCAGGCGGCAGGGGTTGCCGTCGGCGTCGGGCGCCTCGAGGGCGGGCGCTGGCGGCGGCGCAGCCGCCGCCAGCGCCCGCCCGACCTCGTTGCCGGGGTCGGCGTAGAGCAGCAGGATCTGGCTCAGGTTGGCGTGCGTCGCGCGCAGCAGCTCGAGGCGATCGAGCTTGGGCGCCGCGTGGGTCTTCTCGTGAGGCAGCACGACGCGCGCCGCGAAGTCCTCAAGTCGCAGGCGGCAGATGAAGCCGTGCCGCGTGCGCTCGCGGCCGTCGGGCCCCGTGAAGCTCTGCTCGATCAGGTACAGGGTCGGCTCGTCGTCGGCGCGCAGCACGCCGTCGGCGCGCCAGGCGCCGAGCAGCCCGGCGGCCGCCGCGTAGCGGTCGCCGGGGCGGCCCGTCGGCGACTCGGGCAGCTCGACGTGCACGGCGTTGTACGGGCTGCGCCGCCGCAGCGCCGCGGCCGCGGCCGGCGAGATCACGTCGTAGGGCGGGCAGACGACGTCGGGGAGCGCGACGCGGTCGGTGTCGTAGCGCAGGCCGCGGAACGGACGGATGTCAGCCACGGGAGGTCGCCTCTCGCCTGTGGTGTGCGGTCAAGGAAGGGCCGCGCTCTACGGCTTGATGATGATCGGCATGCCGACGGTGACCCAGTCGTAGAGCTGCTCGACGTCCCATTCGTACATGCGGATGCAGCCGTGCGAGGCGTAGGTGCCGATCGAGTAGTCCTCTGACGCCGGCACGCCGTGGATGCCCACACCCGAGAAGCCGGTGCCGATCCAGCGCATGCCCACGGGGTTGTTGGGACCGGGCGCGACCGGCTTGGCGCCCGCCGCCCACGGTGAGTCGGGAGGTGTCCAGGTCGGGTCCTTGGTCATCCACACGACGGAGGTGATGCCGTTGGGCGTGGGGTAGGCCGCCTGGCCGGTCGCCACCGGGAACTCCTTCTTGAGCTTGCCGTTCAGGTAGAAGTACAGCCGGTGCTCGGACTGGATGATCACGATGCGGCCCGACAGGCCGCCGATCAGCTGGGGGCCGACGATCCCGTCGGCCGGGATGCCGATCGAAGCCTGGAAGCGCTTGACCGCCTTGACGGTGCGCTTGCCCAGAAAGCCGTTGATGGGCCCGCGGTAGTAGCCCTGGGCGCGCAGCTTGCGCTGGAGCTGCTCAACGTCGCGGCCGCGCGCGCCGTAGATGAGCGTCGCCTTGCCGAGCTTCTCGGTGCTGTTGACCAGGAACGTGCGTTTGTCGGTCGTCACGTGGTGGCCGATGTCGGTGGCCTTGACGACCAGCGTGTGCAGACCCTCGGGCAGCTTGTCGAACGGTATCTTGATCTGCCACGCAGCCTTCTGGGTCAGGATGACGTGCCCGTCGAGGATCATTCTGACGACCGGCGTGCCGGCCGCGTCGGTGGCGATCACGTCGGCCTTCGGGGTGCTGTGCTTCTCGACTGCCTGAAGGCCGGTGAGGGTGAGCTCGGGCGGCGTGGCGTCGACGGTGAGCGTGCGGTGCAGCCTGGTCGCGTTGCCGGCCCGGTCGGTGGCCGTGACCTCGATCCGGGCGGGGCCGTCGGCCACGGGCAGAGCGAGCGAGAACGCGCCGCCCGACTCGGCCTGCGCCGTCACCGTGTGTGTGCCCGCCGAGGCGACCACGGTGGCGCCCGGCTCGGTCGTGCCGCTGAGCGGCACGGGGCTCGCCGTGACGACCGAGCCGTTGCGGGTTCCGCGCAGGGTGATCGTCGGCGGGATGGTGTCGACGTTGAAGCGCCAGCTCTTGGAGAGTCTTGGCCGCAGCACGTCGGAGGTGCCCGCCGTGAGGCTGATGGTGTGGTCGCCCTGCGACAGCCGCCCGGTCTCGAAGTAGAGCCGCTGCGCGTCGCTGCGCACGCTGGGGGTTACGTCGCGGCCGTCGAGGCGCACCGCCAGGTCGTGCAGGCGCTGGGCGCCGGGCACCTCGACGCTGACCACGAGCGAGTCGCGGTCGAGGCTCGACCCCGGGCTCGGCGTCACGGCCGAGATGCGGGGGGCGGTGATGAACTCGAACGCGACGAAAGCGGCGACGACGGCCAAGGCGACGATCGCGACGATCCGGAAACGATGATGCGCTGCGAAAGAGATTGCAGTCCTCGGGCTCCGTCTTGACCAGACCTCCGAAGGATACAGGATTTGGCCGCCCGTTCTAAGAGCTCGTCGTTGGGTGCGGGTGCGGCCGACCACGGGGTATGCTGTGGCTGGTGAGCAAGTGAAGGAGCGGCGTGAACTCAAGTGACGGCGCACACGACGACCTGCGGGCTCTGCTGGCCGACGTCGCGGCGGGACGCACGAGTGTCGACGATGCGGCCGAAGGCCTCGCCGGCCTCGGGCTGACGTCGGTCGGCGATTTCGCCTGCCTCGACACGGGAAGGGCGCACCGCAAGGGTGTGCCCGAGATCGTCTTCGGCGACGGCAAGACTGTCGACCAGTTCGCCGCCATCGTCGCGGCTTTCGTCGCGCGCGCCGCCGTGGTGGTAGCCAGCAAAGTGTCGCCGGAGCAGGCGGCGGCCGTGGCCGCGCCGCCCGACGGCGAGGCGGTCTGGCACGAGCGCGCCCGCACCCTGGTCGTGCGGCGCGGCGACTACCGCCCACCTGCGTCTTGTGGCGTGGTCGGTGTGTTGGCGGGCGGCACGAGCGACACGGGGATCGCCGACGAGGCGGCCATCGTGTGCCGCGAGATGGGCGTCGACGTGCTCACCGCCTACGACGTCGGCGTGGCCGGCGTGCACAGGCTGATGGGCCCGCTGCGCGAGATGACCGCCGCCGGCGCCGGCGCGCTGATCGTCGCCGCCGGCATGGAGGGGGCGCTGCCCTCGGTCGTGTGCGGGCTCGTCGAGGCGCCGGTCATCGGACTGCCGGTGTCGACCGGCTACGGTCTGGGTGGACGGGGCGAGGCCGCGCTGCTCGGCATGCTGCAGAGCTGCTCGCCCGGTCTCGTGGTGGTCAACATCGACAACGGCGTGGGGGCCGGCGTGACGGCCGCTCTCATCGCCCGACGGGGGTCGTCATGAGACAGCTCGCCCTGCTCCTGCGCGACCACCGCGACGAGCTCCACGGGGCTTGGGTGACGGCGCTGAAGGGCGCGGTCGGTGAGGAGTACCTCGACGTGCTGGCGAGTCCTCTGGGCGTCCGCCTCGTGCGTCACATCGTCGACGACCTGATCGCCTTGTCGCAGGCCGAGGCCTACGAGGTGCCCGGCATCGTCGGCCGCATCGAGAGCGAGACCGCCGGCGACGCCGCCCGCCGGGGAGCGCTCGGATTTGACCTGACAGACGTGATCGCCGGGGTGCAGCAGGTGCGCGCGGCCATCTGGAAGGTGCTGATCGACGCGCTCGTGGTCGGCGACCTGCCGGCTTTCGGCGAGACGATGGATGAGATGCAGCAGGTCGACGCCTTCATCGATCTGCTCGTGCGTGTCGAGGTACGTGGCTTTCTTGAAGGACGGTCGCAACCCCCTGTCGCCGAGCCCGACGACTGGTGACGCGCGGCGGGCCAGCGGCCGCTGCCGGCCGCTCGTCAGCTGTTCGTCTGGGTCGCGGTCGGGTTGAGGAGCTTGTGGAACCAGGGCCCGATACCCCACGGCAGGCTCTGGAAGTAGTGGAAGACATAGGTGTGGGGCTTCCTGGTCGCCGTGATCGTGACCGTCGAATGGTCGGCGCCCAGGATCGAAAGCGTCAGGTTGCTCTTGGCCTTCAGCAGGATCGAGCCGTGGAGCTTGAGGAACGTCGAGGCGCTCCGCATCGCCATCGTGGCGTTGTTGGTCTGGATGAAGGTCGTGAGCGCCTGGTTGGCGGCGTCGGAGGCGTTCTGGCGCACGCCGAGCGAAGCGCTCACGACCGAGATGCCGTCGAGCACCAGCACGCCCAGAACGACGATCACCAAGGCGTACTTGATCGACTCGCGGATCATGCCATCCTGTCGCTGCCAGCGGGAGTGACGCACGCTGTTCCTCCGGTCTGCCGTCGCTGTCGCCGTCACGCGCTGCTCCCCGTATCGGCGTGATTTCCCCCGCACTATAGCGCTTCGGCGGCGCGGTCGGCGAAGAGCTCGCGCGGCGCGGCGTTTGCCTCGGGCGTGCGCCTGACGAGCACGAGGGCGACATCGTCGGTCGGGGCGCGCCCGCCGAACGCGCCGGCGTCGTCGAGCAGGCTCTGGAGGAGCTGCGCGGCCGGCAGGCCGCGCAGCTCCGCAAGGGCCTCGTCGAGGCGCGCGTCCCCGTAGAAGCGGCCGCCGGGGTCGCGTGCGTCGGACAGGCCGTCGGTGTAGAGCAGCAGCGCGTCGCCCGGGGCCAGGTCGACGTAGTCGGTGGGCAGGGCCTGGAGCTCGGCCTCCTCGGTCACGCCGAGAGCCGGGTTGCCGAACAGAAGCGGCCGTTCGATGCCGGAGGAGCGCAGCACGACGGGGCCGGGGTGCCCCGCCGTGGCGAGGCCCACCGTGCCGCTGCGGGCGTCGATCGAGGCGATGCAGACGGTGACGAAATCGTGCGGTTCGTGGGGCACCGCGAGCAGCGCATTGTGGACGTCGCGCAGCGCCTCGCCGGGTCGCAGGGGCCAGCGTTGCCCGGCCACCATCGCCCGGATCACGTACTTGGCCACGATCGCGCGAGCGGCCGCCCCGACGCCCTTGCCGCGCACGTCGCCGAGCGTCACCACGAGCTGGGCGAGCGCCCCGGGGCTGAAGAAGTCGACGAAATCGCCGCCGAACCCGTCGATCTCGCGCAGCTCGGAACGGTCGTCGTCGCCGCGCGTGCGGTAGAGGCACTCGATCTCTAGGCCCTCGATCGCCGGTCGCTTGCCCGGGCCCAGCAGTTCGCGGAAGTCGGCCAGCAGGCGCCGGACCCCGGCGTCGCGCGGCGGGCCGCCCCGCCGGCCGCTCGATGAGGTCATCGGGCGCCCTGGGGTCGCAGCCGGCGGACGGCGCGGCCCAGGCGCCCGCGTCGCGCCGCGTCGCGCTCGGCCACCAGCACGGCTTCGCGCTGGGCGGCGTCCTCGCGTGGGTGCGCGAGCGGCGCCAGCGCGCCGCCGCCGGCGTGCTCCAGGGCAAGCGCCAGGAGGTGGTCGGTCAGCCAGGCGTTCTTGGGCAGCACCGGGCCGTGCAGGTAGGTCGCGATCACTCTGCCGGCGTGGACTCCCTCGCCACCGTCGCGGCCGTTGTTGCCAAAGCCGAGGCGCACCGTGCCAAGGGGCCGCGCCTTGCCGAGGAACGTGCGGCCGCCGTGGTTCTCGAAGCCGGCCAGCAGGAGCGGCGGCCCCGCGGCGGCGGGCTCCGGGTCGCCGTCGGCTACGGCGCCCGCGGCGGCTGCGGCGCCCGCGGCGGCTGCGGCGCCCGCCGCGCCCGCGGCGGCTGCGGGCCCGGGCTGCCGCCCGAGATCGCGCACCTCGGCCACGACGTTGCCGATCAGGCGCCATTCGCCCGGCCGCGCGGCCAGCGTCTCGAAGTCGAGCAGATCGAGGCCGGCCAGTTCGCTGCCGTCGGCCGCGACGTAGCGCCGGCCCAGGAGCTGCAGGCCGGCGCACACCGCGAACACCACGCCGCCGCCGTCGATGACGGCGGAGATCCAGGGTCGCAGGCGGGCGAGATCGGCGGCGGCGGCGTGCTGCACGCGGTCCTGGCCGCCTCCCATGAAGACGAGATCGCAGCGGGCCGGCGGCTGGTCGCCGAGCTCGAGGGCGTGCCAGTGAACGGTGAGGCCGCGCAGGGCGGCGCGCCGGGTCAGGGCGGCCACGTTGCCGCGGTCGCCGTAGGTGTTCATCGTGGTCGGGTAGAGGTGGACGGCCTCGATGAGAAGGCCGCTCGCCGCCGCCCGTCGTGAGCCGCTCACTGGCGGACCGCCTCCCAGTCCGCGAGGACGCCGCGGACCTCCTTGAGCGCCGTGTAGGTGGGCAGCAGGTAGACGCTGTGGGCCTGGCGCTCGGCGGCGAGGCGGAGCGCCGCGGCGACGGAGTCGACGCTGGCGAGCGCCTCGTCGGGCACGCCGGCGTAGCTCAGCCGCAGCGCCATCTCGTGCTTGCGCGTGCCGCTCGTGACGACCAGGCCGGCCGCCGGCAGCAGCTCCTCCATGTCGACGTCCCAGATCCACGAGATGTCGCGTCCGTCGGCGATGTTGTCGTTCAACACGAACACCAGCGCCTTCTCGCCCGGCACCTCGCGCAGGGCGCGCAGCGTCTGGTTCATGCCGGCGGGGTTCTTGACGAGGTTCACCTGCACCGCGGTGTCGCCGCGCCGCACGAGGCTCCAGCGGCCGAAGACCGGCTGGTAGGCGGCAAGCGAGCCGAGCGCGTCCGCGGGGTCTACGCCGAGCCGCTGGGTCAGAGCCAGCGCGCCGAGCGCGTTGTAGACGTTGTGCAGGCCCGGCACGCGGAGGCGGAGCTCGCCGGCGGCGACGCCGGTGACCGACGCCTCCGCGTGCCCTTCGACGGTGCTCACCCCGCGCGCCTCGAGGTCGCGTGGCGGCCGCGCGAAGCCGCACGAGGGACAGCGGTAGTCGCCGAGCTGCGACAGCCAGCGCGACGAGTAGTCGAGCATGGTCGCGCAGCGCGGGCAGATCGTGACGTCGCTCACCTCGTGGTCGGCGTGGCCGTCGCGCACCTGGACGCCGAAGAAGACGGTCTCGCAGCCCGACTCCTGGGCGACCCAGGTCACCAGGGGGTCGTCGGCGTTGGCGATCAGGACCGTCGAGGTGAGGCGGCCCAGAGCGGTGAGCCAGCCGGCGGCCAGACGGTCGACCTCGCCGTAACGGTCGAGCTGGTCGCGGAACAGATTCGAGAGCACGACGGCCCGCGGCGCCGCCAGGCGCGCGAGAGCCGTCGGTACGATCGCCTCGTCGATCTCGAGCAGCGCGAAGCGCGCCGCCGGCCGCCGCGAGAAGGCGGTGGCGATCCCCGAGAGCAGGTTCGCGCCCTCGCTGTTGTGGACGATGTCGCGGCCGGCGTCGGCGAGCACGCGGGCCGCCATGTTGGCGGTCGTCGTCTTGCCGTTCGTGCCCGTGACGACCGCGTACCCTTCGGTGAGCCGGCGGGCGTGGCCGGCGAGGTAGCCGGGAAACAGCGCGTTGGCCACCTTGCCCGGCATGCTGCTCGCCTGACCGGCGCCGCTCAGACGCACGGCGGTGGCGACGCAGCGGGCGGTGAGGCGGGGAAGCAGCTCCATGTCGGCGATCATCTTACTCGATGCCTGCGGGGCGATGACGCCTTCCGGCCGATCCGCCGGTGCGGCCGTCGGGAGCTCTCGTCAGGTGGAGCGGCCCGACAGGAACGTGCCGAGCAGCGCCTGCACGACGAGCGCGACGATGCACAGCAGCAGCGCCGTCGAGAGGGTGAAATGGAAGACCAGCGTGAGGCCCGCGATCACCGCCGCCCAGAGGACGGTGCGGGGGGCGATATCGCGCAGCAGGCGGCGGCGAAAGCCCAGCCAGGCCAGCTTGCGGCTCATCGCCGAGTTGCGCTCGCCGCTGTCGAAGTAGCTGGACTCGGCGGTGCGCAGCCGGGGAGTCAGGTCGGCGCCCTCGTCCGAGAACAGCCGGCACTGCAACTCGAGGCCGAGGTTCTGCTGCATCAGCGTGCGCTGCCCGCGCCCGTAGAAGGCGATCAGCGACAGAAAGCGGTCGTCGCCGGCAAGGCCGCTGTCGCGCACGATGACGTCCAAAAAGAAGCGCCGGGCGCGGTGATCGTATTGCACGCGCGACTGCCAGCGCTTGCGCGGAAAGAAGTCGCGCAGGAACCGGTCGAGGTCGTGCGGCAGGCCTTCGACGACGTGTTCGGCACGTTCGCTCACGATATGATTGTACCCCCGCTTGGCGGTGACGCGTCGCTCCCCTGCGACGTGCGGCAGCGTTACGCCGCGTCGGTTAGACTCCCCCTTATGGATCTCCCGGTCGTCCTTTCGGTGGTCGGCAACCGGCCGCAGTACATCAAGGCGGCGATCGTGTCGCGCTCGGTGCGCGCGGTGGCGCGCGAAGTGCTGCTCGACACCGGCCAGCACTACGATCGCGAGCTCGCCGGCGTCTTCTTCGACGAGCTCGACCTGCCGCGGCCCGACATCGAGCTCGGCGTCGGCTCCGACAGCCACGCCCGCCAGACCGCGGCGATGCTGACGGGCGTCGCCGCCGCCATCGCCGAAGTGCACCCCCGGGTCGTGCTGGTCTACGGCGACACGAACTCGACCTTCTCCGGAGCGCTCGCCGCGGCCCAGTCGGGCGTGCCCATCGCCCACGTCGAAGCGGGCCTGCGCTCGTTCGACCGTCGCATGCCCGAAGAGATCAACCGCGTGCTGACCGATCACCTGTCGAGCCTGCTCTTCTGCCCCACCGACACCGCCGTGGCCAACCTGGGTCGCGAGGGCATCGTCGCGGGCGTCGTGCAGACCGGCGACGTCATGTTCGACCTCGCCATGACGACGCTCTCGCCCGCACGCGAGGAGACGGTTCTCGAGAGTTTCGGCGTGCGCCCCGGTGGCTACGTGCTGGCCACCGCGCACCGGCCGGCGACCACCGACGAGCCGGCGCACCTCGAGGCCGTCCTTGCGGCCCTCGGCGCCTTGCCCGAGACGGTGATCTTCCCGGCCCACCCGCGCACGGCGGCGAGCATCGAACGATTCGGCCTGGCCGGGCTCGTCACGCCCAACATCAGGCTGTCCGGGCCGGTCGGCTATGCCGAGTCGCTGGCGCTGGCCAAGAACGCCCGCGTGGTGGCCACCGACTCTGGCGGCCTGCAAAAAGAGGCCTACTTCTTCAGAGTGCCGTGCGTGACCATGCGCGACTCGAGCGAGTGGGTCGAGACCATCGAGAGCGGCTGGAACGTGCTGGTCGGCACCGACCGCGAGGCGCTCGCCGCGGCCCTGGCCCGCCCGCCGCGGGGGGCGCGGCACCCCGCCTTCTACGGCCGGGGCGACGCCGGCGAGCGTCTCGCGGCCGCCCTGGGCGCGTTCCTCGGATCCGATCGTGGCCGGTGAAGGGGCGCCGCGACGAGATGTCGAAGCACTACGTGCGAACGACCCCTGAAGCTGCGAAGGACGACCGGCCTTGAGCATTCCTTACCTCGAGATCGAAGCGCGCGGCGGCCACCGCGAGATCGGCCGTCAGATCGGCGAGGCGGCGCGCCACCTCATCGTGGCCGGCATCGCCTACTACGAGGAGCATCACGAAGCGATGGGCGGCCCGAGCTTCGCCGCGGCCCAGGAGGAATGCCTGGCCTACCTGGCGCCGGCCCGCCGGGCGCTGCCGGGCGTCGTCGCGGAGCTCGAGGGCATGGCCGAGGGCGCCGACGTGCCGCTCGGCAGGCTGCTCGTGCCCAATCTGGGCGAGGAGCTCACCTGCAATTCAGACCCGGCCACCGACCTGCCGACGCAGCTGCCGCGGTTCGCCCACACCGGGCATTGCACGACGGTGGCCGTGCGCGCCGGGGGGCGCTGTCTGCTCGGCCACAACGAGGACTGGTGGGCGGGCGACGTCGACAAGAACGTGCTGCTGCGCATCACCACCGACGACGGCACGCGGATCCTTGCCATGACCTCCGCCTGTCTGCTGCCGCCGACCGGCATCAACTCGCACGGCGTTGCCACCGGTGGCAACACCGTGTACGCGAACGACCAGCGCGTCGGCGTGCCCAACAACTTCATCCGCCGCCACCTGCTCGAGTCGCGGTCGCTCGCCGACGCTCGCGAGCGCTGCCTCCTGCCGACCCGCGCCCGCGGCTCCAACCACCTGTTCGTCGACGCGTCGGGCGCGCTGCTCGACGTCGAGACATCGGCCACCAGCGCGGCGCTCATCGAGGGCGGCGACCGGCTGGTGCACACCAACCACTTCGTCGATCCCGCGATGACCGGCTACGACCTGTCGACCTCCACGGGCACCCGCCGGCGGCTGGCCCGGGCGGCGGCCCTGCTCGACCAGGGCCTCGCGCAAGGCGACGACCCCCGCGAGCTGCTGCAGACCATTCTGAGCGACCACGACGGCGACGCCGACGCGATGTCGATCTGCGGGCACCCCGACCTGTCCGTGCCGCTGGGCGAGCGCGACATGACGACGGCGAGCATGATCTGGGACCCGCAGGAGCTCACCGTCGAGGTGTGCGCGGGGCCGCCCTGCGAGAACGAGAGGCGTCTGTTCACGTTGGGCTGACCGCGGCCCGCGGGGGAGCGCCCGGGCGGCTGCGTCGAGACGGTCGGCGCCCGTCGGAACTGTCGGGCGCGCCGGCCGGGCGCTTCGGCCGGGCCAGGCCGATGCGATACAATCTGTAGCTCGGTCGCAGCGGTGACCGGCATCCCCGACGGGCACCACGAACGGGAGCTGACAGTGAAGATCGCAGTCATCGGCATGGGATACGTTGGCCTGCCACTTGCGGTGACGTTCGCCGAGGCGGGCGTCGAGGTCGTCGGCATCGAGGCCGACCCCGAACGCTGCCACGCCATAAACACCGGCACCTCGTATATCGGCGACGTCACAGACGAGGCGCTCAAGGCGGTGGTCGACAAGGACCTCCTCACGGCCACGACCGACTACAGCGCCACCGAGAGCTGCGACGCCGACATCATCTGTCTGCCGACGCCGCTGAACGCCAACCGCGAACCCGACCTGACGCTCGTCAAGGAGGCTACCGCCACGCTCGCCGGCTACGTGCGCCCCGGCCAGCTGGTGTGCCTCGAGAGCACGACCTACCCCGGCACGACCCGCGAGGAGCTCGCGCCGCTCCTCGAGCAGGGGTCGGGGCTCACCGCCGGCGTCGACTTCCACCTCGCCTTTTCGCCGGAACGAGTCGACCCCGGGCGCACCGACTACACGACCAGGTCGACGCCCAAGGTCGTCGGCGGCCTGACGCCGGCCTGCACGGCGAAGGTGCTCGAGGTCTACGGCCGGGCGATCGACTGTCTCGTGCCGGTCACCACGCCCGAAGTGGCCGAGATGACGAAGCTGCTCGAAAACATCTTCCGCAGCGTCAACATCGCCCTGGTCAACGAGCTCGCCATGCTGTGCGACCGCCTGGGGATCGACATCTGGGAGGTCATCGAGGCGGCCGCCAGCAAGCCGTTCGGCTTCATGAAGTTCCTGCCGGGACCCGGTCTTGGCGGCCACTGCATCCCGGTCGATCCCTTCTACCTGTCGTGGAAGGCGCGCGAGGTCGACTTCTGGACCGAGTTCATCGAGCTGGCCGGCAAGGTCAACGAGAACATGCCGTACTTCTGCGTCACCAAGGTCACGCGGGCGCTGAACTCGCACGGCAAGGCGCTGCAGGGCGCGAAGGCGCTCGTGATGGGCGTGGCCTACAAGGCCGACATCGACGACCTGCGCGAGTCGCCGGCCCTGAAGATCATCCGTCAGCTCGACAGGCAGGGCATGGCGGTCGACTATCACGATCCGTTCGTGGCCGAGCTGCCGGCCCTGCGCATGCACTCGATCGACCTGAGCAAGGGCGCCGGCATCAGCGCCTACGACGTGGTGATCGTGGTGACGGCCCACTCCGCCATCGACTACGCCGACGTCGTCGCCAAGGCGCAGCTCGTGGTCGACCTGCGCAACGCCACCGCCGGCCTCGACGGCGGCGGCAAGGTCTGGAAGCTTTGAGGCGGCGGCCGCAGGCCGCCGCCTCCTCTCCTCGAGGAAGGATGACGTTCCGTGAGCGTTGACCCCATCCGTATCGGCGTCGTGGGCCTCAACTACTGGGGTCCGAACCTGGCGCGCAACGTCGACCGGCTGCCCGGCGCGGAGCTCGCCTGGTGCTGCGATCTCGACGAGAAGATCCTCGCCCGCATGAGCGTCCAGTTCCCCGACGCGACGGCCACCGCCGACCTCGACCAGGTCCTGGCCGACCCGACGGTCGAGGCCGTCATCGTGGCCACGTCGGTGCCCACTCACTACGCCCTCGGCAAGCGCGTTCTCGAGGCCGGCAAGCACGCCTTCATCGAAAAGCCCATGGCGGTCAGAGCCCGCGACGCCGAAGACCTCGTGCACCTGGCCGAAGCGCATGGCAAGCAGCTCATGGTCGGCCACCTGCTCGAGTACCACCCCGCCGTGCGCAAGGTCAAGGAGCTGCTCGACGACGGCGAGCTCGGACACATCTTCTACGTGTACTCGAACCGTCTGAACCTGGGCAAGGTGCGACCCGACGAGAACGCCCTGTGGAGCCTTGGGCCGCACGACATCTCGGTCATCAACTACCTCACCGGCGAGGAACCCGAGGAGGTCTCGGCGCGGGGCGAGTGCTACCTGCAGCCGGGCGTCGAGGACGTCGTGTTCGGCTACATCCGCTACCCGTCGGGCATGACCGGCCACCTGCACGTGAGCTGGCTCGATCCCCACAAGACCCGCAAGATCACGGTGGTCGGCTCCGACAAGATGGCCGTCTTCGACGACATGGACGCCGACCGCAAGGTCACCGTCTACGACAAGGCCGCGGTGGTGCCGCGGTACCAGTCCTACGGCGAGTACGTCACGCTGCGTTTCGGCGACATCCACATTCCGCGCATCGCCAACGACGAACCGCTCAAGCTCGAGATCGAGCACTTCGTCGAGTGCGTGCGCGACAATCGCCGGCCGCTGTCGGACGGGCGCGACGGCTTGAACGTCGTGCGCGTGCTCGAGGCGATGGAACGCTCGCTGCGCCACGGCGGCCAGCCCGTGAAGACCGCCGACCTCACGGTCGGGTAGCGTCGTGGCCCTGCATCCGTCAGAGCTCGCTCACCACCTGCTCCTGGGCGCCAACGTGAGCATCGGCGCCGGCGTGATCTTCGGCGCCAACGTGGTCGTTCACGACGACACCGAGATCGGCGACGGCTGCTTCATCCAGGACGGCGTGGTGCTGGGCAAGGCGCCCTCGCTCTCGCCGTCGTCGACCGCCGCGCGCGGCGAGCTGCCGCCGCTGCGCCTCGCCTCCGGTTGCGTGGTCTCGAGCGGGGCGATCGTCTACCGTGGCGTGACGATGGGGCCGGGGTGCGTCGTCGGCGACCTGGCCAGCGTGCGCGAGCGCTGCGTGCTGGGGCAGCGCGTCGTCGTGGGGCGCGGTACGTGCGTCGAGAACGACACCACGATCGGCGACTTCACGAAGATCCAGTCGAACGCCTACATCACCGCCTACATGACGATCGAAGACCACGTCTTCATCGCGCCCTGCGTACAGACCACCAACGACAACTTCATGGGCCGCACCGAGAAGCGTCACGGGCTGATCAGGGGCGCCACCATCCGCCGCGGGGCACGGGTCGGCGGCGGTGTCGTGCTCTGCCCCGGCATCGAGGTCGGCGAGGAGGCGTTCGTCGCGGCGGGCGCGGTGGTCACCAGGGACGCGCCGGCCCGCAAGGTGCTCATGGGTGTGCCGGCCCGCGTCGTGCGCGACGTGCCCGCCGAGGAGCTGCTCGAGAACCAGTAGCCTTGACGGGCGGACCCGCCGGCGGCTGTACTAGAATCGACGGCGCAGCGCATCGCAAGACGGTCCCCACGGTCCCCGCGAAGGAGTGGAGCTCATGCAGAAGTACGTGTGCACGCTGTGCGACTGGGTCTACGACCCCGAGATCGGCGATCCCGACAACGGCGTCGAGCCGGGCACGGCCTTCGAGGACCTGCCCGGCGACTGGACCTGCCCCGACTGCGGCGCCGGCCTCGACATGTTCGAGCCGCTCGACGACGACGAGGACGAGTAGCCGACACGGCTGGCGGCCGTGAGCTCTGGCGGGTGAGAGGCGGCAGCCGCGCGACCGTGCGGGGCGCAGGGCCGCCCGCGGGGCCGTCGCCGACGGCGCCCGTCAGAACGTGAGGCGCTCGAGGCGTCCGAAGATGATCTCGCGGCCGGCCCGGTACTGGTCGGGGTCCATGGCCGCGTCGATCTCGGCGGGCGACAGCACGGCCGCCGCCTCGGGGTCGTCCTTGATCAGCCGGCCAAAGTCGACGCCCTCGCGCCAGGCCCGCATGGCCGCGTCCTGCACCACCCGGTAGGCGTCGTCGCGCAGCATGCCGTGGTCGACCAGCGCGAGGAGCACGGCGCCGCTGAAGACGAGGCGCTGCGACAGCGAGAGGTTGGCCAGCATGCGCGCTTCGTCGACGACCAGCCCGTCGAAGAGCCCGGTCGACTTCTGCAGCATGTAGTCGAGCAGAATGCACGAATCGGGGAACACGATGCGCTCCGCCGAGCTGTGCGAGATGTCGCGCTCGTGCCAGAGCGCCATGTTCTCCATGCCCACGAGAGCGTTGCCACGCAGCACGCGCGCGCAGCCGGCCATGCGCTCAGAGAGGATCGGATTGCGCTTGTGGGGCATCGCCGAGGAGCCCTTCTGGCCCTTGCCGAAGGCCTCCTCGGCCTCGCGCACCTCGGTGCGCTGCAGGTGGCGCACCTCGACTGTGAACTTCTCGAGAGAGGAGCCGACGATCGCCAGGACGGAGAGGAAGGCGGCGTGGCGGTCGCGCTGCACGACCTGGTTGGCGATCGGCTCGCAGCCGAGGCCGAGCTCGGCGCAGACGAGCTCCTCGACCCTCGGGTCGATGTTGTTGTAGGCGCCGACGGCGCCGCTCAGCTTGCCCACGGCGGCGCCGTCGGTCACGCGCCGCAGGCGGTCGAGGTGGCGGGCCACCTCGAAGGCCCACATCCCCAGCTTCATGCCGAACGTGATGGGCTCGGCGTGGATGCCGTGGGTGCGGCCGACCTGAACCGTGTCGCGAAACTCGAAGGCGCGTCGCTTGAGCACAGTGCCGAGCGCGACGAGGTCGCGCTGCAGCAGCTCGCCGGAGCGCTTGATCTGCAGCGCCAGACCGGTGTCGAGCACGTCGGAGCTCGTCATCCCATAGTGGATGTACTTCGAGGCGTCGCCGACGTGCTCGGCGAGGTCGGTGAGAAAGGCGATCACGTCGTGGTTGGTGGTCTCCTCGATCTCGGCCACGCGGGCGGCGTCGAAGCCGGCCCTGGCCTCGATCTCGGCCACGGCGGCGTCGGGGACCTTGCCGAGCCGGTTCCAGGCGCGCACCGCCGCGAGCTCGACGTCGAGCCAGGCCTGCAGCTTGGCCTGCTCGGTCCAGATGGCGCCCATCTCGGGCAGCGTGTAGCGGTCGATCATGGGGAGCCCTCCGTCGCGGCCGTCAGAGACGGGAAGATTCTCTCACAGAAAACCAGACCGGGACGCCGGGTCGCCGGCTACTGTCGGGTGAGCAGCGTCTCCAGGGGAGGCCGGCCGTCGCCGTAGGTCACCCGGGCGCGCAGCTGGTCGCGGTTGACAAACGACAGCGAGAGCTGCCAGGACACGCCTTTCGCGACGCCGGTCGCCACGAGGGCGTCGTCTTTGACCTGCGCCGCGGCGGTGGGCTCGCTTAGGATGCGCGCGCCGGCGATCGTGTAGGCGCCGCCGCTCTTCGTGATGTGGATGACCGCCGTACCGAGGGCCGTGTCCGACGAACCCCAGGCGCCGGCGAACTTCTGGCCCGACAACGTGACGCCGACGTACTGCAGCAGGCCGACGCCGCCGAGCAAGAAGAAGCTCGCCACGACGAAGGCCGCGAACAGCACGACCAGGGCGAGCACCGGCGCCAGCCACCACGCGTCGCGCAGACGGCGAGGTCGCGCCGCGGACGGATCGGCGGCGGGCGCGGCCGCGCCCGCCGCCGATCCGTAGATCGTCCTCGTCGGTCTCTGTTCGCTCACCGGATCCGGTCACTCTCGCATGGCGATGGCTTCGATCTCGACCTTGACGCCCTTGGGCAGGCCGGCGACGGCGACCGTCGAGCGCGCCGGATACGGCTTTTCGAAGAACTCGGCGTAGACGTCGTTCACCGCGGCGAAGTCGTTCATGTCGGTCAGGAAGATCGTGGTCTTGACGACCGCGTGAGTCGTCAGGGCGCCGGCGTCGAGCAGGTGACGCAGATTGGCGAGCGCCTGGCGGGCCTGGTCGGCGGCCGTCTGACCGACGACCGCGCCGTGCGAGTCGAACGGCACCTGCCCGGAGAAGAACACCAGGCGTTCGGTCTGCACGGCTGGAGAGTAGGGACCGATCGCGGGGGCGGCCGCCGGCGACGTCAGGGTCTGCTTGATCATCTCGAGCTCCTTGCGAGGCGGGTGCTTGGCGGGTGCGTCAACCGACAAAGTGCAGCAGCAGGCCGATCAGGGCGAGAACGACGACGAAGCTGAGGCCGCTGATCGCCATGACCAGGATCTGGCGCCGCTGGTCGGGCGGCAAGCGCGACTTGCGGGGATCGTCACTCATCGACTGCCCTTCTTCGGTTCTTCAGACGTCGAGGATCTTCGCCGCCAGGATGGCGGCGTTGCGGGCGCCGTTGATGGCGACGCAGGCGACCGGCACGCCGGGCGGCATCTGCACGATCGACAGCAGGGAGTCGAGACCGCCGAGGTCGCTCGTCTTGATGGGCACCCCTATGACCGGCAGGTTGGTGTAGGAGGCGATCACCCCGGGGAGCGCAGCCGCCTTGCCGGCGCCGGCGATCAGCACCTTGAGTCCGCGGGCCTGCGCCGTGCGGGCATAGTGGGCGACCTTCTCGGGGTCGCGATGAGCCGACATGACCTGGATCTCATGGCGTATGCGGCGCTCGTCGAGCTCGCGTCCGGCGGCCTCCATGACCTCGCGGTCGGATTCGCTGCCCATGACGATACCCACGAGCACGGGTTCGAACTCGATGCCGACCAGCAGCGCGTCGACCTCGGTACTGGTCTTCTCCACTGCCACTCCCTTCGGGTCGCGCTGTGCGGCGCTTGATCTCCGGCAGAGCTTACCCCCACCGACGGGCGCGAACCAGAACCGTCGGGACGCGGCCGGGTGGGCGGCGCCTGCCGTGCGCTACGGCCCGGCGGACGGCGCGTTTGCCGACCGGCCGTCGCCGGACGGGCGCAGGGCGGCGGACCATCGCTTCGGTGAAGGCTCGCCTGTGCGATGCCAGGCGAGAGCCACCGCGGCCTAGTCGTCCCAGTCGGCGGGAAACAGGGCGATCTCGCCGGCCTCGGCCCGCACCGCCCGCTCGGCGATGTCGAGGCGCGCCTGCATGCCGGCAAAGGAGATGCGCGCGAGCGCGCCGTAGGCGCGCTCGCGCGCATCGGCGAAGTGGGCGCCGAGGGCGCTGACCGCGAGCACCCGTCCGCCGGCGGTCACGATGTCGTGGCCGTGCACGGCCGTGGCGGCGTGGTAGACCGTGACGTCGGGCAGCGCGGCCGCCTCGGAGAGCCCATCGATCACGTCGCCCTTCGAGCTCGACGCCGGGTAGCCGGCCGAGGCCGCGACGACCGACACGCACGGTTCCGGCCTCCAGCGCAGGCCGACGGTGTCGAGCTCGCCGCGGGCCGTCGCCAGGCAGGCTTCGAGGAGGTCGCTGTCGAGGCGCGGCAGGATGGCCTGGGTCTCGGGATCGCCGAAGCGGCAGTTGAACTCGAGCAGCTTGACGCCGCGCTCCGTGACGATGAGCCCGCCGTACAGCACGCCGCGATACTCGATGCCGCGCCGGCGCAGCGCGTCGAGCACCGGCCGGAAGAGGTCGTCGGCCACCGTCTCGGCGACCTCGGCGTCGAAACCGGGCACGGGGCAGTAGCTGCCCATGCCGCCGGTATTGGGGCCCTGATCGCCGGTGAAGATGCGTTTGTAGTCCTGGGCCGGCGCCATCGGCACGACGCGCGTGCCGTCGCACAGGGCCAGCAGCGACACCTCGGAGCCGCTCAGGAACTCCTCGATCAGCACCGTGCCGCCGGCCGCTCCGAAGGCGCGGTCGGCGAGGCAGAGCCGGACCGCGGCGCGCGCCTCGTCGGCATTCTGGCAGATGATCACGCCCTTGCCGGCGGCCAAACCATCGGCCTTGACCACGAGTGGAAACGACTCCCGGCCCTCGACGTCGGCCAGCG
This sequence comes from uncultured Actinomycetes bacterium, assembly GCA_963751565.1. Taxonomy (GTDB): domain Bacteria; phylum Actinomycetota; class Thermoleophilia; order UBA2241; family UBA2241; genus Bog-752. The sequence goes on along the minus strand of CAVVVA010000013.1, from coordinate 35,040 downwards.
CGGCGCAGAGGTCGTCGTGGCGAGTGTAGCGCCCGTTGGGCACGTGGGCCTCGTCCATGATCTCCTTGGCGAAGGCCTTGCTGCCTTCGAGCCGGGCGGCCTCGCGTTGCGGACCGAACACGAGCAGGCCGTTCTCGGTGAAGAGGTCGGCGATGCCCGCGACGAGCGGCACTTCGGGGCCGACGACGGTCAGGTCGATCTTCTCGCGCCGCGCGAACGAGAGCAGGCCGGCGAGATCGTCGGCCTCGACGGCGATCGGGTCGGCCTCCTGGCCGATGCCGGCGTTGCCGGGCGCGCAGAACACGTGGGTGGCCAGCGGCGAGGTGCAGAAGGCATGGACGAGGGCGTGTTCGCGACCGCCGCCGCCGACAACCAGAACGCGCATGTGGCCTCCTCGTCGTAGGGACGCGCCGTCCTTTCCGGCGACCGCGACAGATATGCACCGCGGGCGCGAGGGCGCGTCTCAAGTCTTTCACGAAAGTCTACGCGCGGCGGCGGGGGCGCGTAAACGCGCCCCCGCCGCCGCGCGGTCGTGCCGGGCCTTTGCCCGGCGGTCGGTGCTACGCGGTGAACCCCTCGGCGCGGTAGACCTCGTCGCCGCGAAAGACGGTGAGGCAGACGCTGGCCGCGCCGATCTCCTCGGGGGGCGCGGCCAGGATGTTCGCATCGAGCACGATCAGGTCGGCCGACTTGCCGGCGGCGATCGACCCGGTCTCGTCGGCGAGGCCGTGGGCGCGCGCTCCGGCGATCGTGAAGCTTTCGATCATCTGCTCGACGGTGACCCGCTCCTCGGGCCACAGCACGTCGCCCGGGGCGGTCTCGCCGGATAGGGAGCGCATCACACCGACCTGGATGCCGGTCAGGGGGTCGGGCGGCACCGTCACCGGAAAGTCGCTCGCCGAGGCGACCGGCACTCCCGCCGCGAAGAAGCTCGCCATGGGGTATTCGCGCTCGGCCCGCTCGAGCCCCAGATAGGGCACCTGGAGGTCGTAGAAGTAGTCGTCCTTGAGGAACCAGTAGGGGTTGAGGACGGCGGTCACGCCGAGCTCGGCGAACCTCTCGATGTCGCCGCGCCGCGTGAGCTGGACGTGCGTGATCGCCGGCCGGCCGGCGGAGTAGCCGGCGTCCCGCGCGGCGGCGATGGCGTCGAGCGCCAGCGCCGTGCCGGCGTCGCCGATCGCGTGGTAGTGGAGCTCGAACCCCGCGCCGGCCGCCGCGACCGAGGCCGCGTTCAGGGCGGCAGCCGGCCACTCGGGAAAGCCGCGGTTCCCGGGCGTGTCGGCGTAGGGTTCGTCGAGGTAGGCCGTGTGACCCTCGATGACGCCGTCGGCGAACAGCTTGACGGTGTCGGCCTGAAACAGCGCGCCGTCGTGCCGGTCGCGCTCGGCGCTTGCCGCCCGCAGCTGTTCGTCGACGGGCAGGTCGGAGCGCAGCCAGAAGCCCGCGCGGTAACGCACCGTGAGCTCGCCATCGTGCTGCAGCTTTTCGAAGGCGTCGAAGACCGGCTCGCCGGCGACGAGCATCGGGTCGAAGACGGTGGTTATGCCCAGGGGACCGGCGACCTCGCTCTGGAAGTGACGGATGCCCTCGGCGTACTGCGCGCTGGTGAAGGGCGCAGTCGCCGAGAGCACGAGGTGCTGGGCCCCTTCGCGCAACGTGCCCGACGGCTCCCCCGTGGCCGGGTCGCGCTCGATCACACCGTTGGCCGGGTCCGGCGTGCCGGCGTCCAGGCCGGCGCGCCGTAGCGCGAGGCTGTTCGCCCAGAGGGAGTGTCCATCCTCTGAGGTGAGCAGGGCCGGTCTGTCGGTCACCGCGGCGTCGAGCGCGGCCGCCGTGGGGCCACGCCGGGGGACGACGACGTTGCTCCAGCCCCAGCCGCGGATGGCGGGAAGCTCCGGGTGGTCGGCGGCGAAGTCGCGCACCGCCGCCACGTACTCCTGGAGCGATGCCAGGCCCTTCAGCCTGACGCCGAAGACGTCGCCGACCGTCTCGCTGGCGTGGGCGTGGCTGTCGATGAACCCGGGCAGCACGAGGCGCCCCCCGAGGTCGATGAGCCGCGTGGACGGGTCGCAGACCCTGCGCACGTCGTCGTCGCTGCCTACGGCGACGATGCGGCCGCCGCCGACGGCCACGGCCTGGGCGACGCCGCCGCCACGGCCGGCGGTGTAGACCACCCCGTTCAGCAGCGCGCTGTCGGCCGGGCGGGTGGCGTCCCGCGCCGCGCCCGATGCGCCGCTCGTGCCGCTCGCGCCGCTCGCGCCGCCTACGCCGCTCACGCCTCCTCCGCCCGGCCGCGGCGCCGCCGCGTCAACCAGATCGCGGCGCCCGCGATGACGACCACGACGGCTACCGCGACGACGATGACCAGGCCCTTGGCGCCGCCGCCGCTCGAGGTGGCGGCCACCGGCCGCAGGTTGACGTACGAGTCGACCGTGGCGGTTGTGACGAAGGCCGGACCGCGGCCGTGGAACATGGGCGTCCAGCCGGTCCAGCGCGACGTGTCGTAGGCCTGCAGGTACTCCGGGTAGACGAGCGCGACCTGGGGCGACTGCTGGTAGAAGATCTGCTGCATCTGCCAGATGAGGTTGCGGCGCGTCGTGGGATCGAGCGCGGCCGATTGCTGCACGTTCAGCTTGTCGAAGGCGGCGTTCGACCAGGCCGGCTCGTTGGTGGCGCCGATCTCCGCGGTCGTGAACGAGGTGAGGGTCTCTCCGGGGTCGCCGTAGCCGGCCCAGTCGCTCAAGTCCATGTCGTAGTCGGGCGCGAAGGTCGCGCCCTTGTAGTTGAACATGCGCGCCAGGAAGGCGCCGTTGTCGAGCACCGAGAGGTTGATCTTGAGACCGAGCTTGTCGAACCACCCGGCGATCAGCTTGGCCTCGATCTGCCCCTCGGGAAAGTCGGTCGTGGTCGCCAGGCGCAGGGTGATCGGCTTGCCCTGCTTGTTCAGGCGCACGCCGTTCACGAGCGGGTACCCCGCGGCGGTCAGCATCTGGCTCGCCTTGGCCAGGTCGAACGTGTACATCTGGTCGGCCGACGGCTGCCAGTGGTAGTCGGGGTTGGACCAGGTGTCCGGCGGCATGATCGACGTGGCCGGCGCCGCGAGGCCCTGGTAGGCGATCTGGCACAGCTTGTTGCGGTCGATCGCGTAGTTGAGGGCAACGCGGAAGCGCACGTCGCGCAGCACGGGATTGCCGGTTGAACTGGGCAGCGAGCAGCAGTTGAGGTCGAGGTAGTCCCAGTTGAAGAAGTTGTAGGCGATGGTGTGGAGGCCGGTCTCCGACGTGAGCTGCTTGAACTGGGCCTCAGGGATGCCCCAGGCGGCGTCGATGACCCCGGACTTCAGGTCCTGCACCATCGTGTCGGGATCCTGGTACATCTCGAAGAAGATCTCATCGACGACCGGCTTCTTGCCCCAGTAGTAGGGGTTGCGGACCATCTCGACGTAGGAGCCCTTCTTGAAGGCCACTGTGTAGAACGGGCCGCTGCCGACGATCGGCGGCTGGTTGACATAAGTCGTCGCCGCCACCTTGGGCGAGACGTGCTCCCAGATGTGCTCGGGCAGGATCGGCAGGAAGATGGCCTCCATGTTGGCCTTGGGCCGGGAGCAGGTGATCTGCACGGTGGTCGGGTCGAGCTCCTTGGCTCCGGTGATGCCGGTGGTCGTCAGGGCCAGGTTGGCCATGTGGTTCTTGACGATGTAGTTGTAGGTGAAGGCGACGTCGGCGGCGGTGAGCGGCTGGCCGTCCGACCACTTCAGATCGGGCTTCAGGTGGATGGTCCAGACCTTGCCGTCGGGTGAGATGCCGCCGTTGGCCTGGGTGGGAAACTGCGCCGCGAGACTGAGCGTCGGCGCCATGGTCTGGCCGTTGAAGCCGAACAGGAAGTCGTAGTTGACCACCCAGATCTCGTAGGTCGTGGTGGCCCAGCCCACGAACGGGTTCAGGTTGTCGGGCTCCGACGTCCAGCCGATCTTCAGGACGACCTTGCCGGACGCCGGCGACGGCGAGGAGCTCGCCGCAAGGGCGCCGGCGAGGCCCCACACCAGACCGGCGGCGAGCAGCGCCACGACGATCAGCAGGAGCCGGCGGGTGGTCGGGTTGCGCTTCATGTCGTCCTCCTTGGCCAGTCAGGCCGGTCTGCGTTGGTCTCATACCAGTTATGGGCGTGTTCGAGGGCGGCGGCCGCCGCGAAGACGGTCGTGTCGTCGTAGGTGCGGCCCACGATCTGCAGGCCGATCGCTACGCCGCTCCCGGCTCGGGCCACGGGCGCCACGAGGACCGGACAGCGGCTGCACATGTTGAACGGGAACGTGAGCGCGCGGCTGAAGACCACCTCGATGTCGTAGTCGCCCGCCGCCGGCAACGCCGGCTCGGTGAAGACCGGGCAGATCAGCAGGTCGCAGCGCTCGAGCACCGCCGCGAGGTGGTCGTAGGCCTCTCCTTCGATCTCGAGCGACCGCAGGAAGCCCACGTTCGGGCGGGTGACCGCGTCTTGCGCAAACTCGATGGCATACGGGGTCAGCAGGTCGCGATGCTGCTCGAGGATCGTGCCGATCCAGCTCCCGAAGATGGTCGCGAAGTGGGCGCGGGCGGCTTCGCGCATGTCGTCGAGCGGCCAGCCGAGCTCGACCTCCTCGACCGTGGCGCCGAGCTCGCGGAACGTCTCGGCGGCGCGGCGGACGGCGGCGACGACCTCGTCGCCGACGTCGAAGCCGCCGAGGTCGACGCTGCAGGCGACGGTCATGCCGGCCACCGGTGGCAGCTCGGCGGGGATGGTGAGCTTGGGACGCAGCGAGACGATGTCCTCGGGGTGCGGTCCCGCCATGACGTTCTCGAGCAGGCGGCAGTCGTCGACGGCGCGCGCCATGGGACCCTCGTGGCAGTAGTGGTCGAGGTTGAACGGCGGCATCTGGGGCACCCTGCCGTACGGCGGCTTGAAGCCGACGACGCCGCAGAACGACGACGGGATGCGGATCGAGCCGCCGATGTCTGAACCGGTCGCCAAGGTGGCCATGCCGGCCGCGAGCGCGGCGCCGGAGCCGCCCGACGAGCCGCCGGGGCTGAAGGCCGGGTTCCAGGGGTTGCGGGTGACTCCCCACAGCCGGGACTCGGTGATCGCCGCGCAGCAGAATTCGGGTGTGGCCGAGCGCGCGTGGATGATGCCGCCGGCGTCGACGATGCGCTGCACGCTCGCCGCCGTGACCTCGGCGATCCTGTCCTTGAAGACCAGGGAGCCGGCGGTGCAGGGCTGCCCGGCCACCTCGACCTCGTCCTTGACGGCGACGGGGATGCCTTCGAGCGGACGCGGGCCGCCGTGCCGGCCGGCGTAACGCTCCTCGGCTGTGCGGGCGGCCTGAAGAGCCTGATCGAAGAAGCGGATGGGCAGGGCGTTCACGACGGGATCGACGTCCTCGATCCGGGCGATCGTCGCCTCCATGAGATCGACCGGTGACAGCTCCCGGGCGAGGAACAGCTCGCGGGCGGCCGCCGCCGTCAGGTAGTTCAGGTCGGCGGCGCTCGCGGTGGCCGTCAGGGAGGGAGCATCATCAGTACTCGCGGTCATCGCCACCCCTTCTTGCTTCGTGGACGGATCGTCGCGTCGACCGTGGGCCCTGCCCCGGGGGGAAGGTCAACACCGACAGCCGCGGTGGGGTCACGGCGCGGCACGGTCGCGCACCGTCCAGGTGAGTTGCGTGACGTAGCGGCTCGGGTCGTCAGTGTCGCGCTCGTCGACCACGTAGAGCTCGCGCGCGGGCCCCCACGGCTCGTAGCCGTGGCGCGCGATCCACGGCAGCAGGGTCGCGTAGGCCGGCCAGATGTCGGCTTCCCACGGTCCACGGTAGACGGTGCGCGCCGCGGCGCCGCCCTCGACCAGCCGCACGGCGGGCGTCGCGCGACCGCCATGCTTCACCGGCTGGCACACCTCCATGTCGAGCCCCTCGTACCACTGCAGGACGTTGTGGTAGAGGACGACCTCGCGACCGGCCGGCGTGACCTTCTCGCGGGCGACGGCCGCGTCGATCGCGGCCACGCAGCTCTCGTAGGCGGCGTCGATCTGGGGGCGCGTCGTGCGCGCCCGGCAGCTGAGCACCCAGAGCGGCTCGAGATCGACCAGCTCGACCTCGTAGGGCATGACGCCACCCACTTCGTGCAGCGCGTCGTCGAGGCGGGCCAGGATGCGCTGGGTCTCGGCCAGGTGGGCGGCCACCTGGCGGCGGTGGTCGCGCAGGATCTCGCGCATGCGGCCGGCGTCGCCGCTTCTGACCAGGTCGCGGATCTCGGCGAGGGGCATGTCGAGCTCGCGCAGGAGGTGGATCGTCACCGCGACGTCGAGCTGGGCGAGACTGTAGAGACGGTAGCCCGTGAAGGGGTCGACGAAGGCCGGTGCGAGCAGGCCCGACTTGTCGTAGCGGCGCAGCGTCTTGGCCGAGATGCCGGTCAAGGCGGCGAAACGGCCGATCGAGACGAGGTCGCTTCTCGGGTTCCCGTTTGTGGTCATGAGCCCCCTACTGACCAGCCAAGTGTACAACCGTACGTCGGCGAGGCCAGAGCGGCTGGTTCCACACGAAGCGGCGGGCGGCGGGCGCGTAAACGCGCCCGCCGCCCGCCGCGGCCGTTCGTCGTTTGGGACGACCTCGTCAGTCGCGCCGTCCGCCGCGCCACTCGTCGGGGTCGCGAGCCTCGGATTCCCCTACGGACGCGCCCCGGGACCGCACACGGGCGGGTTCGCGGCTGCCGCGGGTGACCGTGCGGGCGAACAGGCTGACGGCGCCGGCGCCGGCCAGCGCCAGGAGCACGATCGGCGAGAAGCCCGGGGAGTGGCCCACGCCGGAGACGGCGCCGTCGTGGCCGAAGGCGCCGGCCGCGGCGACCGCCAGGGCGACGAGCGCCCCGCCCACGGCGGCGGCGATGAACCTTCTGTTCATGACCTCCTCACTCGCTTTCGGCCGGCGGCTGCGGTGGCTGCGCCGGCGTCGTCGGTGGCTGCGGCGGGGTCGAGGTGCCGGCCATCGGCGCCTGCCCCGGCGTTGTCGCGCTCGTCGCCGGGTCGCCGGGACCGGCCGGGAAGTGGGCGTAGCGGTGCCACTCGTCGAACTGTCGCCAGCGCCGGTCGGCCGGCCGACCCGTGGGGGCCGTGGTGGCGTACCCGGCGGAGACCGCGCCGGCCGGGCGCCTGCCGCCGCCCGTGGCGTAGACGATCGCGGCGCCGATCGCGGCGCCGATCAGAAAGACGACGAGCGTCGCGATCGGGCGAAAGCCGACGCCGGGCCGGCCGAAGCCGGCGCCGAACCTGTAGCCGCGCAGAGGTCCTCGCAGGTTGCCGGCGCCACGGCCGACGCCACGACCGGCGCCGTGGTCGAACCCGACGTGGTAGGCGACGATGCCGACGGCGACGAGCACTGCCGCCCCAAGCACGCCGGCTACGATCCAGATGATGGTCTTACGGTTCATGCGTGGTTCCTCCGCGTTGCTGCCCGGGGACGGCCGCAGGCGGCCGTCCACAGGGAGTGTCGGCCGCGCTCATGAGATTCGGCCAAGAAGGCGCTGTGGAGCGGCTGTGAGCAGCGCGAGGCCGCGGGCGGTCCTCTGGTGCGGGGCGGTCAGACCGCTCCGCCACGGCCGATGGAGCGCGGCAGCACGATCGTCTCCTCGCGCCCGGGCCCCACGGCGATGAACTTGACGCGCGTCTTGGTGAAACCGGCGATGAACTGGATGTAGTCGCGGGCCGCTTCGGGCAGGTCGGCCCACTCCTCGCAGCCGCGCAGGTCGTCGGTCCAGCCGGGCAGCTCCTCGTAGAGCGGCCTGGCGTGGTGAAAGTCGGTCTGGCGCACGGGGAACTCGTCGAGCACCCTGCGGCCGGCCTTGTAGCGGGTGCAGACCTTGACCGTCGGCAGGCCGCTGAGCACGTCGAGCTTGGTGATGGCGAGGTGCGTGATGCCGCTCACGCGGACCGCGTAGCGCAGCGCCACGAGGTCGAGCCAGCCGCAGCGGCGCTGGCGGCCCGTGGTCGTGCCGAACTCCTGGCCGACCTCGCACATGGCGCCGCCGACCGCGTCGAAGAGCTCGGTCGGGAACGGACCTTCGCCGACGCGCGTGGTGTAGGCCTTGGCCACGCCGACCACGTGGTCGATGCGCGTCGGACCCACGCCGGCGCCGGCGCACGCGCCTCCGGCGATGGGGTTGGAGCTCGTCACGAACGGATACGTGCCGAAGTCGATGTCGAGGAGCGTCCCCTGGGCGCCTTCGAAGAGCACCTCGCGGCCCTCGTCGAGCGCCTTGTTGACGAGCAGCGACGTGTCGCTCACGTGCGGTTCGAAGCGCGGGCGGTAGGCGAGGTACTCGTCGGTCACCTGATCGGGGTCGAGCGTGCCGATGTCGTAGAGCTGCAGCAGCTGGTTCTTCTCGTCGAGCGCCACGCGGACCTTGCGGCGCAGGATCTTCTCGTCGAAGAGGTCCTGCACCCGCACGCCGACCCGGGCGACCTTGTCGATGTAGCAGGGCCCGATGCCGCGCCCCGTGGTGCCGATCTTGAACTTGCCGAGCTGCCGCTCGGCGGCGCCGTCGAGCAGCAGGTGGTAGGGCATGATCAGGTGGGCGTTGGCCGAGACGCGCAGGTTGTCGGCGCTGATGCCGCGCCCGCGCAGGGCGTCGATCTCGCCGAACAGGATGTGCGGGTCGATGACGACGCCGTTGCCGATCACGCAGGTCTTGGCCTCGTAGAGAATGCCCGAGGGGATGAGGTGGAACTTGAACTCCTCGCCGTCGCGCACGATCGTGTGGCCGGCGTTGTTGCCGCCCTGGAAGCGGCAGATGACGTCGGCGCGCTCGGCGAGCAGGTCGGTGATCTTGCCCTTGCCTTCGTCGCCCCACTGGGCGCCGATCACGATGGTCGCCGGCACTAGTTCGCTCCCGCGTCGAGGATGGACCGCGCCGCGAGCACTCCCGAGGCGCTCGCCTGCACGAGCCCCCGCGTGACGCCGGCGCCGTCGCCGATCGCATACAGGTTCTCGACCTCGGTCTGCAGCCCTTGGTCGAGCTGCGGCCGGGCCGAGTAGAACTTGACCTCGACGCCGTAGAGCAGCGTGTCGCGCGCGTTGACGCCGGGCGACAGGGCGTCGAGCGCCTCGAGCATGTCGAGGATGTCGCGCAGGTGACGGAAGGGCAGCACGAACGACAGGTCGCCCGGGGTCGCGCCGGTGAGAGTGGGCTGCACCGTGCTGCGCCGCAGGCGCTCGGCGGTCGAACGGTGGCCGGCCAGCAGGTCGCCCAGGCGCTGCACGATGATGTCCTCGCCGAGCAGGTTGGCCAGGCGGGCGATCGACTTGCCGTAGGTGATGGGGTCGTCGAACGGCTGGGTGAAGTCGGTCGAGACCAGCAGCGCGAAGTTCGTGTACTCGGTCTTGTGGTCGGCGTAGCTGTGACCGTTGACGGTGACGACGTCGCCGTAATTCTCGACCGACACGACGCCGTGCGGGTTCATGCAGAACGTGCGCACAGGGTCGTCGAAGGTGTGGGCGTAGTAGATGAGCTTGCTCTCGTAGAGCACGCTCGTCAGGGGCTCCATGACCACGGCCGGCACCTCGACCCGCACGCCGATGTCCACCGGGTTGGTGCGCACGCCGATGCCGAGACGACGGCACTCGTCGACGAGCCAGGCCGCGCCCTGGCGCCCGGGCGCCACGATCACGGCGTCGGCGTCGAACCGGCTGCCGTCGGTGCAGGTCACGCCGGTGGCCGCTCCGCCGCGCACGGTGATGCTCTCGACCGTCGTGCCGGTGCGCACCGCGACGCGCGGTTCGAGGTCGGCGCGCATGGCCTTGAGGATGTCGGCGGCCCGGTCGCTGCCCATGTGGCGCACCGGCGAGGCCACGAGCGTCATGCCGTGCACGAGCGCCTGGCGGCGGATGGCTTCGACGTCGGGGCTCGTCGCGCCGTGGACCTTGGCCGGGGCGCCGTACGATATCCAGACGTCGTCGACGTAGTGCACGAGGTCGGCCAGGGCATCGGCCGGCACGAACTCGCCGAGCCAGCCGCCGACCTCGGGCGAGAGCGTGAGCTTGCCGTCGGAGAAGGCCCCGGCGCCGCCCCAGCCGCAGGTGACGTCGCACGGCGAGCAGTTGGCGCACACGCCGGTGTCGCGCGCCGGGCACCGGCGCCGGTCGATGTCGGGGCCCTGTTCGAGCAGCAACACGGAGCTGCCGTTGCGGCGCACGAGCTCGAGCGCGGCAAAGATGCCGGCTGGGCCGGCCCCGGCGATGACGCAGTCGTAGTGTGTGACTGTCGGATCCATGGTCGTGGCGGGGGGAGGCAAAAGGAAACGAAGGGTCCCTTTTACAGATTCTAAAGCCGCGACCGATCGAACTCAAATGGTGGGCCGTCGGGCGTTTGGTCGAACGGGACCCGGTGCGCCGCGCTTCTCGACGAGTTCCGCGTCGCGCCGCGCGCCTGATACGATCGCCGCCCGCCACGTCAGGAGGAAGAGCTCGATGGACGATCCCGTCCTTGCCCGTCGCAGCATCCGCGCCTACACGGCCGAGCCGGTGACCGACGAGCAGGTCGAGCGCCTGCTGCGGGCCGCCATGGCGGCCCCCTCGGCCGGCAACCAGCAGCCGTGGCGCTTTCTGGTCGTGACCGATCGCGCCACGCTGACCAAGATCCCCTCCGTGCATCCCTACTCCCGCATGCTCGCGCACGCGCCGCTGGCCATCGTCGTGTGTGGCGTCGAGAAGGACCAGCGCTGGCCGCAGTTCTGGGTCCAGGACTGCTCCGCGGCGGTCGAGAACATCCTGATCGAGGCGGTGCTGCTCGGCCTGGGCGCCGTGTGGCTGGGCGTGTACCCGATCGACGAGAGGGTGCAGGGGTTGCGCCGGCTGCTCGGCATTCCCGACGACGTGATCCCGCTGGCCGTGGTGCCCATCGGCCACCCCGCGGAGAACAGAGAAGCCGGCCGACCGCTACGATCCCGGGCGCGTTCACCGCGAGCGCTGGTGAGGCCCAGGCGCCGTCGGCGGCGAACGGCGCTACGCTGCGCCGGGGCGTGGTAAGGTCGTGGGCGAATCGGGCACGCCGGCCTTCCGTCAGGCCGGCGAGGAGGACCTCTTGGCAGACTCCTGGATCAAGGTCGCAGACGAGGGCGCGGTGCCCGACGGCGGGACGCTGCCCGTGTACCCGCGCGGGCTCGGCCTGCTGCTCGTCAAGGCGGGCGAGTCGATATACGCAGTCGCCAACCGCTGCGCCCACATGGCGTGCCCGCTCGAAGCCGGCGCCTACGACTCGTTCGTCATCACCTGCCCGTGCCACGACTGGCGGTTCGACGTGCGCACCGGCGCCTTTGTCGAGGCGCCCGAGATCTCCATCCCGACCTATCGCGTGCGCGTGGCCGACGGCGAGGTCTTCGTCGAGCTGTAGCGAGGAGAAAGCGTGAGCGACCCGGTATTCGTCTACGCCCTGAGCACCTGCCCCTGGTGTCGCAAGGCCAAGCAGTACTTCGCCGAGAACGGCGTCGTGTTCGAGGCCGTCGACATCGACCTGCTGGAAGACGACGAGAGCGACCGGCTGGCCGACGAGGCCTTCCGGCTCTCGGGTTCGCGCGCCTACCCCGTGGTGAAGATCGGCGGCGAAGTGATCGTCGGCTACGCACCCGAACGTTTCGCGGCCCTGCTGGGGATCGAGGCCTGATGGCCCGCGAGGCACGTACGGCGGTGCTGCGCGAGTTCTTTACCCCGCTGGTCGGGGCGCTCGGCTACAAGTTCACGCCCGACCGGGAGCTCGCCGACTTTCTGCTCGAACAGGAGGCGGCGCTCGAGGAGACCAAGGGGGCGCCGTACTGCCCGTGCCAGGTGCGCACCCGACGGCGCGAGCACGACATGAAGATCGTGTGTCCGTGCATCCCCTACCACCGGGCGCATTTCGACGCCATGCGGCGCTGCTGGTGCGGCCTTTTCGTCCACACCGACGTGGCCGACCCCGGCGCCCTGCCGCAGATCGCCGCGAGCGAGCTCGGGATCGAGGAGTGAGGCGCCGTGTGGACTGAGGTCGCAAAGGTTGGCGACGTCGCCGTCGGCGGGCTGAAGTTCGTGAAGCTCGGCGGCGCCCAGGCCGCGCTGGCCAACTGCGGCGGCACGTTTTACGCGGTCGGCCGGCGCTGCGGCCACATGAACGCGCCGCTCGACCAGGGCTCGCTGTCGGGTTTCGTGCTCACCTGCCCGCTGCACTTCGCCCAGTTCGACGTGCGCGACGGCGCGGTCCTTTCCTACCCGCTCGACCGGCACTTCGGCGCCGAGCCTCTGCCGGCGCCCGCCCGGCACGTGCTTGACGTCGAGCAGCGGCTGCAGCGCAAGATCCGTGTCGACGGCTTAGCCACCTGGCCGGTCCGGGTAAGAGACGAGAGCATCGAGGTCGACGTCTAGGTCGACGTCTCGAAGCAGTCCGCGCGATCGCGGCGCCCGCTCGCGGGCGCGCGAGCCGCGACCTTCAGCGTTCGCAAGCAAGCAACAAGGAGGAAGAGCATGGCCTTCGAACTGCCGCCTCTGCCCTGGGCCGAGGACGCGCTCGAACCGGTGACGTCGGCTCGCACGATCAGCTTCCACTACGGCAAGCACCACCGGGCCTACGTCGACAACCTGAACAAGCTCGTGGCCGGCACCGACCTCGAGAGCCGCAGCCTCGACCAGGTGATCGCCGCGGTCGCCGGCGATCCGGCCAGGGTGGGGGTGTTCAACAACGCCGCCCAGGTCTGGAACCACACCTTCTTCTGGCAGTCGATGAAGCCCGGCGGCGGCGGCGATCCGAGCGGCGCGCTCGCCGACAAGATCGCGGCCACGTTCGGCGGTTTCGCCGAGTTCGTCGAGCAGTTCAAGACGGCCGCCGTCGGCCGGTTCGGGAGCGGCTGGGCCTGGCTGGTCGCCGACGCCGGCGCGCTCAGGATCGTCACGACGCCGAACGCCGAGATGCCGGCGCCGCCGGTCGTGCCGCTGCTCACCTGCGACGTGTGGGAGCACGCCTACTACCTCGACTTCCAGAACCGCCGTCCCGACTTCGTCCAGGCCTTCTTCGACAGCCTGGCCAACTGGGACTTCGCCGCGCGCAACCTCGCCGGCTGACGGTAACCCGGGGGCGCGGGCGGCGGGCATGCCCGCCGCCCGCGCCCCCAGCGTCGCCTGCTCGCCGGCGGCGAAGGGGGCGGGCGCCCGGCGATCGCGGAGATCGTGTCGCCGGTCGCGTGGTAGTGTCTTCTGACAGGTAGGGGGCCCGCTCCCAGGGCAGTCAAGGAAGGAACCGGCGTGCCGCTGCTGCGCCTCGACGAAGATCCCGGCCAGCTCGTCCTGCACGCTCAGGGCGTGGTCTGCACGAGCACGCGAGAGGTGGTCGAGAGCGAGGCCTTCGCCCGCCTGGTCGCCCTCTACCTCGCCCATCTGGCCGCCCACGACGCGCCGCTGCTCGACGACCTGGGCATCGACGGAGGCAGCGCGGCGGCCCGTGCGGCGCTCGTCGATCTGCTCCGCCTGCTCGCCCACAACCCCCTCGAGCGCATCGTCCGGGCGTCGTCCGAGCACGCCCCGCTGCTCGAGCGCCGCCCGGCGCTGCACCGGTTCGTCGAGGGACTCTACGACTTCTGGCGCAGCTTCGATCGCTTCCTGGTCGATCACGCCGCCGCCGGGACGGGCGCCCGCGACGGCACGGCCTACCGGGCTTTCAACGCAAGTCTCGAAGCGCTGGCGGCGCTCGTGCGCGACCTCTATCGCGACGTGGCCGAGAACGTCACCGGCGCGCACCCGTTCGTCTACCGGCAGGTGCACGCCGGCGCCGAGCTCGGCGTCATCGTCGCGCCACGACAGTGGCCCGCGACGGCCGAGCACCGCGCTCTGCTCGGCGGCATCCCGTTCGTGACCCGCGTGCTCATGTATCCGCCGCTGATCCTCGACCCGCCGGCCAACACGCGCTCCGGCAGCTTCACCGAGGTGACCGACGACCCGCTCGCCGGCATGCGGCTCGACCCGGACCGCTGGCTCTGCTACCCGGCGGTCGTCGGACGCCTCGTGATCTTCGTCTACGTCGAGCAGCGCTTTGTCGGCCTTGGCCTGTCGCTTGCCAACCTGTTCGAGCTCGCCGACGACGAGCAGGTGGCCGGCGGGCCCGACGCCGTACTGCTCTTCGGCGCTCCCGCCGACGCCCTGGCGCGCTTCGGGGGTCGGCCCACCGTGTTCTTCGACGACGCGGCCCACGGCCTGCTGGTCGGGGCGCTGCCGCTCGACGACGGGTTCGCCTACTTCGGCTACCTCAAGAAGATGATCCTCACGCTGCACAATGTGGCGGCGATGAAACGCGGCCTCATGCCCTACCACGGCGCTTTCACCAGGCTGGTGCTGCCGGGCGGCGCCGGCGCCGGCGTGCTGCTCATCGGCGACACGGCGACCGGCAAGTCGGAGACCCTCGAGGCGCTCCGCCTGGTCGCGGGCGATCGGGTCGCGGAGCTGCGTATCGTCGCCGACGACATGGGCGCCCTCGAGGTGGCCGAGCACGAGGGCCGCACGTTGTTGCTGGGGTACGGCACCGAGATCGGCGCCTTCGTGCGACTGGACGATCTGCAGCAGGGCTACGCCATCGGCCAGATCGACCGGGCGATCATCATGAGCCCGCAGAAGGTCAACGCCCGGGTGGTGCTGCCGGTGACCACCCTCGACGAGGTGCAGCGCGGCTACCCGGTCGACGTGCTGCTGTACGCCAACAACTTCGAACCGGTCGACGACGATCACCCGATCGTCCAGCGGTTCGCCGACTCAGACGCGGCCCTCGCCGTCTTTCGCGAGGGCCGCGCCCTGTCCAGGGGCACGACCGCGTCGAGCGGTCTCGTGGCCAGCTATTTTGCCAACATCTTTGGCCCGGCCCAGCGCCCGGCGCAGCACGACGCCCTCGCCGAGCGCACGTTCGCGGCGGCCTACGCCGGCGGCGTGTTCGTCGGGCAGCTGCGCACCCGGCTCGGGCTGCCGGGGTTTGCCCACGAGGGACCGCGCGCGGCGGCGGCGGCGCTCCTCGAGCTGATCGCCCATATCGCGAAAGGAGAGGCACGCAAGTGAAGGCGCTCTACGAGACGAACGAGACCGACCTGCAGCTCGTCAGTCGCGGCAAGGTCCGCGACGTCTATGCCCTCGGCCACGACACGCTGGTGATCGTGGCGACCGACCGCATCTCGGCCTTCGACGTGATCCTCCCGACGCCCATCCCCGGCAAGGGCGAGGTGCTCACGCAGCTCTCGAACTTCTGGTTCGAGCGCACCCGCGACATCATCGCCAACCATGTGGTCGACCCGGAGCCGTTCGCCAACCGGCCCGCCAAGCGGCACCTGCAGGGGCGTTCGGTGGCGGTTCGCCGTTGCGAGGCGCTGCCGGTCGAGGCCATCGTGCGCGGCTACCTCACCGGCTCCGGCCTGAAGGACTACGAGCGCACCGGCACGGTCTGCGGTATCGAGCTGCCGCCCGGACTGGTCGACGGCAGCCGGCTGCCGGCGACGATCTTCGCGCCGTCGACCAAGGCGGCGGTGGGCACGCACGACGAGAACATCTCCTTCGAGGCCGTGGCCGGCCTGGTCGGCGCCGAGGTTGCCGCTCGGGTGCGCGACGCGGCCATCGCCCTGTATGAGTTCGGCGCGGCGTATGCTCTGGAGCGCGGCATCATCATCGCCGACACGAAGTTCGAGTTCGGCCTGCTCGGCGGCGAGCTGATCCTGATCGACGAGGCGCTCACCCCCGACTCGTCGCGGTTCTGGCCGGTCGACGGCTACGAGCCGGGACACGCTCAGCCGAGCTTCGACAAGCAGTTCGTGCGCGACTACCTCGAGACCCTCGACTGGGACAAGAGGGCTCCGGGGCCCGAGCTGCCGGCGGAGATCGTCGACAAGACGGCCGCCAAGTATGCCGAGGCCCGGCGGCGCCTCACCGACAGGCCGCAGGGCGCCGACAGGCCGCAGGGCGCCGACGGGCCGTTGAGTGCGGACGGGTAGCAGGGTCGAGTGAGACCAGGGTTCGGCTGCGGAGAAAGTCGAAGGCTTCTGCCATGAGACGAGCGCTGTTCTGGACGGGCGTGGCGTTGACCATCGCGCTGGTCGCGTTCGGCATCTGGTACTACGTGCGTGACGACTATCCGTTCCAGCTCACGGCGAGCGAGATCACCGGTCTCTCGTATCGCTCGGTCACGACCGGCGGCGCGGTGTCCGGGTTCATCGCCCGGCCTCCATCGGAGCTGGCCGACTGGATCAGCAGCATGGAGAAGGATTCGAGCGACGAGCCGGTGCCGGTGACCACGGTGGTGACGGTGGTGCGCTCGGACGGGCCGTCGCTGCGCCTCTACGTCGGCGGCGCGCGAGGCTACGGGCGCTGGGTCTACGCCGACGGCGCCGAAACAGCCGCAGTCGGGGTGCAGATCGGCCAGGCGCTTGTGTGGTACCTGCGGGGCGTGGGCGACGCGCTGGCCGCCGGCGGACACGCCGTCGCGCCGCGCCCGACCCCGCAGGCGTCGGGCGCGGCGTCGACCACCTCGCCGGCCACCTCGCCGTCGAAATCGTCCACATCGTCCACGTCGCCCGTGTCGTCGTCCTCCCCGTCGCCGACGCGCACTCCCTAGGCGGCCGGGCTCCCGACCGGGTCGCGCTTCAGGGCTCCGCCCGACGGGTAGATAGCCGTGGTCGCGCGGGCGCCGTCCGGACCGGTGTCGTTGCGGCGCACCGACTCGCCGATCGTCGTAGGCTCACACGGAGGAGGGAGGCCATGCTCAAAGGCTTCAAGGAGTTCGTCTTGCGGGGCAACGTCGTCGACCTGGCCGTCGCGGTCGTCATCGGCGCCGCTTTCGGCGCGCTCGTGACGGCCTTCGTCAAGGACCTGATCACGCCGCTCATCGCCGCCGTATTCGGCAAGCCGGATTTCTCGACACTGTCGTTCACGATCAACAACAGCACGTTCCTCTACGGCGAGTTCATCAACGCCGTCGTCGCGTTCGTGTTGATCGCGGCCGCCGTGTACTTCGTCGTCGTCGCCCCGATGAACGCGCTCGCCGCACGGCGCGCCGCGGGTCAGGATCCGACGACCAGAGAGTGTCCGGAGTGCTTGAGCGAGATCGCCGTCGGTGCGCGGCGCTGTCCGCACTGCACGTCCGAGCTCGCACCGGCGAGCGGCGCGTGACGGACCGCGGTCCGGTCGACGCGCCCGGGCACGACGCGGCGGCCTACTGGGACGGCCGCTACCGCGCCGGCGGCGAGCTCTGGGGCGAGACACCGAGCGAGCTGGCGGCGGTGGCCGTCGAGCGCCTGCGACTGCTCGGACCCGAGGCGGCGAATCTCACCCTTCTCGACCTGGGCTGTGGCTACGGCCGCGACGCCGTCGCTCTGTGGCGCGCGCTGGGGCTGTCGGTCGTCGGTGTGGACGGGGCGGCGCGCGCCATCGAGATGGCGCGCGCCGCCCTCCCCGCCGGAGCTCGCATCGAGTACCGCTGCGCGGACCTGGGCGATGCCCCACCACCCGGCGCGGGTCGCACCGACGCGGACCACGCCCGTTTCGACGTCGTGTACTGCTCGAACGTCTACCAGCTGCTCGAGCCGGCGGGGCGCGCCGCCTTGCGCGCGACGGTGCGCGAAAGTCTTACGCCGGCCGGCTTCTTCTTTCTCGGCACTCTCTCGACGCGCGATCCCCAGCACGGCGGCAAAGGTCGGCCGGTGCGGGGCGAGCGCGGTTCGTTCGTGGAACAGACGTACCTGCATCTGTGCGGTCGCGAGGAGCTCGCGAGCGATTTCGGCTTTCTGCGCATCGAGCGCCTCGAGGAGATCGCTTACCTCGAGGAGCGCCCCCAGGGCGCTCCGCACAAGCACGTGAGCTGGGCGATGATCGCCCGGGCGCCGTAGGGCGTCAGGGGACGAGCTCGTACACGCTGCCGTTCTGGCTCGACAGATACAGGGCGCCGCTTGCGTCCTGTCCGAACGAGGTGAGGTTCGTCACCTTCTGCGAGACGCCGGTGAGGATATGTGCGGCGGCCCGCGGGCCGGTCTTGAACCAGACGCGCCCGCTGCAGTGGTCGGCGAACACGTAGTCGCCGCGCAGGGCCGAGATGGCGCTGCCGCGGTACACGTAGCCGCCGATCACCGCGCAGCCGACGCTGTGCGAGTACTCGGTCACCGGAAAGACGAGGCGCGTACGCACGATGCGCTGCGGTTTGTAGACGTGGTCGCCCTCGTAGTAGCTCCAGCCGAAGTTGGTGCCGGGTTTCGTGCCGGCCTTGAGAAAATCGATCTCCTCCCATTTGTTCTGACCGACGTCGCCGATCCACAGGTTGCCGGTCTTGGTGTCGAACGAGAAACGCCACGGGTTGCGCAGGCCATAGGCGTAGAGGACAGGCTTGGGCGCGGACGAGGCGACGTTCAGGCGCCAGATCTTGGCGTAGGGGACCTTCACGTTCTGGCCGTAGTTGTTCGGGTCGCCCTCGCTGCCGCCGTCGCCGATGCCGATGTACAGCCGGCCGTCGGGGCCGAAGGCGAGCTGACCGCCGTTGTGGTTCGCGTGAGCGTGGTGGGCGACCCTCCACAGCACCTTGGCCGAGCCGGGGTTGGCCACGTTGGGATCGGTGGAGCTCACTGCGTAGCGCACGACTCTGATATTGCCGGCGAGATTGGTGTAGAAGACGTAGAAGCGGCCGTTGGTCGCGTACCTTGGGTCGAAGGCCAGCGAGAGCAGCCCCTGCTCGCCGCCGCCCGAGACGAGGCCACGGAGGTTCAGGAACGGTGTGCCGAGGAGCTTGCCGTTCTGGATGATGCGAACGGCGCCGGTCTTTTCGACTACGAACAGCCGGTGCGTGTCGCCGGGGGGCGCCGTCACGCCGAGGGGCTGCGAAAGGCCCGCAGCGACGAGTTTCAGCTTGACGACCGGCGTCTTCACGGCCTGAAGCGTCGACGTACGGGTCGCGGCCTGGGCCGCCGCACGACTGGCGCTGCCTGCCGACACCAGAACCACCGCGGCCAGGGCGCCGCCGGCGAGCAGGCCGATCGCGGCCCAGGCAAGCAGCCTGCGCAGTCTCATCGTTCACCTCGGGGTTGCGTGCGGGATGGTCGCAAGGTGCCCGGGAACCGGCGGACCTAACCGTCGGGAACCGCGGGCCGTCGCCCGCGAAGGAGCCTAAAGGTAGGTGGCGCGGAACGCGGCCGCGGCGGCGCGTTCGGCGCCGGCGACGAGCCGCTGCAGGCGGTCGAGCATGGCGTCGTCGACCCGCAGGGCGCGATCGTCGACCGCCCCCACCGCCACGATGCCGCGCACGCTGCTGGTGAGCAGCATGGCGTCGTCGTCGCGCAGGTCGGCCACGCGCCCGTAGGCCTCGACCACCGGAATGCCGCTGGCCTCGGCGACGCGCTCCAGGGCGGCGCGCATGACGCCGGGCAGAATGGCGCCTTCGGCCGGTGTCGTGACGAGACCGCCGCCGCGGACCAGAAAGATGTTCGAGGTCGCGCCCTCGAACATGCGGCCCTCGTCGTCGACGAAGATGGCGTCGTCGGCGCCGGCCGCCGCCGCGGCGCGCTGGGCCAGGTGGGATTGCAGGAAGGTCATCGCCTTGAGGGCGCCGCTCACGCGGATGCCGCGGTACGTGACGACGCGCAGCGGCCGAGCGGGCAGCTCGCGCACGTCGTTGCGGATGAGCACGGACGGTCCGCCCCAGGCGGCTCCGCCGGTGACCAGCACGCGGCAGCCGCCGTCGGCGACCCCGCCGGCGGAGGCCAGCTCGACGATCGAGCGGGCGATGGTTGCGCGATCCCACGGCACGGCGATCTCGAGCACGTCGAGCCCGGCCTGCAGGCGATCGAGGTGCTCGTCGAAGAACACCGGCACACCGGCGACGAGCTTGAGCGTCTCGTAGAGACCGATGCCGTGGGTGACGGCGCGGTCGAGCGCCGGCAGGTACGCCTCGCGCTCGGTCACGAGCCGTCCGTTCAGGCTGACGAGCGCGCTGCCGCCCGTCGCGCCGGTCGTCGCGCCGCCGGCCTCCGCCGGCGTATCGACCGGCGCGTCCGGGTCGCTAGAAGTCATACCGGCTGGTTTCGTCGGCCTTGAGCGTGCGGAACTTGGTGTAGTCGCGCACGAAGCCCAGCCGCGCCAGGCCGGTGGGACCGTTGCGGTGCTTGGCGATGTCGACGGCTATGATCCCCTTGCTGTTTTCGTCGCGGGGCTCGTAGAGGAAGATCACGAGGTCGGCGTCCTGCTCGATCGCGCCCGACTCGCGCAGGTCGGAGAGCTGCGGCTTTTTTTCGGCCCGGGTTTCGACCTCGCGGTTGAGCTGCGAGACGGCCAGCACGGGCACGTCGAGCTCGCGGGCGAGCTGTTTGAGCGAGCGCGAGATGTTGGCCACCTCCTGCTGGCGGTTGTCGGCGCGGCCGTCGCCCATCATCAGCTGCAGGTAGTCGATGATGACGAGGCCCAGCTTGGGTTCGACCCTGCTCGCCAGGCGGCGCGCCTTGGCGCGCAGCTCGAAGACGTTGATGCCGGCCGTGTCGTCGACGTAGATCGGCGCCTTTTCGAGCTCGCCGGCCACCGTGACCAGCTTGTAGTAGTCGTCGTTGGGGAGCGTCTGGCCGGAACGCAGCCGGTGCGAGGCGACCCGGGCGGCCGAGCACAGCATGCGCTCGCTGATCTCCTGCTTGCTCATCTCGAGGCTGAAGATGGCCACCGACGCCTTGCCTGTGAGGCCGATGTTGTGGGCGATGTTCAGGGCGAGAGAGGTCTTGCCGACACCGGGACGCGCCGCCAGGACGATGAGGTTCGACGGCTGAAAGCCGCCGGTGCTCTTGTCGATGTCGGCAAAGCCCGAGGGCACGCCGGAGAGCTGCAGCCCCTCGCGGATCATGTCGATGCGCTCGAAGGTCGACTTGACCATGTCGCTCAGCGCGTCGAAGTCGGACGAAAGACGGTGCTGGGAGATGGCGAAGACCTTCTGCTCGCAGGTGTCGAGCAGGTTGCGGGCTTCGTCGGGGTGATCGTAGCCCAGCTCGGCGATCTCGTTGCCGACCCTGATGAGCTGGCGCAGGATGCTGGTCTCGCGCACGATCTCGGCGTACTGGCGCACGTTGGCCGCCGCCGGCACGATCTCGACCAGGGTGTGCACGAAGGCCTTGCCGCCGACGCGCTCGAGCACTCCCTGCTGCTCGAGGGCCGCGCTGAGGGTGACGGCGTCGACCTCTTTGCCGAGGGCGTACATGTCGCGGATCGCCCTGAACACCAGGCGGTGCGTGTCGCGGTAGAAGTCGTCTTCGGCGACGAGCTCGGTCGCGATGGGGATGGCGTTGGGGCTGACGACCATCGCGCCGAGGAGCGATTCCTCGGCGTCGAGGTCGTGCGGCTGCATGTGACGACCGTCGCTTTGGACGATGCCGGTGGCCACGATGCTGCCCCTCTCTGCGGCGCCGCCTGAGCGCCGCGTCACTCGGCGACGACGATGACCTTGACCGACGCCTCGACGCCCTCGAAGACGTCGATGTCGACCATGAACGTGCCGAGGCTCTTGATGGGTTCTTCGAGGCGTATCTTGTGCTTGTCGACCCGCACCTTGCGAGCGCTCCAGATGGCGTCGGCGACGTCGGCCGAGGTGACCGATCCGTAGAGCCGCTCGCCCTCGCCGGCGTGAGCGCCGATGGTGACGACCGTCTTGTTCAGCGTGGCCGCCACGTCGACGGCCTGGTCGGCGCTGCGCGCCTCGCGGGCCTTGCGTTCCTCCATGAGCCGCCGGACTTCGTCGAGCCTGCCGGGGCTGGCCACTTCGGCCAGGCGCTTGGGCAGCAGGAAGTTGCGGGCGTAGCCGGGCGACACGTTGGCGAGGTCGCCCTTTACGCCCACGCCTTCGATGTCTTCGAGCAGGATGATCTCCACGACGGCCTCCTAGCGGTCTGCGTACGGCAGGAGAGCCATCTCGCGGGCGCGCTTGACGGCTACCCCGACCTGGCGCTGATGACGGCGGCAGGCGCCGGTGACGCGACGCGAGCGGATCTTGCCCTTCTCGGAGACGAAGCGCCTGAGGACCGTGTTGGCCTTGTAGTCGACGTCCTCGATCTTCTCTTTGCAGTAGTAGCAGTAGCGGCGGCGCGCCGTGCCGGGGGCCCCGGCCTTGGGGCGCCTCACGCGACGCTTGCCCTGTGGTGCTGGCATGTCGGCCTTTCTCTTCTTTTGTTCCCTGCTTTGCTCTTTGCTCAGTCGACCGGCGGGCCGCCGCGCGGGGCGGACGGCTCACCGGTCGGGCCGCCGGTCAGAACGGGATGTCCTCGTCGCCGAAGTCGCCTTCGGCGACGTCGGGAGCGGCGGCAAACGCGGCGCCGGTCTCGCGCGGCGCTCCGCCGCCTTCGCGCGGCCCGATGAACTGCACGTTGTCGGCGACCACCGAGACCGCCGAGCGCTTCTGGCCCTCCTGGGTCTCCCACTCACGCCAGCGCAGCTTGCCTTCGACCGCGACCTGGCGGCCCTTGGCGAGCCACTGGCCGCAACGCTCGCCCTGGGCGCCGAACACGTCGACGTCGAAGTAGTTGGGGCGGTCGCCCCACTCGCCGCTGGTGGGGTCTTTGACGCGGTCGTTGACCGCGAGCCGCAGGCTGCACACGGTGGTGGCGCCGGCCTGGCGGGTTTCGGGGTCGCGAGTGAGGTTGCCGACGAGGACGACGCGATTGATGGATCCGGCCATAGTTCGCTCCTTTGCGGTTGGCGCTAGTCTTTGAGCCGCACCGTCTGGAAGCGCATGACGTCGTCGGTGATGCGCAGCACGCGCTCGACTTCGGCCAGCGTGTCGGGTTCGGACGTGAATGTGACGACGCTGTAGAGACCTTCGGTCTGCCCGGCGATCTCGTACGCCAGCTTGCGCTTGCCCCAGTCGTCGACCGACGCGACCTTGCCCTTGCCTTTCTCGACGGTCTTGGTCAGGCGATCGAGGATCTCGGGCTGCCGGCCGTCTTCGATGCCGGGGTTGAGCATGAGCATCAACTCGTACTTGTTCGTGGAACTCACCTCCTGTGGTCTGAAGCGGCCCCAGCCTTGCTGCTGGAGCAGGGGTGAAAAACGCCGCCCCGTCGGCGGCGCAACGTCGGCATGATACCAGTGTGCGGCGCCCGTCTCAAGAATAGTAGCCCGCCAACGGGACGGAGAAGGGGCGGCGGCGGGGGAGCGGGTGACGGTTGCGCGGCGACGGCGTGGACGACGGGCCGCCGTCCTTATGCTTCGACGCTCTGCTCGGCCGGTTCTTCGTGCAGCAGGATCTCGCCGGCGGCGTCGAGTCCCTCGACTCCCCAGATGGCCGCCAGCCGCGGCTCGCCGCGTTCGTCGCTGCGCATGTGCACGAGCACAGGCCGGGATTCTCCCACGAGCCGCCGGGCTTCGGGCGCCGCGACGCGCAGCTCCATCTGGCGCAGCAGCTTGGCGACCGCCTTGTGCACGGAGTCGGCGCGGATCGTGCAAAAACCGCCGGTGGCCGGCCGGCTGCTGAGCTCGCGCAGGAAGTAGAGGATCTCTTCGGCGTGGACCTCGCCCACGACGATGCGGCTGGGCTGCATCTTCATCGCCTTGGCGAAGATGCCCTCGACGTCGGCGTCGTCGTCCACCGACAGGCGCACGCAGAACGAACGGTTCTCGAGGGCCGGCAGGTGATCGGAGTGCTCGATCGAGACGAGACGCTCGTCGACCGGCACGAGCTCGAGAAGGGCGTTCAGCAGCGTCGACTTGCCGGTCGCCCGGTCGCCGAAGATCAGCAGGGTGCGCCGGTCGGAGACGTAGCTCGCGAGGCGGGCCGCCTGAGCCGTCGCCATGGTGCCGCCCTCGATCAGGCCGCGCAGGGTGGTCGGCACGGGACCGGCGGGGCTGAGCTCACCGGCGTACATCGTCGAGGTGGTCGGCGAGAGGGCGTCGCGGCGGCTCGAGACGTACGACCCGTACGCGGTGACCTGCGACTTGAGCAGCACGCGCAGAGCGTCCAAGTACTCGCGCGGCTCTTCGCCGAGCTGCTCCGCGCGAAACTGGTCGAGCATCTCGTCGAGCATGGCGGTGACGTCGCGCTCGAGGCGGGCCAGAACGGAGTTTCTGGCCAGCCGCTCCTCACGGTCCTCGTCGCTTTCGCGCGGCGCGATGATGTCTGTGTCGGTCACGCCTCAGTCCCTGCCCCATCGATACGCGCACCCGAGACCCTATCGGCCGTCTTGCCGCCTACGATAAGGTCACCGGTCCGGCAGAGGGGTGTCCGCGCTCCACTTCTGCCGCGCGCCGCCGGCGGTCTGCTACAATCGGTCCCATGGTTGCCGGCAACATCCCTCGTCTCGTCTCTGTCCTGAAGACCCGCGCGGGCGCCGAGAAGCGCCTGCCCTGCGCGGAGGCGTTCAAAGTCGCGCGCGACGTCGGGGTCCCGGTTGTCGAGGTGGGCAGGGCCTGCAACGAGCTGGGCATCAAGATCGTGCACTGCCAGCTCGGCTGCTTCTAGGCGCTCCGGCTCAGGCGGCTTCGTCTTCGGCGCACCGCGGCGCACGCTTGTGGCCTTTCGGGGCGGCATGGCGGCCGCTGCCGCTCTCTCCCCGGGCTTCCACCACTGTCCCCATGATGTTGTCCGCCCCAGCGGCGCCGGTCCGCTCGGGCGTAGTCGCGGGCACGGCCGTTGTCGACGTCAACGATGTGGCCCACGAGTTCGACTCCTGCGCCGGTGTTGCCGTCGTTCACCATGGGAAGGAAGCGCCTGAGACGGGTAAGGTCGTGTCGCTGAGCGAGCGCCGGCCGTTCAACGAGGAGCTCGGGTCCGACGAGTGGGTCGGGTACTGCCGGAACTGCCGCCAGGAGGGAGTGGCCGTGGTAGCAGACGTCAGCGAGAGAGTTGCGAAAGGGTTGCGGATCGCCGGTCCCGTGGGGACCGGCGATCCGCTCACCGTGCGCAGCCCGTGGGACGGCGCCGAGGTCGCGACAATCGCAACGACCCGTCTCGACGAGGTCGACGTCGTGCTGGACAAGGCGGTCGCCGCCTTTGCCGAGTGGCGCTGGACGCCGGCCTGGAAGCGGGCTCAGGTCCTCGAGCGCACTTCGCACCTGCTCGACGACCACGCCGAAGAGGTCGCCCGGCTGATCGCCCTCGAGGGCGGCAAGCCGCTCAAGGACGCGCGCGTCGAGGCGCGGCGCGGCGCCTCGACGTTCCGCTGGGCGAGCGAAGAGGCCAAGCGCACGGCCGGCGAGATCATCGAGATGGACGCCGACCAGACGGGCGAGAACCGGTTCGGCTGGACCATCCGCGAACCGCGCGGCGTGATCGTGGCGATCTCGCCGTTCAACTTTCCGCTCAACCTGGTTGCCCACAAAGTGGCGCCGGCGCTCGCCGCGGCCAACGTCGTGGTCCTCAAGCCGGCCTCCTCGACGCCGCTCACAGCGCTGCGTCTCGCGGAGTTCCTGACCGAGGCGGGTCTGCCCGAGAGCGTGCTGCAGGTCGTGGTCGGCCCGGGCG
The DNA here is from genome assembly GCA_963751565.1 of uncultured Actinomycetes bacterium. Lineage (GTDB taxonomy): Bacteria > Actinomycetota > Thermoleophilia > UBA2241 > UBA2241 > Bog-752. The sequence continues at coordinate 9,568 of CAVVVA010000013.1, read as the reverse complement.
CCACCCTGGGGACGAAGCTCGTCAAAGACGAACGGGTGAACATGGTGACCTTCACCGGCAGCCCGCCGGTCGGCCGGCAGATCGCCGGCGACGCCGGCATGAAGATGGTCACCCTCGAGCTGGGCAACAACTCGGCGACCATCGTCGACGACGACGCCGACCTCGACCTCGCGCTGCAGCGCGTGGTCGCCGGCGGGTTTTCGAACTCCGGGCAGATCTGCATCTCGGTGCAGCGCGTAGTAGTCCACGAGAAGGTCTACGACGAGTTCCTCGCGGCGCTCGTGGCATCGGTCGAGGCGCTCAAGGTGGGCGACCCGCTCGACGAGACGACCGACGTGGCGGCGCTGATCGACGAGAAGGAGACGGAGCGCGTCAAGGCCTGGGTCGCCGAGGCGCTCGACCAGGGGGCGACGCTCGCGGCGGGCGGCATCGACGACGACGGCGGCCTGCGCCCGACTGTGCTGACCGACGTGACGCGCGACATGAAGGTCTGCGCCAGAGAGATCTTTGGTCCGGTGCTGGCCGTCATCAAGGCGCGCGACATCTGCGAGGCGATCGAGATCTCCAACGACAGCGAATTCGGCCTGCAGGCCGGCATCTTCACGCGCGACCTGAACAAGGCGCTCTACGCGGCGCGCCACCTCGAGGTCGGCGGCGTCATGGTGAACGAGGTGCCGACGTTCCGGGTCGATCACATGCCCTACGGCGGCATCAAGAGCTCCGGCATGGGCCGCGAAGGGGTCAGGTTCGCCATCGCCGAGATGACCGAGCTGAAGATGGTGATGATCCGCGAGATGGACTGGGGCAGCCCGGGATCGCCGCTCGCGGCCTGCCGGCGCGAGGGCATGTAGAGCGGCGCGATGGTAGCGTCGCGCCGCCGCCGGGTATCTCGGCGGTATCCGGGTAGTGCGCAAACCGACGACCGACAAGGGGTCACCATGATCAGCGCCCGCAATCAGCTCCCAGGCACCATCAAGTTCATCACGCTCGGCACCGTCATGGCCGAGGTGGTCATGGACGTCGGCGGCACCGAGGTCGTGGCCGCCATCACGCGCCACTCGGTGGAGAACCTCGGCCTCAAGGAAGGCGACCAGGTGAAGGCCGTCATCAAGGCCACCGAGGTGATGGTGCAAAAGTAGGACAAGTGGCGCGCGCGGCGCCCATCCGCGCGAGAGCCCGCCGTCGCGGCGCCGGCCCATCCGCGCGGCGAGCCCGCCGTCGCGGCGCCGGCCCATCCGTGTGACGGGTCGTAACGGGCGCGCTACACTGGTGTGCGTGAGCGCCACCTCCGCACGCCGCGTCGACTACCTGCGTCTCTCGGTCACCGACAGGTGCAACCTGCGCTGCGTCTACTGCATGCCCCCCGAGGGCGTGCCGTGGCGCGCGCCCGGCGAGATACTCTCGTACGAGGAGCTGCTGGCCTTTGCCACGGCCGCCGTGGCGGCCGGCATCACGAGGATCCGCGTAACGGGCGGCGAGCCGCTGGTGCGCAAGGGTCTGGCCGGCTTCGTCGCCCGGCTCGCCGACCTCGACGACCTCACCGACCTCTCGCTCACGACCAACGGCGTCCTGCTGCCGCGCTTCGCCGCCGAGCTGCGGGGCGCCGGCCTGCGGCGCGTCAACGTGAGCATCGACAGCCTGGACGAGGGCCGCTACGCGCGGCTGACCCGCGGCGGGCGCCTGCCCGACGCCCTCGCCGGCCTCGACGCTGCGCTCGCGGCGGGCTTCTCGCCGGTCAAGGTCAACGCCGTCCTGCTGGCCGGCGTCGAGGACGAGGTCGACGCGTTCGTCGAGCTCACCCGGCGGCGCGAGGTGCACGTCCGCTTCATCGAGTACATGCCGCTCGACCGCCGGCTGGCGGCCGAGCGCGACTTCGTGCCGGCCGGTTTTGTCCTCGAGCGCCTCCATGCCCATGATCACGTCGAGGCGGTCGACGGCCCGTTCGGCCTGGGGCCGGCGCGCTACTACCGTGTGCCCGGGGCGCCCGGCACGATCGGCTTCATCGCCGGCGTCTCCGACCATTTCTGCGCCTCCTGCAACCGGCTGCGGCTGATGGCCGACGGCCGGCTCAAGACCTGCCTGTTCTCGGCGCCCGAGCGCGAGACCGACGTGCGGCCGCTGATCGGCCGGCCGGCCGAGCTCTCGGCCGCCATCGCCGCGGCCATCGACGGCAAGAGCTTCGACCGCTCGGTCGAGACGCGCGACGCCGGCCGGCGCATGTCGCAGATCGGGGGGTAGGATCTCATCGTGAGCGAGCTCTCACATCTGGACGACCGCGGTCGGGCGCGCATGGTCGACGTCGCCGGCAAGCCCGAGACCGAACGCGTCGCGCGCGCCGAGGCGAGCGTGATCATGGCGCCCGAGACGCTCGCCGCCCTGCGCGACGCGCGCCTGCCGAAGGGCGACGTGGTGGCCGCGGCGCGCCTGGCCGGCATCATGGCCGCCAAGCGCACGCACGAGCTCATCCCGCTCTGTCACCCGCTCTCGCTGTCGTATGCGGGAGTCGAGATCGAGGCCGACGAGGCCCTGCCCGGCGTGCGTGTGACCACCGAGATGCGCCTGGTCGGGCGCACCGGGGTGGAGATGGAGTCGCTGGTCGCCGCCGCGGTCGCCGCGCTCACCATCTACGACATGTGCAAGGCGATCGACCGCGGCATCGAGGTCACGGGCGTGCGGCTCCTCGAAAAGCGGGGCGGCGCGAGCGGCCACTGGCGGCGCGACGTGGAGGGCCGGTGAGCGCGCGGTCCGACGGGCGGCCGGGCGCCGGTCCGGCTCATCCGGCGGGCGGCGACGGCGCCGCGGCGCCGTCGCCGCCCGCCGGCGTGGTCGTCTCGGTCAACGTGGCCGCCCAGAAGGGCATGCGCAAGGAGCCCCGCGCCGAGATCCGTCTCGTCGCCGGTCACGGCGTCGAGGGCGACGGCCACGCGGGCCCGTGGCACCGGCAGGTGAGCCTCCTGGCGCGCGAGAGCATCGACACGATGCGCGCCAGGGGTCTCGACGTCGGCCCGGGCGACTTTGCCGAGAACGTCACCACCGAGGGGCTGGCCGTGGCCGAGCTGCCGCTCGGCACGCTCCTGCGGCTCGGCGAGTGTCTGGTCGAGCTGACGCAGATCGGCAAGGTCTGCCACGATCGCTGCGCGATCTATCGCGCCGCCGGCGACTGTGTCATGCCCCGCGAGGGCGTGTTTACGCGGGTGGTCGAAGGCGGGTCGCTGCGCGCCGGCGACGAGGTCGTGGTCGTGGCGATCGGCGAGGGCGTATGCGCCGCGGGCGCGACGTCCGAGCACGAGGCGCGCAGCCAGGTGACGCGGGGATGAGCGAAACGGTCGCCATTCGGGCGGTGGTGATCACGCTGTCCGACGCGGGCCACGCGGGCCTGCGCGCCGACGAGAGCGGCGCGGTGCTCGAGGGCCTGCTGAACGAGCTCGGCGCCGAGTACGTCGAACGGCTGCTGCTGCCCGACGAGCAGCAGCTGCTCAGCGAGAAGCTCATGCACTACGCCGACCGCACACCGGCCAACCTCATTCTCACCACGGGCGGGACGGGCTTCACGTCGCGCGACGTCACGCCCGAGGCCACGAAGGCAGTGTTCGACCGCGAGGCGCCGGGGTTCGCCGAAGCCATGCGCGCGGCGTCGCTGGCGGCGACGCCTCACGCCATGCTCTCGCGGGCGGTGAGCGGGCTGCGCGGCACCACCCTGATCATCAATTTCCCCGGCAGCCCGAAGGCCTGCAGGGAGCAGTTCGCGGTGATCCGCGACGCCCTGCCGCACGCTCTCGAGAAGCTCGCCGACCTGGGCGGCGACTGCGCTCGTCCTGCCGAGTAGCGCCGGCGCCGGCGGGCGGTGAGGGTCAGGCGGCGTCGCCCAGGACGATGGCGAGATAGGCGGCGATCGTGGCGTCGGCGTCCTCCACCTGCTGCCAATGGCCGGCGCTGAGCACCTCCCGGAGCTCGTCCACGCTCATCGCCAGCTCTGCCGCGGCCGCGGCGCGGGTCTCGTGCCGGCGCACGGTGCGCACCGCTTGCCACTCGGCGTCGCTGCGCGCCCGCACGAGAGGGTCGATCATGCCGCAGAAGGCGTTCAGCAGCAGGTCCCCGGCCTCACCGGTGCCGCTGTAGTGCACGAGACGGTCCTCGTGCCAGGCCGCGACGAAGGCGTCTTCGGCGGAGCCGTCGAGCGCCACGCCGACGCGCACCTGCAGCGGCGCGAGCAGCTCGCGCAGGACGCTCACGCACAAGGGCGCCTGGACCGCGTCGGTGAGCGCGCCGTACAACGCGTCGTCGTAGGCGACGACGAACGGCGCGGCGATCCCCGGCGCGAACAGCTGGTTCAGGCGGCGCACGGCCTCGCCGAGCGCGGGCAGCAGCGCCTCGGGTTTCTCGAGCTGTCGGGAGCCGATGACGTCGGCGTAGATCCGACCGTGCATGGGCGTCGTCTCCTCGTGACGTAGGCGGCCGTCGGCGTACTGTACGCCGACGGCCGCCCCATTCCTCTCGCCTTGCCGTCCGTCACACCGCGGGCGGGCTGCCGCGCGCCGCGGGCGGGCCGCCGTGCGCCGGGCGCCCGCACTCCGCACGCCGGCCGCCGCGCGCTTGGCGCCCGCGCTGCGCGCCGCGCCGTCGAGCCGTCGAACGAGTGACGCCTGCGACGGCGCAGGCTACATTGGGTCGTGCAGACCACTCGTCGCCGGGACCGTCGGGCGTCCGGTCGGTTACACTGGGCAATCGACCCGGGCAGGGAGTTGAGGCAGTGAGCAAAAGGGCCCAGAGGCGTCTGATCGTGGCCACCGTCGTCCTGGTCGCGGTCTTCGCCGTGGCGATGGTCTACGTCGTCGTCCACCAGGGAGCGTACTACCGGCAGGTCTCCGCTCTCACGGCCGCCGACAACGGTCGGAACGTCAAGGTCGGCGGGGCGGTCGTGGACGGCACCATCGTGCGCGACGCCTCGGGCGTGCACTTCGCGATGGAGGACCTCACCGGCCGGCCGACCACGGTGAAGGTCGACTACGCGGGGCAGATGCCGGCCACCTTCGCCGCCGGTGTGCAGGTCGTGGTCACCGGCAGGTTCGCGTGGGGCGGCGACCTGATCACGGCCGACCAGCTCGAGACCAAGTGTCCCTCGAAATACGAGGGCAAGGCGAGCCCTCTGCCGCAGCCGGGCACCGCCGAGTAGGGGCCGCTCCATGATCGTCGTCGGCCGCTTCGCCCTGGTCTGCTGCCTTGCGTTCTCGCTCGGCGCGGTCGCGCTGATCGCGCTCGGCGTCCGCCGGCACAGCCGCCACCTCATGCGCACGGGCTACCTGGCCGTCTACGGGCTGTTCTTCGCGGCCGTGGTAGCGAGCTCGGTGCTTCTCGCGGCCTTCGTCGGCCGCGACTTCTCGTTTGCCTACGTCGCCCAGAACTCCGCTGCGAGCCTGTCGGTCGTCTACCGCATCGCCGGCTTCTGGGCCGGCCAGCAGGGCTCGTTCCTGCTCTGGCTGCTCCTGCTCTCGGTCATCACGGTGGTGATCGCCCTGCGCAACGTCGAGTCCATCGAGCGCCTGACGGCCGCCGCGGTGGGCGTGCTCGCCGCCGTGGCGGCGTTCTTCTGCCTGCTCATGGTCGCAGACAAGGGATCGAACCCGTTCCTCGCCGCCCCCGCGGGGGCCGTGGGCCAGGGCCTGAACCCGCTGCTGCTGCACCCGGCCATGGTGCTGCACCCGCCGGCCCTCTTTGCGGCCTACGCCGGGCTCACGGTGCCGTTTGCCTACGCCACGGCGGCCCTGCTGGTCGGCAGCACCGAGCGCGACTGGGTGCTGGGCGCCCAGAGGTGGACGATCGCCGGCTGGGCTTTGCTGACGCTCGGCATCGGCCTCGGCGCCTGGTGGGCGTACGTGGTGCTCTCATGGGGCGGCTACTGGGGGTGGGACCCGGTCGAGAACACCTCGCTGATCCCCTGGCTCACGGCGACGGCGCTGCTGCACTCGATGACCCTCTACCGGCAGCGCGGCGTGCTGCGGCGCTGGACGCTGGCCCTCGCCTGCGCCACCTTCTGGCTGACGATCGTCGCCACCTGGACCACCCGCACGGGGCTGATCAGCTCCGTGCACGCCTTCGCGCGCAACGACACCCTGATCGTGATCCTCTCGACGCTGTTGGTCGTCGTCGCCGTCACGTCGGCCGGTCTGCTGGCCTGGCGCTGGCGGCGGTTCGGCGTTCAGCGGCAGGCCGTCTCGCTCACGCCGCGCGACGTCGCCCACGAGCTGACCAACGTGGCGCTCGCCGTGTTCGCCGCGGCGTTGCTCGTCGCCACCGTCGTCGTGCCGCTCACGACCGATCGGACGGTGGGCCCCGACACCTACCGGCTGTTCGCCGAGCCGCTCGGCGTCGCCGTGGTGGCGGCCGTCGCGCTGTGCCCGCTGCTCGGCCTGGGCCGCGCCGGCGGCCGGACCTTCCGGCGCGCCGTCCGCTGGCCGCTGCTCGCCGCGGCCGTCGCGCTGCCGCTGCTGCTTTGGACCGGCGACTGGAGGTCGAGCCTCTTCGGCCTGGTCGGCCTCGAGGTTTGCTGCTTTGCCGCCGCGGCCGTCGTCACGTTCATCGGGGCGAGCGCGCGGCGGGCCGCCGGTGAGCAGGGACTGCTCACCGGCCTGCGCCGCACGCTCGCCACGCACCCCACGCGCACCGCCGCCTGCGTGGCTCACTTCGGCGTCATCCTCGTGCTCGCCGGCCTGCTGGGCTCCAACGTCTACAGGATCGAGCGCAGCGCCTACATTCCCGCCAGGCCCGGCGCCACGGCGCAGGTGGCGGGCTACACGCTGCGCTTCACCGGCTATACCGGGGCCGCGGGGCCGCAGAGCTCGCAACGCTTCTACGCCCACTTCGTCGTTACGCGCGGTGGCCGGCGGGTCGGCCTGCTGGCGCCGCACACCGATGTCTATCCGCAGGCCGGGGCCGTCGATCGCGCGGTCATTCTGGGGAGTCTTGCCCGCGACCTGTTCGTCGTCGTCCAGGACCCGTTCGACTCGGCGAGCGCTCATCTGCGTCTGCAGCTCGACGTCTTTCCGCTGGTGCGCCTGCTGTGGGCGGGGGTCGTTCTGCTGGTTCTGGGCGCCGGCGTGTCGCTCTGGCCCCGGCGCGAGCGCGCGCCGGCCGGGGCGCTCGAACCGCTGTACGAAGGTCTCGAGCCGCGCGAGGCGACGCTCGAACCGCGCGACGAAGCCGTCGAAGGGAGGGCGTGATGGACTCCGGCGGTGGGTGCCCGGACGGCGGCGATCGCCGGCCCCACGCCGGCGGCGGCGACCCTCAGAGGGCGGAGATCCGCGTCGAGGGCCTGGGCAAGGCCTTCGGCCGGCGCGACGTGCTGCGCGACGTGTCGTTTACGGTCGCGCGAGGCGGCTTTCTCACCCTCTTCGGCCCCAACGGCGCCGGCAAGACGACCACGCTGCGCCTGGTGGCGACGCTGCTGCGCCCTTCGTCGGGCAGCGTCTCCGTCGCCGGCCACGACCTGAAAGACGACCCCATGCCGGTGCGCCGGGCGATCGGCTTCATCTCGCACAACCCGCTGCTCTACCGCGACCTGACGGCCCAGGAGAACCTGCGCTTCTACGCCGACATGTACGGCGTCGCCGACGCCGGGCGGCGCATCGGCGACCTGCTCGAGCGGGTCGAGCTCAGCCATCGCCGCTACGACGTGGTGAGCACGTTCTCCAAGGGCATGTGCAGCGTCTCGCCATCGCCAGGGCGCTGCTGCACAAGCCCCGGGTGCTGCTGCTCGACGAACCTCACTCGGGGCTCGACGCGCACGCGGTCGACATTCTCGACGGCCTGCTCGACGAGATCCGCGCCGAGCACACCTTCGTCATGGCGACCCACAACCTGCGCCAGGGCCTCGAGCTCGCCGATCAGGTGATGATCCTGGACGCCGGCCGGGTGGTCTTTCGCCAGACCGGCCGCCTCTCGGCGGCCGACTTCGAGGCCGTCTACCGCGAGCACGTGCGCGAAGGGGCGCTGGTGTAGGGATGGGCCTGCGACAGTTCAGGGCCATGGTGCGCAAGGACATCGTCTCCGAGCTGCGCACCCGCGAGACGGTCGTCTCGATGTTCCTGTTCGTGGTGCTGGCCATGATCGTCTTTCACTACGCGTTCACGGTGTCCGGCGGCGGCGATCTCTCCCTGCTACAGCGGCGGCATGCTCTGGGTGGTGTTCGTCTTCGGCGCCCTGCTGGGGCTCAACCGCTCGTTCGCTCACGAAAAGGACGAGGGCTGCCTCGACGGCCTGCTGCTCTGCCCGGTCGACCGCGTGACGATCTTCCTGGCCAAGATGACCGCCAATCTCATCTTCCTCGGTCTCATCCAGCTGCTCGCGGTGCCCGTGTTCGCGCTGCTGCTCGCGTCCGGGCGGATCGCTGCGCACCTGCCGGCCCTCCTTGCCCTGATCGTGCTCGCCGACCTCGGCATCGCCGCGCTGGGGACGTTGCTCGCCACGATCTCCATGAACACCCGCGCCCGCGACCTGCTGCTGCCCATCGTGTTCCTGCCGCTGGCCATCCCGCTGCTGATCGCCGCGGCGTCGGGCACGAGCGCCGTGCTGTCGGACTCGGCGGGGTCTGTGTCGGTGCTCGGCAGGCTCGCGTTCCTGCTGGTATACGATGGCGTCTTCCTGGTGCTGGCCTACGGCACCTACGACGTCGCGATAGGAGAGTAGAGCGGTGGAGAGCGCCCCGACTGCCGCCGCCAGGGCCGTCGCCCGCCCGGCGGTCGCCGGCCTCGCCACCACGACCGCGATCCTGGCGGCCGCCGGCGTGGCTCTGGCCGCCGGCCTGGTCGTGGGCTTCTGGATCGCGCCCACCGACGCCTCGACCCTCGGCTTCACCCAGAAGATCTTCTACTTTCACGCGCCGATCGCCGAGACCGCCCTGCTCGCCTACGGCGTGGCCTTCGTCGCCGCCCTGCTCTACCTGCGCCGCGGCGACGCGAGGTACGACCGGCTCGGCGTCGCCGCGGTGCGGCTCGGCCTGCTGTTCAGCCTGCTCGTCATGGTCACCGGCACGATCTGGGGCAGGGCCGCCTGGGGCGTCTGGTGGGCCTGGGAGCCGCGCCTGACCACCTTTCTCATCGCCTGTCTGGCGTACTGCGCGTACTTCGTGCTGCGCGGCGCCGTCGAAGACGAGTCGCGGCGCGCCACCTACGCCGCCCTGTTTGCCATCGTGGCCTTCGTCGACGTGCCGATCACCTTCTTTGCCACCCGCTTCCTGCCGGCGGGGCTGCACCCCGTCGTGCTCGGTCCTTCGGGCAGCGGCATGGACTACCGCGACCTGATCGCCTTTCTCATCAGCATGGCCGGCATGACCCTGCTGTTCGTCGGGCTCCTGCGCCTGGAGCTGGGCATCGAGGCCCTGCGCGAGGAGCTCCGGGAGCTCAAGTACCGTCTGGGGAGATGACCGATGCCGCTCGCCGAAGCCGTCAAGTACGTCGCCGCCGCCTACGGAGCCGTCCTGCTCGTGCTCATCGCCTACCTGGTCGTCGCCGGCCGGCGCATCGGGCGGCTGCAGCGCGAGGTGCGGGTGCTCGACGAGGAGCTCACCCGGCGC
>CAVVVA010000012.1:0-20689 GCA_963751565.1 uncultured Actinomycetes bacterium | reverse complement strand
GCGTGCACGGTCACGTCGACGCCGGCGTTGAACAGCTCGCGGGCCACGACGAAGCCGTCGCCGCCGTTGTTGCCCTTGCCCGCGTAGATCACGACGCTCTCGGGCTCGAAGGCCAGCATGAGCTCGCGGGCCACCGCCACGCCGGCGCGCTCCATGAGGTGGCCGCCGGGAATGCCGAGCCCCTCGATCGCCGCCGCGTCGGTGGCGCGCATCTTCTCGGCCGTGAGCAGGCCGACCGACAGCGACTCGAGCATCGTCATCCTCCCTCGCCTTCTTCGTGGCCGCCGCCCGGCGGGGCCGGCGGCACCTGGTTGCCGGGCGTCGGGCCGGCCGTATCGCGCACCGCGACCGCCATGGCGTGGGCCATGCCGGCCGTGTGGCTCAGAGACAGTTCTACCCTCGTCACGCCCAATCGTCGCGCTATCTCCGCGACGCGGCCGTGCAGCGCCACCCGCGGCTTGCCGCCCGACAGCACCTCGATCTCGCGCCACACGAAGCCGATGATGCCGATCCCCAGCGCCTTGCCGACCGCTTCCTTGGCGGCAAAGCGGGCGGCGTAGCGCGGGTACGGGTCGGCGAAGCGCTCGGCGTAGGCGCGCTCCTGGTCAGAGTAAAGGCGTTCGCGGGCGCGCGGCAAGCGCTCGAGCAGTCGTCGCAGGCGCTCGACCTCGACGGCGTCGATGCCCACGCCCGCGACGCCCGCCGGCAGAGACGGCGGCCTCACTCGACGGTGACGGTCTTGGCGAGGTTGCGCGGCTGGTCGACGTTCAGGCCGCGCAGGCAGGCGATGTGGTAGGCCAGCAGCTGGAGCGGCACGATCGCCACCATGGCGGCCACCACCGGGTCGCAGCGCGGTATGCGCAGCACGGCGGCGGCGATCTCCTCGATCGCGTCGTTGCCCTCGCTTGCCACGGCGATCACGTCGGCGCCGCGAGCGCGCACCTCTTCGATGTTGGAGACGACCTTCGCGTAGACCGGTCCGTCGTTGGCCACCACCACGACCGGCGAGCCGTTGTCGAGCAGGGCGATGGGCCCGTGCTTCATCTCGCCGGCGGCATACGACTCGGTCGGGATGTAGGCGATCTCCTTGAGCTTGAGGGCGCCCTCGAGGCACACGCCGTAGCCGATGTGACGGCCGAGGTACAAAAAGAACGACTCCCCGCAGTAGCGCCGGGCGATCTCTTCGACCTGGGGGTTGGCCCAGAGGCACTCCTCGACCAGGGCCGGCACTTCGGAGAGCTCGAGTCCGGCCTGCTGGCGCTCGTCGTCTGAGAGCGTGCCGCGCACCCGGGCGATGTGCAGCGTGAGCAGCAGCAGCGCGGCGATCTGGGCGACGTGCGTCTTGGTGGCCGCCACGCCGATCTCGAGGCCGGCGCGCGTGAACAGGACGGCGTCGGCCTCGCGGGTGGCCTGGCTGCCCATGATGTTGGTGAGCGCCAGCACGGGAGCGCCGGCCTCGCGGGCGAGCCGCATGGCGGCCAGGGTGTCGAGGGTCTCGCCCGACTGGGTGATGCCGATCACCAGGACGTCGTCGCCGAGCACCGGGTTGCGGTAGCGGAACTCGCTGGCCAGGTCGAGCTGCACCGGCAACCCGGTGAACGACTCCATCGCATACGAGGCGATCAGGCCGGCGTGGTACGAGGTGCCGCAGCCGATGATCAGCACGCGGCGCAGGCGGCGCAGGAGGTCGTCTGAGAGGTCGACCTCGGAGAGGTCGACCTCGCCGTCGTCGCGCAGCCGCCCGGCCAGCGTGTCGGCGATCGCCTGCGGCTGCTCGTGGATCTCCTTGATCATGAACGTCTCGTAGCCGCCCTTTTCGGCGGCGTCGGCGTCCCAGGTGACCTCGCCCTCCTCGCGCTCGACCGGGGCGCCCGCGGCGTCGGTCACGGCGGCTCCCTCGGCGGAGAGCGAGACGACATCGCCGTCGTCCAACACCAGGACGCGGCGCGTGTGCGCCAGGAACGCCGGGATGGCCGAGGCGATGAAGGTCTCGTCGTCGCCCAGGCCGACCACGAGCGGCGCTTCGTGGCGCGTGCCGACGATGAGCTGCGGCTCGTCGAGCGAGACGGCGCAGAAGGCGTAGTTGCCGTCGAGGCGGCGGACCGTCGCCCGCACGGCGGGCGCCAGTCCGCCGCCGATCTCCTCTTCGATCAGGTGGGCCACGACCTCGGCGTCGGTCTGCGAGGTGAAGGTGTGGCCGCGCTGCGCCAGCTCGGCGCGCAGCTCCTTGTAGTTCTCGATGATGCCGTTCAGGACGATCGAGACGCGTCCGGTGCAGTCGTCGTGGGGATGGGCGTTGTCGTGCGAGGGCCGCCCATGGGTGGCCCAGCGGGTGTGCCCGAGGCCCACGACGGCCTGCGAGTCGTTGCCGCCCGCCGCCGCGACCAGCGCGTCGAGGTTGCCGACCGAGCGCACCACGTCGATGCCGCCGTCGACCATCAGGGCGATGCCCGCCGAGTCGTAGCCGCGATACTCGAGATGCCGCAGACCGTCGAGGATGATCGGCTTGCCGGGCCGACGACCGGCGTAGCCTACGATGCCGCACATGTGACCTCGCTTCGTTTCGAAACGGGCGCGCGGTGGTGAGAGCGACACGCTCGAACCGCTTTGTGGCCACCGTTGCCGGTGGGGTTTGTCGGTTCGATCACGACCGTGTCGGGCCGGGAGGCATCCGCCGAAGACTTCGATGAACCTCCGCCTCGTCACCCGCCGGCACTGCTCGTGCCGGGGGTCTGGCGCTGGTGTTCGTCTCTTGAGGCTCTCACCCGCTGCTGCGCCCAGTGGACTGACTTTCTTGCGACCGATCGCACCTCCCCGTCGATGTCAGGGCATTGTACCCCATCGGCGCACGCGACGAGCACTTCGCAGCCCCCCGTGGCCGGCCGGCAAGCGGGCCTGACCAGATTTCCACAGGAAGCTCCCACTCTCGCTAGCCGCGCTCGGCCCCCAGCTGCTCCTCGACGACCGCGACGATGCGGCCGCAGACGGCGTCGCACTCGTCCTGCGTGGTCGCTTCGGCCATGACGCGCACGAGGGGTTCGGTGCCCGACGGCCGCACCAGCACGCGGCCGACGCCGGCCAGGCGCTCGGTCTCGCGCTCGACCGCCGCCCAGACGGCCGCGGCGCCTTCGAGCGCCTCGCGGTCGCGCACCCGCACGTTGACGAGCCTCTGCGGCAGCCGCTCCATGATCGCCGCCGCCTCGTGCAGCGGCAGGCCCATCTCGCCGAGCGCCTGCAGCAGGAGCAGGCTCGTTGCCAGGCCGTCGCCGGTGGTGGAGACGTCGCGGTTGATGATGTGGCCCGACTGCTCGCCGCCGAGCACGTAGTCGTGCTCGAGCATCTCGGCGATCACGTAGCGGTCGCCGACCGCGGTGGTGACCACGGCTATGCCCTCGCGCCGCATGGCCAGGTGAAAGCCGAGGTTGGTCATGACGGTCGTGACGACCGTGTCGCCGCGCAGCAGGCCCTTGCTCTTGAGATGCTTGGCGAGGATGGCGATGACGAAGTCGCCGTCGACCAGAGCGCCGCGGGCGTCGACGGCCAGCACGCGGTCGCCGTCGCCGTCGAAGGCCAGGCCCAGGTCGAAGCCGTCGGCCCGCACGAGCTCCTGCAGCGCCTCGACATGGGTCGAGCCGCAGCGGTGGTTGATGTTGAGCCCGTCGGGCTCGGTGCACAGCAGCACGACGTCGGCGCCCGACTCGCTCAGGGCCAGCGGGGCCGCGCGGAACATCGCGCCGTTGGCGCAGTCGACGGCGATGCGCAGGCCCGACAGGTCGAGCGGGATGCGCTTGACGACGCCCCAGACGTAGCGTTCGACGGCGCCTTCGACGACCTCGGCGCGACCGATCTGCTCGCCCTGCAGCGAGACCAGGTCGTGGCGGCCGACGTGCTCCTCGATCTCGGCTTCTTCGTCGTCGGAGAGCTTGAGGCCGAGGTGGCTGAAGAACTTGATGCCGTTGTCGGCGAAGGGGTTGTGCGAGGCCGACACGACCACGCCGGCGTCGGCGCCGCGCTCCAGCACGAGCGCCGCCAGCCCCGGCGTGGGGATCACCCCGGCGATCTCAACCGAGCCGCCGCCGCTGGTGATGCCGGCCACCAGCGCCGCCTCGAGCATGGCGCCCGAAACGCGCGTGTCGCGGCCGATCAGAAACAGGGGGCCGGGGCCGCGGTGCCGGGCCAGCACATACGCGGCCGCCCGGCCGACCTGCAGGGCGAGCTCGGGCGTGAGCTCCTCGCCGGCCAGGCCGCGGATGCCGTCGGTGCCGAAGAGCGCCACGGTTACGACTGCCTCTGGGATGCGGGTCGGCTCAGCACGCTGGCCATGCTACGCCGGGCCCGGGCGAGCGGCAAACGGGCCGGGCGCGACAGCGGCGGCGAGAACGCGTTGGGAACGCCCGCAGGCAGCGACAGCGAGAACGGGGTGCGGACGCCCGCAGGTGGCGGCGAGAACGACATGTGAACGCACGGAGACGCCGGCGGCGGGCGAAGCACGATGACGAAAGAGGTCGCGGGCTAGCGCTTGGAGAACTGCGGGCGCTTGCGGGCCTTTTTGAGGCCGGCCTTCTTGCGTTCCTTCACGCGCGCATCGCGCGTGAGAAAGCCCGCCCGCTTGAGCGGCGTGCGCAGGTTCTCGTCGGCCACGATGAGCGCCCGGGCGATGCCGTGACGGATGGCGCCGGCCTGGCCGGCCATGCCGCCGCCGACCACGTTGACGCGCACGTCGAACTTGGCCTGCGTGTGGGTGGCCTCGAAGGGCATGACGGCGATGGTCTGCAGCACGCGCCGGCCGAAGTAGTCGTCGAGCTCCTTGCCGTTGACGACCACGCGGCCCACGCCGGGGGTGAGAATGACGCGCGCGACGCTGGTCTTGCGCCTGCCGGTGCCGGTGTAGGTGACTGAGGCCACGCGTCCTACTCCTTGATCGCGAGCGGTTCGGGATGCTGAGCGACGTGCGGATGCTCAGGACCGGCGTAGATCTTGAGCTTGCGCAGCTGGGCAGCCCCCAGGCGGTTGTGCGGCAGCATGCCCTTGACCGCACGGCGCACGACTTCTTCGGGGCGGCGCGCCAGCAGGTTCTTGAGCGGCTCGCCCTTGATGCCGCCGGGATACCCCGAATGCCGCCAGTAGATCTTGTCGTCGAGCTTGTTGCCGGTGACGACGATCTTCTCGGCGTTGACGACGACCACGAAGTCGCCGGTGTCGATGTTGGGCGTGTAGGTGACCTTGCGCTTGCCGCGCAGGGCGTCGGCCACGACGGTCGACAGGCGGCCCAGAGTCTGGCCGTCGGCGTCGACGACCAGCCACTTCTTCTCGATTGTCGCCGGCTTGGCAACGAAGGTCTTCACGCGGAAACTCCTTGGAAGCGCGAGGGGGTATGATACCCGGTCACGATAGGCGACGCAACTCCACGACGTCGCCCGGCGCCAGGCCGAGGACCTCCTCGGCCGAGCCGGTATTCACCGCCAGCGCCACCTGGCCGTAGCTGTCGACCAGCACCATGATGTCGCTGGGCCGCACCTCGACGAACGAGCGCGCCAGGCGCGCCAGGTAGCGTTCCCCGCCGCAGACCAGCTCGATCGGGTCGCCGAGCTTGGCCTGATCCAGGCGCTCGGCCTGGAGGTTGAGGGCGACGTTGCCGAAGCGGTCGATCAGCACGGCCGTGGCGCGCAGGCCGCGCTTGGTCGCGCGCGGCGGCGGGATCTCGAGGCGCACCAGACCGGCGGGGTCGATCGCGGGACCGAGCCGCGCCGGCGCCAGGCCGGTGGCCAGGCGGGCCGCCACCGGCGCGAAGATGTCGCGCCCGTGGAAGGTCGCCGACAGCGGCTTGAGGAAAAGCTCCTCGTTGGCGATCTCCCAGGCGCCGGCGATGCCGCCGTCGGCTTCGGCGGCCAGCACGAGCATGCCGTTGTCGGGGCCCACGAAGAAACGGTCGTGAGCCGAGCGCAGGACGATCGCCCGGCGCGGCCCGCCGACGCCCGGGTCGACCACCGCCAGGTGGACGGCGCCGTCGGGCATGTAGCGCGCCGTGTTGCGTAGCACGAAGGCCGCGCCGAGCAGGTCGTGGCGGACGATGCCGTGCGTGACGTCGATGACCTGCACGTCGGGCGCGAAGCGCGCGATGATGCCGCGACACGTGCCGGCGAAGTCGTCTTCGTAGCCGTAGTCGGACAGAAAGCAGATGGAGCGCGGCGCGGTCACGGGTCAAGTGTACCCGGGATGGCCCGGCGATGCGGCGTCACGGTCGTCCTCCGGCGGCGTGGTCGCCTGCCGGCATCATGGTCGTCTTCCGGCATCACGGTCGTCCTGCGGCAGCGTCGGACGCGAGCGCCGCCGCGAGGCCGGCTGCGCTGAAGACGCCGGCCTCGACGGCCACGGGCAGGCCCAGCTCGCGCAGCGTCGCGCTGGTCACCGGCCCGATCGACGCGAGCCTGACCGTGCGCAGGCGAGCCGCCAGGTCGGCGGCGCCCATCAGCGCCACGAAGCAGCGGACGGTCGAGCTCGACGTGAAGGCGATGTAGTCGGCCGCCTCGACCTCGGCGGCCGGGCAGGGCAGCGACGCGGCCGGCACGGTGTCGTAAACCGTCACCACGTCGACCTCGGCGCCGCGCCGGCGCAGCTCGTCGGGCAGCACCGGCCGCGCCTCACGGGCGCGCGGCAGCAGCACCCGCCGGCCGGCCAGACGCCGGGCCCGGTCGTCGAGCGCCGTGATCACGCCCTCGGCGACGTACTCCTCGGGCACGAGACCGGGCAGCAGCCCCCGCTCCTCGAGGGCCCGCGCCGTAGCCGGCCCGATGGCGACCAGCTCGTACGCCGCGAGCGCCGCAGGCTCCCGGCCGCAGTCGACCAGGCGATCGCAGAAGGCGGTCACGCCGTTCGCGCTCGTGAAGATCACAGTCTCGTAGCTGTCGAGCCGTTCGATCACCGCCCGCAGCTCGTCGGTCAGACCGAGCGGGACGATCTCGATGACCGGGCACGACAGCACCCGGGCGCCGGCCTCCTCGAGGAGCGCGGCCAGGCCTCCGGCCTGGCCGCGCGGACGCGTCACGACCACGGTGCGCCCGGCGAGCGGCCGGTGTGGCTCGCCCGGCCGGTCCCCGCCGGGCGATGCGGCCGAGCGGCGTCACCGCGCGCCTCCGGGGACAGGGCCTTCGGCGACCGGGGGACCGGCAATCGTGTTCCCGCCGTCCCGCAGCTCCGCCAGGATGCGGTCGGCGCCGGCCGCACGGAGGCGCTCGGCGAGTTCCTCGCCGAGCGCCTCCGGCTCGTCGGCCGGCGCCGTCATCGACTCGCGCACGGTCACCGTGCCGTCGAGCGAGCCGACGAAGGCGCGCAGCACGAGCTCGCCGCCTTGGCGCCCGGCGGCGCCGCTCGGCAGCGCCCCGCCGCCGCGCGACCCGCGGTGCAGCTCGGCGTAGGCGCCGATCGGTATCTGACAGCCGCCTTCCAGCGCCGCGAGCAGGGTGCGCTCGGCGCGCACGGCCAGGGCGGTCGGTTGGTCGTTCAGGCGGGCGACGAGCGCGGCAACGCGCTCGTCGCCCGCCCTCGTCTCGACCGCCAGCGCGCCCTGGCCGACGGCCGGCAGCATCTGCTCGTACTCGAAGACGAAGGCGGCGAGGTCGCCGTGCCCAAGTCGCGAGAGGCCGGCGGCCGCCAGCACGGTCCCGTCGAGACCCTCGTCGGCGAGCTTGCGCAGGCGCGTCTCAACGTTGCCCCGCAGGTCGACGAGCCGCAGGTCGGGCCGCAGCGCAAGGAGCTGCGAACGGCGCCGCAGGCTCGAGCTGCCCACCCGGGCGCCGGGCGGCAGCGCCGCCAAGCCCGCGGGGCGGCGCCCGGTCGCGCCGGCGACGAACACGTCGCGCGCGTCCTCGCGGCGCGTGAAGGCGCCGAGGGTCAGCCCGGCGGGCAGCGTGGTCGGCAGGTCCTTGGCCGAGTGCACCGCCAGATCGACGCGGCCGTCGAGCAGGGCCGTCTCGAGCTCTTTGGTGAACAGGCCCTTGTCGCCGATCTTCGCCAGGGGCACGTCGAGGATCCTGTCGCCGGCGGTCGCGATCGTCGCGATCGTGAATTCGAGGTCCGGGTGCGCAGCGCGCAGGCGGTCCGCCACCCATCCGGCCTGGACGAGCGCCAGCCCGCTGCCGCGCGAACCGATGACGAGGCGCGCGGCGTTCACTGCCCGGCCGACCCGCCGCTCGAAGACACCTGCCAGGTCCCGTCGCTCAGAGCCTCGCCGGCGGAGCGCGCCGGCCGCTCATCGTGTTCGGGCGCCGGCCGCTCGTCGCGCTCGGGTGCCGAGTCCGCCGCGGCGCCGTCCAGGTCGAACAGGCGCCGCAGCGCATCGACGTACACGTAGGCGTCGCGCTCGGCGGCGAGCTCCTTCATGCGTACCGTCGGCACGTGGAGGATCTTGCTCACGATCGCCGCCGTGAGCTGTTCGACCTGATCGCGCTGCGCGGGCGAAAGCTCGGCGAGCTTGCCGCCGAGCCGCGCCAGCTCAGCCTCGCGGATGCCGTCGACCGCGCTGCGCAGGGCGGCGATGGTCGGCACGACCTCGAGACCGGCCAGCCAGTCGTTCATGCGCGCGAGCTCCTCGCCTATGATGCGCTCGGCCTGCGCGACCTCGCGCTCGCGCTCGCGGCGGTTCGCGGAGACCACGCCCTTCAGGTCGTCGATGTCGTACAGATAGCACCCGGCGATGCGGCCGATGTCGGGATCGAGGTCGCGCGGTACGGCGATGTCGATCAGGAACATCGGGCGACGCCGGCGACGGCGCATGACCTCGGCGAGGCGGGCGCGGTCGATCACGAACCCCGGCGACGCGGTCGAGGAGATGACGATGTCGGCGGCGACCAGCTGGGCATCGAGCTCGTCGAAGCAGACGGCGCGGCCGTCGCAGCGGCCGGCGAGCTCCTCGGCCGTGGCGAGCGTCCGGCTGGCGACGACCACCGTGCCGGCGCCCTGCGCCTGCAGGTGCTTGACCGTGAGCTCGCTCGTCTCGCCGGCGCCGAGCACGAGCACGACTCGCCGGTCGAGCCTGCCGAGCACCTGCCTCGCCAGGTCGACCGCGACGGAGCTGACCGATACGGGCCGCTCGCCGATGGCCGTCTCGGTGCGCACGCGCTTGCCCACCTCGATGGCGTGCCGGAAGAGCTTGTTGAAGACCGTGCTCGTGCAGCCCTCGTCGCAGGCCGCCCGGTAGGCGTCCTTGAGCTGGGCGAGGATCTGCGCCTCGCCGACGACCATCGAGTCGAGGCTCGCGGCCACGCGGAACAGATGGGTGATGGCGGCGTCGCCATGGGTGGTGTAGGCGGCCGCGCGCAGCTCGGCGGCGTCGACGCCGCCGAGCTCGGCCAGCCGCGCGAAGGCGAGTCGCTCGGCGGCGCTCGTGTCGTCGGCGAACAGGTAGACCTCGGTGCGGTTGCAGGTCGACAGCACGACGGCTTCGGCGACCGTGTCGGAGCCGAGCAGGCGGCGTCCCAGGCGCGCCGCCTCGCCGCGCGGCAGGACGAGGCGCTCGCGCAGCTCGAGCGGCGCCGTCCGGTGAGATATGCCGACCACGACCAGGTGCATGTCGTCTACCTATCTACCCCAACTGTGGAATCCGCTCAGATACGGCACCGCCACAAGGCGAATGGCGAGCAGGCAGACCAGGCCGGCGACCGCGAGCCACGCGGTGCGCCGCCCGCTCCAGCCCGACGCCAGACGCGCATAGGCGAACCCGGCGTAGATCACCCAGGCAGCCACCGCCAGCAGCACGACGGCGTCGCGCCACCAGTGCCGGCCGCCGAACTTCTCGGCGCGGATGACGCCGGCCACGATGCCCATCGACAGGAGCGGCAGACCGAACAGCACGGCGTGGCCGACGAGCTGGTCGAGCGTGCGCAGGGCGGGCAGCCGCCCGAGGACCGGGCCGATATGGCGCCGCTTGAGCTCGAAGTCCTCGACCAGGTAGATGAGCGCCGCTCCCCCGGCCACGATGAACGCCGCCACCGCCGTGAAGATGACGGCCACGTGGATCACGACGATGTCGCTCCGCAGCGCGGGCACGAGGCGCTCGGGCGGCACGTACCGGCTCCAGGCGATGGCCAGGAAGAGCAGCGCCGCCGCCGTGACGTACAGTCCGACCGCCTTGACCCGCGTGCGCCACACAAGGACCAGGTAGATGGTCACGACGGCCCAGCTCAGCGTGGTCATCGACTCGTAGGCGCCCACCACAGGAACATGCCCGGCCTGAGCCCAGCGCAGCAGGAGCGTCACGGTCTCGAGCGCCCAGCCGGCGGCCACGCAGGCCAGGCCGAGCCGGTTCTGCAGCTCCCGCCGCGAGAACAGGAAGTACAAAAAGCAGACCAGACCGCCCGCGTAGAGCAGGAAGGCAGACCAGAAGGCGACGACCTCGATGTGTGTCACGCTGGCGGCTCCTTCGCGTTCGCAGGGTGGTCGGCTTGTCGCAGGTACGGCGCGAGGGCGGGGCGTAGCGCCCGCCGGGCGCTACGCCCCGCCCTCGCGCCGGGTGAGCTCCTCGTCGAGCACCCGCACCTCGCGCTGCAGCCGCCCGATGCGGCGGCCGGCGACGACCAGGTACGCGATGAGCACGAGCAGGACGGCTCCGTAGGCGGCGGCGACGTACTTGACGGCTTCGGCGAGCGGCATCGGTCATCTCCCCAGACGGTACTTGAGCTCCCGGAGCTCCTCGCGCAGGGCTTCGATGCCCAGCTCCAGGCGCAGGAGCCCGACGAACAGCAGGGTCATGCCGGCCATGCTGATGAGAAAGGCGATCAGGTCGCGGTAGTCCATGCCGCTGCCCGAAGGACCGAGCACGACGGGGTGCAGCCCCGCCGGCAGGAAGCGGGTGGCAAAGAAGGTGATCGGCACGTCGACGAAGGCCACGATGGCAAACAGGGCGGCGTAGGTGGCGCGCCGCGACTCGTCTTCGACGGCGCCGCGCAGCACGAAGTACGCGCAGTACGCCAGACAGGCGATGAGAAAGGTGGTCAGGCGCGGCTCCCAGGCCCACCAGACGCCCCAGGCGGCCCTGCCCCAGATCGTGCCGGTGACCATGACGAGCAGGCTGAACAGCAGGCCGAGCCGCACCGCGGCGACGCCGAGCCGGTCGTACCTCGCGTCGCCGCGGCGCAGGTAGAGCAGGGCGGCGACGAAGGCCACGCCGTAGGCGAGCAGGGCGGTCTCGGCGATCGGCGCGTGAAAGTAGAAGATCTTCTGGGTGAAGCCGAGGGTCGAGGCGTCGGTGGGCGCGATCCAGAAGCCCACGACCAGGCCGGTGGCCAGAGCCACGCCCGCGGCCGCCAGGATCGCGGTCGTGGTGGCGAGGCCGGCGACCGCCGGGCGGGCGACGGCCCTGGCGGCGGCAGTCGGGGCGCTCTCCACCGCTCTACTCTCCTATCGCGACGTCGTAGGTGCCGTAGGCCAGCACCAGGAACACGCCATCGTATACCAGCAGGAACGCGAGCCTGCCGAGCACCGACACAGACCCCGCCGAGTCCGACAGGACGGCGCTCGTGCCCGACGCGGCGGCGATCAGCAGCGGGATGGCGAGCGGCAGGAACACGATGGGCAGCAGCAGGTCGCGGGCGCGGGTGTTCATGGAGATCGTGGCGAGCAACGTCCCCAGCGCGGCGATGCCGAGGTCGGCGAGCACGATCAGGGCAAGGAAGGCCGGCAGGTGCGCAGCGATCCGCCCCGACGCTAGCAGCAGCGCGAACACGGGCACCGCGAGCACCTGGATGAGTCCGAGGAAGATGAGATTGGCGGTCATCTTGGCCAGGAAGATCGTCACGCGGTCGACCGGGCAGAGCAGCAGGCCGTCGAGGCAGCCCTCGTCCTTTTCGTGGGCGAACGAGCGGTTGAGCCCCAGCAGGGCGCCGAAGACGAACACCACCCAGAGCATGCCGCCGCTGTACAGGGAGAGATCGCCGCCGCCCGACACCGTGAACGCGTAGTGAAAGACGATGATGGCCAGCACCACGAACAGGAACATCGAGACGACCGTCTCGCGGGTGCGCAGCTCGGAGACGATGTCCTTGCGCACCATGGCCCTGAACTGTCGCAGGCCCATCCCTACACCAGCGCCCCTTCGCGCACGTGCTCGCGGTAGACGGCCTCGAAGTCGGCCGCCGAGAGGCGGCCGGTCTGGCGAAAGACCACCCGGCCGGCGTCCAGGATCATCACCTGATCGGCGAGCTCGAGGCCCTGGCGCAGGTTGTGGGTCGCCATGACGAAGGTGTGCTCGGCGCGGATCTCGTCGAGCAGGCCGTCGAGAATGTCGACCGCGTGCGCGTCGAGCCCCGAGTGAGGTTCGTCGAGCAGCAGCACCCGGGGCTTGTGCAGCAGCGCCCTGGCGATGGCGAGACGCTGCACCATGCCCTTCGAGAACGTGCTCACCACGTCGTAGCGGCGATGGCTGAGCTCGACCCGCTCGAGCAGGTCGCCGATGCGCCGCCCGGCGTCGGCGACGCCGTACATGTCGGCGTAGAAGCGCAGGTTCTCCTGGGCCGTGAGGTCGCGGTAGAGCAGCGGGTTGTGCGAGATGAAGCCGATCGCCCGGCGCACGGGCATGGGGTCGTCCTTCAGGTCGTGGCCGGCGACGGAGACGCTGCCCGACGAAGGGCGCAGCAGCGTCGCCACCAGGCGCAGCGTGGTCGTCTTGCCGGCGCCGTTGGGGCCGAAGAGGGTGAGAAAGCCGCCTCGCGCGACCGTAAACGACACGTCGCGCAGCACGTCGCGCCGGCCGAAGGCCTTGCCCAGGCCCTCGACGCGGATCTCCGCCCTCTGAGGGTCGCCGCCGCCGGCGTGGGGCCGGCGATCGCCGCCGTCCGGGCACCCACCGCCGGAGTCCATCACGCCCTCCCTTCGACGGCTTCGTCGCGCGGTTCGAGCGTCGCCTCGCGCGGCTCGAGACCTTCGTACAGCGGTTCGAGCGCCCCGGCCGGCGCGCGCTCGCGCCGGGGCCAGAGCGACACGCCGGCGCCCAGAACCAGCAGAACGACCCCCGCCCACAGCAGGCGCACCAGCGGAAAGACGTCGAGCTGCAGACGCAGATGAGCGCTCGCCGAGTCGAACGGGTCCTGGACGACGACGAACAGGTCGCGGGCAAGACTCCCCAGAATGACCGCGCGATCGACGGCCCCGGCCTGCGGATAGACATCGGTGTGCGGCGCCAGCAGGCCGACCCGCCGGCCACCGCGCGTAACGACGAAGTGGGCGTAGAAGCGTTGCGAGCTCTGCGGCCCCGCGGCCCCGGTATAGCCGGTGAAGCGCAGCGTGTAGCCCGCCACCTGCGCCGTGGCGCCGGGCCTGGCGGGAATGTAGGCGCTGCGCTCGATCCTGTAGACGTTGGAGCCCAGCAGGCCGGCGAGCACGAGGATCACGCCGAAGTGAGCCACGACGGCCGCGGTGCGCGTGCGACTCCCCGTGAGCGTGCGGCGCAGGCCGGTGAGCAGTCCCTGCTCACCGGCGGCCCGCCGCGCGCTCGCCCCGATGAACGTGACGACGGCCGCGGCGGCAAAGCAGCAAACCTCGAGGCCGACCAGGCCGAAGAGGCTCGACCTCCAGTCACCGGTCCAAAGTAGCAGCGGCAGCGCGACGGCCGCGGCGAGCAGCGGCCAGCGGACGGCGCGCCGGAAGGTCCAGCCGGTGGCGCGTCCCAGGCCGAGCAGCGGGCACAGCGCGACGGCCGCCACCACGGCGACGCCGAGCGGCTCGGCGAACAGCCGGTAGGTGTCGGGGCCCACCGTCCGATCGGTCGTGAGCGGCAGAACGACGGTGGCGACGAGCAACGCCGCGGCGAACGCGGCGAGCGCCACGTTGGTCAGCTCGTGGGCGACGTCGCGCGGCGTGAGCGAGACGGCCTGCCGCTGAACGCCGAACCGCCGCCAGCGCCAGGCCAGCAGACCGGCCGACGTGGCGGCGACGACGGCCAGCAGGGTCGAGAGGATCACGATCAGGGTGTCGTTGCGCGCGAAGGCGTGCACGGAGCTGATCAGCCCCGTGCGAGTGGTCCAGGTGGCGACGATCGTCAGCCAGAAGGTGGCGCAGGCGAGGGCCAGCGTCCAGCGCCGCAACAGGCCGCGCCGCCGGTAGAGGGTCATCGAGTGAAGCAGCGCCGTCGCCGTGAGCCAGGGGATCAGCGAGGTGTTCTCGACCGGGTCCCACCCCCAGTAGCCGCCCCATGAGAGCACCACGTACGCCCACCAGGCGCCGAGGCCGATGCCGAGCGTCAGCAAAGCCCAGCCGGCGATCGTCCACCTCTGGGCGCCCAGCACCCAGTC
This sequence comes from uncultured Actinomycetes bacterium, assembly GCA_963751565.1. GTDB lineage: Bacteria > Actinomycetota > Thermoleophilia > UBA2241 > UBA2241 > Bog-752. Next base: position 6,407 of record CAVVVA010000012.1, on the reverse strand, counting down.
GCGCTCGGTGCTGCCGACCAGCAGGGCCGCCGTGGCGTAGGCAAACGGCACCGTGAGCCCGGCGTAGGCCGCAAAGAGGGCCGGCGGGTGCAGCACCATGGCCGGGTGCAGCAGCAGCGGGTTCAGGCCCTGGCCCACAGCCCCCGCGGGGGCGGCGAGGAACGGGTCCGATCCTTTGTCTGCGACCATGAGCAGGCAGAAGAACGCCGCCACGGCGGCGAGCACGCCCACCGCGGCGGCCGTCAGGCGCTCGATGGACTCGACGTTGCGCAGGGCGATCACCACCGTGATGACCGAGAGCAGGAGCAGCCAGAGCAGGAACGAGCCCTGCTGGCCGGCCCAGAAGCCGGCGATGCGGTAGACAACCGACAGGCTCGCAGCCGAGTTCTGGGCGACGTAGGCAAACGAGAAGTCGCGGCCGACGAAGGCCGCGAGAAGCACCGAGCTCGCTACGACGGCCGCGAAGAACAGCCCGTAGACGGCCAGGTAGCCCGTGCGCATGAGGTGACGGCTGTGCCGGCGGACGCCGAGCGCGATCAGCGCGACTGCGCCGAGCGAGAACGCAAGGCAGCAGACCAGGGCGAAACGGCCGACGACGATCATGGAGCGGCCCCTACTCGGCGGTGCCCGGCTGCGGCAGAGGGCTCGCCTTGCCCTCGTATTTCGAGGGACACTTGGTCTCGAGCTGGTCGGCCGTGATCAGGTCGCCGCCCCACGCGAACCTGCCGGTGACCACGACCTGCACACCGGCGGCGAAGGTGGCCGGCATCTGCCCCGCGTAGTCGACCTTCACCGTGGTCGGCCGGCCGGTGAGGTCCTCGATCGCGAAGTGCACGCCCGAGGCGTCGCGCACGATGGTGCCGTCCACGACCGCCCCGCCGACCTTGACGTTCCGACCGTTGTCGGCGGCCGTGAGAGCGGAGACCTGCCGGTAGTACGCTCCCTGGTGGACGACGACGTAGACCATCGCCACGGCGAAGACCGCGACCAGGACGACGGTGGCCACGATCAGACGCCTCTGGGCCCTTTTGCTCACTGCCTCAACTCCCTGCCCGGGTCGATTGCCCAGTGTAACCGACCGGACGCCCGACGGTCCCGGCGACGAGTGGTCTGCACGACCCAATGTAGCCTGCGCCGTCGCAGGCGTCACTCGTTCGACGGCTCGACGGCGCGGCGCGCAGCGCGGGCGCCAAGCGCGCGGCGGCCGGCGTGCGGAGTGCGGGCGCCCGGCGCACGGCGGCCCGCCCGCGGCGCGCGGCAGCCCGCCCGCGGTGTGACGGACGGCAAGGCGAGAGGAATGGGGCGGCCGTCGGCGTACAGTACGCCGACGGCCGCCTACGTCACGAGGAGACGACGCCCATGCACGGTCGGATCTACGCCGACGTCATCGGCTCCCGACAGCTCGAGAAACCCGAGGCGCTGCTGCCCGCGCTCGGCGAGGCCGTGCGCCGCCTGAACCAGCTGTTCGCGCCGGGGATCGCCGCGCCGTTCGTCGTCGCCTACGACGACGCGTTGTACGGCGCGCTCACCGACGCGGTCCAGGCGCCCTTGTGCGTGAGCGTCCTGCGCGAGCTGCTCGCGCCGCTGCAGGTGCGCGTCGGCGTGGCGCTCGACGGCTCCGCCGAAGACGCCTTCGTCGCGGCCTGGCACGAGGACCGTCTCGTGCACTACAGCGGCACCGGTGAGGCCGGGGACCTGCTGCTGAACGCCTTCTGCGGCATGATCGACCCTCTCGTGCGGGCGCGCAGCGACGCCGAGTGGCAAGCGGTGCGCACCGTGCGCCGGCACGAGACCCGCGCCGCGGCCGCGGCAGAGCTGGCGATGAGCGTGGACGAGCTCCGGGAGGTGCTCAGCGCCGGCCATTGGCAGCAGGTAGAGGACGCCGACGCCACGATCGCCGCCTATCTCGCCATCGTCCTGGGCGACGCCGCCTGACCCTCACCGCCCGCCGGCGCCGGCGCTACTCGGCAGGACGAGCGCAGTCGCCGCCCAGGTCGGCGAGCTTCTCGAGAGCGTGCGGCAGGGCGTCGCGGATCACCGCGAACTGCTCCCTGCAGGCCTTCGGGCTGCCGGGGAAATTGATGATCAGGGTGGTGCCGCGCAGCCCGCTCACCGCCCGCGAGAGCATGGCGTGAGGCGTCGCCGCCAGCGACGCCGCGCGCATGGCTTCGGCGAACCCCGGCGCCTCGCGGTCGAACACTGCCTTCGTGGCCTCGGGCGTGACGTCGCGCGACGTGAAGCCCGTCCCGCCCGTGGTGAGAATGAGGTTGGCCGGTGTGCGGTCGGCGTAGTGCATGAGCTTCTCGCTGAGCAGCTGCTGCTCGTCGGGCAGCAGCAGCCGTTCGACGTACTCGGCGCCGAGCTCGTTCAGCAGGCCCTCGAGCACCGCGCCGCTCTCGTCGGCGCGCAGGCCCGCGTGGCCCGCGTCGGACAGCGTGATCACCACCGCCCGAATGGCGACCGTTTCGCTCATCCCCGCGTCACCTGGCTGCGCGCCTCGTGCTCGGACGTCGCGCCCGCGGCGGACACGCCCTCGCCGATCGCCACGACCACGACCTCGCCGCCGGCGCGCAGCGACCCGCCTTCGACCACCCGCGTAAACACGCCCTCGCGGGGCATGACACAGTCGCCGGCGGCGCGATAGATCGCGCAGCGATCGTGGCAGACCTTGCCGATCTGCGTCAGCTCGACCAGACACTCGCCGAGCCGCAGGAGCGTGCCGAGCGGCAGCTCGGCCACGGCCAGCCCCTCGGTGGTGACGTTCTCGGCAAAGTCGCCCGGGCCGACGTCGAGACCCCTGGCGCGCATCGTGTCGATGCTCTCGCGCGCCAGGAGGCTCACCTGCCGGTGCCACGGGCCCGCGTGGCCGTCGCCCTCGACGCCGTGACCGGCGACGAGACGGATCTCGGCGCGGGGCTCCTTGCGCATGCCCTTCTGGGCGGCCACGTTGACCGAGACGACCACGCCGGCGGGCGGCGACGGCGCCGCGGCGCCGTCGCCGCCCGCCGGATGAGCCGGACCGGCGCCCGGCCGCCCGTCGGACCGCGCGCTCACCGGCCCTCCACGTCGCGCCGCCAGTGGCCGCTCGCGCCGCCCCGCTTTTCGAGGAGCCGCACGCCCGTGACCTCGATGCCGCGGTCGATCGCCTTGCACATGTCGTAGATGGTGAGCGCGGCGACCGCGGCGGCGACCAGCGACTCCATCTCCACCCCGGTGCGCCCGACCAGGCGCATCTCGGTGGTCACACGCACGCCGGGCAGGGCCTCGTCGGCCTCGATCTCGACTCCCGCATACGACAGCGAGAGCGGGTGACAGAGCGGGATGAGCTCGTGCGTGCGCTTGGCGGCCATGATGCCGGCCAGGCGCGCCGCGGCCACCACGTCGCCCTTCGGCAGGCGCGCGTCGCGCAGGGCGGCGAGCGTCTCGGGCGCCATGATCACGCTCGCCTCGGCGCGCGCGACGCGTTCGGTCTCGGGCTTGCCGGCGACGTCGACCATGCGCGCCCGACCGCGGTCGTCCAGATGTGAGAGCTCACTCACGATGAGATCCTACCCCCCGATCTGCGACATGCGCCGGCCGGCGTCGCGCGCCTCGACCGAGCGGTCGAAGCTCTTGCCGTCGATGGCCGCGGCGATGGCGGCCGAGAGCTCGGCCGGCCGGCCGATCAGCGGCCGCACGTCGGTCTCGCGCTCGGGCGCCGAGAACAGGCAGGTCTTGAGCCGGCCGTCGGCCATCAGCCGCAGCCGGTTGCAGGAGGCGCAGAAATGGTCGGAGACGCCGGCGATGAAGCCGATCGTGCCGGGCGCCCCGGGCACACGGTAGTAGCGCGCCGGCCCCAGGCCGAACGGGCCGTCGACCGCCTCGACGTGATGATGGGCATGGAGGCGCTCGAGGACAAAACCGGCCGGCACGAAGTCGCGCTCGGCCGCCAGCCGGCGGTCGAGCGGCATGTACTCGATGAAGCGGACGTGCACCTCGCGCCGCCGGGTGAGCTCGACGAACGCGTCGACCTCGTCCTCGACGCCGGCCAGCAGGACGGCGTTGACCTTGACCGGCGAGAAGCCCGCCGCGAGCGCAGCGTCGAGGCCGGCGAGGGCGTCGGCCAGGCGCCCGCCGCGGGTCAGCCGCGCGTAGCGGCCCTCGTCCAGGCTGTCGATGCTCACGTTGACGCGCCGCAGGCCGGCGCCCCGCAGCTCGGCGGCGAAGCGCGGCAGCAGGACGCCGTTGGTCGTGAGCGAGAGGTCGGTGAGGTCGTCGAGGTCGGCGAGCCGGGCGACGAAGCCGGCCAGACCCTTGCGCACCAGCGGCTCGCCGCCCGTTACGCGGATCCTCGTGATGCCGGCCGCCACGGCGGCCGTGGCAAAGGCCAGCAGCTCCTCGTACGAGAGTATCTCGCCGGGCGCGCGCCACGGCACGCCCTCGGGGGGCATGCAGTAGACGCAGCGCAGGTTGCACCTGTCGGTGACCGAGAGACGCAGGTAGTCGACGCGGCGTGCGGAGGTGGCGCTCACGCACACCAGTGTAGCGCGCCCGTTACGACCCGTCACACGGATGGGCCGGCGCCGCGACGGCGGGCTCGCCGCGCGGATGGGCCGGCGCCGCGACGGCGGGCTCTCGCGCGGATGGGCGCCGCGCGCGCCACTTGTCCTACTTTTGCACCATCACCTCGGTGGCCTTGATGACGGCCTTCACCTGGTCGCCTTCCTTGAGGCCGAGGTTCTCCACCGAGTGGCGCGTGATGGCGGCCACGACCTCGGTGCCGCCGACGTCCATGACCACCTCGGCCATGACGGTGCCGAGCGTGATGAACTTGATGGTGCCTGGGAGCTGATTGCGGGCGCTGATCATGGTGACCCCTTGTCGGTCGTCGGTTTGCGCACTACCCGGATACCGCCGAGATACCCGGCGGCGGCGCAACGCTACCATCGCGCCGCTCTACATGCCCTCGCGCCGGCAGGCCGCGAGCGGCGATCCCGGGCTGCCCCAGTCCATCTCGCGGATCATCACCATCTTCAGCTCGGTCATCTCGGCGATGGCGAACCTGACCCCTTCGCGGCCCATGCCGGAGCTCTTGATGCCGCCGTAGGGCATGTGATCGACCCGGAACGTCGGCACCTCGTTCACCATGACGCCGCCGACCTCGAGGTGGCGCGCCGCGTAGAGCGCCTTGTTCAGGTCGCGCGTGAAGATGCCGGCCTGCAGGCCGAATTCGCTGTCGTTGGAGATCTCGATCGCCTCGCAGATGTCGCGCGCCTTGATGACGGCCAGCACCGGACCAAAGATCTCTCTGGCGCAGACCTTCATGTCGCGCGTCACGTCGGTCAGCACAGTCGGGCGCAGGCCGCCGTCGTCGTCGATGCCGCCCGCCGCGAGCGTCGCCCCCTGGTCGAGCGCCTCGGCGACCCAGGCCTTGACGCGCTCCGTCTCCTTCTCGTCGATCAGCGCCGCCACGTCGGTCGTCTCGTCGAGCGGGTCGCCCACCTTGAGCGCCTCGACCGATGCCACGAGCGCCGCGAGGAACTCGTCGTAGACCTTCTCGTGGACTACTACGCGCTGCACCGAGATGCAGTCTGCCCGGAGTTCGAAAACCCGCCGGCGACCACGCGCTGCAGCGCGAGGTCGAGGTCGGCGTCGTCGTCGACGATGGTCGCCGAGTTGTTGCCCAGCTCGAGGGTGACCATCTTCATGCCGGCGTCGCCGGCGATCTGCCGGCCGACCGGCGGGCTGCCGGTGAAGGTCACCATGTTCACCCGTTCGTCTTTGACGAGCTTCGTCCCCAGGTGGCGCCGGGGGCGACGACGACCTGCAGCACGCTCTCGGGCAGACCCGCCTCGGTCAGGAACTCCGCGAGACGCAGCGCTGTGAGCGGCGTCGAGGAGGCCGGCTTGAGGACCACGACGTTGGCCGCGGCGAGCGCCGGCGCCACTTTGTGGGCAACCAGGTTGAGCGGAAAGTTGAACGGCGAGATCGCCACGATCACGCCGCGCGGTTCGCGGATGGTCCAGCCGAACCGGTTCTCGCCCGTCTGGTCGGCGTCCATCTCGATGATCTCGCCGGCCGTGCCCGCCTCTTCGCTCGCCCAGCGGAACGTCGAGGCGCCGCGCCGCGCCTCGACGCGCGCGTCCTTGAGCGGCTTGCCGCCCTCGAGGGCGATCAGCCGGGCGACCTCTTCGGCGTGGTCGTCGAGCAGGTGCGAAGTGCGCTCGAGGACCTGAGCCCGCTTCCAGGCCGGCGTCCAGCGCCACTCGGCAAAGGCGGCGACCGCCTTGTCCAGCACGACGTCGACCTCGTCGAGACGGGTCGTTGCGATTGTCGCGACCTCGGCGCCGTCCCACGGGCTGCGCACTGTGGTCCCACCGCCGGTCCCCACGGGACCGGCGATCCGCAACCCTTTCGCAACTCTCTCG
>CAVVVA010000011.1:0-149499 GCA_963751565.1 uncultured Actinomycetes bacterium | reverse complement strand
TTTGCGGGTCAGGCATTGCGAACCTCGATTATAGCATCGAGCACGGAGCCGACCCAGGGCAGGATCTGCAGAGATTCGTCACGCCTGTGGGCGGCCAGTACATGTTTCTGCTTGAAGTACGCGTACTCCTCTCCGGCGCCGCGCACGGCGGCGGCCCACTCGTCGTCCAGCCGCAGTCCCTCGATCTGCAGGCGACCGGCGCGATAGACGACGGCGGCGGCGCGCAGCGCCGCCGCCTTCAGGCGTATCGACTGCAGCGCCAGGAGGCTCTCGACCGGCTCGGGCGGCGTGCCGAACCGGTCGGTGAGCTCGGCCCGCACCTCGTCCAGGGCCTGCGGGTCGCCGGCTTGGGCGATGCGCCGGTGGGCGTCGATCTTGGTAGCCTCGAAGGCGATGTAGTCGGGCGGTACGTAGGCCGTCACCGGGATCTCGAGGCGCACCGGCGACACGGCCACTGGCGGCTCTCCGCGCTGCTGGGCGACGGCCTCCTCGAGGAGCTGGGCGTACATCTCGAAGCCGACGGCCGCCACCTGGCCGGACTGCTCGTCGCCCAGCAGGTTGCCGGCGCCGCGGATCTCCAGGTCGCGCATGGCGATCTTGAAGCCCGAGCCCAGCTCGGTGTAGTCGGACAGCGTGCGCAGGCGCGCGGCGGCGTCGCCGGTCAGGTACTCCTCGCTCGGGTAGAGCAGGTAAGCGTAGGCGTACTGGTCGCTGCGCCCGATCCGTCCGCGGATCTGGTAGAGCTGGGCGAGACCGAGCAGGTCGGCGCGCTCGACGATCAGCGTGTTGGCGGTGGGGATGTCGATGCCGCTCTCGATGATCGAGGTCGAGACGAGCACGTCGGCCTCGCCGGCCAGGAACCGCAGCATGACCTTCTCGAGCTCGCGTTCGTTCATCTGGCCGTGGCCGACGACGATGCGGGCGGCCGGCACGAGGTCGCGCACCTGCTCGGCGGCGCGGTCGATCGTCTCGACGCGGTTGTGCAGGTAGAACACCTGGCCCCCGCGGGCGATCTCCTTTTCGATGGCGACGCGCACCAGGTCGTCGCGGTACTCGCCGATGTAGGTGCGCACCTCGTGCCGCCCGCGCGGCGGCGTCTCGATGACCGAGATGTCGCGGATGCCGGTCAGGCTCATCTGCAGCGTGCGCGGGATGGGCGTCGCCGAAAGGCTGACGACGTCGACCTGCAGCTTGAGCCGGCGCAGCAGCTCCTTCTGGCGCACGCCGAAGCGCTGCTCCTCGTCGACGATGACGAGGCCGAGATCGCGCGGCGCGACGTCGCGCGAGAGCAGCCGGTGGGTGCCGATCAGCACGTCGACCTTGCCCTCGTGGAACTCCTTGAGGATGCGCCGCTGCTCGGCGGCGCTGCGAAAGCGCGAGACCATCTCGACGCTGACGGGCAGCTCCCTGAAGCGCTCGCCGAAGGTGAGGTAATGCTGCTCGGCGAGAATGGTCGTGGGCACCAGCATGAGCGTCTGCTTGCCGCCCTCGACCGCCTTCAGGGCCGCCCGCAGGGCCACCTCGGTCTTGCCGTAGCCGACGTCGCCGCAGATCAGCCGGTCCATGGGGTGAGCGGCCTCCATGTCGTTCTTGACGTCGTCGATGGCCTCGGCCTGGTCGTCGGTCTCCTCGAACTCAAAGCCGTCCTCGAGCCGTTGCGTGAGCTCGCCGTCGGGGGAGAAGCCGTGGCCCGGCACGGACTGGCGGGCCGCGTAGAGGACGAGCAGCTCGCCGGCCATCTCGGCGACCGCCTTGCGGGCCCGCGTCTTGACGGCCTGCCAGGCGGCGCCGCCCAGCCGGTTGAGCGGCGGGGCGGCGCCGCTCGCGCCGATGTAGCGCGTGACCTTGCCGATCTGGTCGTGGGGCACGAACAGCTTGTCCTCCTCCTTGAAGCGCAGGAAGAGGTAGTCGCGGGTGACCCCGGCCACCGTGCGCGTCTCGATGCCCGAGAAGAGGGCGATGCCGTGGTCCTCGTGGACGACGTAGTCGCCGAGGCGCAGGTCGAAGAACGAGGCAAGACGAGCGCCGCCCCCAAAGCGCGGTCCCGCGGGGGCCGCGCGCAGCAGGCTGCGCTCGCCGATCACCGCCAGCTTGAGCTCGGCCGAGATGAAGCCCTCGCGCAGCGGCGCGGCGACGAAGTAGACGCCTGGGTCAAGGGGGCGGCGGGCTCGCCCGGTGCTCTCGCGGCCCTGCGGGGCCGGTGGGGCGTCGGGTCGCGCGCTCGCGCGAGCGACTTCGTCGTCGCGCTCGCTCGCTGCGCGGCTGACTTCGTCGGCCGCTCCGAAGCGACCCTCAACCCCACCGGCCCCTCCGGTCCGCGGCCCGGCGTCGATCCCGAGCCCGGCGTCGATGCCCGGCTCGACGTCGACCTCAAGCCCGGTGTCTATCCCCTGCCCGGCGTCGGAGCCGGACCCCCCGTCTTCTTTGAGCTCGGCGGCGTCCAACAAAGTGACCTTCAGGCCCTTCAGGCGATAGCCGGCGCGGCTGGCCTCGCCGGGGTGGCGGAAGACGACGAACACGCGGTAGCCGTCGTCGGCCAGGCGGCGCAGGTCGCGCTCGGCGGCGGTGATGTCGCGCCCGGCCGCCTGCGGCCGGGCGGCGTGGAACCGCACGCGCTGCTCGCGCTGCACCAGATCGATCGCGACGGCGTCGGAGAGCAGCCGGCGCGCCTCGATGAGCGGCAGGTAGAAGCGTTCGCGCGCGTCGCCCGGCAGGGCGGTCGAGAGCTCCGAGTCGAAGCTCGCCAGCTCGCGGACCACGTCGTCGGGCCCGACGCTCGCGAGGCGCAGGGCACGCTCCTCGCAGAGCGCGGCAAGGTCGACGAAGCGGTCCGACAGGCGGGCCAGGGCGCGTGTCTCGGCCCGTCGGTAGGCGTCGTCGGGGGTCTCGTCGCGGCCGGTGAGCTCCCAGGAGCCGAGCTCCTGCGAGACGGCGGCCTGGATCTCGGCGCCGGTCGGGTCGACCTCGCCGGCCGTCGTAACGAGGCAGCGGTCGAGTTCGGCCACGGCGCGCTGCGAGAACACCGAGAAGCGGCGCAGCGACTCGACCGTGTCGCCCCAGAACTCGGCGCGCACCGGATCGCCGGTCGACGGATAGACGTCGATGATGCCGCCGCGCACGGCGAACTCGCCGCGCTCGCGCACCTGCTCGACGCGCTCGTAGCCCAGGCTGGCGAGGGCGCCGAGCACCTGGTCGAACGGGAGCTCGGCGCCCTGAGCCAGCGGCAGCGGGCGCGGCTGCAGGGCGAGCGGGATGAAGCGCTCGAGGAGGGCGACGGCGTCGGCGACGACGACTCCGCCCTCCTGCCCGAGCGCGGCCAGCGCCCTTTGGCGCTGACCGAGCACGTGCGCCGCCGGCGCCACGTCGGCGCCGTAGAGCACGCCGCGAGCCGGCAGCGTCTCGACGTCGCGCTCCAGGTACACGGCGAGCTCGGCGGCCAGGCGCGCCGCCTGCTCGGCCTCGGGCACGACGAGAAGCCAGCCCGGCGCGTCGCCGGCGCGGATCAGACCCGCCAGGATGTACGGCGCGTAGAAGCTCGGAGCGTACAGCGACGAGCCCCGGCGCAGGGCGCCGGCGGCCTTGGCGAACCGCTCATCGCGTGTCAGGTAGTCGAGAAACACCGTCGTCCCGGTCGGTCGGGCAACACGCCGAAAGCCCCGCCGCCACAGGCGCCGGGGTCACTCGCTTTCGAGGACGATTGTACCCGACCGCGGCGACGGGCCGTCGCGCTCGGCCTGCGCGCGCTGCCGGTCACGCCCCCCTACTCCGCGTTGACCTCGTTCATGGCCGCCGCCACGCCCTCGGCCACCCAGAGCTCGGCCGCGTCGGCCGCGCGCCGCACGAGGTCGTCGACCTCGGCGCGCGGCTCGCTGAACCGGCCGAGCACGTAGTCGGCCACCACGTCGGGGTCGGTGCCGGCCGGCCGGCCCACGCCCATGCGCAGGTGATCGAAGTCGCGACCGACGAGCTCGAAGATGCTGCGGATGCCGTTGTGGCCGCCGTGGCCGCCGCCCTGCGTGAGCCGCAGGCGCCCGAAAGGCAGATCGATGTGGTCGTGCACCACGAGCAGCTCGGCTTGACCCAGCTTCAGGTCGCGCAACGCGGCCGCCACGCTGCGGCCCGACTCGTTCATGAACGTTGTGGGGATCAGCAGACCGACGGCCCGGCCGGCGATCGCGCCGGTCGCGAAGCGTCCGCTGTAGCCCCGTTTGGCGCGCGGGAACGCGTGGCGCCGGGCGAGCTCGTCGACCACCAGAAAGCCGGCGTTGTGCCGCGACGACGCATACTCGGCCCCGGGGTTGCCGAGACCGACGACGAGCAGCTCGGCCGGCTGCCCGGGCGACGGAGCGCGACGCGACCGGCCGGCCGTGAGCGCCTACTCCTCGGACTCGCCCTCGTGCTCGCCGACCACCTCGGGCTCGGTCGGCGGCGGCGCCTCGCCCTCTTCGACGGCCTCGACCTCGGCCACGCGAGGGGCGAGCACGGAGCACACGACCTCGTCGAGATCGTCGAGGATGGTGACGTTGTCGGGCACCTCCAGGTCGGCCACACGAAACACGTCGCCGACGTCGAGCTCTTCGACGTTGAGGCTGAGGTGCTCGGGAATGTCGGTCGGCAGGGCGCTCACCGTGACTTCGTGGGTGACGACGTCGAGCAGGCCGCCGCCCATCTTGACGCCGACCGGCGTGCCCTCGATGGTCACCGTCACGTTCGACTCGATGAGCTCGGTGAGCTTGATCTCCTGAAAGTCGACATGCGTCACGACGTGCTTGACCTTGTCGAGCTCGTATTCCTTGACGATCGCCACATGCGGCTGCTTGTGGCCTTCGATCACGACGTCGAGCACGGCGTGCAGGCCGGCGCCGGTGCCCACCGCGGCGCGCAGGGCATGCTCGTCGACGGCGATGCTCACGGCCGGCTTGCCGGCGCCGTACAGGATGGCCGGAATGAGGCCGCGGCGCCGCAGGCGGCGAGCCTCGCGGCTGCCGGCGACGTCGCGGGGATGTACGACGAGTTTGACTCGATCCATGGATGTCGTCTCCTGCTAGAAGAGAGCGTTCTCGCCGGCGAATAGCTCGCTGACCGATTCGCCTTCGAACACGCGCTTGATGGTGTCGGCGAGGATACCCGCCACGGACAGGACCTTGATCTTCGTGTCGGTCACGTTCAGCACGACCGGCACAGTGTCGGTGACCACGATCTCCTTGACGGGCGACGCGGCGATGCGCTCGCGAGCCGGGCCCGAGAAGATGGCGTGGGTCGCGGTGACGTAGACCTCGCTGGCGCCGTGCTCGTACAGCGTGTCGATCGCGTTCAACACAGATCCGGCGGTGTCGATCATGTCGTCGACGACGATCGCGATCTTGCCGTCGACATCGCCGATGAAGTGCATGGTCTCGGCCACGTTGTGCGCGGGCCGCATCTTGGTGAGCACGGCCAGGTCGGCGTCGAGCCGGTTGGCGAAGCGCTTGGCGAGCTTGACGCCGCCCGCGTCGGCCGAGACCGCGACGAGCTCGGCGTCGCCCAGACCCCGGTAGCGAAAGTAGTCGGCCAGAATGGGGACGGCCGTCATGTGGTCGACGGGGATCTCAAAGAAGCCCTGCACCTGACCTTGATGGAGGTCCATCGACAGCACCCGGTCGGCGCCGGCCGCCTCGAGCAGGGTGGCCATGAGGCGGGCGGCGATAGGTTCGCGGGCGGCGCTCTTTTTGTCTTGGCGCGCGTAGGGGAAGTACGGCAGCACGGCGGTGACACGGTGGGCCGAAGCCAGCTTGGCCGCCTGGATCATGATGAGCAGCTCGACGACGTGCTGGTTCAGCTTGCCGTGCGGCGACTGGACCAGAAAGACGTCGGCGTCGCGGATGCTCTCTTCGTAGCGGGCGTAGATCTCGCCGTTGGCGAACGTCTTGAGCAGGATCGGGCCCAGCGAGATGCCCAGGTGCCCGGCGATGGCGTCGCCGAGCTGGGGATTGCTGCGCCCCGCGAACACCATGAGCCGGCGCTGCGTCGAGCCCACGACATGGCACATCTTGTCGGTCACAGCGATCCCTTCGTGACGATCGTCCTCAAGGCCCTGGATTGTACCAGAGGTCTTGGGCTCACCGCGCCGCAGCCCGGCATCTAGGCTCCGTCGCGACGCGGCCGGCGGCGCTTTGCGGCATAGCCCTCGACGTTTTCCTGTCGGCCGCGGGCCACGCCCAGCGCGCCGTCGGGGACGTCCTTCGTGATGACGGAGCCGGCGCCGATGTAGGCGCCGTCGCCCACGGTCACCGGCGCCACGAACACGGTGTCGCTGCCCACCTTGACGTCGCTGCCGATCGTGGTCTCGTGCTTGGCCTCGCCGTCGTAGTTGGCGGTGATCGTGCCGGCGCCGATGTTGCTGTTCTCGCCGATCGTCGTGTCGCCCACGTAGCTCAGGTGCGGCACCTTGCTGCCCCTGCCCACGCGACTCGCCTTGATCTCGACGAAGCTGCCCGCCTTGGCCCCCTCGGCGAGCTCGGTACGAGCTCGCACGTGGGCGAAGGGACCGACGTTGCAGAGCGGGCCGACGTGACAACCGACCAGGTGCGACGAGACGATCGTGGCGCCGTCGCCGACCGTGACGTCGGCCAGGAAGCAGCCCGGCCCCACCGTGCAGCCGGCGCCGATGATCGTGGCCCCGGTCAGCATGGTCTGCGGGCGGATGACGGTGTCGCGGCCGACCGTGACGCCCCAGTCGACGTACGCGGACGACGGGTCCTCGATCGTGACGCCCTCGAGCATCAGCCGCTCGACAATGCGGCCGCGCATGATGGCGTTGACCTGAGCCAGCTCGACGCGCGAGTTGACGCCCATGCCCGCCTCGATGTCGGCCGTCAGGAAGGCGGCCACCCGGTCGCCGGCCTCGAGGAAGCGCTGGACGAGATCGGTCAGGTAGTACTCGCCCTGCACGTTGTCGGCCGTCAGCGTCGGCAGGAAGCGGCGCAGCTCGGCCGCGTCGAAGACGTAGAAGCCCATATTGATCTCGCCGATCGCGAGCTCCTCGGGCGAGGCGTCGCGCGCCTCGACGATGCGCGCCACGCTGCCGTTCGCGTCGCGGATCACGCGCCCGTAGTGGGCGGGGTCGCCCGACACGACCGTGGTGATGGCCGCACGCGCCGTACAGTCGACGTAATGGCGACGCAGGCCGACCAGCAGGTCGGCGCCGGCCAGCGGATGGTCGCCGTTCAAGACCATGACGTCGCCGTCGAATTCGGCGAGCGGCTCCATGCCGGCGCGGACGGCGTCGCCGCTGCCCAGACGGTCGGCCTGGACGACGCGCTCGGCGCCGGACGGCAGCACCGCCTCGACCGCGTCGTGGTCGGGCCCGGTCACGACGACCAGTCGCGCGGGCGCCAGGGCGGCGGCCGCGTCGAGCACGTACGACAGCAGCGGCCGGCCGCACACGGGGTGCAGCATCTTGGGGACGTCGGACTTCATGCGCGTGCCGAGGCCGGCGGCCATGACGATGACGGCGAGGGGACGACTCGCGCGCGAGGAGGAGATCGGCTGATCGACAGACATGGCGTTCATTCCTATCGTGACCGGATGACCGTCGCCGGCTCACGCGGCGGACGACCGCGGACCTGGCTGGGGCGGGAGGACTCGAACCTCCGATCACGGGACCAAAACCCGTTGCCTTGCCACTTGGCCACGCCCCACTGGTGCGCCGAGCAGAGGGCTGCCCCAGGCGAGTGTATCATCTCGGCCCGGGCCGGCGGCGCCGGGCGGTCGGCTTCGGCGCGACTTCGCCGCGCGGCTGCAGGTCGGTCACGTAGACCGCCGGCGTGGGAGCGAGCGCGGCGAGCGCGCGCTGCGCGCTCGCCGCGCTCGCGAACAGCCCGAAGACGCTCGAGCCGCTGCCGCTCATCGCGGCGGCAAAGGCGCCCGCCGCGCGCAGCCGCTGCTCGAGCTCGCCGATCACCGGATGCCGCGTCACGACCGGCTCCTGAAGGTCGTTCGCGACCACGGCGGCCAGGTCGCGCGGCCGGCGCGCCGCGCCCAGGCGGGCGACGAGGGTCTGCGTGCGTTCGACGAAGGCCCTGCGCTCGGCCGGAGCCGTGCGCTCGGGCGCCGATCGTGCGGCGAACCAGCGGTAGACGTCGGCGGTCGCCAGGGCCAGGCCGGGCAGGGCGATGACCACGTGCAGGGGCTCGGGCAGCTCGATCTCTTTCAGGACGGTGCCGCGGCCCATGGAGAGCTGCGGACCGGGCCACAGAAAGAAGGGCACGTCGGAACCGACCGCGCCGGCGACCTCGTAGCGCAGGCGCGTGGGAAGTTCGAGAGCGAACAGTCTGTCGACGGCGATCAGGGCGGCGGCGGCGTCGGAGCTGCCGCCGCCGAGGCCGGCCGCCGCCGGCACGCGCTTGACGACGCTCAGGCGCACGTCGAAGGTGCGCTCGAGCCGCCGTTCGAGCTCGCGCACGGCCCTCGCCGCGAGGTTGTCCTCTCCGGGGGCCACCGCGCACTCGACGGCGAGGCCGGCGCCGGCCGGCGCCGGCCTCGCCGTCACGAGGTCGGCCAGCGTCACGGGCAGCATCGGCGAGAAGATCTCGTGGAACCCATCCGAGCGCACGGGGCCGACCAGCAGAGCGAGGTTGATCTTGGCCGGCGCGGCGACCTCGACGACCGCTCCCGCGAGGGGCGCACCCGCCGGCCTTCGCAGCGCGCCCGCCGGCAACCTTCGCGGCGCGCCCGCCGGCGGCCGCAGCGCCGCGCACAGCGCCGGCTTTGGCGCCGCGCGCGCCGCCGGCCTTAGCGCCGCGCTGGTCGCCCGCGGTCACGCCGGCGCCAGCCATCCGAGCTGCCTGGCGAGGGCCACGAAGGTCGGCGGCGCGAGCTCCTCGGGCCGGGTCGTGCCGGGCAGGCCCAGAGCCTCGAGCGCGCCCTGCACGGCGGCTCGCGTGAGCGCGCCCGCGCCCGGCGCCGCCGCGCCCGGCGCCGCCGCGCCGGACAGCGAGTTCGCGATCTGCTTGCGCCGCTGGGCAAAGGACGCGCGCACGAGCGTGCCGAGCACGGCGGCGTCGTCGGCCGCCAGCACGCGGCTGCGCGTGAAGGTGACAAAGGCCGAATCGACCCGCGGCGGCGGCGCGAAGACCGTGCGCGACACGGGCCGCTGCGCCTCGAGCTCGCAGGAGAGCTGCACCAGCACCGACACGGCGGAGTAGGCCTTGGTGCGCGGCGCCGCGAACAGGCGCTCGGCGAGCTCGCGCTGGAGCATCACGGCCCAGCGCCGCAGGCTCGGGAGCGCGGCGATGGTGCGCATCAGCAGGGGCACGGCGATGTTGTAGGCGAGGTTGGCCACCAGGGCGGTCGGCGGCGGCTCCAGGTCGGCGAGCCGGTAGCGCAGGCCGTCGACCAGGTAGAGGCGCACGTTGTCGCGGCCGGCCGCCAGGCGGTCGAGACCGTCGGCGAAGCGCAGGTCGATCTCGAAGGCGTGCACGAAGCGCGCCTGTTCGACGAGGCGCGCCGTCAGCAGGCCGTCCCCCGCGCCGACCTCGAGCACGACGTCGTCGGGCCGCACCCGGGCCATGCCGAGAATGGCCCCGAGCGTGCCCTGGTCGACCAGGTGATGCTGGCCGTAGCGCCGCCTCGCGGGAGGACGTGCGTGCGCCGCGCTCACGACGAGCGGGCGGCCGGTTCGTTCATGCCAAGCGCGCGACGTGCGTTGGCGCTCGTCACGGCGGCCACTCTGTCGTCGCTCCAGCCGCGCAGCCGGGCCAGGAACTGGGCCGTCAGCGCAACGTAGGCGGGCCGGTTGGCATGCCCACGGCGCGGCATGGGCGCCAGAAACGGCGCGTCGGTCTCGACCAGCAGCAGGTCGTCGCGCACCGCCATCGCGGCTTTCTGCAGATCGCCCGAGCTCTTGTAGGTCAGGTTGCCGGCGAACGAGACGAAGTAGCCCCGCTCATTGCACAGCTCGACATACTCGGGCGACGAGAAGCAGTGCAGGATGATCCGCAGGCCGCCGCCGTGCTCGGTGAGCAGGGCGAAGGTCTCGCCACCGGCTTCGCGGCTGTGCACGCAGACCGGCTTGCCGGCGGTGCGCGCGAGGTCGAGCTGCTCGACGAACGCCGCCCGCTGGACGTCGCGCGGAGCGAGGTCGCGATAGAAGTCCAGGCCACACTCGCCGACGGCCACGACACGCGGCTGGGCGAGCAGACGCTCCAGGCCGGTGCGCGCGACCCTGCCGAAGCTCAGGGCGTCGTGCGGATGCACCCCCACCGCGGCGTACACGTCGTCGAAGCGGGCCGCAAGCGCGGCGGCGGAGCGCGAGGAGGGCAGGTCGATGCCGACCGCAAGGACGGCCTCGACCCCCGCCGCGCGGGCCTCGGCCAGGGCCTCGTCGGGCGTGCCCTTGAGCATGTCGAGGTGGCAGTGGGTGTCGATCAGTCCCATGCCAGCCCCTCCGTCACGCCTGCCGCGCGCGCTTCACGTGGGCGATCCTACGCCTCGGCTTCGATGCGCGGAAACAGCGGCGGCGCCGGCACGACGTCGGCCGCCACCAGAGCGTCCCAGCGCGCCCGTTCGAGCAGCAGATCGGCGGGCTCGTTCGGCTGACCCAGGCGCCGCAGTATCTCGAGCGCCGTCCCGGGGATCACCGGATAGAGCGTCAGGGCCACCAGGCGCAGGCCGGCCGCCAGGCCGTGCAGGACGGCGTCGAGGCGGTCGGCCTGCGCCGCGTCTTTGGCGAGCTTCCAGGGCGCCTCTTCTTCGACGTAGCGGTTCAGCCGGCGGACGAACTCCCACGTCGCCTCGAGCGCGGCCGTGACCTCGAGCGCGGTGAAGCGCTCGCTCGCGGCGGCGACCATGGCCTCGCCCTCGAGGGCGAGGCCATGGTCGCCGCCCGGCGCTCCGGCGGGCGAAAGGTGGCCGCCGCGGTACTTGCCGATCATCGCGACGACCCGGCTGACGAGGTTGCCGAGCTCGTTGGCGAGCTCGTTGTTGTAGCGCTGCTCGAAGCCCTCGAGCGAGATCACGCCGTCCTGGCCGAACGTCACCTCGCGAAACAGGTAGAACCGCAGCGCGTCGACGCCGCGCTGCTCGATCACCGCGAACGGGTCGAGCACGTTGCCGCGCGTCTTGCTCATCTTCTCGCCGCCCATGAGCAGGTAGCCGTGAATGAACTCGCCGCGGGGCGGCTCGTAGCCGGCGCTCCACAGCAGCGCCGGCCAGATCACCGCGTGGAACTTGAGGATGTCCTTGGCCAGCAGATGGATGTCGGCCGGCCAGTAGCGTTCCGCCAGGTCGTCGCCGGGCCGCGCGTAGGTCAGGGCCGAGAGGTAGTTGATCAGCGCGTCGACCCAGACGTAGATCACCTGCTCGGGGTCCCACGGTACGGGGATGCCCCAGGTGATCGACTTGCGGCTGATGGAGATGTCGTCGAGGCCGCCCTCGATGAACGACAGGGCCTCGTTGTAGCGCGACCTGGGCCGCACCCAGCCGGGGTTCTCGAGGTAGAACTCGCGCAGCCGGTCCTGGTAGCGCGAGAGCAGAAAGTAGTAGTTCTCCTCTTCGAGCCAGACCGGCTCGGTGCCGTGCACGGGACATTTGCCCGCGACGAGGTCGCGCTCGAAGTAGAAGCCCTCGCAGGCGGCGCAGTACAGGCCGCCGTAGGTGCGCTTCTCGATGTCGCCGGCGGCCCGCAGCTTTTCGACGAAGGCCTGCACGAAGGCCTCGTGCTGGGGATCGGTCGTGCGAATGAAGAAGTCGTTGCTCGCGTTCACCCGCAGGGTCATCTCGCGGATACCTGGGGGCGAGCGCGTCGACGTGCTCGCGCGGGGTGAGCCCGCGCTGCTCGGCCGCCTGAGCGACCTTGTTGCCGTGCTCGTCGGTGCCGGTCAGAAAGAAGACGTCGTCGCCGAGCTGGCGATGGTGGCGCGCGAGAATGTCGGCCGCGATCGTGGTGTAGGCGTGCCCGAGGTGCGGGTCGGCGTTGACGTAGTAGATCGGCGTGGTGATCGAGTACCGGCTCAACCCTTCGCCTCTCCGTGCGGCTGCTTGAGCGTGAACCCGTAGCTGCCCACCTTCTCGCCCAGCGACCAGAAGTCGCCGTGCACGTAGGCGAGCGGATCGACCTTGGCGGGCTGCAGCCGGCCGCGCGAGTCGAGCACATCCTCGTCGAAGTGGACGGCGAGGATCTCGCCGATGAACAGGTCGTGGGCGCCGAGGCTCAGGCGGTGCCGGGTCACGCACTCGATATTGATGGGGCACTCCTCGATCAGCGGCGCCGCCACGCGTGCCCCCGGGACGGCGTGAAAGCCGCAGGCGGCGAACTTGTCGGTGTCGCGCCCCGAGGCGTTGCCGCACAGATCGACCTCGCGCACCTGCGCGGCGCGCGGGATGTTGACGACGAACTCGTGGCTGCGCTGCAGGAGGTCGTAGGAGTACCGCGACGGCCGCACCGAGATGCTCAGCATGGGCGGCGCGGAGCACACGGTGCCGGCCCAGGCGAGGGTGACGATGTTGGGGCTTCCGCCGTCGGCGCCGGCGACGCTCACCATGACCAGCGGCACCGGCAGCAGGACGGTCGTGGGCCTCCGCTGGATCTTCATCGCTCTCCTTTTCGCGCAGCTTGCGGGCGCTATCCTACATCACGGCCGACGACGCCCGGCGGTCGCTTCGTACGAGCCCGGCCGCCCCTGCGGCCGCCGGCCACGTTCCGCCGGGGACACCGCCCCTTGACGGCGGTGCGGTCGGCGCCGCCCGTTGCCGCCGACCGTTGGCGCTCCGGTATGATTCCCGCCATGGCAGAATCTCCGCCCTTCGCCGGCATCGCGAGCTTCTTCAAGGCGCCCTACGTGGCCGACCCCAGACGCAGCGACGCCGACGTGGCCATCCTGGGCATCCCCTACGACGAGGCGACCACCGCCCGGCCGGGTGCGCGGTACGGCCCGCGCGCCATGCGCGACGCCTCGACCAACTGGGCCTATCGCGACGGCGCGGCGCCCTTCTACGATGGCGAGATCGGGGCGCAGCTGCTCGACGGCGTGCGGTTCGTCGACTCGGGCGACGTCGACCTGCCGCCTACGGCGCAGCCCGAACGCAGCCACCCGCTGATCGCCGCGCGCGTCGGCCGCCTGCTCGAACACGACCTGTTCCCGGTGGTGCTCGGCGGCGACCACTCGATCACCTACCCCATTCTCAAAGCCTTCCGCGGACGCCCGTTGCACCTCGTGCAGTTCGACACCCACATGGACTACTGGAACGACGAGGGCGGCATGCTCTACACCCACGCCAGCCCCATCGTGCGTTCGCACGAGAGCGGACTCGCGGCGCGCGTCACCCAGTACGGCATTCGCGGGCTGCACACCGCAGACGACCAGATCGAGCTCGCCGGCGAGCGCGGCGTGACGACGTTCTGGTGCGAGCAGGCCAAGCGCACGCCGGTCGCCGAGCTCGTCGCCCACATCGAGCCCGGCGAAGACGTCTACATCACCTTCGACATCGACGCGCTCGACCCGAGCATAGCGCCGGGCACCGGCACGCCGGAGCCCGGCGGCTTCAGCTACTACGAGGCCAAGGCGATCCTGCGGGCGGTCGCGCTCAGGGCGCACGTGATCGGCATGGACATGGTCGAGGTCAACCCGCTCTACGACCCCATGGAGATCACGGCGCTGCACGCCGTGCGGCTCATCTTCGACACCGTCGGAGCCGCCCTTCACGCGTAGCCGCCGGTTCGGCCTAACCGCGCAGCGCCGCCACCAACGCCACGATGAACTCGGGCGTCGTGCCGCAGCACCCCCCCACGATGTTGGCGCCGGCGGCCACGATGGCCGGCATGAACGACGCGAAGCGCTCCGGCGTCTCGCCGTAGACGGTGTGGCCCTCGACGAGCTGGGGCTGACCGGCGTTGGGCTGGATGACGAGCGGCGCGTCGGTCGCGGCGCGCAGCTCGGCGACCAGCGCCGGCATCTCCTCGGCGGTGATCTCGCAGTTGGCGCCGACCACGTCGGCGCCGGCGTCGAGCAGAGCCGCGGCGGCCTGGGCCGGCGTGACGCCCATCATCGTGTGGAAGCCGCGCGGCGAGGGCTTGAACGCCATCGAAGCAAGAACGGGCAGCGAGCCGGCCATGGCGCGCGCGCCGAGCACGGCGGCCCTGGCCTCCTCGAGGTCGAAGAAGGTCGTCATGGAGATCAGGTCGACGCCTCCCGCGACAAGCGCCTCGGCCTGCTCGGCAAAGACGTCGCGCAGCTCGTCGGGCGTGGCGTCGCCCATCGGCGGCGTCATGCGCCCCGACGGTCCGATGTCGCCGGCGACCAGCTTGCCGGGCGCGACCTCGTCGCGCACCGCCCTCGCCAGGCGGGCGCCCGCCGTGTTCAGCTCGGCGACGCGCTCGCCCGCATGGTAGGCGGAGAGCTTGCTGCGACTGCCGCCGAAACTGTTGGTCTCGATGATGTCGGCTCCCGCCGCGAGGTACGCGCGGTGAATGCCGACGACGACTTCGGGGTCGCTCACGTTCCACGACTCGGGAGACTCGACCGGACGGTACCCGGCGGCGATGAGCTGAGTGCCCATGGCGCCGTCGAAGACGAGCGTGCGAGTGCGAAGCTCCGCGAGCAGGTCCACTGCGCGCCTCCTTTCGGCCGACGGCCGCCGGTAGATCCCCAGTCTATCGCACAGGTCCAGCCTCGCGATCGCGGGCCCGTTCGCGGTCAGCCGCCGGGCGTCGCCTCGTCGACGATGCGCTTGGCCTCGTTGCGCCTGACGCCGAGGCAGATGGCCAGGGCGGCGGCGGCGTCGCGGCGCGTGAGGCCGGCGAGCCGCAGCGCGGCCGCCGCCGCCCTCGCCCGCTCGGCGCTCACCTCGTCGACGCCGGCCGGCGGGCCGGCGTCGATCACCAGGGTGATCTCGCCCTTCACGACGCCGTCGAACCGCGCCGCGAGCTCGGCGAGCGTGCCGCGCACGACCTCCTCGTGCAGCTTGGTGAGCTCGCGGCAGACCGCGCCCTTTGCGCCGGGCGCCAGGTCGGCGAGGGCAGCGAGGCTGCGCGCCAGCCGCGGTCCCGTCTCGAAGGCGACGACCAGCCCCCCACAGCGCCGCCAGCCATCCCAGGCGGCTCGCAGGACGGTCGCCCGCCGGGGCAGATACCCGACGAACCGAAACCCCTGGTCGGCGGCGAGGCCCGAGGCGACCACCGCGGTGACCGGCGCGGACGGACCCGGCAGCACGGTCAGCGGCAGCCCGGCGCCGGCGGCCGCGGCGACCAGCCGCAGGCCGGGGTCGGAGACGCCCGGTAGCCCCGCGTCGGTGACCAGGGCGACGTCGCAGCCCGCCTCGAGCAGGCCGAGCACGTAGGCGGTCTTCTCGGCTTCGTTGTGGGCGAAGAGGCTCGTCGTGGGCGTGTGAACGTCGTAGCGCGCGAGCAGCTTGCGCGTGCGGCGGGTGTCTTCGGCGGCGATCAGCTCGACGGCGCGCAGCGTCTCGAGCACGCGCGCAGTGACGTCGTCGAGATTGCCGATGGGTGTGGCGCACACGTAGAGCACGGGGGCATTCTCTCACACGGCGATCGGCGGGCGGCGAGTTGACGGCGCGGGCGGCGAGTGGACGGCGCAAGCAACGAGGCGGAACCCGCGACCCCGCGGCACGGTCGGCAGGAGAGCGGCGCGGGCGGTGGACGCAACAAGGCGGGACCCGCGACCAGCGACACGATGTCGGGAGGGCGAATGCCGCTGGTCCGCGGTCGCCGCCCCTCCCGGGGGTCGCGGGCTGTGGGTCCCGCCTATTGCCAAGATATCGGTCGCCCGGGTCGCGAACTTCACTCTTGTGTCCAGACGAGGCGACGCTTGTCGTGGCGCGCGAAGCGAGGGCCAACGCGCGTGGGGGCGGGGTGTGCGCCAAGGCGCACACCCCGCCCCCACACCGGAACGGTCAGAAGGGCGGCGGCTCAGCCTGGGCCCGCGCCGCGCCTCGACGGACTCTTCTTCAGATGGACTTCACTCGGCTACGATGGCTTCGTTGGGGCACGAGTCGACGCAGGTGCCGCAGTCGGTGCAGAGCTCGGCGTCGATGACGTAGATGTCGTCGCCCTCGGAGATCGCGCCCTCGGGGCACTCGTCCACGCACGCCGCGCAGGCGAGACAGTCTTCAGTGATCTTGTGCGCCATTGGCTTATCCTCACCTCCTGTCGGGCAACGCCGGACCGGCGGTCGCCCACGGTTGATCGTCTCCCGCAAGGATACCGGCCGCCCGGGTGCAAGGCAACGAGCGCACGGCAGTCCGGCGAGCAGACCACCGAGCCCCCTGCTCTTCGCAGCGGGACGAGCGCCGTCTACGCGCGGTGGCCGCGGGCCGGAGTCTCGTCGGGAAACAGCTCGACGATGGCGAGGGCCGCCGCCCCCAGCACACCGGCGTCCACCCCGTGCTGGGCCGGCACGATGCGCACCTCGTCTCGCTGGGGCCGCAGGGCGCGTTCGGCCACCACGCGCCGCGCCGGCGCGAGGAGGATCTCGGCGGCCTGGGCCGCGCCACCGCCGACCACCACGAGCTCGGGGTTGAAGATGTTGACGATGCTGACTATGCCGAATCCCAGCTTCTCGCCGATGTCGGTGAGCACCGCCACCGCGGTCGGGTCGCCGCCGAGCGCGAGGCTGCTGAGCAGCGGCCCGTCGACGTCCTCGCCCGCCGCGAGCGCCTGCCCGAGCGCCGATCCGGGCGCGGCGCGGGCGGCGTCGCGCGCCGCAAGGCCCATCGCCTGACCCGAGGCGTATACCTCGAGGCAGCCGCGATTCGGGCAGGCGCCCCGGCAGCGTGGCCCGTCGTACTCGATGAGCATGTGGCCCAGCTCGCCGGCGGCGCCGCTCGCGCCACGGTACAGACGGCCGCTGGTGACGATGCCGCCGCCGATCCCCGTCCCGAGCGTGAGCATGACCATCTCGCTCGTGCCGATACCGGCGCCGTAGCGAAACTCGGCGAGGCAGGCCACGTTGGCGTCGTTGTCGACGGCGACCGGCACGCCGTAGCGCTCACCGAGCAGATCGCGAAGAGGGACGTCGCGCAGCGGCAGGTTGGTCGACAACACGACCCGGCCGGCGCGAAAGTCGACCATCGACGCGGTGCCCACCCCGAGCGCGTCGACCGGCCCGTACTCAGCCATGGCCTCGTCGAGGCGACGGTACAGGTTATCGAGACAGGCTTCAGGCGACTCGGTGGCGGCCGGGCCGGTGGTGCGGGCCAGGATCCCGAGGGTGTCGTCGACCAGACCGACGGCGAGCTTGGTGCCGCCGAGATCGACACCTACGATGGAGCGCTCCACACTCACTCTGGTTGCCACCTCTCTGGGCCGGGGGCCCGCGGCCGGGCCGCCCGGCACACGATAGCACGGTGTACACTGACGGTTAGCAGGAAACTCCCCGTGGCGAGGCGTACATACCCTCACCGGGCACCTCGCAAGCGGTCGTCTCAACCACCTCGGACGAAAGTGCGCGTCCGCCACGCTGCTTGCGGGGAACCACTCACGCGGCGGCCGCTGCGCGGCCGCCGCCCAAGGCAGGGCATGAGCCAGACAGACGACAAGCCGTACACCAAATACCACGCCGCACGCGTGCGGCGCCCGCGAACCGATGCCCCCATCGAGCCACCCGCGAGCGCGCCGTCGCCGGAGCGCGTCCGGCGCAACGGCGGCCGCGCGCGGGGGGCGGGCGGCGCGGGCGCAGCCCGCGCCGCCCGCCCCCTCGAGCAGCCGGCCGACGCGCCGCGCATCGAGGGCCGACCCGAGCGCCCCGACCTGGCGCTGGCGCCGCTGGCCGAACGCAAACGGCGGCTGTTTCGCTGGTGGTACCTGCTGGCGATCCCGCTCGCCCTGGCGATCGCCTTAGGCGTCTGGGGCTACCTGGGCTACACCAAGTTCAACGAGGCCGTCGTAAAGAGCAACCATCGCGTCACCAGGGCGACCCGCGCCGCGCTCGTCGATCCGCAGGGCGGCGTGCTGAGCGCCCCCACCACGGTGCTCGTGCTCGGCTCCGACAAGCGCGGCCACGGGCCGTCCCGCTCCGACAGCATCCTGCTCATGCGGTTCGACCCCAGGACGCACACTGTGAGCCAGCTCTCCATTCCCCGCGACACGCTGGTCAGCGTGCCCGGTTACGGGCAGACCAAGATCAACGAGGCCTTCTTCTGGGGCGGCGCGCCGCTGGCCATCAAGGTCGTGAGCAGGTTCACCGGCGTGCCCGTCAACCACGTCGTGCTGGCCAGCTTCGACGGCTTCTCCGACGTCATCAACAGCGTCGGCGGTGTTGTCGTCGACGTGCCCCACGACCTGACGTCGTGGTACTCGGGCAACACCATCGTGCACTTCAAGAAGGGCCCGCAGCTCATGGACGGCAAGCAGGCGCTGATCTACTCGCGGGTGCGCCATTCCGACAGCGACTTCATGCGCATGGGCCGCCAGCAGCAGGTCGTGCAGGCGCTCGAAAAGAAGATCGCCCAGCCCCGGAACTTCTTCCGGCTGCCGTCGATCGGCGCGCGACTCATGAACGGCGTCGGCACCGACCTCTCGACCCGGCAGATCATCGAGCTGGCCTACCTCGACTGGCGCGCCAAGGGTGGCCACCAGTACAAGACCGTGCTCATGGGCACGCCCGAGATGATCGGCGGCGGCAGCTACGTGGTGGTCGACCCGGCCGTCCTTTCCCGCACCGTGCGCCAGTTCCTGAGCCACTAGGCTCGGAGTGCTCCGCGGGTGAGTGATCCCCGCGGCCCGCGGCGGCCCCGGCCCCGCCGCAGCCGACGCCCCCACAGGCTGCCGCGCAAAAGCCAGCGCTATCGTCGCCCGAAGCCGCGCCCCGTCTCAGCGGTCCGCGCCTGCGCGGGAGCGGATCTCACGCCAGCGCTGGCGGTTGCTCATCACGATCACCACGATCAGCGTCACCACCGCCGGCAGGTAGAGGTAGTTGTCGATGCCGATCGGCGCGAAGGCGATGTAGAAGGCGACCAGCAGCGTGGCTATCACGCGCGCCGAGTGCAGCCTGTCCGGCGTGGCGACGCGCGCCGCGAGCGGCAGCGCCGCTTCGAGGGTCGGCGCCAGCAGCACGACCGCCAGGCGGGCAGTCATGTGGTCGGTCGTGACGATGCTGTACAGGCCGGCGAGCGCGGCAAACACCACGGCCGCGATCTCGAGCGCGCCGATCGTGGGTCGCGGGAGCAGACCACGGGTCACGTCAGTAGTCCACCCTGATCAGGGCGAGGCCCCGGGCGGGAGCGGTGCGGCCCAGATCGCGGCGCCGCCCGCCGGCGAGACCGGCGGAGAGCGCCGCGAGGCTCATGCGCCCCTGCGCGACGTCGACCATCGAGCCGACGGCGACGCGCACCATGTTGTGCAGGAAGCTGCCGGCGGTGATCTCGAAGCGCGCCTCACGGCCGTCGGCCGCGAGGCGCCACTGCGCCGCGAGGACCTCGCGCTCGCAGGTGCGGTAGAAGCGCGCCGACGGCGTCAGGGCCGCAAAGTCGCGACGGCCGGCGAGCAGCGCCGCGGCGGCGCGCAGCAGGTCCGGGTCGACGCCGCCGCGCACGTCCCAGACGTACAGGCGCTCGAATACGGGGCGGGTGTCCGGCAGCCAGAGCCTGTAGCGGTAGGTGCGGGCGGCGGCGGCGCGGGCGTCGAATCCGGCCGCCGCCCGCACGACGCCGGTCACCGCGATCTCGGCGGGCAGCAGGGCGTTCAGCGAAAGGCGCAGACGACGCGCCTCGATGCCGCCCGCGACCGTCGAAAACGAGGCGACCTGGCCGAGCGCGTGCACGCCCGCGTCGGTGCGGCCGGCGACGTGCAGTCGCACGCGCTCACGCAGCACGGTCGTGAGCGCCTCCTCGAGCTCACCCTCCACCGTGCGCCGGCCGGGCTGCCTCGCCCAGCCGTCGAACGGCGTGCCGTCGTAGGCGAGATCGAGCCGCCACCACTCACGGGGGCCGGCCATATCAGATCAGCTCCGCGAGCACGACCAGCGCCGCGACCAGCACCAGGGCGACGGCGTCGCGCCGGTGCGCCTGCAGCGGGTGCAGTCGCGTGCGGGGCGCCCCCGGCAGGTAGCAGCGGGCATCCATGGCCAGGGCGAGCTCGTCGGCCCGGCGAAAGCTCAGGATGAACAGCGGCACGAGCACCGGCATCAGCGCCCGCGCCCGCCGCAGCGGCCCGCCGCGGGTAAAGCTCGCCCCTCGAGCCCGCTGGGCCTTCATGATGGTGTCGATCTCCTGCAGGAGCGTGGGAATGAAGCGCAGGGCGATCGTCACCATCAGCGCGAGCTCCTCGGTGGGAACGTGCAGCCGGCGCAGCGGCCGCGACAGCCAGGCGAGCGCGTCGGTCAGCGCGATCGGGGGCGTGGTGAGCGTGAGCAGCAGGCTGGCGACGACCAGCACGACCAGGCGCAGGCTCAGGTAGCCGGCGATCGCCAGGCCCCGCATCGACAGGTGCAGCGGCCCCAGCGAGTAGAAGGCGGTCCCGGGCGCGAAGAGGAGCTGCACGACGAACGTCAGGACGAGCAGCCAGACCACGGGGCGCAGCCCGCGGGCGATCCAGCCCAGCGGCACGCCGCTCAAGAGAAGCCCGGCCACGGCCACCAGGGCGTAGACCGAAAGCGCCGCGAACGACGACCGCGCAAACAGCCCCACGACGAGCGCCGTCACGGCGACGACCTTGCAGCGCGGGTCGAGCCGGTGGATCAGCGACGGTCGCGGGTAGTACTGGGCGATCGCCATCCTCATGGCGATGTCACCGCCATCTCGCCGCGGCGTCGTGCGTTGCAGGGCTGTGCGCCGCGAAGTCGCGAGCCGCGTGGCTGCGCGCCGCTCGCGGTCGCGACACGACCGCAAGCGCTCATGAGAGCGCCTCGGCGGCGGCGGCCAGCTGTGGCGGCGCCTCGGCCGCGGAGCGGCCGAGGCGCCGCCACAGCTCGACCACGAACGGCGGCCTGAGCCGGTGCGACAGCAGCACGTCTTCGCCGCCGGCGTCGAACCGCCAGGGCCCCGCGTCGACCACCACGCCCTCGTCGAGCACCACACGGGTGTCGCAAAGGGCGTAGGCCCGATCGACGTCGTGGGTGGCCAGCAGCAGGCCCATGCCCCCGGCCCGCAGGCCGCGCAGGATCGCCTCGAGGTCGCGGCGCGAGGCCGGATCGAGGCTCACGAACGGCTCGTCCAGCAGCAGCAGGCCGGGCCGCATGGCGAGCACGCCGGCCAGCGCCAGGCGTCGCTGTTCGCCGCCCGAGAGCGAGTACGGGTGGCGCGCGCCGAAGCGGTCGGCCGGCAGGCCGACCGCCGCCAGGGCACCGGTCACCGCCTCGTCGACCGCGTCGTCGGGCCAGCCGAACTGTCGCGGCCCGAACGCCACGTCGTCGCGACAGGTCGCCGCGAAGAGCTGCATCTCGGGCATCTGGAACACGAGCCCGATGCGCCGCTCACGCTCTTCGTAGCCGTCCTCACCGACCGCCAGGCCGTCGAGCAGCACGCGGCCGTCGTCGGGCGTGAGCAGGCCGCGCACGAGTTGCAGCAGGGTCGACTTGCCCGAGCCGGTCGGGCCCAGCAGCGCGACGCTCGCGCCCGGCGCGAGCGTCAGCTCGACGCGGCGCAACGCCTCGACCCTGGTCGCGCCCTCGTCGTACCAGAACGACACGCCTTCGCAGGCGACGCCCAGGGGACGCTGCCCCCCGGGCCCGGCCGCGGCTGTGGCGTAGCCGCTCACGGCCGACCGGCCTGGAGCGCCGCCACCAGGTCGTCGAGCGTGAGCGTGAGCTCCGCCAGGGCGCCGCGCTCCATCAGCGCCAGGCCGATCTCGGCGGCCGGCGGCAGACCCAGCGAGAGAGAGCGCAGCAGCTCGCGCTCGGCAAAGAAGGCTCCCGGCGGGCCGTCGAAGACCGTCCGGCCGACGTTCAGGGCCACGACCCTGTCGGCGAGCAGCACCTCGTCCATCTCCTGAGTCACCAGGACGACCGTCAGGCCGCGCTCGGCCTCGCCGCGCACGGCGGCCAGCACGTCGTCGCGACCGGCCGGGTCGAGCATTGCGGTCGGCTCGTCGAGCACGAGCACGCGTCGCGGCACCGCCAGCACGCCGGCCAGCGCCGTCCGCTGCCGCTGGCCGCCTGACAGCAGGTGCGGTTCGCGCGTGCGCAGCGCGTCCAGGCCGTGGCGCAGGAGCATCTCGTCGACACGCCGGGCGATCTCGGGCGAAGGCAGCGCGAGGTTCTCGAGACCGAACGCCAGATCCTCCTCGACGGTCGCGCCGACGAGCTGGTTGTCGGGATTCTGGAACAGCACGCCGACGTCGCGACGCACGGCGTAGTGGCCGTCGTCGCTGCACAGGTCGTGACCGCACACCTCGGCGACCTCGGCGCCCGCCGGACGGGCGAGCCCACCCAGCAACCGGGCGAGCGTGGACTTGCCCGAGCCGTTGGCGCCGACCACGGCCACGAACTCGCCCTCGGCGACGACGAGGTCGATGTCGCGCAGGGCGTCGGCGGCGGCGCCCGCGTAGCGGTAGCGCAGCCCTCTGATGTCGATCAGCGACACGCCGCCACCCCCGTCGCCGGACGGCCGCCCGGCGATCGATCGCGTCCGGAAGCGGCGAAGGGGCGGGGGCGCCTGCGGCGCCCCCGCCCCCACACCAGCGTCGGTGGCGTCGCCCGCCGGACTAGACCAGCTCGAGGTATGCCATCTCGCATGCGTCGCCCGGGCGCGGGCCCAGCTTGACGATGCGGGTGTAGCCGCCGCTGCGGTCGGCGTAGCGCGGCGCGACGTCGTTGAAGAGCTTGTAGACGATCTCCTTGTTGCGCAGCTTGGCGATCGCCTGACGGCGGGCGGCGAGGTCGCCGCGCTTGCCGAGCGTGATCGTCTGCTCGACCAGCGACTGCACCTCTTTGGCGCGCGCCTGGCTGCACTTGATCTTCTCGTGCGTGAGCACGGCCACGGCCAGACCGCTCAGCAGCGCCTTGCGCTGGCTCGGCGGCATGTTGAACTTGCGGCCCTCGTTGCGATGACGCATCAGTCCTCACCCCGCAGCGACAAGCCGCGCTCGGCGAGCTTCTCGTTGACCTCGTCGATGCTCTTCTTGCCGAAGTTGGGGATGTTCAGCAGCTCGGCTTCGGTCTTGGTGACGAGGTCGCCCACCGTCTGGATCCCCTCGCGCTTGAGACAGTTGTACGACCGCACGCCCAGCTCGAGCTCCTCGATCAGCACGTCGTCCATGCCGCCGCCCATCGCGCCGCCGACGCCCTCGATGGGAAACTCGTCGAGGGCCCGCTGACGATCGGGGTCGGTGAAGATCTGCAGACGATCGACGAGGATCTCGGCGGCTTGGCGCAGCGCCTCTTCGGGCGTGATCGCGCCGTTGGTCACGACGTCGACGATGAGCTTGTCGTAGTCGGTGCGCTGGCCGACGCGGGCGCTCTCGACGATATAGGACACGCGCTTGATCGGGCTGAAGATGGAGTCGATCGGCATGACGCCGATGACGGTCTCGGGCCCCTTGTTGCCGTCGGCCGACACGTAGCCGGTGCCGCGCCTGATGGTGAGGGTCATCTCGATCGCGCCGCTGCCCGAAAGCGAGGCGATGTAGTGATCGGGGTTCAGGATCTCGAGCTCGGCCGGCACGTCGATGTCGGCGGCGACGACCTTGCCCGGCTTGTCTTTGACCAGCCTGACCTGGACCTCGTCGGGCTCGCCGTGCAGGCGGCAGATGATGCCCTTGAGGTTGAGGATGACGTCGGTCACGTCCTCTTTTAGTCCCGGTAGCGTGGAGAACTCGTGCGAGACTCCTTCGATCTTGACCGAGCTCACCGCCGCTCCTTCGAGCGACGACAGGAGGACGCGCCGCAGCGCGTTGCCGAAGGTGTGCCCAAAACCCCGATCGAGCGGCTCTACCTCGAAACGCGTGCGGTTGTTCGCCACCTGCTCACGAGTGATGTTGGGCATCTGGAAGGTAAGCAACTGACCTCCTGTGGATGTTCTCTTGTCGGCGTTTGACGGCCGGGAGAGCTGGTTCGACTACTTCGAGTACAGCTCGACGATGAGCTGCTCCTGCACCGGCGCCGAGATCTCGCTGCGCTCGGGGAACCGCAGGACCTTGCCCGTCAGGTTGTCGTGGTCGGCCTGCAGCCAGGGCGCCACCGACGCGGTGAGGTCGGTCGCCGCGCGGATGGTTTCGGCGGCCTTGCTCGAGGCCTTGACCGAGATGACGTCGTTGGGCCGCACCTGATACGACGGGATGTCGACCTTTCTGCCGTTCACGAGAAAGTGGGCATGAAGGACAAGCTGCCGCGCCTGACGGCGCGAGGCGCCGAAACCCAGCCGGTACACGACGTTGTCGAGCCGGATCTCGAGCAGACGCAGCAGGTTCTCGCCGGTGATGCCCTGCTGACCGCTGGCCACCACGTAGTAGTGGTGGAACTGCTTCTCGAGCACCTGATAGAAGCGCCGCGCCTTCTGCTTTTCGCGCAGCTGCAGCAGATACTCGGACTGCTTGATGCGCCCGCGGCCATGTTCGCCCGGCGGGTACGCCCGGCGCTCGACCGCGCACTTGTCGGTGAAACAGCGCTCGCCCTTGAGGAGCAGCTTCATGCCTTCGCGGCGGCACTGCTTGCATTGCGGTGAAAGATCTCTGGCCACGACGACGACCCCGCTAGACCCGGCGCCGCTTGCGCGGGCGGCAGCCGTTGTGCGGTATCGGCGTCACGTCCTTGACGCCGAGGATCTCGAGGCCGGCGGCCTGGAGGGAGCGAATGGCGGTCTCGCGGCCGGAACCCGGACCGCGCACGAAGACCTCGACCTTCTGGAGCCCATGTTCCATGCCCTTGCGGGCCGCCGATTCGGCGGTGACCTGCGCGGCGAACGGGGTGCTCTTGCGCGAACCCTTGAAGCCGACCGCGCCGGCGCTCTCCCAGGCGATGACGTTGCCCTCCTTGTCGGTGAGCGTCACCAGGGTGTTGTTGAACGAGGTCTTGATGTGCGCCTGGCCGATGGCGATGTTCTTGCGAACCTTGCGCCGCTGGCGTCCTTTGGCTCTCTGGGGTCTTGCCACTTTTGCTCTCGACCTCCGGGTCGTCTGCTCGCTGTCCGACTACTTCTTGCTGCGCCGCGCGCCCACGGTCTTCTTGGGACCCTTGCGCGTGCGGGCGTTGGTCTTGGTGCGCTGGCCGTTCACCGGCATGCCGCGCCGATGGCGGATGCCGCGATAGCAGCCGATGTCCATGAGGCGCTTGATGTTCTGGGAACGCTCGCGGCGCAGGTCGCCTTCGACGGTGACGGAACCGTCGATCGCTTCGCGCAGGCGCACGACTTCTTCTTCGGTCAGGTCGCGGACCTTGGTGTCGGGGTTGATGGCGAGCTTTGCGAGGATGGTGTTCGAGGTGGACCGGCCCACGCCGTAGATGTAGGTGAGACCGATCTCGACCCGCTTCTGCGGCGGGATGTTGACGCCCGCGATACGTGCCATTCCGCTACCCCTGCCTCTGCCGATGGCGCGGATTGCTGCAGATCACCTGGACGACGCCGTGGCGCCGGATGACCTTGCACTTCTCGCAGATCGGCTTGACTGACGCTCTGACCTTCATGCCTTCCTCACTTGAACGCGGCAGAGGCCCCCGAGCCGGCGGGCATGCCTGCCTCGATCACCGGTTGGAGTGCCTACTTGAACCTGTAAGTGATTCTTCCGCGCATGAGGTCGTACGGCGACAGCTCGACCTTTACGCGATCGCCGGGCAGGATGCGAATGTAGTTCATCCGCATCTTCCCCGAGATGTGGGCAAGAACTTCGTGCTTGTTGTCGAGGAGGACCCTGAACATGGTGTTCGGCAGGGCCTCGACTACCTCGCCCTCGATCTCTATCGCTTCTTCTTTGTTTGCCATGCTCCCCGTCGATCTCAAACGCGGCCGCTCATGATACCACAGCGGTTTTGTCGAGTCGAGGTCGCGAGCCGTCGGCGCCGCCTGTCACGGCGCCGCCTGCCCGGCCGGCGCCGCCCATCACCTCGCTCGTCCTTCTGGTGAGCACCCGCGGCCCCGCGGCCGTCAGCGCCACGGTGTGCTCGAAGTGCGCCGACAGCGAACCGTCGGCGCTGAAGATGCTCCACCGGTCGGCGCCCACGTAGACTTCGTGGTCGCCGGCATTGACCATGGGTTCGATCGCGAAGACCATGCCTTCGTCGAGCCGCGGACCCTTGCCGGCCGGGCCGTAGTTGGGGATCTGCGGCTCCTCGTGCATCTCGCGGCCGACGCCGTGGCCGACGAGCGAGCGCACCACGCTGAAGCCGGCCGCCTCGACGACCTTCTGCACCGCGTGCGACACGTCGCCGAGCCGGTTGCCGACCCGGCAGGCGCCGATGCCCGCTTCGAGCGAGCGCCTGGTCACGTCGAGCAGGCGCAGAGCCTCGGCGCCGACCGTGCCGACCGGCACGGTCAGCGCCGAGTCGGCCACGTAGCCGTCGAGCGTGACGCCCACGTCGAGTGAGAGGATGTCGCCGTCGGCGACCACGTAGGACCCCGGGATGCCGTGCACCACCATGTCGTTGGGCGAGGCGCAGATCGACCCCGGAAAGCCGCGATAGCCGAGGAACGTAGGCGTGCCGCCGCGGCCGCGGATGAACTCCTCGGCCATGCCGTCGAGCTCGAGTGTCTTGCTGCCGGGGACCACCGCGGCGACGAGCATGTCGAGGCAGTCGGCGAGGATCGTGCCCGCCGCGGCGATGCGGCGGATCTCAGCCTCTGACTTGCGAACGATCACGCCCGCCGGGCGTCGCCGAGCAGGGTCTCGACATCGGCGAAGACCTGATCGGGGTTGCGGCCTCCGCCGTACACGGTCGAGAGGATGCCCTTGCCGCGGTAGTAGCCGATCAGCGGCTCGGTCTGCCGGCGGTAGACCGCGAGACGGTTGCGGACCGTCGCTTCGTTGTCGTCGTCGCGCTGGAAGAGCTCGCCGCCGCAGACGTCGCACACGCCTTCGACGCCGGGCGGGTCGAAGACCACGTTGTAACCGCGACCGCAGGAGCGGCAGGCGCGCCGCCCGGCGAGGCGCTGCACGAGCTCCTCCTCGGGCACGTCGATCAGCAGCACGAGACCGAGGGAGCGTCGGGCGCCGGCGAGCGTCTCGTCGAGGGCGGTGGCCTGTTCGAGCGTGCGCGGAAAGCCGTCGAGCATGAAGCCGGCCGTCGTGTCGGGCTCGGTCAGACGCTCGCGGATGATGCCGATGACGACCTCGTCGGGCACCAGCTCGCCGGCGTCCATGAAGCGTTTCGCGGCGACGCCGAGCTCGGTGCCGCCCTTGACGGCGGCGCGCAGGATGTCGCCGGTGGAGACGTGGGGCAGGCCGAACGCCGGGGCGATGCGCTCGGCCTGGGTGCCCTTGCCCGACCCGGGAGCGCCCAGCAGGACGATGTCGAGAGGACCCCCGGCCATGCCTACTTGAGGAAGCCCTCGTAGTGGCGCATGAGCAGCTGCGCCTCCATCTGGCGCATGGTGTCGAGCGCCACGCCGACCACGATCAGGATGGACGTGCCGCCAAAGTTGAACGGCACGCTGAAGAACCGGTAGAGCACCCAGGGCAGCACGGCCACAGCGGCCAGGAAGAGCGCCCCGGGCAGCGTGAGCCGGGTGAGGATGCGGTCGAGGAACTCGGCCGTCGGCCGCCCGGGCCGCACGCCGGGCACGAAGCCGCCGTACTTCTTGAGGTTGTCGGCCTGGTCGATGGGGTTGAACGTGACGGCCGTGTAGAAGTAGGTGAACAGGATGATGAGCAGCGCCTCGCCGATGATGTAGGCGACGGTGTTGGGCCCGAACGCCCGTGCGAACCAGCTGTTCTGCCCGCCGGGCAGGTAGGTCGCGATCGTGACCGGGATGAGCATGACCGACGCCGCGAAGATGACCGGGATGACGCCCGCCATGTTGACCTTGAGGGGGATGAACGTGCTCGTGCCGCCCATCATGCGGCGCCCCACGATGCGCTTGGCGTACTGCACCGGAATGCGGCGCTCGCCGGTGGTGATCCAGATGACGCCCACGATCACCGCCAGGGCGATGATGACGAACGCGACCTGCGAGACCAGCGACATCGAGCCCTCGAAGAACTTGGTCACGCCGCCCGGGATGCGCGAGATGATGCTGATGAAGATGAGGATCGACATGCCGTTGCCGATGCCCCGCGCCGTGATGAGCTCGCCGATCCACATGACCACCGTCGCGCCCGCCGTGAGGGTGAAGAGGATCAGGGCGAACTTCACGGCGGTGAGGTTGGGCAGCGCGTGGTAGGTCTTGAACAGGAAGATGTAGCCCACCGACTGGACGGCCGCCAGGCCGACCGTCAGGTAGCGGCTGTACTGGGTGATGACCTTCTGGCCCTGCTCGCCCTCTTTCTGGAGCTCCTCGAGCTTGGGGATGACCACCGTGAGGAGCTGCATGATGATCGACGCCGTGATGTAAGGCATGATGCCCAGGGCGAACACGGCGACCTTGTTCAGCGCCCCGCCCGAGAACAGGTTGAGAAAGCCGAGAACGCCCCCTGCGCCGCTTTGGAAGAACGATTCGAGGGCGCTGACGTTGACCCCCGGCACCGGCACGTGCGCGCCGAACCGGTAGATGCCGATCATCGCCGCGGTGAACAGCAGCTTCTTGCGCAGCTCCGGGATCTTCCAGGAGTTCGCCAGCGACTGCCAGAGCTTGTTGTTCATGGCCCGCCCGCCCCGTCCGCAGCTCGACTAGAGGAGATCGATGGTGCCGCCGGCCGCCCGGATCTTCTCGGCCGCCTTCTCGGAGAACGCGTGAGCGCGCACCTGCAGCGCCACGGCGACCTCGCCGCCGCCCAGGATCTTGATGGGCGTGCGGGTGTTCTTGACGATCCGCTTGGCGACGAGCGCCTCGGGAGTGACCTCGGCCCCGGCCTCGAAGGCCTGCGCCAGCCGGCCGACGTTGACCGGCACGCAGTACGTGCGAAACGGCCCGATCGGCATGCTCTTCTTCATGTGCGGCCCGCGCAGCTTGCCGAGCCGCATGTAGAGCGGCATCTGGCCGCCTTCGTAGCCGGGACGCACGCCGCCGCCGGACCGGGCGTTGAAGCCCTTGTGGCCGCGGCCGGCGGTCTTGCCCTGGCCGCTGCCCTTGCCGCGCCCGAGCCGCTTGGTGTTCCTGGTCGACCCGGGGTTGGGCTTGAGATCGTTCAGACCGAGATCGCTCATGCTCTACTCACGGTTTCTTTGTGGCGGGCCGCACCTCGAGGAGGTACGACACCTTGCGGATCATGCCCCGGGTGACCGGGTTGTCTTCGTGGACCACCGTCTGATGCAGGCGCTTCAGTCCGAGCGCCCGCAGCGTGCCGCGGTGATCGGGCGGCGTGCCTATGCCGCTTCGTACCTGGGTGATCTCGAGGGTGGCCACGGTCACGCGTCTCCGGCGACCGGCCGCGCCTCGGCCTGCGTCGCGTCGTGCGACGCGTCGTGTCCACCGATCGGCGCACCCAGCACTTCGGCTGTGGTGAGGCCGCGCAGGCGCGCGAAGTCGGCCGGGGTCTTGAGGCTCTTCAGCCCGGTCACCGTCGCGCGCACCATGTTGATCGGATTGGTCGTGCCGAGGCATTTGGTGAGAATGTCGCGCACGCCGGCGAGCTCGAGCACGGCGCGCACGCCGGCCGCCGCGATGACGCCCGTGCCCTCGGAGGCGGGCTTGAGCAGCACGCGGCCGGCGCCGTAGACGCCGAGCACCTCGTGGGGGATCGTCGTGCGGTAGCGCGGCACCTTGAACATGTTCTTCTTGGCGTCGAGGATCGCTTTCTGGATGGCCAACGGGACCTCGCGCGCCTTGCCGTAGCCTGCGCCCACGTTGCCGTTCTCGTCGCCGACCACCACGAGCGCCGTGAACGAGAAGCGGCGACCGCCCTTCACGACCTTCGCGACGCGGTTGATGTCGACGACGCGCTCCTTGAGCTCTACTCCATCAACGGGTGTTCTGGCCACAGAGCTTCCTTCACTTTCTTTGCTAGAAGACGAGCCCGCCCTCGCGGGCGCCCTCGGCGAGCGCCTTGACGCGCCCATGGTACAGGTAGCCGGACCGGTCGAAGACGACCGTGTCGATGTTCTTGGCGCGCGCCCGCTCGGCCAGCAGGACGCCGACCTTCCTGGCGACGGCGGTCTTGTTGAGCCCGCCGGCGTCGATCTCGCCGGACCGCGCCGCCACGAGCGTCGTGCCGCCGGCGTCGTCGACCACCTGGGCGTAGATCGCCCGGTTGGAGCGAAATACGGAGACGCGCGGGCGCGCCGCGCTGCCGACGACCTTGGCGCGGATCCGGCGGCGCCGCTTGGCGCGGGCCTCGACGGTTGTCTTGGTAGCCATGCCTCTTTCAGTTCCTTCTGGTCCGATCGCGCCTAGGCGCGCTTGCCGACCTTGCGCGCGACGTACTCGCCCGCGTAACGGATGCCCTTGCCCTTGTACGGCTCGGGCGGACGCAGCGACCTGATCTGCGCGGCGACCTCGCCGACGGCCTGCTTGTCGATGCCGCGCACCAGCACCACCTGGGGCTGCGGCGTTTCGAACTCGATGCCCGGGGGCGGAACCACGACGGCCGGATGACTGAAACCGACGAGCAGCTCCAGATCGGCGCCTCTCATGCTGGCCCGGTAGCCCACGCCGACGATCTCGAGACGCTTCTCGAAGCCGTCGGTGACGCCCTGCACCATGTTCGCGATGAGCGTGCGCGTGAGGCCGTGCAGCGACCGGTGAGGGGCGCTGTCGGTGGGCCGCGAGACGGTGATGGTGGCGCCGTCGAGCGACACGATCATCTCGCGTGGCAGGCGCTGCGTGAGCTCGCCCCTGGGGCCCTTGACGGTCACCACGCCTTGCCGGCTGACGAACTCGACGCCGGCCGGCATGACAATGGGTGCTCTTCCGATGCGTGACACTGCACTTCCCTACCAGACGAAGCAGATGACCTCGCCGCCCAGCCCGAGGCGTTGCGCTTCGGCGCTGGTTACGAGACCGCGTGACGTTGAGATGATCGCCACGCCGAGGCCCCCGAGGACCTTCGGCAGGGCGTCCTTGCGAGCGTAGATGCGGCGACCGGGTTTGGAGACACGCTTGATGCCGGAGATCACGCGCTCGCGGTTCTTGCCGTATTTGAGGCCGACGACGAGCAGCTCGCCGTGTTCGCCGGTGCGCCTCTCGAAGCCGGTGATGTAGCCCTGCTCGAGCAGCAGCTTGGCGATGTCGACCTTCATGCGCGACGAGGGGATCTCGACCTCGACGTGGTTGGCCCGGTTCGCATTGCGGATGCGGGTGAGCATGTCGGCGATGGGATCGGTCATGGACACTTCTCGTCGCCTCCCCTACCAGCTCGATTTGGTCAGGCCGGGAATGACGCCCTCGTGGGCGAGCTCGCGCAGGCAGATGCGGCACAGGCCGAACTGACGGAAGTAGCCGCGCGGGCGCCCACAGCGCATGCACCGGTGGTACTCGCGGGTGCTGTACCGCTGCTTGCGGCCGGCCTTCACAACCAGACATGTCTTGGCCATGTGCTAACTCCTAGCTTTCACGAAACGGCATGCCCAGCATCGACAGCAGGGCTCGGCCTTCTTCGTCTGTGGTCGCGGTGGTCGTGATCGTGATGTTCATGCCGCGGAGCTGATTGACGGCGTCGTAGTCGATCTCGGGAAAGATGGTCTGCTCGCGAATGCCCATCGAGAAGTTGCCGCGACCGTCGAACTGGTCGGGAGAGATGCCGCGAAAGTCGCGGATGCGCGGCAGCGCGACCGACACCAGCCGGTCGATCATCTCGTACATGCGCTCGCCGCGCACGGTGACCTTGCAGCCGATCGACATGCCCTCGCGCAGCTTGAAGC
Organism: uncultured Actinomycetes bacterium; assembly: GCA_963751565.1. Lineage (GTDB taxonomy): Bacteria > Actinomycetota > Thermoleophilia > UBA2241 > UBA2241 > Bog-752. The sequence continues at coordinate 117,685 of CAVVVA010000011.1, read as the reverse complement.
TGGCGATCGACTTGCGCGCCTTGGTGATCACCGGATGCTGGCCGGCGATCAGGGCCATCTCCTCGACCGCGTCGTCGAGCAGCTTGGCGTTGGTCTTCGCCTCGCCGACGCCCATGTTCAGGGTGAGCTTGGTGACGCGCGGGACCTGCATGACGTTGTCGTAGCCGAAGCGCTCGCGAAGCGCCGGCACGATCTCGGTTGCGTATCTGTCCTTGAGTCGTGACATGCCCTATGCCCTGTCGATGTCTTTGCCGCAGCTCGCCCGCCGGCAGACGCGCACCTTGCCGCCCTCGCCGGTGAACCGGTAGCCGACCCTGGTCGACTGGCCGCAGGCCGGGCAGACGAGCATGACGTTCGAGGCGTCGATCGGCGCCTCGCGCTCGATCACGCCGCCCTGCGGGTTCTTCTTGGGATTGGGACGGGTGTGACGCTTGGCCATGTTGAGCCGCTCGATGACCACGCGCCGCTTCTCTACGTCGACGCGCAGCACCTTGCCGCTCTTGCCCGACTCCTTGCCGCTGATGACCATGACCTGGTCGCCTTTATGGATCTTCATGACCGACATCGCTCGACCTCAGCTCCCCACCCAGGCCCTACAGGACTTCCGGGGCCAGGGAGACGATCTTCATGAAATTCCGCTCGCGCAGCTCGCGCGCGACCGGCCCGAAGATGCGGGTGCCGCGCGGGTTGTTCTGGTTGTCGATCAGCACGGCGGCGTTTTCGTCGAAGGCGATGTACGTGCCGTCCTTGCGCCCGAACTCCTTCTTGGTGCGCACCACGACGGCGGTCACCACGTCGCCCTTCTTGACGCTGCCTCCAGGCGTCGCCGACTTGACCGTGGCCACGATCACATCGCCCACGCGGGCGTAGCGCCGCCGCGAACCACCCCGCACCCTGATGCACAGAATCTCGCGGGCGCCGGTGTTGTCGGCCACTCTCAGTCTCGACTCGGTCTGGATCATCCCTTGCTTCTTCCGCCTCTCACTTGGCCTTCGTGAGCACTTCGAGGAGCCGCCAGCGCTTGGTGGCGCTCAGCGGACGAGTCTCGACGATGCGCACGACGTCGCCGACACTGGCCGCGTTGCGCTCGTCGTGGGCGTGCAGCTTGCTCGTGCGACGCACGACCTTGCCGTACTTGTCGTGCGCGCGCACCGTGTCGATGCGCACGACGATCGTCTTGTCCATCGCCGAGCTCACAACCACGCCGCGGCGCTCCTTGCGCCCGGGCACCCGGGCCGGCGCCGGCCGCGCGGCCTTGGCCTTGACCTTGACCGGCTTCTTGGCGGCCGCCGGAGCGGCCACCGGCTTCTTGGCGGCCGCCGGCTTCTTGGCGGCTGGCTTGCGGGCCGCCGTCGACTTGGCCGCGGCTTTGGCGCTCGCCGCCTTCTTGGCCGCGGGCTTGCGGGCCGTCGAGGCCTTCTTGGCCGGCGTGCCGGCCGGTTCTGACTTGCGGGCCGGCATCAGCCCTCACCTCCGCTCACGTGCGCGTGCTCGCGCTCGGTGCGCACCGTCATCAGACGGGCGATCTCGCGCCGCGCGATCGTCAACTTATGCGGGTTGTCGAGCTGGCCCGTCGCGTGCTGGAAGCGCAGGTTGAAGAGCTCCTTGCGGATGTCGCGGATGCGCACCTCGAGCTCCTCGTCGGAGAGTTCTCGAACCTGTCTAGCCTTCAAAGAGGCTCCCCTCCCGTGTGACGAACTTGCACTTGATCGGCAGCTTGTGCGTGGCCAGACGCATCGCTTCGCGGGCGACGGGCTCGCTCACTCCGGCGAGCTCGAACATGACCTTGCCCGGCTTGACGACGGCGACCCACGTTTCGGGTGAGCCCTTGCCGCCGCCCATGCGGGTTTCGGCCGCCTTCTTGGTCACCGGCTTCTGCGGGAAGATGTTGATCCACACCTTGCCGCCACGCTTGATGTAGCGGGTCATCGCGATACGAGCCGCTTCGATCTGGCGATTGTTCACCCAGCCGGGTTCGAGCGCTTTGAGACCGTACTCGCCGAACTCGACCTCGGTGCCGCCCTTGGCCAGGCCCGACATGCGGCCGCGCTGGTGCTTGCGGTGCTTGACTCTCTTGGGGAGGAGCATGGCCGCTACCCGCTATCTTCTTGGCGCCGGACGATCGGATTGCGGCCGCCGGGGGCGGCGGTCGCCGCGGCCGCGGTCGCGGCTGGGCTCCTCGCGCTCCGGCTGGCGGCCGGCGACAGGGAAGCCCTCGGGCATGATCTCGCCCTTGTTGATCCAGACCTTGACGCCGATGCGGCCAAAGGTCGTCTTGGCCTCTTTGAACCCGTAATCGATGTCGGCCCGCAGCGTATGGAGCGGCACCCGTCCTTCGCTGTAGTGCTCGCTGCGCGCCATCTCGGAGCCGCCCAACCGGCCGCTGCACTTGACCCGCATGCCGGTGGCGCCGGAGCGGATGGCGCTGGTGAGCGCCCGCTTCATGGCGCGCCGGAAGCTCACGCGGTTCTCGAGCTGCTCGGCGATGGACTGGGCAACAAGGACGGCGTCGAGCTCGGGACGCTTGACCTCGACGATGTTCACCTGCACGTTCTTGAGGGTCATCGCGTGGAGCTCTTTGCGCAGCGCGTCGACCTCGGAGCCGCTCTTGCCGATCACGATGCCCGGGCGAGCGGTGTGGATGTCGATCGTCACGTTGTTCTGGTCCTTGCGGATGATGACCCGCGACAGACCGGCGTGCGAGAGCTTGCCGAAGATGTGCTTGCGGATGCGCTCGTCCTCGGCGAGGTAGCCCTTGAAGTCCTTTTCGGTATACCAGTGCGACTTCCAGTCGTGAATGACGCCGATTCGGAAGCCGCCGGGATGCACTTTCTGGCCCACTACGACCGCTTCCTTTCGTCGACCGCGATGGTGATGTGACTGCTGCGCTTGCGGATCCGGTTGACCCGGCCCATGGCGCGGAACTTCCAGCGCTTGAGCGTGGGGCCTTCGTCGACGTAGGCCTCTTTGACGTAGAGGTCGTCGGCCGCCAGGTTGTTGTTGTTCTCGGCGTTGGCCACGGCCGAGTTCAGGACCTTGGCGACGATACCGGAGGCGCTGCGATTGGCGAACACCAGCGTAGTGCGCGCGTCGGCCACCGACTTGCCGCGGATCAGATCGACGACCTCGCGGACCTTGCGCGGCGACATGCGCACGTACCTGGCTTGTGCTCTGACCGCCACGGCTAGCGTCTCGCCGACCGGTCGCTCTTGACGTGGCCCCGGAAGGTGCGCGTGAGCGCGAACTCGCCGAGCTTGTGGCCGACCATGGACTCGCTGATGAAGACGGGTACGTGCTTGCGACCGTCGTGCACGGCGATCGTGTGGCCGACCATCTCGGGAAAGACGGTAGAGGAGCGCGACCACGTCTTGACCATGCGTTTCTGGCCGGCCTGGTTCATCTCGTTGATACGGCGCATGAGACGCTCGTCGACGAACGGACCCTTCTTCGCTGACCTGCTCAAGAGGCTTCCTCCTGCCTCACGAATGCTTGCCGCGCTTGCGGCCGCGGATGATGAAGGCGTCGGAACGCTTGTGGTCCGACCTCGTGCGGTAGCCGAGCGTGGGCACGCCCCACGGCGTGACCGGATGGCGCCCGGCGGTGGTCTTGCCCTCGCCGCCGCCGTGCGGATGGTCGACCGGGTTCATGGCCGTGCCGCGCACGGTCGGCCGGACGCCGCGCCAGCGCGTGCGCCCGGCTTTGCCGCCGTCGATGTTCGAATGGTCCGGGTTGCCGACCTCGCCGACCGTCGCCCGGCAGGCCAGGCTGATGCGGCGCAGCTCGCTGGAAGGCATGCGGACGACGCCGTATCCCTTCTCTTTAGCCTGCAGCTGAGCGCTCGTGCCGGCGCTGCGCACGAACTGGGCGCCGCGCCCGGGATAGAGCTCGATGTTGTGGATCGTGGTGCCGGTGGGGATGGACTCGAGCGGCAGGGCGTTGCCCACCTTGATGTCGGCGCCCGGACCCGACTCGACCGTGTCGCCGACCTTGAGGCCCTGCGGGGCGACGATGTAGCGCTTCTCGCCATCGGCGTAATGGAGCAGCGCGATGCGCGCCGAGCGGTTCGGGTCGTATTCGATGTGCGCCACCCTGGCCGGCACGCCGTCCTTGTCGCGCTTGAAGTCGATCACCCGGTAGCGGCGCTTGTGGCCGCCGCCCTGGTGACGCGTCGTGATGCGGCCGTTGTTGTTGCGGCCGCCTTTGCGCGTGACGGGCTCGACGAGCGAGCGTTCCGGCTCGGACCGCGTGACCTCGTCGAAGCTCTCGGTGGTCATGAAGCGGCGGCCGGGGGAGGTCGGCTTGTACTTCTTGATGCCCATTACCTGCCCTCGAAGAACTCGATCTTGTCGGTCGGCGACAGCTGCACGACCGCCTTCTTCCAGGCCGCGTTGCGACCGGCCGTCCAGCCGCGCCGCTTGGGCTTGGGCCGCACGTGCGAAGTCGACACGCCGAGGACCTTGACGTTGAAGAGTTGCTCCACCGCCTGGGCGATCATGGTCTTGTGGGCCTTCGGGTGCACCTCGAAGGTGTACCGGTGATGGTCGATCTGCGCGTAGCTCTTCTCAGAGATGATCGGCCTGATGACGATCTTTTCGGCTTCGATCATGGTCATGCTCCAGTCAAGACGACGAACGCCTTCTCGGTCACCACGATGGAGCGGTTGCGCAGCACCTGCTCCACGGAGAGACGGCGCGCCTCGCCGGTCTCGGCATAACGCAGGTTGCGCACCGACCTGGCGACCACCGGCTCGTCGTCGGTGACGACCAGCACCGGCGCCGGAATGTCGAGCGTCATCAGCAGCTCGTTCACGGTCGCCGTGGACGGCGCTTCGAGGTCGAGCCCGCGAGCGACGTAGATGCTGCCGCCCTCGGCGCGGTCCGACAGGGCCATGGTCAGCGCCTTGCGCGCGGCCTTGCGGTTGATCTTGAGCTCGTACGAGCGCGGCTTGGGCCCGAAGGCCGTGCCGCCGCCCGAACGCGTCGGCGACTTGACGGAGCCGGCGCGCGCCCGGCCGGTGCCCTTCTGGCGGTACAGCTTGGCCGTGGAACCGGAGATCTCGCCCCGTGTCTTAGTGGACGCGGTGCCCCTGCGTTGGGCGGCCTGCTCGGCGCGCACCGCGAGGTGCAGAAGGTTGATGTCGGGGGCGAGTCCGAACCGCTCGACGCTCAGCTTGATCTCTTCGACCCGCCGGCCGTCGGCATCGTAGACCACGGCCACACGCTCGCCGGGCGAGCGCGGCACGGAGACGCGCTCGGCCGGCCGTTCGGCCTTGGCCTTGCGAGTCGGCCTCGCGGCGACCGGGGTCACCGCCGGCTTGCTCGCCGCCGGAGCCGGCTTGGCCGCGGCGGCCCGCTTGCCGGCGGGCTTGGCCGGCGCCGCGACGTCGGGCGTCTTGGCGGCGGTCTTGGCGGCGGTGGGCTTGGCGCGGCGGCCGGCCGGTTTGGCGGCTGGGGCTGCGGCTACCTCGGCGGTCGCGGTTTCGGCCGCGGCGTCGGCCTTGGCGCCGGTCTTCGCCGCGGTCTTGGTGTCGGTCTTGGCCGCGGTCTTGGCGGCGGTCTTGGCGGCGGTCTTCGTGTCGGTCTTCGTGTCGGTCTTGGCCGCGATCTTGGCGGCGGTCTTGGCGGCGGTGGTCGCCGCCGGCGCTGCGCTCGCCTTGCCGGCGCTCTTCGCGCCTGCGGCCGGCTTGGCGGCGGCCGGCTTGGCCGGCGCCTTGCGCGGCGCGCGCGCCGGCTTGGCCGGCTTGGCGGCCGCGCCTTCGCCGGCGGCGGGCTTGCGGGTCTTGTCTGTGTCGGCGGCCACGGCTACGCGCCCTTGACGATGACGACGGAGTTCGTGGCGCCCGGCACCGCGCCCTTGATGAGCAGAAGGTTGTTCTCGGGGTCGCGCGCGACGACCCGCAGGCCGCGCTGGGTGACACGCTCGTCGCCCATGTGCCCGGACATGCGCTTGCCCTTGAAGACCCGGCTCGGGTAGGCGCTCGCGCCGATCGAGCCCGGCTGGCGGATGTTGTGCGAGCCGTGCGTTTCGGGCCCGCGCGCGAAGTTGTGACGCTTCACCGTGCCCTGGAAACCCTTGCCCTTGGAGACGCCGGTCACGCTCACGTGCTGACCGTCTTCGAAGGCCTCGACAGTGACCGTGTCGCCGACCTTGAGGTCGGCCATGCCGCGGATCTCGGCCAGGTGGCGCTTGCCGTGCTTGAGGCCGGCCTTGTGGAGATGGCCCAGCTCGGCCTTCGTGAGCTGCTTGTCCTTGCAGTCCTCGAACGCCAGCTGCACCGCCGCGTACCCGTCGCTTGCGGTCGTGCGCACCTGCGTGACCGTGCAGGGCCCGGCTTCGACGACGGTCACCGCGATGCGGTTGCCGCTGTCGTCGAACAGCTGGGTCATGCCGATCTTCTTGCCGATGATGCCCTTCACGTCGCTACAGCTTGATCTCGATGTGGACGCCGGCCGGAAGGTCGAGGCGCATGAGCTGGTCGACCGTCTTGGGTGTCGGCTGGTGGATGTCGATGAGCCGCTTGTGCGTACGGATCTCGAAGTGCTCGCGGGAGTCCTTGTCTTTGAACGGACTCTTGATGACGCAGTACACGTTCTTCTCGGTCGGCAACGGCACCGGACCCGAGATGGTGGCCCCGCTGCGCTGCGCCGTTTCGACGATCGACTGCGCGCTGCGCTCGATCAACTCGTGATCGTAGGACTTCAACCTGATGCGTATCTTCTGCTGAGCCAACTCTCGCCTTCTTGTCTTGTTCACGCGGCCGGGCGTGTCCACGTTCGGCGCGGACACGCCCGGCCCACTGATCGAGCCTTCGCCCTCTAGGCGATGATCTCCGAGATCGCGCCGGCGCCGACGGTGCGGCCGCCCTCGCGGATGGCGAACCGCAGACCTTCCTCCATGGCGATCGGCGTGATGAGCTTGACCTCCATCACGGTGTTGTCGCCCGGCATGACCATCTCGACGCCCTCCTCGAGGGTGATGACGCCGGTCACGTCGGTGGTGCGGAAGTAGAACTGCGGACGGTAGCCGTTGAAGAACGGCGTGTGGCGGCCGCCTTCGTCTTTGGACAGCACGTAGACCTGAGCCTTGAAGTTGGTGTGCGGCGTGATGCTGCCCGGCTTGGCGGCGACCATGCCACGCTCGACCTCTTCGCGCTTGGTGCCGCGCAGCAGGATGCCGATGTTGTCGCCCGCGACGCCTTCGTCGAGCAGCTTGCGGAACATCTCGACGCCCGTCACGACCGTCTTGTCGATCTTCTCGTGCATGCCGATCAGCGCGACCTCTTCGCCGACCTTGACCTTGCCGCGCTCGACGCGGCCGGTAGCGACGGTGCCACGACCGGTGATCGTGAACACGTCCTCGACCGGCATGAGGAACGGCTTGTCGACGTCGCGCTCGGGCTGCGGAAGGTACTCGTCGAGCGCCTTCGTGAGCTGCAGGATGGAGGAGCACCACTCGCACTCTTCCTTGCCGCAGCCGCACTCGAGGGCCTTGAGGGCCGAACCCGAGATGACCGGGATCTCGTCGCCGGGGAACTCGTAGTCGGAGAGCAGCTCACGGACCTCCATCTCGACCAGCTCGAGGAGCTCGGGGTCGTCGAGAAGGTCGACCTTGTTCAGGTAGACGATGATGTTCGGTACGTTCACCTGGTGGGCCAGCAGGATGTGCTCGCGCGTCTGCGGCATGGGGCCGTCGTCGGCGCCCACGACCAGGATGGCGGCGTCCATCTGCGCGGCGCCGGTGATCATGTTCTTGATGTAGTCGGCGTGGCCCGGACAGTCGACGTGCGCGTAGTGGCGATTCTCGGTCTCGTACTCGACGTGAGCGGTGGCGATCGTGATGCCGCGCTCGCGCTCTTCGGGAGCCTTGTCGATCTGGTCGAAGGCGACGTACTGGGTGTTGCCGACCCCGCGGTTATGAAGCACAAGCGTGATCGCCGCAGTGAGGGTCGTCTTGCCGTGGTCGACGTGCCCGATCGTGCCCACGTTCATGTGTGGCTTGCTGCGGTCGAACTTCTGCTTTGCCATGTACTTACTCCTTTATCCCGGCACCCGAAGGCAGTGGTCACTCAGGGGGACGTGATACCCAGTCGACGATCGCGGCGAGGGAACCTGCCCGACCGCAAGACTGGCAGTATACACAATCCGACTTGGCAAGGGCAAACAAAGCCATCTAGACGCCTTTGACCCTTGCCACGATCTCGGCCGCGATGCTCGACGGCACCTCGGCGTAGTGCTTGAACTGCATGGTGTAGGTGGCGCGACCCTGCGTCATGGAGCGCAGGTCGGTCGCGTAGCCGAACATCGTCGACAGCGGCACCGTGGCGCCGATCACGTGGGCGTTGCCGCGCTGCTCCATGCCGTCGACGTGGCCGCGTCGCGAGCTCAGGTCGCCCATGACGTCGCCCATGAACTCGGCCGGGGTGACGACCTCGACCGCCGACACGGGTTCGAGGAGCGCCGGCTGGGCCCTTCTGGCGCCCTCCTTGAGCGCCAGCGAGCCGGCGATCTTGAAGGCCAGCTCGGAAGAGTCGACCTCGTGGTACGAACCGTCGACCAGCTGCACCTTGACGTCGACCATCGGATAGCCGGCCAGCACGCCGGTGGTCATCGCCTCCTGGATGCCCTGGTCGACCGCCGGTATGTAGTCGCGGGGAATGGCCCCGCCCATGATGTGGCTCTCGAACTCGTAGCCCGCCCCGGGCTCGTTGGGTTCGACGTCGATCACGACGTGCCCGTACTGCCCGCGGCCGCCGGTCTGGCGCACGAACCTGCCGACGACCTTCTCGACCCGCTTGCGGATGGTCTCGCGGTAGGCGACCTGGGGCCGCCCGACGTTGGCGTCGACGCGAAACTCGCGCAGCAGCCGGTCGACGATGATCTCGAGATGCAGCTCGCCCATGCCCGAGATGACCGTCTGGCCGGTCTCCTCGTCGGAGACGACGCGGAAGGTGGGGTCCTCTTCGGCCAGGCGTGCGAGCGAAGCCGACAGCTTGTCTTCGTCGGCCTTGGTCTTTGGTTCGATGGCCACCGAGATGACCGGCTCGGGGAACACCATCGACTCGAGGATGATCGGCTGGTGCTGGGTGCACAGCGTGTCGCCGGTGCCGGTGAACTTGAGACCCACGGCGGCGCCGAGCTCGCCGGCGAACATCGCCTCGGCGTCCTCGCGGTGATTGGCGTGCATGCGCAGCAGACGGCTGATGCGCTCCTTGCGGTCCTTGCTCGAGTTGTAGACGTACGAGCCGGCGTCGAGCCGGCCCGAGTAGATGCGAAAGTAAGTCAGCTTGCCGACGTACGGGTCGGTCATGACCTTGAACGCCAGGGCCGCGAAGGGTTCGGCGTCGTCGGGCCGGCGCACGACGTCGGCGCCGGCTGGCGACAGGCCGTGAACCGGCAAGACGTCGAGCGGCGAGGGCAGGTAATCGACGACCGCGTCGAGCAGCGGCTGGACACCCTTGTTCTTGAAGCTCGAGCCGCACAGCACCGGGGTGATGGAGGTGTCGAGGGTGGCCTTGCGGATGGCGGACCGCAGCTCGCCTGCGTCGATCTCGCGACCCTCGAGGTAGGCGACCGTGACCGCGTCGCTGTGGTCGGCGACGGCCTCGATCAGGCGATGGCGATAGTCGTCGGCGAGCTCGACCAGGTCGTCGGGGATGGCGACCGTCTCCCACGCCGTGCCGAGCTCGTCCGTCCAGACCATGGCCCGCATGGCCACGAGGTCGACGACGCCCCGAAAGTCGGCTTCGCGGCCGATCGGCACCTGCAGCGGCACGGGGCGGGCGCCGAGGCGCTCGACCATCATCTCGACGCCACGGAAGAAGTCGGCGCCGATGCGATCCATCTTGTTGATGTAGCCGACCCGCGGGATGCCGTACTTGTCGGCCTGGCGCCAGACCGTTTCGGACTGCGGCTCGACGCCGCCCACCGAACAGAACAGGGCGATCGCGCCGTCGAGGACGCGCAGGCTGCGCTCGACCTCGACCGTGAAGTCCACGTGCCCGGGCGTGTCTATGATGTTGATGCGCATGTCGCGCCAGTCGCAGGTCGTCGCCGCCGAGGTGATGGTGATGCCGCGCTCCTGTTCCTGGGCCATCCAGTCCATGACCGCCGCGCCCTCGTGCACCTCGCCCATCTTGTGGGTCTTACCTGTGTAGTAGAGAATGCGCTCGGTGGTCGTCGTCTTGCCGGCATCGATGTGGGCCATGATGCCGATGTTGCGTGTCTTGTCGATGGCGAACTGGCGCTGTGCGGCTGTGGTCGTCGTCACGTCGTGCTCATTTGCTTGAGGTTGGGTCTGGCGTCGCTCGCCCTGCGGGCGATCGGAGACGTATGCCAGGTCAGGAGGGCAAGGCGTCTACCACCTGTAGTGGGCGAACGCCTTGTTTGCCTGGGCCATGCGGAAGATGTCGTCCTTCTTCTTGAAGGCTCCGCCTTGACCGGCGAGGGCATCGAGGATCTCGCCCGCGAGCCGCTCGGCCATGACTTTCTCGCGGCGCTCGCGGGCAAAGGTGACCAGCCAGCGGATGGCGAGCGTGCGAGCCCGGCGCCCGGGAACCTCGACCGGCACCTGGTAGGTGGCGCCGCCGACCCGGCGGCTGCGCACCTCGAGGTGCGGCGTGAGGGCCTGAATGGCTTCCTGGAGCACCTCGACCGGGTCGCGGCCGGTGCGCGAGCGGACGATCTCGAGGCCATCGTGAACGATGCCCTCGGCGACGGACTTCTTGCCGTCGAGCAGGACCTTGTTGACGACCTGCGTGACGAGCTTGTTGTTGTAGACCGGGTCGGGCAGGACCTCTCTACGCGTGACGGTGCCGCGGCGTGGCATGACGGCTCCCCTTCCCTACGACTTCGCGCCGTATTTGGAGCGGGCCTTCTTGCGGTCGGCGACGCCGGCCGTGTCGAGGGAGCCGCGGATGATCTTGTACCGCACGCCCGGCAGGTCCTTGACGCGGCCGCCGCGCACGAGCACCACCGAGTGCTCCTGGAGGTTGTGGCCGATGCCGGGGATGTAGGTCGTGACCTCGATGCCGTTGGTCAACCGGACGCGCGCGACCTTGCGCAGAGCGGAGTTGGGCTTCTTGGGCGTGTGCGTGTAGACACGCGTGCAGACGCCCCGCTTCTGCGGCGAAGCCTTGAGAGCGGGCGTCTTGGCCCGCTTGGTCTTGCTCTCGCGACCCTTGCGCACGAGTTGGTTGATCGTGGCCATGCAACCTTCCTGATTGTCGTTCGGCGAGGCCGTCCTACCGGACAGCAGTCGCGTAGTCTACCAACCTTTGCGGGCGGATGGCAAGGCGCGACGCGCCTTGCCATCCGCCCGCCCCACAGACGGCCGGTCTAGTCGAGCGGCGAACCGCCGTAGCCGAGCGCTTCGATGGCCTCCTGCTGCGCCTCGCGCTTCCAGGCGGGCTCGATCTCGATCGCGCGGTAGCGCCGCAGGCCGGTGCCGGCCGGGATGAGCTTGCCGATGATGACGTTCTCCTTGAGGCCGACCAGGTTGTCGACCTTGCCTTCGATGGCGGCGTCGGTGAGCACCTTGGTGGTCTCCTGGAATGAGGCCGCCGAGAGGAAGCTCTCGGTCGCCAGCGACGCCTTGGTGATGCCCAGGATGACCTGCTCCGCCTCGGCGGGCTGTCCGCCCTCGGCGACGACCCGCTCGTTCTCGACCCGGAACGGATGCCGGTCGACGAGCTGGCCCGGCAGGAACACGGTGTCGCCCTGGGTCTCGATGCGCACTTTCTTCATCATCTGGCGAACGATGATCTCGATGTGCTTGTCGTTGATCTCGACGCCCTGCGAGCGGTAGACCTCCTGCACCTCGTCGACCAGGTAGCGCTCGGTGCGGGTATCGCCGCCCGCGTGCAGCAGGTCGGCCGGGTACAACGAGCCCGGGGTCAGGGCCGCGCCGGCCTCGACCACGTCGCCCTCCTCGACCAGCAGGTGCGTGCGCCGCGGGAACGGGTACTCCTTCGACGTGCCGTCGTCGGCGATCACGGTCAGCTTGGGGCCGCGTTCGCCCTCCTGGAGCTCGACCCGTCCGGCGAACTCGGCGATGCGCGCCACGCCCTTGGGCTTGCGAGCCTCGAACAGCTCGACGACACGCGGCAGGCCGTGCGTGATGTCGGCGCCGGCCACGCCGCCGGTGTGGAAGGTGCGCATGGTGAGCTGGGTGCCCGGCTCACCGATGGACTGCGCGGCGATGTGTCCGACCGCGTCGCCGATGTCGGCCTCGGAGTTGGTGGCCAGGCGGTAGCCGTAGCAGTGCTGGCAGACACCGTACTCGGCGTCGCACTTGAGCACGCTGCGCACGGGGACCACGGGGTCGGTCGCCTTGCTCGTGCTGAGGAACTCGACGATCTCGGTCCGCGCCTTTTCGTCGATCGGCGTGTTGCGGTCGAAGACGACCTCGCCGGTCTCTTCGTCGACCAGCGCCTTGCCCAGGTAGCGGCCGACCAGGTTCTCGTTGGGCTCGTGGGTCCAGACCGGCAGGCTCTCGGCCTTGGCCCGGGCGCTCGCCTTGACGGCGATCTTGGCGTTGGGCCGGTCGCCGAAGAGCTCCTTGAGGAGCCCCATGGCGCCGGCGTCGATCGTCGTGCCCTTCTTGAGCACGACGCGGTCGCTGCGCGGCCGCACGACGTTCTCGCCGAGGATCGTGCCGAGCAGCGCCTGGTTGTCGTCCTTGCGGGTCGACCACGGCGACATGGGGATCGATTCCTGCGTGCCGCAGTCCTCTTCGCGGATGATCACGTCCTGGGCGACGTCGACGAGCCGGCGCGTCAGGTAGCCCGAGTCGGCGGTGCGCAGCGCCGTGTCGGCGAGGCCCTTGCGGGCGCCGTGGGTCGAGATGAAGAACTCGAGCACCGAGAGGCCCTCGATGAAGCTCGACTTGATCGGCTGCTCGATGATCTCGCCCTTCGGGTTGGACATCTGGCCGCGCCAGCCGGCGAGCTGGCGGATCTGCTTGATGTCGCCGCGGGCGCCGGAGGTGGCCATCATGTAGATCGGGTTGAGCGGATTGAAGTTCTCCCGGGTGGCCGCCGTGATCTGGACGTCGGCCTCGCGCCAGATCTCCTCGATCTTCTCGCGCCGCTCGGGGTCGGTCAGGAAGCCGCTGTCGTACTGCTCCTGGACCTGGGTGACCATGCCTTCGTGCGCGGTCAGGATCTCGGCCTTGCGCTTCTCGGGGATCACCACGTCGTTCTTGGACACGGTCACCGCCGCCCGCGTGGCGTAGCGGAACCCGACCGCCTTGAAGACGTCGAGCAGGCGGGCGACCTTGGTGGCGCCGTAGGCGGCCACCAGCTCGTTGATGAAGGCCGCGAGGGCCTTCTTGGTGACGTTGTCGTTCAGGAAGACGTAGCTGGCCGGGTCGAAGTCGTCTTCGAGCAGCTCGCGCAGCCCGTTCTCGATCTCCATGTTGAAGATCGCCCGGCCGACCGTGGTGATCACGCGGCTGCCGTCTTCGAGACGCAGCCTGATGGTCTTGCGCGTGAACTCGGCGATGCCGGCGGCCCGCTGCACGGGCACCTGACGCTGGTCGAGCAGGCGCTGCTCGTAGGCCTGCACGACCTCTTCGTAGTTCGCGAAGGCCGGCGGCGCCTCGTCGAAGTCGTCGACCTTCGCCTGGCTCAGGTCGCCCTGCGGGTGGAACGTGAGGTAGTAGGCGCCGATGACCATGTCCTGCGACGGCACGGCGATGGGCTTGCCGTTGGCCGGCGAGAGGATGTTGTTGGTCGACAGCATGAGCGTGCGGGCTTCGGCCTGCGCCTCCCAGGACAGCGGCAGATGGACGGCCATCTGGTCGCCGTCGAAGTCGGCGTTGAAGGCCGCGCAGACCAGCGGATGGATCTGGATGGCCTTGCCTTCGACGAGCAGCGGCTCGAAGGCCTGGATGCCCAGACGGTGGAGCGTCGGCGCGCGGTTGAGCAGCACCGGGTGCTCGGCGATGACCTCCTCGAGGATGTCCCAGACTTCGGGCACCATCGACTCGACCATCTTCTTGGCGGCCTTGATGTTCTGCACCAGCTTGCGGCTGACCAGGCGGCTCATGATGAACGGCTTGAACAGCTCGAGAGCCATCATCTTGGGCAGGCCGCACTGGTGCATCTTCAGGTGCGGGCCGGCCACGATGACCGAACGGCCCGAGTAGTCGACGCGCTTGCCGAGCAGGTTCTGCCGAAAACGGCCCTGCTTGCCCTTGAGCATGTCGGACAGCGACTTGAGCGCCCGGTTGCCCGGGCCCGTGACGGCCCGGCCGCGGCGGCCGTTGTCGAACAGGGCGTCGACCGCTTCCTGAAGCATGCGCTTCTCGTTGTTGACGATGATGTCGGGCGCCTGCAGGTCGAGCAGCCGCTTGAGGCGGTTGTTGCGGTTGATGACCCTGCGGTAGAGATCGTTCAGGTCGCTCGTCGCAAAGCGCCCGCCGTCGAGCTGGACCATGGGGCGCAGCTCCGGCGGGATCACCGGAATGACGTCGAGGATCATCCACTCGGGGCGGTTGCCCGAGCGCAGGAACGCCGAGGTCACGCGCAGGCGCTTGACGGCGCGGCTCTGGCGCTGGCCCTTGGCGGTGTCGATGACGTGCTTGAGCTCCTCGGCCTCGGCTTCGAGGTCGACCTGCGTGAGCAGCTCGCGCACCGCCTCGGCTCCGGTGCCGCCCTTGAAGTAGACGCCGAAGCTTTCGGGCTCGAACCCTGAGTCGCGACCGAACATGCGCTCCATCTGCAGGTAGAGCGTCTCGTCGCCGACCACATCGCGCGGGGCGATGCTCTTGAACTGGTCCCAGGCGCGATCGATGTTGTTCTTGGCTTGTTCGACGGCCTTGTGGCCTCGGTCGACGTAGTCGACGGCGAGCTTGTCGACCTTCGCGCGCTGGCCCTTCATCTCATCGGCGCCGAGCAGCGCGGCGTTGACGACGATGCGTCGATAGGTCTCGAAGATGTCGAAGTAGTTGAAGAAGCCGAACTCGTCGTCGGGCTCGGAGCCGGCGTGGAACTCGTCGGCGTCGAGCTCGTGGTCGAGGACGCGCTGGACCTCGGCCCGCATGGCGCGGATGGCCGCTTCGCGGTCGTCGGCGTAGACGGTGTAGCGCGCCTTGATCTCCTCGACCTTCTCGGAGAGCAGCGCGAGATCGGCCGCGCGTTTTTCGTCGTCGACCGAGATGATCACGTAGCTGCCGCCGAAGTAGAGCACCTTTTCGAGCTCCTTCGGCGCGATGTCGAGCAGGTAGCCCATGCGCGACGGCACGCCCTTGAAGAACCAGATGTGGCTCACCGGCGCCGCGAGCCTGATGTGTCCCATGCGCTCGCGGCGCACCTTGGCGCGCGTGACCTCGACCCCGCAGCGCTCGCAGACGATGCCCTTGTAGCGCACCCGCTTGTACTTGCCGCAGTAGCACTCCCAGTCCTTGGTCGGCCCGAAGATGCGCTCGCAGAAGAGTCCGTCGCGCTCGGGCTTGAGCGTGCGGTAGTTGATCGTCTCGGGCTTGGTGACCTCGCCCTTGGACCACGCCTCGATCTGCTTGGACGAAGCGAGGCCGATCCGGATCGAGTCGAAGTTGTTGATGTCAATCACGTGGCTGCTCCCTCTGGCCGCATGGCCGGCTTACTCGTCGCTGGGGTCGGTCTCGTCGGGCTCGGCCTCGACGGGTTGCTCCCCGAGCTCGACGCCCAAGGCGCTTACGATGTCGGGAAACTCGCCCTCCTCCTCTTCGTCGGCGTCGACGCCCAGGTCGACGTCGTCGTCGACCTCCACGGCGCCGCCCAAAAGCGGCGCCTCGTCGCCGTCGCCGCCGCCGTCGGCGTCGTCGGACACCGGCGACCGGGCGGCGAGAAAACCGGACAGGCCGGGCACTTCGAGCGCCTCGCCCTCGTCGATGCCCTCGCGCTGACGCAGGCTCGCCGAAAGGTCGATGCCGAGCTCCTCGGCGGCCCGCAAGAGGTCGTCGTCTTCTTCGTGGACCTCGAGAATGCCGCCCTCTTCGCTTTGCACCTGCATGTCGAGGCTCAGGCTCTGGACCTCTTTCATGAGCACCTTGAACGACTCGGGGATGTTGGGCTTGGAGATGTTCTCGCCCTTGACGATCGCCTCGTAGGCCTTGACGCGACCGACCGTGTCGTCGGACTTGATGGTGAGCATCTCCTGCAGCGTGTAGGCGGCGCCGTAGGCTTCGAGGGCCCAGACCTCCATCTCGCCGAAGCGCTGGCCGCCGAACTGCGCCTTGCCGCCCAGCGGCTGCTGCGTGACGAGCGAGTACGGGCCCGTGCTGCGGGCGTGGATCTTGTCGTCGACCAGGTGCAGGAGCTTCAGGATGTACATGTAGCCGATAGTCACCTTGTTGTCGAAGCGCGTGCCGTTGCGGCCGTCGTAGAGCCATACCTTGCCCGAACAGCGCCGCCCCGGCGGTTCCTTTTTGTTCACCTTGAACTTGACCGGGCTGGCGCTGTCTTCCTCGGTCGATCTGATGAGCAGCTCGTCGATCTCGGCCAGCGTGGCGCCGTCGAACACGGGCGAGGACACGAAGGCCGGTCCGCTCAGGCGCGTGCCGTCGGCCTGAAAGCCGCGGTGCGCGGCCCAGCCGAGGTGCGTCTCGAGCACCTGGCCGATGTTCATGCGGCTCGGCACGCCCAGCGGGTTCAAGATGATGTCGACCGGAGTGCCGTCCTCGAGATAAGGCATGTCCTCTTCGGGCACGATCTTGGAGATCACGCCCTTGTTGCCGTGGCGGCCGGCGAGCTTGTCGCCCTCGGCGATCTTGCGCTTCTTGGCGACGTACACGCGCACGAGCTGGTTGACGCTCGGCGGCAGCTCGTCGTTGTTCTCGCGGCTGAAGATCTTGACGTCGATGACCTTGCCACCCTCGCCGTGCGGCACCTTGAGGCTCGTGTCGCGCACCTCACGCGCCTTCTCCTTGAAGATCGCCCGGATGAGCTTCTCTTCGGCGGTCAGCTCCGTCTCGCCCTTGGGCGTGACCTTGCCGACCAGCAGGTCGCCGGAGTTGACCTCGGCGCCGATGCGCACGATGCCGCGCTCGTCCAAGTCCTTGAGCGACTCCTCGGAGCGGTTGGGGATGTCGCGCGTGATCTCCTCGTCGCCGAGCTTCGTGGTGCGCGCGTCGACCTCGTACTCCTCGATGTGCACCGAGGACAGCACGTCGTCTTTGACGAGACGCTCCGAGAGGATGATGGCGTCTTCGAAGTTGTAGCCCTCCCAGCTCATGAAGGCCACGAGCAGGTTCTTGCCCAGAGCGAGCTCGCCGTTGTCGGTCGACGAGCCGTCGGCCAGGACCGTGCCTTCGTCGACCTTGTCGCCGACGTCGACCACCGGCTTCTGGTGGATGAGCGTGCCCTGGTTGGAGCGCGTGAACTTGACCAGCGTGTACTCGTCGACCGCGCCCTTGCCGGCATCGACCACGATGCCGTTGGCGTCGACCTCGACGACCCGGCCGGGCCGGCGAGCGAGGATGACGTCGCCGGTGTCGACCGCCGCGCGGAACTCCATGCCCGTGCCGACGTACGGCGCCTCGGTGGTCAGCAGCGGCACGGCCTGGCGCTGCATGTTCGAGCCCATCAGGGCGCGATTGGCGTCGTCGTGCTCGAGGAACGGGATCAGCGCCGTGGCGACCGACACAAGCTGGGTGGGGTTGACGTCCATGTAGTCGACCTGCTCCGGGGGCACCGAGACGACCTCGTCGCCGCCGCGCGTCCGGGCCAGCACCTGGTCGTTTAAGAACTTGCCGGTCTTGGAGTCGAACGGGGCGTTGGCCTGGGCGATCGTGACCGCCCGTTCCTCCTTGGTCTTGGGCACGATGACCGTGGCCTCTTCTTCGGAGGCGTCGAGGTAGACGATCTCTTCGGTCACCTTGCCCTTGACCACCCGGCGATACGGCGCCCGGATGAAGCCGAACTCGTCGACCGTCGCAAAGGACGACAGCGAGCCGATCAGGCCGATGTTGGGACCTTCGGGCGTCTCGATCGGGCACATGCGGCCGTAGTGGGTGGCGTGCACGTCGCGCACCTCGATGGGCGCGCGCTCACGGGTCAGGCCGCCCGCGCCGAGCGCGCTCAGGCGCCGGCGATGGGTGAGGCCCGACAGTGAGTTGGTCTGATCCATGAACTGCGAGAGCTGCGAAGAGCCGAAGAACTCCTTGAGGGCGGCGACCACCGGCCGGATGTTGACGAGGGTCGCCGGCACGATCGTGTCGGGATCTTCGGTGGTGAGGCGTTCCTTGATGACCCGTTCCATGCGGGTGAGGCCGATGCGGAAGCTGTCCTGGACGAGCTCGCCGACCGTGCGCAGGCGGCGGTTGCCGAAGTGCTCGTACTCGTCGAGCTCGGCGGCGATGTCCTCGCGCCGCGTGCCGATCAGGTTCATGGCCGCGTCGGCGTAGTCCTTGGCGTCGTCGGGCACGCCCAGCTTGGGCGGCAGGGCGATGAGGCGGCGGATGAGCTCGACGATGTCCATGGTCGTGAGGACGCGTACGTCGCCGGCCGGACGGTCGTCGGGCGCCACGTGACCGTGCAGCCGCGAGTTCAGCTTGTGGCGGCCGACGCGCGACAGGTCGTAGCGCTTGGGGTCGAAGAACAGCCCGCGCAGCATGGTGGTGGCCGAGTCGAGGGTCGGCGGCTCGCCGGGGCGCTGCTTGCGGAAGAGCTCGATGAGCGACTCCTCCTGCGAGGTCGTGGAGTCGCGATCGAGCGTGTTCTTGATGTAGACGGACCCATCGAAGAGCTCGAGGATCTCATCGTTCGAGCCGCAGCCCATGGCGCGCAGCAGGACGCTCACCGGGAACTTGCGCTTGCGGTCGATGCGCACGTTGACGGCGCCCTTCTTGTCGATCTCGAGCTCGAGCCACGAGCCGCGCTGCGGCATGAGGTTGGCGATCAGCACCTGCTTCTCGCGCTCAGCCTGCTTGGGCTCCATGATGTAGGCGCCCGGCGAGCGGACGAGCTGGGTGACGACCACTCGCTCGGTGCCGTGAATGATGAACGTGCCGCGCTCGGTCATCATGGGAAAATCACCCATGAAGACGTGCTGCTCGCGGATCTCGCCGGTCTCCTCGTTGACGAAGCGCACGACCATCGTGAGCGGCGCCGAGAAGGTCATGTCCTTGTTGCGGCACTCCTCGATCGGCTTCGAGGGTTCGCCGAACTGGTACTCGCCAAACTCGACGAGGAGCTTCTCGGAGTAGTCACGGATCGGCGAGATGTCTTCGATGGTCTCCTTGAGACCCTCCTCGAGGAACCACTTCCACGACGCCCTCTGGATGTCGATGAGGTTCGGAACCGGCAGAGGCTGGTCCAGCTTGGCAAAGGACGTGCGCGCGCGAGGACACTTCGGCTGGTTCAAGTGGAGACTCCTCTCGGTAGGCTGAAGCGGCGGACGGCAAGCCGCGGGGAGGCTGGGCTATGGCTGAACGCGGCGGACGGCACGACCGCATAGATTACACGAGTGTCTGAAGCCTGGCAAGAGGGCGCGGGTTGTGGGTGCCCACAACCCGCGCCCCCCAAACCGGGGCTTCGGGAACGGCGCAGACCGTCCCGCGCAGTCGTGCGGATGTCTATTTGACGTCGACGGTGGCGCCGGCGGCCTCGAGCTGCTTCTTGGCCTCTTCGGCCTCGTCTTTGTTGACGCCTTCCTTGACCGGCTTCGGGGCCTCTTCGACGACCGCCTTGGCCTCTTTGAGGCCGAGCCCGGTGAGGGCGCGGACGACCTTGATGACCTCGATCTTCTTCTCGCCGAAGGACTGCAGGATGACGTCGAAGCTCGTCTTCTCTTCTTCGGCTTCGACTTCGGCGGCGCCCGCGGCGGGCCCAGCGGCCACGGCCACCGGAGCGGCCGCGCTGACGCCGAACTCCTCCTCGAGAGCGTGGACCAGGTCGGCCAGGTCGAGGACGCTCATCTTCTTGATCTGCTCGATGAGCTCGTCTTTGGTAAGTGTCTTGTCTGCCACGTCAGTTCACCTCGTCGTTGGAACGTGTCGTTTGTGATTGGCCGGCGGCCCGGCGCCGTCAGGCTTCGCCGGCCGCCGTCTTCTGCTCGACGATCTGCTGGAGCGCCCGGGCAAAGCCCGAGATCGTGCCCTGCAGCACCGTGACCAGCCCGGTCAGCGGAGCCGCCATCGTGCCGACCACCTGGGCCAGGAGGACGTCGCGCGGCGGCAGCGCGGAGAGCGCCCGCACACCGTCGATGTCGACCGTGTCGCCCTGCAGCAGGCCGCCGCGCACCACGAGTTGGGGATGGGTTCGCATGAAGTCGACGAGCGCCTTGGCGGGCGCCACGGGGTCGTCGCTGCAGAAGGTCACCGCCGTGGGGCCCGCGAACAACGGCACGATCTGGTCGCGGCCGGCGGCGGCGGCGGCGCGGCGCGCGAGCGTGTTCTTGAGTACCCGGAGGGTCGCGCCGCCTTCGCGCAGCCTGGCGCGCAGCTCGGTGAGCTCGGCGACCGTGAGACCGCGGTAGTCGCTCAGGTAGAGCACCTCGGTCGCGGCCAGCAACCGCGTCGCTTCTTCGACCGCCGCCTCTTTGTCTTTGCGCAGCATGTGAGACCTCGCTGTCGGACGAAAAAGCCCGCTCCCGGACGGGAGCGGGCCGACACCGTAGTGCTCGTCTGCCGCGCTTCTCGCCTCGGGTGGGCGGGCCACACGGGCCCATTTACGCTCCCCGTGAGGGGAACACCGACCTTCATCGGCCACGGCGCGCGAAGCGCCGCGAGTGCGCAGTATAGGTGTTCGACGCGCCGCTGGCAACTGCGCCCGCCGGTGGCGGTCTCATGCCGGCGTGCCGCGGCGGGGGCGCCCGGCGTCCCGCGGCGGGGGCGGCGGCCGCCGCCCCCGCCGCGCTCGCTTCTAGCCTTCGAGCAGGTCGCGTGTGCGGGTCGAGTCGATCTCGATCGACGGACTCATGGTCGAGGTGAGGTTGACGCTCCTCAGGTAGCGGCCCTTCGCGGCGGCCGGCTTGGCGCGCAGGATCTCGTCGAGCACGGCGCCGTAGTTCTCGACGAGCTGCGTCTCGTCGAACGACTTCTTGCCGATGCTCAGGTGGATGATGCCGCTGCGGTCGGTGCGGTACTCGACCTTGCCGGCCTTGGCGTCGGCGACCGCCTTGGCGACGTCGAAAGTGACCGTGCCCGACTTGGGGTTGGGCATGAGGCCGCGCGGGCCGAGGATGCGGCCCAGCTTGCCGACGGTGCCCATCATGTCGGGCGTGGCGATCGCCACATCGAAATCGAACTGGCCGTCCTGGATCTGCTTGGCGAGCTCGTCGGTGCCGACGATGTCGGCGCCGGCCTCGCTCGCCTCGCGCGCCTTCTCGCCCTCGGCGAACACGGCGACCCGCATGGAGCGGCCGGTGCCGTGGGGCAGGATGGTGGTGCCGCGCACGATCTGGTCGGCGTGGCGCACGTCGACGCCCAGGCGGAAATGGACCTCGACCGTCTCGTCGAACTTGGCCGTGTCGAGCGCCTTGAGCAGGCGCATGGCTTCGAGCGGGGTGTACACCCTGTCGGCATCGATCGCAGCGCGGGCTGCCTGGTACTTGCGGCCGTGGGCCATGGTGCCTCCTCGTGGTCCTGGCGGCGGCCCCGGTGGCCGCCTCCCACCGCGGGCGCCGGCCGGCGCCCGCTCGTTACCTTGTCAGTCGCCGTCTTGCGGCTGGTCTACCGTTATGCCCATGCTGCGCGCCGTGCCTTCGATGATGCGCATCGCGGCCTCGACGTCGTTGGCGTTCAGGTCGGGCATCTTGAGCTCGGCGATCTCGCGCACCTTGTCGCGCGACACGTTGGCCACCTTCTCGCGGTTGGGCTCACCCGAGCCCTTGTCGACCCCGGCCGCTTCGCGCAGCAGCACGGCGGCCGGCGGCGTCTTGGTGATGAACGTGAACGAACGATCCTCGAAGACCGAGATCTCGACAGGGATGATCGTGCCGCTCTGAGCCTGCGTGCGGGCGTTGAACGCCTTGCAGAACTCCATGATGTTGACGCCGTGCTGGCCCAGGGCAGGACCGACCGGGGGCGCCGGGTTGGCGGCGCCCGCGGGAATCTGCAACTTGATCACGGTCATGACCTTCTTGGCCACGTCATCCTCGCTTCGTCAGGCAGTCACTGCTGTCAGCCGGTTTTCTTGACCTGCTCGAACCCGAGCTCGACGGGCGTTTCGCGGCCAAAGATCGAGACCATCACCTTGAGCTTGTTCTGGTCGGCGTTGACCTCGGAGACCTCGCCGGAGAAGTCGGACAGTGGTCCCGAGGTGACGCGCACGACTTCGCCCACCGAAAACTCGGCCTTCTGCTTGGGACGCTCGACTGAGGCCGTGTGGAGAATGCGGTCGACTTCGGCGCGCGAGAGCGCCACCGGCTTGTTGGCGGCGCCCACGAAGCCGGTCACGCCCGGCGTGTTCTTGACGGCCGACCATGATTCGTCGGTGAGCTCCATCTGCACCAGCACGTAGCCGGGGAACACCCTCTTCTCGCTCGTGATCTTCTCGCCGTCCTTGGTCTCGACGACCTGCTCGGTGGGCACGACGACGCGCACGATCGAGTCTTGCTGAGCCATCGAGACGATGCGGTGCTCGAGGTTCTCCTTGACCTTGTTCTCGTGGCCCGAGTACGTGTTGACCACATACCACTGGAACACACCGACTCCGTTTCTGTTACTTGGGCAGGATGAGCGTCATGAGGTGGCCGAACACCCAGTCGAGCACCCCCGTGTAGACGCCGGCGATCGCCACGGCGACGAGCACGACGAGCGTCGACACGAGCAGCTCGTTGCGGGTCGGCCACGTGACCTTCGAGAGCTCGACGCGCACGTCGCGCAGGAACCGGGCCATGCTGAAGCCCTGCTTCTGGCCGGAACGCGCCTGGGCCCGCTGCTTGGCCAGACCGGCCTTGGACGTGCGTTTGGCCGGCGCCCCCTTGTTCGAGCGTGCGTCGCGCTTGCCGGTCTGCGTGGAGTCGGACTTCTTGCCCGGCCCGGTCTGATTGCTCCTCACGGCTTTCGCCACGACCATGCTCCGTTTCGGCTGGCAGGGCTGGAGGGACTCGAACCCCCGACCCCCGGTTTTGGAGACCGGTGCTCTACCAATTGAGCTACAGCCCTAAGGAAGCCTGGCGCCGCTCCGCTCGCGGGAGCGGACCGGCGCCGCTCCTAACGAGTTTCCTTATGGACGGTGTGCCGTCCGCACCAGCGACAGTACTTCTTGAGCTCGATGCGGTCGGGATCGTTCTTCTTGTTCTTGTTGGTGTGGTAGTTGCGACGCTTGCATTCCTGGCAAGCGAGAGTCACCAGTTGGCGCACGCTGTCACCCTTTCACAGAAAGCAAGTTAGGATAGCAGGCCTCCGCGAGGGGGTCAACGAACCTCGGACCCGCCCGACGCGTTCGCCGCCGGCCGTGCCGATGACGCGTCGCGGCGCCCCTGGCGAGGCGTGAGTATACCAGACCGCAAAGGCGCCGCAACACGCGGCCGGGGATCCGCCGCCGAGGCCTCCCCCGCTGCCTCCGGTGCGAGCCGTCGCGGCGTGCCCCCGGCGCTCGACGGACGTCCGTCGACCGCCGGTGTGTAGAATCGTCGACGACCGGAGACAGGTGAGCCGTGGACGACGACCCCAGCAACCAGGAGACGGAGACTGCCCGCGCCGCCGGGCCGCCCGCCTCACCGGAGGCGCCGACGGGCCCGCCTGGATCGGACGTCCCCCCGGCCGGACCTCCCGAGACGGAACCTGCGGCGCCGGCGCGCTCCGAACCGGCGGACGGGCCGCCGGCGGTCCCCGGCGCCGCGCCGGCGACACCCGCCGGAGCGCCGGTCCAGGGCGGCGGGCCGCCGGGCTGGTGGCAGACGCAGAACGGCCAGTGGCAGTCGCCCTACTGGCAGCAGACGCCGGACGGCGGCTGGCAGCCACTCTACTGGCAGCAGACGCCGGACGGCCGCTGGCAGCTGGCCCCGTGGCGGCAGGCGCCGCGCGGCCCGGGACAGCCGCCGGCCCAGCCACCGTGGCCGTCTGGGCAGGCCCGGCAGCCGCATGGAACCAGACCGGTCGCGCCGCCGGCTCCCGCCCCGGGCGACGGTCAGCCCTTCGGCGTGACGCGCGGCCTGCGACCCGGTCAGGTACCGTGGCGCGCGCGCGACGTCCTTCTCGCCGTGCTCATCGCCGGAGCGCCGATCGCCGCCCTCACCGTGCTCGGCACCATCTCCAGCGGAAGCTCCGCCGCGGCCCATCAGACGCCGACCGCCGGCTTCGCCCTCGCGGCGATCGTCTCAACCGTGCTGCTCGATGGCTGGCTGGTCTTCTGGGCCTGGTTCTTCTCACTTCGCAAGTACCGGCTGTCGCTGCGGAGCTTCGGCTTTCGCGGCTACGAGGCGAGCAGCTCCTGGGCCGTGGCCGTGGGCGTCATCTTCGGGGGCGTGCTGGCCACCACCATCCTGGGCGACGTGAGCGACTACGCCTACCGCAAGATCATCGGTCCGGTGCCCACGGAGAACGTGGTGACGATCTTCCCCCACACCTCGGCCGGGCTCGTGCTGTTCGTCGTCCTGGCCGTGTTGATCGCCCCCCTGCTCGAAGAAACGTTCTTCCGCGGTTTCGTCTTTCAGGGGCTCTCGCGCTCCTGGGGACCGCTGCTCGGAGCCATCGTGTCGGCGCTCGTCTTCGCCCTCTGGCACCAGCAGCTGTCGGTGCTGATCCCGATCTTCGGTCTGGGGCTGGTGCTGGCCGCCGCGTTCTACTGGACGAAGTCGATCTACACCAACATCGCCTGCCACTCCATCTTCAACGCCCTCGGCGTCATCGCCTGGTGGTTCCTGCGCACCAAAGGCTGACGGACCGCTCGCACCGCCGGGGCCGCTCGCGCACCTCTGCTGTCAAAGCGGTTCGCCGACGCTGCCGGCGCCCGGAGCGACGACCGGGTCGCGCGACCTCTAGCCGAGCAGCGTGGGCTTGCGCAGCTCGCGGCAGCGGCAGCCGGCCTCGTCGCGCGGCAGCGACGCGACGGCGTCGAGCACGATGCGACCCATCAGCCCGGCGTCGTCGGTGAAGCGGCGCTTGAGCTCGTCGTGGCTCCAGTCCGCAACGACGCCCTCGCCGTAGTTGACGATGAGGTAGATGCCGGCGTAGCAGGCGCCGATGTCGCGCGCGAGCCAGACCTCGGGCGAGAAGCTCTGCCCGACCACGTCGCCCATGCCCTGCAGGTGGCGGACCTCGGCCGGCGACTCGAACCGCGGACCCTCGGTGACGACGTAGACGCCGCGCTCAAAGAGGCGACGGTCGGGCGCGAGGCGCCGCGCCGCGCGTGAGAGCGCCTCGCGCCCGACCGGGCACACGGGTTCGCGCATGACGAGCAGCCCGCCGCCGACCACGCCCTCGCCGGCTCGATCGGTCGTCAGATCGACGAAGTCGTCGCAGATCACGAGGTCGCCGGGGTCGAGCAGGCGGTTCAGGCTGCCGACACCGGCCTCGGAGAGGATGCGGCGCACACCGGCCCTGTGCAGCACGCTGAAGACCTGGCGCGAGGCGCGTCCGCGCGGCACGCCCGGTCGCCAGCCGTGCATGCGGACGTGCAGGACGGGCTCACCGGCCAGGGCGAACAGCTGAAACGGCGGGCTCTCGCCGAAGGGAGTCTCGAAGACGAGATCGTCGTCGACCGGCGCGACCTCGGGGTGCAGGTCGCCCGGGAACGCCCCTCCCTGCGTGGCAGAGCCGCCGATGACGGCCAGCCGCGCGGCCGGCACGGCCACCGACGGCACGTGTCAGAACCCCGAGATCTGAGTGGGAACCCGCACGGCGACGAGCTGCACGTGATCGCCGTTGTCGGTCGTGAACTGCCGCAGGGGCTGGGCGAGCTGCGGGGGGAACCCGCGCACGGCGCCGAGCACGGTCTCGCCGGCAGTCACGTCGGCCCCGATCGCCACCTGGGCGTTGACCACGTGCGTGATGATGAGAACCAGGCTGGGGTCGTCGGCGAGCTGGAGCTCGATCTCGGTGTCGTCGTAGCGCCCCAGAAGCTTGTAGGCGGTGACGGCGGTCACGCGGCCGTCGACCGGGCTGTAGATGAACGCGCCGGGCACCGCTCCCACGTCGAGACCGGCGGTCCGTGACGACGAGTCGCTCGCGTCGCCGCCCATGACGTAGTAGCGCATGCCGCCGCTGGCGAAGAGGTCGGCCAGCGTGCCGGAGACGCCCGACGAGTCGCCCGGCCGGCCCACCGGACTGAGAGCGACGCTGTTGGCGTTGTCGACCGGGTGAAAGGCGACCGCCGTCGTCGCTTCGAGCTTGACCGGCAGGAGGAGGTCGATGTTCTCGAGCCGGGCGACCACGATGCGCCGGTCGACCGCGCCCGCCTGACCGAACTGCGAGACGACGTTCGGCGCGGGAACGAGGGCCGGCGCGGGAGACGGCCAGGCGTAGGCAGCCCAGATCGCGACGATGACGAGTGGGACGACCACCGCGATGGCCACGATACGCCGGCGCCTGACTTGACGCCGGCGGGCCCTCTTGGCCTGCCGTCGTTCGTTGCTCAGGCTGTGCATGCCGCAGAGGGTATACGCGACGGGGGCTGCAATGCAACCGCGTACGACCACGCAAAGGGGTGCGGCCGGCCGCGCGGTTGCCATGGGCGACAACGGCTTTCCAGGCTCCGACCCTCGTGGCCCGCCGCAGTCGTATCAAGTCCCTTCGGACCCCTCCGATACCAACTACCAGACGTCTCGCGACAGCGAACCTCGGCGACAGCGCCGGGGCGGACGTCCGGAGGTGGCCATGAGACGACTCGCCCTCGTCATAGTCCTGGCTGCCTTTGCCTTGCTCGCCGTGGCCCCCGCCGCCTCCGCACGCGCGGTGAAAACGACCAAGCCCGAGAAGACGCTGCTGGTGCTCGTCAACCAGGTGCGCGCCAAGCACGGACTGCACAAGCTGAAGTTGATCCCGAGCCTCGAGCGCGCCGCGCGCGCCCACTCCCGCGAGATGGTGCGTCGTGACTACTTCAGTCACAGCTCGTTCAACGGCGAGTCGTTCGCGGCCCGGCTGGTCCGCTTTGGTTTTACGACCTCGGGCTGCACGAGCTGGACCGTCGGCGAGAACATCGCCTACGGCTGCGGGTCGACCGGCACGCCGAAGGCCATCTTCGAGGCCTGGATGCACAGTCCGCCGCACCGCGCCGTGATCTTCACCAAGGCCTTCCGCAGCGTCGGCGTCGGCCGCGCCAAGGGTACGTTCAAAGGCATGTCCGGCATCGTCTTCTTCACGCTGGATTGCGGAGTGCGGACCCGCTAGCAGCGCACGACGGATCGTTTTGAGACGGGCGCGGCGGCCGCAAGGCCGCCGCGCCCGTCTTCGTTCCGCGGCGCCTCCGCCATCGGCTAGGATTGGGCCATGGCCGACCTGTCGTTTCTCACCGACGGCTCGCATGAGCAGGTCGTCTACGTCACGCACCGCGCGGCGCGGGCGGCGCGGGTCGAACCGCTGCCGGCGGGCCTGCCGCCGGCCCTGGCCGCGGCCCTGGCCGACCAGGGCATCGGCGAGCTCTACAGCCACCAGCGGCGCGTCTGGGACCTGCTGTCGGCCGGCCGCAACGTGGTCGTCTCGACGGGCACCGCGAGCGGCAAGTCGCTCTCGTTCGCGCTGCCGACGCTCGACGCCTTTGCCCGCGACCCGCACAGTCGGGCGCTCTTTCTCTACCCCACCAAGGCGCTCGCCCAGGATCAGGCCCGCAAGCTCGCCGGGTTGCGCCTGCCCGGTGTGGTCGCCGCCCTCTACGACGGCGACACGCCAAGGGGGCAGCGCTCGCGCATCCGCGCGAGCGCCACCATCCTCATGACGAACCCCGACATGCTGCACGTCGGCATCCTGCCGGGTCACGAGCGCTGGGCCGAGTTCCTTCATCACCTTCGCTACGTCGTGCTCGACGAGGCGCACGTGTACCGCGGCGTGTTCGGTTCGCACGTCGCCCAGGTGGTGCGCCGGCTGCGCCGGCTGTGCGCGGCCTACGACTCCCAGCCGCAGTTCGTGCTGGCCTCGGCGACCATCGCCAACCCGCGGCCCTTCGCCGAGCGGCTCGTCGGCCTGCCTTTTACGGCCGTCGACGACAACGGCGCGCCGCATCCCGAGCAGACGATCGTGCTGTGGAACCCGCCTCTCCAGGACGTCGCCCTCGGCGTGCGCAAGAGCGCGCTCGCCGAGTCGAGCTACGTGCTGGCCGAGACGGTCCTCGCCGGACGGCGCACGATCGACTTCGCGCCGACCCGCAAGGCGGCCGAGCTCATCTACGGCTACGCGCGCCGGCGCCTCGAGGAGCGCGACCGGCCCGCCGCCGCCGGCATCATGCCCTACCGGGCCGGCTACACGCCGGAGCAGCGCCGTGACATCGAGCGCCGTCTCTTCGGCGGCGAGCTGCGGGCCGTGGTGGCCACCAGCGCGCTCGAGCTCGGCATCGACGTCGGCAGTCTCGACGTCGCGCTCGTCACCGGTTTTCCCGGCACGATGACCAGCCTCTGGCAGCGCTGGGGGCGGGCGGGCCGCACCGGCAAGGGCTGGGCGGTGCTCGTCGCCGGCCAGGACGCCCTCGACCAGTACTTCATGCGCGAACCCGAACGCCTGCTCTCCCGTGCCGTCGAGGACGCGATCGTCGATCTGACCAACCCGCACATCCTCGAGGCCCACCTGTGCGCGGCGGCCTACGAACGGCCGCTCGACGAGCGCGACGAGACGTACTTCGGCGCCGCCGGCATGGCGCGAGCGGCGCAGCTTGCCGCTCGCGGCAAGCTGCGCCGCAGCCCGGCGGGGGCCCTGGTCTGGTCGCAGCCCCACTCCCCCGCGCCGCGGGTCGGGCTGCGTTCGGCTTCGGCCGAGACGCTCGTCATCGCCGACGGCCGCGACGGCACGGTGCTGGGCACGATCGAGCACGAGCGCGTCTTTCGCGCGGCGCACCCCGGAGCGGTCTACCTGCACCTCGGCGAGAGCTACCTCGTGCGCCACCTCGACCTCGACGCCGCCACCGTGGTGGTCGAGCCGTTCTCGGGCGCCTGGTACACCCAGGCCAAGGTCGAGAAGCACGTGCTGATCGCCGGCGCCGCGACGACGCGACCGCTGGGAGGGGGCGCCGCCCTGTCGTTCGGCACGATCGAGGTGACCGAGCAGGTCGTCGCCTACCAGAAGCGCGATCTCGACGGCGGCGAGGTGATCGACACCGTCGCGCTCGACCTGCCCGAGCAGGTCTTCACCACCGAGGCGCTGTGGTTCACGCTGCCGCCGGCGCTTCTCACGGCTCACGCCGGCGAAGGCGCGGAGCTCGGCGCGCTCCACGCGGCCGAGCACACCTGCATCGCCGTCCTGCCCCTCTATGCGATGTGCGACCGCTGGGACGTGGGCGGCCTGTCGACCGCCTGGCACTGGCAGACCGACCTTGCCACGGTCTTCATCTACGACGGCCACCCCGGCGGGATCGGCCTGACGCGGCGCGCCCACGACGCCTTCGACGAGCTCGCCGCCGACGCCGCGCTGCTGATCGCCGAGTGCCCGTGCGAGGCCGGCTGCCCATCGTGCGTGCAGAGCCCCAAGTGCGGTAACTTGAACGAACCACTGCACAAGCAGGGGGCGCTCGCGCTCCTGCGGGCCGTCGCGGCCCGCGACCACCCCGACGAAAGGGACTCGACATGACGACACCCGGCACCGACACGGGCGTGACGATCGGGCGCCTCGACGGCGCGCGTCTCGACGAGCTCGAGCCGCTCTGGCGCGTGCTGATCGATCACATCCGCGACCTCGGCTCCGTCGTTTCGATCGTGCCCCACGAGCAGTCGTGGCCGCGGCGCCGGGCGATCTACGAGGAGCTGCTGGCCGACGGCGAGTCGTTCGCGCTCGGGGCCCGGCGCGACGGGCGGCTGATCGGCTACGCCATGGTCCGCGTCGCTCCCCCCGACGCGGTGTGGTACACCGGCGGCCGCTACGCGGAGCTCACGTCGCTCTGCGTCGCCGCCGACGAGCGCGGCGGCGGCCTGGGCACGGCGCTGCTCGACGCGGTCGAGGCCGGCCTCCTCGAGCGCGGTCTCGACCAGTACGTGATCGGCGTCGACACCCCCAACGCCGACGCCCAGCGATTCTACGAGCGACGCGGCTTTCGCGACGGCTTTCACCTCATGCACGGCTGGATCGGCGGCGGCCGCGACGGCGCCGCGAGACCGCAGGCGACGGCGGGCGCCGGCGCTGCAAAACCCGACGCGGCGGCAGGGGTCGGCGCCGGCGATGCCGCGGAACCGGAGGCGGCGGCGCGAGGCGGCGCCGGCGACGGCGACGCGAGCCCCGAGACGGCCATGCACGGAGACGACTGATGCCGCCGACGTACGTCAGCGTGATCGGCGGCAGCACCTGCACGGCCGCGGTCGCCGCGCTCGGCGAGCAGCTCGGAGAGCTGCTCGCCGAGCGCGGCTGCGTCGTCGTGAACGGCGGCGCCTCGGGCGTGATGGAGGCGGTGGCCCGCGGCGTGCGGCGTCGCGGCGGCGCCTGCCTCGGCGTTCTGCCCACGCTCGACCGCCGCGACGCCGCACCCGACCTTTCGTTCTCGATCGTCACCGGCATGGGACACGCCCGCAACCTCGCCGTCGTGGCCAGCGGCGACGTGGTCATCGCCCTGGGCGGCTCCTGGGGAACGCTGTCCGAGATCGGCCTGGCGCGGTCGATCGGCCGTGAGGTCGTGCTGCTCGAGAGCTGGACCGTGACGCCCGCGCCGGGAGAGTCCGACGGCCTTCGGCAGGGCGAGCTCGACGGACTGCGGCGGGGAGAGCTCGACGGCCTGCACCGGGCCGCGAGCCCGGCCGAGGCGGTCGAGCTGGCGCTCGCCATCGCCGGCGCCACCCGCTCCTAGGCAGCACGCACTCGCGAGCCGGCGGGCCGGCGGCCGCGGCGCGAGGGCGCGAGGCGGGCCGCCGAGTTCGCTCCGGCGCGAGGGCGCGGGCGGGCCGCCGAGTTCGCCGCAGCGCGAGGGCGCGGGCGGGCGGCCGAGTCCGCTGCGGCGCGCGGGCCGCGGCCGCGCGCCCGCGCGCCGGGTCTGGATCGCCGTCTACTTGACGGTCAGCTTCGTCTGGCCCACGTGCTGCTGAACGTTGCCGGCCAGGTCGGTCGCGTAGGTCAGGCAGGTGTACGTGCCGCGCGCCCCCGGCACCGGGAACGAGAGGGTGAGCAGCTTGTTGGTCTTGTGCGTGCCGAGCTTCCACACGGCCACCTTGGCCCCGCGCGCGTTGCGGATGATCACCGTGACGGTGGCCGCGCCACAGCCGTTCGATCCATCGAGGATCCGGTACTTGAGTGTGGCGCCGTGGCCCACGCGGGCCTTGATCGCCGCGGGCACCGAGACGGTAGGTCGCAGCGTGTCGATGCGCACGCTGAAGCTCGCGGTCGCAACGTTGCCGGCGGCGTCACGGGCCTTGAACGTGATCACGTGGACACCGTCGTTGGCGTGATCGTAAGGCGCCGGCACGAGCACGTTCGCAGCGCCCTCGCTCTGGCCCCCGGCGACCGAGAAGCCCCACCCGCTGATGGCCAGGCGCGAGTTCTTCACCAGGCCCGACGCGGCGTCGGAGGCCGCCAGCGCCACGGTGGTCACCGGTGCGTTCGTCCACCCCGATGGCGCGTTGTCTGCCAGCACCGGCTTCACGGTGTCGACGCCGACCTGGTACGACGACCAGTCCTCGACGTTGCCCACCCTGTCGGCGGAGTAGTCCTTGAGCGTGCTGACCCCGTCGCCCGCGTGGGTGGCCGGAGCCGTGACGGCGACCGACGTACCCTTCACGTAGCCGGTGGTCTTGTACTGGGACCAGGTGCCGGGCGGAACGGACATGCCGGCGCCAAGGTCGAGCGGCTGCAGCGTCACCGTTGCGGCGTGGTTGGTCCAGTAGACGACGCTGGTGCCGTTGACGACCGGGGTGAAGCCGTTGAACACGGCGGTGGTGACAGGCGCGAAGGTGTCGTTCAGGAACAGATAGAGACGGCCCTTGCTCGGGTCGCTCGGGTCGTAGCTGCCCACGACCAGGTCGGGGACGCCGTCGTGGTTGAAGTCGGCGCTGGCCAGACCGACGACCACATGGCCGGGAACCGTCAGGTTGAGCGCCGCCGCAAGCCCGCCGGCGCCGTTGCCACGAAGCAGGCAGACGTCGGAGCTGCGGCGCCGCCCGCATGCGGTGCGGTGGCGACGACGTCGAGCTTGCCGTCGGTGGTGAAATCGCCGAGGGCCAGCTGAGTGGCTCCGGCCGGGCTGGCCACCGTCACGGCAGCGCCAAAGCCGCCGGCGCCGTTGCCGGGCAGCACGGACACGTTGCCGGCGCCGGTGCCCACCACGAGGTCGAGCTTGCCGTCGCGGTTGAAGTCGCCGAGCCCCACGGCGGCCGGCTGCGCGCCGACCGTCACAGAGCTCTTGGTGAACCAGCCGGTGCCGTGGCCGAGCAGGACCGAGACGGTCGTGCCGCCGTGGTTGGCCACCACGAGGTCGAGCTTGCCGTCGCGGTTCAGGTCGCCGGCGGCGAGCCCCAGCGGGCTGCTGCCGACGGCCGTGTCGAGGTGCGCCGCGAACGAGCCGGCCCCGTTGCCCAGCAGCACAGACACCGTGCCGGCCACCGAGTTGGAGGTGACGATGTCGGGCTTGCCGTCGCCGTTCACGTCGGCGACCATCACGCGCACGGGTCCGGCGCCCGTGGCGAACGGCACGGGAGCGGCGAACGTGCCGTCGCCGGCGCCGAGCGCCACCAACACGCGGTTGCCGGCGGTGTCGGCCGAGACGAGGTCGAGAATGCCGTCGCCGTTCACATCGGCCAGGCACTCGTAGTCGCCGGCAGCATGAGCCACCGGAGCGCCGAAGCTGCCCGAGGCGCCCCCGAGAAAGCTGGACAGGTTGGAGACCACGTCCGGCGTCCCGTCGTCATTGAGATCGCCGACGGCCAGCGAAGCGAACTCGGCGCCCGTCCCCTGGTCCGACTCGGTGTAGGGCTGAAAACCCGCCCCGCTGCGCAGCGGCCATGTCCTGGTCAGGACCGAGACCGTGTTCGAGCCGTAGTCGCCGACCACGAGGTCGGCCGTGCCGTCGCGGTTCAGGTCGGCCGCCGCCATGGGGCCGGGAAGCTCGCCCGCGGGCAGCGTCACAGTCGTCTGATCTTTGGCCGCCAACTGCCAGTAGGGAGTGCGGTAGCGGCTCAGCGCGACCTCGATCTCGTTCTGGGCGGGCAGGGTCACGGCGATGTCGGGCACACCGTCGCCGTTGAAATCCTGGACGATGAGTGATCCCGGATAGCCGGCGTTGGCAAAGATCGGATGGAGGGGATCCGGGGTCGAGAAGCCCCGGTCTCCCTTGCCGTTCTCGACCGACATCCACACCTGGTCGGCCGTCCAGCTCGCCCCCACGATCTCCGTGAGACCGTCGCCGTTCACGTCGCAGACGCAGAGGTCCATGACGCCGTCGGGAACGCTCACCATGGACACGGGCGTGGCAAAGCCCCCGGCGCCGTTGCCGTAGTAGATGCCGAGATCCTCGGTGTAGTTGTCGTATCTGCGGAAGGAGCTCGTGAAGACGATGTCGAGCTTGCCGTCGTGGTCGGCGTCGGCGATGGCGATCGCCCGCGGGCCCTCGAGCTCGAAGGAGGGCGACGCCGGCGCGGGCAGGGTGTGAGCCACGAAGCTGCCGGCGGCGTTCTGGATGAGCACGGAGATCCGCTTGCCGGTGTAGCAGCTCACGGCGAGGTCGGGCTTGCCGTCGCGGTTCAAGTCGCCACAGGCCAGCGACATGGGGCCGGCGCCCACGGCTACGGTCTGCGCCAGGGTAAAGCCGCCGGCGCCGTTGCCGTGCAGGATCGAGACCGTGTTGGAGCCGTAGTTGGCGACCGCCAGGTCGAGCTTGCCGTCGCCGTTGAAGTCGGCCGCCACGATGGCGCTCGGGTACAGGCCGACCGTCACGCTCCTGGCCGCGCCGAGCTTGCCGTTGCCCTGACCGAGCAGAATGGAGATGGTGTTGCCGGAGTTGCTCGCCGTGGCGACGTCGGCAACGCCGTCGCCGTTGAAGTCGCCCACGGCCACCGCATGGGGCGAGTCGCCCACGGTGTAGCCGACCGGGGCGCTGAACTTGGGCGTGACCGCCCACGCGGGCGCCGCCGCGAACAAAAGGATGGCGAGCGCCACGACGACCGCCGCGGCCGCGCCTGTCTTTGGACGACTCATGCGCACCAGTGACTTCATGCCCGACTCCTCCGTGGTAGTGCGTCGCTGCCGTGCGCGCCGCGCCGTGACCGGCGGCGCGCCACAAGGCGGGGGGCTGCTCGCGCGACTCCCCTCGCACCGCTTCCTTTCGACAAGAAGCCTGCGAATCCTGAACGGGCAACGGGCGCGCGATCGTGGCGACGGTGAAGACGAGCGGCAGCGCCACCCGCGACCCGCGGCGCCCCCGCGACCCGCGGCGGGCCCGGCGCCGGCGGACCGGACGCTAGTGCGTGGCGCTCGGCGTCGGTTTGGGAGTAGAGGTGGGCGTGCCGGAGCCCGAGGGCGACGGCGACGGAGAGCCCGTCGGCTTGGGCGCCTTGGTGCCGACCAGCAGCACCTCGGGGACCATCGAGTAGACGCTCTTGAAGTCGTCGTTCCAGATGAGCTTGCCGCTCGCGTCGTAGACCTTGCGGAAGCAGTCGATGCTCATGCCCCCGATGCCCGGCGTGTCGACCTTGGTCTGCCCCTTGGCCAGGGTGGGGTCGTTCTGCTTGTGCACGGTGAACGGCACGAAGTTGTACCAGTTGCTCGTCCAGGCGACGACCTTGCGATGCAGCGGCGTGCCGTAGAGGGAGACGGTCAGCGACCAGCCCGTGAAGTCGGTCTTCAGGAGGATCCAGTCGGGCGTGTCGTTGCGGAACTTCAGGTCGTAGGACCCGTAGCTCACGGTGGCGTCGCGGCCCAGCGGGTAGTGCGAGATGTAGAGCTCGTGGTTGTGGCGCTCGACGATCTGCAGGCCGGCTTCGAACGCGGCGTTGAACACCGTGGTCGAGACCTGGCACATGCCGCCGCCGACCGAGTCCTCGAGCTTGCCGTTGATGATGGTCGGCGCCATCTTGAAGCCCTTGGCCGCCGTGCGCTCGCCGGTGGTGGCGTTGACCGAGAAGATCTTGCCCGGCGCGATCAGGCTGTTGTTCAGCAGCGACGAGCCCAGCGCCACGTTGCTCAGGCGGTTGGCCACGCCGGCCACGCTGGTCGTGTAGGTGCCGATCCGCGTGGTGATGCGCAGCGCCTTGGCGTCGGAGAAGCTGAGCGCCGGCGGCGCCTTGCCAAAGACGGCCTGGGCGGTGCGGCCGCCGCTTGCGGCGGCGGCCGCCTCCATGTTGGCGATCGTCGGCGCCGGCACGACGCCGTAGCCCGGCGTGCCGTGCCTGATCTTCACGCGCTTTCCGCCGCCGCTCACCGTGAAGGTCGCGTTCTTGCCGGGCTTGCCGACCTGCTGGGTGATGAAGTCAAACTAGCCCCGCGTGACCGGCGAGTCGAAGGTCACGCGCAGGTGCGGCTTGCCGCTCTGCGGTATGAAGGCGAGGTACTGGCCGAGGTCCTGCCGGGCGATCGTCCAGGTGTGGCCGCCGTGGGTCAGGGTGAGCGGCCCTGAGAGCCAGGTGCGCGCCGTCGCGGCGGCGGCCTGGGCGTCGGTCGTGGAGACGCTGGGGGTGACCACGACCACCGGCAAGGCGGCCGTGACGTGGTCGCCCGACACGACCGCGCCGGCGAGCAGGCGAAGGACGGCCGCGCGGTCGACCGCGCGGCCGTCCTTCGCCGCCCGCGCCACGGGCTGCGCGGCGCTCACCGTCACCGCTCCCTGCACCGGCTTTACGTCGACCGCCTGCGAGATCGTGTCGAGACGCTCCCTGGTGAGCGGTTCGGCGAAGGCGACGGCGGGCTCGACGGAGTGGCTTGCGACCCAGAGCCAGAGACGCCGCCAGCCGCGCGTCAAGAAGCTGCCGGTGCGCGTGTAGGCGTAGGCGCTGCGCGCCGCCGCCGCGGCGCTTAAGCGCGCGTGCAGCGCAGCCGCGCTCAGGCTCCACGTGCGGCCGCCCCACGTGAGCCTCACGGCGCCGCCCCGCGGCGCGACCCGCGCGAGCTTCTGCGCCGCCTGCTCGACCGTGAGCCCGCCGACGCCGATGCCGTAGACCGCGACGTTGCGGTGGATCGTGGCGTTCTGCGTGGCCTGGTCGAAGGCCGCCCCCGCGACGGCCAGCGCGACCACCACGCCCGCGACGATCAGCGCCACGAAGCGCTTCTGGCCGCCGCCGCCGCTGAAGAGCTTCTCGAACGGCCACGCCACGAGCGCCACCAGCAGCGCGATGACGAGGATGACGAGCGGCTCCTTCTTTTTGCGGCGCCGCGGCAGTCTCTGGGCTGGCTGGGTCATCGCCACTATTCTAACCGGAGTAACGCTGCGGGCGAATCGGCGACGCACGGGCGTCTCGTCGACGCCATCGGCACGCCCATCGTCACGCTGCGCGCCTTGGCTTTGTCAACCTCGTGCGGCCGCGGCGCTTCGCACCACCTCTCGTGCGACTGGTATAGTGGCGCCCTGGGACCGGGAGCATGTGCTCCTGGATCGGGGGCATGTGCCAGTGGGGGATCACCAAGGCTCGCCGTCACGTCGCGCGATAGTCGGCGCCCCGGCGTTCGTCGCCGCCAAGATCGCCACGCCCAGCATCGGACCCGCATTCATCAGGCCCGAAGTCCTCGCCAAGCTTGCCGAGGGCGCGGGCAGGCGGCTTCTTACGGTGCGAGCACCCGCCGGCTACGGCAAGACCGCGGTCGTCGCCGAAGCCGCCCGCCGCCTCGGCTGGCGCGCAGTCTGGTACCGGCTCGACGTCCTCGACCACGATCCCGCCGTCCTCATCGCCTCTCTGGTGCAGGCCATCCGGGAGCGCGTGCCGGTCTTTGGCGCCATCCTGATCGAGCGCTTCGCCGAAGCTCACGAAGTGCCCATGTCCCCGTCCGAGATGGCGGCGCTCCTGGTGTCCGAACTGCGCGACGAGGTCGACGGCGAGCTCCACATCGTCGTCGACGACTACCACCAGGCGATCGCGTCGAGCGAGCTCAACCGGACGCTCGACTACCTGCTCGCCAACCTCCCCGAAAACGTGCACATCGTTCTTCTCACGCGCTTCCAGCCGGCGGTCGCCACGGCCCGCCTCAAGCTCGACGATCAGATCGGCGAGGTGACCCTCGACGACTTACGCCTCAATGCCGGGCAGGTCGCCGAGATCTTCGCCGGACGTTCCCACGCCCGCCTGACCCCCGAGCAAGCCGAGCGACTTGTGAGCCTCACCGAAGGCTGGCCGGCCAGCCTCGTTCTCATCAGCCGCTCGCTCGACTGGACCAACCTCGATTCGATAGAGCACGCGCTCGTCGACCCCCGTCTCAAGAGTGACATCTTCTCGTATCTCTCCGAAGAAGCCTTTCGCCGCGAAGACGCCGAGACGGTCGCGTTCATGTTGGCGACGTGCTGCCTCGAGTCGATGACCGTCGAGCTCGCCGACAAGGTGGCGCGAACCGACCACGGGCAGCGCTCTCTCGAGCGGCTCGTGGCTCACAACGTGTTCACCTTCGTCGATCGGGCCACCGGCACGTACCGCTATCATCAGCTCCTGCGCGACTACCTGCGCCAGTGGTACGCAAACGAGCACGGTTCGGGAGCGTTTCGCGAGCTCCAGCTGCACACTGCGGCGGCGGTCGAAGACGCCGGCGATCCCGAGACGGCGATCGAACTGTACTTCGCCGCAAACGAGCCTGGCGAGGCCCTCGCCGTCGTGTCGCGCAGCGGCGAGCTCGTCACCGACAACTGCCGGTTCGATGCGCTGCGATCGTGGCTCGACAGGCTGACTCCCAACGCCGCCAGCGACGATCCATGGGTCCTGTTCCTGGCCGGACAGCTGACCCTGCGAGAGGGCGACCCGTCCAGGGCTCTCGACGCCCTGACGCGAGCCGAGGCCGCGTTCCGTGCCGGCGGCGATCAGTGGGGCGTGTACCACGCGCTGAGTGCGATCGAGGCCATCTGGTTCTGGAAGGGCGATTTCGAGCAGGCAGCCAGCTACTGCGAAGCCGCCCTCGAAGCGGCCACAACGGTGGAACAGCGCGTGCACACGCTGGTGAGCCTCGGCTCAGCGCGAAGCTACGTCTGCCGATGGTCGGATGCCGAGGAGTTGTGGAGCGAGGCATGCTCGGCGTCGCCCCCGACGTGCGACCGGGAACTGGCTCGCATCGCAGCACTGAGGGCGAACAGCAAGTACCTGCGGGGCGAGTTTCACGAGGCCGGACAGCGGCTGCGCTTGGCGCTTCCTCGAGTTCAGGCTGTCGGATCGGCGAGCCTAGCCGTCTCCATTCTCGGCGACCATCGTCGAAATCGACAGGGAACTCGCCCGCTACGCGGAGGCCGCGAGTGACGGCGGATGCGTTCCTCCGGGAGTGTGAGCGGCTTGGTTTCGACCATCTGCGACACATGTTCGACGATAGCCTGGCTCGCCTTGCGCTTGGCGGACGCCGCTGAGGAACCGCATTCTCGTGAATTTCGAGCGGCTGGCCGAGTCGTCGCAAATCCACCAGGACGCCTGGTCGCTTTCGACGATGTTGCAGCGGGTTGGCTGCATCTCTGCGCCACGTCGGGCGCCTTCAGGAGTCTCTCTCGGCCTACGAGCGGGCGGCTGAAACCGGTCGCGCGATCGGCACGCCGTCACTCTGCCTGGCGGCCGATGCCGGCCGGAACTTCGTCCAGGGCCTTATGGATGAGACGGCCGACACGTCAGCTGCCCTGGCGGACATCGAGCAACAAAGCGTCGCGCTCGATCTCGCCTTCATCGCGAACCAATGCATCTTCTTCCAGGCCGTCCTTGCGTCGCGTCGCGGCGACGATCGCCGCGCCTCTGACGCGCTGCGGCGCTGCCTCCCCGCCCAGCTTGAGTTGGGCCACATCGACTTCCTCTGTCAGGAGTTTGCTCAGTGGCCAGGGTTGGCCACAAAGGCGCTTGTCGACGACGAACTGGCGGAGTGGCGGAGTGGCATCGTCGATGCTCTCGCCCACAGCGTCAAGTCCGTCCCGCTCCTCATCGAGGGCATGAGTTTCGGCGGCCCATCCCTGCAGGCGCTGATCGGCGACGCGTGCGGGCGGCACGCCCCCCCGAGCGTGGCGCGAGAGCTTCTCGAATGGACCCGCAAGCACGGGTCGGCACGTCAGCTCCGGTCGATGAGAAAGGCGCTTCATCTGGGCGGCGACGGCGCCGAGTCCACCGCCGACCTCACGGCGAGGGAGTGCGAGGTGCTGGGCCTGGTCGCGGCGGGATGTCGCAACGCCGAGATCGCCGCGCGGCTCTACCTTTCTGAGAAGACCGTGAAGACTCACATCAACCACATCTTCACCAAGCTGGGCGTGACCGACCGCGTTCAGGCCGTGCTGTACTATCGTGCGAGCGTCGAACCGGGCGCCGGGCAAGATACAACCATGGGTTGATTCGGCCGCGACGCGCGGCCGGTAGCCTCCCTCCAGCAATCTGACCGGAGGGGGGCCATGGAATCGTCCGCATCGATCGTCTTCATAGAATCGCAGCGCATGAGCCCACGCAAGAAAACGGTGATCGAGATCCTGCGCGACAACCCGGGGTTCGTCTCGGGTCAGGCGATCAGCGACTCGCTCGGCATCTCTCGCAACGCCGTCCACAAGCACGTGAACTCCCTGCGAGCGCGCGGCTTTCGCATTCTGGGCATCTCGCGGCGCGGCTACAGGCTCGAAGAAGAGCCCCGCCGTCTGGCCATGCCGGTCGTCGCCAGGCTCACCCGGGGCGCCACTCTGGGCAGTTCCTTCAGGTACTACGACGAGATCGAATCGACCAACACCGAGGCAAGGCGCCTGGCCGTCGACGGCGCGCCCCAGGGCACGGTGGTCGTCGCCGAAAGCCAGCTCAAGGGCCGAGGTCGCATGGGCCGGTCGTGGACGTCTCCGCCGGGCAAGGGCCTGCTCTTCTCTGTGATCCTGAGGCCGGACATCGCCATGACCGACGCCCATCTGCTCACGCTCACGACGGGCGACGCCGTCGCCGAGGCGATCGAGGCTCAGGCGAGGATCCCCGTGCATCTCAAGTGGCCCAACGACCTGATCGTCGACAACAAGAAGGCGGGCGGGATCCTTCTCGAAGTGTCCGGCGAACAGGATCGGGTCGACTGGGTGATCGCCGGCATCGGCATCAACGTCAACGTCGAATTCACCGAGCTGCCCGTGTCGCTCAGAAAGACGGCGACCTCGCTCAAGATGGCGACCGACAAGACCGTCGACCGCAGCGTGCTCCTGGCGAGGATTCTGCTCACCCTCGAGAAGGCCTACCTCGACTGCCTTGCCAACGGCTTCGAGCGCACGCTGCGCGAGTTTCGCGAGCGCGACTACCTGCTGCACCGCAGCGTCAGCATGCAGACGCGCGAAGGCCCCGTGGTGGGCGAAGCGGCCGGTATCGACGACCGCGGGGCTCTGCTGGTCGAGCTGCCCGATCGCCACATCCGGCGGTTCCATTCCGGCGACGTGACGTTGCATCACTAGCGAGTGCGGGGTGGGCCCTTTGACAGGGGCCGCCCCGCACCCTACATTGTCAACTTCTTGTGAACACCGAGAGTTGACAATTGCGCTCTTCCTTCTCGACGCGTGATCTCGCGCTCGCGGCCCTGTTCGCCGCGCTCATCTCGGTGGGAGCCCTCGTATCCGTGCCGATGTTCGGACCGGTGCCGCTCACCTTGCAGGTGCTGTTCGTGCTGCTCGCCGGCCTCACCCTTGGCGCCCGGCTCGCCGCCCTGAGCGTCGTCGCCTACCTGGTCGTCGGCCTCGTGGCGCCGGTCTACGCGCAGGGAGCCTCGGGCCTCGGCGCCCTGGCGGGCCCCGCCGGCGGCTACCTCGTGGGGTTCGTCGTCGCAGCCTGCGTCGTGGGGGCGCTGTCCGAACGCTGGAAACCGCGCACTTTCTGGCCGCTGCTTGGCACCTCGCTCACCGGCCTCGTGCCGATCTACGCGGCCGGCGCCTCGTGGCTCGCCTGGCAGCTGCACACAACGGCCCTCGGGCCGATCGTCTGGGGAGGCATCGTGCAGTTCATTCCGGGCGACGTGGTCAAAGCGGTGCTGGCCGGGCTCATGGCCCGTGCGCTGGTCAGCCTGCCGCTGGACCTCCGCGCGCTCTCCCGATCCCGCTGAGATCGGCGAGCGCCACCCCGCGCAGACGGAGATTGAGGCGGCCGCGCTCGTACTCGTCCATGAAGTCGGTCGCGCTGCCGTCCCGATAGGCGAGGTCCTTGTCCCGCAGGATGCCGGCGAGAACCTCGACCCAGCGCGCGTCGAGCACGGACCCAGCCATCTCGCGGAGCTCCTTGAGCGCTTCGAACGAGCTCAGCGCCCGGCGATACGGGCGATCCGAGGTCATGGCGTGGTAGGTGTCGGCGACGGCCAGCATCTTGCTGCCCTGAGGGATCGACTCGGACGTGAGGCCGTGCGGATAGCCGCTGCCGTCCAGCCGCTCGTGATGGTAGCGCACGATGTCGGCCACGTTCTGATAGGCGGCCAGATGCGAAAGGATCTCGGCGCCCTTCTCGGGATGCTGGCGAATGTATCCCCACTCATCCTCGTCGAGGGTCGAGTCCTTGCGCAGGATCGCGTCGGGCGTACCGACCTTGCCCAGGTCGTGCAGCAGGCCGGCGAGATGGATCTCCTCGGCCTCGTTCTCGCCCATCCCCGCGGCCAGGGCCATGTCGCGACAGTACATCGCCACGGCGGCGGAGTGGTCGGCCGTGTACTCGTCCTTGCTGTCGAGCAGCACCACCATCGCCACGGCAAGCCCCAGGTTCATCTCGAGGTACTTGTCGGTGAGCTCCTTCTGCGTTTCGACGTGGGCGCGCTCGCGCACCAGGAGCTTGAACAGGTACTGGCTCGCGAAGACCGGGATGAAAAGGAGGGCCACGGCGGTGATGCCGGCCGTGGCGTAGAGGGCCGCCACCGCAAGACCCAGCCCAACCACGAAGACCAGCGACCTGCAGCAGCAGGGCGGGCATGTCGTCTCGCCAGTACGTGGCCAGCGAAATCCCGTACTTGACGCAGCGCACCGAGGCTTGTGAGCAGGTTGTTGATGCCCTCGTACAGGAGCAGCGGCAACCGCGCCGGCACCGAGCAGCAGCAGTGACACGCTGTCGAGAGGAATGCTCAGTCTGTCGCTGGAGCAGAGCGAACGCCTCCGCTGCCACGAACGCAGAGACGACCAGCTGGGCGCAGTTGTAGACGACGACCGCTCGGGAGGTCTCCCGCCACGCTCCCCAAAGGCCGACGACAGCCGCGACGGCCATGGCCGGAAGCGCTCCGAGGAACATGATCGCCAGGAGAATCGGCAGATTCCCGGCGGTCATCGTCACGCGGTCGCGGACCTCGACGGCCATCTCTTCGGCAACGACGGCGATCAGAGCGAGGATGACGGTGTCGAGGACGTGATTCGACAGCGTACGATCGGCACCCGTGAGGCTGGCGGCGGCGACTGCACAGAATGCAGCAGAACCACGACCGCCGAGATGGCAAGTACTCTGAATTTACGCTCGCGCTTGTCCACACGCACCCCGCACCGCATCGTGTACGACACGCATCTATCGGCGCGTCGCAGGACGGTGCTTTAGCGCAAATGCCGCGAAGCGACTAGTGGATCTTGCTGTTTCCGCCAGGGGCGACGAGCACCAGAACTATCGACGCCAAGACGTTTTCGATCTTTCTCATCGAAATCTTCTTCCCAGGAGGAGCTAGTGAAGTCTTGACTTGCGTGCGAATCATCGAGGACCCCCTAAAGTCCTGTGTCAGTTTGCCGATATATAGTAGGTTGACGATTGTCTGTGGTCCAGATGGTATACACAGGCTGGGAGCGTGTGCAAGACCCCGAACGCACACGCGCCGATTTCGCATGCTCTTGGTCGTGTCTATGGTCTTGGTCGTGTCTGGACTGACAACACTCCCACATCGTCGCGAGTCGCCGGCCTGCCAGAGACCCTGGGATGACGCTCGACCGCGAGAACCCGCGTCTGGTCGCCCGTTGGCCCGCAACCCCAACTTCGTGCTGCTCGTCGGCGGGCAGTTCATCTCGCAGATGGGCGACCGCCTGGCGATGGTCGCCTTTCCCTGGATCGTGCTACCGCACGACTCAGCTCCGCGCTGTCCACGGGCGTGGTCCTCGCGCTGTTCACGCTGCCCTACATCCTGTTCGGGGTCGTTGCCGGCGGGGTGCTCGATCGCATCGACAAGCGCGGCGTCATGGTCGCCGCCGACATCGCCCGCGGTGGCCTGGTGCTGGCGGTGCCGTTCGTGGCGGAACGCTCCACGAGCGGCGTGTTCGTGCTGGCGTTCCTCACGGCCTGCGCGACCGTGTTCTTCGATCCCGGGCTGATGGCGCTGCTGCCCGACATCGTGCCCGATCGGGAGCTGTTGCGCGCCAACTCGGTGCTGGCCGCGAGCGCGCACATCACCGAGATCGTCGGCTATTCGCGGCGGCCGGGTTCATCGTGTCTCTACCTGGCCACCCGAACCGCATTCACAGTCGACGCGGCGACCTTCGGCGTCTCGGCGGTGACGCTGCTGGCGATGACGCTGGACCGCGTCGCCCGAAGCGTGGCGGCGGCGCTCGGAGCGGCCGGCGCCGCGGGCGACCGCCGCTCCAGCTTCTGGGCCGAGATCCGCGAGGGCGTCACCTACCTCGCGCCACCACGCCGGGCTGCGCGCCAACACCGCGCTCGCTGTCGCGGCCGCGGCCGGCGTCGGGGCCTTCTACCCTCTCACGTTCCTGCTGGCCGTCGAGCGGTTCCACGGCCCTGGCGCCTTTGGTTTCATGGAGGCGGCCATCGCCATCGGGTACCTGAGCGGGTCCGTCGTCATGGGGGCGCTCGCCAAGCGCGTGCGCAAGGGTCTCGCCATCACCATCGGGCTTGATGGTGATGGGCGCCTGCTGCGCACTCCCCTGGGCGGTGCACGCGCTGCCGCTCGTCCTCGCCGACTTCGTCGTGCTCGGCTGCGCCGACGCTGCCGTACTGATCTCGATCGACACCTACGTGCAGACCATCGTTCCAGAGAAGCTGCGCGGACGTGTCTGGGGTGCGCGATTCACGCTCACGCAGGGAGTGTACGCCGCTGGGAGTTCTCGTTGCCGGGGCGCTCGCCACCACCGTGGACTCGGACCGCTCTTCGGGCTGTGCGGCCTGATCGTCTTCGTGCCGGCTGCTGGTCGGCCTGTTCCTGCCGGTCGTGCGCAACGTCTGACCCGCAGGCTCGCCCGCGACACACTGAGAGCCGGTCCTTCACGGCACTTGGCCGCTCCGCGCCGTGCCGCCCGCGCGCGGCGTGAAGCCGCGCCGACCCGCAT
Organism: uncultured Actinomycetes bacterium; assembly: GCA_963751565.1. Classification (GTDB taxonomy): domain Bacteria; phylum Actinomycetota; class Thermoleophilia; order UBA2241; family UBA2241; genus Bog-752. Next base: position 73,317 of record CAVVVA010000011.1, on the reverse strand, counting down.
GGTAGCCTAGCGCCGGCGAACACTCGGGGCGGCGGCGCAGCCGGCCGCCCGCAGGGAAGGACATCGTGACCCCGGCAGCCAACACCGGCAGGGCGCCGGCTCTCGGTCAGACCGACTGGACCCAGCTCGCGCTGGTCTGCTTCGCGTCGTTCATCGTGTGGTCGGGCTTCGGCGCCATCCTGCCGTATCTGCCGGTCTTCCTGCACGAGCAGGCCCACGCGCCGATCTGGATGATCGGCGTGATCGCCTCGATGTACTACGCCGGCACCTTCACGTGCTCGTCGCCGCTCGGTCGTCTCAGTGACCGCGTCGGTCGCAAGCCGGTCGTGGTCAGCGGCATGTTCCTCTACTCGCTGGCCACCTTCCTGTTCGTCACGACCACGAACGCCTGGTGGTTCCTGCTGTTCCGCCTGTGCGAGGGCATCGGCGCGGCTTGCGTCGGGCCGGCGGGCAGCGCGCTCATCGCCGACGTCACCAGCGACGAGACGCGCGGGCGCGCCTATGGCCTGCTGACCAGCGCGCAGTACGGCGGCCTGGTCGCCGGCCCGGCGTTGGCCATCCTGCTCAACACCCTCGGCGGCGGCGGCCGGCGCGGCTTTTACACGATCTTCCTGGCGGGCAGCGCCATGACGCTCGCCATGGGGGTCCTGCTCGCCGTGCTCTTGAGGGAGCCCGGGCACGTGGCGGCCCGCCGCAAGGAGGCCGTGGCGCGGCCCAGCTACCGGTCGCTCGCCACGCCGTCGGTCACCGCCTTCATCGTGATCGCCGCCGCGAGCCACTTCGCCATGGGCGGCTGGGAGGTGCTCTGGAGTCTGTGGCTGCGCCGTCTCGGCGCCTCGATGGCCTACGTGAGCGCCACCTGGATGGCCTTCTCGATCCCCATGCTCTTCTCGTTTGCCGGCGGCATGCTGGCCGAAAAGGGCAACCGCTTTCGGCTGATGTTCGCCGGCTACACGTTCTCGGCGTGCTCGTGGATCGTGTACGGCTTCACCCGCAACCTTACGGTGTTTCTGCTCTTCAACCTCCTCGAAGGCGTTGCCGTCGCCATCTCCCTGCCGGCCAAGCAGGCCTTCCTGGTGCAGTGCAGCCCGCGCCGCTGGGTGGGCACGGTGCAGGGCATGGAGCAGACCTCGATGCAGCTCGCCGCCTGGGTCGGCACGCTCACCGCGCCCTTGCTGTTCACCTGGATCAGCGGCTACGCCATCGGCGTCGGCGGGTTTCTGGCGCTGGGCGGCCTGGCGGTCACGGCGCCAACCCTGCGCCGGGCGTGGACACGCATCGAGGCCGGCGGCGAGGCGCTCAGCCTCGCAGAGGCTGAGCGCCTCGCCTCAGCGCCGGCTCACGCCGCCTTCGACGACGAGCGCTCCCCCATGAGGTAGCAGGCGGCGGCCGGCCGTTTGAACGCCGGTCCCTGTCGGAGTAACGTTGGTCGCGCACCGGTTCCCGACCAGCGCACGGTTGTGATGTTCAAGAAGATCCGCCCCGAAAGCGGCGCCCGCCGCACCATCGTCGACTACGGCCTCACGGCCCTGATCGCCGTCGCCATGGCGATCGTGGTGCAGACCTTCGTCGTCAAGCCCTACCTCATTCCGTCGACCTCGATGGCCAACACGCTCGTACCGGGGCAGCGCGTGCTGGTCGACCGCATGGTCTACCGCTATCGCGCGGTGCACCGCGGCGACATCATCGTCTTCCGCCGTCCCGAGCCGCCCGCACGACGTACTCATCAAGCGGGTCGTGGGACTCCCCGGCGACCTGCTCTCGGTGCGCAACGGGCACCTCTTCGTCAACGGCGTGCAGCAGAACGAATCGTTCGTCGACAAGGTCGACGGCGTCACCGAACCGACCGACCCCGCCGACCCTTACGTGAGCGGCCAGCCCAACGCACCCTGGTCGCTGGCCGAGCCGTACCGCGTGCCTGCCGGCCGGTACTTCGTGATGGGCGACAACCGCACCGACTCGAGCGACAGCCGCTATTGGGGCACCGTACCGCGTCAGGCCATCATCGGGCGGGCCTTCTTTACCTACTGGCCGCTGCGTCGTTTCGGCGACCTCTGAGCCGCCGGCCGCGCCGAGCCGATCCTCCCGGTCGTCGCTCCACGGCGCCGGGGTCTCGACGGTCCGCATCCTGTGAGCGCCGTCAGAGCGGTGGGTAGCGCCTGACCTCCCGGTAGAGAGTGTCGCGCTGGACGGGCGTGAACCCGGCGGCGGCGATGAGCCGCACCAGCTCCTCGACCGTGACCGCGTGGCTGACGCCGGCGGCGCGCACGACGTTCTCTTCGATCATCGTCGAGCCCATGTCGTTGGCGCCGAAGGCCAGTGCGACCTGGCCCATGCGCAGGCCCTGGGTCACCCAGGACGCCTGAACGTTGGGCACGTTGTCGAGGTAGAGCCGGCTGAGCGCCAGCAGGCGCAGGTAGTCGTGGCCGGTGGCCGGCAGGTGGCCCTCCTGCAGGGCCGTGTTCCCGGGGGCGAACGTCCAGGGGATGAAGGCGGTGAATCCGCCGGTCTCGTCCTGCAGCTCGCGGATGCGGCGCAGGTGCTCGACGCGCTCGGCCGGCGTGTCGACCGAGCCGAACATCATGGTCGCCGTGGTCTTCATGCCGAGCGCGTGCGCTTCGCGCATGACGCCGAGCCAGGTCGCCGTGGAGATCTTGTGCGGGCTGATCTCGGTGCGCACGCGATCGACCAGCACTTCGGCGCCGCCGCCGGGCAGCGAGTCGAGGCCGGCCGCCTGCAGGCGGCGCAACGTTTCGGCGGTCGTCAGGCCGCTCCGGCCGGCGATGTGGGCCACCTCGGGCGGCGAGAGCGAGTGAATATGGATCGGGTAGCGCTCCTTGATGTCGGCGAAGACCCGCTCGAACCAGCAGATGTCGAGGTCGGGCGACAGCCCTCCCTGCATCATGATCGCGGTGCCGCCCAGGGCGAGCGTCTCCTCGATCTTGCGAAAGATCTCGTCGCGGGTGAGCAGATACCCCTCGCCGCTGCCCGGCCGCTTGTAGAAGGCGCAGAAGCGGCAGCCCGAGACGCAGTAGTCGGTGTAGTTGATGTTGCGGTCGACGATGAAGGTGACGTCGCCTGAGGGGTGCAGGCGGCGGCGGACTTCGTCCGCCGCCGCCCCCAGCTCCAGCAGATCGCCGTGCTCGAGCAGCTCGAGCGCCGCGGCATCGGCGAGGCGGCCGGCCGGCGCGTCAGGCATGGCCGTCCGCCCGCGAGGACGATGACGCAGGCCCGGCCACCGCCCGGTCGTCGGGCTCGTGAAGACCAAGCTCATGGTCGTCGAGACGAAGCTCGAACCTGACGACCGCGCCCTCGGGCACGCCGGGCTCGGCCGTGGCCGGCAGGCCGTCGACCTCGAGGTCGCCGGGCAGCAGCACGAACCCGAGCCGCCGGTGAAAGGCGATCGAGTCGCGGTTGACGACCGAGGTGACCGCCCGCACGCTGCGGCGTCCGTCGGCCCGCGCCACCGCGCAGAAGCGCCCGTACAGCTCGCGGGCCAGGCCCGCCCGCCGCCAGGCCGGGTCGACGCCGGCGAAGTGTACGTAGGCTTCGTCGTCGTGCGTCGGACACAGAAAGCCGACGAGAAAGCCGACCAGCGCCTGCTCGCGCTCGGCGACGAACGACGTCGTGCAGAAGTGTTCGAAGAAGATGCTCGGCAGCAGGGCGCGCAGGTCGCGGCCGCCCCACCACTGGGGCATCACCGCCATGACGCGCTCCCAGTCGTTCGGCTGAGCGTGCCTGATGAGCAGACCGTCACAGCGGCTCACGGCGCCTGCCCCGGTGACGGCCGCAGTATCGGGTCGAGCTCGAGACCTGGGACCTCGTCGAGCTCGCCGATGGCCGCGGCCCGGCGGTAGAGCTCGGCGAGGCCGCGGCGGTACTCGTCGGGGAATCCATACTTGAGCTGGTCGAAATAGTGGACGAGGTAGGCGGCGCTGAAGTCGTAGAGCTGCGCCGCGGCCGCCGCCGTCTCGAGGGGATGAGCGGCGCAGCGGTCGCGCGAGGCCACGAGCGCCGCTTCGACGGCGCGCGCCTCGTCGCCGCGCCCGTCCAGGAACTCGCGCCGCACGGCGCACACGGCGTAGACCATCGGCAGGCCGGTGACCAGGCGCCACTCCCGGCCCAGGTCGTAGCTGTGGGGGTAGACGCCGGCGCGCAGAATGTGCAGGGCCTCGTCACCGATCAGCAGCAGCCCGCCGAAGTTGGCCAGCGCCTGGGCGAGCGGACCCTGCCGGGCGGCGAACGACGGCGCGATGCCCCACTCGCGGCAGAGCACCTTGAGCAGGCACACCGAGGTGGCGCTCTGCTCGGTCAGGGCGATGCTCTCGAGCTGCGCTCGGGGGATCTGCGTGAAGAGCTGGATCGAGTCGACGGCGCCGAACGAGCTGATCGAGATGCCCGGCAGCAGGGCCAGCGTGTCGGCATGGCGGGCGTATTCGATCGACGAGGGCAGGGCGATGTCGATCTTGCCGGCGACGAGCAGCCGGTTGAGCTCGGCCGGCGTGCCCTCGACGATCTCGGCCTGGTAGCCGAGACGGTCGAGCTCCTCAACGAAGTGGCAGTAGAGGGGAAAGCAATTCACGAACTCGATGCGCCCGACGCGCGCCGCGCGTCGGGCGCCCGCCTCTCGGACGGGGGCCGGCGAGCCGGGGCCGGCCGGCGGCGCGCTCAAGTCGGCACTCCGTCGTCGTAACGGCGCACCACGTTGTAGAGCGTGTCGCGCTCGACCGGCACGCGGCCGGCGCCACGGATCACGCGCACGAGCTCGGCGCGGGTGAGCTCCTGGCCGGTGTCGACGCCGGCGGCGTGGCTGATCTTCTCTTCGACCACGGTCCCGTCCAGGTCGTTGACCCCGAACGAGAGCGAGACCTGGGCGAGCTTGAGCCCGACGTTGATCCAAAAGGCCTTGATGTGGCGAAAGTTGTCGAGCACCAGACGGCCCACGGCGAGCATCTTCAGATCGTCGAAGCCCGTCGGGCCGGGCAGCTCCGAGAGCCCCGTGTTGGCCGGCTGGAACGACAGCGGGATGAAGGCATTGAAGCCACCGGTTTCGTCCTGCAGGTCGCGCAGCGCCGTCATGTGGTCGGCGAGCTCCTCGGGCCTCTCGACGTGACCGTAGAGCATGGTGGCGTTGGACTTGAGCCCCACGCCGTGGGCGGCCCGCATGACGTCGAGCCACTCGGCCCCTGAGATCTTGCGCTCGCAGATCAGGTCGCGCACGCGGCCGCTGAAGACCTCGGCGCCGCCGCCGGGCAGCGAGCCGAGGCCGGCGTCTTTGAGCTGCGTCAGCGTCTCGCGCACGCCCAGGCCGCTCACCTTCGCGAGATGCGCGACCTCGCTGGCGGTGAAGGCCTGGATGTGCACGTCGGGAGCGAGCTCCTTGAGGCCGCGCATCATGTCGAGGTAGTAGCCGAACGGCAGATCGGGGTGCTCGCCGCCGACGATGTGGATCTCGGTGATGCCGCCGGTCAGGGTCTCGCGCGCCTTGTCGAGCACCTGGTCGACGGTCAGCGTGAACGCGTCGGCGTCGCCGTCGTCGTGACTGAAGGCGCAGAACAGGCAGCGGTTGCGGCAGACGTTGGTGTGGTTGATGTGGCGGTTGGCGATGAAGTAGACGTCGTCGCCGACCGTCCGGCGGCGGACGTGATCGGCCAGCGCGCCGACGGCGATCAGGTCGGAGCTCACCAGCAGATCGCGGGCGTCGGCGCCCGACAGGCGGGCGCCGGCGGCCACCTTGTCCCACACGTGAGAGAGCCCGGCGCGGCGGCTCAGGTGCTCGATCTGTTGCTCGTCCAGGCTCATGTCACTTCCAGATTACCGGCGGCCGGGGCCACGGTCGAGAGCGCACATCGGCAGGCCGGGTCAGCTGTAGCGCTCGACCATCGAGCCGGCGAGCTCGTCGAGCAGCTCGCGCTCGAACCCGCTCGGGCAGTCGGCCAGGCGGCGCCGGGCTTCGTTTATGAAGTCGAGAGCCATGCCGCGGGCGCGCTCGATCGCGCCGCTTGAGAGCACGTCGTCGAGAACGCCCTCGAGGCAGGTCGAGTTGTCGCGGCAGGTCAGAAGGCGCGGCCCGATGTCGGGCCGCGCCTCGATGGCCAGGACGATCGGCAGGGTCACCGTGCCGTCGCGCAGGTCGGCGCCGCGGCGCTTGCCCGTGACGGCCTCGTCGCCGGTCAGGTCGAGGATGTCGTCGAGCATCTGGAACGACAATCCCAGCGAGTCGCCGAACGCCCCGAGAGCCTCGACGGTCTCGTCGCCGAGCCCGGTCATCTGGGCGCCGAGCCGGCAGGCCACCGAGAACAGGTCGGCGGTCTTCAGGCGGCAGCGGCGCAGGTAGTCGTCGACTGTGACCGTGATCCGGAAGGCGTCGTCGGCCTGCAGCCGCTCGCCCTCGGACAGGCCCCAGGCGACCTCGGCGAGCGCCGCAACCGCGCCTGAGTCGCCGCTGCCGGCGAGCTCGGCAAACGCCTGCGCCAGCAGGAAGTTGCCCGTGGAGACCGCCATCTCGTCGCCGTAGGTGCGAGCCACCGTCGGCAGGCCGCGGCGCAGCTCGGCGCCGTCGAGCACGTCGTCGTGCACGAGCGTCGCCATGTGGAGCAGCTCCACCGCGGCGGCGGCGCGCAACACCGGCCCGTCGAGCGGGCCGGTGTTGCGCGCCGCCAGCAGCACGAGCAGCGGGCGCAGGCGCTTGCCGCCGGCGGTGAGGGTCGCCGCTCCGGCCTCGGCGAGCCGGCCGGGCACCGACGCCACGACCCGCGACAGGCGCTCCTCGACGGCCGCCAGGCCGGCGGCGATCCGGTGGCGCTGGGCGGCGGAGCGCCACGACAGCACGTCGGCCGGTTTCACGACGGCACCCGGCCGACGTGCAGCGCCATCGCGCCGAAGCCGAACAGACGGTAGCGCACGTCCCGCAGGCCGGCGGCCCGCATGACGGCCGCCAGGCCCTCGGCGTCGGGGAACGAGCGCACCGACGCCGGCAGGTACGCATACGCCTCCGCGTCGCCGGTGACCAGGGCGCCCATGGCGGGCACGACCCGCTCGAACCAGACGGCGTGGAACCGGCGCCCGGCCGCGCCGGCCGGCGTGGTCGCTTCGAGACACACGACATGCGCCCCCGGCGCAGCCACGCGGACCATCTCGGCGAAGGCGCGCTCGAGGTCGGCGACGTTGCGCACTCCCCAGCCGGCAGTGACGGCGCCGAACGTGGCGTCGTCGAAGGGCAGCGCCAGCAGATCGCCGCACACAAACTCGACGGGCGCTCCCGCGCGGGCGGCCTTCGCGCGGGCCCGGTCGAGCATGGCCTCCGAGAAATCGAGGCCGGTCACCGCGGCGCCCGGGTAGCGCTGCACCAGGGCCAGGGAGAGGTCGCCGGTGCCGCAGCAGACGTCGAGGACGGGCCCGCCCGGCGGGGGCGCGGCCGCGGTCGCCGCCGCGGCGCGCCAGCGCCGGTCGAGGCCCATCGTCATCAGCCGGTTCATGAGGTCGTAGTGCGGCACGATGCGGTCGAACATGGCGGCGATGCGCTCGGGGTCGCGATCGGTCGGGGCCGAGCTCACCGACGCGGACCCTCCCACGGCCGCGAGAGCCGCTGCTCGAAACCCAGCGCCGCGAGCACCTTGCCGGCCACGAAGTCGACCACGTCGTCGAGCGTGCGCGGCAGCGCGTAAAAGCCGGGCATGGGCGCCACGATCGTCGCGCCGGCGCGACGTGCCTCGAGCAGCCGCGCCAGGTGGATCTCGGAGAGCGGCGTCTCGCGCGGCACGAGCACGAGCGGCCGGCCTTCCTTGAGGGCGACGTCGCCGACGCGGTGGATGAGGGTCCGTGTCGTGCCGAGCGCGATGTGGGCGACCGACGACATCGAACAGGGACACACGACCGCCGCGTCGGGGAAGTTGCTGCCGCTGGCCACAGGCGCCTCGAGATCGTCGGGCGCGTAGACCCGCGCTTCGGCCCCGGCGGCGGCAAGGAACGCCGCCGTCACTTCGGCGCGGCCGGACACGCCGAGCTCGAGCTCGTGGGCCACGACCGCCACGCCGGCCTCCGAGAGACACAGCGACAGCTCGCAGCCGGCGTCGGCCAGGACCTGCACCAGGCGGACCGCGTAGGGCGCGCCGCTCGCGCCGGTGACCCCGACGAAGAGACTGGCGGGAGGCCTGTTCACAAGAGAGGCTCCTTCGGTGTCTGTGGCTGTTCCGGCGCCTGCGCACCGCGACGCCCTGGCAGTGCCCTTATCCTACCGCGCCGCCGACGGCGACGTCCCGGCGTCGAGGCCGCGGCTCCGTCGGCTGCGGCGGGGCCGCGGATCCGTCGGCGGAGGCGGGACCGGGGGTTGAGGGCGAACTCTGAGCGTGAGTGCAATCTGCGGCGAAGCCGCGGATGCCGTACTCTGATTCGCGAAGCGAGAGCCCGAGCCCCCGGCCCCGCCGCAGCCGACGGAGCCCACACCCTGGAAATCAGGACAGCAGCACGGCGACGATCGCCACCACGCCGTAGATCAGCCCGACCACGCCGTTGACCGTCATGAAGCGCATGCCCACCGTCTGCAAGCCGCGGCGGGCGATGTCGACGTGCGACCAGGCCAGCAGGACGGCGACCAGCAGGCAGCCGGCGAGGTAGCTCCACCCCAGGCCGAGCAGCGGGCCGACGGCGAGCAGCAGGGCCACGGCGGCCAGGTGGGAGAGCGCCGCGACGAGCAGAGCGCGACGCTTGCCGAGCGACACGGGGATCGAGTGGATGCCCTCGCGCCGGTCGAACTCCAGGTCGAAGATCGCATAGATCACGTCGAAGCCGCCGACCCACAGTCCCACGGCCAGAAAGAGCAGCACGGGCGACAGCGCGAGGCGGCCCGACACGGCGACCCACGCCGCCGCGGGCGCCAGGCCGTCCGTCAGGCCCAGCGCGTAGTGGCAGAACCAGGTGAAGCGCTTCGCGTACGGATAGACGATGAACGCCGCCACGACGATCGGCCACAGGTAGCGGCAGGGCGGCGACAGAAAGAACGTGGCGAGCACGAGGACCCCGAGCGACGCGACGGTGAAGGCCACGACCTCGGCTTTCGACAGGCGTCCGGTGGGCAGCTCGCGCTGCGCCGTGCGCGGGTTGCGAGCGTCGATGCCGGCGTCGATCAGCCGGTTCAGCGCCATGGCGGCGCTGCGCGCCGCCACCATGGCCACGGTGATCCAGACCAGTGTCGGCCACGACGGGACGGCCTGCCGCGAGAGCACGGCGCCGGCGTAGGCAAAGGGCAGGGCGTAGACGCTGTGCTCGACCTTGATCAGGCGGGCGAACAGCGCCGGCCGGACGGCGACGCCCGAGGGGTGAGAGCCCGACGCCACGACGCGCTACGTGAAACGCAGGCCCAGCTCGGCCCAGCGCTCGTCGACACGCGCCTTCACGGCCGGGTCCATGGCGAGCTCGTCGGGCCACTCGCGCGGGTGGCCTTCGGCGGGCCAGGCCCTCGTGGCGTCGATGCCCATCTTCGCGCCGTAGCCGGCCGTCGGGCTCGAGTGATCGAGCACGTCGAGCGGACCGTCGACCACCATCGTGTCGCGTCGCGGGTCGACGTTGTTGAACACGCGCCAGGCCACCTCGTGCGGGTCGTGCACGTCGACGTGCTCGTCGACGACCACGACGAACTTGGTGAACATCATCTGCCCCATGCCCCACACGGCGCTCATCACCTTGCGGGCGTGGCCCGGGTAGGCCTTGCGGATCGAGATCACGGCGCAGTCGTGAAAAACGCCCTCGATGGGCAGCTCGAGGTCGACGATCTCGGGCAGCGTGAGACGCAGCAGCGGCAGGAAGAGACGCTCGGTCGCCTTGCCCAGGAAGCAGTCCTCCATGGGCGGCCGGCCGACGATCGTGGCCGGGTAGAGGGCGTCGCGCCGCATGCTCATCGCGGTCAGGTGAAAGACGGGATAGTCGTCGGCGAGCGAGTAGTAGCCGGTGTGGTCGCCGAACGGCCCCTCGCGCCTGGTCTCGGTCTTGTCGACGTACCCCTCGAGCACGATCTCCGCGTCGGCGGGCACCTCGAGGGCGACGGTGGCGCACGACGCCAGCTCGACCGGCCGGCCCCGCAGAAAGCCGGCGAACATGAGCTCGTCGATCCCCGCCGGCAGCGGCGCGGTGGCCGCGTAGGTGACGACCGGGTCGGTGCCCAGGGCGACGGCCACCTCGAGGCGCCCGTCGGCCTCGCGGAAGTTGGCCGCCCCGTCGTGGTGGACGTGCCAATGCATGCCGGTCGTGCGTGAGTCGTAGACCTGCAGGCGGTAGATGCCGGCGTTGCGCCGCCCCTCGCGGTCTTTGGTGACGCAGACGGGCAGCGTGATGAACGGCCCGCCGTCGCCCGGCCAGGTGGTGAGCACCGGCAGCCGGCCCAGGTCGGGCGGCTCGACGACGACCTCGCGAAAGGCCGCCTTGGCGACGACTTTGGGCGCGTACGAGGCGAGCTCGCGGAGCTGTCCGAGCGCCTTGACTTTGCCGACGAGGCCCTTGGGGACCTGCAGCTCGACGAGCTCGCCGATCCGCGCAGCCAGTTCGTCGAGCGGCGCGCCCAGGGCCAGCTCGAGGCGGCGGCGCGAACCGAACTGGTTCATGAGCACGGGCGGCGCCGGACTCGTGAAGCGGTGGGCGTTGGCCGCCGGCGCACCGGCGGCGGTCGCCGAGACGGGCCGCTCGAAGAGCAGCGCCGGTCCGCCGGCCTTGCTGGCCCGGTCGGCGATCTCGGCCATCTCGAGGTATGGGTCGACGGGCGCCGTGACCACCGCCAGCTCATCCTCGCGGCGCAGCAGCTCGACGAACTCGCGCAGGCTCACAGAGCGGCCTCGATCTCGATCGGGGCCGCGTCGGGCGAAGCGGCGGCGGGTACGCCGGGCGCGGCGTCGAGGCCGAGCGCGACGCGCAGTGGCGAGGCGTCGCGCAGCCAGACCGTCGCCGCCGCGCGGCGCACGACGTCGGGCAGCCGCTCGACACGGTCGTGCTCGAACAGGCGGCCGACGTCGTCGAAGGCGCGCAGCGCCGCCAGGGCGTTGCCGCCCGACGCCGACGAGGCGATACCGGCCACGCACAGCGCCCAGAGATCGTCGTCGTAGGCAAACGGCCGGCCTTCGGCGCGCAGCCACGAGCAGCTCGCCATGAGCCGCGTGAGCAGCTTCACGGCGTCGAGGTCGCCCGCGCGAGCGACGAGGCGCAGGCCGCTCGCGTCGAAATGGTCGCCGGCCAGCAGCCTCGTCGGCAGCGACGTGTCGGACGCGAGCAGGCGCCCGACGCGGTAGTGCGACAGGTAGCCCTCGTAGACGAACTCGAGCGCGAGCGGGTAGACGCTGGCGCCCGCATCCGGGGCGAGGGCGACGAACAGCGGCGCGTAGACCAGGTCGGGCCCGGGCGGCGGCGGCGCCGTTGCAAACGGCGCCGCCGCCGCCCGCAACGTCTCGCGTATGGTGGCGTCGTCCACGCCCGTCAGCCTTCGCGATCGAGGTAGAACGACAGGAACATGAGCTCGCTGGAGAAGTCGACCTGGCGCACGATCACGTCGCGCGGGGCGAAGACCTTGACCGGCGCGAAGTTGAGGATGGCGCGCACACGCTGGGCGGGGTCGAGCCCGACCAGCCGGTCGATGATCGACTGGGCGGCGTGCGCGGGCACCGCGACGATCGCGATGTCGACACGCTCGCCGCGGCAGAAAGGCTCGAGGTCGGCGACGTCGCGGACGGTGCGCCCGTCGCCAAAGCTCACGCCGACCTTCTTCTGGGAGGCGTCGAACACCGCGACGAGCTTGAACCCCTGCTCGGCGAATCCCCTGTAGCGGGCCAGCGCCGTGCCCAGCGAGCCGGCGCCGACGATGATCACGTTCCACGAACGCTCCAGACCGAGACAGCGCTTGATCTCGTCGACCAGCCGGTCGACTTCGTAGCCCACGCCGCGCGTGCCGAACTCGCCGAAGTACGAGAAGTCCTTGCGGATCTGGGCGGCGTTCAAGTCGATCAGGTCGGCGAGCTGCTTTGACGAGACGCGCTCCACGCCGCGCGCCTGCAGCTCGCGCAGCTTGCGCAGGTAGACCGTCAGTCGCGGGACGGTGACCGCCGGCACCGCGCTCTTGTCGACGGGGTGCGCCACCTGCCCCTCCCTAGAGACCCTTGAAGAACGACGCGGCCGCGTCGGCGGCGAGGGCCACGTCTGAGTCGGTGAGCGCCAGCGAGATCATCGCCGACTCGAACTGCGACGGCGCCAGGTACACGCCGTGCTCGAGCATGTGACGCCAGAAGCGGCCGTAGAGCGCCGTGTCGGCCCTCTTGGCGTCGGCGAAGCCGGTCACCGGGCCGTCGCAGAAGAACAGCGTCATCATGGCGCCGACGCGATTGAGCGTGGTCGGCACGCCGCCCCCGAGCGCCGCCCCGACGAGCCCCTGGCAGACCTGCACGGCGCGCGCTTCGAGCTGCTCGTAGACACCCGCCTCGGCCAGCACCTGAAGCGTGGCGATGCCGGCGGCCATGGCCAGCGGGTTGCCCGACAGCGTGCCGGCCTGGTAGGTGGAGCCGAGCGGCGCGACCGTCTCCATGACGTCGGACCGACCGCCGAAAGCGCCGACCGGCAGGCCGCCGCCGATGATCTTGCCGAGGGTCGTCAAGTCGGGGATCACGCCGTAGCGCTCCTGGGCGCCGCCCCAGGCGACCCGGAAGCCGGTGATCACCTCGTCGAAGATGAGCAGCGCGCCGGCGTCGGTGCACAGCCGGCGCGCCGTCTCGAGAAAGCCGGGCTGAGGCGGCACGACGCCCATGTTGCCGGCCACCGGTTCGACGATGACGCAGGCGATCTCGCCGCCGCGCGCGGCGAAGACCTCGCGCAGCGCCGCGGCGTCGTTGTACTCGACGAGGATGGTGTCGGCCGTGGTGGCCCTGGTGACCCCGGGGCTGTCGGGCAGCGCCAATGTGAGCACGCCGCTGCCGGCGGCGGCCAGGAATGGATCGGCATGGCCGTGGTAGCAACCCACGAACTTGACCACCTTGTCGCGCCCGGTAAAGCCGCGCGCCACCCGCAGGGCGCTCATGGTGGCCTCGGTGCCGGAGTTGACCATGCGCACGAGCTCGACCGACGGGACGGCCTCGCAGATGAGGCGGGCGAGCTCGACCTCGAGCTGGGTCGGCGCACCGAAGCTCGTGCCCAGGTCGATCTGGGCGCGCAGCCTGCCCACGACCTCGGGGTGACCCCAACCGAGGATCATCGGGCCCCACGACGAGACGAAGTCGACGAGCTCGTTGCCGTCGGCGTCCCAGATGTGGGCGCCGCGGGCGCGGCTCACGAACAGCGGGTGCGCCATGCCGACCGCCTTCATGGCGCGCACCGGCGAGTTGACCCCGCCGGGAATGCAGCGCAGCGCCTCGTCGAACAGGCGCTTCGACGTCTCGGTGTTCAACTGCCCTCCCCGTACCGCAAGCCTTGTGATCTAGAGTACATATTACTGTGTCCCGGCATGCCAGTGCGTTTGGCGGAAACGGCGAGGTGACGATGAGCGGACCTATCGATGACGGCGTGCCAGCCGTGCGCGACGCGCGCCTCGACGACGCGGCGCGAGTCGCGGAGCTCATCCACGAGCTCGCCCGTACCGAGGGCGTGGAGAGCGACGTCACGGCGGAGCACGTGCGCACCTATCAGCAGCACGGCGACAGCGGGATCATCGTGGCCGAGCTCGGCGGCCTGCTCGTCGGCGCGCTCACCAGTTTCGTGCGCCCCGGCCTCTTTCACGGCGGTCACTGGGGCTGCATCGACGAGCTCATCGTCACGGAGTCGGCTCAGGGCAGGGGCGTCGGCGACGCCCTCGTGACCGAGGCCTTGCGGCGCTTCGAGGCGGCCGGCTGCCGCGAGGCAGCGGTCTCCACGGAGCTCGGCAACGAGCGGGCGGCGGCGCTGTACCGCAAGCACGGCCTGGTCGACGAGTCGCTGCAGCTCGAGAAGCACTTCGCGTGACGGCGCGCCGGCGAAGGGCAGGCGTTGACGGCTATCCATCTCAGACGGGCAACGGGGGACGAGGACGTTTGCGGACTCGGACCGGGCCGACGTGACCGTCCGGCGCGGCGAGCCCGATCAGCCGCCCGCCGGCGTCCAGCCGCGCGGCACGTAGGCGCAGTAGGGCTCCGCCGCCAGGTAGTCGCCGGCGCGCTCGAAGGCGCGCGCCCGGCAGCCGCCGCAGACCCGCTTGTACTCGCAGGCGCCGCACTTGCCCTTGAGCGCTTCGAGGTCGCGCAGGTCGGCAAAGAGCGGCGACGTGCGCCAGATATCGCCGAAGTCCTGCTCGCGAACGTTGCCGGCCGGCTTGTCGAAGTAGCCGCAGGGCTGGACGGAGCCCACGTGCGAGACGAAGCAGAAGCCCACGCCGGCCAGGCAGCCGCGGCTCAGCGTGTTCAAGCCGCCGTGCGAATGCGGGTGGACCTCGAGCGTGGCGCCCTCGGCCCTGGCGCGCTGGCGCATGACCCGCCAGTAATGCGGCACGTCGGTCGGCTTGAAGAACAGCGACGACGAGCGCTGCGCGTCGTAGATCCAGTTGAGGGTGCGCTCGTACTCCTCGGGGTCGAGCTCCTGGTCGGCGAGCTCCTTGCCGCGCCCGGTGGGCACCAGCATGAAGGGGTGGAAGCTCACGGCGCCGAGCTCCTCAGCGAGGGCCAGCAGCCGCGGCAGGTACCCCACGTTCAGCCGCGTGATGGTCGAGTTGATCTGGATCTCGATGCCGGCGTCCTGGGCGCTGCGGATGCCCCGCAAGGCCGAGTCGAAGGCGCCGGGGCAGCCGCGGAAGCGGTCGTGCTGCCCCGCGTCGGGAAAGTCGATCGAGATGCTGATGCGGCCGATCCCGGCGGCCTTCATGCGCGCCGCCGCGGCGGCCGTGACGAGCGTCCCGTTGGGCGCCATGACCGGCCGCAGCCCGGCGTCGCGGGCCGCCTCGGCGATCGTGAAGATGTCGGGCCGCAGCAGCGGCTCGCCGCCGGTGAGAATGAGGATCGGCTTGCCGGTGGCGGCGATCCGGCCGACGAGCTCGAGGCACTCGGCGGTCGAGAGCTCACCCTCATAGGGGCCGTGCAGAGACGAGGCGCGGCAGTGAGCGCAGGCCAGGTTGCAGCTGCGCGTGACCTCCCAGGCCACCACGCGCGGCGCGCTCGCGTCGAGCGCCGCGCCACGTCGCCGGGGCCGGCGGGCCGCGACGTCGGCGGCCGGATGGCCGCCGTCGCCGGCGCCGGGGCCGGTGTCGGAGATGCCGTAGGGCGTGGCGTCGTTTCCGCGGTCGGAGGTCTCCATGATCTGCTCCAGGAGTATGGGGAGTGCGGCGGGGCCGGGCAACGGCTATCGCCGTTGCCCGGCCCCGCCGCCGGCAGGTGTGGAGGGCCCTAGAGCTCCTCCTGCAGCCAGCGCACCGCGTCTTTGGCGTGGTAGGTGATGATGAGGTCGGCGCCGGCCCGCTTGATCGACACGAGCGCCTCCATGGCGCAGGCGCGCTCGTCGAGCCAGCCGGCGGCCGCGGCCGCCTTGATCATCGCGTACTCGCCGCTCACGTTGTAGGCGGCCAGCGGGAACTTGGTCTCCTGCTTGACCATCTTGACCACGTCGAGGTAGGGCAGCGCCGGCTTGACCATGACGATGTCGGCGCCCTCTTCGATGTCGAGCAGCGCCTCACGCACGGCCTCTTCGCCGTTGGCCACGTCCATCTGGTAGGTCTTGCGATCGCCGAACATGGGGGGCGACTCGGCCGCGTCGCGAAACGGGCCGTAGAAGGCCGACGCGAACTTGGCCGAGTAGGCCATGATGACCGTGTCGCTGAAGCCTTCGTCGTCGAGGGCCGCGCGGATGGCCGCCACGCGCCCGTCCATCATGTCGGACGGCGCCACGATGTCGGCCCCGGCCTCGGCGTGGCTCACGGCCATCTTGGCGAGCAGCTCGAGCGTGAGGTCGTTCACGATCTCGCCGTCCTGCACCACGCCGCAGTGGCCGTGGTCCATGTACGCGCACAGGCAGACGTCGGTGACCACGACCAGGTCGGGCGCTTCGTCCTTGATGGCGCGGATCGCCAGCTGCACGACGCCCTCGGAGTCGTAGGCGCTGCCGGCCGCCGAGTCCTTGTGCGACGGGATGCCGAACAGCAGGACGGCCGGAATGCCGAGCTGCTGGATCTCGCGCACCTCGGGCAGCAGGTTGCCGATCGAGAGCTGCTCGCAGCCGGGCATGGAGGGGATCGGCCGCTTGACGTTCTCGCCGTGCGACACGAACAGCGGGTAGATGAGGTCGTCGGGCGAGAGCGCCGTCTCGCGCATCATGCGGCGCAGCGTGGGAGTGCGCCGCAGCCGCCGCATGCGGTACGTGGGAAAGTACATGTGATCCGGTCCTTCCATAGGCGAAGCCTGGTCTGAGGCTCTAAGGAATCTATCCCCCGACGCGCTTCTCTGACAAGGCCGCGGGGGCGGCAGCCGCTCCCGGCCGGTCAGTCGTCGGCGATGAGCTCGATCGCTTTCTTGACGACGGCTTCGACCGAGTCGCGGTCGCGCAGGCTGCACGTAAGGACGGGGATCTGCTCGGGCAGGCCGAGCGCCTTGGCGACGGCGGCCGGCTCGAGCGAATCCTCGTCCATGGAGACGTAGGTTCCGACCACGATGGGCATGTTGCCGAGCTTGCGGACGAAGTTCAGGTCGCGGACCGACGACTTGAGACTGTCGAGCGAGTTGGCGTTGGCCAGCACGATGAAGGCCGAGCTCTGCTCGGCGAAGCGTCGCCAGATCTCTTCGGGCGAGCTGACCGTGGCGGTGAACACCAGAGCCTCGCCGCCGTGGTCGGTCGGTGTGTCGGCGTCGGGGTCGGCGCCGTTGGGCGTGTACGCCGCGGCGACCATCGGAATCTCGACCTCGCGCTCGTCGATCAGCTCGACGCGCAGGTGCTCGGTCACGTTGCTGTCGGCCAGCGTGCTGATGAAGACCTGGTTGTAGACGTCGATCGGGCCGCGCACCGCGATCGAGCGGCCCCGGCCGATCTCCTCGATGGCCGAGTCGCTCACCGTGACCAGGCCGACGCGGTGCAGGTCGTAGACGACCTTGGCGCCGTGGAACCGGTCGAGGCCGCACTCCTTGAGCACCGTGTTGATGTCGTGGCGCCCGTCGATCCAGCACACGACGCGCCACTGGTCGGGCGCCAGCTTGACCCCGCCGTCCTCTTCGACGATGTCGTTGTAGCGCAGCCGCGGCACCCGCTCGAGAGAGCCGAGCGTGGCGAAGATGAGCTCCCACTCGTCGATCCGCCGGCAGCCCTCCATGATCACCGACTCGACGTTCATCTCGACCAGGATGTCCTCGTCGGTGACGGTCTCGTCGGCCTCGAAGGTGAAGTCGCCGTCGGCCCAGCTGAAGAAGTTGAAGGTGACGTCTTCGATCTGGTCGCGCACCGACTGCTCGAGCGTAACCCGGTCGATGTAGCCGTGCTCCAGAAGGATCGAGCCGATGCGTCCCTTGGCCGACTTCTTCTTCTGCTCGGAAAGCGCCGCCCGCAGCTGCTTGCTGGTGATGTGGCCGGACTTCACGAGGCGCTCGCCGAGCGGCATCGTGCCCGGGTGGGCGGTGGCGAAGTGGATCTGCCCGTTGCGGAAGAATATCTTGCCCGACTCGGCCTCGCGGGTGATCGACAAGGCCCCCGACTTGGCGCTCATCTTGACGAGCTGAAGCACGTTCGGCAGGCTGAATTCCTTGAGATTTCCCTGCAGGAGCACTCGCGCTCTCCTCGCATGCGCCCGTGTCCGCGTCGCCGCTCCCCGGCGGCGACCTGTCACCCACGGTTCCTTCATCGGCCGAAGGTGGCAGTTGGTTAACGTCCCGGGCCGCGCCGGATTCTCCACGGCGCCCGCGAGCCCTGGGCGCCGTGCCGCGGCTGGACGGTCGGCGAGGGCGAAGCTCCGCTTCTCGGCCGGTCTCACGCGAGGCGCTAGAATGGCTTGCCGGAACCGTGCCCGCATGCCGCGGCCGGTGCGCACCGTCACAGGAGGATCCAGGTGGGCAGGACCACACCCCGCGTCACGATCCTGCAGCACGAGTCGTCGGCACCCCCGGCGCTGCTGGGCCGGGCCCTGACCGAGGCCGGCCTGCGGCTCGACGTGCGCAGGCTCGACCGCCGCGACGAGGTTCCGTCGGGTCTCTCGGGCTCTGACGCGCTGATCGTGCTGGGCGGCGACATGAACGTCGGGCAGGAGACCGACTTTCCCTTTCTGCGCGCCGAACGCGAGCTCCTGGGCGAGGCCGTGAGCGCAGGCTTTCCCACGCTCGGCATCTGCCTCGGGGCGCAGCAGCTCGCCACCGCCGCCGGGGGCGGCGTGGTCAGGCGCGACTCGCTGGCGCTCGGCTGGCATCCGATCGTCGTGCACCGGGACGATGCCCTGATAGAGGGCGCAGATCGGCAGACCCTGGTCTTCGCGTGGCGACAGTACGCCTGCCGGTTGCCGGCCGGGGCGGCGCTCATCGCCAGCGGCGACGGCGACCCGCAGATCTTCCGCCTGGGCGGCGCCGCCTGGGGCGTGCAGTTCCACCCCGAGGTGACCGTCGAGATCCTGGCGAGCTGGTTCGCCGAAGACGCGCAAACGGTCGCCCGCAGCTCGGCGGGCGGGAGCGAGCGGCTGCTGGCCGAGAGCCGGCGCCGCGTGTCCGCTTCGTCGGTGCTGTGCCGGCAGCTCGTGACGAACTTCCTCGCCGCCTGCGGCCTCTGCCGCCGCTGAGGCACGGCGGGTTCGTCGTGCGGCCGCCGCTGGACGAGCACCCCCCGAATATGTTCATCATTTGGCGACCCCTGGGCGAGCGATGGGACGCTCGGGGCAAGGCGACACAACGCCGGCCGGTCGCGTCGCGCAACGGCGTCCGGCGATCTGTCTGGAGGGAGGCCATGATGCCTGGAGCAAGTCGTACCGTGCGCAGCCTGCTGCTCTTCGTCGTGCTGGGGCTCGCCGCCGCTCTGGCGCTCGCCGGCAGCGCCGGCGCCGCGAGCTCGAGCCCGAACTCGAGCCCAAGCCCGAGCGCGGCGCCGAGCGGCCTCGTGCTCAAGGTCGGCTGGGACACCGAACCCGACAACCTCAACCCCCTCGTCGGCTACGAGCAGTCCTCATTCGAGCTCTTTCACCTCGAATACGACTTTCTCACCGACTACGCCCCGTCGCATCTCCAGACTGAGCCGGGGCTCGCGACGAGCTGGACTCATTCGCCCGATGGTCTGACCTGGACGTTCACGATCCGCAGCGGGGTCAAGTGGCAGGACGGCGTGCCGCTCACGGCGCACGACATCGCCTTCACCTACGACTTCATGCTCAAGTACAAGCTGCAGGCCTTCCTCTCGTCGCTGCAGGGCATAAAGACGGCGACCGCCCCCAACGACACGACCGTCGTGATCACCTGCACGCGGCCCAAGGCCGACATCCTCTCGATGTGGGTGCCGATCCTGCCGCAGCACATCTGGGGTCGCTTCCACAGCTACGACGCGGCCTACAACTTCGCCAACAAACCGCCGATCGTGGGCTCGGGCCCCTTCCAGGTCGTGCAGTGGGTGCACGGCCAGTACATCCGCTGTGTGGCCAACAAGAGCTACTGGGCGGGCGCGCCCAAGGTCGACCAGCTCATCTTCAGCCTCTACACCGACCCGATGACGATGGCCAGCGACCTGCAGAGCGGCGCCATCCAGCTCGCCATCGACCTGCCGCCGGCCCAGATCAAGGGCCTGCAGTCCGACAAGAACATCTCCGCTCAGCCCTGCGCCCAGAAGGCCTTCGACTACCTGTCGTTCAACTGCTACACGGGCCCGTCCGGCGGCAACCCCGTGCTGCGCGACTGGAAGTTCCGCAACGCGCTCAACTGGGCCGTCGACAAGCAGAAGCTCGTGACTCTGGCCTACTACGGCTACGCGACCCCGGGCTCGTCGCTCTTTGAGCCCAACTTCTACGACCCGTCACTCGACTGGCACTGGACGCCACCGGCGAGCGAGGCGTACACGTTCGACCTGGCCAAGGCCGGCCAGATGCTCACCGCCGCGGGCTACCCGCTGCGCAACGGCGTTCGCCTGAACAAGCAGGGCAAGCCGATCGTGCTGCGCCTCTGGGCCCGCACCGACTCGGACCAGAGCCAGGTCATGGGCAAGCTCATCACCAGCTGGTTCTCGCAGCTCGGCCTCAAGATCCAGTACTCGGTCCACGACGACTCCACGCTCAGCGACGGCCAGCTCAACTACGTCGGCAAGACCTACAAACCCGACTACGACATGTACATCTGGGAGTGGGAGCCCAGCGGTTCCGACCCGCAGCGGCGCCTGGGCTACTTCACGACCGACCAGATCCAGAACAACAACGACGCCTGCTGGTCGGACCCGCAGTACGACGCGCTCTTCAAGGCCCAGTCGACCACGCTCGACCAGCAGCAGCGCAAGCAGATCGTCTGGCAGATGGAGAAGATCTTCTACGAGCAGACCCCCTACATCGTGCTCGACTACCCCGACCTTCTCGAGGGCTGGAACACCGCCTCGTGGACGGGTTGGGAGCGCATCCCCCAGCCCGATGGAGCGGTGGCCTACACGAGCGACAACGTCGACAACTACCGCCTGGTCGGGCCCAGGGCCGCCACGGCGGCGGCCGGCGGCATGTCGGCCGGCGCGGTCGCCGTCATCGTCGTGGCCGTCGTGGTCGTGGCCGCCGTCGTGGCCGTGGTGATCGTGCGGCGCCGCCGCCGGCCCGCGGAAGAGACCTGAGATAGCGCGCCCATGAGACGGACCGACCCGATAGAGGTGCAGGTGTGGCGCGGGCCGACCGTCGAAAGCCGGCACCTGGTCGCGGCCTCGGTGTGCGACGCAGCGGGCGTCGAGCTCGCGCGCTACGGCGACCCCGACGTCGCGACCTGCTGGCGCTCGGCGGCCAAGCCGTTCCAGGCCCTGCCGTGGGTGCGGGCCGGGGTCGCCGAACGCTACGGCTGGGGCGACCGGGAGGTGGCCATCATGTGCGCGTCGCACGTCGGTTCGGACGAGCACGTCCAGCTCGTGTGCGCCATGCTCGCCGACCTGGGCCTGACCGAAGCCGACCTCCAGTGCGACGAGGGCGAGCTGCGGGCCCGCCACAACTGCTCGGGCAACCACACCGGCTTTCTGGCGGGCTGCCGCCTCAACGGCTGGGAGACCGCCACCTACCGGGCCGCCGACCACCCCGCCCAGCGCGCCGCCCTGGCGGCCACCGCCGAGGCCGCCGGCTGCGCCGTCGACGACCTGGCGCTCGCCACCGACGGCTGCGGCATCGTCGTCTGTGCGACGCCGGTCACGGCCCTCGCGCGGGCCTTCGCGCGGCTGCCCGCCATCGCCCCGCGGGTGGCCGCCGCCATGCGCGCCCATCCCGTGCTGATCGAGGGCGCCGGCGAGCCGGACACGGTGATCATGCAGGGCTTCCCCGGCCTGATCTCAAAGGCCGGCGCCGAAGGCGTGGGTTGCGCGTCGCTGCCCGACGGACGCGGCGTCGCCGTCAAGGTCCTGGACGGCAACGACAGGGCCACCGGGCCGGCCCTCGCGGCGCTGCTGGCCCGGTGCTGCGGCCTCGACGACGTGCCCGCGTCGGTCGTGCCGGTCGCGCGTCCCGCGGTGCGCAACGACCACCACGACGCGGTGGGCGAGATCGTCGCCGTCCTGCGCTGAAGCCGGAGTCTCGCGGCAAGCCGCTACGGGCGCCCCCACCAGCGCTCGTAGGACTTGGGAGGCTTGAGGCTCGCCGCCAGCTTCTGCCGCTCCTTCGCCCGGTCCCGGGCCTCTTCGAGGGCCTCGGCAAGAGCCGGGACGAGAGTCTCGTTGAACTGCCGCGCCGCTTCGTTGGCCCGTTCCACGTCGGCTTCGATCGCCTGCAGGCTGTGCTCGAAGAACTTGTTGGCCCCGCTCGCGGTCGGATGCTCCGCGATGTAGCCGACGACCAGACGCCGCTCGTTCAGATCGATCTCGATGCCGGCGTGCTCCAGATCGTCGTCTTCCTCGTGCATGAACGCCAGCGTCTCGCCGCCTTCGAGGGCGATGTACAGGTCGACCCTCGTGCCGGGCACTACGATCGGCGCGCCGCCCGGCGCCTCGCGACCGGGCTCGCCGGCGACCGCCATCTTGATCGGTCGCGGCGTGTCGTAAGCCGCTCCTCCCAGGCGCACCGGCGCCAGGTAGTGGCGCTCGGCGAGCTCCGCCGGTGTGGCGGCGTGCCGGGAGGTCAACAACGTGTCGTCGTCCAGTGCATCGACGTCGCGCTGCGCCCGCTCGCGCAACGATTCCAGACGTTTGGCCAGGCTCATGTGACTCCCTTCGCCGCCTTTGTCCGTGCAGAGCCGGTGCCAGTGTATAGCGAGACGAGCCCGGACGCGCGCCGGTCCGGCGAGCCGGCAAGAAAGCCGGCCGGCGCGGCGAACTACAGGTCAGGTCGACGATGGGGAGTCTGAGGCCGCCGTGACGCGCAACCAGGAAGACGCAGACAAGGGTCGTCGCCTCGAGACGGAGATCGCTCGCGCCCTGGCGGCGGGCGGCTACGCCGCCCGCCGCAACGTGATCCGCGAGGGTCGGTCCGGGGCGCGCCACGAGATCGACGTCCTGGCCGAGAAGGGCGACGGTCTCACGACCTTCTCGGTGATGGTCGAGTGCAAGGCCTGGGACAGGCCCGTCGACAAGGAGGTGCTGGCCAAGGCGGCCTTCGTCGCCGCCGACGTCGGCGCCGACAAGGCCATCGTCGTCGCTCTGCGGGGCGCGACCGGCGGCGCCACGCTCTCCGCCGCCGAGCTCGGCGTCGAGCTCTGGGGGCCGGAGGAGCTCGCCCGGCGACTGGGCGACGTGCAGGTCGCGGCACTCGGAGCGGCGCGCGCGCAGACGGCTCTCGGCTTCGCCGTCGCCGTCGACGAAGCGCGCGCCGCCCGCCTCGCCGAGCGGCAGCGCGGCAAGGGCGTGCTCGGCCTCGGGGCTGAGGAGGTCGCCTGGTTCGACCTGGTCTGGCTGCCCTGCCTGCTGCTGACGCTTGGCTGCACGCGTCAAGAAGGCCGCTTGCACAAGCGCACGCGGCACTCGTCGGTCTTCAACCTCTACGAAGCCCTCGACGGCGCCCTGCTCGAGAGCTTCGCCGTCGACCCGGCGGTCGCCGAGGTCGAAGTCGGGCCGTATCGCCTGCCGCCGCGCGTCAAGGTCCGCACGCTGCGCGGCGAGATCTCGGCGACGTACGCGAAGTGGCGCTCGGTCGTGCAGGGCGCCGCCCGCGAGCGCTGGGCGCGGGCGGCGGCCGACCTCGGCATCCCCTTGCCGATCGACGCCCTCACGGTCGACGAAGCCACGAGCTGCTACCTGCCGGTCTACGTGGCGATCCTCAGGCAGAGAGACTCGCGCCGCGTCGTGGTCATCGACGGCGGCGACGGCGCCGTCGACGAGCTTCTATCGACCGTGCTGACCGCGAACCTGGGTATCTGACCGAGGCGCTGGACTCCCCGACGCGGTAGCCGGCGCGCGCCGGTCGGTCGAGGCACCGCGCCGGCAATGGCGCCGGGCACGCGGCTCGACGACGGCGACTTCAGTAGACGAAGACCGAGGCTCCGTAGTACAGGAACGTGTACACCCAGGGAGCCTCGGGCATCGAGATGCGCACGCAGCCGTGCGACGCCGGGTAAGAGGGCACATCGGGAAAGCCGTGGATCGCGTCGCCGCTCGTGAAGAAGCTCGCGAACGGCATCCAGTCGAGGTACTTCGTCGACCACCAGTCGAGCGATTTCAGGAAGATGCTGAAACGGCCTGCCGGAGTCGGCAGGCTCGGCCGTCCGGTCGAGCAGTGGACGACGCGCACCACCTTGCCGTTGTTCACGCACAGCAGCACGCCCAGGCTGCGAAAGACTTCGGCGTAGTGACCCGTCGCCGACTCGCGGCGAGGCGTGGGGCGCACCGCGACCTCGAGCTTCGCCCTCGTGAGCCGCCCGTCGACGCCGTCGCGCGACAGGCCGGTCCAGGCCTGGAAGGCCATCAGCGCCTGCTGGGTACGGTAGTCGTCGACGCCGCTCACGGCGCCCCGCGGCAGATAGCCCAGCGCCGCCAGGCAGCGTTGCACGTCGGCGGTGCTGTGGATCACCCAGTTGACGACCTGCAGCTGCTTTCTGCCCTTCCTGGCCTGCACATTGCCGGCGAGGTCTCTGGCGGACACCACCCACGTGTACGTGCCCTTGGCGAGCTTCACCCGGTAGTTGTAGAAGAGCCGGCGGTTTACGGCAACGCTCGCCAGGCGGATGGTCTTCACGACCGTCCGGCGGCGCGAGATCGTGATCTTCACGGCGGCTTTGCCGCAGCTCGGGCGGGGGTCCTTGACGCGAAACGCGAACCTGGCGAGCGTGCCGGGCCGCGCCTGGACGTTGGCCACCGCGAAGCAGACGGGCCGGCCGGTGTCGATGTTCGCGTAGCCGGTGTGTCTGGCCTCGACGTTGCCGGCGAGATCGACCGACCAGTAGGTGACGGAGTGCGAACCGGGAGCGGCCAGAGTGAACGGGCCCGCGTAGGTCTGGCGCGCGCCGCCGTCGAGGACGAAGTACGTAACGGCCACGCCTGAGCCCGCATCCGAGCTCACGAGGGTGACCGTCTGAGGCTTGTTGCGCCAGCCCGCGTGGCTGCCTGTCTGCAGGCCGGTGGCCGTGGTGACCGGGGCGGTCACGTCGGGAATGCCGGCGCTGAGAGTCGCCAGGACCGTGCCGCCCGCCCCGACGATCCAGCCACGCTTCGCGCTGGCGAAGGCCACGCCGGCGAGGTCCTGCGTAGTGGCCGGGGTGGCGCTCTGCGGGGTCCAGGTGGCGCCGCCGTCGCTGGTGTGCAGGATGGTGCCGGCGGCGCCCACGGCCCAGCCGTCGCTGACGTCGGCGAAGGCCACGCCGGCGAGGTCCTGCGTAGTGGCCGGGGTGGCGCTCTGCGGGGTCCAGGTGGCGCCGCCGTCGCTGGTGTGCAGGATGGTGCCGGCGGCGCCCACGGCCCAGCCGTCGCTGACGTCGGCGAAGGCCACGCCGGCGAGGTCCTGCGTAGTGGCCGGGGTGGCGCTCTGCGGGGTCCAGGTGGCGCCGCCGTCGCTGGTGTGCAGGATGGTGCCGGCGGCGCCCACGGCCCAGCCGTCGCTGACGTCGGCGAAGGCCACGCCGGCGAGGTCCTGCGTAGTGGCCGGGGTGGCGCTCTGCGGGGTCCAGGTGGCGCCGCCGTCGCTGGTGTGCAGGATGGTGCCGGCGGCGCCCACGGCCCAGCCGTCGCTGACGTCGGCGAAGGCCACGCCGGCGAGGTCCTGCGTAGTGGCCGGGGTGGCGCTCTGCGGGGTCCAGGTGGCGCCGCCGTCGCTGGTGTGCAGGATGGTGCCGGCGGCGCCCACGGCCCAGCCGTCGCTGACGTCGGCGAAGGCCACGCCGGCGAGGTCCTGCGTAGTGGCCGGGGTGGCGCTCTGCGGGGTCCAGGTGGCGCCGCCGTCGCTGGTGTGCAGGATGGTGCCGGCGGCGCCCACGGCCCAGCCGTCGCTGACGTCGGCGAAGGCCACGCCGGCGAGGTCCTGCGTAGTGGCCGGGGTGGCGCTCTGCGGGGTCCAGCCCGCGGCCGCCCAGGCGGCGGCCGAGACCAGCAGAAGCGCCAGGCACACGGCGGCCGCCGTGCCGCCGCCCGCCACGAACGACCGTGTGCGTCGTGTCCTCATAGACTCCGCCCCCTGCTACGGCGAGCCGCACGTCTGAGGCTGACGACGCGCGACCCGGTGGCTCTCGACGCGCCCCGCTCCGCCTCGAGTCGAGGCCGGGCGCGCTCCCTTGCTCAGGCAGTAGTGTACGGGAGGCGACGGCGCCAGGCGAGCCGGACCGTCCGGCGGATTGATTCTCGCCTGTTCTGTGGACTAGTCTGCGAGTCGACACCCGGAGCGTCGCGGGTGTCGGGGACGTCGACGGGAGGGGCTGTGGGAAGCACGCACACCAAGAGACATCCGCAACGCTTCGTCGTTCTTCTGATCGTGGCGGCGCTGGCCGCCGGGCTGCTGTGGAGCATCGGCAGCGCTCTGGCGACAAGCTCGAGCCCGTCGCCCGCGGGCAAGCTCGTCATTCTGCACATCGGCACCCTGCAGGATGCCGACAACCTCAACCCGTTCATCGGCTACTCGGGCACCGCCTACGAGATCTTCCATCTGAACTACGACCTGCTCGTCGGCTACAGCCCCGACAACTTCGCGCCCCGGCCCGAGCTGGCCACGAGCTGGTCGCACTCCGCCGACGGCAAGACGTGGATCTTCAACATCCGCCACGGCGTGACCTGGCAGGACGGCGTGCCGCTCACCGCCAGCGACGTCGCCTTCACTTACAACTACATCATCAAGAACAACCTCTTCGCCTTCACGCCCTACACGACCGACATCGTGAAGGTGGTGGCCACCGACCCGTACACGGCCAAGTTCATCCTCGACCGGCCCAAGGCCGACATGCTGCGCCTGTGGGTGCCGATCGTGCCGCAGCACGTCTGGAGCAAGATCTCGGGCAACGCCGCCGGCAACTCGTACGTCAACAACCCGCCGATCGTGGGCTCGGGTCCGTTCCAGGTCGTCCAGGTCAAGAAGGGCGAGTACGTCCAGCTGATGGCCAACAAGCACTACTGGGGCGGCGCGCCCAAGGTCGACGAGGTCATCTTCCAGATCTACCAGAACCCCGAGACGATGGTCGACGACCTCAAGAACGGCACCATTCAGGCGGCCGAGCACATCCCCGTCGCCGAGTTCAACACGCTCTCCTCGACGCCCGGCATCACTCCCATCGCGAGCAACGTCTCGGCCGAGAAGTACTTCGACGAGCTCGCTTTCAACTGCTACGACAGCCCGAACTCGATGGGCAATCCGGTGCTGCTCGATCCCAAGTTCCGCCAGGCGCTCGCCTGGGCGGTCGACAAGCAGAAGATCATCCAGATCGCCTACGGCGGCCGCGCCCTGCCGGGCTCGTCGATCGTCGTCCCGGGGCTCGAGTACGCCTGGCAGCCGTCGCCGAGCCAGGCCTTCGGCTTCGACCTGAACAAGGCCGGCCAGATGCTCACCGCGGCCGGCTATCCCCTGAAGAACGGCGTGCGTCTGAACAAGCAGGGCAAGCCCATCGTGCTGCGGCTCTGGGCCCGCCAGCAGGAGACCGAGAGCCAGGTCGCCGGCAAGCTGATCACGAGCTGGTTCAGCCAGCTCGGTCTGAAGATCAAGTTCTCGGTGATCGACGAGGGCGTGCTCTCGACCGCCACCTACAACATGAAGGGCAAGGCCTACGCGCCCGACTACGACATGTTCCTCTGGGGCTGGGGCGAGTACGTCGACCCCAACTACATCCTCGGCGTGTTCACCAAGGCGCAGATCGACGGCTGGGACGACTGCTGCTGGTGGAGCCCGCTCTACGACAAGCTCTACAACGAGCAGGCGCAGGAGATGGACCCCGTCAAGCGCGCCGCCGAAGTGCAGCAGATGCAGCAGATCTTCTACGAGGCCGCACCCTACATAGTGCTCGCCTACCGGCAGGACCTGCAGGCCTACAACAGCGGCAGCTGGACCGGCTGGGTCAGGTACCCCAGCAACGGCGGCATGGTGGTGTTCTCCAACGACAACATCGACAGCTACCGGTTCGTGCATCCCAAGCCGGCCGCGTCGACGAGTAGCACGCCCGTCGGCCTCGTGGTCGTGGCAATCGTGGCCGTCGTCGTGGTGATCGGCGTCGTTACGTGGTCGGTGCGGCGGCGCCGGACCGGCCGGGTCGAGGAGTCGTAGCCGGCAGGCCCCGGCGGCGGCGGGCGCCGGTCCTCATCCGAGGACCGGCGCCCGCCGCCGTACCGGCGTTTCGGGAGTCTTTTCCTCAAGGATCTCAGGGAGGTGACGCGTGTCGCGCAAGGGCTGGTTGCTGTTCTGCGCCCTGTGCGTCATCTGGGGGATCCCCTACCTGCTGATCCGCGTGGCGGTGCGCGAGCTCACGCCGGCGACGCTCGTCTTGCTGCGCACCGCGCCGGTGGCGCTCGTGATGCTGCCGCTGGCCTTGCGCCGCGCCGAGCTGCACGCGCTCCTCGAGCGCTGGCGCTGGGTGCTCGCTTACACCGCCGCCGAGATCTCCGTGCCGTGGCTGCTGCTGGCCCACGCCGAGCAGCAGCTGGCGAGCTCGATGGCGGGACTGCTGATCGCCGCGGTACCGCTGATCGGAGCCGTGCTCTACCGGCTGACCGGCACGGCCGAGCATCTGACTCCGCGCCGCCTGGCCGGGCTCGCCCTCGGCTTTGTCGGCGTGGCCGTCCTGGTCGGCTTCGACACGAGCGGCGGCCACCCGCGCGCCGTGGTCGAGGTGCTGGTCGTCGCCCTCTGCTACGCTACCGGACCGCTCATCATCAGCCGGCGGCTGGCCGATCTTCGCGGCCTGAGCGTCGTCGTCGCCTCGCTGCTGATCACCGCGGCGGTGTACGCGCCCTTCGGCCTGGCGCAGCTGCCGGCGTCGGTCTCCTCCGAGACCGTCGCCGCCGTGGTCGTGCTCGCGCTCGTCTGCACGGCGCTGGCCTTCGTGCTCTTCTTCGCCCTGATCGTCGAGGTCGGCCCGGCGCGCGCGACGGTGATCACGTACATCAACCCGCTGGTCGCCGTGCTCCTGGGGGTGACGTTCCTGAGCGAACCCTTCACGGTCGGCATCGCCGCCGGACTGCCGCTCATCCTGCTCGGCTCTGTGCTGGCGACGTCGCGGTCGCCGGGCGCACGGCGCCCCGGCGAGCAGGCCGGGCCGGCAATGCCGTGACGGCGGCCGAAGCTTGACGCCTTCGCCCGCGACGGCCACGATGAGAAAGACGGATCAGCAAGACGGAGCAGCACGAGTCGCATCCGCGCGGAGGTAGACCTGTGATCGAAGACCTGTTCACTCCCATGCACCTGCTGGTGATCTTCGTCATCCTCTTCTTTCTGTTCGGCGCCAAGCGGCTGCCGGAGCTCGGCAAGTCGCTGGGCCACGGCATCCGCGAGTTTCGCGGCGGGATCGCCGGCCTGAGCCAGGACGGCGACGGCGAGGAGCCGCCGGCGGCCACGCCCGCTGAGCCGCTCGCCATCGCGGCGCCGGCCACCGCCCCCGTGGGCGAGACGGTCGCCGTCGCGGCGCCGGCCACCGCCGTCGCAGGCGAGACGATCGCGCCGGCCGCAGGCGAGACGATCGCGCCGGCCGAGGGCGAGACGATCACGCCGGCCGACGAAGAGGCGGAGTCCCCGCAGGGCGAGTCAGAGCAGCGGGCCGTCTCCTGAGGGACGGCCTTCTCTGCCGGTCGAGGCCGGCTCGAGACGGAGCGGGTCGCCGAAGAACACCGCCGGCGCCTCGTCAGAAGAGCCCAAAACGGATCGCCGAGGCCAGGCCGAACACGAGCGAGTACCCGGCGAACGGCAGCAGCGTCCGGGTCTTGAAGTAGCGCGACAAAAAGACGACGGCGAACAGCGACGAGGCGGCGGCGGCCAGCGCGCCGGCCAGCACCGGGCCGCGGATGCCCGCGCCGAGCGGTCCCGTCAGGTCGGGCACTTTGAGAATGCCGGCCGCGAAGATCACCGGTGTCGAGAGCAGAAACGAGAAGCGCAGAGCGTTCTCGTTGTTCAGCCCGCGGAACAGCCCGCCGACCATGGCGACGCCTTCGCGGCTCACGCCGGCCAGCAGCGCCAGCGCCTGGGCGGCGCCGATCAGCGCCGCGCTCCCCACCCCGATTCGCGCGAGCTCGTGCTCGGCGGCCGAGTCCATGGGCACGATCGCCTGGTCGCGGACCCGCCGCCGGGCTGGCGCGACCCGGCGTTTGAGCGGTCGCGGGCGGCGTCTGAGCGGGCACGGGAGCGCCGGACGGCAGAGCTGCGCTCTGCCGTCCGGCGTCGGACACGGCCATCCCGGCGGCGCGCCGGCTGTTGCGACGCCGAAACATCTCCCCGGCCAGCAGGATCACGCCGTTGGCCATGAGAAACAGCGCCGCGGCCAGGGGCTTGGCGAAGAGCACCCGGAACTGATGCTCGAAGACCAGGCCCAGAATGCCGACGGGGATGGTCGCGATCACGATCAGCAAGACGAGCCGCTCCGCGTCCGTGGTGATGCGCCGTCTGACGATCGTGCGCGCAAAGGCGGACGCCAGGCGCGCCCACTCGCGGATGTAGAAGCCCACCAGCACGGCGGCCGTCGCCAGGTGCAGGCCGACGACGAAGGCCAGATAGGGACTCTCGGGCATCGACTCCTGAGAGACGAGCCTGGCCCAGCTGCCGCCGAACCACGATGGGACCAGCACGGTGTGGCCGAGACTCGAGATCGGGAACAGCTCGCCGATGCCCTGGATGGCGCCGATCACGATCGCTTGCAGATAGCTCATGTGGTAGACGTGATGCACCCGTCCTCCCGCGGAACGCGCCCTCCCGCCCCGCGCTAGGAAGACTGCCGGCGACGGGGCTTGGCGAGCGCCTTGGGCAGAGCGATGAACGCGCGTGGCAGGTCGCGGCGCGAGCGGGCCAGCGCCTCGTGAAGCGCGGCGGTGGCCGGCGGCCCGTGGAGGGCGGGCCCGTGGCCGACCAGGAGATGCTCAGGTTCACAGGTCGCCAGGCGGAGCGGCGGCCACAGCCGCAGCCCGATATGGATCCCGGCCCCCATGCGGCCCACCGCATAGGACGGCGCCGTGCCGACCGCCTCCGCGACGACGAGGACCCGTTGCTCGGCCCACCACAGCGCGACCTCGCGCCAGAACCGGCCGTCCACCAGCGGGATCACCTCGAAGGGCGTACCGGGCAGGGCGGCCGGCACTCTCAGGTGCGGCACCCCCAGACGGTCGGCCAGCACGGCGCAGTCGCGGTTGTGACGATCGAGGAGCTGGAGCACGGCGGCCGGCCGGCCGAGCGCCAGGGCGCGCTCCAGCGCCGCGGGCTCGTCGGTCGGGTCGACGAGCCACACCCGCCCGCCGTCGACGAGCGCCTGCGAGGACCGCGCCATGGGTTCGTCGAGCTCCCAGGTGAGCCCAAAGGGGCCCTCCTCGAGCGCCATCGCGCTACGCCTTGAGCGTCAGCGGCTGCCCGCAGCACGACACCGGCTCGGTGCACGAACACGCGCCGGTGTCGCCGCAGGAGCTCACGACCTCGATCTCCAGGCCGCACGACTCGCAGACGTACACCTCGCCGGTCTTCATCTCATGACAATGAGCCATCACGATTCCTTTCGCTTGTGGTCGCAGGTCGCGCGGCGCCCGGATGAGCTGGCCGCGGCAGATGCTGCTGGTTTCCCCGTGAGAGCCGAGTTGAAGCGCCGGCCGGCGATACCCGGCGCGCCGCGACGTTGGCGGCGGCGCGCCCTACCGTGCGCCGGCGATGAACCGCAGGGCGCGCTGCAGGACCTGATCGGCGCTGCTGTGAGGACTCTGCGCAACCACGATCGAGGGTTCGATGCCCTTGTGGTTGATGTTCCGGCCGAGCGGCGTCAGGTAGCCGGCGATCGTGATCTTGAGGCTCGCTCCGCCGGACAGGGGCAGCACGGTCTGCACCACCCCCTTGCCGAAGGTCCTGGTGCCGATCACGGTCGCGCGCCGGTCGTCCTGCAGCGCGCCGGTGACGATCTCGGAGGCGCTGGCGGTGTAGCCGTTCACCAGCACGACCAGCGGCAGACCGGTCGGCGTGTTGCCGCCGGTCTTGAGGACGTCCTTGGCGGCATGCAGCCCCTGCGTGGTCGCGACCACCTTGCCGGCCGGCAGAAAGTCGCCGGCCACCTTCACCGCCTCGTCGACGAGGCCGCCGCCGTCGTTGCGCAGGTCGAAGACGAGCCACCGGGCGCCGCGCTTCTGAAGGTCGGCGACCGCCCGGCCGACCTGCTCCCCAGCGCCCTGGGCGAAGGCGCTCAGGGACACGTAGCCGACCTTCGTGCCGTGGTCGTCGATGAGGCGCGAACTCGTCAGGGGCGGAGAGATCTTGCGTCGCGTCAGCGTCAGATCGATCAAGGCGGGGGCGCCGGACTGCCGCAGCTGAAGGTGGACCTGGGTGCCCGCCGGGCCGACGATGCGGGCCACGCTCGCGTCTATCGACTTGCCCGCCGTCGGCGCACCGTCGATGGTGACGATGGTCTCACCCGGCCGGACACCGGCCTGCGCGGCCGGCGAGCCCGAGAAGACCTGGGTCACGGTCAGACGACCGCCCTTCATGTCGACGGCCGTGCCGATCCCCGTGTACGTGCCGTTGAGCTCGTTGCGAAAGGCCGTGGCCTGCTGTGGCGTGAAGTACACGGTGTAGGGGTCGTGCAGCGATGCCAGCAGGCCGGCGATGCCCGATTGGCCGAGCTGGGCGACGCTGACCGGCCGGTAGTAGTCGCGTTGCAGGTCCTGCAGAACCTGTCGATAGAGGTCGGCCTGACCCCTGACACCGGCGGTCGATCCGGCCCGAGCCAGCAGGGTGGCCGAACCGAAGCCCGCGGCGAAGGCCAAAACGACGAGCAGGACGGCGAGCAGTCTTCTGGAAGCGTGCATGTGCTCGATAGTACCCGTTCGAGGGCCCCTTGAACGACCCGCGACAGGACTCACTCCGGTCGCGCGCGTCGCCGCGCGAAACGCGCCTCCCTGCGGAACCCGATGATGACGTCGAGGCGAGCCATGTCGAGGTGGGCCTCGACGTGGTCGGCGAGACGCTCGATGTCGGACCCGCCCGGGGTCGGCGGTCGCGGGGGCAGACCGGCGGCGGCCCGCAGCCGGTTCAGAAAGCCGGCCCGAAAGTCCGGTGCGTCGAACAGGCCGTGGAGATAGGTCCCACACACCCGTCCGTCGACGGAGACGGCGCCGTCGGCGTGAGGCGCAGCGCCGCTTCCCGCTTCACGCAGGCAGGCAAACGGCCGGATCCCGGGCGAGCGCGTGGTGCGCCCCATGTGGATCTCGTAGCCGCGCAGCTCGGCGCCCGCCGCCGCAAGCGCGGCGCCGCTCGCCTCGCCGCTCACCCGCACAGTGCGCTTCCGGCCGGCGAAGGTCGTGTCGACCTCGAGCAGGCCGAGCCCGGCCGTCTCGGCCACGGGCGACTCGACGGCGTCGGGGTCGAGGATGCGGCGGCCGAGCATCTGGTAGCCGCCGCAGATGCCGATCACCGGCATGCCGGCGGCGGCCCCTCCGAGCGCCGCATCGAGGCCGCGCTCACGCAGCCAGGCCAGGTCGGCGACCGTGCTCTTGGTGCCGGGCAGAACGACGACCGCCGCGTGTCGCAGATCGCCCGGCGTGTGAACGTACTCGACCTCCACGTCGGGCTCGGCGGCCAGCGCCTCGAAGTCGGTGGCGTTGCTGAGAAAGGGCAGCCGCACCACGGCGATGCGCAGTGGTGCGCCCCCGCGGGTCTGCCGGCGGTCGTCGATCGAGACCGAGTCCTCTTCGTCGCCGCGCCAGCCTTCGAGGTATGGCACGACGCCCAGTGTCGGCGTGCCGGTGCGCTCTTCGAGCAACGAGAGTCCCGAGTCGAGCTGCGCCTCGTCGCCGCGGAACTTGTTGATGACGAAGCCGCGCACCAGCGCGCGCTCCTCGGCCGAGAAGAGCTCCATGTGACCGAGCAGCGCCGCGAAGACGCCGCCGCGGTCGATGTCGCCGACCAGCAGCACAGGGGAGTCGACATGCCGCGCGACCCGCATGTTGACGATGTCGGAGTCGCGCAGATTGATCTCGGCCGCGCTGCCGGCGCCTTCGATGACGACGAGCTCGTGGGCGGCTCGCAGGCGGGCGAGAGCGGCCGTGACGAGCGGCCAGACCTGGGCCTGGTAGGCGTGATAGGCGGCGACCGTCATCTGGCCGACCGGCCTGCCCATGACGACGACCTGACTTGCGCTTCCGCTCGACGGCTTGAGCAGCACCGGGTTCATGTCGACCTGGGGATCGACGCCGGCGGCTTGCGCCTGGTAGACCTGAGCGCGACCCATCTCCTCGCCGGCGGCGGTGACGGCCGAGTTGAGGGCCATGTTCTGGGCCTTGAAGGGCGCCACCGCCAGGCCGCGGCGCGCGTAGATGCGACACAGCGCCGCGGCCAGCACGGTCTTGCCGGCGTGCGAGGCGGTGCCCTGGATCATGATGAGGCGAGCGGGCTTCACGAAGACCACTGTAGCGCGCCGAGTGACCGCCTGCGCCCGTCGCCTGCCGGCGAGTCTCAGCCGCCGGCCGGCGTTGTCCGTCGTTTGCCGAACCGCAGATACAGCGACGGCACGACGAACAGGTTGAGCAGGGTCGAGGTGAAGAGGCCGCCCAATATGACGACCGCCAGCGGATACTCGATCTCATGACCCGGCTGGTCGCCGTTCAACACGAGGGGCACCAGGGCCAGTCCGGTCGCCAGCGAGGTCATGAGGATCGGCGCCAGGCGCTCGCGTGCGCCGCGCACGACCAGAGCGGGCCCGAACGTCTCGCCTTCGTGCTCCTCGAGGTGCTGGCAATGGTTGATCAGCAGGATGCCGTTGCGGGCGGCGATGCCGAAGACCGTGAAGAATCCGACGAGGGCCCCGATCGTGACCACCCCCCCGCCGATGTAGATCGCGATGACGCCGCCGACCAGCGACATCGGCAGGGTCAGGAACACGAAGGCGGCGAGGCGCCACGAGCCGAACGCCAGCTGCAGCAGCAGGAAGATCACGACGACGGCGATGATCGCGGTGGTGAAGAGGCTGCGCTGCGCGGCCTGCTGCTCCTGGTACTCCCCGAGCAGCTCGTAATGCGATCCCTGGGCGAACGGGATGCCCTTGAGGCGTTGCCGGATGTCGCTCACCACCGAGGACAGGTCGCGCCCCTGGACGTTGGCGCCGACGTCGATGTAGCGCGAACCGTTCTCGCGGGTCACGAGATACGGATCGGACCGCAACCTGACGCTGGCCACGGAGTCGAGACGCACTCTGCGTCCGGACGGCGTGTCGAGCATGAGATCGCCGATGGCGGTGGGGTTGGCGCGCGTTCTGGGGGTGCTCCACACAACGACGCCGTAGACCTCGTCGTCCTTGAAGACGTTGCCCATCTCCAGACCGGCCACCAGGGCGGCGGCCTGCCGGCGCACGTCGCCCGGCTTGAGCCCGTATCGGGCCGCCTTGGGGATGTTGACCTCAACCTTGATCTGCGGGGTGTTGACCGAGACGTCGACGTGCTGGTCGATGACCCCGGGCACGCTCGAGACCGCCGTCAGAACCTCGCCGGCCTCGCGCCGCATCTGGCCCAGGTCCTGGCCGTACACCCTGACCGCGATGGCCTGTTTCGAGCCGCTGATCACCTCTTCGATGCGTTCGTTTAAGTACGTTTCGACGTCGCGGTAGAGCCCCGGGTAGCCGTCGACGACACTGCGCACGGCGGCCACGGTCTTGTCGTAGCTCACCGACTTGTCGATGTGGATCCAGACCTCGGCCGCGTTGACGCCGACCACCTCTTCACCCTGTTTCGCCCGCCCGATGTGGGCGCCGAAGCTGGTCACCCCGGGAATGGCCATCAGCTGGTGGTCGAGTCTGGTCGTGAGCCGCTCCATCTCGGCGGCGGAGGTGCTCG
The DNA here is from genome assembly GCA_963751565.1 of uncultured Actinomycetes bacterium. Taxonomy (GTDB): domain Bacteria; phylum Actinomycetota; class Thermoleophilia; order UBA2241; family UBA2241; genus Bog-752. The sequence continues at coordinate 37,824 of CAVVVA010000011.1, read as the reverse complement.
GAATGGCGTCGAAGTGGATCAGCAGGTCGCGCTGCCGGAACGCGGGAAACAGCGACTCGCCGAGCTGCGGCACGACGAGGATCCCCACCAGGACCACCAGGCCGAAGGTGACATAGGCCGCGACCGGCCGGGCGACGATGCGCGACAGGATCGCCGTGTACCCGCGCCGCAGCCAGCTCACCAGCGGAGCCGCCTCGCGCTTGAGCGGCGCGCGGCGCAAGAAGATCAGGGTCAGCGCCGGCGTGACGGTCAGCGCCACCCCCATCGAGGCCAGGATGGCCAGCACGTAGGCCAGCGCCAGCGGCCTGAAGAACGCCGCCGTCAAGCCGTGCAGCAGGAACACCGGTGTCATGGCCGCGAGGCTGATGAGGGTCGCGTGGACGATCGAGCTGCGCACCTCGAGCGAGGCCTCGAGGATGATGGCGGCGATCGGTCTGGTCGGTCCCCGCATGGCGGGCGTCGCGCAGCCGTCTGAGGATGTTCTCGACGTCGATGATCGCATCGTCCACGATCTCGCCGAGCGCGATGATCAGGCCCGCCAGGATCATCGTGTTGATCGTGGCCCCGGTGAAGTGCAGCACCAGCACCGCCGCGGTCAGCGACAGCGGCATCGTCACCAGGCTGATCAGGGCGACCCGCCACTCGTACAGGAAGACGACGATGATCACGACCACGAGCAGGAAGCCCAGCAGCATCGCGGTCCCCAGGTTGTGGATCGAATCGTCGATGAACGTCGCCGGACGGAAGATCGTCGTGTCGAAGTGTATGCCGGGCAGGCCCGGCTCCATCGACTTGAGGGCGGCGTCGACGCCCTGGGTCACCTTGAGGGTGTTGCCCCACGGGAGCTTCTCGACGACCAGCAGCAGTCCGGGCCGGCCGTCGATCACGGCGTCGCCGATGATCGGCTGGTAGTTCATGACCACCCTGCCGACGTCGCCGAGCCGCACCGAGCTCGTGGCCGTCGGCTGCTCCTCGAGCGGCACCTCGGCGAGCTCCCGGGGTGTCTGGATCGCCTGCACGTGCACGACCTGCAGGCGCTGGTTGGGGGTGTCCAGAAAGCCGCCGGCGCCGACCACCGAGCCGGTCGAGAACTGCAGCGCCCCCGAGTCGAGCGCGTCGGAGGTGGTCCGCTCGACGTCGTCGAGCGTGACGTGGAGGGCCGCCATCCTGGCGGGCTCGGCCTGAACCTGGAACGTGGGCTGCCGCTCGTTCCACAGCGAGACGTCGGCCACCCCGTCGACGAGCAGAAGACGCGCCTTGATCTTCCAGTACGCCAGCCGCGACAGCTCCATCACCGAGTAGCTGTTCGACCACATGCCGATCTGCAGGACCCGCCCGGTCGCCGAGACCGGCGGCAGCATCACCGGCGGGCTCGCCCATTTCGGCAGCGTCGGCCGCACCGTGGCGAGCCGCTCCTGCACCAGCTGTCGCGCGTGCAGCAGGTTGGTGCCGGGCTTGAAGATGAGCAGGATGTCGGAGAGCTGCGGCACCGACGTCGAACGCATGTCGGTGAGTCCCGGCATGCCGTTCAGGCCAGTTCGAGGGGCACGGTGACCAGCGATTCGACGTCGGAGGTCGACAGCCCCAGGCTCTCGGTCTGGATCTCAACCTGGGGTGGTGCGAAGTTCGGAAAGACGTCGACCGGCGTGCTGCGCATCGTCGCGAGACCGACGGCCATCATGGCGATCGCCGCGCCGACCACCAGGAATCGAAAGTTCAGGCTCCACGAGACGATCGCCCGCATCGCCGATGGCCGCGGTGCGGTCACTCCTCGCCGACTCCATACTCGGCGCCCAGCAGCTCCGGCGCGCCCACCGTCACCACGGGCGTGCCGACCGGCGGCCCCGATCGCAGCAAGACCTCGTCGCCGTCGATGCGGTCGATCACGATCGCCTTGCGGACGAAGGTTCGCGGCGCCGCGATCGTGTAGGTCCAGGACCGGCCCTGCGGGTCGTAGATCACGGCGGCGAGCGGGATCATGGTGAGCGCTCGCGGTCGGGCCGGCGGCGATGCGGTCGTCGCGGGGGAGGGCGTCGCCGGGGACGGCGCGGCGGTCGCGGTGGAGGAGGGCGCGGCGGTCGCGGCGGAGGAGGGCGCGCGGCGCACGGGCTCGGTGCGGATGCCGACGTCCAGCATGGCCTGCTGGGTGAGAGTCACGTAGTGGAGGCTCGTGCCCGGGACGGGCTTGAGCTGGGCGGGCTGGGCGGGTTCGGCCGCGACCTGGCTGCGAGCGCAGCCCGCAAGACCGAGGCCGACCACGATCAGCAGCGGCACGAGAGCCCAGAGGCGGCGACTACAGTGGTTCACGACGTTTCCTCCTGCTGCTTGGTCGCCGCACCGGCGCCGGCCGGCGGCGCCACGAGACGAAGGTACAGGGCCGGCAGAACGAACAGGCTGTACAGGGTCGACGTCACCAGACCGCCGGCCACGATCAGGCCGAACGGCCGCACGATCTCCATGCCGGGGATCGTGCCGCGCCACACGAAGGGCAGGACCGCCAGGGCCAGCGCCACCGCGGTCACCACGACCGGAAAGGCGGACTCCGCCGTGACCCGCACGACCAGCTCGATCCCCCCGCGTCCGGGCGTGCTCTCGCTCCTCACGCCCGAGACGGGTGATGAGCAGGATGCCGTTGTACAGGGCGATGGTGAACACGGTGATGAAGCCGATCAGCGCGCCCACGGTCAGCAGCCGGTCGGCCAGCAGCGCCGCCAGCAGGCCGCCCACCGCGGCCAGCGGCAGGGTGAGCAGCAGCAGGGCCGCCCGGCTCCAACTCCGAAAGGCCGCCTGCAAGAGCAGGAAGATCCCGGCGACGACACCCAGCGTATAGAGCAGCGTGCGCCTGTCGGCGCCCTGCCGCTGCTCGACGTCGCTGAAGACCTCGGCGTGATAGCCGAGCGGCAGGGCGACCGACTGCACCCGCTGCTCGACGTTCGCCACGACCGACCCGAGGTCGGCGCCCTTTACGGCGGCCGTCACGTCGAGGTACCGGGAGACCTCGTCGTGGTCGATCTCGGTCGGAGTCGGCTCGATCGCCACCGCGGCGACCTTCTTGAGGGGCACCTGGCCGTCGTGCGGAGTGTCGAGCAGAAGGTCCTGGATATCGGTCAGGTTCTGGCGCACCGCGGGCTTGCTCCACACGGTGACGTCGAAGATCTCCTGTTGCCGGTAGTAGCTGCCCACCGCGAGGCCGGCGATCAGGACCGACGTCTGCCGGCGAATGTCTCCCGGGCTGAGACCGTAGCGCGCGGCCGCCTTGACGTTGGCCGCGATCTGGATCGCCGGCTCCTCGGGTTGGGCCTGGACCTGAGTGTTGACGATACCGTGCAGCGCCGCTATCGACTGCCGGATGGTCTGCGCGGTAGAGGCGAGGGCCTTGTCGTCGGTGCCGTAGAGGCGCACCGTGACGGCGGCGCCGGTCGTCGTATGGGCCGCGTCGAGCGACGCCTGCGAGTAGGTCAGTAGCGTGTGGCGCAGGCCCGCGAACCCGTCGATCGTGTGCCTGACGGCCGCCAGCGTCGGACCGTAGCTCGCCTTTGGATCGAGAGTGATCCAGGTCTCGGCCGAATCGACGTCGACCACCTGGTCTCCCATCACGGCCTGGCCCATGTGGCTGGCGACGTCGCGGACCCCGCGTGTCGAGCGCAACGCCCCATCGACGGCCGCCGTGATGCGCTCCATCTCGGGCAGCGAGGTGCCGGGCATCGCTTGCCACTGGACCAGCAGATCCCGGTCCTGCATGACCGGGATCAACGGACCCGTACCGAGCTGCAGAAGCGTGACGACCCCGGCGGCGGCAAGGACGGCGACCGTCGCATACGCCCAGCCGGGCCGCCGCAGAAAGCCCGGCACGCTGCGTTCGAAGCACCAGTCGACCCCGCGGGCGACGACACCGCCGCGGCGATCTCGAGGCGCGGGCCGCAGCAGAAGGTAGCCCAGCACCGGCGTGACGGTGAGCGCGGTGGCAGTCGAGGCCAGCACGGCGAGAAGGTACGAAGCCATCATCGGCCGGGCGAACGAGCCGCCCAGACCGCCCAGCAGCAGCAGGGGGACCGCGGCGAGCACGATGATCGCCAGCGCGTAGACCAGCGGCCGGCGCACCTCGACGCAGGCCGCCATGATGGTCGCGGCCGTCGACTCCGCTTCTTTGCCTGGGGCGCGCGGCTGGTCCAGCCGGCGTCTCATGGCGACGACACCGACGATGGCGTCGTCGACGATCACCCCCAGGGCGATGGCCAGCCCGGCCAGCGTCATCGTGGTGAAGGTCGCGCCGCGCAGGTAGAGCACGCCGGCCGCGACCACGACCGGCAGCGCGACGGCCACGGCACAGGTGAGAGCCGTCCTCCAGGACCGCGTCGAGACGCCCAGCCAAAGAACGACGAGGACAAACGCAGCGAGCGCCGCGACGCCGATGTCGCGCAGCGCCGTCTCAATGAACGTCGCCGGCCGGAAGATCGTGGTGTCGACGGTGACCCCGGCCAGTCCGGGCTCGAGGTCGGCCATGGCGGCCTCGACTCCGCGAGTCACCGCGAGCGTGTTCGCGCCCGGGAACTTCTCGACCACGAGGATGAAACCCGGTCCGTCGCGCAGGACGGCATCGCCCCTGAGGGGGGGATGAGCCTCGACCACCGTCGCGACCTGGCTGAGGCGCAACGGCGTGCTGCCGGTGTCTTCGACCGGCACGGCGGCCAGATTCCTGGCCTTCTTGATCGGCAGGATGTGCTGAATGGAGAGCCGCTGGTTGGGGATGTCGATGAACCCGTCCGCGCCCGGCGACGACGCTTCGACGAAGGTCAGCGGCGACGTCCACGTCGCATCGCTGGCGGTGTTGATGACCTGCCCCAGCGAGACCCCGTGCCTGATCATCCGCGTCGGGTCGACGAGCACCTGGAGCTGCTCGTCGCGCTGACCCCAGATGGTCACGTTGGCCACGCCCGGCACCGCCAGCAGACGTGGTCTGATCCGCCAGCGTGCCAGAGTCGACAGGTCGATCATCGGCAGGCTCTTCGTCGACAGACCGATCATCATGACCCGGCTCTCGGCCGACAGCGGCTGGATCATCACCGGCGGAGAGCCTACGTTGACCACCGAGGGACCCTGGGCGACGCGCTCGGTCACCAGCTGGCGGTCCTTGTAGATGTCGCTCCCCGGCTTGAAGGTGAGCTCGATCGCCGACAGGCCCGGCACCGACTGGGAACGCAGGTGATCGAGGAAGGGGAGGCCGTTGAACTCGTCCTCCAGCGGCACGGTGATGAACTGCTCGACCTCGGAGGTCGAAAGCCCGAGGGCCTCGGTCTGGACCTGCACCTGGGGAGGCAGGAACTCCGGCAGCGTGTCGACCGGCGCATGTCGCAGCGCCACGACGCCCAGGACCATGATCACGACGACGCCCACCGCCACGACCGCGGCCAGCCGCAGGCTCGACTCAACGATCCAGCGCATCGCAACCCCCTCCACGAGCGTCGCACCATCGGGGGCGACGCCATATCCCCAAGCTACGCGGAGGCGGGGTCCCCAAGGAGGCCGTCGGAAGCCCCGATGGCCTCTTGCGCTCACGGGACCTCCGCCGATGCACGGACATCGATGTTCCCCGCCAGCCTCTAAACCTCAGCTTCTCACTCCCGGCAGCATCTTCGCAAGGAAGCGGTGTGTTTCAAGCACACCGCCTGCCGGGCCGATAGTCAAAGAGAGTGCGGGTGGAGACTCTTCCGACGAGGCGTGTCGTTGCACGAATGGCAACAGAGCTGGGCCGCGTGGCTGCTGGTCCTGATCGCGGGCGGGGTTGCGACCGTGGGAGTCGTCGCGTGGCGGCGTCGCGCCGTGGCGGCCGCACCTTGGCTGGCCGGTGTGTGCCTGGCGGCGGCGGCGTGGGCCCTGGCCGACGGCCTCCGTGCCGCCGCGGTGCCGCTGGCTCTCAAAGTGTCCACGGCCAAGATCGAGTGCCTCGCCGTGCTGGCCGTCGGACCCTGCTGGTTGCAGGTGGTGCGCGCCTTTGCCCGGCGTCCGCGCCTGCGCCCGCGGTCCGTGGTGATCTTCTGGCTGGTCCCCGCGTTGTGCGCGCCGGTGATCATAGCCAACTGGCGAGGCCTCATCTGGCCGGATGTGAGAGCCGTGGCGATGCCGGCCGGAGCCGTTGACGGCCATGCCTACGGACCGGTCCTGTGGGCGGTGATCGTCTACACCTTCCTGCTGGTGACGATCAGCGTCGTGTGGCTCGTCGAGGCGGCGCGCACCGGCTCGCCGACCTTCCGGCGGCAGGCGCTGGCGCTGGTCGCCGTCGCGGCGCTGCCGCTGGTCGCCAACGTCGTCGACCAGGCCGGCCTCGCCCCGCTGAACCAGAACATCGATCTCGCTCCCCTGGCGTTCGGACTCGGCGTGCTGCTGCTGGGCTGGATCCTGCTCCGTGAGCGATTCCTCGCGATCGTCCCCCTGGCCCGCGACACGCTGCTTCGCACCCTGCCGGACGGAGTGCTGGTCATCGACCGGCAGGAATGGCTCGTGGAGGTCAATCCCGGCGCGTGCGAGCTCCTCGGAGGGCGAGCCGAGGCTCTGGTCGGGCCGGTGGACGACGCCCTGGCCGGGTGGCCGGCGCTGGCGGAGATGTGTCGCGCACCGGCCGCGACGGTGCGGGAGCTCGAGCTTGGCGACGGCGGCGCGTCGCAGCGGCGCTTCGAGGTGCGCGTGACGGCCCTCATCGACGGCGCCGGCCACCCACAGGGCCGGCTGGTCACGCTGCACGACATCACCGAGCGCGCCCGGACCCTCACCGACCTGCGCGACCAGACCGGGCGGCTCTCCGCCTTGCTACAGGCCGGCCGCGCCATTGCGGGATCGCTCGAGTACGACGAAGTGCTGCGGCGTATCGTGACGCAGGGCCGCGTGGGCCTGGGCGCAAGCGCCTGTCTGCTCTACGAGTACGTCGCCGACGAGGACACGCTGGTCTTGCGCGCCCGCGACGACGATCCGGACGCCGGGGGACCCTACATGCCGGCTCCCCACCATCGTCCCGCGCGCAACCTCACCGGAAGCGCTGGCCCAGGTGGACGCGAGCCCGTCATGTTGGTGGGAGCCGATGTGTCGACCCTCGAAGACCCGACTGCAGAGCCGCTCGCGGCCGCGGGGGCAACCCTGATGCTCGTACCGCTCCTGCACCGCGACCGTCCTCTCGGCGAGCTCGTCTGCGTTGAGGGCGGCGGCGAGCGCCCGTTCGGCGAGAAGGAGCGCGATTTCGCCTGCGGGCTCGGCGAGCAGGCCGCTCTGGCCATGGCCAACGCCAGCCTCTACGACCAGATCCGCCACCTGCACCTGGGCAACCTGCGGGCCTTGAGCTCGGCGCTGAACGTCAAGGACTACTACACACTGGGGCACGCCGGCCGGGTGGCCGCCTACATGACGCTGCTCGGGCGTGAGCTCGGCTGGTCCGAGGAGCACCTGGGCAGAGTCCAGGACGTGGCTTACCTGCACGACATCGGCAAGATCGGCGTCTCGGACCGCGTGCTGCACAAGGCGGGGCCGCTGAACGCCGAGGAGTGGGAGCTCATGCGCCAGCACCCGACGATCAGCGCCGAGATCGTGGCGCCGCTGTTCGACCACGATCTCATGGCCGGCGTTCGTCATCATCACGAACGCTACGATGGCGGCGGCTACCCTGACGGCCTTGCCGGAGTCGAGTCCCCTGTCCTGGCGCGGGCGCTGTGCGTCGTCGACTCCTACGACGCCATGTCGTACGAGCGTCCCTACCGCGCGGCCCTCTCCTATGCCGAGTGCTGCGCGGAGCTGCGCCGTTGCTCCGGCGAGCAGTTCGACCCGGAGATGGCGAGGGCTTTCCTGCACGTCCTCGAGCGCCTCGAGGCGACCCACCGGCAAGCCCGGGACCTGGCCGCCGAAGCCGCTCGTCTCATCGACCCCGCAAAGCACGACCTGCTGCGCACGCGCGCCGACGAGGCGCGTCCGGAGTACGCGCAGATGGTGCGCGCCCTGCGCGGCTTTCGCGACGCGCACCCCACGACGCGCTTTCTCACGACCTTTGCCCTCGTCGACGGCTTGTGCATCACGGTCCTCGATACGGGTGAGAACGAAGACGAGATCTCGCACTGCGGCGACCAGTGGTTCGCCGGCGGCGAGATCGCCGCGATCCTCGAAGACCGGGACCTCGAAGCCAACGTACTGTACGCCGACGAGTTCGGCGTATGGGTCACCGGCGTCGTGCCGCTGAGGGCCACCGACGGCCGCCTCATCGGCGCCCTGAGCGTCGACTTGCCGGCGGTCACGTCGCCGGGTCTGCAGCAGCTTCACACCGACCTCTCGCGCACGCTCGCCTCCATGCTTCACGCGACGACCCTGCGGGTCACCCGCGCCGAGCTCGAGGCGATCAGCGACGGCCTCACCGGTCTGTACAACCACCGCTACCTGCACGAACGACTCGACGAAGAGCTCGAACGCGCGCGGCGAGACGGCATCGAGCTCGCTCTGCTGTTCATCGACCTCGACGAGTTCAAGGCTCACAACGACGCTCTCGGTCACAAGGCCGGCGACGAAGCCCTGCGCCGGGTCGCCCGCATTCTCGAGGAGTGCAGCCGACGAATCGATCTCGCCGCCCGCTACGGCGGCGACGAGTTCGTGCTCGTGCTGGTCGACAGCAGCGCCGCCGGGGCGTGCGAGGTGGCGGAGCGGGTGCGCGAGAGCGTGGCCGGGGCCCACGCCAACGGGGGCCCGCCCCTGACCGTGAGCATCGGCATCGCCACGTTCCCCGGCGACGCGCGCACAAAAGACGAGCTGCTCGACAAGGCGGACTGGGCCCTGTACGCGGCCAAGCGGGCCGGTCGCGACCGCGTGCTGCGCTTCGCCCCCGGAGTCGACGGGCAGCCGCGCGTCGCGCGCTGACGCCCGCGTCGCCAAGGGCAGCCACCGCTGCGCCGGCGACGCAGCCACGTTCACGTCGGCCGGCGCCGCCGCCCCGGGCATGGATCGAGTCCTATCCGGCGCTGCCTGCCGCGGCAGCCTTCACTCCCCGCCGATGGTCTCCCGTAACGGCGATACGGGCCGCTGCGCCACCGTAGAATCGACGTGCACACCCGCTGTCAGAGACGTTCGTGCGAGGAGCCACTTGCCGCTGTCGAGCATGACTGCAGACGACCTGCCACCGCGCCTGTTCTTCCGCGTCCCCCCCGAGCCCTCGCATCTGCTGCGCGCCCGCGAGCGGCTGCGCGACTACCTGCGCCAGTACTGCACCGAGTTCGAGCTCATCGACGACCTCGTGCTCTGCGTCGAGGAGGCCTGCACCAACGCCATCCGCCACAGTGGCGCGCGTGAGGACATCGAGATCTCGCTGCAGTTCGCCCCCGAACAGCTCGTGGCCACGGTCAAGGACCGCGGCCACGGCTTCGCCGTGGAGGGCTTCGACCCGCACCGCACACCCGACCTCACCGCCGATCACGGCCGCGGCCTGTTCATCATCGCCACCCTCGTGGACTCGCTCGAGCTACGATTCGACAGCGGCCTCGAGGTACGCATGACGCGGCGGGCCGAGCCCCGTTGCGAACCCTCGCCGCTGGAGAGCGGCCTGGGTGAGACGCGCGCCGCGGGCGGTGTCGGGCATCGCGACGCCCGCACGCGCGCCATGCTCGAGGAGATCGACGAGGCCTTCTTTGCCCTGGACTGGGAGTACCGCTACGTGCACGCCAACCAGGCGGCGTTGCGCATCACCAGGAAGTCCCTCGAAGAGCTGCTGGGTCACACACCCTGGGAGCTGTTCCCGCAACTGCAGGGGAGCCTGCTCGCGGAGCACTATCACGAGGCCATGGAGCTCGGCGTGCCCTCCGTGTTCGAACATCGCTCGGTGGTCACCGGCGACTGGCTCGAGGTGCGCATCTACCCGACGCCCGCCGGGATCAGCGCCTACCAGCGGGAGATCAACGAGCGCAAGCGCATCGAGATGGAGGTCCTTGACGTCGCGCGCCGAACTTGCGGCGACGCTCGCCGCGATCACGGACGGCTTCTACACCCTGGACCGCACGTGGCGGGTGACCTACCTGAACGACAAGGCCGCCGCCGTCTTTCCCGGCGGCAAGGAGGCCGTCGGCGCCGACTTCTGGGAGCTGTTCCCCGAGGTCGCGGGCAGCGCCTTCGACACGAACAAGCGCAGGGCGATGGAACAGGGCGAGTTTCGCTCCTTCGAGTCCTACTACGCACCCTTCGACGCCTGGCTCGAGGAGCGAGACTACCCGAGCGAGGACGGCGTCACCGTGCTCTTCACCGACGTCAGCCAGCGGCATCTGCTCGAACGGGAGCGCCAGGAGCTCGTCGAGGAGCTGCAGGCAAGACGCGAGGAGCTGCAAGCTCAAAGCCGGAAGCTGCAGGCACAGAGCCAGAAGCTGCAGACCCAGAGCGAGAAGCTGCAGGACCAGCGGAAGGAGCTGCACCTTCAGACCGACGCGTTGCGCGCTCACAGCGAGGGTCTGGCGGAACGCGGCCGCCTGGCCGCGGCCTTGAACGACATCGGTGAGCTGATCCACTCGACGCTCGACTTCGACGACATCATGCAACGCGCTCTCGAACACGGCGTGCGCACGCTGAACGCCGACGCCGGTGCGGTCGAGATACGCGACACCGACTCCTGGGTCGTGCGCTACCAGAGCGGCTTTTCGGCCGACGACGTGGGTCTGCGCCTGAGCGATGGCGAAGCGCCGGTCGCCTCGCTGGCCACACGGCGAAGGGAGCCTCTCACCATCGCCGACACGACGGCCGACACCGCGGTCAACGTCGGCTTCGTCAAGGCGCACTCCCTGAAATCGGTGCTCGCGGCGCCGCTCATCGTCAGAGACGCCGTCATCGGCTGCCTGCTGTTCTACGGAACGCAGACGAGGGCGTTCAGCGAGGCCGAGATCGACTTTGCCCGCAAGCTCGGCGTCACCGTGTCGCTCGCCATCGAGAACGCCCGCCTGATCGAAGACGAGAGGGAGGCGACGCGCCTGAGCTCGGCGCTCAACGAGATCAACCGCCTCGTGCATGCCACACTCGACGCCGAGCAGATCATGGAGCGCGTTGTCGCCGCCGCCGTAGCGGCCGTCCACGCCGACAGTGCCATGATCGCCCTCAGGCACGGCGAGGACTGGGTCGCGGAGTACGGGTATCCGCCGATCCCGGGCGTCATCCACGAGAGCGTGCGCACAGACGAAGCGCCGTTTGTCGTTGCGGCGGCCACGTCGCGACGTCCGGTGGCGATCGACGACTGCGACACCGACCCGCGCTGCATTCCCGAGGTGCAGCGCCGTTTCGGCGTGCGCTCAGTGCTCTGCATACCGCTGATCGTCCGCGACGACGTCATCGGCGTCGTCTTCTTCAACCATCATACGCAGGCAGTGGCCTTCGCGCCGCGCACCGTGGACTTCGCCGCCAAGCTGGCCGCGGCCATCTCGGCGGCGCTCGAGAACGCCCAGCTCTACGCCGCGCAGCAGCGCATCGCCATCACCCTGCAGGAGAACTTCATCCACTCCCTGCCGAAGATCGCGGGCCTCGAGTTCGCCGCGGCGTCGGAAGCGGCCTCCAAGCCCGAGCTGGTCGGCGGCGATTTCCACGACGCCTTTGAGCTTCCGGACGGCCGCGTGGCGCTGCTGATCGGCGACGTGATGGGCAAGGGCGTCACAGCGGCGGGGCTCACGGAGACGGCGCGCACCGCGGTGCGCGCCCTGGCGCTCACCTCGCCCTCGCCGCAGGACATCCTGCCCGGCGTGAACCGCCTCCTGATGCTCGAGACCGACCAGCTCGTGACGATCTTCCTCGCGCTGCTCGACGTCGGGACGGGCGAAGCGCTCGTGAGCAGCGCCGGCCACCCGCCACCGGTGCACCTCTCGGCCGCCGGCGCCACCCTGATCGACATCGACTCCGGGCCGCCGCTCGGGGCCTTCGAGTGCCCCCACATCGTGAACCGCCTTCACCTGGCGCCGGGCGACGCGCTCGTGCTGTACACCGACGGCGTGACCGAGGCGCGACGCGGAGGCGCGTTCTTCGGCGAGGCCCGCCTGCTGCGCACGCTGAGAGGCGCCGGAGGCAGGAGCCCGCAGCTCCTGGTCGACGTTCTGCGCGGCGCCGTCGACGACTTCGCCGACCGCCTCACCGACGACCTCGATATTCTGGCCGTTCGTCTCGTCGAGCAGCCGGTCGTTTCGGGGATAGACTCTCCTGATACGGCCATCACCACCTGAGACTCGACACCGCGGACACCGCGATCGCACGCGGGCTCGTGCGCGGGCACGACAGACCGGGAGGAGCACATGGCGGTAGACACTCGCGGCGGCGTCCCCTTTCAGGACGAGGAGATGCGCGAGGTCGCGCGCTGCGCGCAAGGCATCGAGGCCAACGTCGCTTCGGTGATCCTCGGCAAGAACGACGTGATCCGCGCCTGCGTGGTCGCCCTGCTGGCCGGCGGTCATCTCATCATCGAGGACTATCCGGGCGTCGGCAAGACGCTGCTGGCCAAGGCTCTCGCCCGCTCCGTCGCCTGCCGCTTTGCCCGGGTGCAGTTCACTCCCGACCTGCTGCCCAGCGACGTCACCGGAGTGGGCGTCTTCAACCAGAAGACCGGAGAGTTCGAGTTCCGTCCCGGGCCGATCTTCGCCAACATCGTCCTCGCCGACGAGATTAACCGCGCGTCGCCCAAGACGCAGGCGAGCCTGCTCGAGTGCATGGAAGAGCGTCAGGCGACGATCGACAACGCCACCCACCCGATCGCTCCTCCCTTCATGGTCGTAGCCACCCAGAACCCCATCGAATACGAAGGGACCTACCCGTTGCCCGAAGCGCAGCTCGACCGCTTCATGATGCGGCTGAGCCTCGGCTACCCCGCGGTCGATGCCGAGGAGGCGATCCTGAGCGAGCAGACCTCGCACGACCCGTTTGCCGAGCTCGATCCGGTCGCCGACGCCGGGCAGGTGCTCGCCATGCAGGCGGCCGTGACCCGCGTGAAGGTCGTGCCGGCGCTGCACCGCTACGTCGTGGCGATACTGACCGCCACTCGCGCCACCCGCGACATCTACCTCGGCGCCAGCCCTCGCGCCGGCATCGCCCTGGTGCGCGCCGCCAAGGCCCTGGCGGTGCTTCGCGGGCGCGACTTCGTGGTGCCGCAAGACCTCAAGGACCTCTCCGCGCGAGTCCTGGGTCACCGCATCATCCTCTCGTCCGATGCCAGGGTGCATGGCCAGACGGAGGAGGCGGTGATCGACAGGCTGCTCCAGGGGGTCCCCGTACCGGGAGCCTAGCGATCACTCGTCCCACCAGCCGGGGTCTGTCTCTTCTGGCCGTGGCCGCCGCCACCTACCTGGCGGCCCGGGTCGTCGGCACCTGGGAGCTCTACCTGGTGTCGCTTGCCTTCACGGCCGCGCTGCTCGTGGCGTGGCTCCTGGTGCTGGCGTCCGGCCGAAAGCTCACGGTCGCTCGCACCCTGCGGCCCGCTCAGCCCGCGGCCGGCGACGATCTCGCGGTGACGTTTCGCGTGGCCAACGGCTCCCAGGTGCCCGGACTGCAGGTCACCCTTCCCGACGCCACCGGCGATCTGAGCGCGGGCCGCCAGACCATCGAGCTCGCCAGCCTCGGACCGCTGCAAGAGCAAGCGGCGACGAGCGCCCCGCAGCCGGCGCGGCGGGGGATTCACCACCTGCCCGCTCTCTGGGCCGTCGCCGAGGACCCTCTCGGACTCGTTCACACGCGACGCCGCCTGGGTGACCCGCTGCAGGTCACCGTCTACCCCAGGCTGGTCGACCTGCGCTCCTGCGCGCTCTTTGCCGACATGGGCACGCGCCGCGACCCTGGGCGGCGCGGCTTCGTGCGGCTCGGCGCGTCGGAGTTTCGCGGCATCCGGCCGCACTATCCCGGCGAGCCCCTGAGCCACGTCGACTGGAAGGCCACGGCGAAGACCGGGAACCTGATGCTGCGCGAGATGGACGACCCCACGAGCGGCGACATCACCGTGTTGCTCGACGGGACGGCCGCCCTGGTCGTCGGAGAAGCGCCGCGCAGCAACTTCGAGCTCGCCGTGCAAGCCGCCGGTTCGGTGGCCGACTTCGTCCTCGAGGCCGGACGCGGCGTCAACCTGCTGCTGCACGACAGCCGCTGGCGGCAGACTCATCTTTCGCCCGACTTCAACGGCCACTGCAGGCTGCTCGACAGCCTGGCCGAGGCGACCCCCGACGCGAGATCGCCGCTGTCCGCCGCGCTGCAGCGGCTGCGCCTGAACGGCGGGCGGCTCGCCCGGACGCAGATCCTGACGCTCGTGGCGCTGTCGCTCGACCGGGAGCTGGTGCGCTCGCTCGCCGCGTTGCGCAGAGACGGCCTGCGAGTCTCCGTCATCCATGTCGATGCGGGCTCGTTTGCACCGAGGGCCACCGACACTCCCGCCGACGAGATCAGGAGCCTGCTGGCTACGCTGGCGGCCGCGGGCGTGCTCTGCCTCACGCTGGAGCGCGGCGACGACCTGCGCTCGGCGCTGTCGCTCTCGCAGGCCAAGAGCAGCCTCTTCGCGCGACCCCGATGAAGACCTCGGGCAAGCTCCTCTACTTCGTCTTCTTTGCGGCGCTTGCCGTCGTGGCGGCGCTCGGCTACGCCCGCGTCGCCAGGCCGTCGATCGCCGCGCCGCTGGCCTGGGCCGCGCTCGCGGCCGCCCTCGCCGGCGGCCCGGGACTCATTCGCCGCCGGGCGTGGCCGGCCGCCCTGGTCCTGCTGCCCGTGGGGGCGTACCTGATCTTGAGGGCGCAGGCACCCGTGCCGGCCGCCGTCCATGGGCTCGGAGAGCAGTACCGCTTCTACCTCGAACAGCTACGCTCCGGAGCGCACGCGTGGGTGACGCACACCTTTCCCCTGGAACTCACGGGCGCGGCCGGGCTCAAGCTCCTCCTGTCGCTCGTCGTCTACGCCGCCACGGGCCTGGCCTCGCTGTCGGCGCTCAGCCTGCGCAAGGCCTTGCCCGGCGTCGTCATCCTGCTCGCACTGCTGGGATTCGGCCTGACGGTCGACGGCGCCGGCAGGGTGATAGTGCTGCCGCTCGCGTTCCTGCTCCTGGCCGGCTGCCTGCTGACGCTCTCGCGCTGCCTCGAGCGCAGGCGGTGGGCTCCGGCGGGCGTCGCCGCCGGGGCCGCCACGGCGATGATCGCGTCGCTGCTGGCCCTCGTGCTGTTGGCGGCGACCCCCGTCGCGGCCGGCCGGCCGTGGCAGGACTGGAGCACGTGGGGCCCGAGCGGCGTGAGCCCGCCGCGCCTGACCTTCGACTGGATGCTCAACTTTCCGCGCCTCCTCAACCCGAAGACCGACGCCCAGGTCATGCGCGTCGAGTCGCCCGTCGCCTCCTACTGGCGCGCGAACGCTCTCGACTACTTCAGCGGAAAATCCTGGCTCAGCGGCGGCTCGTTCAGCAGTCGGCTCACCGCTGAGGGCAACGCCGCGGGCACGGCCGGCGCCGACACGTACGACATCCCGCCCGGCGACCACGCGCCCACAGGCAGAACGGTCACCGAGGTCTTCCGGGTCCAGTCCCTGTACACCGACTTTCTCTTCGCGGGAGGCGCGCCGACGACGCTCGTCCTCGGCCGGAACGTGCCCGTGTTCACGACCGGCGTGCAGGCGCTGCGGCTGGCCCAACCACTGGGACCACGGTTCACGTACGCGCTCACGGCCGTCATTCCTCAGGCCAGGCCCGCCGCCCTCGTCGCCCGCGGTCGCAGGTACCCGCTGGACATCCTGCCCGACACCATGCTGCCGTTCCCCACGGCAGCGGCGGTCGCCGGCGCCGCTGCGCAGGAGCAGTGGCAAGAGATGATGGGCGACACGCCCGCCGACAGGGAGTGGCTCGGCCTGTACCGGCTGAACCGCGACATCGTGAGGGGAGCGACCGATCCGTACCAGATCACGCTGCGGATCGAGCAGTACCTGCGCTCCCACTACACCTACTCCCTCACCCCGCCTCCCACGCGGTACCGCTCGCCGTATGCGGCGTTCCTCTTTGACACGAAGACCGGCTACTGCCAGCACTTCGCCGGCACCATGGCCGTGCTCGTGCGGTTCAACGGCATTCCCGCCCGGGTGGCGGTCGGGTTCACGACCGGCGTGCTGGCGGGCAGGGACACGTATGTCGTGCGCAGGACCGACGCCCACGCCTGGGTCGAGGTCTACTTTCCCGGCATCGGCTGGGCGGACTTCGACCCCACTCCCGGCGGCACCATCCCCGGCGCCGGCCCTTCGTCGACCAGCGCCGGCTTCGTCGATCCCTTCCGCCAGGACCGCGGCCGGCAGAGCCCGACCGCCGCGGGCACCGCGGCGCCGAAGCTGCAGAGCCTCCCGGGAGGCTCTGGAGGCAGAAAGCCGCACGAAGGCCCGGGGACCTCAGGCTCGACTTCGACGACCCCGGACTGGCTGCCGTGGGCTCTCGGGCTTGCGGCCGCCCTGGTTGCCTGGCCCTTCGGGCGCGCCGCCGCGCAGCGGCGGGGTCTGCGCAGGGGAAGCCCCGACGGCCGCCTGCGAGCGTCGCTCGCGCTGGTCCACACCGAGCTGCGCGATCACGGCGTCAGTGTGCCGCGCTCGCAGACGCTCGAAGAGACAGCGGCGCTTCTCAAGGAGTACCTCGATCTCGATGTGGCCTCGCTGACGGGTCGCGTCGAGGCCGTGCTGTTCGGCGGCCGCGCCGCCGACCGGCGCGATCTTGCCGACGTCGCGGCGCTCCGTCGTCAGGTGCGGCGCAGACTCCGGGCGCGAAGAGGATGGCTGAACGCGGTCCTGGCAAGCTACGGCCTGCGGGTCGCGCCGCGCTGACGGAGCCGCTGCGGCAGCTGGAGACGAGCGTCGAGCCGGCGCGAGCCGCCGGCGCCTCACTTGTGCACGATCACCTTCACCACGTTGCTCGTGTAGGTCGTCGCGCCGACCGCATAGGATGCCGTCACGATCCAGCGGCCGGTCCTGGTCGCCTTCATGGTCCACCTGAAGGCGCCCGATCGCGAGATGCTCACGTTCTTCGACGGCATCACCCTGGAACCGACCTTGCGCGCGATCACGACGGTCTTGTCGGCGGCGAGAAAGTTCTGCACGGCGCCACTCAAGGTGACGCGCTTGCCGAGCTTGAGAGAGCGCGTCGAAGCCTTGAGGCTGAGCAACGGGACGGAGGCCAGCTCCTCCACGTAGGCGGCGCCGGCGTAGCGCTGCCGGCCGACGGCCTGCCCGTCGGCGCCCACCAGCGCCGTCGTGCCGGAGAGCGCCACCGAGGAACCGAAGTTGTCGTGGTCGAAGGGACGGTCGGCCGTCACGCTGGGGTCGCCCAGCTCGAGCTGCTGCGACCAGCTCGTGCCCGTGCGCGTGAAGACGTAGGCCGCGCCGGCCCTTCTGTAAGCGCTGAAGTCCCTGCCGTACGCGCCGATCAGCGCAGTGTCACCCGACAGCGCCGCCGACCAGCCGAAATCGTCGTCGGTCATCTCGTCGGAGCCGGTCAGCTCGGCCTGTTGCGGCCACGATGTTCCCAGGCGGGTGAAGACGTAGGCGGCGCCGCCCAGGCCGGGGCCGACGGGAGTCGCGGTCCTGCCGTCCGCGCAGACCAGCGCAGTGTCGCCCGAGAGCGCGACCGCGCAGCCAAAGCCAAGGCGTCCGTCGGAGTCGGTCAGCTCAGTCGGCGGCGACCAGCTCGTGCCCGAGCGA
Organism: uncultured Actinomycetes bacterium; assembly: GCA_963751565.1. Lineage (GTDB taxonomy): Bacteria > Actinomycetota > Thermoleophilia > UBA2241 > UBA2241 > Bog-752. The sequence goes on along the minus strand of CAVVVA010000011.1, from coordinate 20,157 downwards.
GTGAAGACGTAGGCGGCGCCCACGCCGCAGTTGCCACGGACCGTGTTGAAGGGGGCGCCGACCAGCGCGGTGTCGGTGGCGAGCGCGACCGCCCAGCCGAAGTCGCTGCCGAGGGCGGGGGCGGGGTCGGTCAGCTCAGTCTGCAGCGACCAGCTCGTGCCTGAGCGCGTGTAGACGTAGGCGGCGCCCACGCTGCTCTCGCCGCCGACGGTCGCCCCATCGGCGCCGACCAGCGCCGTATCGCCGAAAAGCGCCACCGACGAGCCGAAGGTGTCGGCGCTGTTCGCATCCGGGTCGCTCAGCTTCTGCTGCAGCGACCAGCTCTTGCCCGAGCGAGTGTAGACGTAGGCGGCGCCGGCGGCGCTTTCGGCCGTCGACGGTCGCCCCGTCGGCGCCGACCAGCGCCGTGTCGCCGAAAAGCGCCACCGACGAGCCGAAGGTGTCGGCGCTGTTCGCATCGGGGTCGCTCAGCCTCTGCCGCAGCGTCCAGGTCGTGCCCGAGCGCGTGTAGACGTAGGCGGCGCCGGTCACGTTGGGGATAGCGGAAGTCATGCCGTCCGCGGCGACCAGCGCGGTGTCGCCCGAGAGCGCCACCGACCAGCCGAAGTCGGCGCCGAAGGTCGCGTGGGAGGCGGTCAGCTCGGCTTGCTGCACGGCCAGGAGCGCCGATGGAGCTCCTGCGCGTGCGAAAGACGTCGAGGGCAAAGCGGCGGCCACCGCGCGGCCTGGCCCGACCAAGGCAGCCAGGGCGGCAACGATCGCCAGCGCCAACCAGCGCGGCGCCGCGGTCCGGACCCGCCTCAGCATCCCGTTCTCAACCGCGGCATTCCCCCCTCGCTGCGCCATTCGACGAACCCCGAGCCCGCAGACTCTACGACTTCCGAGAGCGATGGAAAAGCGGCGAGGCGACGCGCGGGCGGCGCGGCGGCGACGCGCGGGCGGCGCGGCGCGTCAGTACTTGGGCGGCGGCGGCGACGAGAACGCCGCGCTGTAGCCCTGCTCCACCTTGCGACTGCCGCACTTGGGGCAGACCGCCTGGGCGTCGCGCTCGTCCATGTGACAGGTGACCTCGAACTCGGCGCCGCAGTTCTTGCAGGTAAATTCGTAGACGGCCATGGTGTCCTCCCCGGTGACTCCTTCTCGCCTGAAGCGCCTGCAGGTATCAACGTACCCAAAGTGGGCAGTCTGACGCCGTCGGATGGACGCCGCGCCTCGACACCGCGGAACGGCGCGATCACGGCAGCCGGGCCTTTCGTCGGGCATGGCGATCACGGGACGGTCGCCGGCCCGCCAGGGTCGCCGGCCCGTCAGGATCGCCGGCCGGCCGCCGGCGCCGACCATCCTACGCACCAAACCCCCGCGCCAGCGCCTCGAAGCGGCGCGCCTCTGTGGTGTCGACGGTGTGGGCGGAGTAGCGCGCCAGTTCGTAGACGGAAGCGAGCTCGGCGGCCAGCGCGAGCGGCGGCGGTACGGCTTGCGGCGGCGCGTCTTGCGGCTGCGCGTCTTGCGGCGGCGCGTCTTGCGGCGGCGCGGCTTGCGGCGGCGCGGCTTGCGCGGACCCCGGCGCCGCCGTTCCGGCCGACGCCACGGCCGATGCCACCGCCATCGCCACGGCCGCCAAGTGGTCGCGCACGGTCACGCCGGGCAGCCGCGGCCGCCCGGCGCGGGCAAGCCGACGCTCCAGGTCGGCGTAGCGCCGGCGGACGAGCTCGGCGGGTGTGCCTGGGCCGCGGCGGCGCGACGCCAGGCGGCGGCGCAGCCGCCGCCCCAGTCGCGCCGCGAACGCCCCGGCCGCCGATCGCAGAGAGGCGAGCGCCTCGCGCTCTTCCACGACCATGACCTCCGCCGGCGGCTCACGGCGAAAACGGCGCAGCGCCACCGCGACCAGCGTAAACGAGACGACCACCGCGACGAGGGCGCCCACGGCCGTGAACATCAGCCTGGATCCGCGCCAGACCTTGAGGTTCGGTGAGGAGAGCCGGCGGAACACCGTCGGCGTCGGAACCGCTCGCGGCCGCTGGACGATGTGCCAGGCGTGCAGGTGCAGCATGGAGAGGAGCGCGGCGATCGCGCGCACGAGCTCGTCAGCCGCGTAGCCGATGAGATACGCGAGGCCGTCCAGGCCGTAGCGCAGCACGCCCGCCAGCACACTGAGCGCTCCTAGCACCGTCTCCACGCGCAGGACCTGGCTCAGCAGCGCGCCCACCGCGATGACGATCAGCACGGCGCCGGTGACGGCGAGCAGCCAGGGCCAGGCCGGCAACCGTTCGATGGGGTCGACCAGGTCGGTCAGCGCCTCGTAGCGCACGATCGCCACCAGAAGGCCACCGACGAGAAGCGCGGCGACGAGCGCCCAGGGAGCCCATCCCGGCGCCGAGCCGACCACGGCGGCGACCGTCAGGACGGCGCACAGCAGGCCGAACCCACGGATCGCGCGCCGTACCGCCGTCTCGGGCGTCTGCGACTCCCTGCCCAGGTGGAGGCCCAGAAGCACGAGACCGCCCGCGTAGACGAAGTCGCGTGCGACCGGCCACAGCGGAGACGGGTGCGCCCACGCCCGGCCGGCCACAAGCAACACGGCGGCCGCGACCAGGATCAGGGTCATCGCCAGCGCACGAGCGGCACGCTCCCGGCCTTCGCCCGCGCTGAAGCGCCGCGCCAGCTGTGCGGCGACGAGCACGGTGACGCCGGCGAAGACGATCAGAACGGCCGCCGACGCCCCCGTGAGCGCCGCCGCCAGGCCGCCGGACCAGACGCCCTCCGCGGCGGCGCCGAGCGCCACGCCCGCGTGCTCAAGCCCGGAGCGGGAGCGCATCGCTTCTCCTCCAGTCAAAGTCGCCCGGCACCACGATGTCGACCAGCGGCGCCTCATCCTCAGTGGGCCGGCCGACATACACGACCCTGGTCGGCCGCTCGGCGCGCAGACGCCTCACGTAGCCGCGCACGCCCGGTCGCAGCGCCGCGGTGACGACCACGCAATCGGCCCCGCCGGCCTCGTCTCCCAGCTCCGCGGCGAGCACCTGGCCGAAATCGCGGGCCGTGAACAGCAGCACGCGCGCCAGGGTCTCGAGCACCTGGGGCAGCGCGCCTTCGGCCGGCTCGATGTCTACGGCGCGCCAGTCGCGGGTCAGCCAGGCGTTCGAGGCGAGCCCGACGCCGAAACCGCGGCCCGCGAAGGCGGCCGCCAGAGAGGCGGTCACGACGCACAGCAGCTCCAGGATCTCGGGGTCTGCCGCCTGCCAGGCGTTCTGCAGCACGCCCACGTCGAGAAGCAGCCGCACGGCCGCCAGGGAGGCGGGATCGAACTCGTTGGTCTGCAGCGTCACCCGCCGAGCCGTGGCGCGCCAGTTGATGGCTCGCATCGGATCTCCGGGCCGGTAGGGTCGTATGCCACGGAGCGCGGTGGGGTCGTGCGCCAGTGAGTGGGTCACGGTCTCCTCGACCAGGGGACGGCCGGTCAGCAGGTCGAAGCCCGGCACGTCGAGCACCCTGGGCAGCACCGCGAGCTCCTCCCGGGCCTCGAGCGTGGCCTCGACGCCGGCGATCCCGAAGGGATCGCCGGCGTCGAGGGCGACCGGTCCGAACCGGTGCAGCCCGCGCTGCAGGCAACGCACGCGATACCGGCGCCGCAGGCGTTCGTACCAGCGCACCGAGACCCGTTTCGATGAACGCCTGCGTCCCGTGAAGCGCCACCGGCCTGAGGGCAAAGCCGAGGGGCTCGAGGCCCGCCGGCCACTCGTCGCGCACACGCATCCACACGAGCGGGAGCAGCTTGGCGTTGGTGACGCTCATCGTGATCTCGAGCTCGCTGCCCCACGTCACGACGCGCCGCGAGAGCGTGCGCTCGAAGGCGAAGGCGGTGAACACGTGGCGACGCGTCGTGACGACCAGAGCCGCGAGGGCCGACGCGGCCAGTACCGCGAACACCAGGGCGCCCGAATGCAGAAGCGCCGCCACGATCAACCCCGCGAGGCCGGCCCACGCGATGGATCTCAGTCGCACGGCCGCCTGCGGATCACGTAGCGGCCGGCGTGTCCTCGCGCGCTTCGGCCGGGACCGGCACAGTGGCCACGACCTCGCGCAGCACGTCGTCGGGGTCGCGTCCGTCGACGAGCGCGTCGCGGGCGAGCAGCAGGCGGTGCGCGAGAACGGGCGAGATCAAGTCCTGCACGTCGTTAGGAGTGACGAAGTCGCGTCCCGCGAGGGCGGCGGCGGCCTGGGCGGCGTGCTGCAGGTAGAGCGAAGCGCGGGGGCTGGCGCCGAGCCTCACGAGTGGGGTTTCGCGGGTGGCCCGGGCGATCTCCACGATGTAGCGCGCGACATCGCCGGAGACGTGCACCGCGCGCACCGCCGCGCGCACCGCCGGCAGAACGTCGGCGACGGCCACGGCGCGCACCCCGGCCAGCGGATCGCCGGCGCGGAACCGCTCGAGCATGAGCGTCTCATCGTCGTGACTCGGATACCCCATGCGCAGGCGCAGCAGGAATCGGTCGACCTGCGCTTCGGGCAGCGGAAAGGTCCCCTTGAGCTCCACGGGGTTCTGCGTGGCGAGCATCATGAACGGCTTGGGCAGGGGATGCGTGACGCCGTCGACCGTCACGCCGCGCTCCTCCATCGCCTCGAGAAAGGCCGACTGCGTGCGCGGCGTGGCGCGGTTGATCTCGTCGGCCAGGACGATGTTGGCAAACAGCGGTCCCGGACGAAACTCGAACTCGCCGGCCTTCTGGTCGAAGATCATCGAGCCCGTCACATCGGCGGGCAGCAGGTCCGCGGTGCACTGCACGCGCGCGAAGCTCAAGCCCAGGGCGGCGGAGACCGTGCGCACCAGCAGCGTCTTGGCGACGCCCGGAACGTCGTCGAGAAGCACGTGCCCGTCGGCCAGCAGGGCCACCGTGATCAGGCGCGTCTGGTCGGCCTTGCCGACGATGACGCGCGCCACCTGTTCGGCGACCGCGCGACCCAGATCGACGGGCGCGGTGGTCGAGGTGGAGGCGCTGGAGTCGTGGTCTACGGTGAGCCTCCGGCAGTCGCTTCGGTCCGCGTGACTCTACATCAGGTGCGGGCGGCCGCGCGAACGCTCACGACCGCGTGCGGGCACACAGTTCGGCGATGAGCGCGTCGATCGAAGAGTACCCAAGTCGACGCGCACCTCAGCCCACGCGCGCCTCAGTCCGCGCGCACCTCAGTCCACGCGCGCTTCAGTCGACGCGCTCTTCAGTCGACCCGCGCTTCAGTCGACGCGCTCGTAGACGAGCACGCCGCCGCGGTTGAAGATCAGCCGGAACCGCGGGCTCGACAGCAGCGCCTGTGCGACCGCGAACAACCGCTTCTCCGGCGGCGGCTCGTTCAGCCCGAGGTAGCCGATGCCGTGCTTGTCGAGCACGACGTACCGGGCGGCGCCGATGTACGGGTAGAGATAGACGGTGCGCCGCGCCGACAGGTGGCCGCCGATCCTGTTCTGGGCGGACACGGCGGCGTTGGCCGGAATGCCGGCGATGGCCGCGCCGATGGTGCGCGCGTGGTTTCCCACGGCGTAGCGCTCGAACCCGAACCGCGCCCCGGGCAGCGCAAAGGGCAGCGGCCCGGCAACGTAGTTGGCGATCAGGCAGGCGGCAAGGACCACGAGGGCGAGACGGAGCGACCACCGTCGAGCGCCGTCGTCGCCGCTCTCGAGGGCCTCGCGGGGTCGGCGACGCGTCGTGAGGTATCGGCCGATCCGCGCCAGCCCCAGAACGGCGGCGGCGAACAGCACAGGGACCTCGGCGGCCACGTAGTGGTACTCGATGCTGCGCTGGGCGGCCGTGGCCGACAAGCCGTTCAGGGCGAGCTCGGGCAGCGCGATCAGGGCGGTCAGCGGGCTCAGGAGCGACGCAAACGCAAACGGCGCCAGGAGCTTGACCTGGTAGATGACGTTCCGTGGTGCGAAGTAGTCGGTGATCGCCGACACGGGGTGCAGGAGGATGTGCCGCGCCACGGCCCCCGCAGTGTCGCCGTACTGGGAGTAGCGACCGATGAAGGGGCTCGCGGCGTGGTTGAAGTGCGGGATGACGACAAAGACGGCGAGGGCGAAGTAGGCGAGCGCGCCGGCCGTGACGGCCAGCGGCCACAGCGCACGCTTGCGCAGCGCGAAGTAGCACCCCATGAAAGCGATGACCAGAGGCACCTCCTCTTTGCAGAGGGCCGCCAGGGCAAGCAGGGCGACCGCTCGCCAGCGGTGGTCTTCTTCGAGGAACAGAAATCCCCAGAGCAGCAGGGGGATCGCCAGGGTCACCGCGTGAAAGTCGTTGAGCACCGCGTACTCGAGCGGAGGGTACAGCAGCAGGCCAAAGGCGCAGCACATGGCCGCGCGCGGGTCGCCCAGTATGCGCAGGCCGAGCCGGTAGGCGGGCCACGCCGCCAGCGCGACGATGACGGCCTGGGCCACCAGGAGCATCGCCGGGTTCGGCCAGACCAGCCAGGGAACGGCGAACACCGCCAGCACGGGGTCGACGTGAGAGGCCAGGCGCGAAACCTCCTGCCCACTGGGGTCGCTGGCCTCGAGCACGTGGCCGTGGGCGGTGTTGAACACGACCTGCACCACGTTGCCCAGGTCGAAGCGGGCCTCCTGGAAGTCGCGATACCGCTGCACCGAGAGCAGGCCCAGGACGGCGGCGGCGACAGCCGCCGCCGTCAGCACGGCGAGCCCGCAGCGCCGCGCCAGGTGGTCGGCCGCCGGCCGCGAAGCGGTATGCGGCACGGTCTTCGCGGGCTCGTCGTCTGTCGTGGTCGCGGCGGCGGAGCGCATCACGCGCACGTCCCGGGGTAGGTGGACTCGTCGGCCATTAAAGCAGACGGCCCTGCGGGCTTCCACAGCCCCTTCTGCGGCAGCCGGCCGGCTGTGGGCGCAGCGCCGATGGCAAGCGGTCAGACCAGCGTATAGGCTGACTCGTCGATGGGATCGAGACGCCAGAGCAAAGCCACGACCGCGTCGTCGCCCTTGCCCGATGCCGACGGCGAACTGAGCCCGCCCATCCCTCGGCGGGTCGTGGGCGACCGCGTACCGCTCGCCGCGCCTCTCGCCGCCGCGGCGCTGCTTTTGGTCGTCGCTTCTCTGCGCTCACCCCGGGTGATGGCCGAGCACATGATCGACCTGAACGCCTACCAGTCGGCCGTCAGAGGGTTCGTCCACGGCCAGTCCATCTACCTCCATCACCCGGGGGCTCTGCCGTTCACCTACCCGCCGTTCGCCGCCCTCCTTCTGTTTCCGCTCGGCTACGCAAGCTTTCATGCGGCCCGCGCGGCCGCGGCGCTGGCCTCGCTCGGGGGGCTGCTGGTCGTGATCGTGGCGAGCGTGCGTCTCGCGCTGCCGAACCTCGCGCCACGGCTGCTGTGGACCGTCGCGCTCGCGGCGTGCGCCGCCGCCACGCTGCTCGAGCCGGTGCGCTCCACGTTCAACTACGGCCAGATCAATCTGGTCATCCTCGCGCTCGTGCTCGCCGACCTCTCCCTTATGGACCGCCGCGCTCCTCAGGGCGCGCTGATCGGACTCGCGGCGGCGATCAAGCTGGAGCCGGCGATCTTCATCGTCTACCTCGCGGCGACGCGCCGCCTCAAGGCTGCTCTGGTGGCCATCGGCACACTCGTCGGCGCCACGCTGCTCAGCTTCATCGTGGCTCCCCACGACGCTCGCCTGTACTGGACGAGCCTGGTGTTCCAGACGAGCCGTGTGGGTCGCCCGGAGCAGGAAGCCAATCAGTCCATCGCCGGAGTCCTGGCCCGCCTTACCCGAAACGGCCCCGAGGCACATGCCGTCTGGCTCGTCCTGGCCGCGCTCTGTCTGTGCTGCGGCATCGTCGTCGCCGTGCGGCTTTCGCGGCGAGGCCGGGAGCTGTGGGGCATCTGCGCCTGCGGTCTCACCGGCCTTGCGATCTCCCCCTTCTCATGGGACCACCACTGGGTGTGGTCGGCGCCGATCGCCGTCGCGCTCGTGTCGACGGCCGTCGTGAAGCGCTCGGCCTGGATGTTCGTGGCGAGCGCAGCCTGGTGCTGGCTGTTCTACGCCGCCCCCATCTGGTGGGTGCCCTACAAGGGCGACGCGGTCTACCACCATCACGGGATCCAGATCCTGTACTCCGACTCCTTCATCGCCGCGGGCCTCATCGCCCTCGCAGTCCTGGCCGCATGGACGCTGCGCTCGCCGAAAGGTGAGGGGAGCGCAGGCGCGGCGGGGTAGCGAGCCGCTTCAGACCGCGCCGCCGGCCAAACGGAGCCGCTTCAGACCGCGCCGCCGGCCGAATGACCGGCCGATCGGCCGGTCATTCGGCCGGCCGATTAGCCGACCACCGCCGGCGACCGTACCCTCAGTTGTCGTCCCATCGTTCGCGCCGCTGCGCCCCTGGGCCCTTGCCGAACGGGTAGAAGATGAGGGCGAGCACGGGAAAAGCGAGCACGAGCGGCAGCAGGAATCTGGTCGGGTCGTGCGGATGGTGCTCCCAGTGGAGCCGGTAGCCGATCGCGGCTGCGACGAACGAGGCAAAGAGGATCGCCACGGTGATCATGAGGCGGTGGCGAAACGGGTCGGTCATCGCCACGAAGGCCCCGATCCCCAGCGCCACGAGAGCGCCGGCCAGCACCTTGCCGGAGGTCATGTGGACCTCGGCCCGCGGCACGATGGAAAGCAGCAGCGCCGTGGCCCCGGCAAAGCAGGCCAGCCCGAAGAACGCCAGCAGCAGCGCGCTCATCACGACGCGCACTTTCATCATCGCCGACCTGCGGAACCCGTCTCGAGGGCCGGGGCGTCGAACGACGGGCTCATCCGGGGTGGGGCGCCGGCGCCACGTCTCAATGCAGGCCGAGCTGTTGCCGCGTCACCGGGTCGAGCGGGTTGAGCGCCAAGGCGCGCAGGAACCACTGCGTTGCCGCGGTCCTTTGGCCAAAGCTGTCCAGTTCGAGCAGCCCCATCTGATAGTAGGTCTCGTAGTTGCGGGGCTGCAGGTGCACGGCCTTGTCGAGCGTCGTCCGTGCGGCCGTCGCCTGGCGCTGCCGAACCTGCACGGCGGCCAGCGTAAGGAGTGGATCGACGGCCAGCGGGTCGAGCCGGCCGGCCTCGCGCGCCGACGCGGCGGCCTGCGTAAGACGACCGCGGCTCGCGTTGTCTACGGCAGCCGACACGGCGCGCTGCGACAGGTAGGGCAGCGCCCACGAGATCGCGCCGAGGGCGATCAGCCCGGTGACCAGGAGGCGCACGGCCGGCGAGGGTCGGCGGTCGGGCGGCGCCGCCGCGCCGGCGGCTTCGCTCGCGGCCGGGTCGACCGCGTCGACGGCCTGGCCGCGCTGCCTGACGTACGCGGCCGCCACTCCGACGAGCAGCAGAAAGGCGACCGTGATCACCGCCATGTCCCAGTCCCAGTCGATGGACATGTGGACCACGAACACCAGGATGGCGGCCTGGCAGGCCGCCAGCAACGAGCGCTCGGGGTCGGTGCGGTCCTTGAACAGGCGGCCGAAGGCGGCCACCACCAGGCCGCCGATGGCCACGACGAACAGCACGAACCCCACCAGCCCCAGCTCGCTCAGCACGTTCAGCCACTCGCTGTGGCTGTGCTTCACGACCCAGAGATGAGTGCGATAGAGGTAGTTGGTGAACTGGAACGTGCCCGCTCCGCTGCCCAGGATCTTGTGGGCGCGAAAACCCTTGATCGCCTCGCGATACCAGGGGATGCGCCCGCTGCTGCCCAGCGAGGTGAGCCGCCCGACGCTGTTGCTCGGCCCCGAGCCCGAGAGCGCGGCCTCGTAGTGCACCCTGACCCAGTGGTCCAGCCCGCCGTGCCGGGGAAAGTAGTAGGCGCCGAAGGCGAGCGGCGCGGCCACAAGGACGACCAGCACGGCGATGCCCACGACGCGCACGGTCCGTGCCGGCAGCGGCCAGCGGCGGTGCGCGAGAGCCACCAGCACCTGGGCGGCGAAGGCCACGACCAGGGCCACGACGACCCATCTCGCCAGCGCGTGCCCCTGGGCCGTGCGCAGGGCGTCGTTCGTCGTCGCCGTGAACAGCGTGCCGAGGTGGCGAACGTGGTAGAGGACCGCCGCCACGAGCACCCCCGGCACGGCGAGCGAGACGAGCCCCGCCAGGCGCCTCGTGGAGAGCACGAAGTACACGAACAGCGCCACCGCGAGGGCCACGAAGCCGCCGCGCGAGAAGGTAAAGAAGAAGGTGAACAGGAGGATCGCGAGGCCGCTCGACACCAGGCCGCGCAGCCAGGCCGGCAGGCTCTGGCGCGTGGCCGCCTCGAGAGCGATCGGGATCGCCATGACGATGATCGCCGCGAGCACGTTCCAGTAGCCGATGGACCCGCTCACACGAGCGAAGACGTGGGCATCGGTGACCACGTCGGGCACGATCTTGCCGAGCAGAGCGTACCCGGCGATGGCGGCGACCACGACGGCGAAGCCGTACGCGGCGAGACGAAGCTGCGCCGGCCCGCCGGGCAGCGCGCCGCACACGAACGCCACGAGCAGGTAGAAGGCGACGACGTCGAAGGCGACCCAGGAGAGATCGGGACCGGTCGACCAGAGCACCGACAGGCCCGTCCAGACGACGAAGGCGGCAAACGCAATGAGACCGACGAGGTAGGCGCGCGACGGCCGGGCGGGCCGGCGCACGAGCCAGGCACCGGCGACGGCGAGTCCGGCGAGCACGAACACCACCGGCGCGGTCCTCACGAAGATGTAGCCGCCGGAGAGGATCCCCAGCGCCGCGATGCCCGCCAGCAGGACCAGCGTGACGAGGAGCGAGGGGGCTGCTCGCAGGCTGGCAAGGGGCCGGCGATTCGGGCTGGTCGAAGGTTCGGCCGGCGCCCGATCCCAGATCGGGGCGTCAGTCATGCCCTACGCATCGGTCGCTTCCATGTCACCTCGCCAGCCGGAGCCGGTCGGGCCGCAGAGCCGACAGTATAGCCGACTTGGCGGCGGCGATGGACTGGGATTCGGACGGCCCGTGTGGTATAACGCCCCATCGCCGGAGTCTTGGCGGTGTACGATGCCAGCTGAAGGAGGACGGGCGATGAAGTCAGGGTTCGTCATCATCATGATCCTCGTGCTGGTTCTGACGGGCGTGTTCGCGTCGGTCGCATGGGCGGGGTCGTCCACCACTCAGATCATCAAAGATGCCTCCGACGGCACGATCAACGGCCACTACTCGGCAGCCGCGGTCAGGGCTGCGCTGGCCGCCGTCGAGAACAACCCGGTCTACCAGCAGTACAGCGACATCGCCGGAGTCCTCCAGGCCTATCTGGCAAGCTTGTCGGCCTCGGGCTCCGGGGGGACAACGCAGACCGGCGGAAGCCCGTCGGCCACGACGCCCGCGATCCTTCAGGCCGGCCAGCTCGACTACACCGGCGGCCGGCCGCTGGTCGTGTTTGCGCTCGGCGGCGCGCTGCTGGCCGCCGGTGCGGCGCTGCGCCGGCGCTGGGCCTGACATCATCCCGGGCGTCGCACCCAACCGCGCATATGCTGCTGTGCCCCACGCATGCAATCCAACGCACGAGTTGGTCTTTGAGCCTCAAAGAGCGAGTGTGAAGTGACGGGACGCCCAGTTGGAGTCGCGAACGCGGTGCGAGCAGGGTCCGGGTCGGTGGCCGGCGACCAAGATGTTCGTGGGGCATCATTAGGGATTGGCTGGAGTGCCTCGTCTCGCGGCTGACGGGCGAATTCTGTAGCCTTACCTCCATGGACTTGCGGCTTCCCGAGCGGATGCTCTCACCGGTGCTGAGCTTACCCACTACGAGGCCACGCCTCTTCTGGGCGCTCTGTGCAGGCGGGACAGTTCTCGTCTTTGTGGCGACTGCTGCGAGACTCCCCATTGCATTGGCTGCCGCAGCGGCGGTGGCAGTCTTACTGGTCGCGACCGGGATTCGTCAGCCGGAGGCCACACGGTGGGCCGCTCTGGTCGCTCTGTTTGCGGTGCCAATCGCAAGCGCATTCCCGCTGCTTCAGTCGCAAAACTACAACTACGACGCGTACCTGGTGGGGTTTGCCGGTCTGGTGGCAGCCGTCGTGGTGGTGAGCAGACGCGCGGTGCCGCTAAATCCCGGCGTCGCCTTTCTGACCTACGTCCTTATCAGTGCATTCGCATTCGTGGGGCCCGGTCACCTGATCTCTTCATACCAGACATTCATCTTCCCGATCGGCGCGTTGTCGCTCTATTTGCTCACGATCACGTCACCGGCATCTGCCCCGCTGCGGATCGTGCGGTTGTTCCTAGCCTATTCGGCGGTGGAAGCTGGTCTCGGGATCGTCCAGTCGCTGACTGGCTCGCCGGTGCTCTTCAATCAGCACCATTTCGTGTCGAATCGGAATCCTCTGGGCTACATCCTTAGTTCCGTTTCCAAGTCGGTCCAACAGGGACTCGGCACCTTCCAGCACCCAAACGGCCTGGGGTGCATGATGGCCCTCGCCTTTCCGCTGGCTCTCGGTCTCTGGCTGCCGGCCAAGCGAAGCCCGGTCAGATGCGCTCTCTTGGTCCTCGTTGGAGCAGGACTCTGGACGACCTACTCAAGGGGGGCGTGGCTAGGAGCGCTTGTCGGCATCGGGGTGTTGGGGCTCGCGCGGTCCTCCCGGTTGCGGCGCACCAAGCTGATCGTGATTGCGACGGCCGCGTGCGTGATTGTTGCTGCGGGCTCGGGTACGCTCCGCTCTTACTACTCGGGCTCCCAAAACCTCACCGCTCGACTCAATACGTGGGAGGAGGCCAAGTACTTAGCCGAAGCCAAGCCGAGTAACCTCGTATTCGGCTACGGGTACTCGTTCTTTCAGGTCCACAACGAGACTGTGGGCGTCAAGGATTCGACTCGGGGAATGGTCTCGGCACACTCCTGGCCCGTCCAGGCAGTGATCGAGCTCGGGTCCGTCGGCTTGGCCCTGCTTCTCCTGTTCATGGTACCGCCTCTCGTGCGGGGCCTTCGTCGACCCACCGGCGAACTTGATCTTCCCCTTGTTGGCGCGATCACGGCCTTCCTGGTGTCGCAGTTGGTGGACAACGCGTTGTTCGGTTTCACGGGCATTCCGATGTTCGTCCTGCTGGCCGCATTGCAGGTCCTGCAGCGGTCGCAGCGCGACCAGACCCTGACGAATCGCACGCCGTAGGCCGACAACGCACTCAACATGTTCCGCCAGGCGGAGCTGCGCGGTTGCGACTTGGCTACGAAGGAGCGGGGGTCGTCGGCACATGTCATGAGCGAAAGGACGGACGGCGAGCCAGCCTTGGCGCTGACCATTGAGCCAGCACACCGAGGCTCGCGGGCTGGTACGCCATTGCGGGACTCGACATCGGTGCGTGTTCGCCCGTGAGACGAGGAGCGGACCGCATGATAGGCTAGTAACGGGGTGGCTCGAATGAGCCGACGACCATGATAGCTGCTGGTGGCTGCGCACTCATGCCGAGAACGGCACACCTGCACCAGGGTGGTCATCAGGTTACTGCATGCCCGGCAGTCTAACGGCGCGCACAATCCACGGTCTGAAATGGAGCTATGCCTCCACCGTCGTGACCTTCGTGGCGCAGATCGGCGTCACGGCGGTGTTGGCCCGCTTGGTTGCGCCGAGCGCCTTCGGCACGGTAGCCATGGTGGGTGTCTTTCTCAGCTTCGGCCAGTACTTTGCCCAACTCGGTGTGGGCCAGGCCGTGGTCCAACGGCAAGTGCTCAGCGCCCGCGACGTGCGCACGGCCTTCACCTCGTCGTTGCTCTTGGGAGTAGCCTTCTGTGGCCTGTTCGTCGCCCTGGCACCGCTCACCGCCACCCTCTTTCCCCACACGCGCGGCGTGGTGACGATCGCCCGCGTCATGTCCCTTACGTTCGTGCTCAGTGGCCTCACGGCAACGACTCAGGGTCTGCTGCAGCGGCGCATGGACTTTCGCAACATCGCCATTACGGAGATCAGTTCGTACATCCTGGGCTACGCCTTCGTTGGCGTGGCGTTGGCCAGCGCCGGCTTCGGAGCGTGGAGCCTAGTGATCGCCGCGCTTGCTCAAGGCTCGCTGGCGGCTACGGCCTACACCGTCCTGTGCCGGGCCGACATCGGCTTCTGCCTCGGAGCACGGTCGCTCAAGAGCCTCTACTCCTTCGGGGCGCGCATCTCGCTCATCGGCTTCGGCGAGTTCATCGGCAGCAACCTCGATACGCTCTGGACGGGTCACTTTCTCGGCTCGCGGGCCACCGGCTTCTACACGCGAGCGACCAACCTCGCCGCCGTGCCGTTGTACTACTTCGTCACCAGCCTCTCGCGCGTGCTGCTGCCCGTCTACAGCCGTATCCAGTCGGAGCGGGAACGGCTCAAATCTACGTATCTCGCGACCATCACCGTGTTCGGCGCCATCACCTCCGACTGTCGTGGGGCGTGGCGGGTGCCGCGCATGAGATCATTTTCACGCTTCTTGGGGGCAGGTGGGCGCCGGCCGTGCCGGTGCTCGCCATCTTGGCACTAGGCGCGCCGCTCTCGCTCCTGGAGCACTTCGGCGCCATCCTCTCCGAGGCCACGGCCACCCTCGATATCAAAATCCTCGTCACGGCGGGGGATGTCGGCGTGCTTGCCATCCTGCTGATCGTGCTGGGACGCTTTGGCATTGTCGGCATCGCCAGCGCCTTCGCTCTTTCAGAGCTGGCTATGCACATCGCCTACCTGTTCGTGATGAGGCGGCTGCTGGCGCTGCGGGTCGGGAGCTGTGGCGAGCCCATGCGGTGGGTTTGGCTGCCGGCGCCGTCACCGCGCTGGCGCTGCTTGGCTTGCACGTCGGCCTCACGAACTTGGGCTGGCCAGCTCCGGCCGTGCTGGCCGTGCAGCTGGCTACAGGGACGGTCTGTCTGCTTGGCACGGTTGTGGGGGCGCGTAACGGTATGGTTTGGCGAGAAATCCGCTGGCGGCTAGTCGAGGCCGGCTTCAAGCCGGATGGTAGTAGCACTGCGTCCTGGTTCATGAGACGCATCGACTCACTAACGCGGGGTGAGTTGCCGTCGGCAAAGTGATGCACCCAGGCGGTATTCACGCGGAGCCCTGGGCGCGAGCGCCGCTCACTCACCTTGCGGATCCAGGGTTGGGGAATCGCACACGTAGCGCCGCGCTCGCGATCGGCGGCCAGCGAATCCAGGACCAGGACCATATAGGCGACGGCGTGATAGGTCAGGACCGCTGGCGCGCCAGTTCCTGGGCGCGTTGCGCAGCCTCTTGCGCTCGCGTGTAATTGTCCACGACGAAGCGAAACTGGCGCCAGGCCTCCTCGATATCACGGAACCAGTACATGCCCGGGTCGCAGCCAAAGACTTCGTCGTGACCCCTCCCCTTTTGTAGTCGATGACCGGTCTGGCGGACGACATGCTGATGGGCAAACGGTTCGAGAAGCAGTAGCGCGAGTGCAACCAGTTGTTGCAGCCAACGGCTGCCAATGCCGTTCCGTAGGTCCTGGCCTGTTCATCGAAGCGCAGGGGACCCTGGGCGCTGGGTCCAGTCCAGCCCTCAGCAAAGACAGCGAAACGGCGCCCGAGGCCACACTCGAAATGGGCGACCAGTCGGCGGCGAACAACATTGCCCGGGAAGCCCTTGAGGCGCGGGCGGCTGGTGATCTTGTTGCCGACGAGCACGAGGTTGAAGACGTAGTGCTGGCGCTCTGGCCGCGACTGGAACCGCTCGTCGCTGGTCGCGGCGACGTACCGGACATCCGGGCAGCCGCTGCGTTGCAGACTGCGTACGAGTGCGCCGTTGGCCTGCAAGAACACGACACCGGAGCGTGAACAGAGCCGGCGCGCTTCGCGCGGCAACGGGCTGCGGTACCAGTCGTACCAGTGCCCGTCCCAGTAGCCCATGACGGTGTGCGGGTCGCACTGCAGTCCGCGCGATGACGTGGTCAGACGGGTGCAGCCCGTGCGTGTCGGCCCATAGCACGATGTCGGCATTCATGCGTTCCGCGGCGGCGGCGGCCACCTGTCGGCCACCGATGCAGCAGCCAGCCCGCCAGCCATCAGTGCCAGATAGGGAATGACCTCAGAGTCGAGGAGATCGCCTTCGGTGAGCAGCCGCTCAGGCGCCAGGTACCAGTCAATAGCGGCCAGCGCGGTGCTCTCGTTTAGGACGAGGACCAGTCGTCATGGTCGGTTCGACAGCACTGGGTCTCTTCCGGTGGCGGTGTCTCGGACTTCAGTGCTCGTGCTGAGCATCGTTGTCGCGAACGATAGCTTCTTGACACGATGCTATCAAAGGGCATGCGCCGGCGAAGCTAGCCATTCCAGCCGCAGGTAGCTTGTGACTGACTTCTCAATGTTGAAATCTTGCTCTGCCCGTGCGCGACCGGCGCGGCCGCGGCTCGTCCTGAGCCGCTGGCCGGTACAGCTCCGCCATGGCGCGGGCGAGGTCGTCTTCAGACTCTGCGAGGTAACCGGTCTCGCCGTTGACGACCAGGTCTCGAAGTCCGGCCACGTCGCTGGCGATCACCGGTAGGCCACAGCTCATGGCCTCTAGGTATGAGCACCAGCCCCTCGCGAGCGGAGGGCATAACGAAGACGTCGCTTGCCTGCAGAAGCTCAGGGACGTCGTCACGCTGGCCGGCGAAGGTGACCTTTCCTACCAGGCCGAGGTCTCCCACAAGGCGCCGCTCAGCCACCTCCAGGTCGCCGCTGCCGACGTGCAAGTAGTACGCGTCGGGACAACTGGCGATGATGCCCGCGAGCGCCCTGATGACCGCGGCGTGGTTCTTGACGGTTTACATGAACCCACTGAGACGAAGACGACCGACGTCTCGAGAATGCCGAGCTGAAGCCGAGTCGCGGCGCGCCTCCCATCATCGGCCGTTGGACAGATCGGCGTGGATCAGTCCAGTTTGGAATCAAAGTAGTTGGGATGCCGTATATGCGCTTCTCAGCCTGCTGCACGGAGGGCTCGGCACGACCGCGCGCTCCCGAAGCAGTCGGTACGCGACGTGGCGCTGTAGCCATCGCTCGACCCACAAAGGACCGCGGAAGTCGAACACACCGTGCACCGTGCGGACGATGCGTCGGACACCCGCCAGACGCGCCAGCAGCCGTACCAGAAGAAGGCCCTCTCGGTGTGGACATGCACCACGTCGAACCGTTCCGCCTGAGCAGCCCGTAGAAACGGGCAAGGTGAGTGACACGCGAACCAAGCGGGAGGTGATGAACAGTGAACCGAGCGGCAGCCATCTGCTCCGCATACAAACCGACCGACTCGCCAGTCGCGAGCGCGTGCAACTCAAGGCCATCCTCGCACAGGAGCGGCGCCGCCTGAACAAGCATCACCTCGGCACCGGAGCGCTCGAGAGAATGGAGTACGTAGAGGACCTTCACAGCGCAGCCCCGAGCAACCGCTCCTCCCGTTGCGGCCGTGGGACTCCCCGGGACGCCGCCCTTCCGTAGAGTGAACAGACCCGCGTCAACGCCGCTGTCGATCCTCCAGAACGCAAAACGCGGCGACCGGCCAGACGCTGCGGTCACGTAAGATGGAATGCCGTACAGCCGCGGTTTAGCCGGCAGCCGTAGCTCGACGGAGTATAGCATCCGCGAAATCCTCACCTACTCGCCTCCTCGGCGAGTACGCGGCCGTAGGCATCCATGCAGAGGTCGGTCACACGGGACTCGCGAAAGTTCTGCCAAGCGTGGGCGTAACCGCTACTTGCCAGTCGCTCCCTCAGCGTCGGCTGCGTAACCACAGCTTCGATGGCTCGCGCGAGGGCGCGCGGGTCATCGACATCGACCAGCAGCCCGGCCTTGCCGCCGCCGAGCACCCAGGGCACACGCCCGAGCGGGCGCCTCCGATAACAGGAAGGCGCTGAGACATGGCCTCGATCAGCGTTATCCCGACGACTCCTCCCGCGAGGGATGTGCCAGCACGGTCGCCCACGCCATCCTCTGAAGAACCTGCTCGCGAGGCAGCCATCCCACGAAGGTGACGCCCGCAGCAAGCCGCCTTTGCCGTGCCCATGCCTCACAGGAACCGCCCGGCCGTAACCATCGCCTACGAGGTGGAGCTGGCAGTCGACGCCCCGCTGCCTAAGGGTATGACACGCCATAAGCAGGCGTTGCACATTCTTAAGTGGGCCGAAGCCGTTGCTTATCGAGATGATGACTGGGCGCCCCGCAGCCGCCGACACCTCTGCGTGTTCTCCCTCCCCGACGAATCTCGCATACCAGGATACTTTTTGGCACGACCCTCAATCGCTCCCTTGGAAAAACGCCGCACCTTGTCAGCGATGTAAGGCGAGTTGGCCGTCAAGTATCTCGCTCGCGCCAGCGTGATGAAGAACATGAGCGCTCGTCCCGTCCAGTACGGCCGATGACGCGCAGCCATGAGTCTGAGGATTGTCGGTGCCCAGTCACGCACACTCACCAAGGTTGGTATGCCAGTTGCCAATGCCCCAGGCATACTCGTGGCGCGGGTGGAGGGCATGCACGAGATCGGGCCGGGTCTGCAGAAGGCCATCGCGCACAGCACGGCGCTCGACCTGCATAAGGTCGCGCATGCGGTGGCGGACACGGTATGGTCCACGCACGACGTTGAGCAGTTGGCGGTTCACCGCCGCTCGAGGAGTCGTTACGGCTCGATCGAGCGTTACGACCGAGACGCGTTCACCCCGGTCAAGCAGATCCCTGACGAGCTGCCATACAGCGTTGCCTGCCAGTTGGTCGGGCAGCATCTCCGGCGACCTGGTGGGCGAAGCTCGACACCGGCCTCATGAGTATGGGGCCGGCAATCGCGAGGTGAGGCGACTCGTGAGCGTCCCGGGAAGCGGACGTGGGGCCCTGGCTCATGTCCCCCGCGCAGTGGTCACGCCTGTTATGGGTCGCGAGCGTACGCCGTGATGGGCACTTTCGTGGCTGTGCGTCGCGGCGAACGACTTTGTCATGGATTTCCTCGAAGACGAAACCAGAGGGTATCAGAAGTGCTTTCCTGGTGGCGATCCTGACGGCCCGCGAGATGCAGCGTTCGCGATGAGCGGCCGACCCTGTTTTGCTGGCGCGGGTCCGGCACCGCCGAGAAGGTAGACTGTCCGACATGGGCGTCTTCGTCGTAGTTCCGGTTCACAATCGCCTGCGATTCACGCGCGCCTGCATGGCGTCCTTGCGTTAAGCAAACCCTTCGCGATTTCACCGTCGTGGTTGTCGACGACGGCTCGACCGATGGCACCAGTAGGACTCTGGAGGCGGAGTTCCCGGAGGTCAGGGTTCTCAGTGGCGACGGCGGCCTCAGGTGGACCGGAGCCATGAACATGGGAGTGGGCTGGGTGATGCGACGCGCATTCAGAGCGGCGGCATGATTGTGACGCTCAACGACGACACCTTGCCACCGCCAGACTACCTTCACCGCCTCGTTGCCGCACAGGCGTCTCAAGCAGGAGCGCTCGTCGGCTCGCTTCTCGTCAGCGCCGCTGACCGGCAAACGATTGTTGACGGCGGGGTCCGTATCCGTTGGCCAACCGCGAGGTACTCGCGCGATCATCGGGCGGGGCTGCCGGCGCCTGAGTTGCGGCAACCACCCAGATCTCTACCACGTACGATGTACCGCGTGGCCGCGGGACCATCATCCCCGTCGAGGCATTCAGAAAGGTGGGGCTCTACGATGAACGCGGCCTGCGTCATTAT
Source organism: uncultured Actinomycetes bacterium (assembly GCA_963751565.1). Taxonomy (GTDB): domain Bacteria; phylum Actinomycetota; class Thermoleophilia; order UBA2241; family UBA2241; genus Bog-752. The sequence goes on along the minus strand of CAVVVA010000011.1, from coordinate 538 downwards.
GGCGCCGACTACGAGTTCTCCTGTCGCGCTCAGGCAGCGGGGGTTTCCCCTCTACGTTGACAAGGCGACGATACTGTACGTCCACGAGCACCAAGACCGGGGTGCATGGCGCCGTGGGGAACCGTGATCTGCGGACCCTCCTCCCGTTCGTTTTGGGACATGAAGTCGGCCAACGACCTGAGGCTCCGCTGGCGCTTCGCGCGTCGCGCCTGCCCGAAACGGTGGCAGCTCACCTACATTCCTTGTGACTGAGCTCGGGTCATCGTGGGCAGCGTCAGACGACATTACGCGAGAGGACTCTTGCCAAATGGCGACGAACTCTCATGATACCCGCCGCCAGGTTGTGCTGCCCCGTACCACCTCCACTCCTCAGGTGGGATGGTGCTGTTGTTGAGCATCGCGTACCCCCCCGAGGGCAGCAAGCACCCCCGCCTAGTTTGCTCGCGAGCCTTTGAGTCTTCGCCGGCGATCCGCGGAGGGCGCGGCGGACACCGTCGACGAAGTTGTCGACCATAGCTTCGACGGTGTACTGGGTGCT
>CAVVVA010000010.1:0-225196 GCA_963751565.1 uncultured Actinomycetes bacterium | reverse complement strand
CGCCACCCGCATGGGAGACGGCTCGCTGATCGAGATGACGCGCAGCGAGCTGCGCGGCGACATCGAAGACGCGACGCAGCTCGCCGCGCGCAAGGCGAAGGTGGACCCGCTCACCCAGGACGAGCAAGACCACCTGCTCGACATCTACGCCTCCACGGCCTGCTTCACCGCCGTCGACATCGGCGACCAGGTGGTGCTCTCAGCTGCGACGGCGGCGGCTCCAAGATGACCGGCACCGACATCCTCGACCTGCTCGAGAGCGAGCAGCGCCTGGGCCAGGACATCCTCGAGCTCTGGCACATCGAGTACTGCTACAAGGCGATCAAGACGATCCTGCCGTTCCAGCAGCAGATGATGCAGAACGCGCAGCAGATGCTCACGGCGCCGATCCAGTACGGGGCGCAGCCCAACCTGGCCTTCTACTCGCGGCCCGACGGCCCGTGCGAGAACTGGTTCGAGCTGCTGCCGCGCGGCGAGATCGCCGCCGCGCGCGCGGCCATCGACGAGGCCATGGACTACGCCACGAAGGACTTCATCTACGTCGGCGAGGGCATGCTCGACGCCGGCGCCGACGGCATGGACTTCGACACCACCGGCGGCGCCGGCGACGGCGACTTCTTCAGCACGCTGCGCGCCGTACAGCACCTGCGCGAGAAGTACCCGACCGCCGGCATCGAGGTCGGCATGGCGGGCGAGTTCGTGATCGGCGTGCACGGCGAGCTCGAGTGGGACGGCCGCCGTCTCGCCGGCCTCTGGCCGCAAGGCCAGCTCGAAGTCTGTCAGGACGCCGGCGTCACGCTCTTCGGCCCGGCGGTCAACATCCGCACCGGCAAGTCATGCGCCTGGAACACCGCCTACTCGCTCACGGTCATCAAGCCCTGCATGGACGTAGCTCGCATCCCTGTGCACCCAAACGTCGGTGAAGGCGTCTGCGGCGTGCCCGTCAACGGCTATCCGCCCGAAGACGCCGCTTCACGAGCTGCCAAGGCGCACGTCGAGATCTTGCGATGTGACGGGTTGTAGGTGGGCTCGGGTGACTCCAGGGGGATGGACGTCACCCACGCGCTCGCCGCGGGCATGGGCGGGATCCGCACTGCCGGAGACCTGGTAGCACGGATGCAGATGTCCCGGGGCATGCGCCTCACGGAGGCCAAGCGCTACGTTGCCGACAGGCTCGGCTGCACGGAGCGCGATCTCGCTGATTCCTACGCCATGGAGCAGATCAGGGGAGAGAAGGGTCTGGGAAGGATCCTCGACCACTCCAACCTGCACCCCGGAGAGCCCAACGCGATGATGGCCAAGTTCCGCATCGCCGAGACGCTGGGGATCACGATCCCCAGCGTCGAGAAGTTCAGGGAGCTGGCGGGAATCTGAGTCGGAGGGTGGGGACCACCCTCTCGTGGTTGATTTGTGTACTGGAGTTGGCGCCGTCCCTGTTTCGTCGATACCCGTGAATCAGGACTCGGCAGCCTCAAGCCATGCGAACTCGAGCCGCAGGTTCGAGCGTTGCCACCAGTGCGCACCTGGGAGGGTCCGACTCGGTCGGGACAGTTGCGTCAGCGTGCGAGAACTTGGGTATCGACCAGTCGCTGCACTTCGAACCGTGAGTTCGAAAGCTGTCCACTTAGGTTCAGAATCGCGGACTCGGACTCTCCTCGAACAATCGTCGAACCTCTTCACGCAGGTTCGAGAGTTGTCCACTTATCTTCACCACATTCCCACTACTACGACCTTCTTGCTGCACAGTGCCGGTTTCCGCCGTCCGGTCGCTGCGCCGTCGAAGCCCGCCTTCGAGTCGGCAGGCCGACTCGCCGTGGCCCCAAGGGCGTGACGTGCGCCCTCACGGGTTGCGGCGTGCCCGCCCGATCTCCTCGAACGTCGGGAACGAGACGGCCTCCGTCCTCTGGGCCAGTGGTGGCCCTGGGGCTATCATGAGAGATGGACCGATGAATGAGATCCGGTCACGTCCAGGTTCTTGGTGGGGGTCACGAGACTTCTTGTCGAGGTGTGCCATGCGTGGTTCTCGATCGCTCCTCGAGTTGGGTCTGGCCCTGGTCCTCGTCCTGTTTGGCGCCTCGTGTGCCGCATCGGGGACCAGTTCGAATGGACAGCTGAAGGGAGCCGATACGGTGAAGACCATCGTCGTGGCCAAGTCCGGCGCGGAGTATTCGACGATCCAGGCGGGGCTGGACGCCGCCAGGCCGGGCGATACCGTAGACGTTCAGGCGGGAACCTACAACGAGCGGGTCAGCTTCCCCAGGTCGGGGACCGCCGGCAAGTACATCACCCTTCGGGGGGAACCTGGGGCGATCATCGACGGCGCCGGATTGTTCAAGAAGCTGACCGGAATCCGCGGGCTGGTGTACATCGAAAACAGATCGTTTGTGAAGGTCATCGGTTTCACGATCCGCAACGCCGTCAAGAGCTCCGGCAAGATCTTTCAGGCGGGCATCTGGGTCAGAGGCGCCGGCAGCTTCATCGAGATCCGCAACAACAAGGTGTCCAACATCGTCAATTGCACCAGTGAGTCAGGTTGTCATGGCATCGCCGTCTACGGCACCAACGGAACGACCCCCTTGAGCCATGTCACCGTCGACGGCAACGAGGTCACCGCCTGCAAGACCGGGTGGAGCGAGAGCATGGCGTTCAACGGCAACGTCGAGGACTTCGTCGTTTCCCACAACAGGGTCCACGACAACGACAACATCGGCATCGACTTCATAGGCTTTGAGGGCGAGTGCCCGACCCCCGCGCTGGATCAGGCCCGGAACGGCGTCTGCACGGACAACGTCGTCTACAACATCACGTCGTACGGCAATCCGGCCTACGGAAAGGACCGGTGCGCCGACGGCCTCTATGTGGATGGCGGGAAGAACATCACCATCGAACGAAACAAGGTCGACAACTGCGACATCGGCATTGAGCTGGCCAGTGAGCACCGCGGGAAGAGCACCGAGGGTATAACGGTGCGCAACAACTTCGTGTCCCGTTCCTGCCAGGGGAACCTGGAGATGGGGGGGTATGCCCCCGACAAAGGAAACGCGGTCGACTGTGTGCTGGTGAACAACACCACCTATCAGGGGACCGGCGGCGAGATCGTCGTGCAGAACAACTGCCACGGGATCACCATCGAGAACAACATCCTGGTTCATGTTCCGCGTGATGCGGCCGTTGCGGCGTCCAGGTCATGGGCGCGGGGCTACATAGTCCAATGGGGCAAGAACAACACCGACATGACCATACACAACAATCTCTACTTCGGCGGCAGCACCACCAGCCCAGGGGCCTGGCCCGACTCCGCGGCCCTCTTTGCCGATCCCCAGCTCGTGAACACCTACCTGGACATGCATATCGCTTCCACCTCCCCGGCGATCGATCGGGGCGTCAGGGTGAATGCCGGCGCTCTGGACATCGATGGCCAGCCACGCGTGCAGGGCCCGGCCATCGACCTGGGGGCCGATGAAGTCCGCTAGCACGCCTTCGGGGAGGGCCGACAGAAGGTCGTCGAGCTCGTTTTGCGCAGATGGCCTGCGGCGGCGGCGACGCTCTGGTCAGCCCACCGGTCGCGCCACGACGATCAGTTCCGGCGAGTCGTCGCCGTAGGGCGAGCGGTCGTAGTCGCCGTAGAGCGCATCGACGGCAAAGCCGGAGCGCGCCAGGAGATGCTCGACCTCGTGGCGGAACAGGTAGCGCATGGGAAAGCGCTCGGTGATCCGCCGTGTCGCCCCGTCGGGCTCCGTGATCTCGTAGGTCATCTCGCACTGGTTGTACTGGCCGGCGCGGTGGTAGCCGGTCACGCGGCCCCACCAGCGGATCGTGCGGCCGCCGGTCCAGGGCACCGTCTCCGCCGTGTCTTCGCCGTCGCTGTCGCCGTGCTCGTAGAGCAGCGCCGGATCGGGGCTGAAGAGGTCGAGCACGAGCCTGCCGTCCGGCTGCAGGTGGGCGTGACAGCGGCCCAGGCAGGCGAGCTGCCGCTCGACCGTCGTCAAGTGCTGAAAACCGCGGAAGGGACTCGTGACGAGGGCGAAGCGCCGGCCCAGGTCGAACGACGTCATGTCGGCCTGGACGAGCCGGACGCGCCCCCGTACCTCGTCGGGCTCGGCGGCGAGCGCGGCGCGACAGCGGTCGAGCATCTGGGCCGAGAGGTCGAGGCCGACGATCTCTCGACCGGCGCGGGCGAGCGGCAGCAGGACGCGCCCCGTGCCGCAGGCGAGCTCGAGAATGGCGCCCTCGTCGGGCGCCAGGGCGGCCCAGAAGGCGTGGTCGTCGCGGTCGGCGTACACGGCGTCGTAGATCTCGGCGAGCTCGGCTGAGTTGTAGGCGTCGTAGTCGGTCATGCGTCTTCCCCGCGGATGTCGCGCCGTGGGTCGGGTGCCGACTGCGTCGTCGGCGTGACCGGCGGCCGCGTGCGTGCGTATCGTATGCCGCCGCGGCGCCGCTCGCTCACCGGCAACGCCGTCCGAGTTTCGCCGACCTGCCCGCATCTGCTAGAATCCGTCCTCGCTGCACTGGCGACCGGTGCGCCCTGGGCCGCCGGTCGTCGCTTCTTCGCGGGGGCGTAGTTCAGCTGGTTAGAACGCCGGCCTGTCACGCCGGAGGTCGCGAGTTCGAGTCTCGTCGCTCCCGCCACTTCCCACCTTCGTCCGGTTCTCGAGCGGGCAAGCGAGGAATCAGGGGAAGCTGACGGGCGCGACCGCCCAGGCCGGCCAGCTGCCGTCGGCGAGCAGCAGGTGCCTGTTGGACCCGTTTGCGTCGACGATCCACAGCGAGCTCTGCAGGCCGTTCGAGCGGGCCACCGCGTAGGCGATCTGCGAGGCCTTCGGCGTCCAGGCGAGCGAGGTGATCGGCGCCTTGAGGCCGGTGACGACCGGCGTCGCCTTGGCGCCGCCGGCGGCCCAGACGAGCAACGAGTCGCGCTCCCCGCTGCCGGAGCCCGGTCCGCCGCCGAACGCCAGCCGCGGACCGTGCGACGTCCACGAGACCGGCGCCGGCCACACGAGGGCGCCCGTCTGAAGACGCTTGGCGCCGTCGACTCCGTAGACGGTGCAGCCGAAACCGATGTCGCTGCCGGTCTGCAACGTCGCGATGAGTGCGCCGTCGGGCGAGATGCGGGAGTAGGTGAACTGGTCGCCGTCCTCCTGGGTCGGCGCCTCTCTGGTTGCCACGGTCGACACGCTCTGGTTGCTGGTGTCGTAGACGCGCAGACTCTCGGGGATCGTGCCGCCCGACTTCGCGCCGTAGGTCACGAAGGCGACGTGCGCGCCGTCGGCCGACGCCGAGACTCCGACGCCCTTGACGACGTGGCCGGAGCTATCCTTGACGGGCTGGCCGGCGGTCTTGGCGATGTCGCGCAGGTAGAGCGTGCCGTTGGCGTGATAGGTCGTGGCGCCGACCGGAAAGTACGACTCGACGAGCTGGGTCGGGCCGACCCAGGCGTAGCTGTCGATCGCGGCCGGCGCGACGCCGGCGCCGACCTGGTACAGGAGCGCCTTGCGTGTGTTGTACACGAAGAGACTGCTGGTCGAGTCCGAGGCGCTCACCGCGCGCAGGAACGCGAGCCGCACGCCGTCGGGCGCCCAGGAGAGGTCGCTGACCGGCCCGCCGCTTGGGGCGACGAGCTGCTTCACCTTGCCGGTCGAGTTGACGACGCTGATGCCGTTTGCCTTGGGACCGCTCGCGACCGCCACGACGAGCTGCGCGGTCGCCGCGCCGGTCGAGCTCGGCGACGGCGAGGCGCTCGGCGACGCGCTCGGTGCGACGGTGACCGTCACGGTGGCGGCGGGCGCCGGCGAGCTGCTGCCGCCACAGGCGCCGGCGCCCGCCGCCACGCCGACCACCAGGGCGGCGACCGCCACGACCAGCGCGCCCCGCTGCGGTCGTCTGCTGCGCCCGGCTGTCACAGTCGATCTCATCTCTACGCTCTCCTGGTTCGGCGACTGGGCCGCGACTTCCGGTGCCCGGCGCCCCGGGGACCGCGCGCTGCCGGTCAGGCTTTCTGCGGAGGCCGCTCTATCCCTCGTGCGAAGATCGTGAGCAAGACGGCGGCGATTGCCGCCGCGACGGCGCCGTACGCGAACGTCGCCCAGGACCCGACCACCGTCCACAGCAAGCCGCCGATGGCGCTCGCCGCGAAGCTCGCGAGGCCGATCGAGGTGTCGAAGAAGCCCATCGCCGAGGCACGATCGGCCTCGGGCGCCGTGCGGCTGATCAGCGCCTTGGTCGTGCCTTCGGTGGCCGCGATGTAGAGGCCGTAGGCGGCGAAGAGCACGGCGACCAGCGCCATGCTCTTCGCCGCCGCGAAGCCCGCGTAGACCGCGGCGAACACGAGCAGACCGCCGGCCACGACCGGGAACTGACCGACGCGGTCGGAGAGGCCCCCGAGCGGCAGCGAGCCGGCCGCGTAGGTCAGGTTGTAGAGCACGTAGACGAGGATCACGCCCTTCGCGCCGTAGCCGACCGCCGACGCCTTGAGCAGGATGAACGCGTTGCTCGAGTTGCCGACGGCGAACACCAGCGACGCCACGAGCAGACGGCGGAAGCGGCGCGAGGCGGGCAGGCGCAGTCGCGAGCGCTCGCGGCGGGCCGCAGCCGGCGTGGCCGCGCGGGCCCGGCCGCGTCACGCGGCGTGGCCGCGCGGGGCCCGGCCGCGTCACGCGGCGTGTCGCCGGCCGCGAATGCGGCCGGCGCCCTCGTTGCCCGCGGCGCCCGCTCCCGCACGCTCCTCCAGATCACCGCGACACTGAGCGCGCCCGGCACGACCGCCAGCGCGAACACCCAGCGCAGCGAGACGCCGAGCTGGAGCAACAGCAAGGTCGTCAGCGGCCCGACGACGGCCCCGGCGGTGTCCATCGTCCTGTGCAGTCCGAACGCCAGCCCCCTGTCCTGGTCGCGGACGTCCGACGAGAGCAGCGCGTCGCGGGGCGCCGTGCGCATGCCTTTGCCGACGCGATCGAGAACCCGTCCGCCGAGCGCGACCGGCCAGATGAACGCCAGGGCCAGGACGAGCTTGCCCAGCGTGGCCAGCCCATAGCCCCCGAGCACGAACGGGCGCCGGCGTCCGAGCTCGTCCGAGAGCCGGCCGAACGGATATCGGGTGAGGCTCGCCGTCGCTTCGGCCGAGCCTTCGATCAGGCCGAGGATCGCCGCCGAGGCGCCCAGCACCCTGGTCACGAAGCCCGGGAACACCGGGTAGATCATCTCGGAGCTGAAGTCGGCCACGAAGCTGACCACGCCCAGGGCGACGACGTTGCGCGGCAGCGAGCGCAGCCGGCGACGCAGGGACAGGGGCCAAGTCGGCTGATCGCTCATGGCGCCGATGCTACCACCGTCGGCGCGCTGCCCGGCGGCCGGCCGGAGTGCGCCCTAGCCCGCGTTCACCAGATCGAGGAAGGCGTCGGCGTCGACGTGCAGGGCGAGCTGACGCGGCGCCGGCAGGCTGGCGCGCTCATAGCTTGCCTTGCCGCCGAGCGCGCTCATGTCGACGATCGCCTCGACGGAGCGCGCGCCGTGGTGGAACGCTGCGACGCGCAGGAAGGCCGTGAGCACGCCCTCGTCTATGTTGAGCCGGCCCTCGCGGAAGACCTGCGGCGCCGACTTCTGCAGCAGGGCGCGCAGCAGCAGGGCGCGCCGCAGCTTGACGCCGGCGTCGTGCGGCCCGTTGGGGTTGGGGCCGAGCACGTCCATGTAACCGCGCAGGCGGCTGATGAAGTCGGACTTCTTGGCGCGGCGATCGTCGGGGGAGTCGCCGGTCGCGAACTCGGCGAACGACGCGCAGGTGCCGCCGGCGAACACGAAGATCGCAGGGCCCAGCGGGTGCGACACGTCGCCGTCTACGAAGGCGGCGTCCTGCATGGGCATGAGGAAGCTCCGCAGCCAGCCGAGTGGCGCGCCCTCCAGGGGAGTGTCGAACTCATCCCAGAACACGAGCGGCAGGCGTTGCTCGAGGACCGCGTCGCGCACCATGTGGAACGCGGCCGCCAGTCCGTGCTCGCCGGGCAGCTGTGAGAGGTTGAACTCGATCACGCGCAGCCGGCCGGGCAGAAGCGACGAGGCGACCTGCTTGACGGCGAACGACTTGCCCGCGCCGGGCGGGCCGAACACGGCCACTGAGAGCGGCCGCTTGACGGTCCGCCCGGCGCGGAAGGACTCGACGTAGTCGGCCATGATGGCGCGCACGCTGCGCAGGTTCTCGATCTCGGTGCGGTCGACCGACGACCAGGCGCCGGCGGTCTCGACGGGCACCCCTTTGAGACCCTCGGCGCCTTCGTGGGCCGCGCTGCGGGCGGCGCGCTCCAGCCTGTCGCCCGCGAGCGACTCGACCAGGATGCTGCTGGTCGCGAGCTGCTCGCTCGTCAGGCTCACGCAGGACAGTTCGTCGCGGCCGTCGTGGATGGTGCCTACGACACGGTCGAACGGAAAGCTCACCAGCTCCTGGCCCGGCTCGCCCACGGCGTCGAAGCCCAGACCGTGCAGGTCTCGCATGGCATCCATGCCGCGCCGCACGGCATCGGTCGCGCCATCGCCGAGCAGCCGGCCGCGCACGAGCGCCGCCAGCATCACCTGCTGGTGGCCGATCACAAAGCCGGCGCCGGGGCGCTGCAACTCGCCGGCTTCGAGGCGCGGGTCGAAGACCAGCGTGGTCGTGGCGCCGCGCTCGATCACGACGGCGCCCGACAGCCCCAACGTGACCACCACGCAGCGGGCGGCCGACAGCGGCGAGCCGGTCACGGCCGCGACGACGTGGTCGTAGATGTGCTCCCACGACAGCGGCTGCTCGACACGCAGCGAGGCGCGCCGCAGGTCGCCGGCGTCGATCACCACGGTCAGCCGGTCGGCGTGCCGGTCGCAGAGCTCCCGCCACAACTTGCCCGTGCCCAGGGGCGCGGTGGTGCGCAGGAACACCTCAGGTCCGTTCTTGCCACCGAGCAGCGGCCGAAAGCGCAGCGGATCGTCGCGAAACCCGAGATCGAGATCGAGGAAGGCGACGAAGTCGGGCGCAGCGCCGGCCTCGACCGCGGGCACCTCGAGGGGAGCGGTCGCCGTGGCGCGGCCGATGATGCGCTCCATGCGCCAGGCGCGCCCGTGGGGGTCGCGACCGCGGCCGGGCAGCGGAGCCCAGACTGAGAAGGTCCGCACTATCTGGGGGAAGCGTGGATCGGTGAGCGCGGCGGGGGGCAGCGGCGCGAGCCGCACGGCGACCGAGTCGAGCCGCTCCTCGCGGCAGATCCGCACGAGCAGCTCGCCTGAGGTCTCGACACCCGCCGACTGCGGCGCCAGCTGAAAGGCGGCGCCGGCGTGCCAGATCCAGTCGAGGTCGAGATCGCCCACGACGGCGGCGTTGCTGCTCACGAGTCCCCAGTCGACCAGCCGGTCGCCGGCCACGGCGATCGCGACGGCCTTCTGTTTGTTCTGCGACGCGGTCATGGGGCTCCCCTTTCGTCGTCGGCGGCCGGCACGACTCTAGCTGCGCGGGGCTCGCCTCTCAAGCGATAGCCAGAATGGTCTACGCTTCCACGTAAACGAGGGGCTGCGCTCGGCCGATACGATCCTTGAGGGGCCGGCCGCGAGCAGGAGGGCAAGCGTGAGAGCAACGCGCCGCAGGAGCGTCGCCTCGAGGCGGGGCTCCGCCAGCCGCCGATGCGCCGCCGCGGCGGGCTCGCAGGGGGCGCCGCGCGAGCGCGCCGCCGCCCGCCCGTCGCGCGCTCCGGCCGCGCTGGCGCTCGGCCTGGCCGTCACGCTGCTCGCCCTGTGGTGGCTCTGCGCGGCGCCGCGCGCCGGGGCGGCGGACATCCTCGGACCCAACGTGGCCATCCCCTTTGCGCTGTTTCCGACCGACAACCCCTGGAACACGCCCGTCGATGCTTTGCCGCTCGACCCGCACTCGGCCGCCTACCTGAGCAGCATCGGTCTGGGCACCGGCTTGCACGCCGACTTCGGGACGGTCTGGGACGGCGCGCCCAACGGCATCCCCTACATCTGCGTCTCCGGCACGCAGAAGAAGGTGCCCGTCTCGTTCGACTACGCCGACGAGAGCGATCCGGGCCCGTACCCGATCCCGTCGAACGCCCCCATCGAAGGCGGCCCCCGCAGCGGCGGCGATCGCCACGTCCTCATTCTCGACGTCGACCACCAGGTGCTCTACGAGCTGTACGCCGCCTACCCGCAGCCGGACGGCAGCTGGCACGCGGGCTCGGGCGCGATCTTCAACCTGGGCAGCAACGCGCTGCGGCCGGCCGGCTGGACGTCGGCCGACGCCGCCGGCCTGCCCATCCTGCCCGGCCTCGTGCGCTACGACGAGGCGGTCACCAACGGCATCATCGATCACGCGCTGCGCTTCACGGTGGCGCGCACGCAGAAGGCCTACGTCTACCCGGCGACCCACTACGCGAGCGACTCGACCGACCCCGACCTGCCGCCCATGGGCCTGCGCGTGCGGCTCAAGGCCGACTTCGACATCTCGGGCTTCTCGCCCGAGGTGCAGGTGATCCTGCAGGCGCTCAAGACCTACGGCATGATGGTCGCCGACAACGGCTCGAACTGGTACATCTCGGGCGCGCCCGACCCGCGCTGGAGCGACGACGACCTGCACGAGCTCTCGCAGGTCAAGGGCAGCGACTTCGAGGTCGTCGACAGCCGCTACCTGCAGCCGGGGGCGATCGTCGTCAACGCCGGCGGCGACGCCTCGCTGCGCGAGGGGCAGACGCTAGTCCGCCGGGGATCATTCGTCGACGAAGGCTCTGATACGAAGTGGACGGCCACAGTGGACTACGGCGGCGGCGCCGGCGAGCGGCCGCTCGCTCTCGCCGCCGACCACTCGTTCAGCCTGTCGCACCGGTACGCGGTCACCGGCACCTACGTAGCGAAGGTGACCGTCCGCGCCGACGGCGGCACGTCGGGGACGACCCGCTTCGAGCTGGCCGTGCGCAACGTGCCGCCCCGGATCGCGCGTATGCGCAACGCTGCCGCCCGCCGCGGTGTCGCCTTCAGGCGCCGGGTCGTCTTCAGAGACCCCGGGGCCGATACGTGGCGGGCGGTGGTCGCGTGGGGCGACGGCTCCGTGCGGAGCCGTCGCCCCCTCGGCAACGCACACAGGTTCACGATCGGGCACGTCTACCGCCGCGACGGCGTGTTCACCGTGACGGTGCGCGTGCTCGACCGGCACGGCGGCGCGGGGGCGGCGCGCTTCAGGGTGACGGTGCGCGGCTAGGTGACGGTGCGCGGCCGGACTCTCGCGGCGAGCCGCCGCTGGCTCCGCGGCGAGCTCGTCGCGCACCACGCGGGCGAGCGCCGACAGGCCGGCGCACTCGGGCCTTGCGGCGGCTAGGGCGGCGAACTCGCGGTCGAGCACGCCCATGATCACGAGGTCGTGCCAGAAGCCCTCGAACGCCACGCTCTCGCGCTCGCGACCCTCCTCGGTAAAGCCGCAGGCGCGAAAGCAGGCCAGGGCCCGGGCGTTGAACGACAGCACCCGGGCGGTCACCCGGTGCAGCCCCAGCACCGCGAAGCCGTAGGTGAGCACGAGACGAGTCGTTTCGGTGCCGAGGCCGTGGCCGACGCGCTCGTGCGAGAGAAGCGTCACGGCGTAGCGTGCCCGCCGCTCGTCGGGCTCGACGGCGAACAGCCGGGCGAGGCCGACCAGGCGTCCGTCCTGTTCGATCACCCAACCCTGCGTGCCGACCGGGCCGGTGAGACGCGCCAGGGCCGCGCGCGCCTCACCCGAGGCCAGCCCCCGCCGCGCGCCGCGCCCGGCGCCGAAGAAGCGTTCGATCGCCGGGTCGACGCCCAGGCGGGCGACCACGCCGATGTCGGCGCGCACGGGCGGGCGCAGCGCCACGCGCGCCCCGCGCAGCACGGGCACGACGTCGGGCAGGGGCAGTCCGATGGGCGGCACGCGCGGCCCGGTCGCTCAGAATGCGCCGGGGCCGAGGTACGCCTCGAGGTCGGCGCCGGGGTCTTCGTAGACGGTCCAGAACTTCTTGACCGGACTCAGGTTCTGCCAGTAGCCCTTGCTGCCCTTGGGCGTGATGAGGATGTCGCCGGGGCCGGCCACCACCTGGTTGCCGTCGTCGTCGGTCACCTCGACCTCGCCCTCGAGGATGTAGGCGATCTCGTGGTAGGGCCGCTCGAAGTAGCGGCGCTGCACGTCGCGCTCCCAGAGGCCACAGCTGAAGCGCTCGTCGGTCGAGGCCGCGGCGACGCACTCACGGCCGGGCGGATCGCGCTCCTCGGGACCCACCATGGCCTCCTCCCAGCGGATGTCCTCGGGCCTGATGACACGGATCCTCTTCGACCGTTCGTCGGCGCACATCGCGATGACCTCCTGGAGAGAGTCGGCCTGGCACGGCAAGCTTACAGCGCACGGGGCGCCCAGATGAAGGCCGCCGCCGACCTCGCGTAGAATCGGACGGCGGGACCACGACCGGCAATGCTCGCCGGGCGGGCGGCGCGGCGCCGCCCGCCCGGCGAGCACGAGCAAAGCGAGGCAACGTGAGCGCCGAACGCACCGCTTCCGAAGAGCAGGTCGTCGCCGACGTGCGGGCGCGGCGCGACGAGCTGTGCGACCTGGTCGCACAGCTCGTCGCGCTCGACACCACCGCGCGTGTGCCGGGCGACCCACCGCGCGACGAAGCCGCCCTGCAGGGGGTGCTCGCCGGCCGCCTCGCCGCGCTCGGCGCCGGCGTCGATCTGTGGGAACCCGAACCGACCGGCAAGGGCAACCGGTTCGTGCCCGACGACCTCGACTTCGTCGGCCGGCCGCAGCTGGCCGCCACGCTGGCGGGCGCCGGCGGCGGCCGCAGCCTGCTGCTGAACGGCCACATCGACGCGGTCGACGTCGAGCCGCGCGACAAGTGGTCGAGCGACCCGCTGGTCGCCACTGAGCGCGAGGGCCGGCTGTACGGCCGCGGCGTGAACGACATGAAGGGCGGCATCGCCGCCCTGGTGGTCGCCCTTGAGAGCCTGCGCCGCGCGGGGGTCCGCCTGCGCGGCGACGTGGTCTTCTGCACCGTGACCGACGAGGAGTCGAGCGGCGCCGGCGGTCGCGCCGCGGTGGCCCACGGGGTCGGGGCCGACGCCGGCCTGTGCGCCGAGGCGACCGACTTCGACGCCTGGGTCGCCTGCCGGGGGACGGTCACCCCGACCGTCACAGTCGAGGGACGCGCCGGCCACGCCGAGATGCCCCAGCCCCACTGGAGCGACGGCGGCGCGGTGAACGCCATCGAGAAGATCGTGCCGGTGCTCGAGGGCGTGCGCGGGCTGCGCGACGACTGGCGCACCCGGGCCGATCATCGTCACCCGCTGCTCGCGCCCGGCGACATCGTGCCGGTGCTGATCGGTGGCGGCACCTGGATGGTCACCTATCCGCATTCCTGCTCGCTCACCTGCGACATCACCTACCTGCCGGGTCACGTCGACGCGGCCGGCACCGGCCGGCGCGTCGAAGACGAGGTCGCGCGCCGTCTGCACGCGGCCGTGGCCGCCGATCCGTGGTTCGCCGAGCATCCGCTGCGCATCCAGTGGAGCGACGACGTGGTGCCGGCGGAGATCCCCGGCGACCATCCCCTGGTGGAGCTGGCGCTCGAGGTGGCCGGCACGTTCGGACGCACCGGCCGGGTCGCCGGGCTCGACTCGTGGCACGACGCCGCGAGCTTCACGCGCGGCGGCACGCCCTGCTTCTCGTTCGGCCCCGACGGCATCGGCAGCGCGCACGCGGTCGACGAATGCGTGACGATCGACGCCCTGGTCGACTTCTGCGCCGCCGCGGCGGTCACGGCCATGCGCTGGTGCGGCGTGGCGTCGTGAGCGCTCGCGGAGCGGGACGATGAGCCCTCGCGGAGCAGACGCCGGCGCGGCGCCGTCTGCGCTGGAGCGGCGGGTCGTCGAGACGGTGGGAGCGCTGCGCGACGAGCTCGTGGCTCTTACGAGCGAGCTCGTCGCTCTCGACACGACCGCGCGCGACGCCGGCGCGCCGCCCCGCGCCGAAGCGGAGCTTCAGCGCCTGCTGGCGGCGCGCCTCGCCGCACTGGGCGCCGAGATCGACCTGTGGGAGCCGGAGCCCACCGGCGAGGGCGGGCGGTTCGTGCCGCCCGGCCTCGACTTCGTGGGCCGGCCACAGCTGGTCGCCCGCCTGCCATCCGACCCGGGCGGCCGCCCCGTCGGTCCCCGCGCTCCTGTCGACTCCGCCGACGAAGCCGCTTTCGCCGACCTCGCCGACCGCGGCGGCGCGGTTGCCCGAAGCCTGCTGCTCACCGGACACATCGACGCGGTCGACGTCGAGCCGCGCGAGCAGTGGACGAGCGACCCGTTCGTCGCCACCGAGCGCGACGGGCTGCTGTTCGGCCGCGGCGCGAACGACATGAAGGGCGGCCTGGCCGCCCTCGTCGTCGCCCTCGAGGCGCTGCGCGCCGTCGGCGTCGCGCTCGCCGGCGAGGTCGTGTTCGCCGCCGTCACCGACGAGGAGTCGTCGGGCATGGGCAGCTGGTCGGTGGTGCAGCGCTTCGCCGAGCGCGGCCTGCATCCCGACGCCGGCCTGTGCGCCGAGCCGACCGAGTTCGAGGCCTGGGTCGCCTGTCGCGGCATCCTCAAGCCCCGGCTCACCATTCCGGGGCGCGCCGGTCACTCGCAGGAGCCCCAGCCCGGCTGGCGCGACGGCGGCGCCGTGAACGCCATCGACAAGCTCGTGCCCATCCTGACCGAGGTGCGCCGCATCAACGAGGACTGGCGGGCGCGGGCCGACCAGCGGCATCCGTTCCTCGCGCCGGGAGACATCGTGCCGGTGCTGGTCGAGGGCGGCACGTGGGACGTCACCTTTCCGGCCTTCTGTCACCTGACGCTCGACTGCCACTACCTGCCCGGTCACTGGCATCCGGCTCTCGGCGCGGAACCCGTCAAGGCCGAGATCCGCGAGCGCATCGACGCCGCCGCGGCGGCCGACCCGTGGCTCGCCGAGCATCCGGTCGCCTGGGAGTGGGAGTGGGAGGTGCCGCCCGCCGAGATCGCCGCCGGCCATCCGCTGGTGACGACCGTGCTCGACACGGCCGCCGCCCTTGGACGCCCGTCGCGGCCCGGCGGCCTGAACTCGTGGCACGACGCCGCCACGTTCACGCTGCACGGCGGCCTGCCGACCTTCTCCTACGGCCCGCGCGGCATGAACACCGCTCACGCGGTGAACGAATGCGTCTCGATCGACGAGCTCGTTGACACCGCGGCCATCGTTGCCGTCGCCGCGATGCGCTGGTGCGGGGTGGGCGTAGCGCCGTGACGGTGTGCGCGGCGCCGCAGCGGTGGGCCTGGCGCAGTGACGGTGTGCGCGGCGAGGTAGGCGTGGGCGCGGCGCCGTGAGGCTCGACTCGGGAAGGCTCGACTCGCGGGACCGCGGGGGCGCACCGGAGCCCGGATAGGCGAAGATCGCGCCGGTGTATGCTGCGCGTCAGCGTCAGCAGCGGCGTCGTCTCTTGAAGGGGGGAGTCCATGTTGCAGGGCCTGTCGGGCAAGGTGGCGCTGGTCACCGGTGGGTCGTCGGGCCTCGGTCGCGCGATCGTGCTGAGACTCGCGGCCGAGGGCGCTTCGGTGGTGGTGGCCGGCCGCGACGAGGAGCGCACCTACTCGGCCGCCGTCGAGGCCGCCGAGATCGCCGCTCAGGCCGGGTTCGGCGAGGCGGCGTTCTCGACCGTGTTCGGCGACGTCGCCCGGGTCGCCGACTGCGAGCGCCTCGTCGCCGACGCGCTCGCCCAGCAGGGCCGCATCGACGTGCTGGTCAACTCGGCCGGCATCTGGATCGAGAAGCCGATCACGGCCATGAGCGAGGCCGAGTACGACCGCGTCCTGGACGTCAATCTCAAGGGCACCTACTTCGTGTGTCGCGCGGTGCTGCCGCACATGACCGCGCGCCGCAGCGGCGTGATCGTCAACATCGCCAGCGACTCAGGCACCCACGGCGAGCCGGGCGCGGCCGCCTACGCCGCGTCCAAAGCCGGCGTCATCATGCTCACGCGCACCCTGGCGATCGATCACGGACCCGACAACGTGCGCGTCTGCAGCGTCTCGCCGGCGATCTTCGACACGCCCATGCTGACCAGGGCGATCGCCGAGGCCGACGACCCCGAGGCCTACGCGTCGTGGCAGGCCGACGGCTATCCGCTGGGGCGCGTCGGCCGGCCCGAGGAGCTCGCCTCGATCGTGGCCTTCCTGGCCAGCGACGAGGCGAGCTTCGTGACCGGGCGAACCTGGGTGGTCGACGGGGGGTTCACCGCGTAGGGCCATGAAGATGCCCCGCAAAGCCCTCGTCGCCGACCTCGCGCTGTTCTCGGTCGCCGTCTTCTGGGGCTTCAATTTCGTCGTCATCAAGAGCGTCACGGCACGCCTCACCCACACCGTCAGCGCCTACGGCCAGGGCGTGGTCGCCGCCACGATGCTCTATGTGTTCTTCCGCTACATCGTGGCCACCCTGATCTTCTCGGGCATCCGGCCGCGCGCGCTGCTGCGGGCGACCCGCCGACAGTGGGGCATGGGCGGCCTGCTCGGCGGCTTCTACCTTACCGCGCTCGTCGTGCAGACGATCGGCCTGCAGTACACCACGCCGGGCAAGTCGGGCTTCATCACCGGCCTGAGCGTCGCCATGGTGCCGTTCCTGTACTGGGCGGTGGCGCGGCGCTCGCCGGGCTGGTTCCAGGCCCTCGGCGCGATCGTGGCCACCTTCGGCCTGGGCATTCTGTCGCTGCGCGGCAACCTGACGGTGAGCTGGGGCGACGGGCTCACCCTGCTGGGCGCGCTGCTCTACGCGCTGCACATCATGACGACCGGCTTCTTCGCGCCGAAGGTGCCGCCCTCGACGCTGGCCGTCACCCAGATGGCGGTGTCCACCGTGCTGCTCGTCGCCATCACGCCGTTCGTCGCCCACATCACCCTGGCGCTCGGCTGGCAGGCCTGGGTCGAGATCTTGTGGACGGCTATGACGGGCACCATCTACGCGTTCTTCATCCAGGCGTGGGCCCAGCGCTACACGACGTCGACGCACGCCGCCGTGCTGCTCTGCTTCGAGAGCGTGTTCGCCGCCGTCTCGGGCGTGATCTTCGGCATGGACACGGTCACGCTGCGCATGGTGAGCGGCGCCTCGCTGATCTTCACCGGCACGATGATCATCGAGCTGCTGCCGGGCGGCGCCGCCGCCGAGAACGAGGCGCCGGCCGCGGCCCTGCTGCCGATCGAGCGGTCCGGCGACGACGGCTCAGAGACGAGATGAGATACTAGGCAGACGATGGCCGCGCGACCCTACGAAGACGTCCGCATCGAGGGGCACCTGATCGACTCGCTCATGGTGCCGCAGATCATGGACGACGTCATGGACCTCGAGGGGGAGTTCGAGATCCTCTCGTTCGACGTCGGGCGCACCCAGACCGACATCTCGCGGGCGGTGATCCGCATCCACGGCCGCGACCGGGCGCACCTCGAGGAGATCCTCACGGCCGTGCAGGAACACGGCGCCGTGGCGGTGACGCCCGAGGACGCGGTGGTCGCGCCGGCCCCCGCCGACGGCGTCTTTCCCGACGAGTTCTACTCGACGACCAACCTCGAGACGTTCGTGCGCCTCGACGGCGAGTGGGTCCACGTCGACGGGCCCGAGATGGACTGCGGCGTGCGCGTGCGGCGCGGCGGCGATGCCGCCGCGCCGCACGCCGCCGATGCCGCCGCGCCGCACGCCGCCGACGCCGCGCCGCACGCCGCCGACGCCGCGCCGCAGGCCGAGACCATCCCGCTCAGCGAGGTCGCCAAAGGCGAGCTCTTCGTCGTGGGCCATCACGGCATTCGGGTGGTGCCGCTGGCACGGCCGCGCGAGAGCCAGCCGTTCGAGTTCATGGGCTCGGCCGTGTCGAGCGAGAAGCCCAAGGCGCAGATCGTGCGCGAGGTGGCGCGCCTGCTGCGCCACGTGCGCGACGAAGGCAAGCTGACGATCGCCGTGGTCGGCCCGGCCGTGGTGCACACCGGCTCGGGGGCGCAGCTCGCGCGCCTTATTCGCGCGGGCTACGTCGGCGCCCTGTTCGGCGGCAACGCGGTCGCCACCCACGACATCGAGTCGGCCCTGTTCGGCACCTCGCTGGGCATCGACATGAAGACCGGCATGCCCACGCCCGGCGGCCACGAGCACCACCTGCGGGCGATCAACACGATCCGTCGCTGCGGCGGCATCGCCGCCGCCGTCGAGCAGGGCGTGCTCACCGACGGCCTCATGCACACCCTGGTGACGACCGGCACGCCGTTCGTGCTGGCCGGCTCGATCCGCGACGACGGGCCGCTGCCCGAGGTGATCACCGACGCGCTCGAGGCCCAGCGCGCCATGCGCGCCTACGCCCAGCGGGCCGGCGCCTGCCTCATGCTGTCGACCATGCTGCACTCGATCGCCACCGGCAACCTGCTGCCGGCCGCCGTGCACACCGTCTGCGTCGACATCAACCCGGCGGTGGTCACCAAGCTCGCCGACCGCGGCAGCTTTCAGACGATCGGCGTGGTCACCGACGTCGGCCTGTTCGTCGAGCAGCTCGCCAACGAGCTCGAGAACGGGCCCCGGGAGTAGGCCGGCGCTCTGCCGGCGCTCTGCTGGCGCTTTGAATGTGGAACGGGCGCGGGCGGCGGGGCGTAGGCCCCGCCGCCCGCGCCCTCCCGGCTACCCGAGGTACTTCTCGCGCAGCGCGACCTTGTTGGTCTTGCCGACGCCTGTGCGGTCGATCGCCTCGACGAACCGCACCGCCGTGACGACCGCCTCGCGCGGCAGCACTCCGGCCGTGATGAAGCGCCTCACGTGGGCGATCAGCTCCTTCTCGGTGACCTCGTGGTTGGGCTTCACCACGACCAGGCCCAGCGGCACCTCGCTCCACTTGTCGTCGGGCCGGGCGATGACCGCCGCGTCGGCGACCGCCGGGTGCGAGGACAGGATGTCTTCGAGCTCGAGCGACGAGAGCCACTCGCCGCCGACCTTGATGATGTCCTTGGCGCGGTCGGTGATGCGCAGGGAGCCGGCGGCGTTGCGGCAGGCGATGTCCTGCGTGTGCATCCAGCCGCCGTCCCAGAGGCGCTCCGAGTTGGCGTGGTCCTTGTAGTAGCCCTGGGTCAGCCACGGCGCCCGCACGACGATCTCGCCGGGCGTCCGGTCGTCGCCGGGCACCTCGCGGCCGCGCTCGTCGACGACCTTCAGGTCGACCAGCGCGATCGGCGTGCCCGTGCGAACGCGCAGCGCCGCCTGCTCCTCGAGGGACAGGTCCAGCTGCTCCATGCTCAGGCTGGCGATCGCGAGCACCGGGGCGGATTCGGAGAGGCCGTAGCCGACCGACACGTCGATGCCGCGCGCCAGCGCCTTGAGCGCCACCGGCCTGGACAGGGCCGCGCCGCCGATGAGGACCTTCCAGTGCGAGAGGTCGACGTGCGCGGCCGCCGGGTCGTTCACCAGCATGTTGAGGATGCTGGGCACGCAGTGCGAGAAGGTGACCCCTTCGGTGGCGAGCAGCTTGAGCAGCACCTCGGGGATGTAGCGCCCGGGGTACACCTGCTTGACGCCGATCATGGTGGCCACGTAGGGAATGCCCCAGGCGTGCACGTGGAACATCGGCGTGAGGGGCATGTAGACGTCGTCGCGGCACAGCCGCCCCTGATTGGCCGAGGTGATCGTGGCCAGCGAGGCCAGCGTGTGCAGCACGAGCTGGCGGTGACTGAAGTAGACGCCCTTGGGCTGGCCGGTCGTGCCCGTCGAGTAGAAGGTCGTGGCGCGGGTGTTCTCGTCGAAGTCGGGGAACTCGGTCAGGGGCTCGGAGGCGGCCAGCAGCTCCTCATACTCGCCGGTGAACTCGAGCGACGTCGCCGGCAGGCCGTCGTCGCTCATGAGCACGAACTGCTTGATCGTGTCGATGCGCCCCTTGATGTGTTCGAGCAGGGGCAGCAGCTCGGCGTTCACCAGCAGGATGTCGTCTTCGGCGTGGCCCATGGTGTAGACGAGCTGCTCGGGCGACAGGCGGACGTTTACGGTGTGCAGCACGGCGCCGATCATAGGCACGGCGTAGAAGCACTCGAGGTAGCGGTGGCTGTCCCAGTCCATCACCGCGACGGTGTCGCCCGGCCCGACGCCGAGGCCGAGCAGCGCCGCCGCCAGGCGGCCGACCCGCTCGCGGAACTGCCGGTAGGTGAAGCGCAGCTCGCCGCGGTAGACGATCTCCTGATCGGGGTCGTTCACCAGCGGGGCGGCCAGCATGTTCTTGACGAGCAGCGGAAAGTCGTAGGCGGAGTCGGTGCGCCAGATCAGATCGCTCATGTCCCCTCCCCAGGATCTGAGACGAAACGATACGGGATTGGCGGCGCCGCGGCCAGACCACCCGCGCGCTACGCCCGTCGCCCGCAGCGACGCGGTTATAATCGGCCGCAGACGGTCCGGGCACAGCGTCACCCGACGGGGGTGTGATCCCATGAAGGCACGAACGATCCGCGAGAACGTCTACCTGATCGGCCACGTCGACTGGGACCGGCGCCTGTTCGACGCGCTCATCCCGCTGCCCGACGGCACGAGCTACAACGCCTACTTCGTGCGCGGCAGCCGGCAGAGCGCGCTGATCGACACCGTCGATCCCACCGCGTGGGCCACGCTGGCCGCCCAGCTCGACGAGCTGCCCGAGCCCGACTACCTCGTCGTGCACCACGTCGAGCAGGACCATTCGGGCTCCACACCCATGCTGCTCGAGAGGTACCCCCGGCTCACCATCGTCTGCAACGAGAAGGCCAAAGCGATGCTGGCCGATCACCTGCACATAGACGACGCGCGCTTTCGGGTGGTGACCGACGGCGAGACCCTGTCGCTGGGCGACAAGACGCTGAGGTTCGTCTTTACGCCCTGGGTGCACTGGCCCGAGACCATGTGCACCTGGCTCACCGAAGACAAGATCCTGCTGAGCTGCGACTTCTTCGGCTCGCACATGGCCACGAGCGACCTCTTCGCCGACCCCCGCGCGGTCTACGAGGGCGCCAAGCGCTACTACGCCGAGATCATGATGCCGTTCGGTCCCCAGGTGCTCAAGAACATCGACAAGGTCACCCAGCACCCCATCGAGATCATCGGACCGAGTCACGGACCGGTCTACGACGACCCGCGGTTCATCATCGACGCCTACCGTGACTGGGCCGGCGGCGAGCTGCGCAACATCGTCTGCCTGCCGTTCGTGTCGATGCACGACAGCACGCGGCTCATGGTCGACCACCTGACGGGGGCGCTTGCCGAACGCGGCGTGGCGGTCGAACGATTCGACCTGACCACGCTCGACGCCGGCGAGCTGGCGAGCTCGCTGGTGTATGCCGCCACGATCGTCCTGGGCACGCCGACCGTGCTCACCGGCCCGCACCCGCTGGCCGCCGGCGCCGCCTTTTTAGCCAACGCGCTGCGGCCGCGGGCCAGGTACGCGACGGTGATCGGCTCGTATGGCTGGGCCGGCAAGACGGTCGAAACCATCCAGGAGCTGCTCGGCCGCCTCAAGCTCGAGTTCCTCGAGCCGGTGATGGTGAAGGGCTTGCCGCGCGAGGCCGACTACGCGGCGCTCGACCGGCTTGCCGATACGATCGCCGAAAAGCACCACGACCTGGCGCAGCGGCGCTGAGCCGACGGCTCGTTCAGCCCTTCTCCTGCTGCAGGTCGCGGATGATGCCGACCAGGCCCCTGTTGAGGCCGATGGCGATCGCCGGGTCATCTCGAAGGAGCCTCTGAAACGCCGGGCGCGCGACGCGGTCCACCGTGAGCTCGTCGGCGGCGGTCACCGTCGCCGAGCGGGGCGCGCCGTCGAGCAGCGCCAGCTCACCGAAGAACTCGCCAGGTCCTAGCGGCCTCGTGTGCCCCTCCGGCGTCGTCACCTGGGCGTGTCCGTCGAGGACCACGTAGAAGGCGTTGCCCCGCGCGCCCGCGCCGACCACCGTGGCGCCCGCGTGATAGCGTCTGACCTCGGCCAGCTGCGCGAGGTGCTCCAGGTGGCGCTTCGTCACTCCCGCAAACAGAGGGACTCCGAAGAGCAGCGATCGGAACCCCAGGGCTCCCCCGAAATCGAGAGCGGCACCGGCTTGCTCCTCCGCCACCCGCGACCGGCGCTGAACGTGGCCGGCTTCTTCGCGCTGCAGCTCCCGCACGATGCCGACCAGGCCCTGGGTGAGACCGGCGGCGATGACCGGTTCCTCGCGGAGCAGCTTCATGAACGGCGTGCGAGAGATGCACGCCGTCGCCAGCTCGCCGTCGGCCACCACTGTCGCCGCGCGCGGGGCGCCGTCGAGCAGCGCCAGTTCGCCGAAGTACGCACCGGCCTCGAGCCGCGTGGCACGACCGCGGACCGGCGAGACGACGGCCGACCCGTCGACGATGACGTAGAACGCATTGCCGCGGGCTCCCGCACGAACGACCGCCGCACCGTCGTCGAAGCGCCGCACCTCAGTGAGCCGGGCGATCCGCCGCAGATGGCGCGCCGACAGCTCGCCGAACAGGGGAACGTCGGCCAGTACGGGCAGCCAGACGCGGTTCTGTAGCGCGTGCCAGCCGCTGGAGAAGTGGCGCTCGACCGCCAGCCTACCCTGAACACCCATGGTGCCCCCCTCGTCGTTTGGCCAATGATTCTGCGCGCATCACCTCGGATGGAGCCGGTCCGGTCTTCGAACATCCTATGCCGACAGAAGGAACAGATGAAGCAAGTCCAACGTTGGCCGCCGCCGGAGTGTGCGGCGACCGTGGCGGTCCCTCCGTGAGTCGCATAGTATTTGCGTCACAGCGGCGGGCAGACGGGTCGGGGCGGCGAACCGGGGGGAGCTCTTGCGCGAAGGGGTCGTGAACGGGGCGCACCATCATCGCCCGGCGACGGGACGGCGTGAGGCGGCGCTGTGACCCGCCCGGCAAGAGTCCTGCTCATCGGCATCGACGCCGCCGTGCCGGGCCGCTGGCGGCGGTTCGCCGAATCGGGACTGCTCCCGGTCGGCCGGCGACTCCTGGCGGAGGGGCGTTTCGCCAGGGCGCTGCCCGCCCTGCCCACGCTCACCACGACCAACTGGGCGACCATCGCCACCGGCGCCTTCCCCGGCACGCACGGGGTGACCGACTTCAACCCGCACCGCAGCGGCGACCTGCCGGGTTGCAGCCCGCAGGGCTTCGACGCCCGCGCCGTCACGGCCGAGTTCGTCTGGGAGGCGGCCGCCAGGGGCGGCCGCCGCAGCATAGTCGTGAACTGGCCGGGCAGCTGGCCGCCCCGCGACGGGCCGCCAGCCGACGCGGCCGGCGAGGGCAGAGGCCTCGGGCTGGACGGCGCCGCGGCGCCGAGCGACATCGTGATCGTCGGCGGCGCCGGTATTGAGCTCAACGAGTGGCGCATCGACGTGCCGGGCAGGGACCGGCTCGTGGCGCTCGCCGCCGAGCAGCGGTTCTCGACACGACCCGAGCGCGGCGGCGCGCGAGTGGCGCTGCCGGCCGACGGCGAGCCCTTCGAGCTGCGGCTCGCGTTCGACGCCGCCTACGATGCGGTGACTCCCGGCCTCTCGCTCGTCTGCCGCATCGTCGCCCGGTCGGACGGCCCGGTCGCGCGGTTCTCGCTGCCCGGCGCTCCCGAGGCCCTCGCCGAGCTCGCCCCGGGCGAGTGGAGCGAGCGCCTGATCCTGCCCTTCGAGGTGAACGGCCAGACGGTCTCCGGCGCCTTCAGACTCAAGCTGCTGGCGCTCGAACCGGGCGCCGGTCTGTTTCGCCTGTACGTGACCGACATCTGCCGACTGACCTGGCTCGAACGTCCGGCCGGCGTACTCGGCGACCCGGCGCGGTTCGCGGGCCTTCCCACGCCCGGCGTGGGCTGGGAGTCGTACTCCGCGGGCCTGATCGACCTCGAGACGTTCGTCGAGCTCACCGACATGGCGACGAGGTGGCTCGCCGACGTGTGCGCCGACCTCGTGGCGCACGAACCCTGCGACCTGCTCTGCACTCACTTCCACGCCGTCGACTCGTTCTACCACCTGTGCCTCGAGGGCCTCAGCGAGGTGCTGACGCCCGACGCCGCCGGGCGGCGCCGGTTCGAGAGGGCCGAGCAGGTCGTGTATCGGCAGGTCGACGCGGCCGTCGGGCGCATCCTCGAGACCGCCGGCAACGACGTGCTGACCGTGCTGGTCTCGGATCACGGCGTCGTGCCGCTGGGGCGGCCCGTGCCGCTTGCCGAGATACTGAGCGACGCCGGCCTGCTCGCGACCTTGGGGTCGGACGCAGACGGCGCCGGCAGCAGCCACACCATCGACTGGACGCGCAGCCTCGCCGTCCCTCAAGGGAGCTGCTTCATCAGAGTGAACGAGGCGGGGCGTGAGCCCCACGGCATCGTCGACCCCGCCGACGCGCCGAGTGTGCGCGGCCGGGTCATCGACGCGCTGCTCGACTACCGCGACCCTGTCACAGACCTCTGTCCGTTCAGCCTCGTCGTACCCAGGGAAGACGCTGCCGGGTACGGCCTGCGCTGCGACGGCGTCGGCGACGTCGTCTACGCGCTGCGACCCGAGTTCTCGGAGGTCCACGGCTCCATGCTTCCGGACGCTGTGCTGTCGGAGGGCGACTGGGGAATGCCGGCCATGTGTCTCTTCTCGGGCGCAGGGGCGGCGACGGGAGCCGACCTTGAGGGGTTCGTCTCGCTCGTCGACGTCGCCCCGACCGTCTGTCGCGCTCTCAGTGTCGCGCCTCCCGCCGACTCCGACGGCGTCGTGCGGGCCGACCTTCTGGCCCCAGAGCTGGCAACGTCCGCGGATCGCTAGGTCCGCAGATCGTCACGGCGCGCGCGAGGCGCGCGCGAGGCGTGCCGGCGATCGCGCCGGTGGCCGGAGGCGGCCGTGGCAGCGCTTGAAGCTTGTCTTGAGCTGGCGGATGCGTCCGGATCTCGGTACGCACGCGGACTGGCGCTCGTCGTGCTCGCCGAGGCCAGGGCGGCGTGCGCCGAGGGCGACGCGGCCTGCGAGGACCTGCTCGGCGAGGCGATCCGGCTGTTCGAAAAGATGGGCACACGCGGCGAGCTCAAGCGGGCGCTCGACATGCACGAGCGTCTTTCCGGCAAGTCTTCCCCGGCCGTCATCCCTTCATGACGGGGCCTTAGCCTTAGGCTGGGAAGTTTCGGACTTCTGCCCAGCTCGCCTCTTGTGGCCGGCCCGTCGCCGTGGTCGATGGACGGGAATCGCGAACCGCGCCCCGCAAGCCCCGGGGTTCACTCCTCTGGATCGACGCCGCGCGAGCCCCGGCAAGCGCTCCTGTAGACTACCGCCGTGCTCACCATCCTCGTCGGTCTGTCGTCCGCGCTGTCGTATGCCACGAGCGACCTGCTCTCGCAGCGCGTCACGCGGGCCGCGCGGGCGCTCACGCAGGTCGCCTGGGTGCTGATCACCGGCGCGCTGATCATCGTGCCCATCGCGCTGCTGGTCGACGGACTGCCGAGCGGCGGCGCGCAGTGGCGCGCCGCCGGCGCGGCGGCGCTGGCCGGTGTGGCCTACTTCGGCGCCTTCCTGTGCCTGCTGCGCGGCCTGCGCCGCGGCGACCTCGGTCTGATATCAGCCTTGAACGCGCTGCAGGGCGCCTACGCCGCGGCCGTGTTCGTGCTGCTCGGGTCAGCACATCACCCCGCTGCTCGGCCTGGCGCTCGCGCTCTGCGTCGTGGGCGCCGTGCTGGCCTCGTTCGAAGGCGGAGCGAAGACCGCGAAGGGTGTTCCCTGGGCGATCGCGTCGGGTCTTCTGTTTGGCTGTGTCGCGGTGTTCTACAGCTTCGCCCACGACATCAGCTGGCTGTCACAGGCGGCGATCTCGCGCTCGGTCTCCCTGGTCATCGCGGCGCCCGCCGCGCTGCTCACCGGGGGGATCGCCCTGCCCAGAAGGCAGCGCGAGACCGCCGTGGGCGCCGGAGTGCTCGAGCTCTGCGGCCTCGTGTTCTTCACGATGGCCCTGGCGATGGGCCCGCTCACGGTGGCGGCGGTCACCGCGACCCAGTTCGGCACGTTCGCCGTCATCCTCGGAGTCGCCTTCCTGCGCGGGCGACCGCGCCGCCACCAGTGGGTCGGCATCGGCTGCACGCTCGTCGGCGTGACCGTGCTGGCCGTGGCCGTCTGACCGCTCTGCGCGACGCAATCGGCTAGACTGGCGCGGAGTGGCCTGAAGTGGCCGACCATCGTGACTACAGACTATGCGTCAACGATGTCTTCGATCATGACGACCGACTCTGCGTTAACGGTTTCTTCGATCGTGAGGACTGACCCCGGGTGAACGACTTCTTCGATCAGCGGCGGCGTCCCGGCGAGCCGGGCCAGCGCATGGAGAGGCGCGAAGAGTCTCGCCGGCGCAGGCGTCGGCGCCGCCTCTTCGCGCTGGCCGCGGTCGTGATCGTCGGGGCCGCGGTGGCCGGCGCCGCCGTCTGGCAGCCCTGGCGCGCCGGTGTCACGGCAGCGAGCCGGCCGGCCGGCTCGCCGTCGTCCTCGCCTGCCACGACGCAGAGCCCGTCGTCGGCGTCGAGTCCGTCGCCGGCGTCGAGCGCCGGCCCGACGACCGGCCCGAGCCCCAGTCCGACGGCCGGTCAGTCGCAGGTCGTCGCCCCGGCGATCGTGCAGGACCTCGTTCCCTACGGCGCCCAGCGCAAAGCGGAGATGGCCGCCTACAGTCGGCGTCACTACGGCCGGGCGACCTGGGTCCTCCATCCGCAGGCGATCGTGCTGCACTACACGGCCACGTCGACGTACGCCGCCGCGCACGCCGTCTTCGCGTCGAACGCCCCCGTCGGGGGTGAGCTGCCGGGGGTCGCGGCTCACTTCGTGATCGAGCAGGACGGCGCCGTCTACCAGCAGGTGCCGCTCGACGTGCGCTGCCGGCAGGCGGTCGGCCTCGACTGGTGCGCCATCGGCGTCGAGTTCGTCCAGCCGGCCGGATCGGATCCGTCGCAAGCGATCGCGCAGATCTTCTCGCGGCCCCGGCAGCTCGACGCCGGCTTGCGCCTGGTCGCCTGGCTGCAGGCGACCTACGACATCGGCGCCGCCAACGTCGTGGGCTACGCCACCGGCGACAGCTCGCCGCTGTTCAAGGACCTTCTCGGGGCGCGCAACGACCACGTGGACTGGAGCGTCGCCGCGACGGTGCGCTTCAGGCAGGCGCTGAGCAGCGCCGAGTAGCAGGCGCGCCCGTCGCGCGACGACGAGGGCGTGGCCGGCGAGCAACGCACCCGAAGGGTCCGGCCGCTCGCGCCGGGCGGGTCACGCCTACTACCGCCCTTCGTGGATGGCCAGCAGGTCGGCGTAGACCGCGTAGGCGGTCTGGTCGGGCAGGGCGTCGCGCTCGGCTATCTGGACGGTGCCCATGAGATCGGTGTGGAGAAGCACCGACAGGGTCGAGCCGCCGGCGCTGAAGAGCGGATGCTCGGGCGAGAGCTCGGTCAGGCGGACCGCGGCGCGCACGCGCGCGCCCTGCGCGACGTTCCGTAAGGACGCCGCCCCGTCGATTCCCTCGCCGGGCGCCCCATCGAGTGCCCCTGCCGAGCACACCACGCGCAGCCTCCTTCCGGCCGCGCGCGCCGCGGCCAGCCGCTGCGCCGTCACGCCGCGGATGCTGTCTCTGGGCACGTCGTCGGGGGTGATGCCGGCGTCCATCAGGACGTTGGCGAGCGCGGCGGTCTTGGCGGCGGCGTCGTGGCCGTCGATGTCGTGGGAGGGATCGGCTTCGGCGTAGCCTTCGGCCTGGACGTGGGCGAGGGCGTCGGCGAAGCCGACGCCCTCGCCCATCGCGTCGAGGATGTAGTTCGTGGTCGAGTTCAGAACGGCCTCGAAGCCGAGCAGGCGGCAGCCGGGCAGGCACGAGCGGAACAGGCTGAAGACCGGACAG
Organism: uncultured Actinomycetes bacterium; assembly: GCA_963751565.1. Lineage (GTDB taxonomy): Bacteria > Actinomycetota > Thermoleophilia > UBA2241 > UBA2241 > Bog-752. Next base: position 197,331 of record CAVVVA010000010.1, on the reverse strand, counting down.
CCGTCCATCACAGCGCCCTCGAACAGCAGGCGCCGGCCGCGCGCCGCGGCGAGGTCGGCGAGGCGCCGGTAGTCCCAGGCGATCGGTCCCTTGTTGACGGTGATCGCGTCCATGCCACGGTTCAGGCCCTCCTCGAGGTGAGCGATCGCCACGCGGCCGCCGTACGGATCGAGCGGGGTCGCCTCGACGAGCAGATCGGCCCGGCTGGTCGCGATCAGCTCGATTCCGGGCCTGACGGGATCGGGGAACATCGTTGGGCCGGGACCGCTCAGGCTCCCCAGCCTGCCGCCGCTCCCGCTCGCCGGCTCGGCACCGCTCTCGCCTTCGCCTCGGCCTGCGGCGACCGCGAGCACCTCGCCGGCCGTCAGGCCGGCGCTCGCCAGGAGGCTGCCGTGCGAGCCGGTGCCGACGGCCGTGAAGAGCAGGCGCAGGCCGTGCGCGTCGGCGAGCTCGTCGCCCTTGCGGGCGACGAGCTCGCAGAACCGGCGGCCCACGTTGCCGAAGCCCAGCAGGCAGACGGTGCGGGTGACGATGCCGGCCATGCGGTTCTTCGCTACGCGCCGGCGGCCAGCCGGCGCACGGCGTCGAGCAGGCGCTCGACCTCGTCGGCGGTCGTGTAGGGAGCCAGGCCGGCGCGCACAAGGCCGCCGCGCTCCAGCAAGCCGAGCCGCTCGACGAGCCGGATCGCGTAGAAGTGGCCGTCCCAGAGGAACAGCCCCTCGCCACCGAGGCGGCGGCAGACCTCCTCGGGGCGCAGGGCGCCCACCGTGAAGGCCACGGTCGAGGTGCGCGGATGTCCGTCGGGCGGGCCGTAGACGGTCACGCCGGGCATCTCGCGCAGGCCCTGGATCAGATGAGCGGCGAGCGGCTGCTCATAGGCCTCGCCGGCGACCATCCCGGCGACGATCCGGCGGCGCCGGCCGTCGAGCGCTTCGAGGCGCCCGGCCAGCCGCGGGTCGGCGGCGACGCGGCGCAGGTGGTGCCGCCCCAGGTCGGCGATGAACTCGACGGCGGCCGCCGCGCCAGCGATGCCTTCGTGGTCGAGCGTGCCCGTCTCGAACTTGAACGGCGTCTCGCGCAGCTGCGTGCGCAGGCGCAAGGGGCGAACGAGCTCGGCGGCCTCGCGGCGGGCGTAAAGAACGCCGACGTGGGGCGCGAAGAACTTGTAGGCCGAGCAGAGCAGAAAGTCGCAGCCCAGGGCGGCGACGTCGATCACGCCGTGGAGCGCGTAGTGCACGGCGTCGATCACCGTCAGGGCGCCGACCGAGCGGGCCAGCTCCACGACGCGCGCGACGTCGTTCACGGTGCCGACGGCGTTGCTGGCCCACACGGCGGCGACGATCCGCGTGCGCTCGTTCACGGTGCGCTCGAAGGCGTCCCAGTCGAGTGAGCAGGTCGCCGTGTCGACGGGGACCTCGCGCACGACCACGCCGCGGTCCTGGAGCGAGATCCAGGGCCCGCGGTTGGCTTCGTGATCGAGCTCGGTGATGACCACCTCGTCGCCCTCTTTGAGGTCGCGGGCGAGGCTGTGGGCGAGCAGGAAGTTGAGCGTCGTCGTGTTGGCGCCGAAGGCCACCTCGTCCCAGTCGCAGCCGAGCAGGTCGGCGAGGGCGTCGCGGGCGTCGGCCAGCAGGTGGTCGGTCTCGATGGTGGTGGCGAAGTAGCCGTGCGTGTTCGAGTTGTGATTGACGAGGTAGTCGGTGACGGCGTCGACGACGCGCTGGGGCACCTGGGTGCCGCCCGGGCTGTCGAAGTAGGCGACGGGGTGGCCCTCGATCGTGCGACTCAGGGCAGGGAACTGCCGGCGGACGTACGGCACATCGAACTTCATCGCGCTGCGGCTCCTGGGGTGGTTGACGGCCGGCCCCAGTCTACCTTCTCACCCGGTCTTCTCACCCGGTCACGTGCCGGTCGTCGCCCCGCGTTCGTCGGTCTGCCCCGCCGGCGACGCGCTCTCTTCGGGCGGAAGATCAAGCGGCAGCCGCACGCTGAAGCGCGCGCCCTGGCCGGGCGCCGTCTGCAGATCGACGTCGCCGCCGTGAGCCTCGACGATGGCGGCGACGATGGACAGGCCGAGTCCCGTCGTGCCCTCACCGCGACCGCGCCCGTCCTTGGGCCGGTAGAACGGCTCGAACGCGTGGGCGGCGGTCTCGCTCGCCATGCCGACGCCGTCGTCGCTGACCTCGAGCACCGCCCGGCCGTCGGCGACGCCGGTGCGGACCGCAACGCGCGCCTCGTCGCCGGCGTGACGCAGGGCGTTCACCACGAGATTGGTGACGACCTGTCGCAGCCGGCTCTCGTCGCCCGACACCACGACCGGGCCGGTCTGCTCGAGCGACACCTCGCGCCCGGGAGCCACGATCTTCGCGTCGGTGACCGCGTCGGCGGCCAGGCGGGTCAGATCGACCGGCTCGCGCTCGAGGGCGCGACCCTCGTCCAGGCGGGCGAGCAGCAGGAGCTCCTCGACGAGCACGCCCATGCGGGTCGCTTCCTGTTCGATGCGGCGCATCGCCAGGTCGAGATCCTCCGGGCGCTCCCTGGCGCCGCGGCGGAACAGCTCGGCGTAGCCGCGGATCGACGAGAGCGGCGTGCGCAGCTCGTGCGACGCCTGGGCGAGGAACTGCCGCAGGGCGTTCTCGGAGCTCCGGCTCTTGGTGAGGGCCTCCTCGATCTGGCCGAGCATGGTGTTCAGGGCAAGGCCCAGGCGTCCGATCTCGGTGCCCGAGTCGGCGCGCCCGACGCGGCGCGTCAGGTCGCCGGCGGCGATCGCGCCGGCGGTCGCCGCCATGTCGTCGAGCGGGCGCATCTCGCGGCGCACGATCCACCAGGCCAGGAGTACCAAGGCGAGCAGCACGCTGAAGGTGACGATTCCCTCGACGAGCAGCAGACGCTGCAGGGTCTGCGTGACCTCGGCCAGGGGGATCGCGACGACCAGGGTGTAAGGCGAGCCGCCGTACTGGGTGGCGAGCAGCCGAAAGCGCAGCGAGGAGCGGCCCGAGGCCGCCACCGTGAGCGTCGTCTGCCCGCCGTCGTGCGCCGTGGTCTGGGGCAGGCCGGCGGGCAGCGAAGGCGTGGCCGCCGCAGTGTTGCCGTAGGAGAACGTGATGGGGAACAGGATCTGTCCCGATCCATCGAGCAGGCAGCCGTACGTCCCCGGCGGAAGGTTCGCCGCCTCGCTGGGCGGCACCGTCGGCACGTTGCCCGGCAGGCCTGAACTCTGGTTCTCGATCTCGCGCAGCACCGGGAAGCGCGCTGCGGGAAGCTGCTGGTCGACGCGCTGCAGCAGGAACGACTGCAGCGACAGGTAGGTCACGCCGTCGGCGACGAGCAGACCGGCGGCCACCAGGCCGACGAGGGCGAGCAGGAGCCGGAGGCGCAGCGACACCGCGTCAGTCCTGCGTGTCGCGCAGGCAGTAGCCGAACCCGCGCACGGTGTGGATGAGCGGCGGGCCCGTGGGGTCGAGCTTCTTGCGCAGGTAGCTGATGTAGATCTCGACCACGTTGGCGTCGCCGGCGAAGTCGTAGTTCCACACGTGGTCGAGGATCTGCGCCTTGGACAGCACGCGCCGGCGGTTGAGCATGAGGTAGCGCAGCAGCTTGTACTCGGTGGCGGTCAGCTCCAGCCGGGTGCCGGCGCGCCGCACCTGGTAGGTGTCTTCGTCCATCTCGAGATCGGAGTAGACGAGGCGCTGGTGGGCGTCGTCGTCGCGCTGGGTGCGCCGCAGGACGGCGCGGATACGGGCGACCAGCTCCTCGAGGCTGAACGGCTTGGTCATGTAGTCGTCGCCGCCGAGGGTAAGGCCGCGCACCTTGTCGTCGGTGGCGTCGCGGGCGGTGAGGAACAGCACCGGCGTCGAGGGCGATTCCGCGGCGATGCGGCGCGCCACCTCGAAACCGTCGATGTCGGGCAGCATCACGTCGAGCACGACCAGATCGGGGCGGAAGGCGGACAGCGCAGCGAGCGCCGCCTTGGCGGTGTGGGCGACCTCGACCTCGAACTGCTCGTAGCGCAGCGCGAGCCCGATCAGGTCGGTGAGACTCTCCTCGTCATCGACGACCAGGATCTTGGGGTTTTCGCCCAACATACGCCTCCTCGTTGCCCGCGACCCGCGGCCGCGGCGCCCGCGCGGCATCCTCGTGCCCTGCGACGGATTGTACGACCGTCCGCTGTGGATATACTGAGAGCTCCCTGTGACCTTCGTATGCATCGCCGGGCCGCGGGGCAAACCTGTGGGCCGGTGGCGGGAGAGTCTCAGAGCGTTCCAAGCGCTCGCACAGCGGCCGAAGGTGTTCTAGAGGCAGCGGCGCGGCGTCTTTTCGCGCGCGTCGGGTCTGTCTGGCGTACGATAGGGGGGTGGGAAGAACCCGCCCGGACCGCCCTACCCGAAGAGACGCATCTGCCGGCTGCCATGGATTCGACGAAGACCCTCCTTGGGCGCGCCTTTCGCGTGTTGTGCCTGGAGTGGGCGGCGGCGGCGCCGCCAGGCGCCGCCGCCGCCCCCGCCGAGCTGCGCGCCCGCATCGAGCGGCTGACCTCGCTCGGTGTCGATGTGGCGCTGATCGCCCAGGCGGGGATCGACGAAGTCGATCCCCGCCTGGGCGCGCGTCCCGACGTCGAAGGCCGGCTGTTCCTGCTGCTGTCCGACGGCGCCGAAGCGTACGTCCTGGGGCCCGCGGGCCCGCGGCTGATCGAGCGCCGTCCGGTGTCGCCCGGCGAAGACGAGCAGCTTGCGGCCGCGGTCGAGACCGTCCGCGACGTCCTGGCGACGCGCGGGCTGGCGACCAGCGTGCGCGGCGGCGACCGCTGGCGACGGACCATCGCCCTGGCGCGGCCCGGGGCGGGCGACACCTACGAGACGCGCCTGGCGGCGGCCGGCATCGCCGGTCCCGAGGCGCTCGTCGAGCTGGCCACGCGTCTGGCGCACGGCGCCGGCGTGCCGCGCCCCTGCGTGACGTGGCGCGACGGCCGCCTCGAGTTCTCGCTCACCGACTTCGCCGACAGCATGCGCTGGCTGCTGCAGTGGGTCGTGCGCTACCGCGACTACGACGCCCGCGAGGTGCTCGTCGTGGGCGAGGACTTCGGGCCCAGCGACGGCGGCGCGCGGCGCCTCATGATCCCGGAGCTGCACGGCGCCTTCTTTGCCTCGGTCGGCTCGGGCTCCAACGGCGGCGCCCGGCGCGTGCGCCGCCTGGGTGGCGGCCGTGCGGCGGTCCTCGAGCTCCTGGACGAGCAGATCGAACTGCGCAAGGCGCGTGTGCTCGAGAGCTTTCCGTCGCCGAGCGCCGACCCCGGCTGGCTGTTCCAGGTCGAGGGCTTCGACTCGTTCCGCGAGCGTGAAGTCGAGACGTGGCTGACCGTCGCCAACGGCGAGACCGGCACCCGCGGCTCGCTCGAGGAGGGCTCGCCGGCCTCGACGCCGGCCACCTTCGTGGCCGGCGTCTTCGGCGACGACACCGGCGAGCTGCACATTCGTCAGCCGGTCACCGCGCCCGACTGGCTCTGTCTGCGGCTGCTGGTCGAAGGCATGCCGCTGAACCTGATGAACGGTGAGACCATCGAGCATCGCCGGATGCTCGACATGAGCCAGGGGGTCGTCTTTCGTTACTGGCGCCAGCGCGACCGTGTCGGACGCACCGTGCGCGTGCGCACGGCGCGCTTCGCTTCGCTTTCCGACCGTTCCGTCATGGTCCTGCGCGCCGAGGCCACCCCCGAGGACTTCTGCGGACGCCTGGTGTGGGAGGCCTGTGTCGGTGTGTCGCACGCCGGTGGCCCGGTCTACGAGGCCTCGCTCACGTCGCTCAACGGCACGGGGTTCGTGGCGCGCACGAAGGGTCGCAAGGGCGGCGGCCACGTGCTGGCGGTCTCGACCCGGCCGGCGGCCGGTTCGCCGGTGGCCCGCTACGTCGAGCAGTCGCGCGACGTGATCGGCGGCCGGCTTGACTGCGACCAGCCGGCGACGATCGACCGCGTGGCGGCCGTGGTCTCGTCGCAGAGCCGCCCGCCGGCGACCACGACCGCTCTCGGCGCCCTCGAGCAGGCGGAGGTCGCCGGGTTCGACGAGCTGCTGCGCCGCCACGTCGCGGCCTGGCGCGAGCGCTGGGCCGACGCTGCCGTGTCGGTCGGCGGCGACCCGCACGCCGAGCTTGCCCTGCGTTTCTCGATCTACCACATGATCTCCACGGCCCATCCCTCCAAGGACACGGTCTCGATCGGCGCCCGCGGTCTGTCGGGTATGTCGTACTTCAACCACGTGTTCTGGGACACCGAGATCTTCGTCGTGCCGTTCTTCATCTACACGCACCCCGAGACGGCGCGCACCCTGCTCGCCTACCGCTACCGCAATCTCGACGGCGCCCGCCAGAAGGCGCGCGACCTGGGCCACAAGGGGGCGCTGTTTCCCTGGGAGTCGGCCGACAAGGGCACCGAGACCACGCCGCCGTACGGCATCGGCGCGCGCGGCGAGATCATCCCCATTCTGTCCGGCCTGATGGAGCATCACATCTCGGCCGACGTCGGCTGGGCGGCGTGGGAGTACTGGAAGGGCACCGGCGACGACGAGTTCATGGAGCGCATGGGCACTGAGCTGCTGCTCGAGACGGCCCGCTTCTGGGCGTCGCGGGCGAGCCGCGACGAGCTCGGCCGGTTCCACATTCCCATGGTCGTGGGACCCGACGAGTACCACGAGGGCGTCGACGACAACGCCTACACCAACGTCATGGCGCGCTACAACATTGAGCGCGCGCTCGACGCCTGGGCGTGGCTGGGCGAGCGCGGCGCCGCCCAGGCGGCCGAGCTGGGCGAGCGCATCGGCCTGACGCCGGGCGAGCTCGCGCACTGGCGCAACGTGGCCGGGGCGCTGGCCGACGGCTTCGACCCGGCCACCAGGCTCTACGAACAGTTCGCGGGATTCTACGAGATGGACGAGATCGACCCGGCCGCGCTGGCCGCCCGCCCCATGGCGGCCGACCTGCTGCTGGGCCGCGAGGTGACGCTCAAGTCCAAGGTGGTCAAGCAGGCCGACGTCGTGATGCTCTGCTACGTGCTGCCCGACGAGATCCCCGCCGACACGGCGCTCGCCAACCTGCGCTACTACGAACCCATCACCAGCCACGGCAGCTCGTTGTCGCCGGGCATCCACGCCGCCCTGGCGGCGCGGCTGGGCCAGACCCGCCTGGCCGCCGAAGCCTTCCGCATGGCCGCCGACATCGACCTGTCCGACAACATGGGCAACGCGGCCCGCGGCCTGCACATGGCGACCATGGGCGGGCTTGTGGCAGGCGGCGGTGATGGGCTTCGGCGGCGTGCGCCGCCACGACGAGACGCTCGTGATCGATCCGCACCTGCCCGAGGAGTGGACGTCGCTCGACTTCTCCGTGCGGTTCCGCGGCTCCCGGTTCCACGTCGCGGTGCGCCGCGGCGAGATCGATCTGACCGTCGGCGATGCTCCGGCGACCGTCATGGTCGGGCGGCGCAAACGCAAGCTGACCCTCGGCGTCCATCACTTCCGCAAGGGTGCGCGAAGCACCTGGGAGGAGGAGACATGAACCTGCTCGTGACCCTCGACGCCGGACCCGGGGGCGAAGAGCTGCTCGCTTCGGCGCGCGCCGTCTCGCACGTCAGCGGCTGGCCGGTGCGGGTGCTGCACGTCAAGCCGAGCGCCGACGCGCCGGGTCTCGAGCTGCCGGCGCGCCTCTCGACGAACACCGCGATCCAGGAGGAGGTCGGCGACCCGGTCGAGATCATCCTGGCCGCCGCCCGGGACGACGACGTGGTCGCCTTTGCGCTGCGGCGCGCCGGCGAGCAGGGCGTCGGCCCTGTGGCCGACGCCCTGCTCGCCGGCGCGCCGCAGACCCTGCTCGTCATGCGCCCCGGCATGCGGCCGATCTCGTCGCTGCGTCGCATCGTCGTGCCCCTCGAGGGCAGCCCGTCGAGCTCAGAGGCGATGCGTGTGACCGAAGAGGCCTTCTGCGGCCGCGGCCGCGAGATCGTCGTGCTGCACGTGGGCACCGCGGACACCCCCGACGAGCCCGGCAGCCTGCCGGCGCCCCGCATGGTCGATCAGGAGCAGTACGAGTGGTCGTCGTGGCACGAGGAGTTCACCATGCGCTTCGCGACCTGCCCCGAGGGCGGCCGCCATCGCACGATCGTGCGTGTCGGTGACCCGCCGGTGGTGATCGTCGAAGAAGCCGCCAGGCTGCCCGCCGATCTGGTCGTGCTCGCCTGGGCGCGCGCGTTCAGCGAGGGGCGCTCGATGTTCTTGCGCGCCATCCTCGAAGACGCGCCCTGCCCCCTGCTGCTGGTGCCGGTGTCGGCGCGCGTCTGACCGCTGGTCAGGCGCGGCCACGGCGCGGCGCTGCGCGCGCCGCCTCGAGCGAAGCCTCGACCGTCTCCCGGTTGCGCGTGAAAAGGATGACGGCGACGCCGATCACCACGCTGGCGACCGACTCCCATTGCGGCGTGCGCAGCCCGAGAAAGACGACCGGGTTGCGGCGGATGAACTCGATCAGGAAGCGCTCGACGCCGGCCAGAACCATGAACCAGCCCCACACATACCAGCCGGGCTGCGGGCGCTTGGCCATGCGGTACAGCACCCAGCAGACGAGGAGCATGGTGATCGTCTCCATGGGCGGCGTCGGCCAGACCTTGACTCCCGGGGGGGTCGGCACCGTGCCGTGCGGGAAGGCGATGCCGATGAACGACTTCGTGGGGCTGCCGTAGTCGCCGTCGCCCGACAGCAGGCAGCCGATGCGCCCGATCGCGTAGCCGATCGCCACCGCCGGCCCGGCGGCGTTGGCCATGAGGCCCAGCGGCACGTGCCGCAGCCGGCTCCACAGCGCCACGCACACGAACCCGCCCATGAGGCCGCCGTACCACGTGAAGCCCGAGCCGCTGAAGGTGTTGTGCAGAAGATCGCCCCTCACGTCGGCCCAGTGCTGGACCATGTAGTACAGGCGCGCCCCGGCAAAACCGCCGATGCCCGCGACGAACAGCAGCTCGTAGGCGAACTCGAACGACACGCCCCGCGTGCGCAGCAGACGGTAGGCCACGTAGCTGGCGGCGACCAGCGCCGTCGCCGCCATCACGCCGAAGCTGTAGATGGTGACCGGCCCGATGTGGAACAGGACGGGGATCACGAGCCGGCCGAGCGCACGTAGGCGCGGTCGCCCGAGATCGTCAGCCGGGTCCCGAGGGCTGCGGAGAGCTGCTGCATATGGAGCAGTATGGCATGTCCGGCGGCGCCCGTGACGATCGCCGGGATGCCGCTTGCCGAAGCGTAGACCGGGATCAGCGTGACCTTCACGCCGTGCGGCGACAGGATGGCCCTGACCAGCACCGTCTGGCCGGTGGCCAGGCTGTAGTGATCGAACACCAGGTCGCCCAGGCTGTAGATGATGAAATGGCCCCTGTAGAGCTGGGCGCCCTGCAGGACGTGGGGATGATGGCCGATCACCATGTCGGCGCCGGCATCGATCGCGGCGTGGGCCTCGGCGATCTGGGCGGCGACCGGCGTGTCGGTGTACTCGACGCCCCAGTGAAAGCAGACGACGACGTAGTCGACCCGGCGCTTGAGCTGCCGGATGGCCTGCTCCACCAGGCGCATGTCGGTGCGCGCCGTGGCCACGCCGGGGCCGGCGCCGGCCTCGTAGCCCGGCCAGATGATGTCGGTCCAGCCGAGAAAGCCGACGGTCGCGCCGCTGCTCGTACGGATGATGGCCGGCAGCCGGGCGGCGGCCGCGTTCCTGCCGGCGCCGACGACCCGTATGCCCGCCGCCTCGACCCTGCGGATCGAGTCGAGCAGGCCCGCCTGGCCCTGATCGACGGCATGGTTGTTGGCCATGTTCACGACGTCGACGCCGGCGTCGGCCAGGCCGGCGGCGAGCCGGGGATCGCCCTGGAAGTGGACGTCCTTGCCGGGGTAGGGGTCGCTGATGGTGGTGAGCGGCGACTCGAGGTTCACCCAGGCGACGTCGGCCGAGCGCAGCACGGGCGCGATGCCGGCGAAGACCGCGTCGGCCCCATGCGCGGCGATGTAGGCCTTGACGCCCCGGTCGCCGATGGTGTCGCCTCCCGAAACCACGCTCACGCTGGGGGTCGACGACGCTGCCGGCACGGGACTGCCGCCCGGCGAGACGAGGCCCGAAGCGGTCGCCGGCTTCGTGGCGGTCGAGGCGGCGCTCGAGCGCGACCCGGCGGCGGGGGCGGGGGCGGCGGGGGCGGCGGAGCCGCCCCCGCCGCCCGGCGAAAACGCCGCGGCCAACGCCACCGCCGCGACGATGGTGAGCGCCACGAGGCCGATCACGATCAGAGCGACGCGTCCCGGTGTCTTCACCGGCCGCGCGCGGTAGCGCGCCACCGGGTCTCCGTCGCCGGGGCGGTGCTGGCGGCCTTCAGGCCGGTGGGGTCGGCGTCTCATCGGGTCATCTGGCCTTCATCTGTCACATTCTGCCGCACCCGGCGCTCGCCTGGTAGTCCCGGCCGCACCCGGCGGCGAGCCGTGGGTGCGGCGGACGCCACTCCAACGCGCCGCAGTCGCCATGGACGGTGCCGGCGGCGGGCGGCGCCAGCGGCGGACGGCGCCGGGACATCCTGCGCCTGCGACCAGCCGTACCTGCGCCGCCCCTGTGCCGCCCGCCGCCCCGGTGCCGCCCGCCGCCCCGGTGCCGCCCGCCGCCGCCGGTGCCGCCCGCTGCGCCGGGTGCTACTCTGGAGCGATGCAGGTCCGTCGCGTGTTCGGTCGTTCTGTTGGGGCGCCGCTCCTGGTGGCGCTCATCGTCGCGCTGGCGGCGCTCGCCGCCGGGAGCTTCGTCGAGGCATTCCGGGCGGCGCCGCAGCGCCACGCCGTCGTCATCGCTCCCCCGGCGTCGACGACCGCTGTTGTGAGTCCGGCTCCGGTCCAGCGCTGGATCGACGCCGGTCTGGTGTCGCTCGTGGCGCGTCACAAGGCGGCCTGGGAGGCGGCGCTGCCGGCGAGGAGTCGCTCCGCCTCCCAAGCCCTGGGCAGTCTCTACCGCCACCTGGCGCCGATCCCCTGGAGGGGTCTGCACGCGCTGGTCACGTCGATAAGCGGACAGCCCGGCGTCTTCGACGTGAAGATCGAAGGGCGGCCCGGCTCCGCCGGGCCGCCCGACCGCGTGGTCGCCGAGCGGCTGCTCGTTGTCGGACGGGCCGGCGGACGGCTCCTGGCCACCGGCGATCGGTCGCCCGCCGGCATTGCTCACGAGTACTTCATGGCCTTCCGCACACCGCACGCCATCGTGCGCGACGGCGCGGTGGTGGTGTTCGACGAGAGCTGGCGGCCGCTCGCCGAGGAGCTCGCCGGCGACATGCCGCAGGCCCGCGCCGACGTGCGCGCCGTGCTGGGGGTGACCGGCGACCGGCCGATCGTCGTCTTCCTGTACTCGTCGGCCGCCGAAGTCACGGACTACCTGGGCCAGACAAAGGCCCTGGAGCGTGAGCAGTTCTTCGCCCGGCTGCCCACTACGACATCGACGAAGCTCTGGTGGCCGACCGATGTGGGCGTGCTCGCGTCGGCGCTCGCTCCCGCCGATCCCTGGACCGAGCACATGCTCGCTCACGAGGTGACCCACACCCTCACCTGGCGCTGGTTCTACGCAACCCAGCACGCCCCGCCGCTGCTGCTCGAGGGCCTGGCGACGGCCGTCGAGGGCGCCCGCAGCTACTCGCCGCTGCGGGCCGAGGTGGCCGCCGGCAACAGGAGCATGCCGCTGCTTGCGACCTTCGCCAAGCCCGACCTGTGGAACGGCGTGCGCATGGCGCGCGTGACCCTCGCCTACCTCGAGGGCGGCGCCCTCGTTAAGTACCTCCTGGCCGACTGGGGCCAGGCCACGGTGAAGCGGTTCTGCGTCGACGTCGCCGACAGCTCGCTCACCGGTGCGGCGATCAAGCAGGTGGTGCGCCGCGACCTCCACGTCTCGTGGGACCGCTTCTACGGGGGCTGGAAGTCCTACGTGATGACGCTGCCGTAGCCTCGCGCGCGCTCGGGCCCGGCGCGCCTCGCGCCGCCGAACCCCGGGCCGCCGGACAGACGTGTCGATCGGGTGGCACGTGGTTCTCCCCGGGTTCGCAACGCGTGGTCGGCAGCTCTTCCAAACAGCGGGTATCATTCGTCGCAACGACTCGCGGAGGTCTCCATGAGAGCCATGCTGCTGCGCCAGCCGAAGCCGATCGACGAGCGGCCGCTGGAGCTCGTCGAGCTCCAGCGGCCGCATCCCGGTCCCGGCGAGATCCTGATCGCGGTGAACGCCTGCGGCGTGTGCCACACCGACCTGCACGTCTGCGAGGGCGAGCTTGCGCCGCACAAGTCGCCGGTCGTGCCGGGACACCAGATCGTGGGCCGGGTCGCCGAGCTCGGCGAGGGCGTGACCGAGCACGCGCTCGGCGACCGGGTCGGCGTGCCCTGGCTGCACTGGACCGACGGTGTCTGCCGCTACTGCCGGCGCGGCGACGAGAACCTCTGCGACAACGCCAGGTTCACCGGCTGGGACGTCGACGGCGGCTACGCCGAGTTCGTGGTGGCGCCGGCGGCGTTCAGCTACGCTCTTCACGAGAACCTGAGCGACCTCGCCGCGGCGCCGCTGCTCTGCGCCGGCATCATCGGCTACCGCTCGCTGTGCATCTCGGGGCTCGTGCCCTGGGGACGCGGCAGGGAGGCGGCCGGCGGCCCCGCCGGACCCGGCGCGGCCGCCGGCCGCCGCCTCGGTCTCTACGGCTTCGGCGCCGCCGCTCACATCTGCCTGCAGATCGCGCGCTACTGGGGCGCCGAGGTCTATGCCTTCACGCGTGAAGAGAAGCATCGCCGGCTGGCCCGCGAGCTCGGCGCCGTGTGGGCCGGCGCGGCCGGCGAGGCGCCCGGCGGCGACCCGGAGACCAGACTCGACGCGGCCATCATCTTCGCTCCCGCCGGCGAGCTGGTCATCGACGCGCTCAAGGTCCTGGACAAGGGCGCCACGGTCGCCCTGGGCGGCATCTACTCGTCGCCCGTGCCGCCCATCGAGTATCCGCTGATCTACCGGGAGCGCGTCATCCGCAGCGTCACCAACTCGACGCGGCGCGACGCGGCCGGGCTGCTGCGCCTCGCGGCGGCCATTCCCGTAACGACAGAGATCCAGGTCTTTCCGCTCGAGCAGGCCAACGACGCGCTGATCGCGCTCAAGCACGACGGCATCCGCGGCGCGGCGGTGCTGCAGGTGGCCGCGGACTAGCCCGGCGCATCATGCGCTCGACGGCTGCGGGCCAACGCGTCGGCCGGGGCGCCATGGCCGGAGCGCCGCGGCTGGGGCGCCGCGGCCAGGGCTAGACCAAGGCCCTGTCCTTCCAGCTCCACCACTTGAGCAGCACCGGGTCGTGCCGGTCGGTGGAGGCGAAGTAGACGGCGCAGCGGTAGGTGTAGAGCACGCACGGATCGAGCCTGCCGCCGGCAAGCTCGCGGTCGCGTTCGTAGAGCGCCTCGGGGCTCTGGCCGCGCAGGTCGGCGACGCCGCGAATGCCGAGCCTGCGCAGGTGCGCCGCCATGTTGGGGCCGATGCCGGGAATGGTCTCGAGGTCGTCGCCGGTGCGGGTCATGGCGACAGCATACGCGCGCGGGCGGACGTCGCGGGCGTTGGCGCCGCACTGCGGGGCGCACGCACGCGGGCCGCCGGCAGCGGACTACCGCATCATGCGTTCGACGGCCGCCAGGGCGCGCTCGGCGATCCGGGGCGGCACGACGATCTCGTTCAGGCCCTCGTCGAGCGCCTGGATCGCCTTGTCGAGCGTGGTGCGTTTCATGTTGGGGCAGATCGCGCCGCGCGCGGCGGGCACGAACTCGCGCTCGGGATAGAGCGTGCGCAGGCGGTGCAGAAGGCCGGTCTCGGTGGCCACGACGAAGACGCGCGCCGCGCTACCCGCGGGGTAGCGCAGCATGCCCGACGTGCTGGTGATCACGGTCGCCAGGTCGCGCACCTCGCGGCCACATTCGGGATGCGCCATGAGCTCGGCGCCGGGGTGGGCGTCGAGGGCGGCGCGGACCTCTTCGACGGTCATCTCCTCGTGTACGGGGCAGTAGCCGTTCCACATGATCATGTTCGTGCGGCCCGTGCGGCCGGCGACCCAGTCGCCCAGGTTGCGGTCGGGGACGAAGATGACCGGCTGCCCGGCCGGGATGCGCCCGACGATGTCGGGGGCGTTGGCGCTCGTGCAGCAGACGTCGACCTCGGCCTTGATCTCGGCGCTCGTGTTGACGTAGGCGACCACGGCCGCGTCGGGGTGCTGCGCCTTGAGGGCGCGCAGGCCCTCGACCGTGACCATGTCGGCCATCGGGCAGCCGGCCTGCATGTCGGGCATGAGCACGGTCTTGTCCGGCGAGAGGATCTTGGCCGTCTCGGCCATGAAGTGCACGCCGCAGAACAGGATCACCGCGGCGTCGGTGGCGGCCGCCTTGCGGGCCAGTTCCAGCGAGTCGCCCACGAAGTCGGCCGCGTCCTGCACCTCCGGGCGCTGGTAGTTGTGCGCCAGGATGACCGCGTCGCGCTCGGCGGCCAGGTCGCGGAGCTGCTGCCGGGAGTCGGAGAGATCCGTCATTGGTGAGCCGTCTCTGGAGCGTCGGCGAGCATGGGAGTGTGGTCCAGGCGCCGGGCGGTTCAGCCGCCGGCGATGGGCGGCATGACGCGCAGCACGTCGCCGTCCGAGACGGGCGCCTCGAAGCCGCCCAGGGCGCTCATGTTGCGGTCGTTGACGAACACGCCGACGAACAGCTTGCCATCCTTGTAGATGCGGGGCTCGAGACGCGGCTCGGCGGCAATGGCGGCCTTGACGATCTCTGCGATGGTCGCGCCCTCGACCTCGAGCTCGCGCGGCGGCTCGGGATAGGTGACGCCGAGCGGCAGCTTGACGCGTACCTTGGCCACGGACATCGCTCCTTTGCGGTCGGGCGCCCCGGCGGCTCCGCGCGAGGCATCTGCGGCAATTCTAGCAGGCGAGCGCCGGCGCCGCCGGATGCCGGCGCCGCGAGAGGCCAGCGCCGGCGAGCGCCCGTGCCGCCAGAGGCCGACGCGGGCGATCACGCGTGCTGCGGGAGTCCGACGCCCAGCGGGGTCACACCGGCGGGCGGACGGCGTCATGCCGCCGCGGCGCGTCGGGCCCAGGCCTGGGTCGCCTCGACCTGGTTGAACGTGAACAGGTGCACGCCCTCGATCCGCAGGTCGGCATCGTCGAGATGGGCCGCGACCGCCCGCGCGAGCGGCGTCGGGTCGTAGCGGCGGGAGCGGGCGATGGTGGCGATCTGTCGGCCGTGTCTGGTCAGGTAGCGCAGTGAGGCGCCGGCCCCGGTCTTGAGCGAGATCTCGGCGAGCTTGCGGCGCTCGACTGCGCCGGGCATGCCGACGACCACGGGCAGCTTGATCCCGTCCTCCCGGATGGAGCGTATCCAGGCCACCAGTGCGGAGGGGTCGAAGCAGAGCTGGGTGACGAGGTAGTCGGCGCCGGGCTGCTTGCGACGCAGAGCCTGGAGCAGGCTCGCCGGGGCGATGAGCGGGTGGCCCTCGGGATAGCCGCCGACGCCGATCCGCGTGAGAGTGTGCGGGAGAGATCGCAGCGCATCGAGAAGGTCCCCGGCGTCGCGGTACTCGCCGGCCGGCGGAGACGCATCGCCACCCACGACGAACGCCTCGTGGATGTCCGCTGCGGCGAGGCCTTCGACCAAGTGCGCGAGCTGGTCGGGGCCGGCGATCATGCGCGCCGCCAGGTGCGGCACCACCCTGAACCCGCGAGCGGCGAGCTCGCCGCTGACCTCGAGCGTGCGTTCCATGCCGTGTCGCGGCGAGGCCGTGACGGTCACCGTCGTGCCGGCGGGCAGCGCGGTCAGGCCGTTCTCGATGCCGCTCACCGGAATGACCTCGAACCGGGGCGCCCACAGCAGCCGCGCCTCGGCAAGCGACGCGGCGACCGCCGCGGCTGGGTCGGTGGCCAATGGGCGCTCCCTTCCGCAAAAAACAGGACAACTACTGTCCTGCTTATACCCAGGCGCGGGCTGGATCGACGCGCGGCCGGGATCATGAGTCGGCATCCTGGGCCGGGATCCCGGACCGGGATGCCGGGCCGCGAGCTTGGGCCGGGAGCTTGAGCGCGAAGCCTGTCTTCTACTCGGCGTCGTCGGGCCGGTGGCCGCCCCAGGCGCCGAGGCTCTCGAGGCGCGCCTTGAAGCCGGTCTGCTCCAT
The DNA here is from genome assembly GCA_963751565.1 of uncultured Actinomycetes bacterium. Taxonomy (GTDB): domain Bacteria; phylum Actinomycetota; class Thermoleophilia; order UBA2241; family UBA2241; genus Bog-752. Next base: position 181,116 of record CAVVVA010000010.1, on the reverse strand, counting down.
GATGGTGCGCACCTCTTTCACGGTTTCGTCGGACGGGTACATGTTGCCCACGCCGATCTCCTCACGCAGGGCGTCGCGGTTGGCGATGAACTCCTTCCACTTCGGACCCCACGCCTCGGCGATGTCGCTGAAGAACACGTGCGGTGTGCCGCCCATGCCCTTGTCGTAGAACTGCTCGCCCCAGGCGGCGAACATCGCGACGTGCTTGATGCCGTAGCCGCTCTCGACCTGCATGGAGCGGATCACCTGGTTGATCACCGCCACGCTGTTCTTGCGCGGGCAGCGGCTCTGGCAGGTGTAGCAGTAGAAGCAGAACCACACGCTGTCGTCTTCGAGCAGCGACGGGTCGCCCTCGTAGGCGCGGCGGGCAATCTCGCGCGGCGTGTACTCGGTGAAGCGCGCCGCCGGGCAGCCCGAAGTGCACACGCCGCACTGCAGGCAGGAGAGAAAGCCCTCCTTGTGGTCGTGCATGCGGGGGTCGTTCAGGATGCGCGAGACCAGATCCATGCGCGCCTTGGGGCGCTCGTGAAACTCGCCCTCGGCGATCACGGCGTAGGGATTGACGCGGACAGCCTGGTCGCCCGGCGCATCGGCGCCCGGGACGTCGGCGGCCGACGCGGCGGCGGCCGGGGCGCCGGCCGGGGCGCCGGCTGCAGCGTCGGCGGACTTCTTGCGGGGCGTCTCAGTCATCGGGGTCTCCCTGGAACGACTCGGCCGGCCCGGCGGCCTGGAAGAACTCGGGCCAGAAGTAGACGGGGGTGTTGCCGCCGCGTTTGCGAACGGCGGAGCGGACGTTGTCGCGGCACAGCAGACACGGCGTGACGATGGGGGCGTTGTTGGTCTGGGCGAAGGCGATCAGCTTGGCGACCGCCTCGGTCGCGCCCCGGTACATGCCGCCGAGGGCGCCGCAGCAGCCGGCGTGGAGCGACGGGTAGCTCATGTGGACCGAGGCGCCGGCGAGCGCGGCCGCCGCGCTGAGCGAGCTCAGCGCCGGGCCGCGATCGCTCAGGCACCCGACGTACGGCACGAACCCGGGCTGCGCCGCGCGGAGCGCCCGACCGCTTCTCTCGGCGTGCTCCACGAGGACCTGCCAGAGCGGCGTGGTGGCAAGTCCGCAGTCGCGCAGCCCCTGGTCGCAGGCCGGGCAGGCCGTGAGGACGGCTTCGTCGCTTGCGTACTTCGCCGCGACGCGACCGCGCGTCGGGTGGCCGCAGCAGCCGGCCTCACCGGCCTCGACCAGCGGCAGACCCAGGTCGCGGGCGACCTTGTGGGTCAGGGCGTGCGCCTCGCGGTCCTGGGGCAGCGCGCAGCCGGCGTAGAGCGGCCGCGGTGCGGCGGCGGGCGGCGCGGCAGCGCCGCCCGCCGCCGGTTCGGTAGCGCCGCCCGCCGCCGGCTCGCCCCTGTCGAGCATGCCCTTGACGATCCTGGCCGCCGCGCCGGCCGCGCCGACCACGTCTTTGGGGACATATCCCCTCGCGGCCATGCCGACGCCGAACGCCATGTTGTCTATGCGCGGGCTGGCCGCCAAACGCCTGTCGGCCACGTCGGCGGCGGCCCGCTCCGCACAGCGGGGGCCGCCGTGCGCGCGCTGCAGCGCGCGCACGGCGGCCATCATGTCGGCGACCGGCACCTCCATGGGGCACGCGTCGGTGCAGGCGCGACACTCGCTGCAGCGCCAAACGTCTTCAGCTTCGAGGAGATGCTCGACGTCGCCCGCGAGGATCAGCCGCACGATGCGCCGCGGTCCCTGCTGCAGGTCGAAGCCGCTGGGGCAGGCGCCCACGCACTGCCCGCACTGGTAGCACTGCCGGCACTGCCCGGCCAGCGCGAAGACGGTCTCGTAGGCGGACTCAGCCACCGACATGGGCATAGTCCTCACCTCCCTGACAGGTCGCGGTCCCCGCGGAGACCACGGCTGACGGCATGGCGGCGCCGTCGGCGCCGGAGCCTGCGGCGACGGCGCAGAAGTGACGGATGCGGCGACCCACGGTGTGGCGGTCCACGGCGCACAGGTGCCAGAGCTCGAGAGGGATGCTGCGGCCGGCCTCGGCGAGCAGCTCGCCGGCCAGCTTGACCTGATCGGCCGCCGACAGGTCGCCGCGGCGGTACTGGCAGCGGCCTTCGGCGCAGCCGGCGAGGAACACGCCGGCGGCGCCGAGCCGGGCGGCTTCGGCCAGGTGCAGCGCGCTGATGCGTCCCAGACAGGGCAGCTGGACAAGCCGCACGTTCTCGGGATAGACGTCGTGGCGCAAACCGCTGAGGCTGATGGCCGCCCCTGCGCACTCCTTGCAGTAGAAGCCGATCACCGGCCGGTCGACCCCCTCGGTCATGATCGCCAGCCGTCCGAAGAGGGCCTCGTCGTCGAGGTTGTGGACGATCGCCATCTCGGGGCAGTTGGCGGCGCAGATGCCGCAGGCGCGACAGGCCTGCTCGTCGATGACCGCGAGCTTGCCGTCGTCTTTGACCTCGGCGGGGCGCGGCGCATCGGCGGGGCGCTCGACGAGCTCTATCGCACCGAACGGACACATCGTGACGCAGGTGTCGCAGCCCACACAGGCCGCCGCCTCGACCCTCGACGAGGCCGCCATGCGGCGGCCGGCCGAGATCAGAAAGTTGTGGATCTCGCTGGCCACGGCCGACGCCTCGGTGTTGACCTCGACGAGCGCCTTGGGGCCGGCCGCCGAGCCGCAGACGAACACGCCCTCGGCTGTGGTCTCGGTGGCGCGGTTCTTGCGGTCGAGGATCTCGATGAAGCCGTCCTCGTCCAGATCGACGTTCAGGACGGAGGCGATGCGGTCGGCGTCGATCGTCGGCACCATGCCCGTCGAGAGCACGACGAGGTCGGGCCGCAACAGCTGCTTGCCCGCGGCGGTCACGTCCTCGACCTCGATCACGGGGCGGCCCTGCTCGTCGAACTGCACGTTGGGCGGCGTGCCACGCAGGAACTCCACGCCGGCGCGCCGCGCCTCGAGATACCAGTTCTCGTAGCCCACGCCGGCGGCGCGCAACTCCAGATAGCAGATGGTGACCTTCATCTTCGGGAACAGGGCGCGCAGCCGGATGGCGTGCTTGAGCGCGATCATGCAGCACAGCCGGGAGCAGTAGGGCAGCCGGCGGCGGTCGCGCGAGCCGGCGCACTGGATCATGACGATCTCGCGAGCCGGTTGCCGGCCGAGCCAGGACTGCTCCTCCCAGTCGTCCATGAGCTCGGCGAGCTCGGTCTGCGTGACGACGCCTTCACGGCCGTAACCGAGGTGGTCGATGAGCGCCGCCGGCGCCGTATCGCAGCCGACCGCCGTGAGGATGGCGCCGGCCGCGACGGTGGTGAGCTCCGGCGACTGGGTGAAGTCGACCGCGTCCATGGGGCAGGCCTCGGCGCAGGCGCCGCAGAACGTGCAGGTCTCCAGATCGACCGTGCGCTGCACGCGGCCGTCGTAGAACTCGGCGTAGATCGCCTTGCCGTTGCCCTCGGAGTTCGCGACCTCGCAGACGGACTCGCACAGGCCGCAGCCGACGCAGTCGCCGGTGACGACGTTGGGCAGCCGGCGCAGCGAGACCTCGAAGGCGCCCGCCTCGCCGGCGACCGACTCGACCGTAGTGCGCCGCCAGATGCGAAGATTGGGGTTGTCGATGGCGACGTTGCGATGGAAGCACTTGCGCGTGCCGGCCTGGGCGTCGGTGGTCGGCAGGCACTGGCCGCAGTCGTTGGTCGGAAAGACCGTGCCGATGCGGGCGGCGCGGCCGCCCAGGAACGACCGCCGCTCGACGAGCTCCACGTGGTGGCCCATCTGGGCGAGCTCGGCGGCGGCCTGCGTGCCGGCCACGCCGCCGCCGATCACCAGCACCGAGTCGACCTTCTTGTCGCGCACCAGCTTGTCGGCGGGCGCCTCGGGGTAGGAGAGCGCGGCGTCGACGATACGGCAGGCCTTGTCGGTGACGCCGGCGATGTCGTCGCCGTGCACCCACCCGCAGCCCTCGCGGATGTCGGCGACGCTCATCGCGAGGCCTCGCTGGAGCAGGCGGTTGAAGCGCCGATTGGCGAAGTCCTGGGAGCAGCCGGCCAGAACGAGTTGGCGCCCGTCGCCGGCCTCGCCCCCGGCTCGAGCCTCCATGAGCTCGAGCAGCCGGGCCTGGCCCTCGCGGCTGCACCACGTCACGCCGCGCAGCACGTCGGCCTTGAGGCCGGCGAACGCGGCCAGCTCGTCGAAGTCGATGTTCGCCAGGGTGCCGGCGCACTCGCACAGCAGGACGACCGGTCTCGAGGTCGCCGGGCCGTGAGCAACGCCATCCGCCGTCGCGGCGCTCACGGCGCCGCCTTCCCGGCGACGGCGGCCATGAGCTCGTGGATCTTCTCCGCGGTGAGCGGCAGGGCTTCGGCGGCCTGTGTCGGGCAGATCCGCGCGCAAGTGCCGCAGCCCAGGCAGACCAGTTCGTCGTAGCCGATCGTGCGGAACGACGTCACGCGCTCGGGCACTTCGATGGGACCCGAGGGGGCGCGCCGCGCTATGCGCCGCAGAGCGGCGCCCAGCGCGCCGCGCCGAGTCCCTTCGGGCGCCTCGAAGATCTGCATCGGGTCGAAGGTCGTTCCCCTGCTGCAGGCTCCCGACGGGCAGGAGTCGACGCAGCGGCCGCAGCCGATGCACAGCTCTTCGTGGCGGACGATCAGGCAGCCGATCGCGCCCGTGCTGCGCTGAGGGGCCGCCGTGGGCAGCCGCTCGAAGATCGCTTCGCCCCTCTTTGTCAGCGGCATCTCAGGCACCTCGCCCGGCGGCGGCGGATGAGGCGGCGGTGGAGGATGCCGCGGCGAAGGATGCCGCGGCGGGGGAGGCGACGGTGGCGGAGGCGGCGGTCGCCTCGCCTGAGTCGGCGCTCGATCGGCGCAGCGGCGGCAGGCCGGTGATGACGCGGTGCATGGTGCGCGCCGCCGCCACGAACTTCGGCGAGTCGGCGGCGCTCAAGGTGAACATCTGCACGCGCTCCGGCTCGACGCCGACCGACTCGAGCAGCCGCTGGCAGAACTTCACCCGGTCGATCGCGTGGAAGTTGCCCTCGCGGTAGTGGCACTGACCCTCCAGACAGCCGGCGACGTACACGCCGTCGGCGCCCTCGGCGAGGGCGGTCAGCAGATGCAGGGGGTTCACCCTGCCCGTGCAAGGCACCAGGATGCTGCGGATGGTGGTCGGCAGCGACGTACGGGCGTTGCCGGTCGCGTCGGCGGCGGCGTAGGCGCACTCCCGGCAGTAGAAGGCGACGATCTGGCGCGGCGTCTCGTCGCCGGCGTCGGCGACAGCCGCCGTGGCGAGTCCTGCCGCCCTCGGCGGCGGCGTGGTGACGGCCTCAGCGGGGGGCATCAGACCATCACCTCCGCGAGGATCTCGTCGTCGGAGAAGCCGCCCAGCGTCATGGCGCCCGACGGGCACTCCGCCGCGCAGATGCCGCAGCCGCGGCAGGCGTTGACCTCGACGACCGCGTGGGGGTGCTCGCCGCCCTCGCCGGCCAGCGTGACCGCGCTCTGCGGGCAGACGGTCTCGCACACGCCGCAGCCGATGCAGGCCTCCTCGTCGGACGAGGCCACCTGGGCAGGCGTGAGCACGAAGCCCGTCGACAGCATGGCCATGACCCGCGCCGCCGCGGCCTTGGCCTGGGCGATGGAGTCGGGAATGCTCTTGGGCCCCTGCGCGGTGCCGGCCACGAAGATGCCGGGGCGCTGGGTGTCGACCGGCTTCAGCTTGGGGTGGTACTCCTTGATGAAACCGGCCGCGCCCTGCTGCAGGCCGGCGACGCGGGCGATGTCGGTGGTGCCGTCGCTGGCCTCGAGGCCGGCCGACAGCACGACGAGGTCGAACAGCTCGTCGGTCTTGCGGCCGGTGACCGTGTCCTCGAGCCGCACCCGCAGGCTCTTGTCGGGCTCCTCCACGACCTCTGCGATGCGGCCGCGCACGTAGCGCACCCCGCGCGACTGCACGAGCCGGTAGTACTCTTCGTGGGCCTTGCCGGGGGCGCGCAGGTCCGTGTAGCCGATCGTCACCTCGGCGTCGGGGATGTGCTGCATGATGAGGGAGCTGTGCAGCGTGGCGAACAGGCAGCAGATCGCCGAGCAGTGTTCGTTGCCGGTCGAGGTGCAGTCGCGCGAGCCGACGCACTGCAGCATGAAGATCTTCTTCGGGACGCTGCCGTCGCTCGGCCGTACGAGCTCGCCGCCGGTCGGGCCGCTCGCCGACAGCAGGCGGGCCAGCTGACTCTGGGTGAGCACGTTGTCCAGCCGTCCGAAGCCGAGGGGCAGCTTGCGCGCGGCGTCGAACTCCTTGTGGCCCGTGGCGATGACGATCGCGCCGACGGTGATCTCTTCTTCGCTGGCCTTCTGCTCGAAATCGATGGCGTCGGCGGGGCAGGCCTCGACGCACGAGCGGCAGTCCGAGCACACCGCGCAGTCCAGGCAGCGGCTCGCCTCGGCGACCGCGTCCTGCTCCGTGAAGCCCAGCCGCACCTCGTGCCACGTCGTGCGCCGCGTGACGCCGTCGAGCGTCTTCATGATGCGGCGCGCCTGTGGTTCGAGCGGCGCCAGCTCGGTCTGCGGGATCTTCGCCTTGTCGAGCACGCTGTCCCAGACCGCGACCATCTGCTCGCCGCGCAGGAAGTTGTGGATGGCGCGGGCGGCGCGCCGACCGGCCGCGATCGCCTCGATGGCCGTCCAGGGTCCCATCGCGGCCGCGTCGCCGCCCGCGAACACCGCCGGCCGGCCGGTCATCATCGTGTCGGGATCGACGGCGACCTGGCCCTTCTCGACCGTCACGCCGTCGGCGCCGCGCAGAAAGTCGTCGACCAGCGCCTGGCCGATGGCGAAGATCACCGTGTCGGCCTGGATCTCGACGAACTCGCCGTCGATCGCCAGCGGCGGCCGCCAGCCACGCTCATTGGGCTCGCCCAGCGTGCAGCGCTGGAACCGCACGCCGGTCGCCTCGCCGTGGGCGCCGAGGATCTCGACCGGCATGAGCCCGTACTCGACGTGGACGCGCTCCTCGCGCCCTTCCTCGAGCTCTTCGCTCGAGGCGGGCAGCGTGCGCTCGTCTTCGATGCAGGCGAGATGAACCGACTCCGCGCCGCAGCGAAACGCCGTGCGCCCGGCGTCGAAGGCCACATCGCCGCCGCCGATGACGACCACGCGCCTGCCCGTCGCGGGCGCGTGGCCCAGAGCCTGCTCGCGCAGGAACTCGACGGCCCGCACGACGCCCTGCTGCTCGAGACCCGGCACGGGCAGGTCCTTGCTGGCCTGCAGGCCGGTGGCCAGGAAGATCGCCTTGAAGCCGTCGGCGAACAGCGAGTCGACGGTAAAGTCGGAGCCCGCGCGCTGGTTCGTGCGCAGCTCGACGCCCAGCGCGAGGATGTGCTCGATCTCGCGGTCGAGCACGGCCTTGGGCAGGCGGTACTCGGGAATGCCGACGCGCAGCATGCCGCCGGCCTCGGGCAGCGCTTCGAGCACCGTGGCGGCGTAGCCGAAGCGCGCCAGCTCGCGGGCGGCGGTCATGCCGGCCGGACCGCCGCCCACGATGGCGACGCGTTCGTCGTAGACCGGCGGGATCGGCGCCGGCGGCTCGGCCGGCATGGCGGTGTCGGCGACAAAGCGCTTGAGACCGGCGATGGCGATCGGCTCCTCGACCTGGCCGCGGGTGCATTCGGTCTCGCAGACGTGAGTGCAGATGCGGCCGCAGACGCTGGGGAACGGGTTGGGGTCGCTCGCCACGCGGTAGGCTTCGTCGAAGCGCCGTGCGGCGACCAGGGCCACGTAACCGTGCGCGGAGGTGTGGACGGGACAGGCGGTCTTGCACGGCGACCAGCCCTTTGCGGTCGATCGCGAAGGTCGCCGGCACGGCGTTGGCGAACGGGCGCGAGATCGCGGTGCGCTCGGTCACGCCAAAGTCGAACTCGCTTCTGACCTTCACCGGGCAGGCCGGCACGCACTCGCCGCAACCCACGCACTTCTCGGTCACGTACCGTGGCCTGTGCCTGATCGTCGCACGAAACTCGCCGGGCGGACCGCCGATCTTGGTCACCTCGCTCAACGCGTGCACGTGGATGCGCGCGTCGGTGGCGGCGTTGGTGAGACGCGGCGCCAGCGAGCACATGGCGCAGTCCTCGGTCGGGAAGGTCTTGGAGAGGCGGGCCATGTAGCCGCCGATGCTCTGCTGGCGCTCGACCAGGTGGACTTCGATGCCCGCGTCGGCGAGCTCCTCAGCGGCGGAAAGCCCCGCGATGCCGCCGCCGACGACCAGCGCGGCGCGGTGCAGGAACGTCCGCGAGCGCGGCAGGTCGCTCTGCCGGCGGGCGCGCGCCACCGCGGCGGCGACGATCTTCTCAGCCTTCTTCTGGGCCTGTTCGGGCTCGTCGCGGTGAATGAACGAGCACCCCTCGCGCAGGTTGGCAAAGGCGACCGCGTTCTCGCCGAGGCGCAGCTCACGGGCGATCCGCTCGAAGGTCGGGCCCTGAAAGCGCCGCGAACACGAGCCGATGACGAAACGGTCGAGGCCGCGCTCTTCGACCGCGGCCTCGATGTTGGCCCGCCCTTCGGTGCCGCACATGAACTGGTTGATGCCGACGTGCACGACGCCGTCGAGCTGACGCGCGACCTGCGAGAGCGCCTCGAGGTCGAGGACCCCGGAGATGTTGCCGCCGCACTGGCACAGAAAGACGCCGGCCCTCATCGGGAGCCCCCTGCGGTCGCCACGGTCACCCTGTCGCGCGCACCGATGCGCTCGAGCAGGGGCTCGACGTCCTGCGAGTGCGAAGCCACGCCGCAGTCCTTGTCGGGGTCGGCGCCCAGGGCGAGGGCGAGAAGCTGCTGCACGTGCAGGTGCACGAACGGGTACTTCTCGTGCGACGAGGTCTCGATGATCTCGTGATGGCGGTCGAACTGGATGGCGCAGTTGGGGCACATGTGGACGCACACGTCGACCTTCTCCTGGGCGAGCCGGCGCAGCTTTTCGCGGGTCACGGCCACGGCGATCGACGGGTTCACGAAGCGCTGCCTGAAGCCGGCGCCGCAATGGGTGGTCTTCTCGTTGTAGAGGCCGGTCTTCACGACCCCCGTGTCCTCGAGCAGGTCCTCGGGGATCATGAAGTTCTCAGCGTCGCCCACGACCTCGTCGGGGAAGACCTTGCAGTAGTGGCAGGCGGGGTGCGTGGCGACCTTGATGCCGTCGAGGCGTCGCCGGATGAGCTCCGGGATCGACTTGTGGGCGCTCCAGAGGATCTCCATGGTGTGGCTGTGGCGGATCGCCGCGGCGACATCGTCCGTGTACTCGCGGCCCAGGCCGGCGAGCACCCGGTTCGTGTCGGCACGGTACTCCGGCACCGCCAGAATGTTGCGGGCCTTCTTGTTGATCGCGTAGCAGGTCGAGCACAGGTAGCTCATCACCGGATGGCCGCTGTCGACGGCGACGCAGGCGTTGCGCGCCGCCAGGGCGACCGAGGTGGCCACCGGGACGATCTCGGAGTAGTAGCCCAGGCCCGTGCAACAGGTCTGCTCGGGCAGGACGGTGTACTCAATGCCGAAGCGTTCGAAGAGCCACTTCGTGGCCGCCTCGCAGCCGGGGTACTCCGTCGAGATCAGACAGCTGCGAAAGAGCAGCACACCGCCGGTCACGGCCGGAATGTCGGGTGTGGTCGTCGTCATGGCTCCCCACTTGGTCGCGGACGGTCCGCCTATTCTGAATAGCGCGACCTTATCTGTCCAATGAGGATTGTTTATCCCACGTGCAGGTAGGAATAAGGTGCGTATTCCTGACAGGAATACGCATGTTGGGCGCGACGATGACAGACGCAGGGCGGCAGGCTGCTTGCGACATTTTCCCTGCCCAATGGAGGGTTTGCCGGGCCGGACCGCCGGGTAGTTCACAGGTGCCGTTCCGGAAATCCCGCGCCGTCGGCCGCCTCCCCGGCGGGCGGCGAGGGCCCCCCACCGGACAGGAGTGTGACATGGCACAAAACAGCGCGGCACCCTCGCCATACCACGCCCACCTGGCCCCGTCTGGCGCTGGTCCCGGTTCGTCGCCGGCCTCTTCGGTGGTGTCGGCCCCGAATCAGATCGACGTGACGGCAACCCGGGTCGGCTCGCCGGCCTCCGCGCCCGCCGCCGCGCCGTCTGTGCCAAAGGCCAGGCCACGGCTCGTCGGTCCCGTGTCGCTCGAGTACGCTCGCTGCGATCTCTGTGGCGAGCCGCTCGGCAGTCACGCGGGCCACTTTCCCATGGTCTCGCCTATGACCGCGCGCCACGTGTCCGTGTGCCGCACCTGCCGGCGCGCCGCCCTGAGCGAAGGCTACCGGCCGCGCGCCTGACGCTCGCCGCGCGGACGTCTCCGGCGACGCCGCGTCTGCCCACGTCTGCATCCCGGCGACCCGGCGCGTCCGCCGTCTCGCGCCGTTCGAGCTAGAATGGGGCCGTCCTGCCGACCGCCACTGCCGCAAGAGAGACGACCGACGTGACGACGTGACGACCCGACTGCTCGACGCCTGCCTCGGCAAGCCGGTCGATGCCACCCCGATCTGGCTCATGCGTCAAGCCGGCCGGTACCTGCCCGAGTACCGCGCTCTGCGCGAGAAGCTGAGCTTCATCGAGATGTGCCGGCGGCCCGACGTGGCCGCCGAGGTCACGCTCCAGCCGCTCGCCCGGTTCGAGCTCGACGCCGCCATCATCTTCGCCGACATCCTGCTGCCGCTCGAGGGCATGGGCATCGGGTTCCACTTCGACGCGGGCGACGGTCCGGTCATCGAGCGCACCGTGCGCACGGCGGCCGACCTCGACGGCGTGCACGTCGGCGACCCCCAGGCCGACACCCCCTATGTGCTCGACGCCCTGCGCCTCGTGGCCCGCGAGCTGGGCGGCCGTGTGCCGCTCATCGGCTTCGCCGGCGCCCCGTTCACGCTGGCGAGCTACGTGGTCGAGGGCGGCCACTCGCGCCACTACGCCGAGGTGAAGAAGCTCATGTTCGGTGAGCCTGCCACCTTTGAGCGGCTGATGGGCCTGCTCGCCGACACGGTCACAGCTCACCTGCTCGCCCAGATCGAAGCCGGCGCCCAGGTGCTCCAGCTCTTCGACTCCTGGGCCGGCGCCCTCGGCCCGCGCGACTACGAGCGCTTTGTCGCGCCCCATTCCAGGAAGGTGTTCGACGCCGTGAGCGGCCGCGGCGTACCGGTCATCCACTTCGCGCACGGCGCCTCGGGCATGCTGCCGCAGGTCCGCGCGGCCGGCGGCGACGTCGTCGGCCTCGACTGGCGGATCGACCTGGACCGCGCCCGGGACGAGCTCGGCGCCGGCGTCGCCGTGCAGGGCAACCTCGACCCGGCGGTGCTGCTGGGGCCGCCGGAAGAGGTCGAGCGTCACGCCGCCGACGTGCTGCGCCGCGCACGGCGCCGCCCGGGCCACATCTTCAATCTGGGCCACGGGCTGCTGCCGTCTACGCCGCCCGACACGGTCGCACGCCTGGTCGAGTTCGTCCACCACTGGAACGGAGAGGGCTGAAGCGTATGGCAACCATCGACGTCGCCATGCTCGCCTTCGGCGGCCCCGGGTCGGTCGCCGATGTCGGGCCGTTCATCGAGGCCATGACGGGCGTGTCGCCGCCGCCCGAGCTGCTCGCGGCGGCCGTGGGCAGATACGAGGCGATCGGCGGCGCCTCGCCGCTGCCGGAGCTGACCAGACGCCAGGCCGCCGCCCTGCAGGCCGTCATGATCGCCCAGCTCGGCGTCGAGGTGCGCGTGCGGCCCGGCTTTCTGTACAGCTCGCCTACGGTCGGCGAGTGCCTGGCCGAGCTCGACGCCCACGACACGGTCGTGCTGCCCATGTCGCCCTACTCGTCGCGGCTGACTGCCGGCGCCTACCGCGCGGCGCTCTCGGCGGCGGGCCACGAGGAGCTGCCGCTGCTCGACGGCTGGCACGCCGACCGCCGCTACCTGGCCGCGCTCAGCCAGCGCTTGAACGAGACGCTCGACGGCGCCGACCCCAACGAGTTCGCGCTGCTGTTCACGGCCCACAACGTGCCGCTCGAGACTGTCATGGAGGGCGACCCCTACGTCGAGCAGCTCCAGCAGACGGTCGCCATGCTTCTGCCGGCGCTCATGCCGGGCGACTGGCGTCTGGCCTTCCAGAGCAAGGGCCGGCGCGGCGGCGAGTGGCTCGAGCCCGAGGCGGCGACCGCGGTTCGCGAGCTCGCCGCCGCCGGCTGGAAGAAGCTCCTGGTGGTGCCGATCGGCTTCGTCACCGACAACGTCGAGACCCTCTACGATCTCGATGTCGAGCTGCGCGAGGTCGCCGTTTCGTGCGACATGGACTTTTTGCGCAGCCGCGCCCTGAACGACGCGCCGCGCTTCATCGAGGCGCTCGCCGACATCGTGATCGACTACCTCGCCCACCGGCCGATCCTCCACCCGGTCGAGCTCGATCCCGATCACTCGCACCGGCACGGCCCGCCGCGGTCGTGACGCAGCCGAAGGCGACGCCGGCGCCCGCGGCTCGCTCGCTCCGCCGGCAACGCCGACCGGGAGCGAGGACTCGACGAGCAGGTGCGCGGTGAGCGAGCAACTCCCCGTCATCGCGGTGATCGGGGGCGGCATGGCCGGTCTCGGCGCCGCTCATGCGCTCGAGACCGCCCGGCGTGAGGCAGGGACCGGCGCCGCAGCGCCCTTCGACTGGGTCCTGCTCGAACGCGCCGACTACCTCGGCGGCAAGGTCCGCACTGAGCGTGTCGACGGTTTCGTCATCGAAGGCGGCCCCGACTCGTTCATCGCCGACAAGCCCTGGCCCATGGAGCTGGCCCGCAAGGTCGGCATCTCCGAGCGCCTGCTCGACTCCAACGAAGACATCCGCAAGAGCTACGTCTTTTCGCGCGGACGGCTGCACGAGCTGCCCGAGGGCCTGGTCCTGATGGTGCCGACCAGGCTCGTGCCGTTCGCCTTGTCGAGCCTGATCACCTGGCGCGGCAAGCTGCGCATGGGGCTCGACCTCGTGCTGCCGCGCGGCCACCCCGGCGACGACGAGAGCCTCGGCGATTTCGTGCGCCGGCGGCTCGGGCGCGAAGCGCTCGCCAAGGTGGCCGAGCCGATCGTGGCCGGCATCCACGCCGGCGACCCCGAACAGATGAGCGTGCGCGCGACCTTTCCCATGTTCCTCGAGATGGAGGAGAAGCACCGCAGCCTGATCGTCGGCATGATCCGCAGGCGCCGGGAGCGGGCGCGCGCAGCGCGCCCGCTCCCGGCCCGCCCGCTCCCGGCGCCCGGCAGTGCTCCAGCGAAGCCGCGCGCCTACTTTCTGGCGTTCGCGACCGGTCTGGCCGATCTGGCCGACGCGGTCGTGGCCGACCTGCCGGCCGACCGCCTGCGCACCGGCGTCGCGGTGGAGTCGATGGTCCGGGAGTCGCCGGCCGGCAGGGGAGCAGGCCCTGCCGAGCTCGCCGGTTACCGGTTGCGGCTCTCGGATGGATCTGTCCTCGTGGTGCAGGCCGTCGTGCTGGCGGCGCCGGCGTTCGCGGCGGGCGAGCTGCTGCGCAGCGTCGCGCCCGCCGCCGCCGCCGACCTTTCGTCGATCCCCTACGTGACGACCGCCACGGTCTCGCTGGCCTATCGCAAGGCCGACGTCGCCCGGCCGCTGCACGGTTTCGGGTTTGTCGTGCCACGCGCCGAGGAGCGCGGCATCATGGCCGGCACCTTCAGCTCGCTCAAGTTCGCCGGGAGGGCGCCCGACGACGGCGTGCTGGTGCGCGCCTTCGTCGGGCGCGCCGGCCGCGAGGAGACCACGGGCCTCGCCGACGACGAGCTCGTCCGGCTCGTGCGCGCGGAGCTCGCGAACATCGTCGGCCTGCGCGCCGAGCCGCTGTTCGACCGCATCTTCCGCTGGCCGCGAGGCATGCCGCAGTACCGCGTCGGCCATGGGGCGCTCGTCGAGAGGATCGAAAGCGCACTTGGCGAGCTTCCCGGCGTCGAGCTCGCCGGCGGCTACCTGCACGGCATCGGTATCGGCGACTGCATCCGCGAAGGCGGCGCGGCCGCACGCCGCGCCGTCGCGCACGTCGAGAACCTGGCCCAACCCCCGGTGCCGGCCCAGCGCGACGACGTCCCGGCCGCCGACGGCGTCGAAGACTGACACTGAAGGACGCCGCGCCCTCGAGGCGAATCATAGGGGAGGCGACGGCGCGACGATCGGTGCGCCGCCGTTTCGGGCCCTTGTCCCTGCCGGCCGGCCCTCCGGCCAAAGGAGGATCCATGAGTAGCGTTGCGTCGTTTGCCGCAAGCGCCGGCGGCTCGTTGTTCGGTGGGGTGTACTTCCTGTTCTGGCTCGTCGTCATCGTCCTCTACGTCGTCTCGATGTGGAAGGTGTTCATCAAGGCGGGCAAGCCGGGCTGGGCCGCCATCATCCCAATCTACAACGTCATCGTCTTGCTCGAGATCGTCAACCGCCCGCTCTGGTGGATCATCCTGTACTTCATCCCCCTCGTGAACCTGGTCATCATGATCATCGTGTCGCTGGATGTGGCGAGAGTCTTCGGGAAGGGCCCCGGCTTTGGCATCGGGCTGTGGCTGCTCGGCTTCATCTTCTATCCGATCCTTGCCTTCAGCGACGCGCAGTACGGGGGCCCAGCCCCCGCGCCGGCCGCCGCCTACGGAGCCGCACCTTACGCGGCCGCACCTTACGCGGCCGCACCCTACGCGGCCGCTCCCGATGCAGCCGCGCCGCAGTACGGCCAGCCCGGCCCAGCTCCCACCGCGACCGGCACGCCGTGGGTCGCGCCATCGACGCCGCCTCCGTGGGTCAGCCAGCCGGAGCCCCCGGTCGCGCCCCCTGCTCCGCCCGCCCCGGCCCCGCAAGCCGCGCCGGCTCCGCCGGCTCCGGCTCCGGCCCCGCAGGCTCCGCCCGCTCCGGCCCCGCAGGTAGCTCCGCCCGCCCCGGCCCCGCAGGCTCCGCCCGCTCCGGCCCCGCAGGCAGCTCCGCCCGCTCCGTCCGCTCCGGCCCCACAGGACGCGCCCGCGCCGCCCGCTCCGGCTCCGGCCCCGCAGGCTCCGCCCGCCCCGGCCCCGCAGACAGTTCAGGCTCCGGTTCCGGAGGCTCCGCCCGCTCCGGCCCCGCAGGCTCCGCCCGCTCCTCCGGCCCCCGCCCCGCAGGCTCCACCGGCTGCGGCCCCCGAGGCGCCGCCCGCTCCGCCGGCGCCGGCTGCGCCCGCGCCTTCGACCACGGACACCGCCCCACCGGCGCCTCCAGAGACCGAAAGCTGATCGCGCCTCGCTGATCCGCTGCGGCCGGGGCGGGAAGCTCTGCTCGAGCTTCCCGCCCCGGCCGCGTTTCCTGCCGCGCCCGCGCCGGCGGCCGGTCGCGGAGCGACGCAGTCGGCACTGCGTCACCCTCACGGCCCGCCGATGCGGCGTCGGGCGCCTCGCCGCGCCTGCTGCCGCGCGCCCGATCACGGACGTGCCGGGCGCCGGTGGCCCCGATGGCTAAAGGACCGGACCACGCCGAGCCGAAAGAGAGGAGCGGGGCCGTTCGGTGACGGCAGACCCGGCGCCCCGCGTGCCCGTGTTCACAGGCCGGAAGGCCAAAAGGAGGGTCTATGTTGAGTGGGGTCTCGATTCCTGTTGCGTCCAGCAATGCCGCCGGTGCCCTGGTGGGGCTGTTCTTCGCCCTGGTCGGCATCGCGATCGGCATCGCCGTCCTGTATTGGGGATACAGGATCGCCAAGAAGAAGGGCTACCCCGTTTGGCTCGGCCTGGTGCTCGCGTTCTTCCTGGGCCTGATCGGCATTCTCATCCTGTACCTCCTGCCGGCCAAGACGCCTGCCCAGCCGATGCCCTACGCCACCGGCTACGCGCAGTACCCACCGCCCCCGGGGCCCGCCCCCGCGCCTCAACAGCCGCCGCAGGAGTGGGCGGCCTCGCCGCCGCCGCCGTGGGCGACGCAGCCCGCTCCGCCGCCTGCTGCTCCTGTTGCATACCAGGCGCCGCCCGCCGCGCCGGCGCCCGCTCCGCCCGCATACCAGGCGCCGCCCGCCGCGCCGGCGTCCGCTCCGCCCGCATACCAGGCGCCGCCGGCAGCCGCTCCCGCTCCCGCGGCCGTACCTCCCGCACCCGCTCCTGCGGCGCCCGCACCCCAGGCGCCGGCTACCGTGCCTGCACCGCCGGTCGCCGAACCGGCTCCTGCCGCTCCTGCGGCGCCGCCGGTCGCCGAACCCTTTCCACCAGCGCCGCCGGCTCCGGCCGCCGACGTTGTCCCACCAGCGCCGCCGGCTCCGCTCGCTCCCGAGGGCTGATCAGGCCTCACTGACCCAGACGCGGCGGGGGCGGGAAGCTCTGTCAGAGCTTCCCGCCCCCGCCGCGTCGTGTGCCGCGTCGCGCGCCGCGCCGCCGACGGCGCGCCGGTTTCAGAACGACAGGGCGGGCAGCGCGCCGACGACACAGACTCCGGACGTGTTCGCGCGTGCGAGAAGCGCCACCGCAATGAGGATCAGCGCGAGGACGGCGACGAGGAGCACGACCAACGCCGCCACCGCCCATCTGTGCTGCACAGACCGGAAGTGCTCGACGCTCGCCCAGGGCTTGCCCTGCCAGGCCCAGCGGCTGCCGTTCGTGCCGCAGACGATCGCCCACACGATGTTGCCGAATGGGACGATGGAGAGCAGCAGGCCCCACAACGTGACGTACGCGCCGTTGAAGAGTCCCCAGATCCAGGTGAAGAAGAAGGCGCCCCAGTTCCAGCCGGTCGCCGTGGGCGGCAGGGTGCTGACCTTGCCCAGGCCCGGCTGGTAGGTAGGCTGCGCGGAACCGGGCCCGTACGCGAAACCGGACGGCGTGATGTACGAAGCCGCGAAGGGCTGAGGGTCGCCTGGGTTCGGCGGCACCCAGGCTCCGTGGGGAGCCGCCGGCGCCGGCGGAACCCACCCGGCGGGGGTCGGCGGCGCCCCCAGATCCGGTGCTGCCGGCTCGTCGTCGCTCATCGCATCTCCCTCTGTCTGTCGGGCGAGCGCCCGGACCTTGCTCGTCGCCCGCCCGCGGTCAGAACTTGCCCAGCGCCCGCACGATCCAGCGGTGTGGTGAGTGTCCGCTGAACCCGGGCGTGACGTACATGACCGCGCAGGTGCCGGCGCAGACCTCGAGGCCCCGCTCGCCGGCCAGCGCGAGCGCCTCGGGCGTGTCGGTGTGCTGGTGGATCCACACCGCCTTGACGCCGGCGTCGGCGGCGAGCGCCACCCACGCGGCGGTTTCGTCCTTGGGCAGCTCGAGAACGACGGCCTCGACCGGCGCCGGCAGAGCGGCAAGATCAGGGAACGTCCTGTCGCCCTCGACCTCGTCGACGGACGGGTCGACGGCGTACACGGGCTTGCCCGACCTCTTCAGGGCGTTGTAGGTGAGCTTTGGAAAGGAGCGCGTGCCGCTGTGGCCCACCACCGCGAAGCTCGCATGGTCCCAGAACGCCTGTCGTTGCGATGCCATCAGCACTCCTTTCGATGTCGCCACTCCTAGTCGACCGGGCCGAACGGCTCGAGGGCGACGCCCGTCGTCGCCTGCGCGCTACGAGGGATCATCGGGGGCCGGCGACCCGTTGACTCCATAGCACTGGTCGGGTGCGAGCACCTCGGGGTGGCGGCCCGCCGCCCGCAGGCGGCAGCGCAGCTCGTAGCAGAGGTGGCACTCGTCGGCGTAGCGCGCCAGGGCCGGCTCGAGACCGGTGGCCTGAGCGAGCGCCCAGGGACCGCCGGCCAGGATCTCGCGCACCACCGGCAGCGACGCGGGATCGTAGGTCGCGAGGATGTCCGCCAGCGAGCGCCGCCACAGGTTGCCGATGCTGATGCCCTGGCAGGGCATGAGATTGCCGTCGCAGCCGACGTGACAGCGGCCGGGGTCGGCGAAATCCTCGTAAGGACAGGACGTGAGGGTGTCGGGCGGGCGAGTGAGGCGCTCGCCGCAGGCGAGCGCCTCACTCGCCCGCCCCTTGAACATGATCTCGCCGGGCTCGCCGCAGGCCACGCCCAGGTCGGCCAGGGCGGCCGGCGCGCCGACCTCGAGCACCGCCATCGGCAGGCCGAGCCGCTGGGCCGCGAGCACGGCGTTGCGCAGGTGGGCCTCATTCTCGAGCTTCTCCGTGAAGCAGGCATACGACGACAGCGAGAGGTCGGCCACTCCCAGATCGGCGAACGGCGCGAGCCACACGAGGGCGTCGTCGAGCGACTCCGCCCAGTAGCAGTTGGAGACGACGCCGAACTCGAGCCCCACCGCGCGGGCGTGGCGGCTCGCGGCCAGCACGACGGGGTAGGCGAGCATGGGCTCGCCGCCCTCGAAGTACACCATGGAGCAGCCGGCCGCCGCGGCCTGGTCGATGACGTCCCGAAGCTGGGCGAGCGTCATCGTCGCCTCCTGCTCCGGGCTGCCCCACACGAAGCAGTGGTCGCAGGCGTAGGTGCAGCGGTACGTCACGAGCAGGTGGAGCGCGTCCAGGCGCAGTGTCCGCGGCGCCCCGTGGGCCGTCTGTGACGCCGCCTCGCCGGCCGGCTGTGCCGGCGCGTCATGTGACGGGTCGCTCATGGCGCAACTGTACGCCGCGCCGCGCGCCGCGGCGAGTCGCGGGAACCTGGAGCACGGCGCAACGTGGGGCATGAGGCGGGCCGCGGGCATCTCGCTGTAGAATCGCGGGGCGCGGGCCATCTCCGCGGGCAGCTGCCAAACCCGAAAGGCGGGCGCTTTCATGCCGATTGGACAACCCAACGTCGACAGGTTCGACGCCAAGGGCCAGGTCGAAGGCCTTCTGCGGGCGAGCAAGTACAAGAAGGACCTGGCGCTTGCCGAGCAGGCGCGGCAGGCGCTCGAGCGCCGCATGCCGGTCCTGCTCGACACCTTCCAGTCCAAGAACACGCGCCACATGGTGCTGGCGCGCGACGCCTTCAAACAGATCGGTCAGCCGGCGGTGCCGTTCCTCGCCGACGTGGTCGACCACGGCGACGTTGGGCGCCGTCAGGATGCGACCCACCTTCTCGGCGAGGTCGGCCTGCCGACCGTGCTGCCGGCGCTCGCCGACGCGCTCGTGGACCGCGACTCCGGCGTGCGTCTGCTGGCGGTGCGCTCGCTCTCAAAGATCGCCGGCTCGCGGGCCGACGAGCTCATAGAGTCGGCGCTGCGCGACCGCGACGAAGACGTGCGCGTGGCGGCCATGAAGGCGCTCAAGAAGCGAGGGCTGGGGGGATCGTGAGCAAGGACTATCGCGCGTTTTCGCTGTGGCTCGACGGGGTGCCCGGCGAGCTTGCCCCGCGGCCGGCGCTGGCCGGCTCGACCGAGGTCGACGTGGCCGTGGTGGGGGGCGGCTACACGGGACTCTGGACGGCCTACTACCTGAAGAAGGCCGACCCGTCGCTGCGCATCGCCATCCTCGAGAAGGAGATCGCCGGGTTCGGCGCCTCGGGGCGCAACGGCGGCTGGTGCTCGAGCTTCTTCGCGGCCTCGCCGGGCACGATCGCCGACGAGTTCGGTCGCGACGCGGCGATCGCCATGCAGCGGGCGATGTTCGCGACCGTCGACGAGGTCGGCCGTGTCATCGCCGACGAAGGCATCGACGCCCGCTACCACAAGGGCGGCGCGCTCACCCTGGCGACCAGCACCGCCCAGCTTCCCCGCCTGCAGGACGAGCTCGACCACGAGCGCGAGTGGGGTTTCGGCGAGAGCGATTACGTCTACCTCACGGCGGCCGAGACCGCCCAGCGCATCCGCGTCGAGGGCTGCCTGGGCGCGATGTACTCGCCGCACTGCGCCTGTGTCGACCCGGCGCGTCTGGCCCGCGGTCTGGCCGAGGTGGTCGAGCGGCTCGGGGTGACCATCTACGAACAGACTCCGGCGCTCGGCCTCGCCCCGCACGAGGTGCCCACGCCCGGCGGCGCGGTCAAGGCCGGCGTCGTGGTGAACGCACTCGAAGGCTACGTGGCCTGCCTGCCGGGTCACGCGCGCGACATGGTGCCGCTGTACTCCGTGATGATCGCCACCGAGCCGCTGCCGCAGTCGTTCTGGGACGAGGTCGGCTGGTCGGGGCGCGAGGTGTTCGGCGACGAGCGCTACCTGCTCATCTACTGCATGCGCACCCAGGACGACCGCATCGCGCTCGGCGGCCGCGGCGCCCCGTATCACTTCGGCTCGAAGATCAGAGACGACTACGACCTCGCCCCCAAGGTGTTCGGCGAGCTGCACACCGTGCTCAGGGGGCTGTTTCCGGCGGTCGGCGAGGCGCGCATCACCCACACCTGGGGCGGCTGCCTGGGCGTGCCGCGCGACTGGTTCACGTCGGTCGGCTACGACAGGGAGAAGGGGATGGCGTGGGCCGGCGGCTACGTCGGCGACGGTGTGTCCACGACCAACCTCGCCGGTCGCACGCTGGCCGAGCTGATCGCGGGCGCCGACCACGGGCTCGCCGGGCTGCCGTGGGTCGGTCACGCGTCGCCGCCCTGGGAACCAGAGCCGCTGCGCTGGCTGGGCGTGAACCTGTCGCTGTACATGATGGGCAGCGCCGACCGCGTAGAGGCGCGCACCGGCAGGCCGTCGAAGCGCGCCGACCTGACCGCCCGCCTGATCGGCAGGTAGGCCGCCCGGGCGGCGAGCGTCCTAGACCAGGTTCGTGCAGGCCACGAACCTGGCGAAGACGGTGAGCCAGTCGGCCGCCGGAATCTCGATCGTCGTGCCGTCGAGCCTGGTCACGCCCGGACAGCCGGCCGGCCCGTCACACCAGTCGGGGCGGCCGAAGCTCACCCGCAGGGAGCGACCGTTCCAGTCGAGCGCGGCCGGCAGCGGTCCGGTAAGGGCCCGGCATGCCGCCGTGCGCAACGCCGCGTGAGTCGTGTCCGGCCCGCGGAGCCGGGCCGCCGACCACGCGATGCCCTCCTTGACCGCGACCGCCTCGACACCCGGCACCAGGGCCTGAGCCTCGGCGGCCAGCTTGTCGTCGCCCGAGGCGAAGGCGAGAGGCGTGCCGAAGGCGCCGGCGACCGCCGCGTTCAGGCCCAGCTCGCCGATCGCGAGGTCGCCCTCGGGGCCGCCGCACACAACGACGCCGGTGATCTCGAACACGTAGGTGTGCGCGAGCGTGGCGCGGGCCGTGCCGGCCCGCGCGTGGTAGCCGACCATGAAGGCCGCGTCGAACCCGGCCTCGACCCCGGCCATCATGCTGAGCTCCGTGCCGCCGCCGCTGATCAGCGAGACGCCGGCGGGCAGGCCGGCGACGCCCAGGTTGTCGCCGCAGTCATGGGCGTCGCAGACTACGATCTCGTCGGCGCCGCCTTCGAGGCAGCCTTCGAGCACCGCGTCGAGGTCGCCGCGCATGAGCCCGCGCGCGGCTTGCCAGTCGTCGGTGCCGTGGTCGGTCTGGGCGAGGTGGCAGACGCCGCTCACGCCCTCGAGATCGATGCTGATGAAGACCTTCACGCGCGCTCCTTCGCCGTGGTCGCCGCGCGCGGCGGGCCTGCCGCCGCGGCGCCCTTCTTGTCGCTGGCGCTCTGCTGCGCCCTCACGTTTCGATGGCCTTCGTCTGCCGCCGTCGCATCACGAGCCAGATGACGATCAGCACGACCGAGATCGCCGCCGTGACCAGGAAGGTGATCAACGGTCCGCTCGACCTGGCGGTCGCCGCGCCGCTTCTGGGGTGCACGTAGAGGTAGCTGTCGATGTTGTCGACCGAGTAGATCGCCGAGCCGTCGCCGCTCGGCGACTGCACCCAGCCCGTCCAGCGGCTCGTGTTGACCGCTTCGAGTCCCTTGGGGTAGGCGAGAATGATGTACGGGCTCTGCTGGTAGAGGATCTGCTGCATCTGAAAGAGGATGGCCTGCCGGCGGGACGGGTCGATAGCGCTCGCCTGCTGCTCGTAGAGCTGGTCGTAGGTGGGGTCGGACCAGGCGCAGTCGCTCCAGCCGTTGATCTGGTTTGTCAGGAAGATCGAGAAGATGAACATGGGGTCGACGTCGCCGGTCCAGTTGTAGATGTACATGTCCATGTTGGGCACGAACTTGCCGCCGACCGTGTTGTACAGGTAGTCGTTCATGGCGCCTTCGTCCATGTAGGTGAACTTCACGTCGATGCCGATCGCCCCGAGGTAACCGGCCAGCAGCTTGCCGATGTCGTCGCCCTGGGGCGGCGCGTCGCAGGCGAACAGGCGCAGGGTGATCGGTTTGCCCCGCTTGTCGAGGAGATGGCCGTTCACGGTCCGGTAGCCGGCGGCCGCCAGCAGTCTGGTCGCCTGGGCGGGGTCGTAGCCGTAGGCCTGGTCGGCCGGCGGCTGCCAGTGCCAATCGGGGTCGTGGTAGTAGCCGGGCACGACGAGGGTCGTGCCGGGCACCGCATAGCCGTCGTAGGCGATCTTCACGATCTGCTGCTTGTCGATGGCCCAGTTCAGCGCCTGGCGGAACCGCCAGTCCTGCAGGACCGGATTGCCCTGCGACTTGCCGGTGTAGCAGTTGAAGCCCAGCTCGTCGATGCCCTTGATCGGGTAGACGATGGTCTTGAAGTCGTGGTTCCTGCCGAGCGGCGCGACCTGCGCCTCGGGGATCCCCCAGCAGGCGTCGATCGTGCCGCTGCGCAGCTCCTGGACCATCGTGTCGGGGTTCTGGTAGGGGGTGAAGATGACCTCGTCTATGCGTGGGGCGCCGCGCCAGTAGCTCTTGTTGGCCACCATGCGGATGTCCTGGCCCTTCTTGAACTCGACCGTCTGGAACGGCCCTGTGCCGACGATCGGCGGGTGGTTCTGAAACGAGTTCTGGGCGGCGTTGGGACTGATCTTCGACCAGATGTGCTCGGGCACGATCGGCACCCACATGCCCAGCATGTTGGCCTTGGGCGCCGAGCAGACGAAGCGTACCGTCAGGGGGTCGACCGCGACCACCTGCTTGATGCCCGTCGTGTAGCTCGTGTACGAAGCCATGTTGTTGCGGATGATGTATTCGTAGGTGAACACAACGTCGGCCGCGGTGAAGGGCACGCCGTCCTGCCACTTCACGTGGGGACGCAGCTTGAAGGTCCAGACCTTGCCGTCGGGGCTGTGACTCCAGCTGGTGGCCAGCTCTGGCGCCGGGTCGACGTTGCTCGCCTTGTAGCCGGTGAGCATGTCGTAGTTGAGGTGGAAGATCAGAAACGACGACGTCGACGTGCCGATGAACGGGTTGAGGTTATCGGGCTCGTTGACCCAGCCGACCTTGAGCACGGTGGCGCCGGCCGGCGACGGTGAGCCGCTGGTGGCCACCGCTCGCACGAGGCCGCCGGCGAGGCCCGCGACCACGACGGCGGCGAGCGTTGCGGCGAGAACGGCGCACAACCGGCGCCGGCGCGTGCTCCAGCCGACTCCCGCACTGCCGGCGCGCTCTCCCATGGCTCCTCCCCCCTGGTCGCCGTCGCCGCGTCCAGTTCACTGTTGGTCGCCGTCGCGGCCATCCTACCGCACCGTGGCAGCCGGCCTACCGCACCGTCGCGGCCATCCTACTGCGTCGTCGCGATCTCGCGCAGGAACGTCTCGCCGTAGCGGTCGAGCTTGGCCTGACCGACCCCGTTGACCTGCAGCAGCTCGTCGAGGGTCGTGGGCTTGAGCGCCGCCATCTCGAGGAGCGTGGCGTCGTTGAAGACGACGTAGGCGGGCACGCGGCGCTGCTGGGCGAGGCGTCGGCGGAGGATCTTGAGTCGCTCGAGGAGCTCGGCGTCGGGCTCGGGCAGATCGCGATCGGGGCCCGGCGCATCGCCGAGCAGCCGCGCCGGTGGGCCGCCGGTGAACCAGTCGGGTCCGCTCGCCGCGCCGGTCTTGCGGCGGCGCCCGCTCGCCCGCGGTTCCCGTGGCGGCCTGACGCGCGGCCGCGACAGCACCAGCGTTTCGTCGCCGCGGAGCAGCGCCATGGCCGTGGGAGTGAGGCGCAGCACCGAGTAGCGCGCGATGTCCTGTTCGAGGTAGCCGCGGTGGATGAGCTGGCGGATGAGCTGCTGCCAGGCGTCCTTGCTCTGCCCGGCGCCGATGCCGTAGGTGCTCAGCTGGTCGTGGCCGCGCGCGAACACCTTTTCGCTGCCGCTGCCGCGCAGGATGTCGACGACGTAGCCGATGCCGTAGCCCTGGCGCAGCCGGTAGACGCACGACAGCGCCATGCGGGCGTGCTCGGTGGCGTCGTAGGTGTCGGGCGGGTCGAGGCAGACGTCGCAGTTGCCACAGGCGTCGTCTCGCTGTCTCGCCGAGGTAGCCGAGCAGCACCCGCCGCCGGCAGGTGGTGGCCTCGGCGAAGCCGACCATGGCGTTGAGCTTGTGCAGCTCGATGCGGATCTGCTCGGGGTTGCCGCCGCGCTCGATCAACGAGCGCGCGACGGCCGCGTCGCCGAGGCTGAAGAGCAGCAGGGCGTCGGCGGGCAGGCCGTCCCGGCCTGCCCGCCCCGTCTCCTGGTAGTAGCTCTCGAGGTTCTTGGGCAGGTCGTAGTGCACCACGAAGCGCACATCGGGCTTGTCGATTCCCAAGCCGAAGGCGACCGTGGCGACGACCACGTCGACCTCGTCGTGGGCGAAGGCGGTCTGCACCCGGTCGCGTTCGCCGGCCGGCAGGCCGGCGTGGTAGGCGGCGGCCGGCACGCCGGCCGCCGCCAGGCGCCCGGCCACCTCTTCGGTGCGCTTGCGCGAGAGGCAGTAGACGATGCCCGCCTGGCCGGGCCGGTCGCGGCACGAAGGCCAGGAGCTGGTCGGCAGGGTGACGTTTGTCGACCACCGTGTAGCGGATGTTGGGCCTGTCGAAGCCGGCGACGAAACAGGGCGCGTCGGCGAGCCCCAGGCGGGCGCGCACGTCGTCGCGGGTCTGCGGGTCGGCGGTGGCGGTGCAGGCGACGATCGGCACGCCGGGAAAGAGGCCGCGCAGCCGGCCGAGATCGATGTACTCGGGGCGAAAATCGTGGCCCCACTGCGAGACGCAGTGAGCTTCGTCGATGGCAAAGAGAGCGACGGGCGGGACGGCGGGCGGCGCGCCGCGGCCGCCGCCCCGCCGCCCGTCTTCGTGCCGCCCGTCTTCGCGCCGCCGGTCGCGCGGTCACTACCCGCGCCGAGGCCTCGCAGCCGTTCGAGAAAGCCGTCGGTCATGAGCCGCTCGGGCGCCACGTAGAGCAGGTCGAGCTCGCCGCCGTGCAGGCGCGCGAGCACGCGCCGCGCCGCGGCGGAGTCGAGCGACGAGTTGTAGAAGGCGGCCCGCACGCCCGATGCCAGCAGGGCGTCGACCTGGTCCTTCATGAGCGAGATGAGCGGCGAGACGACGATGCCCACGCCCGGCCGGACGATGGCCGGAATCTGGTAACACAGCGACTTGCCGCCGCCGGTCGGCATGAGCACGAAGGCGTCGCCGCCGGCGAGCAGGTGCTCCACGATCTCGCGCTGATGGGGCCGGAACTCGCGAAAGCCGAAGACACGATGCAGGATGCCGGCGGCAGACGAGCCGGCGATCGCAGAGAGGGCGGGTACGGGCGGGTCGACGGTCGCAGATGGGGAGAGCGCAGACGGCGGCTGGGGGTCGGGCGACATGCCCCGAGACTAGCACATCGCCGGGATGGAGCCGGCCGGGCGCGGCGACCGCCGCCGCAACGTCACCTCGATGGCGCCACTCCCCGGAGCCGTGCTCCCCGGCCGACACCCCCCGGCCGACACCCCCGGCCGACACCCTCCGGCCGCCGGCCGCCGCTCTGCGCCGCGTACCGCCGCCTGACCTGTAGGATGACGGTGCGACGTGCACCGTAGCTGAGGAGTGACCGGTCGGGCGGGTTGTGCCGGTCAGGCAGGGAGGAACACCGGCGTGGTACGTGCGACCACCTTGATGGTCGGGGTCGTTGTGGCGGGCATCGTCTGCGTGGCGGCGTGGACGATGGCGGACGAGACGTCGGCACACCCCGTCGAGCCGCCCGCCGCGGTCGTCCGCCCGGCCGCGTCCGCCCCAGCCGCGTCCGCCACGGCCGCGTCCGCCGTCGCCCACGCCGCCGTCTTCGCGAACGATCCGTCGGGAGCTTCGAGCCGTCCCAGCGCTTTCACGCCGGGCGACTCGCCGTCACCGTCGCTCTCACCGTCGCTCTCACCGTCGCCGTCGCCGTCGCCGAGCGACACGACGCCGCCGGTGACCGTGGCCCACGGCGTCGACACACGCTGGCACCGCAAGCCGGTGACGATCACCTTGACCGCCACCGACGCGGGCTCGGGCGTCGCTTCGACCTGGTACCAGGTCGACGGCGGGCCCCTCCACCAGGGCGCCCGCATCGTCGTGCCCGCGCCGGCAAACCACTCAGGCGACGGCAGCCACGTCGTGTCGTTCTTCTCGCTCGACAACGCCGGCAACCGGGAGGCGCCCGAGCAGGTGACGGTCAAGATCGACACCACGGCGCCCGTTCTGCGCTGGAAGGGACTCTCGCCGTCGCTGATCACGACCCAGAAGACGCTGACCGCCCGCTTTGCCATCCGCGAGGCGAGCGGCTCGGTGGCCACGAAGCTGCGCATCTTCGACCAGTACGGCGCGCTCGCGCTGCGACGCGCCGGGCCCCGGTGCGCCTCGGGCGTCGGGTCGCTCGCCGTGTCCCTGAGGGCCGATCGCCGGCAGCTGGCCCCGGGGCTCTACAGACTGCGGCTCGTGCTGACCGACCAGGCGGGCAACCGCGCCGTGACCGCCTTTGCGCCGTTTCGCGACTACCGTCCGGTCAAGGCGACGGTCACCTTCGATCTGCCCAGTGCGGGCCGTCGCGTGGCGCTCACGTTCGATGACGGCAACGACGAAGCGGCGTGGGCCAGCATCGTCGACACGCTGCGCGCCTACCACGCGCGTGGGACCTTCTTTCCGCTCGGCCCGCGCGTCGTGGCCTACGCCGCGCTCGCGCGGCGCACGGTTGCCGACGGCGACGCCATCGGCTCGCACGGCTGGACTCACACGGACATGGAGCTCGAGAACGCCGCCCAGATCCGGCAGGAGCTCGCGCTCAGCGCCGCCGCCTGGTGGCGGGTCGCGGGGGTCACCCCGGTCCCCTATATGAGGCCGCCGTACGGCGCGAAGGACGCCACCGTCCTGGCGGCGGCCGGCGCGGCCGGGTTCGAGCACGTCATGCTGTGGGACGTCGACCCGCAGGACTGGAAGGGCATCGGCTCCGACGAGGTCGCCGAGCACGTGCTGTCGCACGTGCACCCCGGTGCGATCGTCTGCATGCACACGCTGCCCAACACCGCCGCCGCCCTGCCGCAGATCCTGAGCGGCCTGCGCGCCATGGGGTACCGGGCGGTCTCGCTGCCCGAGCTGTTCGCCGCGGCCCGGCGGCGCTGACGCGGGCTGTCTCCGGCGGGCTATCTCCGGCGGGCTGTCTCCGGCGGGCTATCTCCGGGCGGTGATCCGCCACACGTGGTGGGCCTTCGCAGCGCGCGCGAAGTCGGGGGGCAGGGTTGCTCGCGACAGATCCTCGAGCTCGTGGTCGCGCGCGAGAACATCGGTGTCCAGTGCGAACCGCCGCGCGTTGCAGGCAAAGACGAGCACGCCGCCGGGCGTGAGCAGCCGGCGCGCCACGAGACGGATCAGATCGGCGTGGTCGCGGCGCACGTCGAAGGTCGCCCGTCCCATCTTCTTGGAGTTCGAGAAGGTCGGCGGATCGAGGTAGATCAGGCCGAACCGCTCGTCGGTCTGCGCGACCCACTGCAGAACGTCGGCCTCCACCACCGCGTTGCGCCCGGCCTTCAGCTTGTTGACGGCGAAGTTGCGCTGCGCCCACTCGAGGTAGCCGCCGTTCAGGTCGACGGTCGTCGTGCTCGCGGCGCCGCCCCTGCCCGCCGCCACGCTGGCGGCGCCGGTGTAGCCGAAGAGGTTGAGGAAGCGCTGCCCGGTCGCGAGCTCGCCCAGCAGGCGGCGGACCTCGCGGCCGGGCAGGAACAGTCCGGTGTCGAGGTAGTCGGTGAAGTTGACCAGGAACGACAGATCGCGCTCGTGGACCTCGTGCTCGACCCCGTGCGCGGCGCGGCGCAGGTACTGCGCCGCGCCGCGCTGCCGGGCGCGCACCTTGAGGAACACGTCGTCGGGCGCCGCGCTCAGGACCTCGGGGATGACGCGCATTGCCTCGGCGAGGCGGGCCGCCGCCTTGGCCTCGTCGATCTCGGGTGGCGGTGCGTACTCCTGCACGTGCACCCAGCGCTCGTAGACGTCGATCGCCAGGGCGAAGTCGGGCAGATCGGCGTCGTACACGCGGTAGCAGGTGATTCCGGCGCGGCGCATGTAGCGGCTCCAGCGCCGGGCGTTCTTGCGCAGCCGGTTGGCGAACTGGTCGGCGGCAGGCGAGAGCGCCGCGCGCGCCGCGCGCCGGTCGTCCGTCGCGCGAGGCGTGTCCGGCGCGGGCAGCGTGTCCGGCGCGGGCAGCGCGTCCGGCGGCAAGATATGGGGGGCGCGTGGCACGTTGTTCAATTGGCCCACATCCTGGCCAATTGGACAACGAGGCGGCGCACCTACCCGTCTCGCCGGCTCAGCGTCCGCCGGCTCAGCGCCTGCGCCGGCTCAGCGTCCGCCGGCTCAGCGTCCGTTGATGGCTTCGGGAGTGTCGCTCGCCCATCGATCTCGAAGCGCAGCAGCGTGCACGGCAGCGGCCCGTTCATGAAGCGGTTCGCGCGCCGGGCGCGCAGGCCGAGATGCTTGCCAAGCTCGAGATCGTTGACCAGCACGGCGGCCTTCCAGCCTGAAAAGCCCGTTCGCAGACGCTGGCCGAGCAGCTCGTAGAGCGTCGCCAGTGCCGCATCGGCAGGCTCCGGAATTGCCGCTTTGTTGCCGCTTATCCCTTTGTGAAGCGGCAAGTCCTGCCGGCTGAGCGGCAACTCGCGCCCACGAGCCGGAGTACCGTCACGCGACCGACGTCCGCTGCGGGCGCTCGCCCCAAGCCTGCGTCCGTAGGGCGGGTTCGCGACGACCAGCCCCGGGGTCGCGGGATCGATGCCGAAAGGTGGCGTCAGGACGGCGAGCTCGCGACGCTCGATGCGCACCAGCTCCTCCAGGCCGGCACGAGCGATGTCGGCCTGGGCCAGCGCGACCGCGCGCGCGTCGCGGTCGTAGCCGAAGGCGACGGGGACGGCGGCGGCGGGCGAGCCCTTGGCGCCACTCCCGCCGGCAGGGGCGCGGTCCGTGCGGAGGCGGGCGAGCGCCGCGCAGCGGCGCTCGCCCGCCTCCGCCACCAGCTCTTCCCAGAGGCTGGCGTCGTGGCCCAGCCAGCCGGCGAACCCCCACCTTGGACCGTTCGGTGAAGCGGCCTCGCGCAGCAGCCCCGGGGCGACATCGGCGGCGATCAAAGCGGCCTCGATGGGCAGCGTGCCCGACCCGCAGAGCGGGTCGACGACGCTGCCCCCCGCGGCGGCAATCGCCGGCCATCCGGCGCGCACCAGGATGGCCGCCGCCAGGGTCTCTTTGAGCGGCGCCTCGGCCTGCTCGCCGGGAGCGCGATAGCCGCGGCGGTGCAGGCTCTCGCCCGACAGGTCGATCGCCACGACGGCCTCGTGAGGGCCGACGTACACGTTGACGCGCAGGTCGGGCCGCGTCAGGTCGACCGACGGACGGCGACCGAATCGCGCCCGGAACTGGTCGACGATGACGTCCTTGGCGCGCTGCGCGCCGAACAGCGTGTTGGTCACTCCGACGGCCGTGCCGAGACCGGCGAAGTCGACGGCGAGCGTGCCGTCCGGCGACAGGTGCGCGGGCCAGTCGGTCTCGTTCAGGCCGGTCCACAAGCCGTCCGCGCCGCCGTCGAGCGGCAGCGTCGCGACCCGCAGCAGCACGCGCTGCGCGAGCCGCGACCACAGGCAGACGCGATAGCCGAGCGCGAGCGGTCCGCCGAACGCGGCGCCGCCACGCTCCTGGCTCACTTCGGTGTGGGGCGCGCCCGCATCGGCCGCGATCGTGCGCAACTCGTCGGTGAGCAGCGCCTCGACGCCCCTGGCCGCCGTGGCGAAGAGCTGCAGGTCGCCGGTTTGGGGTTCGCGTGTCATGATCTCACGCTAGCACATGCGTGACGCCGCACACTGCGAGGGGCCTGCGGTGCGCCGACGGCGGGTGCCGGCTCAGCCCTCCGAGCCCGGGACCTCGCCCTTGTTCCGGCCGCCGCGGGGACGCGCGCTACTGCTTCTCCAAGGCCTTCATGGCCGCCGTTCCCCTGGCGTTCCACTCGTTTGCCTCGTCCTGCCGGCCCATCCCCGCAAGCAACGCGCCGAGCGCACACATGCCTGCGGGGTCACCGGCTACGGCGGCCCTGCGATACCACTGCTCTTGCGCTGCCGTATCGCCTTGGTCGCCAAGGATGTCGCCAAGGAAGCGCATTGCCGCAGGGTCACCGGCTTCGGCGGCTCTGCGATACCACTCCTCCTTGCCAACGAACCCGTGCGTAGCGCCGAGCTGCAGGCCGAAGTTGTAGATTGATCCCCCCACGACGAGTCACCGCCTCGGATCGCCGACCGCTGCGCCGTCCAACTTGCCCGAGTATACGCTCCGGCGGCTCAGCGCTTCGCGTTTCTGACGCACAGACCGTCGTCCTGCGCCCAGGCGCCCGCCGCTCGGTGGCGCGTCGTGCTACGATGCTGGACTCGCGTCGCCCCGTGGCGGCGCTTCCGCCGACCGCGAAGGAGGGTGTCTGGTGAAGTACTCGACAGCCGGCCTCGGACGCGTCTTCGTCGTGCGCCTCGAAGACGGCGACGTCGTGCACCAGGCGATCGAGGAACTGGCCGGGCGCGAAGGCGTCCTTCGCGCCGCCGTCATCGTCCTGGGAGGCGCCGACGACGGCAGCCGGGTCGTGGTGGGGCCGGCCGACGGCAGGGCGGCCGTGATCGAACCCATGGAGCGTGTGCTGCAGGGCGTCCACGAGATGGCCGGGGTGGGCACGCTCTTTCCCGACGCCGCGGGTCGGCCGTCGCTGCACCTGCACGCCGCCTTTGGGCGTGACGACAAGGTGACGGCCGGCTGCATCCGCCGCGGCGTGACGACGTGGGTCATCGGTGAGGTCGTCGTCATCGAACTGACCGGCAGCGGCGCCGTGCGCCGCGTCGACCCCGTTACCGGGTTGGAGCTGCTCGAGCTCGAGGGCTGAGAAGGCGGCCGAGGACTAAGAACTCCGCCGGCGACTCCACCGCTCCCCTGCCGCCACGGGCACGCTGAGCGCTTCCGGACGGCGAGACTATCCAGGCTCTGGGTCGGCGAGCAACGCGGAGGGCCTACAAGGCTGCCGCCCGAGCAAGCACTACCTGCACTGTGCCGCCGAACCTGGTTACCGGCACGAATCTGTCCACGGGCAACCCGGCATCGCGCAGCAGGCCTTCGAGGGCCGAGGGTTCGTTGAAACGACCGTGGCCCCTCCAGGTGAACAGCCCGCGAAACCAGCCGGCCGACAACGCGTCGGTCAGCGCAAAGACGCCTCCGGGGACCAGCACCCGTCGCACCTCGCCGAGCGCCGTCGCCTGGTTTGCCCAGTGGTGGAACGACATCGTCGTCAGGACGAGATCGAACGACGCGGCCGCAAACGGCAGGTCTTCGGCGAAGGTGTGCACGAAGCGCACCGGCACGCCCTCGGGGACCGAAGCTTGGGCGACGCGGATCATCTCGTCAGCGGCGTCGACTCCGGTGAGCTCGGACGACGGGAAACGACGCGCGGCCCGGTGCAGGAGCAAGCCGGTCCCGCAGCCGATGTCGAGGATCGCACGGGGGTGGGGCAGCAGGCTCGCCGCCTCCCGCAAGGTGAGCTCCTGGAGCGGCGCGAACAGGACGCGCTGCAGGACGGACTCGTTGTACGATGCCGCCCAGCGGCCGAATCTGTCGACATCTCCGTCTCGCCGCCCGGCCATCATGCTCTCGCCTTTCTGCCCGAGCTTCCTCGAGGCGGTCACGAGCTCGCGCGCGCCTACCGCCGCTCGATCCTCGCCAGCCACGCGGGAACCGCGACCGTCTCGCCGCCGCGGTTCGACTCGATCTCGGTTCGCTCGAGGTCGGTCACGGCAAAGCCGTCGCGCTCACGAAACGACTCGCGAATGTCGGCCTCGGAGATGCGTCGCGGACCACAGCCTCCGGGCACGAGGTCCGAGAAACACACCATCACGTACCTGCCGTCGGGCGCGAGCAGGCGCGCCAGCACCGAGCGCCACGCCGAGCGCTCCTCGTCGGTGAGCGTGTGAAAGAAGCCCATGTCGACGACGGTGTCGAACGTGCGGTCGCCGAGCGCCTCGGGCTGCCTGATCACATCGGCGACGACGAAGAGCGGCGGCTTTGCGAGCGCCCGCTCGGCCGCCTTGGCAGCGGCGCGCTCGATCGCCGCCGGCACCACGTCGACGCCGACGACGTCGCGGCCCGCGGCGGCGAAGTGCAGGGCGTGCTCGCCCGTGCCGCACCCTGCATCGAGCACGGAACCGCGGACCCAGCCGCGGCGCCCCGCTTCGACGAGCGCGGGTTGTGGGCGGCCGATGTCCCAGGGAGGGCTCGCCCCCTCGACGTACGCCTGGTGAAAGTGCTCGTGCTCACTCATGACGCGCCGCCTTGGCGGCTTGATTCGGTCATCGCTCGTCCTTCTGCTCACGGATCTCCGGCACGCGGCCGGTCAATCGCAGTCGCATCGCCACGCGCCGCGGCGGCTCCAGCCCGCGCGCTGCCTCGGCTTCGAGCCGTCTCGACAGCTCGCAACCAAGATCACCCGGATCGATGATCTCAAAGCCGAGCATCTCATAGAACGGCGCGTTCCAGGGCACGTCTCGAAAGGTGGTGAGGGTCAGTTCGCGATGCCCGCTCGCCGTGGCCCACTGCACGATCTCCCGCACCAGGGCCGTTCCCACGCCGCGGCGACCGTGCTCGGGAAGAACGTCGAGCTCCTCCAGGTGGACACCGTCCCGTGACGACGCCACGCGAGCGAATCCGACCGGGTCGCCGTTGCGGTCGAACGCCAACCAGAGGAGTCCCGCGGCCTGGGCCGCCTGCAGCGCGGCGAGCGATGTCGCCTCCTGCATGATCGCTCTCGGCACGTTCCAGCCTGCAAAGCGCTCGGCCGCCCGCCTCTCGATCGCCGGCAATGCGTCGGTGTCGTCGGAAGTCGCGCGCGCGATCGTGTAGCTCACCGGGATCGCCGTCACCGGCTGCGCCCTCTAGAGCTTTCTGCAGACAAGCTCGCCCATTCCGATCGGCACGATCAGCGCGTCCATGCGCTCGTCGTCGAGAGCCCGCTGCAGCATCGGCCGCAGGGTCGCCTCGTGATTGATGGCGTTGTCGGCGACGAGGATGCCGCCGGCCGTCATGTTGGGCACCACGGTCTCGTAGCAGGCCGAGTAGATCTCCTTCTCGGCGTCGAGAAAGCAGAAGGAGACGTCGCCGCAGTCCGGGAGATAGTCGAGGGCGTCGCCGTGGACGAAGTCGACCACGTCGCCGACGCCGGTCATCTCGATCGTCTGCCGGGCCAGGGCGGCTTTTTCGTCGAGGATCTCGAAGGTCGTGAGTTTGCGGCCCACCAGCCGGCATGCCAAGGCGAGCCACAGCGTCGAGTACCCGGCGCTCGTGCCGATCTCGAGGTATCGCCCGGCCGGTGCGCCGGCCGCCAGCAGAGCGATGAACCTGCCGGTCTGGGGCGGAACCTGACGAAGGCGCTGAAGTAAGGGCGTCCCGTCGAGACGGTCACGGGCGTCGATGCTCTCCAGATACGCCATGCGCTCGGCGATGGCTGCCGGTATGTCGTGAAACACCGTACCCTCGGCTTGGTGGACCTGTCGCTCAGTCGCAATCTACCGTTCGGCGCCGCCAGTGTCCGCTGCGGCGGCCCGTTGCGCGGCGGCCCGTTGCGCGGCGTCGTCGGAGAGAAGCGGGCTGCTCGTGCGCCGCATGAGTCGCGAGCGCCCGACCCGTTCCGAGAAGCCCCACTTCCGGTAGAACGGCATGAGCTCGGGCTGGCAGACGAGCTCGATGCTGGCGACATCGCGCAACGCCGGCTCCGCGCAGATGCGCTCGACCAGGAGTCGACCGAGGCCACGGCCGCGATACTGCTGGGCGACGATGACGTCGAGGACGAGGGCGGTGTAGACGCGATCCGTCAACACCCGGGCAAACGCGGCCAGCGAGTCGGATCCCCGCTCGACGATCGCGCAGAGAAGGTCCGAGCCCAGCAGCATCCGCTCGACGTCGGCTCGCGTTCGCTCACTGCTCCACCACTCGTTGCCGTACAGGCGCAGGAGATCGTCTACCTGCGATGGCGACACGTGGTCGCGCACCTCGAACACAGGTTCCCGCGTCATCTCTTCTCCCGATCCGCTCTTGCCTCGATGGCCCGACGCGCTTCACGAGCGCTTCGGGCAACCGAGGCTACGCGATGAATGGTTCCACCTGCTCTATCGTCTGCCGGTCGGCGTCTACTCTCACGGTTGCACCGATCGGCAGCACCGCGTTCGGGCAGTTGTGACCGAAGTCGTCAACCTTAAGTATAGGGAAGCCGTGCTGGGCGGTCGCTGCTCGCAGCACATCCTCCAACTGTGTCGTCCCGGCCTTTCCCTGAAGGCCGTCGACGTGGCCGACCACGATCCCGTTCAGCGCCTCGAAGGCGCCGATCTGCTCGAGCTGACGAACCATGCAGTCGCAGGTCTCCGGGGTAACGTCGACCGCCTCCAGAAAGTAGATCGCGCCGGCTGTGTCGGGCCAGTACGGCGTGCCGGCCAGCTTGAGGAGGCAGCGGAGGTTGCCGCCCAGCGCGACTCCCTCACCGCTGCCACCCCGGACAGTCGCGCGCTCCCCGTTGGGGTGGATCGTTCCCGGGCGACCTTCCATCAGGGATCGAGAAAACGCGCTGCGGTCGTAGTCGGTCGGGTTCCTGCCGAAGCCCCACAGGAGATCGTTGCCGTGGAACGTGACCAGTCCCGTCTTGCTGTAGATCGCGTTCAGCAGGACCGTGATGTCGCTGATGCCCATGAAGACTTTGGGATTCGCTGCGATGGTCGGCCACGACAGGTGCGGCAGGCAGGCGTTGGCCGTGGCGCCGCCTTGAGCGCAGACGATGCCGGCGACGGAGGCGTCGGCGAACATCACGTTGATATCGGCGGCTTTCTCTTCTGGAGACGCGCAGTAGCCGAGAGTGCACGAGCGAACGTGTTCGCCGACGACCACGTCGAAACCCAGACCCTCGAGGTACGAGACGCCCCTCTCGAACTGATCATCCGTCTCGGCAGTGACTGGTGAGGAAGGCGCGACGACGCCCAACTTGTCGCCTCGTCTCAGCCTGTGCGCCAGCAACTGTCACCCCCCGTCCCGGCAGAGCAGCGCCGGCCGGTCATTCGACGTACTTCGCCATGACTGTAGCCGGCTTGCCGTCGGCGGTCGTCGTGCCGATGCCTTCTGGCCAGCTACTGGCGCTCCCGGCGGGCTTTGAGTCCTGCATACGCGTGCTAGGCGACCCTCAGCGGCTTGATGTGTTCGACCTCGGTCTTGATGGCCCGAGCTGCATCCCAGAGGTCCACGGCGCGTTGCGCATTCAGCCAGAACTCAGCGGTGTTGCTAAAGAGCCGCGACAGGCGAAGCGCCATCGCCGGGCTCACCGCCCGACGACCCCGCAGCAGTTCGTTGATCGACTGGCGTGAGACGCCCAGCGCCTCCGCGAGTCCGGAGACCGTGAGGCCGTAGTCGGACAGGAAGTCCTCCCGGAGCATCTCGCCCGGATGGGTGGGCCGGACGGCCCTCTCGCCTATGTTCGGGATACTCATCTCACACCTCGCTCTCAGTGATAGTCGGTCACCTCGACGTCATAGGCATCGCCATCGACAAAGCGAAAGCAGATGCGCCACTGGTCGTTGACCGCAATCGAGTGCTGGCCCTTGCGGTCCCGCTCCAGTTCGTGGAGTCGATTACCCGGCGGGACCCTCAGGTCGTCGAGATGGGAGGCCAAGTCGATGTACTCGAGCTTGCGCATCGCGCGCCTGGCGATATCGGGCGGAAGCCGTTTCGACTTGCCTGTAACGTACAGCTCCTGGGTCTGCCGATCGGCGAACGTCTTGATCACTCAGCAACTGTAATGTGTCACGTGACACGTGTCAAGAGGCTCGCGGTGTCGCACTGAGTCAGATCCCAAGCGCCATCCTTATGGCTTCGGTGAAGCGGCCTCGACTTCGTCTGACCCGCGGCATTGCAGGCGTTGCGCAGCCCTCGGCCTAGATGCCGAGGGCGGCGCGCTTGCCTTCGATGTGCGCCAGCATCGCGGCGACGGCCTCGACCGGGTCGGTCTCGACGGCGAGCTTGCCGCCGGTCACGCCCGGCAGGTCCTCGGTGAGCAGCTTGACCAGGCGCGGCGCGCCGGTCACGAACGGCACCGGGTTCACGTGGACGTACAGGCCGAAGGCCAGCGCCGCGACGGCGTCGATCGTGGCCTTCTGCTCCATGTATTCGGGGGCCGTTGCCACGACGGGCAACGCCGGCACGTCGACCCCGAGGGCGTCGGCGATGGCGCCGACCAGCAGCATGATGCGGCCGGTGTCGGTGCAGGTCCCGAACGAGAGGACCGGCGGAATGCCGAGCAGCTCGCAGACGGCCTTCAGGCCGGGACCGGCGAGCTCCTTTGCCTCGAGCGCCTCCAGGCCGGCGACCTGGACGGCGGCGTTGCCGCAGCCCATGGCCAGCACGAGCACGTCGTGCTTGATGAGCTCGCGGGCAATGGCGACCGTGTTGCTGTCCTGGCCTGAGTCGCGCAGCGTGGTGCAGCTCACCAGGCCGGCGACGCCGCGCAGCGTGCCCTTCTTGATGACGTCGAGGAGTGGATCGAGCGAGCCGCCGAGCGCCGCCAGGATGCTCTCGGTCGAGAATCCGGCGACCGCGTCGCCGGTGCGCAGCGCGGGCTTGCCGTTGCCGCGGGCGGCGCGCCGCGGGTAGTTGCCGATCGCCCTGCCGATGAGCGTCTGCGCCTGCTCGGCCGCCCTGGCCGGATCGAACACGACCGCCGGCTCGGCGCCGGGAATGCCCATCAGGTCGCTGACCGGGATGAGCAGCGCAGCGTGGGCCGTGCAGGTCGCCGCCAGGGTCGGGACCGTGCAGTTCATGTCGGCGGCGAAGACGTCGATGGCGCCGGTGGCGACCGCCATCTCCTGGTTCAGCCAGTTGCCGGTGAGCCCGACGAACACGTCGTCGACCGCAAAGCGCTGGACGAGCTCCTGGCCGGTTTCGATGCTGCCCACGATGCGCAGGCCCTTGGCGCCCGCTTCGCGGGCCTTGGCCTGCGCCGCCTCGGCGTGCGCGGCGTCGATCAGGGCGGCGCCGAGCATCGGCTCGTGGCCGTTGACCACGATGTTCACGTAGGCCGGGTCGAGGATGCCCAGGTCGACCTTGATGGCGTGCGGCGTGGGTGTGCCGAACAGCGCGTCCTGGGCAAGCTCGAGCGGCACCTGGGCGCCGTAGGCCGTGGCGATGCCCAGGCGCATAGCCTTGACGGCCAGCGAGAGGTAGTCGCCGTCGATGTTGGTCATGCAGCTCGTCGTGCAGCGGTTGTTCTCGTGCAGCACGCCGCCGGGCATGACGCCGAGCTTGCGCCAGGCCTCGACGCGCGGGGCCGGCGCGAAGGCCGTAACGAGCGGCGACTCCTCGTGGTGGTCGCGGTTGAACTCGGCCCAGATGGTGTCGGCGACGCGCTTGGCCAGCGTCTCCTTGGGCTCGAGCTCGACGCCCGCGGCGCGGGCGAGCAGCTCGAGCTTGCTCCAGTCCTTGATCTCGTAGGTGCCGCCCGGCTTGGCCTGGGCCAGCGTCTTCATGACCTCGCCGGCGTGGTAGGTGTAGGCGGCCGTGCCCATGGTGTTTTGCAGAAGAAAGCCGCGCATGGCCATGCCGTCGGCGTCGATGCCGCAGACCCCGCGCGGCGCCTTGGTGGTGATGCGGCAGGGGCCCTGCGAGCAGATCGAGCAGCGGATGCCGCCCTCGCAGAACTGGCAGCGCCTGTCGCCCTGGGCCTGCATGCGGTCGAAGACGGTGTCCTCGCCGGCGGCGCGGGCGCGCTCGAGCATGGCGTTCACCGAGCCGTGCAGGCTATCGCGTGTTCCCGTGGTCTCCATGGTCCTCCTCGGTGGGGTTCATCGCTTCGCGGCCGCTCGTGTGCAGCAATCGTCAACCGTGAATCAGCCGCGGCAGGCATCTGGCGCACACCCAGGCGCTGCGGCCCTCGGTGCGCACGGGCAGCAGCGGGCCGTCCATCTCGCTGCGTCCGCAGCTGAAGCAGGTCTGCGTCATGACCGCTCCGGCGGCGAGCCTGGCGGCGGTCTTGTCGGCGGCGGCCTCGTCGTCGAACTCGGGCGCCTCACGCTGTTCGATCGTCAATGCCCCCTCGGGACAGACGGCAAGGCAGAAGCCGGCGCCGTCGCACAGCTCCTCCTTGACGACCTTCGCCTTGCCGTCGACGAGCTCGATCGCGCCCTCGGCGCAGGGCAGGACGCACAGGCCGCAACCGGTGCAGAGCTCTTCGTCGATGTGGACGATGCTACGGGTCACTGTCGCCATGGGGCGGCTCGCTTTCTCTCGGGGGAGCCTGCCGTGACGACGGCTCCGTTGCGCGTGGAGTTCGGGCAGGGCGTGCCTGCAAGCCAACGGTACCCGCAACGGCTGTGCGGTTCCCTTGACTTGCGTCAAGCGGAGCTGCTTCCGGGCGCGGCGGCGAGGTGAACAGGGTCTCAGCCTGCCTGAACAATTGATCAACTTCATGGACAATTGTTCAACGAACCCACAACGACAGGGGCGCCGCCGGCACTCCCGCCGCCCGCCGCCGCCGCCGCCCGCCGCCGCTACTGCTGGGCCAGCCGCTCCAGCGCGGAGCGGTTCAGCACCTGGAACGTGTTGCCGTCCACCTTGATGAGGCCGCCGCGCACGAACCGGTTGAGGGTGCGGCTGAGAGTCTCGGGCACGGTGCCCAACCGGGCGGCCAGCTCGTGTTTGGCGACGGCCAGGCGGCAGTGCGTGGGCGAGCCCTGTTCGCTGCAGAGGTCGAGCAGGTAGCGGGCAAGCCGGGCCGGCACCGGCAACAACAGCTCCTCGACCCGCTGATTGAGCAGGACGAGCAGGTGCGCCATGGCGGCGATCATGCGCAGCCCGAGCTCGGGCTCGGCCACCATGAGCCGGCGAAAGTCGTCGCTGCCGAACCGGTACAACCGGCACGCCTCCATGGTCTGCGCGCTGGCCGGGTAGGTCTCGTTGAACAGCACCGACTCGCCGAACGTCTCGCCGGCGCGGACGTGGCGGAGGGTGGCCGTGCGGCCGTCGCGGAACGCTTTGAGGATCTTCACCGAGCCCTCGGCGACCAGATAGAAGGCGTCGGCGGAGTCTCCCTGAAAGAAGACGGCTGCGTCGGTCCGCAATGTGACGGGCACGACGATGGCAGCCAGGGCGCCGAGCTGCTCGTCGTTCAACCCGCCGAACAGTGGCGCGCGTCTCAGGTCGTCGACGATCACGGCGGTGAGTATAGCGTGGCGGGAGACGCCCAGGTTCGAGCAACGCTCGTTGTCCGGTCCGGCTACGCCCAGTTGAAGCTGCAGGCAGTGAGACGGCGCCTGAACGAGGGACGCCTGCGCGGGCGCCGTATATATTCCCACCGGTGAAGGGGTGTCTGGGGAGCGGCTGGGTGGGCTTGTCGTGAATCGGGGTCAGAAGGAGTCGGTCCTGCGTCTGCGGCTGCCGCTCAGGCGCTCCTCCGCCCGCACGCTGCGTACGTCTCTCGCCCGCCACCTCGCCCTGAACAGCGTGCCGCGCCACGCGGCCGACGACGTGTTGCTGGCGGCCGACGAGGCCTACATCAACGCGTTCATCCACGCCGGCGACGTCGACGGCGAGGTCGACGTGCGCGCCGAGGTACGCGCCGGACGAGTGCTTCTCGAGATCAGCGACGGCGGGTGCGGCTTCGAACCCGGCTCGGTCGACGTGTGGACGCTGCCCGACCCCCTCAAGACCCACGGCCGCGGCCTGTTCCTGATCCACCATCTGATGGACGACGTGCGCGTGCGCTCGCGCGGCGCCGGCCGGGGAGGCACGTGCGTCCGCATGACCAAGGACTTTGGCCCGCGGCCTTCAGCGGCTACGCGGGTCACGACGTAACGTCACCTCTCGTCGCCGTCCGAGGGTCGTCGCCGTCCGAGGGTCGTCGCCGTCCGGGAGTCGTCGCCGTCCGGGAGTCGTCGCCGTCATCGTCGGGAGCCTCGACCGTGCCCGCCGGCGGCGACCGCGTTGGACGGCGACGGCGTTTGACGACGCCCGGGGCGTCCACTAGTCTTGGCGGCGTTCTCCCGGTTCGTGGGAAGCCGGTGCGAGACCGGCGCTGCCCCGCAACTGTGACCGCCGACGAACGCCGCACACCGCCACTGCCCCGCGGGGTGGGAAGGCGCGGCCAGTAGAACGAAGCGGCAAGCCAGGACACCGTGGTTCGGGAGTCACTGCGATGAATGCCTCGTGGGAGGGCTGCGGTGGTCTCGTCACCCGAAGACCCGACTCGACTCATCCTCGTGCTGGGCGGCGCGCGCGGCGGCAAGAGCACGTTCGCCGAGCGCCTCGCCGTGCACCGCGCGGCGGCG
This sequence comes from uncultured Actinomycetes bacterium, assembly GCA_963751565.1. Taxonomy (GTDB): domain Bacteria; phylum Actinomycetota; class Thermoleophilia; order UBA2241; family UBA2241; genus Bog-752. The sequence goes on along the minus strand of CAVVVA010000010.1, from coordinate 140,588 downwards.
CGCGCCGGCCGCGTGACCTACCTCGCCACCTCCGAGACCAACGACCAGGAGATGGCGGCCCGCGTGGCGGCGCATCGCGCCGCCCGGCCCGCTGCCTGGGACACGCTGGAGTGTCCGCTCGAGGTGGCGGCGGCGGTGCGCAGCACCGGCGCCGCCGCGAGCGCCGCCACGGGCGCCGCCGCTTCGAGCGCCGCCGCCGCGAGCGCCGCCGGCCGGAGTCCGGGTGGCGCTGTCTGGGGACCGGTCTTCGTGCTCGACTGCGTCACGTTCTGGGTGAGCAATCTCATGTTCTCGGCCGGTGACCTGGGCGGCACGGTGCCCGAGGGTCTGGGCAACTTCGACAAGGCGTTCATCGCGCGCGCGGTCGAAGACGCGGTCGCCGGGCGCATAGGGGCGGCACTCGACGACCTGCTCGCCGCCGTGCGCGAGACCGGCTCGACCATGATCGCCGTGTCCAACGAGGTCGGACTGGGCGTCGTTCCCGAGTACCCCATCGCCCGTCTCTACCGCGACGAGCTCGGGCGCGCCAACCGGCGTCTGGCCGCCGCCGCCGACGAGGTGTATCTGCTGGTCGCCGGCATCCCGCTCGAGCTCAAGGCGCTCGCCGCCGATCCGTTCGCGACGTCCGGGGCGGACGGGGCGGACGCCTCTGTGCGCCCGCGGCATCTCGCGGCCCCGCCGCCCGCGCCGACAGAAGAGGAGCACCACGAATGACCGACCAGCTCGCCCAGACCATCGCCCGCATTCAGCCCCTCGACCGGGCCGCGATGAGCGCCGCCGAGGCGCGCCAGCTCCAGCTCACCAAGCCGCCGCGGGCGCTGGGGCGGCTCGAGTCGCTCTCCATCCAGCTCGCCGGCATCACCGCCAAGCCGCGGCCCCGGCTCGTTCACAAGCTCGTGGCCGTGATGGCCGCCGACCACGGCGTCGTCACCGAGGGCGTCTCGGCCTTTCCCGCCGAGGTCACGCCCGGGATGGTGATGAACTTCGCCGCCGGAGGGGCGGCCATCAACGTGCTCGCGCGCCAGGTCGGCGCGCGCGTGCTGGTCACCGACGTGGGCGTCAACGCCGATCTCTCGGCCGCCGCCGGCGTACGGCAGCGCAAGATCCGCATGGGCACGGCCAACATCGCGCTGGGTCCGGCGATGACCCGCGACGAGGCGCTGCGGGCGATCGGCGTGGGGATCGACCTGGTCGACGAGGAGCTGCGCAACGGACTCGACATCGTCGCCACCGGCGACATGGGCATCGGCAACACGACCGCCAGCTCTGCGGTCATCGCCGCCCTGACCGGCCTGCCGGTCGCCAGGGTCACCGGCCGGGGCACGGGCATCACGGCCGCGGCGCTGGCCGGCAAAGTCGCCGTCATCGAGAAGGCGCTCGCGGTCAATGCGCCCGACCCGAGCGACCCAGTCGACGTGCTGGCCAAGGTCGGCGGGCTCGAGATCGCCGCCCTGACCGGTGTCGTGCTGGGCGCGGCCGCCAACCGGGTGCCGGTCGTCATGGACGGCTTCATCTCGGCGGCGGCCGTGCTGACCGCCGTGCGCCTGTGCCACGAGGCGGTCGACTACATCCTGCCGAGCCACGTCTCGATCGAGATCGGCCATCAGGCGGTGCTCGACGAGCTGGGCCTGATCCCCCTCTTCGACCTGGAGATGCGTCTCGGCGAGGGCACCGGCGCGGCGCTGGCCATGGGCATCATCGAGGCGGCCGCCCGGATCCTCGACGAGATGGCGACCTTCGAGAGCGCCGGCGTGGCCGGCGACCCCGGCGCGGCCGACGCCGATCTGCGCCGCTAGGCGGCGCCGCGCCGGAGAGGTGGAACCGAGGTAGCGCAGCGTTATGAGCGACGACCACGAGACTCGGAAGACCACGTCTGCTCCGTCGGCAGGCGGACGGCGGCCGCGCGCAGCGCGGCGCCGTCCGCCGGAGGCGCGCGCGGGTGGCTTGCCACCCGCGCGCGCCACGCCGCGCTGGCCGTGACCTTCCTCACCGCCGTGCCACTGCCCGACGCCGGTGCGGCGGCCGCTCCCGCCGACCTGTGGGAGAGCATGGCCTTCTACCCGCCGGTCGGCCTCGTCCTGGGGCTGGCGGCGTGGGGCGTCTACGCGCTGTTGCTGTATGTCGTCACTCCGCTGGTCGCCGCCGCCCTTGTGATCGTCGCCCTCGAGCTCGTCACGCGGGCGCTGCATCTCGACGGGCTCATGGACTCGGCCGACGGCTGCCTGAGCAGCGCGTCGCGCGAGCGCGCGCTCGAGATCATGAAAGACAGCCGGGTCGGCGCCATGGGCGTCTTTGCGGCCATCGCCGTGATCGTCGTGAAGGTGAGCGCGCTCGCTTCGCTCGCGCGCCCCGGCGCCGCTCTGGGCCTGCTCGTCGGCCTGAGCGCGGCGCGCCTGCTGCCGGCGCTCGACGTGCGCTTCTTCGCCTACGCCCGCCGCGAGGGCACCGGCGCGGCCTTTGTCGCGGCCGGCACGACGAACGGCCCGGTCGTGGCGGCGGCGGCGGTCGCCGCCGCCGCCGCCCTCGTCACCGGCGCCCTCGCCCATGGCGGCGTGGGCGGCGCGTTTCTGGGTCTCGACCTGGCCGTCGCTGCGGTGGCCGTCGCGCTCGGCGTGCAGGCGCTCGTGGGGCGTCGCCTCGGCGGTCTCACCGGCGACGTCTACGGCATGGGCATCGAGCTCGCCGAGGCTCTGGCGCTGGTCGGCGCCGTGATGATCTTCCGATGAAGCTCTACCTGGTGCGACACGGACGCTCGGCGGGCAATCTGCCGGGCCGCATGACGGGCTGGAGCGACCATCCGCTGACCCGCCTGGGGACTGCCCAGGCGGGTCGCGTGGCCGCCCGCCTGGCGCCCCTCGGACCCATGCCCGTGTACACGAGCGACCTGCCGCGCGCCCTCGACACGGCCCGCCTCATCGCCGCCCGGTGGGCGACGGCGGGCGCGACGGCGGGCGCGTCGGCGAAGGCGACGACGGCGGCGAGCGCCGACGCCGCAAGTGCGAAGGCGGCGCTGGCGGCGAGCGCCGACGCGGCAAGCGCCGAGACGGCGCCGGCGGCGGTCGGGGTCTTCCCCGACCGCCGCCTGCGCGAGATCGATCTCGGCGACTACGAGGGGCGCTCGTGGGACGACTTCGTCGCCGACCGCGAGCTGGCCGGCGCCTTTGCCCGCGAGCCGCTCACCACGACGCTGCCCGGCGGGGAGTCGCTGGGGATGGTGCGCGAGCGGGTGATCGCCGCCTTCGAGGAGATCGTGGAGCGAGAGCACGCCGTCGCCTGCCTGGTCTCTCACGACGGCCCGATCCGCACGATCCTGAATCACGTCCTCGGGGTCCCGCCGGAGCGCCACTGGGCGATCTCGACCAGTCACGGCGGCCTGAGCCTGCTCGAGACCAGCGAAGGCTGGACGAGCGTGCGGTTCGTCAACGATACGAGCCATCTGCGTGGGCTCAACGCGAGCGCCGACGATGCCTCGGCCGCGCGGCCCCGGCGCGGGCCATCGAGCACGCGGCCGAGCGCGAGGTCGGCGGTGCGGCCGGGCAGTAACGTGGGACTGCGACACACGCGAGAGGCAGGCAGCAAGCGACGCGCCCTGGCGCGCGGCCTGCGCAGCCGCTCGCTCACGATCATCGTCGCGGCGCTCCTGCTCACCGTCGCCACGCTGGCGGGCCTGAACTGGTTCGTCTCAAGCGGCGCCTTCACGGTGGTGCCGGAGCGGCTCATGCTGCGCATCCCCAACGACGACTACGTCAACGTCTCGTACCGGATCGCCGAGCTGAAGCGCACGCCGCCGTCGACGCCCGTGGTCTACCTCTTCGGCGGCTCCGGCACCATGGAGATGATCCGCAGCCAGGCCGTGCTGGACGGGGCGATCTCGGCCGACACGGGCGCCGCCGTACAGGTCGTGAGCCTGGCGACCCACTCGCAGAGCATGGGCGAGACGCTGGCGCTCATCGACAACCTGCCGCCGGGCCGCGGGCTGCTGGCGATCGGACTGTCGCCGAACCGGCTCATCACCGCACCCGCGGCCGACGTCCGCCAGCTCTCGGGCTCGCCCCTCGCTCTGACCAGTCCGCACCTGGCCGCCGAGCTGGCCGGCCGCACCTCTCTTACGGAGCGCCTGCCGGGGCTGCTCGCCGGGTTCTTCGACTTTGCCGCCTCGTACATCGGTCAGCGCCTCGTCACGAGGTCGCCGGACCTGCTGCCCATCACCTACGTCGACCACTACTACACCGACGGTCCGGTCGCGAGCCTCTCGGCAAAGAGGAGCGGCAGCGCCACGGAGCTCGCTCGCGAGCGGCCCCAGTACGCGGCGAACGTCGCCTACAACCTGTCGGTGCTGGCCGAGGCCGTCCGTCTGGGACGCGAGAAGGGCTACGCCGTGACGTTCTTCGAACAGCCCCTCGCCCCCGAGGCGAGCGGACCGGCGTGGGACGCCTACCTTGCGACCTACCACACCGACGTCGCGGGCGTCACGCGTGCGCTGGCGGTACCCGATATCGATGTCCAGCCTCAGGCAGAGCTGCGCAGCAGCGATTTCGCCGACCTGTTCCACCTCGTCGACTCGGGTCGCGACAAGTGGACGCCACTGTTGGCGCGCGGTCTCGCTCGCGTCCTGGCGCAACGCGGGTAGCCGGCGCCCCGGCGCGCGGCTGGTAGCCCGCCCCCCGGTACGTCACGGTTGACGGGCGGCGACCGGGTTGATAATTTCTCTCAACCATGACCCGGAGCCAGTCATCCCGACCCTCTTCGCCCGTCGCCCCCGCGCCGTCGAGCGCCGACATCGGCGCGCTCTTTCGGGCCAAGGGCATTCCCATGACTCGCCAGCGCCGCCAGGTATGGGAGTTCTTCGCCCTGGGCTCGCGGGCCGCGACCATCTCCGAGGCGGCCGACGGTCTGCGTGAGGCCGGCATCGGCCAGGCGACCGTCTATCGGACCGTGACGCTGCTGACCGACCTCGGCCTGCTCGTCCGCGTCCAGGACCGCCGCGGCGACATCGGCTTCACGGCGCCGCCGATCGGCCACAGCCACCCCCTGGTCTGCGGACTCTGCCGGCGCGTGGTCCGCTTCGACGGCGAGGGCGACCTGACGGCGCTCGAGGCCAAGCTCGCCGCCGAGACCGGCTTTGCGATCTACGGCCACCACCTCGAGGTCTACGGGGTGTGCTCCGAGTGCCGCGGCACGGACGCGTCACTTGTGGGCATGTCGGGCTCGGGCGCGTCCGCAGGGTCGGCCGCGGGCGCGCCGGGCAGAGCGGACGCAGCGCGGGCGGCCGACCCGGCTCTTGGCGGAGCGGCTCGATGACCCAGCCCGGGCGTGCAACGGAGCTCGACGTCGTTGCCGGCCGGGCGTTCTTCGCGTCGTGGAGCGGCGGCAAGGACAGCTATCTGGCACTGCAGCGTGCCGTGGCGGGCGGCGGCCTTCCCGCCGCGCTGCTCACCATGACGGCCGAAGACGGCCGCCGCACCCACAGCCACGCGCTGCCCGTCTCGCTCGTTGAGCGCCAGGCTGAGGCTCTCGGTCTGCCGCTCGTGTTGCGCAGCGCCTCGTGGGACGCCTACGAAGCGGCCTTCCTCGATGGCCTTGCCGAGTTGCGCGATGAGCTGGGCGCCGAGGTGGGCGTGTTCGGCGACATCGATCTTCAGCCCCATCGCGACTGGGTCGAGCGGGTCTGCGCCGTCGCCGGCCTGCGGGCCTGCTTGCCGCTCTGGCTCGAGCCGCGCCGCGCGCTGCTCGAGGAGCTCCTGGCCGCCGGCGTTCATGCGACCGTCGTTGCCGTGAACGGCGATCGCCTCGACGACCGGTTCCTCGGCCGCCGCCTCGACCGGGAACTGATCCCCGAGCTCGAGGCCGCCGGCGTCGACGCCTGCGGCGAGGAGGGGGAGTTCCACACCGTCGTCACCGGGGCGCCGCTCTTCGCCAGACCGATCGCCTTTGCCTGGCGCGGCACCGTCGCCATCGATCAATACCGGTTCGTCGATGTGGTCGACCAGCCGTTGCGTCGACCACAGCGGCGCGCGTCGTGCGCCGAAACCCCGTGAGAGAAGTCCGAAGAGCAGAAAGGATCCCCATGACCTTCGACCACCACGCCCGCCTCAGGATCGTCCTCGCCGCCGCCGCGCTCGCCGTGGTAGCGCTGGCCCTCGTCGTGCTTGCGGCCTGCGGTTCGGCGAGCAGCTCGTCGAGCTCGCCGAGCCCCTCCGCCACCGGCCCCATCACCGCCACCGACGACTCCGGACATCAGGTCACGCTGGCCTCGCCGGCGGCCCGGGTCGTGTCGCTCGCGCCCGCCAACACCGAGATCGCCTTCGCCATCGGCGCCGGCGACAAGCTGGTCGCCGGCACGAGCTACGACGACTACCCCGCGGCCGCCAAGGCGCTGCCCAAGATCGGCGATTTCCAGAGCCCGAGCGTCGAGAAGATCGTCTCGTTTCAGCCCGACCTGGTGCTGGCCACCGGCGGCATCCAGTCCGGCCTGCGCGCCAAGCTCGAGAACCTCGGCATCAAGGTCTTCGTGGTCAACCCCAGCACGCTCGACGGCGTCTACTCCGACATGACCGCCCTGGGTCGGCTGCTGGGCGTGTCCGGCCAGGCGACCACGGTCGTCGATTCCATGAAGCAGCGCGCCGCCGCCGTCGAACAGAAGGTCGCCGGGCTGGCCAGGCCGACCGTCTTCGTCGAGATCTACAGCAAGCCGCTCATGACGGCCGGCACCGGCACCTTCATCGACAACCTGATCGCCCTCGCCGGCGGCACCAACATCGGCTCCGCCGCGGGCAGCGGGTACCCGACCTTCAGCGAGGAGGTCCTGCTCAAGGACGACCCCGACGTCTACATCGCCACGACCGGCAGCATGGCGAGCCCCGGTCAGATCGCCAGGCGCAGCGGCTACGACGGGCTCAAGGCCGTGCAGGACGGGCGCGTGTACGTGATCGACGACGACCTTCTCGTGCGGCCCGGGCCGCGCCTGATCGACGGCCTCGAGCAGCTCGCCCAGATGATCCATCCCGAGGTGTTCGGCTCGCCGTCGCCGGCGGCCTCGGCCACGCCGTGACGCGGTCCGTCCCGAGCCGGCGCACCCACGAGACGTCGATCCCGTGAAGCCGTGAGAGCGAAGGGCCGATGCGCGTGAGCAGGGTGGCCGGAAAGGGCTGGCCCGGCATCGCGCTGGCGGTCGGCCTCTCGCTCGTCTGTCTGGTCGTCTCGCTGTCGCTGGGACCGGCCTCGCTTTCGGCGGGGCAGCTCTGGCACGACTTGCTGGCCGGGCCGGGCGCGCACACGGCGGACAGCATCATCTTCTGGCAGATCCGCATGCCGCGGGTGGTGCTTGCCTTTCTGGTGGGCGCCGCGCTCGCGGTCGCCGGGGTGATCCTCCAGGACCTGTTCCTGAACCCGCTGACCGACCCCTATGTCACCGGCGTCTCGTCGGGCGCCGCGCTCGGGGCGACCATCGCCATCGTCATCGGTCTCGCCGGCGGGCTGTGGCTGACCGGCCTGGCCCTCGTGGGCGGCATCGCCACGCTGCTGCTGGTCTGGACGGCGGCGCGCCGCCGCGGCCGGACCGACGTCTTCGTGCTGCTGCTCGCCGGGGTCTCGGCCTCCTACCTGTTGAGCGCGATCATCACGGTGCTCATGGTCCGCGCCAACGACGACCTTGGAGCGATCCTGTACTGGCTGCTGGGCAGCTTCTCGGGGCGCACCTGGACCGACGTCGAGACGGCGCTGTTCGCCGTGCCCTTCATGATCGTGCCGCTGTTCTTCACCAAGGAGATGAACATCCTTCTGCAGGGCGAGAAGCGCGCCCTCGAGCTGGGCGTCGACGTGGAGCGCACCAAAGCCGTGCTCGTGGTGACGGCCGCGATCCTCACGGCGATCGCCGTCTCGGTGTCGGGCATCATCGCCTTCGTCGGCCTCATCATCCCGCATCTCGTGCGGCTGCTGGTCGGGCCCAGCCATCGCCGCCTGCTGCCGCTCTCGATGCTGCTCGGCGCCGCGCTGCTGAGCATGGCCGACCTCGTGGCGCGCACCCTGGCGGCGCCCACGGAGCTCCCGGTCGGCGTAGTGACCACCTTCATCGGGGCGCCGGTGTTCGTGTACCTGCTGCGCCGGGGCAGGCGGGCATGACGATGGGCGCGGGCGGGGCGGACATGGCGACCGGCGCGGGTGGGGCGGACATGACGAGCGGCGCGGGTGGGGCGATCCGCGCGGGCGCGGCGGGCGCGGCCGCGGGGGAGCGGCCATCGTCGCCGATCGTGAGCGTGCGCGAGGCGTCGTACGCCTACGACCTCGATCGCCCCGTGCTCAAGAGCCTGTCGTTCGACGTGGCGCCCGGCGACTTCGTCGGCGTGGTCGGACCGAACGGCAGCGGCAAGAGCACGCTGCTCGACCTGATCGACGGCGTGCTCGCGCCGGTCGCGGGTGCGGTGCTCGTCAACGGCCGGCCGACGGGCCGCTACCGGCGCCGCGACATCGCCCGCCAGGTGGCCCTCGTGCCGCAGCACTTCGTCTTGGAGTTCGACTTGACGGTGCGCGAGGTCGTCGAGATGGGCGCCTACTGCCGCGGCGCCGAGTGCTCGCCGCAGAGCGCGGCGGGTGCGGCGCTCGGCAAGCTCGGCATCGCCGAGCTTGCCGAGCGCCGCTTTCCCGAGCTGTCGGGCGGCGAGCAGCAGATGGTCGTGCTCGCCCAGGCGCTCGTGCAGAACGCCGGCGTGCTGCTGCTGGACGAACCGGCGTCGAACCTCGACGTCTCCCACCAGCTCGCCCTGTTCGAGCTGCTCAGGCAGCTCAACGCCGACGGGCTCACGGTGATCTGCGTCCTGCACGACCTGAACCTGGCGCTCACCTACTTCGACCGGCTGCTCGTCCTGTCGGAGGGCGGTGTAGCCGCGTGGGGCTCCGCCGAGGAGGCGCTCTCGCCCGCGGTGCTCGAGGCCGTGTACGGCGTGCGCGCCCATGTGCACCATCACGCCGGGCGCACCTACCTGACGTTCTCGCCCCAGCGGCGCTCACAGCCTCGCGACCGGGGCCGTGTGCACCTCGTCTGCGGCGGCGGCACGGGCGCGGGTCTCATGCGCGAGCTGACCGACCGCGGCTACGACGTCAGCGCCGGCGTGCTCAACGCGCTCGACTCGGACGAGGTGACGGGCCGCGAGCTCGGCTTGTCGATGGCCGTCGAGGCGCCGTTCACGCCGGTCGGCGACGACGCCCACGCCGAGAACCTGCGGCTCATGGCCGACGCCGGCCTCGTGATTCTCACCGCCGTGCCGCTGGGCCACGGCAACGCGCGCAACATCGAGGCGGTGCGCGCGGCCCGGCGTGCCGGCACGCAGGTGTGGGTCGACCACGGTCTGGTCGAGCGCGACTACGAAGGAGTGGCGGCGGCGCTTCAGTCCGACCAAACCATCCGCTTCTTCGCCGACGAAGCGGCGATGCTCGCCGCGCTCGAACAACCGCCGTCCGCCTGATCCGCGCCGCGTCGGAGCGCCAGCGCGGTCAGCCGATCTCGGCGGCTGCGGCGACCCTCACTCTGCCCGGAGCGGCGACCCTCACTCTGCCCGGAGCGGCGGCCCTGCGCAAGCGAAGGGGCGGGTGGCGATGGAATCGCCACCCGCCCCTCTTTCAAGGCGAGGCGTCTCTTGCCCCCGGGCTTACCGGTTGACGGTGCCCTCCCAGGTGCTGATCTGCTGCTGCTTCTTGTCGGCCTCGGTGAACCAGCGCGTGGTGACGCACTTGGTCTCGGTGAAGAACTGAAAGCCGTCCCTGCCAAACACGTGGTTGTCGCCGAAGAAGGAGTCCTTGTGCCCCGCGAAGGGGAAGAAGGACACGGGCACCGGGATGCCGACGTTGATGCCGACCATGCCGGCGTGCGTGCGCCGCGCGAACTCGCGCGAGTAGTAGCCGCTCTCGGTGAAGATGCACGAGCCGTTGGCGTAGGGGTTGTTGTTCATCAGCGTCAGGCCCTCTTCGAAGTCGTCCACGCGCTTGACGAAGCACACGGGGCCGAAGGCCTCTTCGCGGCCGCAGACCATGTTCTCGGTCACGTGGTCGAAGATCGTCGGGCCGACGAAGTGGCCGTTCTCGAAGCCGGGCACGAGGATGTCGCGGCCGTCGAGGATCAGCTCGGCGCCTTCTTCGACGCCCCTGTCGATCCAACCCATGACGGACTTCTTGTGGGCGTCGGACACGACCGGTCCGAGCTCGGTCTTGGGATCGTAGGCGGCGCCCACGACGCGCTCCTGGGCGAACTGCTTCAAGTAGCCGATGAACTCGTCGGCGACCGCGTTCTCGACCACGCAGACCGGCAGCGCCATGCAGCGCATGCCGGCGCAGCCGAAGGTCGAGTTGATGATGCCGAGTGCCGCACGCTGGAGCGAGGCGTCCCTGAGCACGAGACCGTGGTTCTTGGCCTGGGTCTGCGCCTGGACGCGCTTGCCGTGGGCCGCGGCGATGGAGTAGACGTGCTTGCCGACCGGCGTCGTGCCGACGAAGCTGACGCCGCGGACGGCGGGGTGCTTGAGCAGGACTTCGGCCTGCTCCTTCTCGGCCGTCACCATGTTGACGACGCCCTTGGGCAGGCCGGCCTCATAGAGCATGTCGAGCAGCATGTGGCTCGTGAGCGGCACGGGGTTGGCGGCCTTGAGCACGAACGTGTTGCCGCAGGCGATGCAGATCGGCAGCATCCAGCCGAAGGGGATCATGGCCGGGAAGTTGAACGGCGCGATGCCGGCGAAGACGCCGAGCGGTTCGCGGTAGCTGACCGTGTCGTGCCCGGTGGACACGTTCATCAGCGACTCGCCCTTCATGAGCATCGGGGCGCCGACGGCGATGTCGATGGCCTCGACGATCTTGACGACCTCGCCGCGGGCCTCGTCCAGGTTCTTGCCCAGCTCGGTCGAGACCAGGGTGGCGATCTCGTCCATCTTCTCGAGGAGCATCGGGCGCCACGTGAAGAGCACCTCGGTGCGCTTCTGGATGGGCAGGGTGGCCCACGGGCCAAAGGCGCGGTGAGCGCTCTCGATGGCCTCGGTGACCTCGGCCTCCGTGCACATCGGCGTGCGGGCGATCACCTGGCCCGTGTTGGAGTCGGTGATGTCGACCCACGTGTCGCTTTGCGACTCGCGCCACTCGCCATCGACCATGTAGCCAAGCGTCCTGACCTCAGTCCTGGTCTCCGCCATCGTCGTTCCTCTCGCTCCCGGGGGTTGATTCGTTCGGCGCAAAGAAGTCTAATCAATCAAGTGATTAACCACAAGCGCTACGATGGTTGACTACAAGCGCTACGAGGGGACCGCGCATGCGGGCTGACGAACGTGACGAGCAGATGACGGCGGTCGCACCGGCCGACGGAGCAGGAGATGGGACCGGCCGGGCGACGGCGGCCCTGCCGAGCGGCGACCCGCGGCAGAGCATGTCGGCGCCCGCCCTCAAGATCCTCGCCGCCGCCCAGAGCCTGCTCGTGGCCAAAGGGTTCTCCGGCCTCACGCTGCGCGCCATCGCGGCCGAGTCGGGTGAGAACTCGGCGATGGTGCAGTACTACTTCGGCAGCAAAGAGGGCCTCGTCAAGGCGATGATCGACTCGGTCTTCCGCGACGACCAGCAGGACGCCGCGGCGGCCATGAGCACCGTCGGCAGCGAGGACCGTCTGCCACGGTTCGTCGACGGCCTGCGCACGATCAGCTCGTCGCGCTCGTTCCGCGTCTTCTTCGACGTGCTGCCCTACGCCCTGCGCCACGCGGGGCTCCGCGGTCGCATGGCTCGCGCCTACGACTCGTACCGGCAGATCAAGCGGGACTGGCTGCGAGGCAAGGACGAGCCGTCGCCCCGCGAGCAGGAAGCGCTGCTGGGCGTGGCCGAGCTCATGACCGCCGTGGTCGACGGTCTGGCCATCCAGGAGGCCATCGACGACGACTTCGACACTCGCCGCGCGTACGCCGTGCTCGAGCTCATGCTGCAGCGCTCGCTGCCGGAGCTGCTTCGGTCGGGACTGCCCGGCGCGGCGGCGACGCGCTGATCGACGCGGCGGCGGAGCGCTGATCGACGCGCCGCCTTCGCTCCAGGGCGAAGGCCTGGAGCTGTGTCAGCCGGCGGGGGGGCGTGTGTTGGGAGGAGGCGGGTCCTTCATGCCCAGACGAAAGTGCTCGCCGGTGTCCTTCCGCTTCCAGGTGACCACGACGCTCTGGTTCAAGGGATGCGTCAAGGTGATCGCCCCCGGTCGCGGGCAATCCTCGACGCAGCATCCGCAGAACCAGCATTCGTCCGGGTACAGGACGATCGGCGGCTGACGCTTCTCGGGGTTGGGCATCAGAACGTCCGTGCGGCAGATCTGCACACAGACGTTGCAGCCGTTGCACAGGCCCGGCTCGAACCGCACGGGGATGTTGGGAGTGGGAGGGTTCGGGACCATGTACACGGTGTCGTCCATCGGACTCCTCAGGCCAACCCGCTGTGGGCCAGGTAGTTCTCTTCGTAGGTCGAGGCGTAGGGCGGCCGCAGGTGGAAGTCGATCGGTACCTCTCGCGTCGCCACTTCGTCGGCGTCACGACGGATGGGCAGCAGCTTGTGCCACTCGGGAGGGTCGACGTGCGGGTAGTCGAGCCGCATGAACTCGAGGTGCTCGCTGCTTGCCTGGCGCGCGAGCGAGGCGTGGATGACCATCTCTCCGACGGTGACCAGGGTGTGGCACTCCAGCATCCGGCCGAGCTCGTGGGGGTTGGCCGCGTACCCACGGTCCAGCTCAGAGTGCCGCAGCTCTGACAGGAGCCGGAGCCCCTGTCGCAGGGCGCCCTCGCTCCTGTACTTGCCACAGTGGTCCTGCATGACCCGGCAGATGCCGGCGTTCAGCTCCTTCCAGCCCAGCGACTCGCCCTTGCGGCGCACGGGCGCGTAGACGCGAGTCTTCTCGGCTTCGACCTGACTCGCGTCGACCTCGGTCTCGGAGACCTCGCGCGCGTGCTCGGCTGCCTTCCTGCCGGCGTACCGCCCGCTGGTGGCGGCGCCCGAATGGTCGCCGCCTCCAAAGACGGAACGCCCGGCGGCGTACAGTCCCTCGAGGCTCGACCGGAGATCCCAGTCCACCAGCAGGCCACCGCCGAACGTCTCTCGCCACTGGGGCACGGCCGCCCCCGCGGGGTAGTGAGGGCTCCGGTACGCGTCGGGCGGCATGATCGGCGCCTGGAGCATGTCGCGGTCGGGGTCGAACCCGGCCTTCGCATACGTCTCGTACACGGGGACTCGGGTCTTGCCCTCGTTGCCGACCATAAGACCGAAGATGGCGCGTCGCTCCTGCTCGGGAAGGCTTGGCAGGTCGGCGTACAGGGGCAGCTTGAGCTCGCCCTTTCGGATGCGCTCCGCGAGGGAGTCGTCGATGTAGTTCCCTCTGGCCTGCGGCGCCACGGAGGATCCGGTGAGGCCGCCGCCCAGCAGCATGAAGCGCTGGCCGTCGGCGGGCCGGAAGCGGTCGCCCACCGACCCGAGCTCCTTGCCGCTCCCGTCGAACCAGGGCACGGTCCGGCCGTCGGCGTCGACCATGGTGCAGCCGTACCACGTATTGTCGGGGTAGCCCACGCCGTACTGGATGTAGGCGAAGCCGCCTGCCGTTTCGTAGGAGCCCTCCATCCCCGCGAACTCGGCGCCCGCGTTCCAGGCCATGGCGTGGCCGTCGCCGACGATGTTCAGGTCGGCGAAGGTGGCGGACCCGCCGTTCAGCTCTGTGGAGAAGACCCACTCCCGGCGGGGATGGGCCATGGCGAGCACCGTCGCCTTTGCCCGCAAGACGTAGAACTCGCCGGTGCGGACGTTGATGCCGGTCGCCCCGACGATGCGTCCGCCCCGCCGTCCGTCCTCCGAGAGCAGGCTGGTGGCCATCACCCTGTCGAGCGTCCTGACCCGCAGGCGCCGGAGCTCGTTGTGGAGGCACGGCTTCATGTTGTGGCCGTACACGCGCAGGCTGTGGCGGCTCTCGTAGTCGTAGCAGAACAACAAGCCGGTCTGCGGGTCGCGAAAGTCGGCGCCCTCGAACTCGCCGTCGACGTCGCGGAACCGCACGCCCATGTGCTCGCAGTCCAGGGCGACGTCCCAGCTCTCCCGGCACTGCGCGTACCGCATGGGTCCGCAGTCGTAGCCGGCGAAGCCGTCGACGATGGCCCTGGTGTACTCCTCGGGCGACACCTTGCTGCAGGGGTTCGTGCAGGCGGCCTGCCAGTGGTCGACGCCGGCGCCTCCCTGTCCGCTTCTCCTGGTGTGGCCCTTCTCCACGACGAGGACCGTCGCACCGGTCCGGGCGGCGCTGATGGCCGCGTGACAACCGGCGATGCCGCCGCCCAGAACCAGCACGTCCGCGGAGATCCTGGTCTCCTTCCCGTAGCGCACGGGATAGGGCCACTCGGGGATCGGCTCTCCCTTTTGTATGAAGTCCCACCACGAGGTCATAGTGACCACTCCGGCTTCAGAGGCGCGGGCGGCTCGCTGGTCGCGCCGTCCCGGGTCCCAGCATGGCGTCGACGCGGACGCCGCGCAAGTAGCCTCGAACTGCGTGAAGGATCTGCACCACGAACTGCGGTGGGGCGTCTGCGGCGGAGATCGCTGCCGCCAAGCCTCCGGGGTCGCGCCTCAGTTTCAGCTCACAGGGCGGAACCTGGCCTGGAAGAACCTCAGCGACGGGGGCTCGTAGACCATCTCCAGACCGCCGATGGAGTCGCGCCGGTCGTAGACCTCGGCGATCGTCTCGGCGGTCACGTCCATGTGGGCCTGCGTGTACACCCGGCGCGGGATGGTCACCCGCACCAGCTCGAGCCGGGGGCGCCGGTTCGCGCCGGTCTTGGGGTCACGACCGGCGCTGACGTTGCCGCGCTCCATGGTGCGCACGCCGCCTTCGAGATAGATCTCGGCGGCCAGCGTCTGGGCAGGATAGACGTCCTGATCGAGATGGGGCAGGAATGTCCTGGCGTCGATGAACACGCCGTGGCCGCCGATCGGGTGGACGATCGGCACGCCGAACTCGATGAGCTTGCGACCCAGGTATTCGACCTGCCCCACACGAGCCCTGATGTGATCGTAATCGACCGATTCGTGCAGGCCGATGGCCACCGCCTCCATGTCGCGGCCGGCCATGCCGCCGTAGGTGTGCAGGCCCTCGTAGACCACGACCAGGTTGCGGGCCGCGTCGAAGACCTCGTCGTCGTTGACGGCCAGAAATCCGCCGATGTTGACGAGGGCGTCCTTCTTGGCGCTCATCGTGCAGCCGTCGGTGAGGTCGCACAGGGCGCGCACGATCTGGGCGATGGTCATGTCCGCGCACCCGGCCTCTCTGACCTTGAGGAAGTAGGCGTTCTCGGCGACGCGGGTGGCGTCGTGGATGATGCGCAGGCCGTGCCTGTCGCAGAGAGCCCGCACCTCGCGCAGGTTGGCGAGGCTGATGGGCTGGCCGCCGGCCATGTTGACCGCCGTGGCCACGCAGACGTAGGGGATCTTCTCGGCGCCGTGCTCTTCGATGACCCGCTGCAGCTTGCCGAGGTCGACGTTGCCCTTGAAGGGATGCTCGCTTTCCGGGTCGTGGGCTTCGTCGATGATCACATCGACGAAGCTGCCGCCGGCCAGCTCCTGATGCTGACGGGTCGTCGTGAAGTACATGTTGCCGGGTATCACGTCGCCCGGCCGGATGAGGATCTGGGAGAGGATGTGTTCGGCGCCGCGGCCCTGGTGGGTGGGCACCAGGTGGCGGTAGCCGTAGATCTCGCGCACGGCCTGCTCGAGATGGTAGAAGTTGCGGCTGCCCGCGTAGGCCTCGTCGCCGAGCATCATGCCGGCCCACTGCACGTCGCTCATGGCCGAGGTGCCGGAGTCGGTGAGCAGGTCGATGTAGACGTCTTCGCTGCGCAGCAGGAAGGTGTTGTAGCCCGCCTGCTCGATGGCCGCCTCGCGTTCCTGGCGCGTGGTCATTCGCAGGTGCTCCACCATCTTGACCTTCCAGGGCTCCGCCCAGGAACGGTGACGCGACGCGGCCATCTCCCCTGCCTCCTTGTGCTCGCCGGCGAAGCCCCGTATCGCTACGCCGATGGGGCTTCGGATGCCTCGAATGTTCCACCTGGAGTGGCCACATTGTCAAGTAATAGTGTACAAGACGCTGCTGCGTCTTTGACCGGGGCGGCCTTCGAGCATACATTCGCGGCATGACCGACGGACCAAACGCCAACGGCGTGGAAAGACCCCGGGACGACGAAAGGTGGCCCGTCCGCGTGGTCGGTCGGCATCTGCGCGAGGCCCGGTTGCGCGCCAGGCTCACGTTGGCGGCCGTCGCCTCCGGCGCGGGCGTCACCAGGTCGTTCGTGAGCGCCGTCGAACGCGGCGAGACTGCCCCGTCGATAGGCTCCCTCTACCGCATCTGCGATGTGCTGGGCATCTCCATGTCCTCGCTCTTCGAGCTCGTCGGCCGGGAGGGCAACACCGTTGTGCGACGAGCCGACGTGGCGGGCACGTACTTCGGTGGTGAGGGCGTGGTCAACTACGTGCTCTCGCCGCGGTCTGAGCGCCGGGCTCAGATCATCGAGACCCGCATCGAGCCGGGCGGCTCGCCCGGACGGGAGCTCTGGTCGCATCCGGGGGAGCTCGTGATGGCCACCGTCGTCAGCGGATCGCTCGAGGTGCGTGTCGGCGATCGCCTGACGACCCTGGGAGCAGGCGACACGATCGCCTACGCACCCAGTGAGCCGCACTCGTGGCGCAACCCCGACGACCACGTCGCGGCCGTCGTTCTCTTCTTCCAGATTCCGGCCGAGTACTGAGCACACCCCGGAGCCCAGCGCGGAGGCGTCGCCGCGTCGGCGACGACGCATCGGCGACGACGACGCGGCGACGCCTCCGACCGCCGATGCGTGTCAGCTGTACTTCACGCGCGGGTCGAGCCAGGTGTAGGCGATGTCGGTCACCAGGTTGGCCAGCACGACGAGCAGGGCGGCGAACTCGACCGTGCCCATGATGACCGGGTGGTCGAGGTTCTCGATCGCCTGCCAGGCCTGCCAGCCTATGCCCGGTATGCCGAACACGATCTCGACGATGACGACCCCGCCCAGGAACCAGCCGACGTCCATGCCCAGCAGGGTGATGATCGGCGACCAGGCGTTGCGCATGATGTGACGCCAGACGACGGTGCGTTCGGGCAGCCCTTTGGCGCGCGCCGCCTTGACGTAGTCGGCGTTCAGGATGTCGAGCATCTTGGAGCGCAGCATGCGCGAGTACCAGGCGGCGCCGGTCAGGCCGAGCGTGAGGCCCGGCAGGATGAAGTAGAACGGATGCAGGGCGCCCGGGTAGGCCCCGAGGTTCGGGAGGATCGAGATGCGGAAGGCGAAGAAGTAGAGCAAGATCATGCCCAGGAAGAACGCCGGCATCGAGACGAAGACCAGGTTGAAAATGGTCGCAGCGCGGTCCTGGACGCTGTACTGGCGCAGGGCGCTGATCATGCCGATCGGGATGCCGATCAGCAGCTCGAAGATCACGGCGAAGACGGCGATCATGACGGTCGCCGGGAACCGCTGCAGGATCGACTGCGTGACCGGCAACTGGTTGATGTAGGAGTAGCCCAGATTGCCGTGCACGAGGTGCCACAGGTACAGGCCGTACTGGTAGTACACGGGCTTGTCGAGGCCGAGGTCGTGGCGGATCTGGGCGAGCACCGCCGGAGTCGCGTGCGGCCCGGCGATCTCTTTGGCCGGGTCCGCCGGGATCACGTAGGTGATGAAGAACGTGATCGCGCTCACGCACAGGACCACGACGATCGCCCACAGCAGCCGGCGCACGATGTACTTGCCCATGGGCTAGGCCTCCATCTGCTGTGGGCGGGGGACGGCGCCGCCGGCGGGCGCGGACGCGCGGCGGGCATCGCCCGCCGCGCGTCCGCGCCCGGCCAGCACGTTCGCTTGTCGCGCCGTCGTCGTCACGTCTTCCAGTAGTGCGGGAACTCGAAGGTCCAGGCGACGCTCGTGTAGAAGCCGCCGGTCTGCTTCGAGGACATCGTCGTGTAGATCGGCTGGTAGAGCGGCACACACGGCGCCTGCTGCATGACGATCTGCTGCATCTGCTCGAACAGCTTGGTGCGGTCGGGGCCGAGCGGCATGGTCTGGGCCTTCGCGTAGAGATCCTCGACCTGCGGGCTCCACCACCAGCTGTCGTTGGCGCCGCCGTCGGTCATGGCCGACGACTTGCTGAACAGCGGCCCGATCCAGTCGGACGGGTCGGGGTAGTCCATGTACCAGTCGGTCAGGCCGATCGGCACCTTGTTGGCCCGATGCTCGATGAGATTCCAGTAGGGCGACTCGGCGAGCTGCTTGAGGGTGGCCTTGATGCCGACCGCCGAGAGATCGTTCTGGACGCTCTCGGCGAGCTTCGGCATGGGGTCGACGTTGTGATGGTAGAAGGTGACCGGGAAGCCGTTGGGGAAGCCGGCCTGCGACAGGAGGCTCTTGGCCTTCTCGGGGTCGTACGTGTAGAACGTGGCGCTGTCGACGTGACCGGTCATGCCCGCCGGGAAGATCTGGTTGAGCGGCCGCGCCTGGCCGTAGAAGAGCTTCTGGATCTTGGCCGTGTCGACCGCGTAGTTGATCGCCTGCCGCACCTGCTGGTTGTCGAACGGCTTCACCGTGACGTTCATGAAGATGTAGTACCAGGCGACCATATCGGCGGCCGTGACCTGACTCTTCCAGGTCGGGTTGTTGATCGTCTGCACGTACTGCGCCGACGGGACGCCGCTGCCCAGCACGTCGATCTTGCCGTCCTCGAGCTGCAGCAATGCGGTCTGCGAGCTGGCCGCGAACTCGAAGTGCAGCTCGTCGAGGTAGGGCAGCCCCTTCACGAAGTAGTCGGGGTTGCGCTTCAACACGATCTCTTGATTGGCGGTCCAGTGATCGAAGACGAAGGGGCCGGTGCCGAGCGGGTGACGGGCGATCTCGGCGTAGGAGTACTTGGCCACCCATTCCTTGGCGAGGACGGCCGTGAACGGCAGCGCCATGACGTAGGGGAACACGTAATCGGGCTGCGTGAGGTCGATCTGCAGGGTGTAGGGGTCGATGACCTTGATGCCGCTCGCGTGCGACGCCTTGCCGGCGGCGAGCTCGTTCACGCCGACGATCGAGGTGTACATGTAGCCCGCGGGCGCGCGCGGCGACATCTTCGGGTTGAGCATGCGCTCCATGCTCCACTTGACGTCGGCCGCCGTGACCTCGCGACTCACCGGCGGGTGGAACATGACGCCCTTGCGCAGGTGGAAGGTCCAGGTCTTGCCGCCGTTCGTGACGCCGCCGTTCTCGACGGTCGGCACCTCGGTCGCGATGTCGGTCGTCACGACCGCAGGCCCGGGCCCCGCGACGTAGGTGAGCATCTGGTTGAACACGCAGTGCAAGATCGACCACGACTCGAGCTCCCAGGCGACCGACGGGTCGAGGCCGGTCGGTTCGCCTTCGAAGGAGACGTTGAGGGTGCCGCCCATCGTGGGCGAGCTGCCCGCCGCCGGCGACGACCCGCCGCCGCTCGTCGAGCTGCCGCAGGCCGCCAGGACCTGGCCGATGGCGGTCACCGACAGACCGGCGACGGCGCCGCGCACGATCAGCTGACGCCGCGTCAGGCGGCCGGCGAGGGCCTCGCTCACGAGGCGACGCACGGTGTCTTGCTGGTACTCACTGTCACTGCTCATTGACCCCCCTCGATCGGATGTGCGCCCGCGGGCCACGCCGCGGACTTGGACGTTCGGGCTGCCGTGGCCGTGGCCACGGAGATGTGCAGGTGTTGCGCGGCACCGTCATCGCTGCCGCTGCTGCGGGTCGAAGGCGTCGCGCAGACCGTCGCCGACCAGGTTGAAGGCGAGCACCGTGATCATGATGCACAGGCCCGGGAACAGCACGAGCCAGGGGGCGCTGGTGTAGTATGGCTGGCCGTCCGAGATCATCTGGCCCCACGAAGGTGTCGGCGGCTGCACGCCGAGGCCGATGTAGCTCAGCGAGGCTTCGAACAGCACGGTCGTGGCGATGCCGAGGCTCGTGTAGACGATGATCGGGGCCACCAGGTGCGGCAGGATGTGGCTCGTCAGGATGCGCCGGTTGGTGCAGCCCGTCAGGCGCGCCGCCGTGACGAACTCCTTCTCGCGGATCGACAGCACCTCGCCGTGAATGACGCGCGTCATCGGCGCCCAGTAGACGATGCCGATGACCACGACCAGCACCCAGATGCCGGGCTTGCTGATCGACGACGACAGGGCGATCGCCAGCAGCAGGATGGGGAAGGCCAGCATGACGTCGGTGGCGCGCATGATCAGCGTCTCGAGCCAGCCCCGGAAGAAGCCTGCCACGATGCCGAAGATCACGCCGAGCAATAGCGCGAAGCCGTTGGCCAGGATGCCGATCACGAGGCTCACACGGGCGCCGTAGATGAGCCGGCTGAGCAGGTCGCGGCCGAGCAGGTCGGTGCCCAGCCAGAAATGGCGGCTGGGGGCCAGCGGCTGGCCCTGGGCGGAGAGGCCGCTGTCGTACTGGGTCAGCGGACTGTGCGGCGCGATCCAGGGAGCGCCGACGGCGACGATAATGAGCACGGCGATGGCCACCAGGCCGACGACCGCGAACTTGTCCTGGCGAAAGCGCCGCCAGACCTCGGTCCAGGTGCCGCGGGTCTCGATGATCTCGGCCTCAGGCAGCCACTCGCCGTAGGCTTCGGCGCCGATGAGCTCAGACTCGGCGCTGCCTTCGACGCTGTACCGCCTCTCGCCGGCCAGCGCCACTTCGAACTCGGGCTCCAGCCTCAACTCGTCGTCGCGGGCGAGTTCCGAGCGGGTGTCGTGGACGAACTCGTCTGGAGGCAGGATCGGGCTCATGTGGCGTCACCTGCCCTGTCGGCCGGTCCGGCGGCCGCCGTGCCGGCGGCCGCCGCACGGTCCTCGGCCGACCTGATCTTGGGGTAGTCGGTCGCCGTCACCAGATGGCAGGCGGCGAAGTGGCCCGGCCTGATCTCACGCAGCACGGGGTCGTCGACGTCGCACAGGCCGTCCCTGGCCGCCGGGCAGCGCGTGTGAAAGTGGCAGCCGGGCGGCGGCGAGGCGGGGCTGGGCACGTCGCCGGCCAGCACCACGGGGCGCCGCCGTTCCTCGACTATCGGGTCGGGGATCGGCACCGCCGAGAGCAGCGCCTGGGTGTAGGGATGCAGGGGCTCGCCGTAGAGCTCGCGGTTGACGGCGAGCTCGACGATGCGCCCCAGGTACATCACGGCGACCCTGTCGGAGATGTGCCGCACGACCGAGAGGTCGTGGGCGATGAACAGGTAGGTCAGGCCGAACTGCCGCTGGAGCTCCTGCAGCAGGTTGATGATCTGCGCCCTGATCGACACGTCGAGCGCGCTGATGGGCTCGTCGCAGACGATGAAGTTGGGCTCGACGGCGAGCGCCCTGGCGATGCCGATCCGCTGGCGCTGGCCGCCCGAGAACTCGTGCGGGTAGCGGTTGATCGTGTTGGGGTTGATGCCGACCAGGTTGAGCAGCTCCTTGACCCGGCCCTCGCGCTCGTTGCGCGGGCGCAGGTTGTGGACGAGCAGCGGCTCGCCGACGATGTGGCCCAGCGACATGCGGCTGTTCAGCGAGGCGTACGGGTCCTGGAAGATCATCTGCATGCGGCGGCGCTGGCGGCGCAGCGCGCCGCCGTGCAGGCGCGCCAGGTCGGCGCCCTCGTAGAGCACGTGGCCGCCGGTGAGCTTCTCGAGCTGCAGGATGGCGCGCCCTGTGGTCGACTTGCCGCAGCCCGATTCGCCGACCAGGCCGAGCGTCTCGCCGCGCATGACGTCGAAGCTCAGGCCGTCGACGGCCCGCACCGCGCCGACCTTGCGCTGCACGAGAACGCCGGAGGTGATCGGAAAGTGGACCGTGAGGCCGTCGATGCTGACGAGCGTGTCGCCGCCTCCGCCGGTGGCTCCGAGCGGTATGGTGTCGGGCGCGGCGCTCATCTCGAGGCCGCCGCCGTCTCAACGAGCCGGTCCGAGTGAAAGCAGGCCGACAGGCGCCCCCGTGTCGTGGGGGCGAGCTCGGGCCGCTCCAGGCGGCACTGTTCGCTGCGCAGCACGCAGCGCGCCCCAAAGGCGCAGCCGCGGCGGCAGGTGGGCAAGGTCGGGCGGCAGACCCTCGATCGACTGCAGGGTCACCTTGCGGGGCTCGTCCAAGCGTGGCACCGAGCGCAGCAGGCCGACCGTGTAGGGATGGTGCGGGTGGCCGAAGAGCTCCTTGGCGGTGGCGGACTCGACGATCCGGCCGGCGTACATCACGAGGATGCGCTCGGTCATGCCGGCGACCACGCCCAGGTCGTGGGTGATCAGCATGATGGCCGCGCCGTAGTCGCGCGAGAGCTGCCTCATGAGGTGCAGGATCTGCGCCTGGATCGTCACGTCGAGCGCCGTGGTGGGCTCGTCGGCCAGGAGCAGCTTGGGGTTGCAGGAGAGGGCGATGGCGATCATGACGCGCTGGCGCATGCCGCCCGAGAACTGGTGCGGGTAATCGTGCAGGCGCTCGGCGGCCCTGGGTATGCCGACCGTCTCGAGCAGCTCGATCGAGCGCTTCACCGCGTCGGAGTGGCTCACGCCGAGGTGGTTCTCGATGCCCTCGGTCACCTGCCGTTCGATCGACAGCACCGGGTTCAGCGAGGTGACGGGGTCCTGAAAGATCATCGCCATGTCGCGCCCGCGGACGCTGCGCACCTCGTGCTCCGGCAGGGCCAGCAGGTCGCGGCCCATGAACTCGACGCTGCCGGTGATGGTGGAGTTGCTCATCATGCGCACCAGACCCAAGATGGCGAGCGCGCTGATGCTCTTGCCGCAGCCGGACTCGCCGACCAGGCCCACCGTCTCGCCCTGCTCGATCGCGAAGCTGACGCCGTCGACGGCGTGGACGACGCCCTCATGGCTGGCGAACGTCACCGCGAGGTCGGTGACGTTGAGCAGACTGTCTCCGTTCAGTGACACAGGTCGTATCAAAAGCTTTCACCGGGTCTTTGGCAAGCCGCGCAGGGCGCGCGCGTCGGGCGCGGCGCGGCCGGGCGCGGCCGGGCGGCGCGAGGGCTACGGGGCGGGGCGAGCGCGGTGGCGCGCCCGGTCACGGCACGGCGCGTTCCCCGGCCGCTCTCTCCAATCCCGCGCCCCGATTGACGCGGTGCGCTCCTTCTTGATATCCATCGACAGATGGCAGTGACCAGTGGCAGTCGCGCGGCCGCAGCGCCGCCGCTCCCGGCGCTCGCCCCCGAGGCCGTGGTTGCGGCCCTCGAGGCGCTCGCCCCCCAAGCCCGCCCCTACAACTTCGACGACCGCTTCGATTGCTGGGGCCTGGTGCGGGCGCTCTACGGCGCGCTTCTGCCGGGGCGGCCGCTCGACGAGGACCTCGAAGCCGCGACCGCCGCCTACACGGCGCGCGCCCGGTGCTGGGCGCCGATCACCGAGATGGCCGAACTGCTGCCCGGCGACGTCGTCACGACCCACGACCATCACGTCCCGGGCGAGTTCCACGCGGTCGTCGTCTACGGCAGCGTCGCCGGCCGCCTGCTCGTCTGCGACTCCTCGCCGCGCGGCGACATCCCCCTGTTCGAGGAACGCGACGGCGAACAGGTCTTCGTCGCGGCGCGCGAGCTGCACACGCGTTGCATGCGAGCCACGGGCGGCACCGACCGGCTGCGCAACGACGGCGGGGCATACCTGCGGCTCTGGTTCATCGGCGGCCGCTACTACGACCGCCGGCTCCACGAAGCCCTGCTCGACGCAAACCCGGGGCGCGAGACCGACGCCGTCGCGTTGCGACGGCGCGCGGGTCTCGCGCCCCTGCCCTTCTACACCACTCACCGTCTGCCGACCGACCGTCGCCGCCGCGAGCTGTACGACAACCGCGCCACCCGCGGGCTCACCGCCTACCTGCCCGACGGGGCGCCGGTGCCCGACGACGACTACCTGCGGCTCTGCGAGAAGGGCGCGTCCGGCGGCCAGCGGCCGGCGCCGCCTGTGATCGTCGCGGCGCCTGCCGCCGCCCACCGGGGCGGTGCGGCGCGCCTCGAGTGGAGCCACCGGCCCGCGACCGGCGCGCGCGCCGCGACCGGCTGCCGCATAGAGGTCCACGAGCTGCGGCGCGGGGTCTGGAAGCGGCTCGTGCTCACGCACGACTGCGACGAGCCCGAACGGTCGTTCACGATCCCGCCCGACGTGCTGCGCGCCGACACGTGCTACGAGGTGTCGCTGTTCGCCCGCGCGCGGGCGGGGTACTCGCCCGACACGGTGGCGACCTTCGTCAACAAGCCCGCCGCCGACAACCCCTTCCTGGAAGCGTCCATGGTGCGGCCGTTCGGCCTCTCGCCCGACGACGGCGCCGTCGTGCCGACCGTCACGCCCGAGCTGGAGTGGTCGATCTTCGATGCGCCGGTCCACCAGACCGCGGTCAGGCTGGCGATCCACGCGGGCGGCTGCTACGAGAGCGGGGCGCCGCTCGTGCACGAAGCGACGCTGGAGGGAAAGGCGGCGGCCGGCACGGCGTACGCCGTGCCGGCCGCCGCCGGCCTCAAGCCCGGCACGACCTACCACTGGTATGTGACCCCGCGCGATCGCGACGGCCGCTGGGCCTACGCGCCCGTCGAAGGCATCTTCGCGGTCGCCCCCGCCAAAGGTCGCGCCGGGTCGAGCCGCGGCGCCGACTACGGCAAGGCCGAGCGCGGCAGCGCCGGTGACGGCAGCGCCGGTCGCGCCGCCGCCTCGCCGCGGCTCGACCCGCGGCGCCGGCCGCGCGCCGGCGGTCTCTAGCCTCGATGGCCGCGATCGGGTTCGCTCCGCTCGATCTCGCCACCCGGGCGCCGTTCGGCATCTCGCGCTGGAGCCACAGCCGGTTCGCCGACTTCGTTGTGACGATGACCGACGACGACGGCCTGACCGGCTTTGGCGAGGGGGCGCCCAACGCGCGCTACCACGAGTCGCGCGACGACGACGCGGTCGCTCTGGAGCAGCTCTCGGGCGTGCTCGAGGCGGTCGACGGGGCGGCGGCGGTCGAGGCGTTCTGCGCCGCGCAGCGCGGGTTCCCCGCGCTGCGCGGCGCCCTCTCGGCCGCCGCCTGGGACCTCGCCGGCAAGCAGGCCGGCGAGCCGGTGTGGCGGCTCCTGGGCCTCGAGCGCGCCACGGTGCGGACTTCGCTGACCATCCCCATCGGCGACCCGGAGACCATGCTGGCCCAGGCGCGCGCGGCGTCCGGCTTCGGCGTCCTCAAGATCAAGCTCGGTTTCGACGGCGACCTCGACGTCGCCCGGCGGCTGGCTTGCGAGCTGCCCGACAAGACCTTCCGCTACGACGCCAACGAAGGCTGGGACCGCGAGCGGGCGGCGCGCGCCCTGGAGGTCCTCGCCGGCTTGAACGCCGAGCTCGTCGAGCAGCCGCTGCCGGCCGCCGACCGCGACGGCCAGGCCTGGCTCATCGACCGTTCGCCGGTGCAGCTCTTCGGCGACGAGGCGCTCCTCGACCTCGAGCACCTGGACGAGGTCGTCGAGCTCTACGACGGCTTCGTCGTGAAGCTCGCCAAGGCGGGCGGGATCGCGGCCGCGGCGGCTCTCATGACGGCCTGCCGTGAGCGCGCCAGCCGGGTGCTGCTCGGCTGCATGATCGAGTCGAGCCTGGGGATCGCCGCCGGGCTCCACCTGGCGAGCCTCGCCGACTACGTCGACCTCGACGGCTTTCTGCTGCTCCGCGCCGACCCGTTCACCGGGCTTCAGGTCGACGGCGACCTGCTCACGGCCCCCGACGCGCCCGGTCTGGGCGTCGCGCCGGCCGTCGCAGCGTAGCGGCGTCGTGCGGGCGGTCGGCTCGTCGCGGCGGCCGTCGCCGCGCCGACGCGTCGCGCCGGCTCCTGGGCGGGGAGCGCCGCTCTAGGCGGTCAGCTCGTCGTAGAGCCGGCGCCCCGCGCCGGCCACGGCGTCGTAGCCGGCCTCGCCGTCGGTGAGCACGGCCAGCACGAGCGTCTCGCCCGCGGGCGTCGTGATCACGCCGCAGTCGTGGCAGAAGCGGCCCTCGGGTTGATCGTCGCCGGGCTTGCCGGCGTAGGTCGCGCCGGCCGGCAGGCCGCGGGGCAGGCCCTCGCGGTGCTCCTGGAGGGCGAGCGACGCGCGCACGTTCTCGCAGGCCGCGGCGCCGATCCGCGGCTCGCCCTGGACGAGCATCTCGAGCAGGGCGGCGAGGTCGCGGGCGCAGGTCACGTTGTCGCGGCCGGCCGCGGCCGCCTCCCAGTCCATCATCGGCCGTCGCAGCGCGGTGTCGGCGAGGCCCAGCTCGGCCGCCAGGGCGTTCACCCGGTCGAAGCCGACGAAGGCGATGACGACGTTGGTGGCGTCGTTGTCGCTCACCACCAGGGCGAGATGGAGATAGTCGGCCAGGGTGAGCTGGGCCGCGTGCCGAAAGCCGCGCAGCACCCCGGCCCCACCGACCGACTGCCAGGGCTGAAAGGCGTAGGGTCGCGCCTCGCGCAGCTCACCGTCGGCCACGGCGCGCCAGAAGGCCGCCGCGAGCAGCACCTTGATCGTGCTGAACGACGGCATGACCGCGTGTTCACGCGACGCGCTCACGCGGCCGCTCGTCAGGCTCTTGGCATACCAGGCGATCACGGCGCGATGATAGCATCCGCGCCTTCCCCGGCCGCGGCCGCGATTTTTTACTCCCGACGAGTGGAAAATGTTGACACGGCGGCCTCCCTTCGGCTCAAAATGCCTCACACGGGTGTGGCGCCACGGGGCGCCGCGTCGCCCGTCGACCTCTGCGGAGGGTGGTCTGCTTGACGAGGGCCGGGTTCCTTAAGTGGCTGATCGGCGTTCTGACGGCCGTCGCCCTGGGCGGCATCGTCTATCCGATCGTGCGCTTCCTCAAGCCGCCCGCCGCCAGCACGGCCGCCATCGGCCAGGTCGCCAACATCGGCCCGCTCTCCTCGTTTCCCGCCGGACAGCTCACCACGGCCACGGTCGACGGCCGCCCGGTCATCGTGACCAACGTGGCCGGCAAGATCGTCGTCTTCTCGGCGATCTGCACCCACCTCGGCTGCGTCGTGGCGCCCAGCGGTGACGAGCTGCACTGCCCCTGCCACGGGAGCGTCTACTCGGCGACCGGCACGGTCGTCCACGGTCCGGCGGCCCTGCCGCTGCCGTTCTACAGCTCGAACGTCAGCGGGGGCTCGGTGCTGGTCGGGCCGGTGACGTTCACGCGGGCCAGCTACCCGACCTGGTACAAGGGGCAGTTCTCATGAGCGCGCCCGACATCACTCCTCAGGGCGGCGACGTGAGCCCGACCGACGCCGGGCAGGACGCGCCGACCCACGGCCGCATGCCCGGGGCGCTCGCCTGGGTCGCCAACCGGCTCGGCATGGAAGAGCTCATGGAGGACCAGTACAACCGCATCGTGCCGATCCACGCGACCAACTACATCTACTGCTTCGGCGGCATCGCCTTCATCCTCTTCCTCATCCTGGCCGTCACGGGCATCCTGCTCGTGGTCTACTACCAGCCCACGCCCGACGGCGCCTACCAGAGCGTGGTGAACATCTCGACCAACGTGGCCTTCGGCTGGTGGATCCGCTCGATCCACAAGTGGGCCGCCACCGGCATGGTGGTCCTCGTCTTCGTCCATCTCCTGCGGGTGTTCTTCACCTCCGCCTACAAGCGCCCGCGCGAGCTCAACTGGATCAGCGGCGTGGTGCTGCTCATGGTGACGATGGCCTTCGGCTTCACCGGTTACCTGCTGCCGTGGGATCAAAAGGCCTACTGGGCGACCCGCGTGGGCACCGACATCGCCGGCTCGACGCCGTTCATCGGCCACTTCCTGCTCGTGAGCCTGCGCGGCGGCGAGAACATCACCGGCGCCACGCTGGGGCGGTTCTTCGACCTGCACGTGCTCGTCCTGCCGGTGGTCATCGTCGTGTTCCTCGGAGCGCACTTCTGGATGATCCGCCGGCACGGCATCTCGGGCCGGCTGTAGCGGGGAGGGGCAAGAAGCGATGCCCGACATCGTCGACAGACCCCGCCAGGAGCACACCTCGCGGTACTACTGGGAGCGCGAGCACTCACCGGGCGAGAAGTTCATTCCCTACTTCTGGCAGGAGTTCGTCTCGCAGGTCATGATCCTCTTTCTGTTCCTGGCCATCATGGGCGGCCTTGCGCTGCTCTGGCCGGCCAGCCTCGGCCAGCGCGCCAACGCCCTGGTCACGCCGGCCAACACCAAGCCCGAGTGGTACTACCTGAGCCTGTTCCAGCTTCTCAAGATCGTGCCCGAGAAGATCGGCCTGATCGTGCCCGGCATCCTCGTCGTCCTGCTGATCATCCTGCCGTTCGTCGACCGCAGTCCGGTGCGCAACCCGTTGAGAAAGCCGGTGACGACGACCATCGCCATCGTGGTGATCGTCGCCGTCATCGTGCTCACGATCTGGGGGGCGGTGTCGTGACGAGTCCGCAAGGGAGGCGCATGAAACGCATCATCGTGGCTCTGGCCGCCCCGGCGCTCGTGGCGGCGTTCGTGATCGCCGCCGGTTGCGCGAGCCTGGCGACGCCCGAGGCGCCGTCCAGCGGCTCGCCGGCGCCCGCCGGCACGGGCGGCGCAACGGCGGCGGTCAGCCAGCAGGTCAAGGACGGCGCCGACCTGTACGTGGCCTACGCCTGCATCCGCTGCCATGCCCCGAACGGCGTCGGCGGAGTGCCCAACCGGCTGAACGTGGGCGGCGACGACACCATCCCCGCGTTGAACAACGCCTACCGCGACCCGTCGGAGCAGTTCCACAACGCCGTGCAGATCACGCAGGTCATGATGCAGGGCAGCATCCTGAGCCACAAGCCCGGCGTCATCAACATGCCCTCCTGGAAGGGCGTGGTGAACGACGCCCAGGCCAACGCGATCGCCGCCTATATCCTGGCGGGCTGCCCGCAGGTCGCGGGCGTCGCCTACGACGCCAATCCGGCTTCGGCCGCCGACATCTACACCGCCTTCGCGTGCATCGCTTGTCACGGCCAGCTAGGCGGCGCAGGCGCCACGCCGCCGCCGGCGCCCAACCCGATGAGCCCCGACAAGGCCGTGCCGCTGCTGCGCAACCCGGCCGACAACGTCACGCCCGCCGACATGCTCGCCACCATCATGGACGGCTCGATCCCGCCGCCGGGCAAGGTCGGCGAGATCCTCATGCCCGCCTGGGGCCAGATCCTCTCGAGCCAGCAGGTCGCCAAGATCCTGCGGTACATACCGGACGGGCCCAAGGCCAAGACTCTGCCCGCGCCGCCGGCGTTCTCGCCGCTGCCGCTCTCGGGCAGCGCGGCGGCGGTGTCGTCCAGCGGCTCGCCCGCGGCCTCGGCGAGCCCATGACCGGGTACCCGGCATGAGCTTAACGGCGCTCGTCGGCCAGATCCCGCTGTCGCCGCCGCTCAGCGTGCGGCTGATCGCGCTGGTCGTGGTCGAGGTCGTGCTTCTCGCTCTCGCGGCGGTGCTGTGGGTCAAATACGAGCAGTTCAAGAAGGTGCCCGTCGACGAGTGGTGGGAGCGGCGCAAGCGCGCCGGCGTCTCGCCGCGCGTCGAGCGCATGATGCGCGAGTCGCACGAGCAGTATCTCGCCGAGCGGCGCGAGGCGGCCGAAGACGGTGTGCTCGGCGCCGGCGAGTCGCGTCCGGCCTCAGACGAGCCGCCCGGCGTCTAGACGAGTGCGCGGGGCGGGGGCGGCGCCGGCAGGCGCCGCCCCCGCCCCGCGTCCGCCCCGCCCGCGGCGACGTCACGCCCTTGGTTCTGCTCGAGTATCGGCGCCGATCACGGCGCTGGTCAGGTGACCGCGTGCGCGCCGGCGTCGACGTGGACGATCTCGCCGGTGATCGCGCGCGACAGGTCTGAGAGCAGAAAGACGGTGGCGTCGGCGACCTCGTCGGCGGTGACGTTGCGGCGCAGCGGCGTGTGGGTCTGCAGGAGCTCGAGCATGCCGGCGAAGTCCTTGATGCTGCGCGCCGCGACGGTGTGGATGGGGCCGGCCGAAACGGCGTTCACGCGGATCTCGGCCGGCCCCAGGTCGGCCGCCAGGTAGCGCACGCTCGTCTCGAGCGAGGCCTTCGCCGGACCCATGACGTTGTAGTTGGGGATCACCCGGTGGGAGCCGGCGTAGGTCATGGTGACGATCGAGCCGCCCCGGGACATGAGGCGGCGCGCTTCGCGCGCCGCCGCGATCAGGCTGTAGGAGCTGATGTCGTTGGCGACGGCGAAGCCGTCGCGGGTGGTCTCGACGAAGCTGCCCTGAAGGTCGTCGGCCGGCGCGTAGGCGATGCTGTGGACCAGGCCGTGCAAGACGGGCATCGTCGTGGCGAGCCTCTTCATCGCCCCGGTCACGCCGTCGTCGCTTGCCACGTCGCACTCGACGAGCGTCACTTCGGCATCGACCCCGGCCACCAGACGCTCGATGCGCGGCCTGATGCGCCCGGACTGGTAGGTCACCGCCAGGCGGCCGCCGTGGGCGAGCACGGCGCGGGCCACCGCCCAGGCTATGCTGCGCTGGTTGGCGACGCCCATGACGAGCACGTTCTTGCCCTCGAGAAGATCCGGCATGGGCGACTTATACACTGCCGCCTGGGGCGGCGCCAGTACGCTCCCCCGGCGACGGGGCGGCGCGGGTGCTCGCCCGATCGGGACGGCTACCGTGTCCGGCGCGGCCGGCTACCGTGCACGGCCGGGTCGGCTACCGTGCCCGGCGCAGCTACTTGGGCAGCCGTACCGCGGCAGGAGCGACGCCCGCGGGCAGCGCGACCACGAGCGCCTGTTGCCGCTCGTACGAGAAGGTCGGGGGTCCGCTCGACGTCGCCGCCACGAGCGGCCGCAGATAGGCGATCGCCAGCGAGCCGGCAAGCGGAGCGCTCCCGATCGCTCTCAGCACCAGTGAGAACGACGCCGGCGGGCTGCCCTTGAGCGTGCGTACCACCGTGAAGCTCTGGTCGGCTCCCCTTATGGGGCCGGCGCGCACCACGGCGACGTCGCGATACGCGGCCGCCTTGAGCGCCACCGGGCCGCTCGCGCCGCGCCCGCCGAGCGTGGGGGTGGCAGCGCCGTTCGTGGCGCCGCCGGGCGCCACCAAGGCGCCGCCCTGCGACCCCTGGCCCGACGCCGCGCCTACGGCGCCGGCCGGCGCCGGCACGGACTCGGCGCTCTTGCTGGAGGCGTGCGACGCGGTGCTCGGGCTCGACTGTCCGCGTGGCAGGATCGCCGCGACGCCGATCACGATCGCCAGGGCGAGCGCCGCGGCGACCAGGGCGGCCGTCAGGCGGCGGCCGCGCAGCGGCCGCCGCCTGACGGCCTCATCGTCGCCGAACGAGCGCTGCAGCCGGGGCCAGCGTGCGGCGTCCGGGGCGGCGTACGACTCGTCTACCGGCGGGATGGCGCCGCGCAGCTCCGTCTCGATGGCGGCCAGGTCGGACTTGAGGTCGGCCAGCCGCTCGCGCAGCCGGGCCGAGACTGACAGTGCGGCGGCGAGCTCCGGATCGTCCTCGAGGCCGAGGGCGTAGTCGAGGAGACGGTCGTCGTCGAACGCGGCTCTCTGGCTGTCGTTGCGATCGCTCACTAGCTGGGGTTCCTCAGTAGCCATATGCCCCGAATCGCCGGGGCTAGTCCCCTCAAATGATCGGCCGGCCTGGCCGGGGCCGGCGGGCGCCGTGAGGGCGGTCCGCAGGCGGGCGAGGGCGGTGTGCAGCCGCGACTTGACAGTGCCGGTCGGCACGCCCTGGCAGCGGGCGATCTCGTCGAGCGACAGGTCGGCGAAGAAGCGCAGAGCGACGGCCTCGCGAAACTCGGGGGCGAGCGCCTGCAGGGCGTCGCGCAGGCGCCGGTCGCCGGCCGGAGGCTCGGGAGCCGGCGCCACGTCGGCCGGCGCCGTGTCGGTGAGGCGGCGCAGGAGCCGCAAGCGGCTCCTGCGCCGCCGGCCCAGATCGCGCCCGGTGTTCACGATCACCTGGTAGAACCAGCCGAGGAACGTCTCCTCGCGCGGCAGCGTCGCCCGGAACACCTTGACGAACACCTCCTGGACCCCGTCGTCCACGTCGTCGCACATGCCCTGCAAAAAGAGGATCTCCCGCGCGCGCGGGGCGTACAGGCGGAAGAACTCGGCGCGCGCCTCGGGCGTGCCGCGCCGCAACCGCGGGAGCAGACCAGGGGGCAGGCCTTCGATCCTCGTCCTCCTCAAAGGGGAGACGCGGCGGTCGCGATCGAGGTTCGCGGCGCCCGGACGAGGCCAGTATAGCGCGCTCGCGGAGCCGCCCGGGCGCGAGCGGCACGGCGCTCCCGCACGGCCGCCCGGACGCGATCGGCACGGCGCTCCCGCGGAGCCGCCCGGACGATCGCACCTGCGGCGGCGACGCGCCTCACTCGAACCCGAGCAGGACCACCTCTTCTTCGAGACGCACCCCGAAGCGCTCGAACACGCGGCGGCGCACCTCGGCGGCGACGCGCCTGACGTCGTCGGCGCCGGCGCCGGGGTGGGCGACGATGAAGTTGGCGTGGGCGGGGCTGACCTCGGCCAGGCCGAGGCGCAGTCCCTTGAGGCCGGCCTCGTCGATGAGCCTGGCGGCGGACAGCTCGCGCGACGGGTTCTTGAAGTAGCTGCCGCACGAAGCGTACTCGAGCGGGTGCTTGCCGCGCCGCACTTCGGCGTCGCGGGCGATCTCGTCGAGCAGCGCGTTGCGCCGGCCGGCCCTGAGCGCGAAGGTCGCTTCGAGGACGACGGCCTGGTGATTGCCCTTGAGACCGCTCGTGCGGTAGCCGAGCGCGAGGTCGGCCGGTCCCGCGAGGTGCTCCTCGCCGCCGGCCAGCACACGGGCGCGCACCAGGGCGTCGCCCACCGCACGCCCGTAGGCGCCGGCGTTGCCGACCACCGCGCCACCGATGGAGCCCGGGATGTTGCCGGCGAACTCGAGGCCGGCCAGGCCTTGCTCAGCCAGGCCGACGACGACCTCGGGCAAGAGGGCGCCGGCGCCGGCGGTCAGCACCTCGCCGTCGAGGTGCGTGGCGGCGTTGCGGGCGAGCACGACGAGACCACGGATGCCGCGATCGCTGACCAGCACGTTGGTCGCCTGACCCAGGACCGTGACCGGCAGGCCGAGCTCGCGGCCCACGACGACGGCGTGGCGCAGGTCCTCGGTGCGCAGCGCCGCGAACAGGTACTCGGCCGGTCCGCCGACCCGGTAGGCGCAGTGCGGTCCGAGCGGCACCGCGCGCTGCAGACCGGGAAGCTCCCGCTCGAGGATCTCGCCGGCGTCAGGCTTGACGCTGTCGTTCATCGTGTCCTTCCGACACTCCTGTGGCCGGACGATTATGACATCCCGGGCTCACAACCCCCAGGCCACGGCAGCGATCCACGGCGAGGCGCGCCTTGACGCGCTCTGTTTCGTGAGCTAATGTGCATAACTCCTGTAGAGAAGAGGGAGATTACGCCGTGCACATCTCGACCCGCTGCCGCTACGCGATCAAGGCGCTCGTTCGTCTGGCGCTGTCGTACGGCGGTGCGCCCGTCCAGTCCCGCGAGATCGCCCTGTTCGGCGGCATCCCCGTGAAGTACCTGGAGCAGGTCATGCGCGATCTCCGCCAGGGCGGGCTCGTCGCGAGCACGCGCGGCAAGAACGGCGGCTACGTGCTCACCCGGACGCCCGACGCCATCACCTTCGCGCAGGTGCGCGAGGTCGTCGACGGGCCGTTCACCGACCCCGAGCGAATGCCGGGCGCCGGTCAGGCCGACGCCCTCGTCGAGCCCGTGTGGCACGACGTGCGGCAGGCGGTCCGTGAGGTCCTGGCCGGCGCGACCATCGGCGCGGCCGCGGAACGCGCGCGGTCGACCCACATGTATGCCATCTGACGGCAGCTGAACGGCACCACGATCCCCCTGGAGTGACGATGACCGACTCAAAGCAGAGCAACCCCGGGTTTGAGACGCTCGCCCTGCACGGCGGCCAGAAGCCCGACCCCACGACCAACGCACGGGCCGTGCCGATCTACCAGACGACGTCGTATGTGTTCAACGACGCAGACCACGCGGCCGACCTGTTCGGCCTCAAGGAGTTCGGCAACATCTACACGCGCATCATGAACCCGACGACCGACGTGTTCGAGCAGCGCATGGCGGCGCTCGAGGGCGGCGTCGGAGCGCTGGCCTTCGCCTCGGGCTCGGCGGCGGTGACGTTCTCGATCCTGAACATCGCCGGCGCCGGCGACCACGTGGTCAGCGCCAACAGCCTCTACGGCGGCACCTACAACCTCTTCGTGCACACGCTGCCGCAGGTTCGGCCTCGAATTCGACCTGATCGACCCCGTCGATCCCGAGAACTTCCGCCGCGCGCTCAAGCCGAACACCAAGGCGCTGTACGCCGAGACGGTCGGCAATCCCAAGCTCGACACCCTCGATATCGCCGCCGTGGCGCAGATCGCGCACGAAGCCGGGGTACCGCTGATCGTCGACAACACGATGGCGACACCATACTTGATCCGCCCGCTCGAGCATGGGGCCGACATCGTCGTCCACTCGGCGACCAAGTTCATCGGCGGGCACGGCACCTCGATCGGCGGCGTGGTCGTCGACGGCGGTCGCTTCGACTGGTCGAGCAGCGACAAGTTCCCCGGCCTCGTCGAGCCCGACGCGAGCTATCACGGCCTCAAGTTCTACGATGCGCTTGGGCCGATCACGTACATCATGAAGCTGCGGGTCAGCCTTCTGCGCGATATCGGCGCGGCGCTCTCGCCGTTCAACTCCTTCCTCTTCCTGCAGGGCCTCGAGACGCTGCCGCTACGCATGGAGCGGCACAGCACCAACGCGCTGGCCGTGGCCGAGCACCTCGAGGCGCACGACAAGGTGGCGTGGGTCAGCTATCCCGGCCTGTGTTCGCACCGCTCGTGCGACGTCGCCCAGAAGTACCACTACCGCGGCCTCTACGGCGCCATCGTCGGTTTTGGCATCAAGGGCGGCCGTGAGGCGGGGCGACGGTTCGTGGAGAGCACCGAGCTGTTCTCGCACCTGGCCAACATCGGCGACGCGAAGTCGCTCGTCATCCATCCGGCCACGACGACCCACTCGCAGCTCGAGCCCGACGAGCTGCTGGCGACCGGCGTCACCGACGACTTCGTGCGGCTCTCGGTCGGCGTCGAGTCGATCGCCGACATCATCGCCGACATCGACCAGGCGCTGGCGCGAGCCTAGAGCCTCCGCGCCGCGGCGGGGGCGGGGGCGCGCCGTTTGGCGCGCCCCCGCCCCAAGCGCGTAGAATCCCTCGCAGATGGGTCCGATCGGCAGCGACAGCACGAGTGCGGCGACGACCGGCACGTCGCAGATAGGCGACGTGCCGGTCGTCGCCGACCCCGAGGCCGGCTCCGCCGGCCTCGTCAAGACGCGGCGCCTCACCGTCGCCGAGCCGCCCCACACGCTGGCGCTCGAGGGCGGCCAGTCTCTCGGGCCGATCGAGGTGGCCTACGAGACCTACGGCGCCTTGAGCGAGCGCCGCGACAACGCCGTCCTGGTCTCTCACGCGCTCTCCGGCGACGCCCACGTCGCCGGCCGCCACGCGGCCAACGACAAGCGCGTGGGCTGGTGGGACATGCTGATCGGCCCCGGCAAGGCGCTCGACACCGAGCGCTACTTCGTGATCTGCGCCAACGTGCTCGGCGGCTGCAACGGCACGACGGGGCCGGCGAGCGTCGACCCGGTCACCGGCGAGCGTTTCGGCACGAGCTTTCCGATCATCACGATCGCCGACATGGTCAACCTGCAGGTGCTGCTGCTCGACCGGCTCGGCATCCCCAAGCTGCTGGCCACGATCGGCGGCTCCATGGGCGGCATGCAGGCCCTGCAGCTCGCCACCGCCTATCCGGAGCGCACGCACAGCGTGATCGCCATCGCGACCGCCGCCCAGCAGTCGACCCAGGCGATCGCCTTCAACGAAGTGGGCCGCCAGGCCATCATGGCCGACCCGGAGTGGCGTGGCGGGCACTACTACGGGCACAAGCTGCCGCGCCGCGGCCTGGCGGTGGCGCGCATGATCGGGCACATCACCTACCTGTCCGACACCGCCATGCGCGAGAAGTTCGGCCGCCGGCTGCAGGATCTGCACGACTACTCGTTCACGTTCTCGGCCGACTTCGAGGTCGAAAGCTACCTGCACTACCAGGGGCTGGCCTTCACCGACCGCTTCGACGCCAACAGCTACCTGTACATCACCCGCGCGATCGACTACTTCGACCTCACCCGCGGCCAGCCCAGTCTCGCCGAGGCGCTGCGCCACACCCAGGCGCGGTTCCTCGTCATGTCGTTCTCGAGCGACTGGCTGCACCCGCCGTACCAGCTCAAGCAGATCGTGAGCGCGCTGCGCGCGACCCACAAGCACGTGAGCTACTACGAGGTGAAGTCCGACTTCGGTCACGACGCGTTCCTGCTGGAGCGCGCCAAGATGGAGGGCGTCATCGCGAGCTTCCTGGCAAGCAGCGCCGCGAGCTTCAGGCCGCCGGCCGCGGCCGCCGGGTCGGCCTGACGGCGGCGCGGGCACGTGGGAGAGCCGATCATGGACCGCTTCGACTACCGGCTGATCGAGGAGATGGTCCCCGACGGGGCCACGGTGCTCGACCTGGGCTGTGGCGACGGTGAGCTGCTCGCCGCCCTCGTGCGCGACAAGCACGTGCGCGGCAGCGGGGTCGACGTCGACCCGGCGGCCGTCGAAGCCTGCGTGGGCAAGGGCCTGTCGGTCTTTCACGGCGACTTGGACGAAGGTCTCGCCGACTACCTCGACGGCTCGATCGACGTCGTCATTCTGAGCTTCAGCCTGCAGCAGCTGCGCCGGCCGCGCATGGTGGTGCGCGAGATGGCGCGCGTCGGTCGCCTGGCCATCGTCAGCTTCCCGAACTTCGCCCACTGGTCGGTGCGCGGCCAGCTGTTCGCCGGGGGCCGCATGCCGGTCTCGAAGGAGCTGCCCTACCAGTGGTACGAGACGCCCAACATCCACCTGTGCACGGTGAACGACTTTCGCGACCTCTGCCGCCGCGAAGGGCTGCGCATCGAGCGCGAGGCCTACCTCAACCGCTTCGACCGGCCGGCGCGCGGCCTGCGGCTTCCCAACTTCACGGCGCGCATCGCCGTGTTTGCGGTCGCTCGTTCGGGGCCGGCTCCGGCGGGCTAGGCACGGCGCGGCTGCTCGCGCTCTCCAGGGGCGCGCTCGACGGCCACGGTCACCCCTTCTCCGGCCACCGCCGTCAACGGGGGCGTCGGGTTTCAATCGGCGGAATCTGTGCGTACACTACCTTGTGGCGCATCCAGGGACAGCAATGGCCGGACGCACGCCTGCGCCGCAATCCGGCCGAGCGCAACCGTAGCCCTCGCACACGTCGGCATGCGGGCACGCTCCAGAACTGAGGAGGAACAGGTGCCTCAAGGTACAGTCAAGTGGTTCTCGACGCAGAAGGGCTACGGCTTCATCACACAAGACGAGGGTGGCGACATCTTCGTGCACGTGACCGGCCTTGCCCCCGGCACGACCGGCCTCGACGAAAACCAGCGGGTCGAGTTCGAGCTGAGCGAAGGCCGCAAGGGCCCGCAGGCCACCGACGTCAAGCCCGCCCCCGCCGAGGCCTGAGCCCGGCGCGCGTCTGCTGGTAGCACGCCCCGCGCGGGCGGGGGCGGCCGCCTGCGGCGGCCGCCCCCGCCCGCGCTCGTTTTCTCGACGGCTCTCACCGGGCAGACTGCATTGAGGCAGACTGCAGTGGCGCGGGCGCCCGTCCCCGCCGTCAAAACGAAAGGGGGAGCGCATGGTCGACAACGTCGCCTGGCTCGGGCACGACTCGTTTCGCCTGAGCGGCTCGAAGACCGTCTACATCGACCCCTGGCACATCGCCGCGGGCGCGCCGCCCGCCGACATCATCCTCGTCACCCACGGGCACTCCGACCATTTCGACAAAAGCGACATCGCCCGGGTGTCGCAGCCGGCGACCGTGCTCGTTGGTCCCGCCGAAGTCACGCGGCAGGTCCGGGGCGAGACGCGCACCGTGGCGCCGGGCGACGTCGTGAGCGTCGCCGGCGTGACGATCCGGGCCGTGCCGGCCTACAACACCAACAAGTTCCGCAAACCGGGCGTCGTGTTCCATCCGCGCGACGACGCCCAGGTCGGCTACGTCGTCGACCTCGACGGCACGACGTACTACCACTCCGGCGACACCGACGTGATCGACGAGATGAGCGAGATCGACGTCGACGTGGCCATGATCCCCGTGAGCGGCACGTTCGTCATGACCGCCGACGAGGCGGCGCTCGCCTGCGGCAAGCTGCGCGCCGGAGTCGTCATTCCCATGCACTACGGCACCAACGTGGGGTCGATCGCCGACGCCCGGCGCTTCGCCGAGCTCTGCCCGCTGCCGGTCGAGGTCCTGCCCAGGAGCACGTGATCCGCCGGTGATCGGGCCCCGCAGGGCTGCGCCCGGCGACCGGGAACCACCGGGGCGCCGCGTGCGAGGTGGCGGGAGCTAGTCCTCGACTTCCTCGATCACGATCGCCTCTTCGGGGCAGGCCTCCTCGGCCCGTCGCACGCACTCCCACAGGGTGGGGTGCGGCTCGGGTTCGAGGACGTCGGCGAGGCCGTCCGACTCGCGGATCACGAACACCTCGGGACAAACCGCCTCGCAGGCGGCGACGCCGGTGCACCTGTCGTAGTCGATGCGCACGCGCATGCCCATGGCGGCAGTCTATGTCATGGCCAACGCCCGGGGGCGGCGGGGCGGCGGTCGCCGGCGGCCCTCCGCGCGCCGGGCGCGGGCGCGTCCGTTTCGCGCAGCCACAGGTTGGCAATAGGGTAGCGTTGACGCGAAGGCAGGCGACACGCCGGAGTCGCGGACGCGGGCCGGCGCCACCAGGGAGGGACGATGCTCAAAGAAGGCGACAAGGCGCCGGCGGTGACCGGCGCCTCGTACGACGGGCGGACGTTCGACGCCGGCGCGCCGGCAGCGAGGACGGTGCTCTTCTTCTATCCCAAGGCCAACACGTCGGGCTGAACCGTCGAAGCCGTTGAGTTCAACGGCCTCCTCGACGAGTTCGCGGCCCTGGCCGTGCAGGTCATCGGAGCGAGCGTCGACCCCGTCAAGGCCAACCGGAAGTTCGCCGAGCGCAACGACCTCGCGTTCCCGCTGCTCTGCGACACCGACTACACGGTTGCGGCGGCCTTCGGCGTGGCGCGCCCGATGGTGGGCGTGGCCAAGCGCGCGACCTTTCTGATCGACTCCGACGGCACGCTGCGCAAGATCTTCCTGAAGGTGCACGCCAAGGGGCACGCCGCCGAGGTGCTCGCGGCGGCCCGCGAGATGTGGGGCGCCGCGCGGCGGCCGTAACGACAACGGCGCCGGCCGGCGGCGCGACGCAGTCGCGCCGCCGGCCGGCGCGTCCTTGAGGAGGCACGACATGCGGCGCGAGCACGACTCGCTGGGCGACAAGGACGTACCCTCGGAGGCCCTGTACGGCATTCAGACCCAGCGCGCCATCGAGAACTTCGCCATCTCGGGGCTGCCGCCCCGTCCGGAGCTCGTCGACGGCATCGTGCTCGTCAAGAAGGCCGCCGCGCTGGTCAACCGTGAGCTCGGCCTGCTGCCGGCCGACAAGGCCGAAGCGATCGTGCGCGCCGCCGACGAAGTCCTCGGCGGCGCTCATCGCGACCAGTTCCGGGTCGACCCGTTCCAGGCCGGCGCCGGCACCTCGCACAACATGAACGCCAACGAACTGCTGGCCAACCGCGCCAACGAGCTGCTCGGCGGAGGGCCGCGCGGCGTCTACGCGCCAGTCCATCCCAACGACGACGTCAACAAGGGACAATCGTCGAACGACGCCATACCGACGGCGATCCGCATCGCGCTGCAGCGGCCGGCCGCGGAGCTCGTCGCCGCGCTGCTCCTGCTGCAGCGGGCTCTCGAGGCCAAGGGCGTCGAGTTCGACCACGTCCTAAAGAGCGCCCGAACGCACCTGCAGGACGCCGTGCCGATCCGCCTGGGCCAGGAGTTCGCCGCCTACGCGGTGACGGTGCGCAAGGCGCGCGAACGCGTCGCGCACGCGCTCGAGGAGACCCGCGCCCTGCACATCGGCGGCACGGCGGCCGGCACCGGGCTGAACACCGACCCGCGCTACGCCGGCCTGATGGTCGCCCGGCTGTCGGAGCTTGCCGGCGTGCCGCTGCGGGCCGCCGCCGACCTCGTCCAGGCGACCCAGAGCCTCGACGACTTCGTCGCCTTTTCGGGCGCGCTGCGGGGCGCGGCTCTGAGCCTCATCCAGCTCGCCAACGACCTGCGGCTCCTGTCGAGCGGGCCGCGCACGGGAATCGCCGAGATCACGCTGCCGCCGGTGCAGCCGGGCTCATCGATCATGCCGGGCAAGGTCAACCCGGTGATGGCGGAGATGCTCGACATGGTCTGCTTTCATGTCGTCGGCGCCGACGCGGCCGTGGCGCTGGCCGGCCAGGCCGGACAGCTCGAGATCAACGTCATGACGCCGCTGGTCGCCTTCGAGCTGCTCTTCTGCCTGCAGGTGCTGACCGCCGCCGTGCTGGCCTTCACCGAGGGCTGCGTGCGCGGCATCGAGGCCGACCAGGACAACTGCCGCCGCTGGGGCGAGCGCAGCCTCGGCCTGGCGACCGCCCTCAACCCGGTCATCGGCTACGAAGCCGCCGCCGAGGTGGCCGGGGAGGCCCACCGCACAGGCAAGTCGGTGCCCGACGTCGTGCTCGAGCGCGGGATCCTGACCGCCGACGAGCTGGCGGAGCGGCTGGATCCGGCTTCGCTGACCCAGCCGCGTCCTCTGCCGCGGCCGGGTGAGGAGCACGGGCGCTAGCGGCTGCCGGCCGCCTGCCCGGCGACCGCCCGCTCGCCCGGCGACCGCCCGCCGTCGCCGGCTACCTGTGGATGGCGCCCGCCGTCGCCGGCTACCTGCGACGCGTGCGTGAGTAGGAGACCCACAGCCGCCAGGCCAGCAGGGCGGCGACCACCCCGAAGACGATCCTGACGATCACGGCGGCCTAAAAGAGCGCCGCGCCGGGCGGCGCGTCGGCCTCGTCGGCCTCCGGCTCGTCGCCGCCGGGCGGCAGCTCGTCGCCGGCGGAGCGCTCGTCGGCCTCCGGCTCGTCGTCGGCGGACGGCGAGTCTCCCCGGCGAGGATCGTCGGCCGGCGGTTCGGCGGCCGCAGGTGCGCCGGTCGGCGGGCCGTCGACCGCCGCGGCCAGATACGTGTAGCCGTCGAGCATGTTGACCCAGCCCGACCAGCGCGCGCCGGCGGCCGTGCGGCCGGCGATCTCGTCGACCGCCGCGAGGCGCGCGGTCATGTCGTCGCAGTAGTGCACGATGACCGCTTCGCGGGTGGCCGGCACGACCGGGCTGCCCTTCTCGCGCTCGCCGTGGTGCGAGACGACGATGTGGCGCAGCTGGGCGGCCATCTCGGCCGGGAAGCCCGGGATCTCGTCGATCAGGCCGCGCACGATGTCGTGGCCGATGACGATCTCGCCGTGCAGCCGGCCGGCGTCGGTGAAGCCCGGAACCATGGGGTCGGCCGAGTACGAGCGCACCTTGCCGACGTCGTGCAGGAGCGCGCCGGCCACGGTGAGGTCGCGATTGACGGTGTCGAAGCGCTCGGCGACCGCGCCGGCCACCTCGGCGACGATCAGCGAGTGCTCGAGGAGGCCGTGGCGGTAGGCGTGGTGGTTGCGCACGGCCGCCGGTACGATGGCGAAGGTGGCGCCGGGTTCGGCCGAGGGGTCGAGGGCGCGCTCGAGCAGGGCGCGCAGCGACGGGCTCCGCACCGACGCGACGAGCTCGCGCAACCGGCCCACGAGCTCGTCGAAGGGCACCGGCGAGACGGGCACCAGCGTGCCGATGTCGTACTCTCCCGGTTCCATGACGCGCAGGCGCTTGACCTGGAACTGCTGTCCGAACTTCTCGTGGACCGAGTAGGTGCCGCTCACCTGGACGACGTCGCCGCTTGCGAGGCTCTCGACGACCGTCTCGTCGGGGTCGAAGTGGATGGCCTTGACCTCGCCCGAGGCGTCGCGCAGCTTGAGCCGCAGGAACGACTTGCCGTTGCGGTCGGTGGCCGGCTCCTTGTCGAGGGCGACGAAGTAGGTGGTGACCTCGCGGCCTTCGGGCAGCTGCGTGACGAGGATCTTCTGCGGGGGGCTCGCGTCGGGGATGCTGTTGGTCATGTCGTCTCCTTGGTCGTCCCTAGCGTAGCAGACGGCGACGACGGCGTAGCAGACGGTGACGACGGCGGGGCGGACGGCGACGACGGCGCCGCGCACGCGGCGCCGTCGTCGCGCGGAGTCTGGACGCCGGCGGGCGGCGCCGGCCGCCCGCGCCCGGCGAACGCGAGAACGAGGAGCATGACGATGCCCAAGCCGATCACCACGACGAACGGCAGGCCGTAGGCCTCGCGGTAGAGCGCTCCGCCGAGCAGCGCGCCGCCCGCCATCGGCAGGCCCATGCTGGCGTCGAAGACCGCGTAGCCCCAGACGGGCGGCACGGAGCCGAACGAGCGGCTCACGATGCCGGCCGCCACGAACCGGAACGAGTCGAACGCGCCGTAGAAGAACACCGCCAGAGCCCAGAGCGGCGGCGCCCAGCCGGTGAGCAGCAGCACCGCGCCGAGCACCAGGCAGGCGATCGTCAGGCCGATGCCCTGGCGGTGGCCGTAGACGTCGGTGGCCCGGCCGGCGACGAAGGTGATGGCGCTGCCGCCCAGGGCGCCGATGCCGGCCAGGATGCCGAGCGCGGTGTAGCTGAGATGGTGGACCTGGGCGAGGTAGGGCTGCACAAATGGCTGGGCCAGGTAGACGGTCAGAAAGCCGCCGAAGAAGAAGAGGAGATTGCGCCGGAAGGCCCGGTGGGCGAGCAGGTCGGCGAGCTTCCAGGGCCGGCCGGCGGCGTGATACGGCGTGTCTCTGATCAGGCTGATGACGATCGACGACGCGACGTAGAAGCCGATCGCCACGACGAACACCAGGCGCATGCCGTAGCGGGCGGCCAGCCAGCCGCCGGCGAGGGGTCCGATCGCCATCCCCAGGGGGAAGCTGGCAAAGACGTACGAGATGTTGCGGGCCATCCGCGCCGGCTCCGACTTGAGCATGATGTAGACCTTGAACGCCGGGTTGTTGGCCATGTACAGGCCGGTCAGGAGGTAGCCCGGGATCAGCCACGGCCAGCTGGGCGCGAGGGCAAAGCTCAGGGCCGTCGGCACGGTGATCCACCACACGGCGACGATGATCGGCTTGAGACGCACGTGGTCGGCGGCCCAGGCGCCGGGAAGGTAGCCGATCGCCGTCATGCCGAGCTGAATGGCGACCAGCGCGCCGATCATGAAACGCGGCGCGCCGAGGTTCCTGACTGCGTAGACGTTCAGGAGCTGGTAGTACAGGCCGAGGCCCAGCGCAAACAGCAGGTTGGCGAGAAACGACAGCCACAGGTCGCGGCCGAACGCGGCGGGCGCCACGGCAGGAGTCGCCGGCCGCCGGCCGTCAGGCATTGGGGGCATCCGCGCCGCATTGCGCCGCCCGCCGGGGAGCGCCCGCCGCCCGCCGAGGAGCGCC
This sequence comes from uncultured Actinomycetes bacterium, assembly GCA_963751565.1. Taxonomy (GTDB): domain Bacteria; phylum Actinomycetota; class Thermoleophilia; order UBA2241; family UBA2241; genus Bog-752. The sequence goes on along the minus strand of CAVVVA010000010.1, from coordinate 97,005 downwards.
CGCCGCCCGCCGCTCCCACCAGAGCTGCCGGGCGCAGGCGACCCAGACGGCGACGGCGAAGATCGTCGCAAACGACATTCGGAAGAACCAGGGCGGCGTCACCCAGCCCGCGCGCCAGACCAACCACTCGACGTCGGCGAGGGCGAGGGCCGCGGCCAGAAGGACCTTCTGGCCGCGGCCCTCGCCCTCGCCGGCCCACGTCCAGACCACGACCATCGGGATGAGCAGCGTCACGAGCTGGTGAAACCAGGTGAACGGCGGCAGCAGCGGCAGCGCCGCCACGACGAGCGAGAACTCGAGCGGCACGAGCCGGGCGTCGCGCGCACGGCGGCCCCACGGTCGGCACAAGGCGACCGTGACGACCGTGACGACCGCCGCCAGGCCGCGGCCCAGCGTGCGCGCCAGATCGAGGTGGTGAGGCAGTAGCCGGCCCATGGCGCCGACGAAGCTGACGTTGGTCGCTCCCGTGATGACGAGGTCGGGCCGGGTGAGGTCGAGGCCGTGACGCCAGTAGTCGACAAATCCCTGGAGGCCGACGAACGGCAAGGCGGCGAGGGTGAGCAGGGCGAGGGCGGCGGCGCTTGCGCCGACCGCGCGCCAGCGCCCGCGGAAGGCAAGCCAGGCGACCAGGACGGCCGGCGTGACCTTGAGCGCCGCGCCGAGCGCCAGAGCCGCTCCGCAGAGCCGCTCGCGCGAGCGAACGACCGACCAGAAGGCGACGGCCAACGTCAGCAGCAGGAGGCCGTTGATCTGGCCGAACAGCAGTGTGTCGAAGGCCGGCCCCAGGGCGAGCAGAAGGGCGAGCGAGAGCGCCACCCGGCGTCCGCCGCCGAGCGCCTGGGCGACGACCCAGGCCGCGACGATCAGCGCGGCGGCGTTCACCGCCAGCCAGCCGACGAGCACCGGGTGTACCCCGAGCGGCTGCAGCACGCGGAACAGGGCCGCGGTGTAGGGCGGGTATCGATAGGGCCAGGCGAAGTGGGTGATGTGCAGCGTGGCGGCGAGAGCCTGCCACGATGGCTCGGCCATCGTGTAGGGGCTCTCGCCGCGCGCGTAGGCCGCCCCCGACATGAAATACACCATGAAGTCGAGTGCGTGGTTGCCGGCCACGACCCGGACGATCCACCAGCCGTAGGTGACCACGAGAGCGGCGAGCAGGGCGAGTGTGGTGCGTCTTTCTCGGGGAGACATTGCGGCGCTCAGTCTAGCAGCGCCGCCTGGAGGGGCCGGCCTCGCCTCCCCGCGAGCGGCACGTCCGCGCAGTGCCGCCGCGCCGCCGCGACGCGTCGGTCCCCGGCGCGGTCCCTAAGGCTTGTCTGCGAGCTCGGCGAGCAGCCTCTCCAGGTAGTCCGCGACGCCCTCGTCGGTGTTGGCGCCGGTCACCTCGTCGGCCGCCGCCAACACGTCGGGATGAGCGTTTGCGACGGCGACGGCGTGTCCGGCCCAGCGCAGTAGCGGCAGGTCGTTGACCATGTCGCCGAGGGCCATGACCTCGGCGGCGACGATGCCGAGCCCGTCGCAGAGCTTCTCCAGGGCGCTCGCCTTGGTGACTCCGGCGGCCGAGATCTCGACCATCTCAAGGCCCGAGCGGGTGACCACCGCGTCGTCGCCGGCCACTGCCTCGGCGAGCGGCAGCAAGAGCTTCTGAGCGATCTGCGGGTGACGGACGAGCAGTTTGGCGACGCCGCGCGCCGCGAACCGCGGCGCATCCTCGACCACGCCGTCGCGCTCGTCGAGCGGGTCGCCGGCCGGATAGGCCGGCTCGCGGCAGAACACAAGACCGGCTTCAGCGGCGAAGACGGCGCCGGGGACCGCCAGTCGCAGGTCGGCGACGAGTCGCTCGACGACGTCGGCGGGGATCGGGTGACTGTCCAGGAGCCGGTCGGCGACCATGTCGTAAAGCAGCGCGCCGTTGGCGCAGACGGCGACCTCGGCGCAGCCACGAAGTTCGAGCCGGCGCACGCCACGCGGCGGGCGCCCGGTGACCAGGACGACCTCCACGCCGCGGGCGCGGGCGGCGCGCAGCGCCGCCCGCGCCCGCGGCGTGGAGGTGCCGTCGGGCTGCAGCAGGGTGCCGTCGAGGTCGGTCGCCACGAGCCGGATGACCGCAGTCATGGGTTGCTCCTCTGTCGACTCGCCGGCGCCGGGGTCGGCTGGGTCTGAGCCTGCAATGTGGTGTGCGCCGCTCGGCTACGGACGGGATCGCGGCTTGTGCCGTGGGGCACAAGCCGCGCGGCCTTCTGCGGCGTCGGATCAGGGGCATGGCGCCCGCAACGGTCGGAAGACAAGCGAGGGGCGGGAGCCGGTTGGCGCCCCGCCCCTCGGGCGGCTCGACAGTAGACAGCCGCGTTTCAGGTGAGCTTACGCGCTCAGAAGACGACTGCCTTCCGTCTCGCAGCCTCGGAATCCGTCATCAGCCACCTCCTGTCGTCGCCTGCGGTAACCGGCCCCGGTGAGCGCTCAACCGGAGCGTGCCTGCAGTATAGGCCAACTCGGCGGGAAGGACAGCCGATGGGCCGATGGGTGGCGCCGGCGCCGATCGCGCACGCCGGGGCCGGCTCCGGGTAGTATGGCGTTGCACCGGGAACAAGACCGTCGGCGAGCGGTGCACGCGGCGAGCGGTGCGCGCGGCGCACGTCGCGCGCCGCGTTTTCGCAGCGTCGTGGGCAGGCGGCGGGCCGCAGGCCCGCCGCCCGAGACGAAAGGATCAAGGTGACCGATCTGCGCATCGGGGGCATGGCTCTCAGGGACGGGGTCCTTCTGCAAAGTCAGGACAACTGGGCGGCCGCGGTGCGACTTGCCGACGGCCGCCTGAAGGTGCGCTCGGGGCCCAAGAGCCGGCTGCCGGGCCGGGGCGTCCTGGACCGGGTGCCGGTGGCGCGGGGCATCGCGCGTCTTGTCGAGACGACGACCGCCTTGCCGGCCATGCGCCGCGCGCTGGACCGGCCGGTGCTCCCCCAGGAAGAGCCGGCGCTGCTGGCGGCGGCGCTGGCGAGCGCCGCGGCCACCGTCGTGCTGCGCAAGACCATGAAGACGGCGCCGCTCGCGCGCGAGCTCGCCGTCTCGGCCCTGTCGATTGTGCCGGCGCTGCTCGCGGTGCGTCTCACCGAGCTGTCGCGGTTCCACGGCGCCGAGCACAAGAGCGTCGCCGCCTACGAGACCGGCGGCGACCCCGAGACGGCCCCCAAGGAACACGACCGCTGCGGCACCAATCTGCTCGGCCCGCTGCTGCTCACCAACCTGGCCGGCGGGCTTGTGCTGCGCGCCACCGAGCGCGACACCGACCCGCTGTCGACCCTGGCCGTGGGGCTCGTCTCGCTCGGTTCGGCGTTCGAGATCTTCTCGTGGATGGCGGGTCATCGGGGCCATCCGCTGGCCGACCTGCTGCGTGTCCCCGGCCTGACGATCCAGCGCCTGCTCACCACCCGCGAGCCGACCGGCGAGCAGCTCGACGTCGCCCAGGCGGCGCTCGAGGAGCTGCTGCGCAGGGAGGGTGTCGCGCCGGCGCCGTCCGGGGCCGCTTAACCCCGCTTAGCCCCGGGTCTCGCGCTCGCGCTCGTCCAGGCGCACGCGCCGGCGCTCTTCGGCGGCCGCCCAGCGCCGCCGTTCGGCCGCGGTTTCGACCAGGAGCCGGGGCACCGCCGTAGGACGGCCGTCGTCGCCCAGCGCCACGAACACCAGGTAGGCCGAGTTGGTGTGCAGCCAGGCGCCGCTGTCGAGGTCTTCGGCCTCGACGCGCACGCCGATCTCCATCGAGCTGCGGCCGGCCCAGTTGACGGTCGCCTTGCACACGATGAGGTTGCCGATCTGCACGGGGTAGTGAAACGAGGTGCGGTCGATGGAGGCGGTGACCACGCGGGTGCGCGCGTAGCGATACGCGCAGGTGCCGGCGGCTTCGTCGATCAGCTTGAGGATGACGCCGCCGTGGATGACGCCCATGAAGTTGGCGTCGGCCGGCTGCATGAGCGACGACAGCTCGACCGGGGTGTCGGACGCCCGGATGGCCGCGGCACTCACCGGAAGAGGTGTCTGTGCGGGGGGCTCAGACGTCGAACGAACCCGGCAGGCGGCGGCGGCGGCGGTCGCGAGTCTCGCGGCCGCCGCCGCCGGATCTGTCTTTGCGGCGGTCGCTCTTGCGGCGGTCCATGATGACGGTGATGTTGGGGTTGTCCTTGTAGCGCTCGACGAGACGGGCATACACCGCTTCGCCGAGTTCGGGCGGGACGACTGAGTAGATCACCTGAACCTCCTCACGGCAGGGCCAATCTACCAGAACCACGTGGTCGCGTCACCGCTCCGGCGAGCTTCGCCATAAGGGCCGGGCCCGGGCTCTGCGCGTCGCCTCTGCGGCGAGGCGACTTGCGGAACCCGGGCCCGTTTTGAAGGGGGTACTGGCCGTATCGGCACGGCCGGCCGAAGACTTTAGCTAAAGCCGCCCAGCTTTCCACGCCGCCATGCACGCTCGACTGCGTCCGCGAGCGGTTTCGCCCGCGTCGCCCGTGTCGGCCGCGTCGCTGGCGTCGCCCGCGTCGGCCGCGACGACGCCGCGACGTGGGCGCGCACGAGCGGTAGGATAGGTGTCGAGCGGTCCGCGGCAACGGTCCAGTCCCGTCTGCCGTCGACCGACAGGGTGCTTGGAGGCGCTCCCCGGCCGGGCGGTCACCAGGGCGGCCCGGTGGCGCATCGCGAGGTGGACGACTTGGGTGACAGTACGAATGTCGGGGCGGAGCCGGGAGCCGAGGCACGCGCGGCAGGTCCCGTGACCGGTGACCATCGCGAGCGCGCGGTGCTCGAGCTGGGGGCGACGCTCGCCTCGAGCCTCGTGCTCGAAGACGTCCTGGCGACCGTCGCCCGGCGCATCGGCGAGATCATGGATGTCTGGTGGGTCGACATCTGGAACTACTCGAGCGAACGCGACGCGCTGATCTACGAAGCCTACTGGTGCCGCGGCGGCATGAGCGACGAAGACCTGGCCTACGTCGGTACGGTCACGCCGCTGAACGAGCGCCCCGAGTTTCGCCGCCTGCTCGAAGGTGGGCGGGCCGTCGAGTGCCACATCGACGATCCCGACCTCGCCCCCGAGGAGCGCGCGGCCTACGAGAAGTGGGACCAGAAGGCCACTCTCGATGCGCCCCTCGTGTTCGGCGACCGTGTGATCGGCACACTGGGCGTCGGCGAGACCCGCTACGTACGCCACTTCTCAGGCGACGAACATGAGCTGTTCGAGCAGCTGTGCGTCGTCGCGGCGATCGCCATTCACAACGCCAGGATGTTCCGCCGCCAGCAGGAACAGACGAGGTTCATGGCCTCGCTGATCGACGCCAGCCGGGCCATCACGTCGACCGTCGACCTGGACGAGGTGCTCGACCGCGTGGCGCGCGAGGCCGCCACCGCGCTCGCCATGACCCAGGCGGTCGTCTACGAATACGAGCCCGCCGCCGAGGCGATCGTGTACCGGGCACTCTACGAGCGCGAGCCGGCCAGCGTGCCCCACGACGAGCTCGGCACGGCGTACGCGTTCGACGCCTACCCCGGTGAGCGGGCGATCGTGTTCGGCGACGAGCCCACGGTCGAGCATCTCGGCGACACCGGGCTCTCGCCCGACCGTGCCAAGAGCCTGGAGATCTATCGCGAGAAGACCGTGCTGAGCGTGCCGCTGCGATACGGCCAGGAGCGGGTCGGCATACTGCGCCTGTACGACATGCACGAGGAGCGGCTCATTACCGAGGCCGAGCTGCAGCTCGCCCGAGGGCTCGGCGAACAGGCCGCCATCGCCATCATCAACGCCCGTCTGTTCGGCCAGGTCGACGCCACGCAGCGGCGCCTCGAGGCGCTGCTCGACGCGGGCCGCGCGCTCACCTCGAGCCTCGTCCTCGAAGAGGTGATCGACACCGTGACCCGCACCGGCGCCGCGGCCCTGGCCTCACCGCGCTGTCTCCTCTACGAGTTCGACCGCGCCGGCGACACGCTCACCGCGCGCGCCTACGCCGAGTCGTCGCCGACGCCCGGGTACGCCGAGATCGGCGTGCCCCTGCCGCTGGCCAAGATGCCCGGCAACCGGGCCATCCTCGACTGCCGGTTGCCCGTGGTCGAGCAGCTCGCCGACCAAAGCATCGACAAGCACACCCGCGCCGAGATGGCGCACTGGGGAGAGTTCACCGCGCTGAACGTGCCGCTGTTCTACAAAGACGAGGCCCTCGGCATCCTGATGTTCATCGAGACCGGAGCCGAGCGCCACTACTCACCCGACGAGCTCGCCCTTGCGGCCGGCCTCGGCGAGCAGGCCTCGATCGCCCTGCAGAACGCGCGGCTGTACCGGCGCCAGGAGGCGCAGAACGCGCGCCTGCTGGCGCTGCTCGAGTCGAGCCGTGCGATGACCGCCTCGCTGTCGGCTCAGCAGACCATCGACGGCATGAAGGCCGAGATCAGCAATCTGTTGAGCGGCGTCGACTGCAGGGTCGGCGTGCATCTTCGCCGCGAGGACGGCGCCTTCGAGACCTTCGTCGCTCACGGCGAACGCGGCTCGACCACGACCCGCCGGAAGGTCAGGACAGACGCGATCGTGACCACGGCGCTCGAGCAGAAGCACCCGGTTCAGGCCGAACCGGCGAAGGGACGGACGCGCCTCGTGATCCCGCTGTTGCTCAAGGGCGAACCCTCGGGTTTCGTCGAGCTGTCGGGACGGCTCGACCGGCCGTTCAGCGAAGACGAGATCGAGGTCGCGCAGATCCTCGCCAACCAGACGGCGGTGGCCGTCGAGAACGCCCGTCTTTACGAGAAGATCGAGCGCCAGGCCATCACCGACGGGCTTACCGGGCTCTACAACCACCGCGAGTTCCACGAGCGCCTCAGGGCCGAAGTGGCGCGCGCCTGGCGCTACAACACGCCGGTGTCCCTGCTGATGATCGACATCGACGACTTCAAGCAGTTCAACGACGCCTACGGCCACGTGGCCGGCGACGACGTGCTGCGCGCCGTCGGACGCCTGCTGCTCACCGGGCTGCGGCGCGATGTCGACGTGGCCGCCCGCTACGGTGGCGAGGAGTTCGCCATCATCTTGCCCAACACGCCGGTCGACGCCGCCCACGCCGTGGGCGAGCGCATGAGGGCGACGCTGTCGGGTGCCGGCCGGGCCGGGGCGCCGGCCGCCTCGCAGGCCGGGGTGCCGGCCGGGGCGCGGCGACCGGGCGACGCTCCCCTCGGTGCGGACGACGACGCGCCCGCTTCGCCCGGTCACGCGGGCGGCGCGGCCAGGGTCGGCGAGCGCCTGCGCCGCGAGATCGAGCATGCGACCGTCGTCACCGACCAGGGATCGCCGCTCGAGCATGTGACGGTGAGCGTCGGGGTTGCCGCCTTCCCCGACCACGCCGGCGACGCGGGCGAGCTCGTGAAGGTCGCCGACGACGCCCTCTATGCCGCCAAGCGCGCCGGCAAGAACCAGGTCGCCGTGACCGATCTCTCCCATGAGGAGTAAGTGAAGGGCGCGCTCTTCCCGGCCCTATCGAAGCAGTCTCGAGCTGCCGACAACGACTGCGCCTGTTGCAAGCGAGCTATCGGAGGGCCGTGAACCCGGACCAGGGCCTCGGTGACGGCGCCGCGACGGCACGGCCCGAGCGCCGTGTCGCCGCTCGCGCGGCTGCCGGCGGCGCGGCGGGCGCGCAGGGCGCGGCGGGCGCGGAGCAGGCCCTGATCGCCGCACTGACGTCGCCCGGCGGCCTGACCGCCTTCGCGGCCGAGGTCGGACGTGTTCTCGACGTGTGGCTCGTCGATATCTGGGCGTTCGACCGCGAGCGCGACTCCGCGGTCTACGAAGCCGTCTGGCGGCGCGACGGGGCGAGCGCGGCCGAGCTGGGCACTGTGGGCACCAGGATGGCGCTCGACCAGCGCCCCGACCTGCGCCTGCAGCTCGAACGGGGGGTGCTCGTCGAGCGTCACGTCGACGACCCCGATCTGCCGGGCGAGCTCTGCGCTCTGATGAAGCGGCGCGGCTATCGCAGCTGGTTCGACGCGCCGCTTCTCGACGGCAACGATGTCGTGGGCGTGCTCGGCCTGGTCGAGCGACGGTCGGTGCGCCGCTTGACCGACGCCGAACGGGCGCTGCTCGAGCGCGTCTGCCGGCTGGCGGCGCTGGGCGTGCAGAAGGCCTGGGCGCGGCGCCTGAGCGACGAGCACGCCGAGCACCTCATGGCCCTGGTCGAATCGAGCCACGCGCTCTCCGCCACGCTCGATCTGCGCGAGACCCTGGCCTGTTTCAGCGCGGCGGTGGCGCGACTTCTGCCGGGCGTCGACCATGAAGTCGAGATCTGGCAGCGCAACGAGAACGGGTCGTTCGGGCGCGTCGTGCCGGACGCCGACGGGCTGCCCGCCGGCGACGCCGGCGACGAGCCGCCCGACACGCTCGCGCAGCCGCCCGACACGCTCGCGCAGCCGCCCGACACGCTCGCGCAGCCGCCCGACGCGCTGGCACTCAAGGCGATCGCGCGCCGCCGCCCGGCCCAGGCGCGCACCGGCGGCGAGCCGACCAGGCTGATCGTGCCGCTCGTCGTGGCCGGCGAAGCGGCCGGGTACATCGACATCCACGGCCGACCGCTGCGGCGGTTCGCGCCCGACGAGCTGGCCGTTCTGCAGGTGCTCGGCGACCACGCCGCCGTCGCGCTGGAGTACGCGCGCCTCGGCCACAGCCTCGACCGCCAGGCCGCGGTCGACACCGTCACCGGCTTCTTCAACCGCTGGTACTTCTACGAGCGGCTCTACTCCGAAACCGTTCGCGCGAGTCGCTACAAGCAGCCGCTGTCGGTCGTGCTCGTGGGCATCGACGGCTACGAGGAGTTCTTGAGCAGGCGCGGCGAGGCAGACGGCAACGCCGTCCTCAAGGCGATCGCCCGGCTGCTGACGGCGAGCCTGCGGCGCAAGATCGACGTGGCCTGTGTCCACGGCGTCGGCGAGTTCGCCCTGCTGCTGCCCAACACGCCGCCGCTCAAGCCCGGCGCGGCGCTCGTCGCCCAGCGGCTGCGGAGCGCGATAGACGGCATGGAGCTGCGCAACGAAGACCACGTGCTGCTCGGCACGTTCACGCTCAGTGTGGGCATCGCCGGGTTCCCCCAGCACGCCGAAGACGCCGACGAGCTCGGCGTCTGCGCCGGCGAGGCGCTGGCGCAAGCGCGTGCGCTCGGCGGCGATCGCCTGCAGGTCTGCGGTGCGTCGCCCGACGCCTTCCAGGGCGGGAAGGCCGACGAGGAGGAACCGCCGGACGAGGGGTCGAGCGGCGACTCGCTCAGCGCGATCATCCTGCCGCCGGACTGGGACGACTACCTGGACGACGAGGACGACCCCGGGGAGCGCGGCGGCTGATCTGTCCGGATAGGATGTGCGCGTGATGCCGCTATCGGAAGATCGAGTCGTGACCGTCCGCGGCCCCCTGCGGGGTCAAGGCGCGCTGTGCGCGCACATTCTGGCGGACCTTCCCGAGTACTTCGGCCTCGAGGAGTCGAACGCCGCCTACGCCCATGCGGCCGAGACGCTGCCGTCGCTGGTCGGCGCCGTGGACGGGCGTGATGCCGGCCTGCTGCTGCTCAAACGGACGAGCGGTGTCGCGATGGAGCTGCACCTGATCGCGGTGTTGCGCGAGCTCCAGGGCGTGGGCCTCGGCGGCGCGCTGGTGCGCGCCGCCGAGGCCCACGCCCGCTCTCAGGGGGCGCGCTGGTTCCACGTCAAGACGCTCTCGCCGCGCGACCCGGACGAGAACTACGAAAAGACACGCGCCTTCTACGCTGCCATGGGCTTCGAGCCCCTCGAGGAGATCGTCGAGGTGTGGGGTCCGGACAACCCTTGCCTGTTGCTGGTTAAGCGGCTCTAGCTAGTCGCGCCCGAGGGCCTGCAGGGCGTCGATCGCGGCCGGCGTACCGGTGAGCACGGCTTGCGCGGCGCCCTCGACGCGGACGCTCATCTGCTCGACGAAGTAGCGCGCCACGAGCAGCTTGCGCGCGTCGATCCGGGCGGCGCGCAGCAGCAGGTAGGCGCAGACGAGGTCGACGGCGGCCTCGACCAGACGGCGGCCGTGGAAGTCTCTGAAGGCGGCGTCGTCGAGCTCGCGCACGCGAGCCACGGCGGCCGCCCAGCGCTCGCGCGCCGCGCGCACCCGGGCGAGGAGCTCGGGAGTCGCCGAGAGATCGGCGGCGTCGTACTCGGCCAGCCGGTCGGCCAGGGTGCCCGACAGCACGCCGCCCAGGGCGGCCACCACCTGGAGCTGCGTCGTGCCCTCGTAGATGTTGGTGATGCGGGCGTCGCGGGCGTGGCGCTCGACCGAGAAGTCGCGCATGTAGCCCGAGCCGCCGTGGATCTGCAGCGAGTCGTAGGCGATCCGGTTGGCCATCTCGGTGGCGCAGGCCTTGGCGAGCGGCGTGAACAGGGCGGCGAGGCGCGTGTACGTCTTGAGCTCGCCGCGCAGCTCCTTGAGCTCGTCGTCGGCAACCGCCGCGCGTTCGCCGGACTGGAGCTGCCCGGCGCGCCGCTCGAGACCTTCCTTGAGATCGACGATCATGGCCGTCTCGTAGAGCAGCGCGCGCGAGGCTTCGAGCGACACCTTCATGTCGGCCAGCATGGCCGCCACGGCGGTGAGGTTGCGGATCGGCCCGCCGAACTGCACGCGCTCGTCGGCGTACTTGGACGCGGCCCGGTAGGACGCCTCGGCGATGCCCTGGGCCTGCGCGGCGATGGCGACCCGGGCGCCGTTCATGAGGCTCATGACGTAGGTGGTGAGGCCGCGCCGGCGCTCGCCGACGAGCTGCGCCGGCGCTTCGTCGAACTGCAGCTCGCAGGTCGGCGAGCCGTGGATGCCGAGCTTGTCTTCGAGGCGGCGGATCTTCATGTGCTCGTCGCGCTCGTAGAGGAACATCGACAGGCCGCGGGCGTCGGTCGTGCCCTCCTCGGAGCGCGCCAGCACGAGCGAGACCTGGCCGCAGCCGTTGGTGATGAAGCGCTTGACGCCGGTAAGGCGCCAGACGCCGTCGTCGCCGAGCGTGGCCTTGAGCTGGACGTTCTGCAGGTCGCTGCCGGCCTCGGGCTCGGTGAGCGCCATGGAGCCGGTGACCTCGCCGGAAGCGAAGCGCGGCAGGTAGGCCTGCCTGAGGTCGTCGGAGGCGAACTTGTTGACCGTCTCGGCGATGTCCTGCAGGCCGAAGACGTTCATCAGCGCCGGGTCGGCGCGCGAGATCATCTCGACGATCATGACCGACACCGTGACCGGGAAGTTGAGCCCGCCGAAGCGGCGCGGCAGCGTGATTCCCATGAGGTCGGCCTGCCTGAGGCGTTCGAGCGCCTCGCTCATGCCGGGCGCGTAGCAGACCTCGCCGTCGGCGAGGGTCGCGCCGGCGCGGTCGACGTCTTCGGCGCGCGGGGCCACGAACTCGCCGGCGATGTCGCCGACGATCTCGAGGGTGCGCCGGTACGAATCGAGCGCGTCGTCGTAGTCGTGGGGCGCGTAGGCGAAGTCGCGGGCCTGCCCGTAGTCGTCCTCGCGCAGCGCGACGACGCGCCGCAGGTCGAGCGTCTCGAGCTGCCGGACCAGGTCGGGGTCGTCTGTGTAGAAGTTGCTCACGATGCGCCCCGTCCGGACGGCGGTGGCGGCGGGTGCGGCGGGTGCGGCCGGTGCGCCGGCTGCGGTCGTCAGCCATCGTCATCCCTTCTCCCGGTAGGCCCTGATCAGCTTGGGGACGATCTCGTGCAGGTCGCCGACGATGCCGTAGTGGGCGACCGCGAAGATCGGCGCCAGCGGGTCTGTGTTGATGGCCAGGATGCGGGCCGACTGGTCCATGCCGGCGCGATGCTGGACCGAGCCCGAGATGCCGGCCGCGACGTAGAGCTTGGGACGCACCGTCGTGCCGGTCTGGCCGACCTGGTGCTCGCGGCCGATCCAGCCGGCGTCGACGGCGGCGCGCGACGCGCCCACGACGCCGCCCAGGGCGCCGGCCAGGTCGCGGAGCAGGCCGAACCCCGCGGCGGAACCGACGCCCACGCCGCCCGACACGACCACCCGGGCGCCCTTCAGGTCGACCGACTTCTCCTCGCGGGTCCGGCGCACGAGCGCCACCGCGAAGTCGAGGTCGTCGAGCAGGATGGGTCCGCCGGCGGCCGTCGGTTTGCCGTTGTGACCCGCGTGCGGGCCGGCGACGCGCTCGACGTTGAGCTCGACGATCTCGCCTCTGCGGCTCGCGTCGGGCTCGGGCAGGCGAAAGACTCCTTCGCGCACGGTGGCCATCTGGGGCCGGTGCTCGGGGCTCACGATGGTGGCGATGATGTTGCCGCCGAACGCCGGCCGGATCTGATAGAGCAGGTCGCGGTACTCGACGCCCTTGACCTCGTGGTCGCCGACGCGCAGGTCGGTGCAGTCGGCCGTCAGACCGGTGCGCAGCGCCGACGCGACGCGCGGCGCCAGGTCGCGGCCGGTCGTCGTCGCGCCGTACAGGACGATCTGCGGCTGGAAGTGGCGCACGGCTTCGGTGACGACGCGCGCGTAGGGCTGGGCGAGATACTCGGCAAGTGAATCGTGCGCCGCGAGGTAGACGGTGTCGGCGCCGGCGGCGATGAGCGCGGGCGCGAGCGCCCGCGCCGACCCGCCGCCGGCGCACACGGCGCCCGTCCGCGCGCCGAGCCGCCCGGCGAGCCGGCGGGCGTGACCCAGGAGCTCGAGGCTGACCTCGGCGACGCCCAGGCCGGCGGTTCCGACGGTGCCGCTGCGTGCCGGTGTCGTGAGGCCGTCGTCGGCCGGCGCGCCGCGGGTCCGGCGAGTCGTTTCGACGAACACCCAGACCTCGCCGGCGGGGCTATCCAAGGATGTGCTCCTCGATCAGCTCGCGCACGAGCGCGCGCACGCCGTCGTCGGTCGGCTCGACCAGGCGTGTCTCGCCGGCGGCCAGCACCACGCTGTCGATCTTCTTCACGCGGGTCGGCGAACCCCGCAGCCCGACCAGCTCGCGCTCGGCTTCGATCGAGGCGGCGTCCCACAGCACGATCTTCGCCCGGCACACGGGTCGCCCGTCGCGGCCGACCATGCAGACCTCGGCCGCGGCGGAGTCGGGGTCGAGGTAGCTGTCGTCGTAGCCCGGCAGGGCCTCGGCGACCGCGTTCTTGTAGGTCATCACGAGCTTGACGCCCGGTGGTCGCGGCTCGTTGGCCTCGCCCGTTATGGTGAGCAACGCGGGCAGAGGCGAGTGCAGCGTCTCGGTGCCGTCTTCGACCGAGCGGGTCGCGGTGATCGAGCCGGGATCGCCGGCGGGAGCGCCGGGCGGCACGACCTCGTCGATCCGGCTCACGCAGGTGATCTGCGGCAGGCCGAGCTTTTCGGCGGTCTGCGGGCCGACCTGCGCCGTGTCGCCGTCGATCGCCTGCCGGCCGCACAGCACGAGGTCGGTCGCGCCCAGGTGCTCGATCGCCCGGGCGAGCGCGTAGCTCGTGGCCAGCGTGTCGGCCCCGGCAAAGGCGCGGTCGGAGAGCAGCACGACCTCGTCGGCGCCGCGGAACAGCGACTCGCGCAGCACCTCGGCCGCCGAGGGCGGTCCCATCGTGAGCACGGTCACGCGGCCGCCGTGGCGGTCCTTGAGGCGCAATCCCTCCTCGAGGGCGTTCAGGTCTTCGGGATTGAAGATCGCCGGCAGGGCGGCGCGGTTGACGGTGCCGTCGTCCTTCATGGCCTCGCCGGTGACGTTGGCGGTGTCGGGGACCTGCTTGACCAGGACGACGATGCGCAGACCGTGTTCGGACACTGCTCCCTCGAACGTTATGAGAAGGACGGATGCGGTACGGTACCAGAAAGTGAGGGCCCGGCGAAACCGATGGCTCGTTTGACGTACGTCAGGGCCGACCCTACCATGCTGGCAAGGTCGATCATGATCCCACCCACCGCACGACATCCCGGCAGGCCGCGTCCGGTCGCCCCGACGCCGCGCCGCGGCCGGCGCGCGCCGGCGGCGATCGGCGCGCTCGTCCTGTTCGCGGCGGCGGCCGTGCTGGGGCTGGGAGTGACCCGGCCGGCCGGCGCAGCCGCCGCGCCGGCCGTGTCGCGGGCGGCCCTCACGCCGACCGTTTCGCGAGCGGCCCTCACGCCGGCCAACGCCGTCGTCGTCGCGCCCCACGACTTCGCCGGCGCCGACAGCCTCATCGCGACGCTCTCCGCCGACGGCGCGCGGCCCGCGGTCGTCTACCTGCCGCGCACCGCCCTGGCCCGCGTTTCGCCGGCGGCCGCGGCGCGGCTGCGGGCGCTTGGATTCACCGTGCTGCGCGCCCACGCGGCGCCGCCGTCCGGTCAGGCCGCCGAGACGGCCGCCGCGCTGGCCGCCCTGAACAGCCTCGCCGACGGCGCGGCGGCGGCGGCGTCCGGAGACCGCACCGTCGTCCCGGCCGGCCTGCCGTCGCTGGGCGCCGACCTCAAGCTGCCCGCCGCCGAGGGCGCCGCGGGCCAGACGCAGCCGCCCGGTCTGGCCGCCCCGGCGATCCTCGGGCACCTCGGTGTTCTGCCCAACGCGACCGAGCCGGCCGCCTTTGCGGCCGGCTCGGTCGCGGTCAGCATCATCTTCCCACAGAGCACGGGCGCGAACGGCACGCCGCACACCGAGGACTGGTCGACCACCGACTCGTACGGCCCGGTCGGCGACGTCGACCCGTCCTACCCTTCGCTCACCCCGCGCGAGGCCTACATCGTGACCGAGGTCTCAAAGACGCTGGCCTGGTGGGAGGCGCGCGCTCCGGCCGCCGCCCAGCTCACGTTCGTCATCCCGGCGGTGGGCATGCTCGGAGCGCCGCAGCAGCGCGCCGTGGCCCAGGAGCCCATCACCATCGCCTCGACCGACGACCAGCGGTGGCGCCATCCGATCATGCGGTCGCTGGGCTTCCCCAAGAACACGACCGACGACACGCCGCCGCCCGAGACGGCCTACGACAACGCCGTGCGCCGGGCCAGCGGCGCCGACTGGGCGTTCACCCTGTACGTCGTCGACAGCCTGCACGACGACGCCGCGGCGACCCACGACCCGACGCCCGGCGAGTTCCCCGACGGCGCCTTCGCCTACACGTTCGACCTGTTCGGTCCGTACGCCGTGGAGACCTACGACAACGACAGCTACGGACCGGGGAACTTCGACGGCGTGCTCGCCCACGAGATCGGCCACGTGTTCGGCGCCCTCGACGAGTACGCGCCGCCGGCGCCCGGCTACCCGAGCACCGGCGACCTGTACTCGGGCTACCTGTGGGTACGCAACCGCAACGCGGTGACCGGCGGCACGACCAACCTGATGTGCATCATGCGGGGCGGCAGCGCGGGCCTCAAGGCATATCTGGGACTTCTGAACGCCAAGAGCAAGCCGTACGGCGGCATCTGCCCCTCGACCCGCGGCCAGATCGGCTGGCGCGACTCGAACAAGAACGGCATTCCCGACGTGGTCGACACCACACCGACCGTCAAGCTCGGCCGGGCGACCACCGCCCCGTCGGCCAGGACCGTCACCGTGACCGGCGTCGCCAGCGAGAACCCCTGGCCGCCCGGCCACAACGCCCAGGGCCACGCCTTCACCACCGGCATCAGCATCTTCGTTCCCCACGACGTGCAGTACAGCGTCGACGGTGGCGCCTGGAACGCCGTCGGCACTCCCGGAACGACCGCGTCCGAGAGCTTCGACTTCACCACGGTTCCGCTCGGGCCGGGCCCCGACCCGCTGGCCACCACCCGTCACGTCATCAGGGTCAGCGCCACGACCGGCGCCACCGCTACCAGCAGCGTCGTCGCCTGGGTCGGTCAGACGCCCGTGACCCTTACCCTGTCGAGCGCCGCGGCCACCATCCCTCTGGGCGGCAAGGCCAGGCTGACGGTGCGCGCCGCCGATGCGAGCGCCCCGGTCTACCCGATCGGGTTCCTGCCCGGCGTCAGGGTCGGGCCGCTCCACGGCGCCCTGAAGACGGTCACGACGGGCGCCGGGGGGCGCGCCGTGGCTGCCTTCGCGCCCCGGTTCACGACGAGGTTTCAGGCCACGCTGCAGGCCGGCGCGCAGTCGCAGTTCACGTTGGTGCCGCCGGCGCCGGTAGTGAGTGTGGCGGTCCGCGCGCTGCTCACGGCGGTCGCCGGCGCGCCTTCGGCAGCGGGTGCCGTCCGCGTGACAGGCGCCTTCAAGCCGGCGCGCAGCGGCGTGCCGCTCGTCTTGCAGCTGCTGGCCGGCGGCGTCTGGAAGACGGTGGCCCACACGCACACGACGGCGCGCTCCAGGTTCAGACTGCTCTACACCGCGCGCCCGGGCGCCGTCCGCCTGCGCGTACGCTTCGCCGGCGACGGCCGCAACGCCGCCGCGGTCAAGGCGCTGCCGGCGCTGGTCGTGCCTTAGGTAGCAGCGCCGGGGTCACGCGGGGGGCGCTTGCCATGCCCGCGCACGCCGCCCGATCCCGGCTCCTGCCCGACGCCGACGCTACTTCACGCGGATCGCGACCAGGTTCGACCTGTGGGACGGTGCATCGAAGCGGAAGTACCGCAGTTCGGCATGCGACGGCGCCTTCCAGGAAGTACGCACGACCTTCGTGCCGCCCGCCACAGTGACGGTCTTGAGCGTCCTCCAGTGCCGCTTGTCGCGCGAGATCTGGAACTTCGCGACCACCGCCTTGGTCGGCGGCTTCTCGAAGGTCCAGCGCAGGATCGCGGTGGCCCCGGGGGGGATCGTGTAGGTCTTGGCGACCCGTGTGGCGTCGCCTCGGTCGGCGTGGGCCGCGGGCGCGGCCACCGCGGCGCCCCACACCGCCGCGGCGGCGACGATCAGCCCTACGACCACCACCTGCAAGGTTCTGTGTCTCATGGTGCGTCCTCGTGTCGATGTCATTGGTACCATGGTACCCGTCGCGGCGCCGTTGTCGACGTTGTCGGCGAGCTCTCCGGCAGTCTGGGCGGCTCCGGCCGGGGCGGTGGCGTGGGGTACAATGGGCAACCATGACCGAGCCCGTCCGCGTCCGCTTCGCACCGTCCCCCACTGGCCACCTTCACCTGGGTGGGGCGCGCACCGCCCTGTACAACTACATCTTCGCTCGTCAGCACGGCGGCGAGTTCATCCTGCGCATCGAGGACACCGATCCGTCGCGCTCGACCGACGCGGCGATCGCCCAGATCCTGCGCTCGATGCGCGAGATGGAGCTCGAGTGGGACGAAGGCCCCGAGAAGCCCGGACCCCACGGCCCCTACCGCCAGACCGAGCGCGAGGCGATCTACCGCGAGCACATCGAGCGGCTGCTGGCCGGCGGCCACCTGTACACCTGCTTCCACACGCCGGACGAGCTCGAGGCCGAGCGCCGGGCGGCGCAGGCCGGCAAGCGCGCCTGGGTCTACAGCGGCGCCTGCCGCGACCTGCCGCCCGCCGAGGTCGCCCGCCGCAAGGCCGCCGGCGAGCCCTGGACGCTGCGCTTCAGGGTGCGCCCGGGCACGACCACGTTCGACGACCTGCTGCGCGGCCCGGTGGAGGTTGAGAACGCGACCATCGGCGACTTCATCGTGCAGCGCTCCGACGGCACCATCACCTACAACCTCGCTGTGGTCGTCGACGACGTCACGATGGCGATCACCCACGTCATTCGCGGCGACGACCACCTCTCCAACACGCCCAGGCAGATCCTGATCTACGAGGCGCTCGGCGCGCCCCCGCCACACTTTCTGCACATGCCGCTGCTGTTCGGCACCGACCGCAAGAAGCTCTCCAAGCGCCACGGCGCGACCAACCTCGAGCAGCTCACCGCCATGGGGTTCCTGGTCGAGGTGGTGCGCAACTACCTCTGTTTTCTGTCGACCGAGTTCGACGAGTCGATGGTGACCTGGAGCCTCGCCGACCTCGTGGCCCACCTCGATGTCGAAAGCCTGGGCACGAGCGCCAGCATCTTCGATCCCGAGAAGCTGCGCTGGATGAACGGACGCTTCATCCGCGCCATGGCGCCGGCCGAGCTTGCGGCGCGTGTGCAGGCCTACCTCGAGCGCGTGGGCTTCTACGGTCAGCCACCGGCTCTGAGGCTGCTCGCGGCACAGGGCGAGAGCGCGCTCGCCGAGGCCGTCGAGCTCGGCCAGCTCGCGCCCATGCCGCCCGGCGACGAACAGGAGCGCCTGACGGCGCTCGTGGCTCCGCTCGTGCAGGAGAAGATCGAGGTGCTGACCGACTTCATCCGGCTGGCCGGCTGGCTCTTTACGCCGCTCGCCATCTCAGGCGAGGCGCGTGACAGGCTCATGGCCATCCCCGACGCCGAGCGCATCCTGCGTGCAGCGGCGGTGCGCCTCGCGGGTCTCGACCGCTACGACGTCGAGCAGATCGAGGCCGCTGTTCGGGCTCTGCCGGGGGAGCTCGGCGTCAAGCCCAAGTCGGTCTTCGCGGCGCTGCGTCTGGGCATGAGCGGCCAGCCGGTCACACCGGGGCTCTTCGAGTCGCTCTGGGCGCTGGGCCGCAACGAGGCGGCCGGGCGGCTGGCCGCCGCCTCGGCCATGCTTTAGGCCGCAGGCTCAGTCGACCAGCACCAGCGCGAAGAAGCGGTAGTCGTCGGTGCGGTTGCGCACGACCTCGATCTCCCAGCCGGCGGCGCGCACCGTGGTGAACACGTCGATGCCGCAGGCCTCCATGGACGGTCGGGCGTGCTCGGGATCGACGCAAGGCTTGTCTCTGTCGCAGACCTCGCAAATGTCGCACGGTCCGTTGCTCATCGACCACGCCTTGTGGTGGCCGGACAGGAACAGCTCGCGCTCGAGGTCGGCGGCGGTGCGGCGCAGCGCGACGTAGTGCTCGTCGCTGTCTCCGTCGCCGGTGTGGGGTCCGCTGCGCAGCAGGATCGCCCGCGAGTACTCGCCGAGCAGCCTTCGCGTCTGTTCGGGGGTCGGTGAGTCGGGCGGACAGGTGCGGCACTGACCGTAGCCGTCGCAGCCGTACTGGCACTTGAGACGCACCCACGGGGCCGTCGCCACGAGGTCCGGCGCGAGCGGCTTGGCCGCCGTGGCCCCGAGCGCCAGCGCTCGCCGGCACCAGCCTGCCAGGTCGTCGCCTGTCGGGCTGTCAGAGCCCTGGGTGTCGTCGGGCGTCATCTCCGTCCCTCCCCATCGGTGCCGAGCGCCGCCTGCTGCGGTCGCGCGTTCGGCGAAGTTACGCGCTCCGCGAAGTCGTGCGCTCCGCGAAGTTACGCGCTCCGCGAAGTTACGCGCCCGTCGCCTTCCCAGCATATGCCGTCGCGGGCGCTCGACCCACATCGCGATGTCGATCACGCCGATCACGCCGATCACGGGTCAGCCCTCACTCGAGCCGGGTCGGCGGTGTGGCGGCCGGTCGCGGTCGCGCTGAGCCCGGCCGGCGCCGGTTCGAGCCGGTCGCGGGCAACCAGCCAGGTGAGGCCGACGACGGCGACCGACAGCGCCCAGCCGGCGATGACGTCCGAGGGGTAGTGCGCGCCCAGGTACAGGCGCGTCAGGCCGATGCCGACGGCGTAGACCGTCGCCACGGCGAGCGCCGGCCGGCGCCAGCGGGTCGGCCAGAAGACGATGACGAGCGCCATGGCGAAGCCGGTGGCGCTCATCGTGTGGCCGCTCGGAAACGACCAGCTGCCGGGCGTCTGGGCGATCACCTCGGGCCGCGCCCGCGCGAACACCAGCTTCATGATGCCGCTCGCCGCCATGGACAGCAGCGTGGCGGTAACGACGAACGCCGCTTGCCGGTACAGTCTGGCGATCAGGAGCACGGCGAGCGCCACGAGCAGGAGCACGAGCACGGCCGGCACGCTGCCGGTCGCCGTGACGATCCCGGCAAGCACGTGCACGGTGTGCTGCTGATGGCGGGCCATCAGGTGCAGGACCGTCGCGTCCCAGGCAGGTACGCCCTGGGCGGCCACGACGCCGGCGACGATCGCGAACACGGCAGACGGGGCGACGACGAGCAAGCTCAGCAGCCACCAGAAACGGCGCCTGCCGGCCGGGTCGGCCGCCGGCCGGCCGTGGGCAATAATGGTCGCCGCGACCGCGCCCGCGAGCAGCAGGGCGACGAGCGCCCAGCCCCACACGGCGACGGCGATCGACGGGTTCACGGCGGCGGTGGCGGCGGGCGTCAGTTGAGCCGCCCGATGACCGCCGGCAGCTCGCTGAACCGCGACACGACGATCCTGGCGCTGGAGGCCAGCAGGTCGGAGGAGTTGACGCCCACGAAGTGGATCGCCTGCAGGCCGGCGGCCTGCGCGCCGGCGATGTCGGTGCGCTCGATGTCGCCGACGTGGACCGCCTCGTGAGGCGCGACCCCCAGGGCCGCGAGCGGCGTGAGAAAGGCTCGCGGGTCGGGCTTCGACCACTCATGCTCGTCGGAGAAGAAGAACGCCGCAAACCAGCGCTCGAGGCCGTGCAGCTCGAGCACGCGGCGCAGGACGCGGCCCGGCGTCAGGGCGGCGTCGCAGACGACGGCCAGCTTGTAGCGCTCGGCAAGCAGCGGCAGCGTCTCGGGCACGCCCTCGACCGTCCGCGGCGGAGACTCCAGGACGACCTCCTCGAGCATGGTCACGACCCGCTGGCGGGCCTCGGCCGGCAGCCTGATCCGCAGAGCGCGCAGCAGAACGGCCGCCGACTCGGCGGTCGTGGGTGTGCGCGACTTCTTGTACCAGATCCTGTCGAAGTGCTTCCAGACCTTGGCGAAGGCGGAGTCGACGGCCTCGGCGTCGGGTTCGTGGCCGTAGGGGGCCACGATCTCGCGCAGCCGGGCGGCGCGCAGCTCCGCGCGCGCCGGCGCGTGGAAGTCGTCCATCAGGGTGTTCCAGAAATCGAGCGTGACGGCGCGGATCATGTAATCAACGATATCCCACCGTGTAGACCCCGCCGCCGCGCTCAGGCGCAGTAGCGCCGCGCCGCCGCCTCGAGCACGCGCGCCACGAGCTTGACCGATTCGACGTCGACCCACTCACCCGCCGTGTGCTCGCCGTCGCCGACCGGGCCGAACTGCGCACAGGGTATGCCGGCCTCGGCGAAGACGCCCGAGTCGGCCCAGCCGATGTCGCCGCGCACGAGCGGCACATGGTCGAGCTCGGCCGCCGCCGCCGCGACGAGCGCCAGCACGACCGGGTCGTCGCGCGAGAGCGACACGGGCTCGCGACCGACCACAAGGCGGCTGCTCGCGGCGAAGCGCGGATCGGCGGCGTGGGCCGCCGCGAGCAGCGCCTCGATCTCGGCCCGCGACTGGTCCACCGACTCGCCGGCGATCAGGCAGCGCTCGACGCCCAGCCGGCAGATGCCGGGGTAGGCCGGCAACTGGGTCCCCCCCGCGATCGTCGAGGCGTGGATGGAGCCGCGCCCGTACGAGGCGTGCGGTCGGGCGTCGAGCTCGCGGTCCAGAGCGGCGATGCCGTCGAGCACGGGCCCCAGCAGGGCGATGGCGTCGATGCCCCTCTCGGGCTCGGCGCCGGCCGCCTCGACGCCGCGGCTTTCGAGCTCGAACCAGGTAAAGCCGCCGTGCTCGACCGTGACGTCCAGGTTGGTGCACTCGGGCAGGATCGCGGCGTCGGGATGGTAGCGCGCAACGAGGGCTTCGGCGCCGAAGCTCCGCCACTCCTCGTCGGCGCAGCCGGCCACGAGCAGGTCGCCGCGCAGCGGCGACCTGCCGCCGGCTGCGCTCGCCTCGGCGGCGAGGCGCTCGGCGACGACGACCGCGGCCGCCAGGCCGGCTTTCATGTCGCTGCTGCCGCGCCCGTAGAGGCGGCCGCCGCGAACCTGGGGCGTGAACAGCTCCGGGGCGGCGCCGACCACGTCGAGGTGGCTCACGAGCATGAGGGTGGGCGCCCTGCCGCCCGCCGCGCGATCGGTCGTGCCGCCGCCGTGCGCCGTGACGCTGCTGTGCGCCGCGCCGGAAGCGGTCTGTGGGGCGCGCCCGTGTCCGGGCAGCGTGGCGACGATGTTGGGCCGGTGAGGGCTCGGCTCCCAGACGTCGACCTCGAGGCCGGCGGCGGTGAGGCGGCGGGCGAGGAAGCGCACGAGCGCTTCCTCGCCCGCCGCTCCCGGCACCAGACCGGGGTTGGTCGAGTCGATGGCGACGAGGTCGCGAAGAAGCTCGATCAGGTCGTCGTCGCTCGGTCGCACCGGGGCAGCTCCCATGACGGTTGTTTCGTTGGGCCGTGTGCTAACGTTAGCACACCGGTCGTGAGGGGCCGGGAGGGGTGGAAAGGAGCCTTCATGACTGGCATCTCCAAGCCGCGGTCGACTGGCTGCCCGCTGCGCCGTGGGCGCCGTGCTCGCGGCGGTCGCCTGCGCGCTCGTCCTGGCGGCCTGCGGCAGCAGCACCAGCAGCACCAGCAGCAGCAGCCCGAGCGCCGCGCAGTCCAGCACGCCGCAGCGCGGCGGCACTCTCGTCGTCGCCTTCCAGAACGAGCCGCAGACGCTCGACCCGGCGATCGACTTCGAGGGCAACGGCATGGCCATCGAGCACGCCATCTTCGGCAACCTGCTGAACTACGCGACCGCGCCTGGGGCGGCGGGCACCAGACTCGTTCCCGACATGGCGACCGAGGTCCCGACCACCGCAAACGGCGGCATCACGAACGGCGGCAAGACCTACATCTTCCACATCAAGCCGGGGATCAAGTTCGCGCCGCCGGTCAACCGCGAGTGCACCGCGGCCGACTTCGTCTCCAGCTTCCAGCGCATGATGAGCTCGCCTCTTGCTCCGGCCAAGGGCTACTACGCCGGCATCGTCGGCCTGCAGGCGTTCCTCGACGGCAAGGCCAAGACGATCACGGGCTACAAGGCGATCGGCAAGTACACGCTCGAGGTCGACCTCGAGAAGCCGATCGCCACCTTCCTGAACATCATGGCCATGCCCTTCACCGCGCCCGTTCCCAAGGAGTGGGTGGCCAAGTGGGGCAAGCAGATCGGGCGGCACCCGCTCGGCACCGGCCCCTACATGTTCGACCACTGGACGCCCAGCCAGGACCTGCTGCTCGAGCGCAACCCCAACTACACCGGCACCACGGCGGGCTACGTCGACGCCATCCACTTCGAGTTCTCGATCACACCGACCACGGCCGTGCTCAAGGTGGAGAGCGGCGACGCCGACCTGATCGGCAGCTACATCCCGCCCTCAGACTATCCCGGCCTCGTCGCCAGTCCGCAGTGGAGGAACCAGGTGGTGGCCGAGCCGGCGGTCTCTCTGAACTACCTGTTCTTCAACATCACGGTCAAGCCGTTCGACAACCTGCTCGTGCGTCAGGCGCTGTCGTGGGCCATCGACCGCGCCAAGATCGTGAAGCTGCTCTCCGGTGAGGCCGTGGCGCTCAACCAGATATACCCCGCCGGCCTGCCCGGCCACGTTGACGGCCCCGCCGGCAACTTCTACGGCTACGACCCGGCCAAGGCCAAGCAGCTCCTGAGCCAGGCCGGCTACCCGAACGGCTTCTCGACGACCCTGTACTCGACGAACGTGGCTCCGTGGCCGACCGTGCTGCAGTCGATCCAGTATGACCTCGCCCAGGTGGGCGTGAAGGCGAACATCAAGCTGCTCGACACTGCGTCGTACTGGACCTTGATCGGGCACAAGGGCGCGGTGGGCGTCGGCCTGAACGACTGGTGGGAGGACTACCCCGACCCGTTCGACTTCATCGTCAGCCTGTTCAGCAAGAGCTCGGCGATCGACGAGGGCACCGACCCGAGCTTCTGGTGGGACCCGAAGATCGAGAAGGAACTCACGGCCGCTCAGGTCATGAGCGACCAGACCGCCCGCCTCGCGGCGTTCGACCAGATCCAGTCCTACATCATGCAGCAGGCGCCGGGCGCGCCGCTCTACCAGGACATTGTGACCACGCTGCGCTCCAAGCGCGCCGGCGGCATCTACATGCACCCGGTCTGGATCTTCGACTTCGAGCACTACTGGATCAACAAGTAGTGCGAGGCTGACGAAACGTCGGCGGCGAACGGCGGCTGCTCGCAGCCGCCGTTCGCTTGGATCCTGCAGGCCGCCGTTCGCTTCCGGCCATGAGCTCTCGCCGGCTACAGCGTCCTGGTGACCTTGTTCAGCCCGCGCGGCTTGTCGGGGTCGTAGCCGCGCGCCTCGGCCAGGTGCAGGGCGAGCAGCTGGCCCGGCACGATCGCCGGGAGCGGCGACAGCGGTTCGGGCGCGGCCTGCGGCAGGCGCAGGCCGCGCCGCTTGCCGCTGTCGCTACCCTCCGGCTCATCTGTCACGACCACGAGCTCGGCCTTGCGCTCCAGCAGGTCGCGCTCGAGCTGCCGCATGGCCGGCAGGGCGCGGCCGGACAGTGAGAACAGCAGCGCCGGGTAGCCCGGCTCGACCATGGCGATGGGGCCGTGCATGAGGTCGGCGGCCGAGTAGGGCATGGCGGCGATGTACGAGGTCTCCTTGAACTTGAGCGCCGCCTCGAGGGCCGTCGCGAAGTTGTAGCCGCGGGCGGTCACCAGCAGGCGCTCGCTGAAGCGCAGCCACTGGGCGATCTCGGCGACCTGGGCGTCGAGCGACAGGGCGGCGCGCATGGCCTCGGGCACGTCGCTCTGCAGGGCGCCGAGCAGGGCCGCGTCGTCGCACCACGTCGCCCAGAACAGTGCCAGCACGGCGAGCTGGCTCGTGTAGGTCTTGGTCGCCGCGACCGCGCGCTCGTGGCCGGCGTGCGTGGCGAGCACGGTGTCGGCCTGGCGCGCCAGCAGGCTGTCGTCGTCGTTGGTGATGGCGACGGTGCGCGCGCCCGCCCGGCGCGCGTGAGCGACGTACTCGGCCACGTCGGGCGTCTCGCCGCTCTGACTGATGCCCACCACGAGGCACTCGCGCAGGTCGATCGGCGTGTCGTAGACCGTGGCCGAGCTGGGGACGGCGAGGCCGGCCGGCAGGCCGGCGTGGATGGTCGAGAGGTACTTGCCGAACACGGCGGCGTTGTCGCTCGTGCCGCGGGCGGCGTAGAGCACGAAGCGCACGCCGGCCGCCCGCGCACCGGCCACGGCGTCGCGGTACGGCGCAAGGTCGGCGGCCAGGCGGGCCACGATGTCGGGCTGCTCGAAGATCTCGTCGCGCATGAAGGTCATGGGCCTCTCGCTTTCGCCGCCGCTTCCCCGTCGCGTTTTCGGCTGCTCCCGTCGCATCGCGTCTGGTTGCCGGCGCCCACGCTTGTCGGGCGCCGGGCAAGTCGCTAGGATGAGCGTCGCAGTGAGCATACAGAGTATACCAAGTCCGCTCCACGGCGGCTCGTGAGGAGCAGATGACCATGGACTTCGCAGCCCGCTACGACGAACGGATGCCGCGCTCGCACGAGCTGTTCGAGCGCGCCCGCCGCGTCATTCCCGCCGGCGCCGGCAGCAGCGCCCGCACGTTCAAGTTCGGCTGGGTCCCCTATCCGCCGTTCATGGCGCAGGGCGCGGGCTCGCGCATGACCGACGTCGACGGCCACGAGTACGTCGACTACCTCCTCGGGCTCGGGCCGATGATCCTCGGTCACCGGCACCCCGTGGTCACCAAGGCGGTGCAGGACGCCGTGGCCGAGCTGGGCACCTGCTTCGGCGTGCCCTACGAGCTCGAGATCGAGGCCGCTCGCAAGGTCGTCGAGGCCGTGCCGAGCCTCGAGATGGTGCGCTTCACCAACTCGGGCAGCGAGGCGGTCGGCACCGCCGTGCGTCTGGCGCGCGCGGTCACCGGGCGACGCCTGCTGGTGCGCTTCGAGGGTCACTACCACGGCTGGCAGGACGTCGTGTACTGGAGCAACCACGTCGACCCCGACGAAGCCGGGCCGGCCGACCGTCCGCGGCCGGTGGCCTCGGGTCCCGGCGTGCCGCAGGAGCTCGCCGACACGCTCGTCATCCTCTCCTGGAACGACCCCGAGAGCTTCCGGCGCCTCATGGACGAGCGCGGCGACGAGATCGCCGCGGTGATCACCGAGCCGGCGATGTTCAACACGGGCTGCATCCTGCCGCGGCCCGGCTACCTCGAGCTGCTGCGCTCGGAGACTGACAAGCACGGCGCCGTGCTGATCTTCGACGAGGTCATCACGGGCTTTCGCTTTTGCCGCGGCGGCGCCCAGGAGTGGTACGGCGTGATGCCCGATCTCACGACCATGGCCAAGGGCCTCGGCGGCGGCTTTCCGGTGGCGGCCATCGGCGGCACGCGGGCGGTCATGGGCATGATCGACGACGGCCGCTACTCGCACTCGGGCACCTACAACGCCAACGTCGTGCAGTGCGCCGCGGTGTCGGCCACCATGGACGTGCTCGCCGAGCCGGGGCTCTACGAGCGCCAGCGGGCGCTCGGCGAGCGGCTCGCCCAGGGTCTGCGCGACCTCGCCGCCGACAACGGCATCCCGGTCCAGGTCGACGGCCTGGGCACGGTCTTTCAGATCTGGTTCAGCGAGCATCCCATCCACGACTGGCGCGAGGCTCGCGCCTACGCCGACGAAGCGCGCTTCACGCGCTGGTGGCAGGAGATGCTGGTGCGCGGCGTGATCTTCCACCCCAGCCAGTTCGAGAACCTGTTCGTCAGCCTCGTGCACAGCGCCGCCGACGTCGACCAGACGCTTGCCGCGGCGGCCGAGGTGTTCCCGCTCCTCGCGGCCGAGAGCGGCGCGAGGTAGGCGGGGAGCAGGGAGGCGGTCGCAGATGGCCGGCCGGCCGGCGCCCAGACGCCTGCGCTACCAGGACGTGATGGCGATGGTCGAGCGCCTGATCGCCGAGCAGCGGCTGGCCCCGGGCGACCTGCTGCCCAGCCGCGCCGAGCTGGCCGACATGGCCGGCGTGAGCTCGATCACCGTGCGCCGGGCGCTCGCCGAGCTCGAACAGGAAGGTCGCGTGCACAGCCATCAGGGCGTCGGCACGTTCGTCGCCCGGCCGCGCATAGTGAGCGAACCGGGGCGCGCCGGCGGACTGCTGGGCACCCTCGCCGAGGAGCACGGCGCGCTCGAGATTACGACGAGGGTGCTCGACGTGCTGCGCGGGCTGCCGTCGGCGACGCTCGCCCACGCCCTGCAGCTCGGGCCGCGCGACGAGGTCTGGAGGGTCCGGCGCCTGCGCGTCATCGACGGCCGGCCGATGATCGCCGAGCAGGCCGTCATTCCCGTCGCTCTGGCGCCCGGCCTCGACGCCCGCACCGCCGAGGTGGCCGACTCGCTGTACCGGCTGCTGGCCCGCCGCTACGGGCTCGAAGACGACTACGAAGAGCAGTTCCTCGAGGTCGTCGCGCCCAGTATCGAGGAGCGCCGGCTTCTCGAGCTCGCCCGGGGCGACCAGGTCGTGCGGCTGCGCGGCGTGAGCTTCGACACGCGCGGCCGTCCCTTCGACTGCTTCCAGCAGGTCTACCCGGACTCAGAGGTCGTCTTTTCGATCTCGGGACAGACGGCCCGCCACGTGTTCCGGGGTTCCGATCTACGCGACTGGAGCGTCACGCCGGTCAACCATGTCGCGCCAGGCCGCTCCGCACCGGGCGCCAAGCTCGCCGGCTCCAATCCGCGCGCCAAGCCCAACCATCGCGACCCGGACTCGAGGCGCACGCCTCGCGAGCCGGGCTCCAGGCACACTCGTACCCGGCCAACCGCACGTCCCTGAAAGGGGGAGGACAATGTCTGATGTGACGATCCGCCCGCCGCGCGACCCGGTAGCGCCGGGTCACGGCGGCGGAGGCCTCAAGGCCAACGCCCTGAACCTGGGCGACGTAGTGATCATGGCGCTGGCAAGCTCCGGTCCTACGCAGAGCATCGCCGTCTCCCTCGCGGCCCTTCTGATCGCCGTCGGGACCCACACCCTCGCGCCGATCTTCATCTGCTTCATCCCCATGATCGGCATCGCCATCGGCTACCAGCGCCTGGACACCTGGATGCCGAGCGCCGGCGCGACCTACTCGTGGGTGGGCCGCGCGCTCAACCCGCACGCCGGCTTCTTCGTCGGCTGGATCATGCTCATGTACTACACGATCGGCACGACCAGCCTGACCGTGCCGCTGGGCACCTACTTTCTGAGCTTCATCTCGAACAGCGCCGCCAACAACAAGTACTGGGTCGCGTTCGTGGGCAGCGTCTTCAACATCATGGTGCTCGTCGTGGCCGCTCTCGGCATCAAGCTGTCGGCACGCTTCAACTGGGTCTGGGCCGTGTTCGAGTACACGCTGCTCATCGTCTTCAGCGTCGTGGCGATCGTGATGATCTACTCCACCGGCATGTCGGGCTCGGTGCACACGCTGCACTCACTGTTCACTCTGCCCAAGAGCGGGCTGATCACCGGCATCCTGATCGCCATCTTCCTCTACTCCGGCTGGGACACCGCCGCCTACGTCGGCGAGGAGGCGAAGGCCAAGCGGGCCGGCCACGCGGCGATCCTCTCCGTGGTCATCCTGTTCTTCATCTACGCCTTCGTGATCTTCGCCTTCCAGGGCGTCGCCTCGAACGACGTCATCCAGAACCACGGCGCGAACATCCTGGCCTTCGTCGGCGACAAGATCGGCGGCGGCTTCTGGAAGAACGTCATGATCGTGGCCGTGCTCGGCGGCACGCTGGCCAGCCTGCAGGCGGCGATCGTCAGCTCGGGCCGCATCTCGTTTGCCATGGGTCGCGACCGCGTCTTTCCGAAGTTCTTCGACAACGTCCACCGGCGCTACCTGACGCCGTGGAACGCGACCATCCTGCTCGGCCTGCTGAACGTCGTGTTCCTGTGGGGCACGACGCTCTTCTCGAGCATCAACAGCGCTCTCAGCAACATCGTCAGCACGCTCGGCCTGATGGCCGCCATCTTCTACATGATGACGGCTTTCACGGCGATCTGGTACTATCGCAGGGTCATCACCAAGGGTGCCGGGAACTTCATCCTCGGCGGCATCCTGCCGGGCTTCGGCGCCGCCTTCATGGCCTTCATCATCGTCTACTCGCTGGCCACCGGCCAGCTCACGGGCGTCGAGATCGTCTTCGGCTTTGGCCTGGCCCTCGTCGGGCTCGTCCTGTCGTTCATCTCGGCTGCCATCGGGCACGCCAAGTTCTACAGCGACCCGACCACGAGCTTCGGCGACAAGGTCGACCAAGCGTTCGACGGCGGCGAGCCGCCGAGCGAGGGCTCCGGCCTGTGAGAGCGGCCGTGAAGCAGCGGTGAAGCAGCGATGAAGCAGCGATGGCGCGGTGAAGCTGAGCGCGTGAAGCAGCGATGAGGCTGCGGTGACGCGGCGGTGAAGCCGTGACGGGCGACAGCCTGTTCGTCGGGCTCGACCTGGGCACGTCGAGCCTCAAGGCCGTGGCGGTGGGCGCGGGCGGCGAAGTCGCCGCCCGCGCCCACGCGGGCTACCCGACCGCGCGCCCCGAGCCGGGCGCCGCCGAGCAGTCTCCCGCCGACTGGTGGGCGGCGGTCGAGTCGGCGGTGGCGGCGCTGCGCGCCGGCGGCGCGCCGCCCGAACGCTGGGCGGCCATCGGCCTGTCCGGCATGATCCCCACGCTCGTGGTGACCGACGACGACGGCCGGCCGGTCGCGCCGGCGATCACCTGGGAAGACGGGCGCGCCGAGACCGAAGGCGATGCGCTGCGCGGCCGTCTGGGCGGCGAGCGGCTCTACGGGCTCACCGGCCAGTGGGTCGACGGCCGCTATCTGCTGCCCATGTATCTGCGCCTGGCGCGCGTCGCGCCGCAGGCGGCGCGACGCGCGCGCCGGCTGCTCGGCGCCAAGGACTGGCTGTTCTGGCGGCTGACCGGCGAGCCGGCGACCGACCCGAGCACAGCGAGCGGCTTCGGCTGCTACGGGCTCGAGGCGGGGTCGTGGCTCGACGAGGTCGTGGCGGCGGCAGCGGTCGACGCCGGTGGCCTCGGCGCCACGGGGGACTCAGAGGCACCTCGCCTGCCGGCCCTGCCGCCGGTGCTCCCCTCGACGGCGACCCGGCCCCTGTCGGCCGCGGCGGCGGCGCGGCTGGGGCTGCCCGCCGGCCTGCCGGTTTGCCTCGGCGCCGCCGACTCTGTGCTGGGCTGCCTGGGGCTGGGCCTGGCCCAGCCCGGCGACGTCGCCTGTGTGGCCGGCACGAGCACCGTCCTGCTGGGCATCTCCGACCGCCTCGTGATCGACCCTGCCCATCGCTACCTCGTAACGCCGCTCGCCGGCCTCGACGGCTGGGGCCTGGAGATGGATCTGCTCGCCACCGGCAGCGCCTTCCACTGGCTCGCCGGGCTGTTGCGTGACGCCGGCGGCGACGAAGCGACGCTCATGGCCATGGCAGCGGGTGTCGAACCCGGCGCCGGCGGCCTGTCGTTTCTGCCGTATCTGGCGCCCGGCGAGCAGGGCGCCCTGTGGGACCCGACCATCGCGGGGGCGCTGTTCGGTCTGAGCCTCGGTCACGGTGCGGCCGACGTGGCGCGCGCGCTGGTCGATGGCGTCGTGCTCGAGTCGCGCCGCTGCCTGGCCGTGCTCGATCAGGCGGGTCTGCCGCGCGGCGTGGTGCGCGTCGCCGGCGGCAGCGGCGCCGACCCGGTGTTTCGCCGGCAGCTCGCCGACGCCTGCCGGCGCACGGTCGTCTACGCCGCCGACGGCGAGACGGCGCACTCGGCGATAGGCGCGGCGTCGGTGGCGGCCGTGGCCGTCGGCCACGGCCGCTTGCCCGCCGCCGCCCCCACGGCGCTCGAGACGATCGCGCCGCAGGAGGCCCAGTCGGCCCGCTGGGACGCGCTGTGGGAGCGTCACGAGGCCGCCCTGCGCGCGCTGCGCGCGTCGGGCGCGTCAGGTCGAGCGTAGCCCGTGGGCCGAGCGAAGCTTCAGCCCTGTGGCCAAGCGCAGCCCTCGGGTCGAGCGTAGCCTCAGCTTCCGCTCCCGCAGGCTTCGTCGCGGCGCTTGCGTGGTACCGTAGCGCCATGTCAGTCGAGACCCCGGCTGAGGCTGAGGCGCGCGCGGCGGCCGCGCGGGCGGCCGCCGCGCGCGCCGCCGTCGACCGCCTCGCGAGCGGCATGACGATCGGGCTCGGCTCGGGGCGGGCCGTCGCCGCGGTCATCGAGCTCGCCGCGGAGCGCTGGCCCGTCGGTCCGCCGCTGCTGTGCACGGTCGCCTCGTCGGAGACCGACCGTCTGGCGCGTGCGGCGGGCTTTGCGGTGGTCTCGCTCGACGATCTCGACTTCGAGCGGCGCGGCCCGGCGATCGACCGGCCGGCGGGCCCGCCGGCCGGACGCCGGTCCAGCGCGCCGTCCGGGCCGTTGCTCGACCTGGTCGTGGACGGCGCCGACGAGGTCGACCCCCGACTCGACCTGCTCAAGGGCGGCGGCGGCGCGCTCCTGCGCGAGAAGCTGCTGGCGCGGGCCGCGGCCCGGCTGCTCATCGTGGTGGAAGACGACAAGCTCGTGACACACCTGGGCGAGCGCCGCGCGCTGCCGGTCGAGATCGTGCGGTTCGGCTGGCGCGACACCTGTCGGGAGCTCCTGGAGCTCGTGCCGGCGGCGCTTCTGCGGCGCGCCGCCGATGGCCGCCCCTTCGTGACCGACGAGGGGCACTTCATCGTGGACTGCGAGCTTGCGGGGCGCGGCGGCGAGGGCCTGCCGGCCCTCGCCGCCGCGCTCAAAGCGCTGCCCGGCGTCGTGGAGCACGGCTTCTTCTTCGGCATGGCCGACGAGGTCTTCGTGGGGCATGCCGACGGCAGCGTCGAGCGCCGGGCGCGGGGCGCGTAGAGCGCCCCGCGCCCGGCGCTCGCCCCGCTCCGGCCGCTCGCCCCGCTCGCCTCGCCCCGCTCCGGCCGCTCGCCCGCGCTCACCCGCGCTCACCCGCGCTCACCTTTGTCCCGCCGCTCGCGCTGCCCCGCCCGGCGCCGGCGGCGTACAATCATGTTTCAACAGTTCGTCGGCTCTCGTTCGAGGTCACATGCTGCGGCGCGCGCTCACCTGGCTCTCCCGTCATGGGTACCTTCTCGCCGTCCTGGCGATCGTCCTGTCGACTGCGCTGTTCCTGCCGGGGCGCGACACCTTCGCCAAGGGCCAGTGGGCGCTGCTGTACCTGCTGCTCGTCGTGCTGGTGGCCAGCGCCAGCGGCGCCGGCCCGGCGGTGCTGGCGGCCGTCCTGGCCTTCTTTGCCTGGGACTTCTTCTTCCTGCCGCCCGTACCACACGCTGACGTGCACGACCCCAAGGACTGGCTGTCGCTCGCGGCCTTCCTGGCGGTCGGGGTGGTGATGGGCGTCCAGACCGGCCGCATGCGCGACCGCGAGGCGCGGGCCCTCGCCCGCGAACACGAGACGGCCGCCCTCAACCGCCTCTCGGCGGGCCTCGTCTCGCAGGCCTCGACCGACGAGATGGCCGAGACCATCCTCGGCGAGATCGTCGGGTTGCTGGGCGCCGCGTCGGCGACGCTGTTCGTCGGCGACGACGACCTGCTCACCACCTTCTGTGTCACGCCGCCGTGTCGACGAACCCGACAGCGGCACGGCCACGGTGGCCCACTGGGTCTACGCGCACGACGCACCGGTCGGGCTGCCCCACTCGATGGCGGGCGACTCTGCCGAGACGCACCGTCCGAGCGAAGGATTCAAGGTGCCGGAGGGCAGCGGCGGCGTCTTTCTGCCATTGCGCAGCACCGCGGGCGTCGTCGGGGTTCTCAGCGTGGCCGGCAGGGTGGACCGGCGCGCCTACGACGCCGCCGACGCCCGCCTGCTGGCCTCGCTTGCCAACCTGATCGGGACCTTCCTCGAACGGCAGCGACTGCAGGCGGTCGCGACGGCCGCCGAAGCCCTGCGCGAGGCCGACGGGCTCAAGTCGAGCCTGCTGTCGTCGGTCTCGCACGAGTTGAAGACGCCGCTCGCCGCGCTGACCGCCACGGTCAGCAACCTGCTCGAGAGGCGACATCCCCTGGAACGAGAAGAGCGTGCGCGACGAGCTGCGGGCGATCGTCGCCGACGTCGCCCGCCTCAACAACAGCATCGGGGCGCTGCTCGACCTCTCGCGACTCGAGGCTCGCGCCTGGGAACCTCATCGCGAGCTCTACGAGCTCTCCGACATTCTCGCCACGAGCCTCGGCGCGTTGCCGGTCCACCAGCGGAGGCGGGTCACGATCGCCCTGCCCGACGACCTCGCCGCCGCTGCGCGTCGACTTCGAGCAGTTCGCCCGGGTGTTTCAGAACCTGCTCGAGAATGCCATGCTGTACGGTGGCGCGGGGCCGCTGCGGGTCGGCGCTCAGGCGACTGCGGGACGGCGTGCGGCTCTGGGTCGAAGACGAGGGGCCCGGCATTCCCCTCGACGAGCACGACGCGGTGTTCGACAAGTTCTACCGCGGACGACGGACCGGCACGAAGGCCCCGTCGGGCACCGGGCTGGGCCTCGCCATCACCCGCGAGATCGTGCGGGCCCACGGCGGCACCATCCGCGTCGACGACGTCGCGCCCCGCGGGGCGCGCTTCGTGATCGACCTGTCGAACGACGCCGTCACAAGCGAGGAGGAGCGATGAGCATCCCCGAGCGGCCGATACGGATTCTCGCGGTCGACGACGAGGAGCAGATCCGCCGGGCGCTGCAGTCGATCCTGGGCTCGCGGGGTTACGTGCTCTCGCTCGCGTCCACCGCCGAGGAGGCCCTGCTGAAGGCCATCGACGAGCCGCCGGACCTGGTGGTGCTCGACCTCATGCTGCCCGACCGCAGCGGCATCGAGGTCTGCCACGAGCTGCGCAGCTGGATGACGGCGCCGATCCTCATCTTGTCGGTGCGCTCCGCCGAGGCCGACAAGATCAAGGCCTTGGACGAAGGCGCCGACGACTACCTGACCAAGCCGTTCTCGGCCGGCGAGCTGCTGGCCCGCATCCGGGCGCTGCTGCGACGGGCGGCGGCGCTCACTTCGCCGCCGCCCGTCGTCGTGGCGGGCGATCTCGAGATCGACATCGCCCGCCGCCGCGTGACGCTCGCCGGCGTCGAGGTGGCGCTCACCCCGACCGAGTTCGACATCCTCGCGTTTTTGGCCCGCAACGCCGACCTCGTGGTCACCCAGAAGATGATCCTCGAGCACGTCTGGGGGCCGGAATGGGTGGAAGACGCCCAGACGCTGCGCGTCCACGTCAGCCACCTGCGCAAGAAGATCGAGCCGTCGCCCGCCGGGCCGCGCTACATCATCACCGAACCGGGCGTCGGCTTTCGCCTGTCCGTCCCCCGAGGCGCCCGACTCGATCTAGCCACTCGCCGGGCTCGATCCTTGCCTCGCTGGTCTGCTGCCCGAACGCCTCGCCCCGCTACTCGCCGGGTGAAACGAAAGACGCTCGTCAGTGAGCAGCGGCTGTGGGCGCCGCGGCGGATCGTGCGGCGGGCTCACGGGCGTTGTTCTCCGCGGCGCTTGCCCGCCCTGTCTCCAGCCAGCGCTCCCGGCTTAGCACGAGCCAGAGCCTGTCGATGGGTCGCGGCTCGGCCACGACCGGCGACTCGGCCGCGCCGCGCCCACCGCGCCCGAAGATCGGCCTGGTTGCGCAGGACCGCGCGCTCGAGCAGTCTGACGTGGAGCAAGAAGGCCACCACAGCGATCGCGATCATGGCCAGGAAGATGGCCCCGATCTCGATGGCGGCGACGTTGACAGCGATGAGTTCCACGGCTGGCCTCCACGGCTGGTCCCCAGCGCATCTGCGCTTCTACTGAGCAGGGTACCCGCGCGCCTCTTAAGGGGTCCTAAAGACGGACACGTGTCGTGCAAAGAATGCGTAAAGGGGGCGGCAGGCATCGGCGGAAGCTCGGCCGCTGCTACTCGTTGGCGCGAAGAACGCCTGAGGGATCATGTCCGCCGGCCGGGCTCGGTCTTTATGGATTCTTTATACGAGCTTGCCGATTCTTCACAGCTCCTTAACGCGCCCGCGGGTAGCCTCTGAGTAGCTGCTGCCGTCGGCAGCGGCTGCGGCTTGCCCAGGAGGCGACCATGAGTCTGACCGATATCGGGATCGTCGGCATCGACATCGTGTTTGCCGCCGCCGTGCTGCTGGCCGCATCGTGCCTTGCGTACCTCGTGTACCTGACGGTCCGCGAGCACGCCGAGCTCAAGTCCACCGCTCGCGGGCCGGCGAGTGTCGCCACGAACGTCTGCGAGACGACGAGCTCCACGGCAGTGAGAGGCCTGCGGCCGAGCACCGTGCGCCAGCGCGTCACACCGTCGTCCTAGGGACCGGCTCGCGCCCGACACGTGCACGAACGCTCAGCCGTCGATGCGGAAGCGATGCGGCGGCGCGCCCGACGGGCGCGCCGCCGCATCCGTGTCGGGGACGCTTCACGCAATCTTCACGGCGCGCGGGCCGCTGTTCACAAGGCCATTATGGCGGGCGGGGTAGCCTCCCGCGGACCGGTCGTCTCGACGCCGGAGTGCGACGTTAGAATTCAACGAACTTTGGGGTAAAGTGTCCGGCGGCAACTGAGGTCGGGGCCCGCTGCAATGGCCGTAGGGGCCGCGGGCGGATGTTGTCATAGGGGAGTCATGGGAGATCTTGCATATCTGCTGATCGTCTTCGCCTTCTTCGGGGCGTGCATCGCCCTCGCCCGCGTGGCTCCAAGGATTTAGGGAAGCCTGAGTGAACGTCTCCTACCTGGTCCTCGGCATCGTCTCATTCGCCCTGCTGGTCTACCTCTTGTACGCTCTCCTGCGGCCCGAGAAGTTCTAGGAAGGGTCGAGAGGGGCCATGGGCTGGGGCATCGCACAGATCGTCGTCTACGTCGCCCTGCTGGCGCTGATCGCCAAGCCCCTCGGACTCTACATGGCGCACGTCTTCCGCGGCGAGCACACCTTCATGGACCGCATCGTGCGGCCGGTCGAGAAGCTCACCTACCGTCTCTGCGGCATCGACGAGACCCGCGAGATGGGGGTCACCGGCTACGCGGTCTCGCTGGTCGTCTTCAACCTCGCGATACTGGTGTTCATCTACGTCATCCTGCGCCTGCAGGGTCACCTCCCGCTCAACCCGGCCCACATCCCCGACATGAGCCCCACGGTAGCCTTCAATACCGCCATCAGCTTCACCACCAACACCAACTGGCAGGTCTACGTGCCCGAAACGGCGGTGAGCTACCTCTCGCAGATGCTCGCCCTGGCCCGCGAGAACTTCATATCGGCCGCGGTGGGCATGGCGGCGGCCGCCGCCTTCATCCGCGGCCTCACGCGCCACTCGACCGGCAAGCTCGGCAACTTCTGGGTCGACATGACCCGCAGCTTCCTCTATGTGCTGCTGCCGCTCTCGATCGTCATCGGGCTGTTCCTCGTCTCGCAGGGCGCCGTACAGAACCTGAACGGTCCGGCTCGCGCGGTGACCGTCCAGGGCACGATCCAGACGATCGCCCAGGGCCCGTTCGCCTCGCAGGAGTCCATCAAGGAACTGGGCACCAACGGCGGCGGCACCTACAACGCCAACTCGGCGCATCCCTACGAGAACCCCACGCCGCTGTCCAACTTCATCGAAGACCTGGCGCTGCTGGCCATCCCGGTCGCCTTCACCTACACGTTCGGGCGCTTCGCCGGCAACCAGCGCCAGGGGTGGACGCTGTTCACGGCCGCCATGGTGATCCTGCTCTTGAGCGTGGCGGTGATGTACGTCAGCGAACAGAAGGGCAACCCGATCCTCGCCAAGCTCGGCGCCAACGAGGCACTGACCTCGACCCAGGCCGGCGGCAACATGGAGGGCAAAGAGGTCCGCTTCGGCATCGCCGACTCGATCCTCTGGGCGACGACCACGACCGATACCTCATGCGGTGCCGTCAACGCTTCTCACGACAGCCTGACGCCGCTGGCCGGCGGCATGGCGCTGCTCAACATGGCCTTGGGCGAGGTGGTGTTCGGCGGCGTCGGGGTCGGCATCATGGGACTGCTCGTCGTCGCCATCCTCGCGGTGTTCATCGCCGGCCTCATGGTGGGCCGTACGCCCGAGTACTTAGGCAAGAAGATCGAAGGCCGCGAGATGAAGCTCGCCTCGATTGCCATACTCTACTTCTTCGTCACGGCGCTGGGCTTCGCCGCCCTGGCGGCGGTGGTGCCGGCCGGCAAGGACGCGGTCTTAAACGCGGGCCCGCACGGCCTCTCGGAGATCCTCTACGGCACCACCTCGCAGACCGCCAACAACGGCAGCGCCTTTGCCGGCCTTACCGCGAGCGGCCGGTTTTGGAGCACGATCGGCGGGCTTTGCATGATGTGGGGCCGCTACATCTTCATCATCCCCTGCCTGGCGCTGGCCGGCTCGCTCGGCGAGAAGAAGACGGTGCCGCCCTCGCCGGGCACCTTTCCCACGACCGGCACCATCTTCATCGTGCTGCTCGTCGGTGTGATCCTCATCGTCACGGCGCTGTCTTACTTCCCCGCCTTCGCTTTGGGACCGCTCCTCGAACATTTCCTCATGTACGCCGGCAAGCTCTTCGGGTGATCGATGACTGACGAACCACAGGGACCGCACATGCCAGACGAGCCACAGGAGCCGTCAGTGCCCGACGACCAGGGCTCGTCCGTGCCCGTCGATCAGGAACCTCCCGTGCCGGATGGATCGCCAGAACCGGCCCTGAAGCAGGAGCACACGACCATGCGCAACGAGGCCTCGATGCGCGACCTGATCTGGCCGGCGATCGCGAGCTCGTTCCGCAAGCTCGACCCGCGCGACGTGGCCCGTAACCCGGTGATGTTCGTCGTCGAGGTGGGCAGCGTCATCACCACCTACTACTTTATCGCGGGGCTGATCCGCTCGAGCAGCGGCACGGCCTTCGTGGGCTCCGTGGCCGGCTGGCTGTGGTTCACGGTGCTGTTTGCCAACTTCGCGACGGCCATGGCCGAGGGCCGTGGCAAGGCCCAGGCCGACGCCCTGCGCAAGATGCGCACCGAGACCTACGCCAACCTGGTGACCGATGACGGCATCAAGCAGACGCCGGCGGCGGAGTTGCGCAAGGGCCACGTAGTGATCGTCTCGGCCGGTGAGATCATCCCCGGCGACGGCGACGTGATCGAGGGCATCGCCTCGGTCGACGAGTCGGCCATCACCGGCGAGTCGGCGCCGGTCATCCGCGAGAGCGGCGGCGACCGCAGCTCCGTGACAGGCGGCACCAAGGTGCTCTCCGACCAGATCAGGGTGCAGATCACCTCCAACCCCGGCGAGAGCTTCCTCGATCGCATGATCGGCCTGGTCGAAGGCGCGCAGCGCCAGAAGACGCCCAACGAGATCGCCCTCACCATCCTGCTGGCCGCCTTGACGCTCATCTTCATCATCGTGATCGTCACCTTGGAGCCGTTTGCCATCTACGACAACGCCCCTCAGTCGCCGACGGTGCTGATCGCCCTGGCCGTCTGCCTCATCCCCACCACCATCGGCGGCCTGCTCTCGGCGATCGGCATCGCCGGCATGGACCGCCTGGTG
Source organism: uncultured Actinomycetes bacterium (assembly GCA_963751565.1). Lineage (GTDB taxonomy): Bacteria > Actinomycetota > Thermoleophilia > UBA2241 > UBA2241 > Bog-752. The sequence goes on along the minus strand of CAVVVA010000010.1, from coordinate 58,734 downwards.
CGCCACAACGTGCTGGCCATGAGCGGCCGCGCGGTCGAGGCGGCCGGCGACGTCGACACCCTGCTGCTCGACAAGACCGGCACGATCACGCTGGGCAACCGCCAGGCGGCCGAGTTCGTCCCCATGCCGGGCGTGACCGAGGCGGAGCTCGCCGACGCCGCCCAGCTTGCCTCGCTGGCCGACGAGACGCCCGAGGGCCGTTCGATCGTGGTGCTGGCCAAGAGCTTCGGCATTCGCGGTCGCCACATCGACCCCGAGAAGGCATCCTTCATCGAGTTCAGCGCGCAGACACGCATGAGCGGCATCGACCTCGACGGTCACGCCATCCGCAAGGGCGCCGGCGAGGCGGTCACCGCCTGGATACGCCAGCGCGGCGCCGCCGTGCCGGCCGAGCTCGAGCGCGCGATCGAGCAGGTCTCGCTGCAGGGCGGCACGCCGCTGGCCGTGGCGCGCGACGACCAGGCGCTCGGCGTGATCCACCTAAAGGACATCGTCAAGGGCGGCATCCGCGAGCGCTTCGACCAGCTGCGGGCGATGGGCATCCGCACTGTGATGATCACCGGCGACAACCCACTGACCGCGGCGGTGATCGCCAAGGAGGCCGGGGTCGACGACTTTCTGGCCGAGGCCACGCCCGAGGCCAAGATGGACCTCATCCGCTCCGAGCAGCAGCAGGGCAAGCTGGTGGCCATGACCGGAGACGGCACCAACGACGCACCGGCCCTGGCGCAGGCCGACGTCGGCGTGGCCATGAACACCGGCACCTCGGCCGCCAAAGAGGCCGGCAACATGGTCGACCTCGATTCGAACCCCACCAAGCTCATCGAGATCGTGGCGATCGGCAAACAGCTGCTGATCACGCGCGGCGCACTCACCACCTTCAGCATCGCCAACGACGTCGCCAAGTACTTCGCCATCATCCCGGCGATGTTCATGGTGGCCTTCCCCGAGATGCGTCCCCTGAACGTCATGCACCTGCACTCGCCGCACAGTGCCATCCTCTCGGCGGTGATCTTCAACGCCATCATCATCGTCCTGCTGATCCCGCTGGCGCTACGCGGCGTGAAGTACCGGCCGATCGGCGCCGCGGCCCTGCTGCGCTTCAACCTGCTGGTCTACGGCCTGGGCGGCGTGATCGCGCCGTTTGTCGGCATCAAGCTCATCGACCTCATTCTGGTGGCCCTCCACCTGACGACCTAAGGGAGCATGGCGTCGTGAAGTACGTCTGGACAGCGATTCGCATGACGATCGTGACGGCGGTGATCGCGGGCATCATCTATCCGCTGGCTATGACCGGGATCGCCCAGGTCGTCTTTCCGGGCAAGGCCGATGGCAGCCTGGTCAAGAAGAACGGCGTGGTGATCGGCTCGAGCCTGATAGGACAGAACTTTACATCGGCCAAGTACTTCTGGCCGCGGCCCTCGGCTGCCGGGTCGGGCTACAACGCCATGGACTCGTCGTTTTCGAACCTGGGTCCAACCAACAAGAACCTGGCCGACCGGGTCCAGGCCGCGGTCAAGGCCGACATCGCCGCCGATCCCGGCCTCAAGTTCGGTCAGGTGCCGATCGACATGGTGACGACCTCGGCCAGCGGGCTCGACCCCGACATCACGATCGCCAACGCCCGGGCGCAGGCGCCGCGGGTGGCGGCGGCCCGTGGCCTGAGCGTCTCGGCGGTGCTCGCGCTGGTCGCCAAGCACACCGCCGGGCGGCAGCTCGGGTTCCTCGGTGAGCCGACCGTCAACGTGCTGCAGCTCAACTTGGCGCTCGATGCGGGGCAGGGCGCCGCGAGCCCCTGATGCCCGGCGGTGAGCGGCCCGGCTCGCCCGCGGGCGAGGCATCGCACATCGAACCCTTCGCGCTCAAGACCCTGCGCAATCGCGGGCGCCACAAGGTCTTCCTGGGTTACGCCCCCGGCGTCGGCAAGACGTTCACCATGCTGGCCGAAGCCCAGCGCCGCCTTGCGCGCGGCGAAGACCTCGTCGTCGGCTTCGTCGAGACGCATGGGCGCGAGGCCATCACCGAGCTGGCCGAGGGTCTGCCCGTGGTGCCTCGCAAGCACATCGAGTACCGCGGCCATGACTTCGAGGAGATGGACACGGCGGCGGTCATCGCCCGCAAGCCCGAGTGGGCTCTGGTCGACGAGCTCGCCCACACCAACATCCCGGGCTCGGCACACGAGAAGCGCTGGCAGAGCGTCGACGACATCCTGGCGGCCGGCATCAATGTTATCTCGACCGTCAATGTTCAGCACTTCGAGAGCCTCAACGACACGGTCTTCGAGATCACCGGCGTGCGCGTCCGCGAGACGCTGCCCGACTCGGTGCTTGACCGTGCCGACGAGGTCGTGCTGGTCGACCTCACCGCCGACGCGCTCATCAACCGGCTGAACCGCGGCGTCGTCTACGACCTCGAGAAGATCCCCGGCGCCCTCAGCAGCTTCTTTCGCCGCGGCAACCTCGTGGCGCTGCGCGAGCTCGCCCTGCGCAAGACGGCCGAAGAGGTCGACGAGAGCCTGCAGGACTACATCGACGAACACGAGATCGAGACGCCCTGGGCCACCGAGGACCGCGTCGTGGTGTGCGTCAAGGCGGGGCCGGTGGCCAAGAAGCTCGTGCGCCGCGGCTACCGTATGGCCAAGCGCCTGCAGGGTCAGCTCTGGGTCGTCCACGTGCACACCCCGGGAGAGACCCTTGGTCGCCACCACGACGAGCTCGCCGAGCTGTTCAACCTGGCCCGCGACCTCGGCGGCAGTGTCGTCGAGCTGAGCGGCGACTCCGAGGCCGACGTCATCCTCAAGTTCGCGCGCGAGACCAGAGCCACGTTCATCGTCATGGGTCAGTCGCGGCGCTCGCGAACGCAGGAGATCCTGCGCGGCTCGTCGCTGATCGCGAGCATCATGCGAGGGGCAGACACCATCGACGTGCTGGCGGTCGCCGACCCGAGCAAGATCGACGAGGCCTGAGCTACGGACGGCCGGAAAGAAGCGCAAGCTGCACAGCCCGCTTCGCAGCTCGGCGCCTCGACGGCGACGATGCCTCCGGCGATACCAGCCGAGGCGCCCACCCCTCAGGCCCCCTCGCCTGCTTCTCAGCAGGTCGCGCCCGCTGCCTCCGCTTCGCTTCTCTCACGGCTCGCTGCTACGCCTCTACTTGCCCCCATCGGCGCGCTCTGTCTCGCGGGTGCCCTCGCAGAGAGCGACGCCAAGGGGGCCTTTCACACCAAGCGCGAGCTGGCCTGCGGCTAGTGCGGCTGGGTGCTGTTCGACCACGAGGGCCTACTGCCAGGCGCGGGAGGGCGATCTGGGCGTCCCTTGTCGAAGGTCTTGTTATCGTGTCGGAGCGCCTGCGTGTGCAGCCTGAGAGGCACCGAAACCCCGACTGACAATGTCGCAACCGAATCGTACTGGTTGATCAGGGCGCCAAGGAGATCACGCCGCTTGATCGCTCGCGCCCCCGACAGAAGCAGAGCCTAGCTCGTGGCACCAGAGCCGCTTGTCCCCCCAACTGGAGCCGTTAGCAAGTCGAATGCAGCGCCGGTGTCCGGTCAGAGCGACGCGCAATCACGCAGCCTTTCTTGCCGAAACCCCTTCGTCTTTCGAAGCCGGCCACGCCTGAGCCGCGTTGCTCGCAGATACAGCAGGGTTTGCCCGGTGCGTTTGGGGTCGCAGCGCGGCCAATTCGGCTGCCCGCTCGCGTTGCTTGCGATGGACCTGACCTGCCAGCAGCCTTACATGCAGCGTGAATGCTACGATCACCGCGACGATGACCGCGGCGAAGAACACGCCGATAGCGAGCGTCTCAGCATGTAAGGCAAACAGGGCCATTTCCATCCCGCTTGTCGGGACCAAATTGCTCCGCTCTTGTCATTTCCCGCATGGGCATTGCGAGGGTCTAAAGACGCAGCGGGCGGCCGTTAAGAATGGCTAAAGTGCCTCTTTGCAGGAGGTTGTGCTGGTAGACTCGCGCCGTCAGGACACGGCATCTGCGGAATGCCCTCCGCCCCCGGTGGGCGCTGCACACCGAAGGCCCCGTCGCCGGCACGCCACGGGGCCTTCGGGATGCCGATCCGAGTCGAGAAGACGTTCCGCCGCCGCTCCCTGTTCAAGGAGGGGCGGTCGGCACGATATTGACGAGGGTCTTTCAGCGTCGGTGGTTCGCCGAGGCACTCGTTGCCCGCGCGTAGGGCTCGCCGACCGCATCGCATAGACCAGGGGATAGGCCGCCACCAGGAGGTCATCCCAGCTTCTGGCGAGGCGCCGGGCCGTCGCCGCAGCGGGCAACTGCGTACGTCCGGCACGCCAGGCGTCGTAGCGCACGACGCTTGGATACCTGCCCAGCTCCCGCCAGGCGTCGGCCAGCGCAGCCACGACCTCGGGGTAGGCGTAGGTCGCCTGAGGACCGCCACGCGAGTTGGTCGGCAGCCCAGCCCGAACCAGTGCCTTGCGCCAACCGCCGAACCTCAGCTTGACCACCCCCGGCCCCGGGCAGCGATGCCCGTTGCCGGCGTACTGCGCCCAGAGGCGATAGGACTCGATGGACATCGGGGAGGGCACGTCGAGGGCAGCGTTCTGCAGAGCGCCGATGATCTCCCCCTGCGAATACGTGTGGGCTAGGTTTCGTCTTGCCCGGCGCAGCACGTTGGCCTCCGGCAGCTCGGCGTCGATGAGCCGGCGCACGTGCGACACCTGGAGTCCGAGTTCCTGGGCCACGGCCCGGTCGCTGCGCAGTCTCAGGAAGGCCGCGACGATGTCTGGCTCGCGCCCGGCAATCGCCTGCCGATAGCGGCGTTCCCAAAGGGGCTCCGCGGGTACCTCGTAGCGTTTCAACAGCTGGCGAACCAAGTCTGCGCAGATGCCCATCCGCTCGGCGATCTCAGGGTTCGTGAGGCCTTGCTGGTAGAGCTCAACCAGGAGGGCAGGGTGGTCAGCCCAGGAGGGACAGCACGTCCTGCCGCAGCCTTCCTTGCCTTGCCTCGCCAGATCGGTTCGTCGGCGTTCGGGCGCGGGTCGTTTGCCCTCAACCATCGACATCGTGGGCAAAGCTGTGCTGCGCTGTGTCCGCCTTGTGCCGCAACCTCGCGTCCCGCACGCCCAACAACTGGGCGCTCGATAGACCCAAGACGGGGGCTGAAGGCCGATCGAACTCAGGGCCATTCTCAGGGTCGGCTTCCCGGCTCAAACGAGCGTCTCGGGTCGCAAGCGAGCGCTCGCGCTGCACCCGCCTCACCTGCTTGCCCAGCAGCCGCAGGTGAATGACGTAGACGCCGGCCACCGCGCCGCTGGCGACGAACAAGGCAAGTCCGATCCAGACTGCAGCGGTCTCGACTCCCAAAACGACCACACCTGAGCTCCATGACCACGCGCCTTATGACTGGCGACGCGCACTACTTTGCATGCGTCACTACCGTAGCCACGGACACGTTGAGGGGCCCTAAAGGGAGGCAGGTGTTTCGTTAAGGATTGCTAAACCGCGACGGCGACTGACTTGCCCCCATTGGGTGGTCCACTTCTTATGATGGTGCTGGAGCTGGCTCTCGCGTGAGCGCCGGCGGTGCGTAGTTCCTAGGGGAGAACCCAAGCTAGACGGGCCTCTCGAGCGCTGGCGGTCAGCGGCCGCGGGCGCTGTGCGATCGAAGGCCGCTACACTCAGGGCGCCAGTGTTCGATAAGCGCCGGCAGACAACATGACTTGTTGACCTATTGGGCGCTACACGGCGCTGGACAGCGCTGCGCCGCCGTCGCCATACGCTCGGTCACCAGAGATTGCATGGGGTGAGGCACGGCCCGCTATCGCGGACGACCGCCGGTTCACCAGACAGCACGACAGGCGTGCGCGCAGTCGTGCAGTCCACGCGGCGTCCACGGTGTGTCGGCTGGCGGGGCGACCAGTTTGGCCGAAGCCAGGTGCGCATCGCCTCATGGAGCCACACGCGCCGCAGTTCGGCCGTGAGGTGTTCGCCTTTATTCGGTCGCAGGCATGAGTCGCTGTTGCGACAGGTTCGTTCGATCGTGTATTCGTCTTCACGACAGACGGTACCTGCCGTGGCCGACCCCAGCAAGATCGAGGAGGCCTGAGGTCAAGCGGTCCGCCAAGGCCAACGACCCAACGCCGGCGGCGTAGGGTTTCGCCACTCCGGCCAACCGCGCCGCCGCGCCGCGCTCCAAACCAGCCTGTTCGGCGGCTTGCACCCGACCTCGCAAAGGTGTACCAAGTCCTGAGCGCTATCTACGCGTGCCCAGAGCACGCTGCCACGAGGGGTCCCAAACCGTGACCACAACCGATGTCGCAAAGTCGCCTGCGAGCAGTCAGCCGTCGGCCGCTGAGCTCACCGTCTGGAGCCTCTCCCAGGAAGAGGTCTACGAGCGTCTTCAGACGTCGCCGCGCGGTCTGACCGAAGACGAAGCCTTCCAGCGCCTCAAGCAGTACGGCCCCAACACGCTGCCGACCAAGGTCGGGCGGCCGATCATCTACCGCTTCTTCGACCAGTTCACGACGCTGTTTGCCATCATGCTCGAGGTCGGCGCCCTGCTGTGCGCGATCGCGGCGGTGCTGTCGACCGGCTCGAGCCGCCAGGACAACATCAACGTGACAGTCGCGATCATCGGCGTCGTGCTGCTCAACGCGACCATCGGCTTCTTCCAGGAGTACCGCGCCGAAAAGGCCACCGAAGCGCTGCGCAAGCTCGTGCCGGCCAACGCCAGGGTGGTGCGCGACGGCGAAGTGACGGTCGTCGCCGTCGCCGACCTCGTACCGGGTGACCTCGTGCAGCTCGAAGAGGGTGACAGCATCTCGGCCGACGCCCGGCTCATCCGCCAGTACGAGATGTCGACCATCAACATCGCCCTGACGGGCGAATCCGACGCGGTGCGCAAGACATCCGACCCCATCCTCGACGAAGAGCTCGCTACCATCAACATGCCGAACCTGGTGTTCATGGGCACCACCGTCGCCGCCGGCACCGGCCAGGCGGCGGTCTTCGCCACCGGGCTCAACACCGAGTTCGGCCACATCTTCACGCTCACGAGCGGTGTGTCCGACGAGAAGTCGCCGCTGCAGCGCGAGGTCGACGTGATGGCCCGCACGGTGTCGATCATCGCCTTCGCCTGCGGCGTCGCCCTGTTCTTCATGGGCCGGTTGCTCGGCCTGGGCTGGGTCGCCGACCTGCTCTTCGCGCTGGGCGTCATGGTCGCGCTGGTGCCCGAGGGCATGCCGGCCACCCTCTCGGTCTCCCTCGCCGTCGGCGTGCAGCGCATGGCCAAGGAGAACGCTCTCATCAAGAAGCTGATGGGCGTCGAGACTCTGGGCTGCACCAACGTGATCTGCACCGACAAGACCGGCACCCTCACCAAAGCCGAGATGACGGTCAGAGAGATGTTCACCGGCGACACCGCGGTCGAGGTTACAGGAGCCGGCTACGAGCCGGTCGGCGACTTCATCGTCGGAGACACGGCGCTGCCCAAAGACGAGGCGCGCCGCCGCCTCGAGCTGCTGTTGCGCGCCATGACCTTCGCCAACGACGCCAAGGTGCTGACGCCGTCCGACGACAAGGGCTGGCGGGTGGTCGGCGACCCGACCGAGGGTTGTCTGCTGGTGGCCGCCCAGAAGGTCGGCTTCGACCTGCCCGACGAGCTGGCCGAGCGCCCCAAGATCTACGAGCTGCCGTTCGAGTCGGTGCGCAAGCGCATGTCGGTCGTGCACGTCGAGGGCGACGGCCAGAAGGCCTACGTCAAGGGCGCGCCGTCCGAGACCATCCCACGCTGCACGAGCGTCCGGCTCGACGGCAAGGTGGTACCACTGACCGACGAGCTGCGCGAGCAGATCACCGAGCGCAACGACGAGATGTCGCGCCAGGCGCTGCGCGTCCTGGCCATCGCCGAGCGCGACCTGCCGGCTGCCCTCACCGACTACACGCCCGACTCGGTCGAGACCGAGCTCACGTTCCTCGGCCTGGTCGGCATGCTCGACCCGCCGCGCCCCGAGGTGAGCGAGGCCGTCGAGCACGCGCTCACCGCCGGCATCCGCATCATCATGGTGACCGGCGACTACGGGCTGACCGCCGAGGCGATCGCGCGGCGCATCGGCATCGTGCGCGGCGACCGCGCGGTGCGGGTGATCACCGGCACCGACCTGCAGGATATGACCGAAGACGATCTCAAGGCCGAGCTGGCCAAGCCCCAGGACGTACTCTTCGCGAGGGTCGCGCCCGAGCACAAGATGCGGGTCGTGTCGGCCCTGAAGGAGATGAAGCAGATCGTCGCGGTGACCGGCGACGGCGTCAACGACGCACCGGCCTTAAAGAAGGCCGACATCGGCGTCGCCATGGGCCTTGCCGGCACCGACGTCGCCCGCGAGGCCGCGATCATGATCCTGCTCGACGACAGCTTCGCCAGCATCATCAAGGCGGTCGAGCAGGGGCGCGGCGTCTACGCCAACGTCAAGAAGATGGTCACCTACATCTTCTCGCACAACATGGCCGAGCTGTTCCCGTTCGTGTTCGCTACCGTGGGCTTCATCCACCTTGTACCTCTCGGCGCCCTCCAGGTGCTGTCGATCGACCTCGGCTCCGATGTGCTGCCGGGTCTCGCCCTCGGCACCGAGCACCCCGAGCCGGGCGTCATGAAGCAGCCGCCGCGCCCTCGCGCGGAGCGTCTCATGAGCCGGGCGACGCTGCGGCGGGTCGTCTTCATCGGCGTCATCGAATCGTTCTGGGCGGTAGGCGGTTTTCTGTACGTCATGCTCTCGCACGGCTGGCACTGGGGCGACGCGTCGTGGATGAGCCCGTCGAGTCCTCACTATGTCATCTACCGCGAGGCGATCACGATGACCCAGGCGGCCATCGTGCTGTGCCAGGTCGGCAACGGCTTCGCCTGTCGCACCGAGCGCCAGTCGCTGTTCAAGGTGGGTCTCTTCAGCAACATGTGGCTGGTCTACAGCGAGATCGTCGGCATCGGCATCGTCGCCGCGATTTCCTATGTGCCCTTCATGCAGCATCTTTTCAAGACGGGTCCGTTGAGTGCCCTGGACTGGGCTATTCTCGTGGTCGCTGCCGTCTCTGTCTTCTTTGCCGAAGAAGCGAGAAAATGGTTCGCGCGCCGTCGCGTGACGGCGCCTCAAGGAGGATGAGGCCATGCAGGTGATCATCGTGGGGTGCGGCCGCGTCGGCGCCTCGACCGCGGCCGAGCTGGCGCGGGCCGGCCACAGCGTGGTCGTGATCGACCGCAACCCCGACGCCTTCCGCCTGCTGCCGAGCAATTTCAGCGGCCGCACGCTGGTCGGCACCGGGTTCGACCGTGAGATTCTCGAGTCGGCCGGCATCCGCGAAGCCGACGCGCTCGTGGCCTCGGCGGGCGGCGACAACACCAACGCGATCGCCGCGCGCGTCGCCAAAGAGGTCTACCGCGTGCCCGACGTCGTCGCCCGCATCTTCGACCCGCGACGGGCCGACATCTACCGGCGCTACGGCGTGCAGACGTTCGCGCCCACCGCCTGGAGCGTGAGCAAGATCGTCGAGCTGATCGTCAGCCCAAGCCTCGAGCGCGAGATGGCTTTCGGCAACGGCGAGGTCCAGCTCCTGGCCGCCTGGGTGCCGGTCCATCTCGTCGGCAAGCCGGTCAAGGACCTGGCGATCCCCGGCGAGATCCGCGTGGCGCTCATCGTTCGCATGGGCAAGGGTCTCGTGCCGGTGTCGGGTACCACTCTCGAAGTGGACGACCAGGTGTACGTCGTCATCCACCAGTCGGCCGTCGAGAAGTTCCAGAAGATGATGGGGTGGAAGTCATGAGGATCGTCATCGCCGGAGCCGGCACCCTGGGTCGTCGCGTGGCCAACTACACGCGCGGCGACCACGATGTGCTGGTCATCGAGCAGTCGCGGGCGCGGGCGCGCGCCGTCGAAGACGAGCTGGGCGTCAAGGTGCTGGTCGGCGACGCCGACGAGCCCGCCGTGCTCGCCGAGGCCGGCGTCGACCGCGCCGACGTGTTCGTGGCTTCGACCGGCCACGACGAAGACAACCTCGTCGCCAGCCTCCTGGCCAAGAACGAATACAAGGTCCGCAAGGTCATCGCCGCGGTGCGCAACCCGCGCAACCGCTGGCTGTACAACCGCAGCTGGGGCGTCGACGTGGCGATCGACTCGGCCGAGATCGTCACCAAGCTGATCGAAGAAGAGGCCACGCTCGCCGACGTCGTCACGCTGCTCGACCTGCACGAGGGCGAGATCACCGTGTCGTCGATGATGATCAACAAGGATCACTGGGCGGCGGGCAAGACGATGGGCCAGCTGGGACTGCCCGAGGGCTGTGTGGTCGCGGCGCTGCTTCACGACGCGAAGATCGTCATGCCCAACCCCGACACGGTCGTCGAACCGGGCGATCAGCTGCTTATCGTCGCCGGGCCGGGCGCCGAGTGCACCATCCGCGAGGAGCTCGTCTGAGGCGGCGCGGCGACTTGCGCGGGGCCCAGCGGGGAATACAGTGCCGGCAGGTGTGATTTGCATTCGAGAGGACGAGCGTTGAACGACGAGACTCCGTCCGAGCCCGGCGCCCGCCGTACCGGCTCGGGTTTCTACGTTCCGGGCACGCACGACGTCGTCTCCGGCGACGATCACACCGGGCACCTCGAGCACTGCGCCCACTGCGGCGCCACGCTGTCGGCCGACTCGGAGTTCTGCCGGGTCTGCGCCGTCGCCGTCAGCGGCGGCGAGCCGGCCGCCGACGCAGCGGCCGCCGACGCAGCGGCCACCGACGCGCCGGCGCCGGCCGACAAGCCCGCGCCCTGAACGCCTGAGGCTCTCCGGCCCGGGCGGCGGGCGGAGGGGCGAGACTCACGAGGGTTTCGGCCCTCCGCCCGCCTTGGTAGACTGTCGCGCGGTTCGTCCTTGCCGACGAAAGGCAGCCGCGACACTCATGAGCAGCCCAGTTCCTCCGCGCCCGGCGCCCGCCTCCGCGCCCTACGCCGGCACCGCCGACTACATCGCCTCACCTGAGCTCATGCAGACGGTCAACGTCGCGATGACGCTTTCGCGGCCCCTGCTCATCAAGGGCGAGCCCGGCACCGGCAAGACGATGCTCGCCCAGAGCATCGCCCGCGGTCTCGACATGCCGCTGATCGCCTGGAACATCAAATCGACGACCAAGGCCCAGGACGGCCTCTACGTCTACGACACGGTGCAACGTCTCTACGACGGTCAGTTCGGCGACGGCGACGTGAGCGACATCGCCCACTACATCAAGCTCGGCAAGCTGGGCGAGGCCTTCACCTCGGCGCAGCGCTGCGTGCTGCTGATCGACGAGATCGACAAGGCCGACATCGAGTTTCCCAACGACCTGCTGTGGGAGCTCGACCAGATGGAGTTCTACATTCCCGAAACCCACGAGACGGTCGCCGCGACGCAGCGCCCGGTCGTGATCATCACGTCGAACGCCGAGAAGGAGCTGCCCGACGCGTTCCTGCGCCGCTGCGTCTTTCACTTCATCGAGTTTCCCGACACGGCGATGATGGAGCGCATCGTGCGGGTGCATCACCCGGCCATCGACCAGAGGCTCCTGCAGCTCGCTCTGCAGGCCTTCTACTGGCTGCGCGGCGTGAGCGGGCTGCAGAAGAGGCCGTCGACCAGCGAGCTGATCGACTGGGTGCAGGCTCTGCAGGTGGGCGGCGCGCGCCACGAGGACATCGTGGCGACGATGCCCTTCCTCGGCGTGCTGCTCAAGAAGGACCACGACGTCGACGCGGCCCTCGACGCCCTGCAGTCCGGCCGCGGACGACGGTAGGAGCGCGCGATGCTGGCTGCCGCGCACGTGAACGTGCACTACCTCCTCATTCTGCTGCTGCCGTCGGTGGTTGCCTGTGTCATGGTGGCGCTGACCTGGTACTCCAGAGCCAAGCGCCGGCGCGAGTCCGGGTCCCAACCGTCCCGCAGCTCCGCGGCCAAGCCGTCTCGCAGCCCGGCGGCGAAGCCGTCCCGCAGCCCCGCGTCCAAGCCACCGCGCGGCGCCGCCGCAAAGCGGTCGGGCGGCGGCGCGAAGCCGCGCCGTTCCTCCGGCGCCCGACGGCGCCCGAAGTAGCGCGCCGGCGGCGAGCGACGTGGACGTGCTGGTCGACTTCGGCTCCGTCCCCTGGCAGGCGACGTCGCCCGGCGCCAGAGTCAAGGTCGTCGTGCGGGGCGCGCAGCGTGTCCGCCTCATGGAGCTTACAGAGGGATTCGCGGAACCGCAGTGGTGCACACAGGGCCACGCGGGGCGGGTGCTCGAAGGCGCGCTCAGGCTTCGCACGCGCGCCGGCGTGCGGCGCCTGCAACAGGGCGACGTGTTCGTCATCGAGCCCGGCGAGCGGCACGCGCACAAGGCCGAGCTCGGGTCCGGCGAGCGGGCGCTACTGCTGCTCTTCGAGACCGCAGACACCTGACGTGTTCACCGGCTTCTTCTTTCTGCTGCGCGCCTACGGCGTGCCGGTCACGATCACCGAGTGGATGATGCTGATGCGCGCGCTCTCCGAGGGGCTCGCCCTGTCGAGCCTCGACCGGTTCTACTCGCTGGCGCGCTCCATTGTCGTGAAGTCCGAGACCTTCTACGACCAGTACGACCAGGCCTTCGCGGCCTGTTTCGAGGGCGTCGAAACGCCTCTCGAGCTCGCCGCCGAGGTCTGGGAGTGGCTGGCTGACCCTCTCGCCATGCCGGGCCTCACCGAGGCCGAGAAGCGCGAGCTTGCGGCGCTCATGTCCGATCTCGACCTGGACGAGCTGCAGCGCCTGTTCGAGGAGCGCCTCGCCCAACAGGACGGTGCCCACCACGGCGGCAACAAGTGGGTCGGCACGGGCGGCACGTCGCCGTTCGGCCACTCCGGCGTTCATCCCGGCGGCATCCGCGTCGGGGGTGAGAGCCGCAACCGCAGCGCGGTGAAGGTCGCCGGTGAGCGCCGCTATCGCGGCTACCGCACCGACGTGAAGGTCGGCGTGCGGCAGTTCGAGCTGGCGCTGCGCCGGCTGCGCCAGCTCACCAGCCGCAACGAAGGGCCGGCCGACGAGCTCGATCTCGACGAGACGGTCGACGAAACGGCCGACCACGCCGGCCGGCTGTCGCTCGTCTGGCACAAGAGCCGCAGGAACTCGGTCAAGGTGCTGCTGGCCATGGACGTGGGCGGCTCGATGCACCCGTACCTCCGTCTGTGCAGCCAGCTCTTCAGCGCCGTCAACAGCCAGACCCACTTCAAGGACCTGAAGACCTACTACTTCCACAACTGCATCTACGACTGGCTGTACCTCGACACCGGCATGACCAGGCACAACGCGATCTCGACGAACCGCGTCGTCCACGAGCTCCCGCCCGACTACAAGCTCATCGTCGTGGGCGACGCCGCGATGGCGCCCAGCGAGCTGCTCAGCCGGCACGGCATCATCTGGTGGGGCCACTCCAACGAGGAGCCCGGTATAGAGTGGCTGCGCCGGCTGCGCCGCCACTTCGACCACGCCGTATGGCTCAACACCATCCCCCGGGACCAGTGGGAGTGGGCCTACGGGGCCCGCACGATCGGCATGATCCGCCAGGTGCTGCCCATGTACGAGCTGTCGCTCGACGGCCTGCAGGCCGCGGTCGGGAAGCTGATGGTGGCGCGCTAGCCGCGCGGCCCACGGCCGTGTCCCACCGACCGGCTGGGGCCCCGCCGAACTGGGCGCCCGCAAGACCTTCCCGGGCTCGCTCAGGCTCGACGCCGGGCAGTTGGGGTTTCCTTTTGCGCCGACAAGCTGTACAAGTAGAACACTGCGTTCGGCGCCGCCGGACGCACGTTCTAATAGGAGAGCGCTTTCGTCGCTTCGTCAGTCGTCGCCGACACGCTCGCTAGACCAGGAGAAAGTAGTGGCCAAGGGAACAGTCAAGTGGTTCAACGCACAGAAGGGCTACGGCTTCATCGAGCAGGCCGACGGCGGCAAGGACGTCTTCGTGCACGTGGCCGAACTCGCGCCCGGCGTGGGTACGCTGTCTGAGAACCAGGCAGTCGAGTTCGAGGTGCAGCAGGCTCAGAAGGGCCCGCAGGCCGTCAACGTGCGGCCTGCCTGACCCAGGCAGTCGAACACGGGCGCCCGCCGGGCGGCATCACGCCGCCCGGCGGGCGCCCTTTCTTGTTGGCGCAAAAGCAGGCCGCCGACGGGGAAGGGGCGCGCGGGCGCTCAGGCCTGGCGTGCCCTCAGGGGCCGTCGTGGGGGTAGGGCACCGGCACGAACTCGACCGACGGCCGGCGCTGGCCGCGCTGGGAGTACAGCGCCATGAGCGCGTACACCGCCTCGGGGACCTGGTCGCTCACCGGCAGGCCGATCTCGGCCGCGTAGTCGAAGCGGATGGGAAAGTCGTGCGTCCAGCGTCCGTGGCTGAGCAGGGTCGCCAGGCGCTCGGCGTCGTCGGGCCCGTGAGCCTCGAGCAGCAGCTCGCGCACGGTGTCGTGCACCTGGTCGATCGCCTTGCGGGCCATGTCGCCGAGAATGAGCGTCTGGTCGTCGCGGTTGGGGTTGGGCGCCTCGAGCGCCGCGAGGATCGACACGGCGGGCCAGAACCCACGCGGCAGACCGCCGAGCTGCGGATCGACCGGCCCCAGCACCGCGTCGCGGTCCATGAGGATCTCGTCGGCGGCCAGAGCCACCAGAGTGCCGCCCGACATGGCGTAGTGGGGCACGATCACCGTGACCCGACCGCGGTGGCGCTTGAGGGCGTAGGCGATCTGGTCTGAGGCCAGCACGAGGCCCCCGGGCGTGTGCAGAACCAGGTCGATCGGCATCTCGTCGGGGGTCAGTCGGATGGCGCGCAGCACCTGCTCGGCGTCGTCGATGTCGATCATGTCGCCGAGCGGGATGCCCAGGATGCGCATCGATTCCTGACGGTGGATCATGGTCACGACGCGCGAGCCGCGTTCGCCTTCCAGGCGGCGCAGCAGAGCGCGGCGGCGGCGCGCGCGCCGCCGCCGCAGCACCATGGGCACGAGCAGCGCTGCGACGATGACGACGGCGACAACTACCCAGAACACGTCCATCTCATTGTCTTCGTACCCCGAACGGGCGGCCGGCGACACCTGCAGCCGGCCGGCGACACCTGCGGCCGGCCGGCGCTTGCCACCGCCGACGGCGGGGAACAGACTCGGGAGGTTGCAGGCCGTCGGCCGACCGGGAAGGAGCGACGAGATAGCCGGTCGCCGATCGGCGTCCGGTCGACAGCGAGAGGAGAACGTGACGGCCGAAGCGCACAGGGCGGTGTCTCCCCCGGCCCTGGCCGCCCTCGTCGGCGAGCTGCTGGGCAGCGGCAGCGGCATGGGCATCGACACGAGCGGCGGCCTGCTGTTCAACCACAGTCTCTGGGCGCGGGACCGCATCATCACCGCCCTCGATCTGCTCGACGTCGCGCCGCGCCCGGCGCTCGAGACCGTGCTCGCCCTGGCGGCCCTGCAGGGCACGCGTCGTCGGCTGCTGTCCGAGGAAGAGCCCGGCCGCATCCACAACGAGCGCCGCGACCTGCGCGCCTGGCGGGCCCCGCTGTGGCTCAAAGCCGTGTTCGGCCTCGGCCTTGCGACGATCTGGGGCGGCACGCCGGCCGGCTACACGACCTACTTCTCGTCGGACTCGACACCCCTGTTCATCCTCCTCGTGGCCGAGCTGGCGCAGCGTGAGCCGGGCGTCCTCGACGCGACGGTGGCCCACAAGGACGGCCGGCCGAAGACCGTGCGCGACAGCGTGGCCGAGGCCTGCGGCTGGATCGAGGAGCACCTGAACGGCGAAGGCCTGGTCGAGGTGGGGCAGTCGAACCCGCTGGCCCTGCAGCAGGTCTGGAAGGACGGACCGACGTCGAACTTCGACGAGCGCGGACGCATGCCCAACGTCGTGCGGCCCATGGCCTATCTCGATGTGCAGGTGCTGGCGGCCGAGGCGCTCGGGCGGGCGGCCGACCTGCAGGTCGGCCGCCCGCCCGAGCGCCTCCTCGCCGAGTCGCGCGCCGTGCGCGACGCCACGATCGCCCACTTCTGGCTGCCGGAGCGGAGCTACTTCGGCCACGCCATCGACCGCGGCCCGGACGGACGCCCACGGCTGCTGCGCTCGGTGCAGTCCAACGCCGGCTGGATGCTCGCGACGAGCTTCTTCGACGATCTGCCCGAGGCACAGCGCGCGGCGCTCGTCGGCGGCATCGTGCGGACGCTCTTCTCAGCCGAGCTGCTCACGGCGGCCGGCATTCGTGGCCGCGCCCTGGCCGATCACAACCCGCGCTTTCGCAACTACCACGAGAACGTCTGGCCGGTCGACACCGCGATCATCGCCCGGGGGCTGCGCCGTCAGGGCCTGGACGAGCTCGGCGAGCAGCTCGAGGCGCGCCTGCTGAACGTCGCCAACATGCTCGGCGGCGCCTTTGAGTTCGTGGCCGTCGACGACCAGGGCCGGGTGCTCGATCCGCGCCTGACGGCGGCCGGCGCCGCGCGGCTGTTCGGCCGGCCCGTGCCCGGGCTGCCGACCGAGATGGTCCCAGACGAGCCGATGGGCTGGACGGCGACCGCGCTGCTTTCCATCAAGCGCGCCCGGGCCGAGCGGGCACGGGCCGAGCGGGCGCGGGCCGAGGGGGCGCGAGCGGGGCCAGCGCTCGCGGAGCGACTCGCCGCTCGCCCCGCCTGGCTCTCCGACCTGACCCGCGACGTGCTCTCTTCGATCGAACCGGTCGAGGTCTGCGCCACGCGCGCTCAGCTCGAGGAGCGCTACATCGCTCTGGCGCCGGCGTATCTCGACCACGGTCTGGGGCTGCGGCGTTCGACCGGCACCGTGCTCGTCCAGGGGTTCTGCGGCGTGCTGCGCCGCGAGCTCGTGCGCCGCGTCCACGGCGAGGTTCGTCGGCGCGTCGCTCGCGCGGCCCTTCCCGGCAGGTTCCGGACCGTGGACGGCGGGCAGCGCCCCGCGGGCCCAGAGGGCGAGCCGGCGGGCGAGCCGCCTTGAGCCTGAGCCGTGGGACGTGCCCGACGGCGAGGCCGGGACGGCCGGCTTCACTCTCGCGCGCGGTTGCACTATCGTGACGAGCGTGGTGCCGCCAGCTTTGGGGCTGGCGCGCGGGCACAGGGGGCGAGCTCGAGGAGGAGCCATGAGGGCAGGTGCGCGCAAGGGGAGTCACATCCGGCGGGCCATCGAGGGGGAGGATCGACGGCGGACCGGCCTGATCGCGCGCGTCTGCGTTCTCGTCGCCGTGAGCGCGGCGCTGTGCGTCGCGGCCGCAGTCTTGCCGCGCGCGGCCGCGGCCGCTCCGGCGCTCGCGCCGGGCCCGGCGCCCACCGCCGACTGGACCGTCATGGTCTACATGGACGGCGACCAGAACCCCGGCGACCTGTACCTCGGGTCGTGGCTCACCCACGACATCGACAAGGAGATCGCGGCGGTCGGTTCCGACGCCGACGTGCAGGTGGTGGTCCTGGCCGATCGCGGGCGATACCCGAGCGCGGCCGACGGGTCGTGGACCGGGGCGCGCGTCTTCCACGTCACGAAGGGCATGACGGCCACCGCCGCAAACGCCGCGGCCGACTGGGGACCCACCGACATGGGCTCGCCCCAGACGCTGGTCGACTT
Organism: uncultured Actinomycetes bacterium; assembly: GCA_963751565.1. GTDB lineage: Bacteria > Actinomycetota > Thermoleophilia > UBA2241 > UBA2241 > Bog-752. The sequence goes on along the minus strand of CAVVVA010000010.1, from coordinate 41,162 downwards.
CGTCGACTGGGCGCGGACCAACTACCCCGCGCGACACTACGCGCTCTTCCTGTGGGATCACGGCTGGGGCTGGTGGCCCGACAACACGATGGAAGACGACACCAGCAACGACTACCTCGACATGGACGAGCTGCGCGACGCTCTCGAGGCCGTGCACGGCGTGGACATGGTGGGCTGGGACACCTGTCTCAGCCAGACCATCGAGGTCGAGGCCCAGCTGCGCGGCTTTGCCGACGCCATGGCGGGGTCGCAGGACTCGATCGGCTACAGCGGCTTCTCCTATCAGAACATCCTGAGCGCGCTGCAGGGCTCTCCGGCGATGAGCCCGGCCGCGCTGGCGGTGGTGGCCGCCAGGAGCATGAAGACCGGCCACGACCGCTGGACCTGGGCGGCGTCGGCGGTGAGCCTGGGGAGACGCTGGGATGCCCTGACCACGGCGGTGAGCTACCTCGGCTGGGACCTCGCCGTCCGGCTGCGCGACTACCATCGGGCGTACGCGGTGGCGCGCCGGCGCGCGGCGTCTCCGCCGCAGACCTACCCCGAGGATCGCGACCTCTACGACGTCGCTATGGAGCTGCGATCGCACGTGGCGTCGCCGGCGATCAAGAGGGACTGCACCAGGGTGCTCAAGCTCGAACGCAAGGTCGTGCTGTGGCAGTGGCACGTCAAGGCCGAGGGCCCCGTGCACGGCATCGACATCTTCTGGCCGTCGTCGCCGGCGCCCCCACAAAAGGGCTCGAGCTTCGAGCAGTGGATGGACTTCCCCTACTACTGCGCGGATCTCAACTTCACGCGGCTGACGGACTGGGGCGACTTTCTGACCGCATGGGGCAAGTGAGAGGACGTAAGTGAGAGGCGGTAAGTGAGAGGCGGGGCGGGCGGGGCGCCTGCGGCGCCCCGCCCGCCCCGCCGCCCCACGCCGGGTCGAAAGGAGCGGCAGTGGCTCAGTACACGGCGTCCAGGGAGCTCGTGGTAACCACCTGCCGAACGCTCCTCGACCGCGGCTACCTCAAGGCCACCGAAGGCAACGTCTCGGTGCGCGTGCCGGGCCGCGAGCTGTTTGCCATCACGCCCACGAGCTATGACTACGCCAAGATGCAGACCGACGACATCTGCGTGCTCGACTACGGCCTGCATCGCATTACCGGCACCATGAAGGCCTCGATCGAGGCCGGCATGCACGCCGCGGTCTACCAGCAGCGTCCCGACGTCAACGCCATCCTCCACACCCACCAGCCCTACGCGAGCGCTCTGGCGCTGATGGGCAAGCCCATTCCGGCGCTGTTCGACGAGCAGGTGCGCTACCTGGGCCGCGGCGTGCCGATCGTCGGCTACGCCCCGTCGGGCACGTCGTTTCTGAAGAGCCGCGTGAAAGCCAGGCTCAAGAGCGGCGACAACGCCTACATCCTGGCCAATCACGGTGTGCTCGTGCTCGGCGGCGACGTCGAGGGCGCCATCCACAACATGGCCCTGCTCGAAAAGGTGGCGCTCGACTACCTGCTGACGCTGCTCTCCGGCGAGAAGGCCGCCACCATCCCGCTGCCGATCCGCGAGATCGCCTTCGCCAAGCTGCGCGCCGACGAGAAGCAGCTGGCAAGACAGGAAGCCGAAGCGGCCCGCGAGGTCGAGGTCGCTCACACGGCCGCCGCTGCCGAAGAGGCGACCGGTGCGTCGGACCTCGGCGGCGAGAAGGCAGGCGAGGCGGCGGGCAAGGCGGCGGGCAAGGCAAAGGCGGCCGCTCCGCGCGCGACCCCGCCCGCCGGCGCGCCTCCTGCAGGCGCCGAGCAGCTCTATGCGATCAGCGAGTACCCCGACGTCGCCGCCGTCTACGCCGGCCTGGAACGGCTCGTGAGCCAGCCGATGCGCAGGGTCAAGCCCGCGGTCATGAAGGAGTACCTCGACTACTTCGAGACCAGCTGCGCGCGCTCCAAGGCGCTCACGACCGAGGCCCGGGAGTACATTCCCGGCGGCGTGCAGCACAACCTGGCGTTCAACTACCCGTTCCCGATCGCCATCGAAAAGACCGACGGCGCCTACCTGTGGGACGCCGACGGCAACCGCTACATCGACTTCCTGCAGGCCGGCGGTCCCACCGTGCTGGGCAGCAACTACGCTCCGGTGCGCGACAAGGTCGTCGAGCTGCTGCACGACTGTGGCCCGGTGACGGGGCTGTTCCACGAGTACGAGCTCAAGCTCGCCGAGCTGGTCAACCGGTTCATGCCCTCTATCGAGATGTTCCGCATGCTGGGTTCGGGCACCGAGTCCGTCATGGCCGCCATCCGGGGCGCGCGGGCCTACACCGGCAAGAAGTACGTGATCAAGATCGGCGGCGCCTACCACGGCTGGAGCGATCAGATGGTCTACGGCCTGCACGTGCCCGGCACGTGGCGGTTCGAGGCCAAGGGCATCCCCATGGGGGCCACCGGCCGCACGCGCGAGGTGTATCCGAACGACCTCAAGGCCCTGCGCCGCAAGCTGACCGAGAACCGGCTGCTGGGCGGCACGGCGGCCGTGATCGTCGAGCCGATCGGTCCCGAGAGCGGCACGCGGCCGGTGCCGCGGGAGTGGAACGCGCAGGTGCGCGAGCTGTGCGACGAGTTCGGCGCCCTGCTGATCTTCGACGAGGTGGTCACCGGCTTTCGGCTGGGCCTGGGCGGCGCCCAGGGCTACTTTGGCGTGAAGCCCGACCTGACCGTGTTCGGCAAGTGCGTGAGCGGCGGCTATCCCATGGCCGGCGGGGTCGGCGGGCGCAGCGACGTGATGATGAGCTTCGCGTCGGGGATCGGCGGCAAGAGCGGCGAGCACGCCTACGTGGGCGGCACGCTGAGCGCCAACCCGCTGTCGTGCGCGGCCGGCTACTTCGCCCTGCTCGAGATGGAACGCACCAATGCGCCGGTCCTGGCCGGCCGCGCCGGCGACCGTCTCACGAAGGGACTGAACGACGTCATCGCGCGCCACGACCTGCCCTACGTGGCCTTCAACCAGGGCTCGATCGTCCACCTCGAGACCTCGGGTGTCATGCTGCTCGACCTGCACCACCCGGTGCGGTTCGCCAGGGGCATGGGTCCGCGCAAGCACATGATGGAGGAGATGGGCGCCGCCTACACGGCCAACGGCCTGATCACCCTGGCAGGCTCCCGCATGTACACCTCGATGGCCGACACCGACGAGGTCGTCGACGATGCCCTCGAGCGCTTCGCGCGTGTGCTCGGCAACGTCGAGGGCGCCTGACGGCGCCGGAGCAGGAGACCGGTGGTGGCGCAGCTCGCGGCCATCAAGATGGCGAGCTGAGCTTCACTGCGTCACGGAGCGGGAGGAGAACCGAGTCCTCCGTACCCATTGCCGAAGCCTGCGGGGGTAGACAATCACTCGCGCGCCTGGCGCCGTCACATATGGAGGGTAGAATCTGTGCTGGGCGAACTGAGGAGGCCATGAAGACCAGACCCTCATCGATTCCGTTGTACTCGCTGGCCGACGTCTCGCGCTACGCACGTGCGCAGGCACAGCTCGTGCGGCGGCTCTATCTCGGCTACAGAGACGGCGACGTGCTGCGGCCGCCGCTCCTCGATGGTTCCGCAGACCGCAAACGGTCCGCGCCACTGTCGTTCGACGACCTCATCGAGACCGCCCTCGTCGCTGCGCTCAGAAGCCGTGGAATCTCTTTGCAGGCCGTTCGCGATGCGCACCGCGTGGCCGCCGCCGAGGCCGGCGATCACCCCTTCGCGAGGCGCGACATCCTGGTGGCTGGCCAAGACATCTTCATGCGCGCCGCTGAACCGCCGGGTGAGCGGCCAGATGACCTCGCTGCGCTCACAAAGGGCGGCCAACGGGCGCTCGAGCCTGTGCTCACCGAGTACCTGCAGCACGTCGACTGGCAAGAGGGTTGGCCGGTAGAGTGGCGTCCCAAGGGTGGTGTGGTGCGTCAGAACCCAGAGGTCGAGTTTGGCCTACCACACGTTCGCGGGGTGCGCACAGAGATCATTCGCGGACGCTTCGAGGCTGAGGAGCCTATCGGCGTAATCGCTGACGACTTTGGTCTCGCCGTCGACGATGTCGAGCATGCCCTCAGATATGAGCTCTGGCTAAGGCCGGCAGCCTAGTCTTTTTCTGCGACCGCAACCTCGGTCGCCGAGTGCCAGTCGCGTTGCGCGAGTTGGGCTGGGTCGTCGAGGCTCACGACGACCACTTCGCGCAGGTCACCAAAGACGTCGACCTGCTGCCGGCCGTTGCCGCGGCTGGCTGGGTCTTCCTCACCCAGGACGCACGCATCCGGTATCGGTCGGCTGAGGCGCAGGCGTTGCGCAAGGCGGGGCTGAAGACGTTCGTTCTCGTGACCGCGAACTTGAACGCCGAAAGCACAGTCGAGATCCTGGAGAAGGCGTGGAAACGCATCGAACGCGTCGCTTCCCAAGAGGACGCGCCGTTCATCTACCGTGTGGGCAAGGACGGGTCGGTCAGGCGGGTGGGCTGACCGGAACCATCCGGCCATGGCCCCATCGGCTGATCATGAGGTGCGACCCGGTCTACTCCGCCCCCGTCCGCCAGCGCTCGAGCCACCACGCCACCGAGCGGTTGGCCTCGGCCGCAAAGTCCGACGCGAACTTGCGAGCGTAGATCTCCTGCGCGTAGTTGTCGTAGCCGCCGAAGCCGTGCGCGCCGTACAGTCGGGCGAGGTCGTGCAGCGCTTCGCGGCGCCCGGTGTCGCTCAGCCGGCCGTACACGTTCCTGTGAATCACGTGCTTCTCGTAGCGCTCGACGATGCGCCGCGCGGTCTTCGGCCTGCCGAAGCACAGCAGCGTGACGGGGAACGTGTAGCGTGGCAGGTGCAGCAGCTCCGCGTGGGTCTCGCCGCGCTCCAGGATGTCGCCTATGTAGCACGAGCCGATACCCAGCGACTCGGCCGCGATCACCGCGTTCTGCGCGGCGATCAGGGCGTCGCAACAGGCGAGCATGAGGTCGCCGAGGCCCGGCGTGACGCCGTGCGGCACGCCCTCGAGGCGATCGACGCCGCCGGCGGCAAAGAGGTCCATCCACTTCTGCAGGTCGGCGACGAAGAGCAGCAGCCAGGGCGCTCTGGCGATGAACGGCTGGTGGTCGCAGGTCTCGGCGAGCGTGTCCTTGAGCGCCTGGTCGTCGATCTCGACGATGGAGTACAGCATCATGTTCCCGGCCGTCGGCGCACGCATCGCGGTGTGGAGGATGGCCTGCTTCTCGTCGTCGCGAATCGGCGTCGCGGCATAGGAGCGCGTCGAGCAGCGGGCGTTCATGAGCTCGATGGTCTGGTTGGTCGGCGTCATCGGCACTCTCCTTACGCTCGCCGCCGGGTCGGCGCTCACTGTTTAACAGACTAGACAGAACTTATCGCGGATTGATAAGGTTCGTCTAGTCTGTAAAGGGACGGCATGGATCCACGCAAGAACCCCTATGCTCCGGGCGCCGGCACCAAGCCTCCGGCGCTGGTCGGGCGCGACCGGCAGATCGAGTCCTTCGACATTCTGCTGGAGCGCCTCGAGAACGGCTACGCCGAGCAGTCCATGATCATTACGGGGCTCAGAGGAGTGGGCAAGACGGTGCTGCTCGACGTCTTTCGCGAGAAGGCCGAGGCTCGCGACTGGGCTACGGTGGAGTGGGAGATCGAGAAGAACTCCGCCTTTGCTCCCAAGATGGCGGCGCAGGTGCGCCGGGCGTTGCTGCAGATCGCGCCGAAGGCCAGGTGGACGGATCGTCTGCTCCGGGCTGCGTCGATCCTCAAGTCGTTCACCGTCACCTTCAGCAGCGACGGCGCTATGACCGCCGGACTCGACGTCGAGGCGCTCGACGGCATGGGCGACAGCGGCGTTCTGCCCGAGGACCTGACCGACCTGTTCGTCGCCATCGGGGAGGCGGCCCAGGATCAGGGCGTGGGCGTCGTCTTTCTGATCGACGAGATCCAGTTCCTGCGCCCGCCCGAGCTCGAGGCCCTCATCGTCGCTCTGCACAAGTGCACCCGCAGGTCTCTGCCGATCACCCTGGTCGGCGCCGGCCTGCCGCAGATCCCCCGCCTGGCCGGCGAGGCCAGGTCGTACAGCGAACGGCTGTTCCGCTTTCCGCGGATCGGCGAGCTGGACGCCGCGACCGACGCGCGTGACGCGCTCATCTTGCCGGCTCGTCCCCTGGGCATCGAGTTCGAACCCGAGGCCGTCGGTTTCATGGTCGACTACACCCAGGGCTACCCCTACTTCCTGCAGGAGTACGGCCGGATCGTCTGGGACGAGACCTCCGACTCTCCGGTGACGGCGGCCGATGTCGAGTCGGTGCTGCCCCTGGTCGAGGCCGGGCTGGACGAGAGCTTCTTTCGAGTACGCGCCGAGCGCACGACGGAGCTGGAGCTCCGGTATCTGTACGCGATGGCCGAGCTGGGGCCGCAGCCGCGCCGGGCGAGCGAGGTCGCGCGATGCATCGGGCGGACCGTGGAGCAGGCGGGACCGATCCGCTCGAGGCTGATCGACAAGGGTCTGCTCTACACTCCCGGCCACGGCTACGCGGCCTTCACGGTGCCGCAGTTCGACAGGTACATGCTGCGTTGCCACTCCGAGCTGGGCGCGACCTCGTGAACCCGGCGAGCAGGTACATCCTCGCCGTCGACCTGGGCACCTCGGGCGTCAAGGTCGCGCTGATCACGGTCGAGGGCCGTGTGGCAGGCTGGGAGAGCGAGCCGGTCGCCCTGCACGTGCTGCCCGGCGGCGGCGCCGAGCAGCGCCCCGACGACTGGTGGGAGGGTCTCGTGGCGGCGGCCGGGCGGCTGCTGCGCAGCCGCCCGGCCGCCGCCCGCGAGGTCGCCGCCGTCTGTTGCTCCACGCAGGGCGAGGGCACGGTGGCGGTCGACCGCCAGGGCCGGCCGCTCATGGACGCGATCCTGTGGATGGACATGCGCGGCGCGCCGGCGCTCGCGCGCCAGTTCCACGGCGTCGTCAACTACTCCGGCCTGAGCGTGCCGCGCATCCGCCGCTGGATCCGCCTGACCGGCGGCATGCCCTCGCCGACCGGCAAAGACCCGGCGGCCCACATGCTGCTCGTGCGCGACGAGTTCCCCGAGGTCTACGAACACACGCACAAGTTCCTGAACGTGCTCGACTACCTGAACCTGCGCCTGACCGGCCGCTTCGTCGCCACGTGCGATTCGATCCTCACCTCGTGGCTGACCGACAACCGCCACCCCGACCGCATCCGCTACCACGACGGCCTTGTGCGCGACTGCGGCATCGCGGCCGACAAGCTGCCCGAGATCGTCGGGTGCACCGAGGTGCTGGGCCCGCTCACCGGCGAGGCGGCGGCGGCGTTGGGGCTGCCGACGACCACCCCGGTGGTCGCCGGCGCCATCGACAACACCGCCGCCGCCGTCGGCTCGGGCGCCGTCGACGACTTCGCCACGCACCTCTACATCGGCACGTCGTCGTGGCTGGCCACCCACGTGCCGTTCAAGAAGACCGACCTCTTCACCGGCATCGCCTCGGTGCCCTGCGCCGTGCCCGGCCGCTGGCTGCTGACGGCCCTGCAGGCGACCGCCGGCGGCAACCTCACCTTCTTGCGCGACAACGTCCTCTACCATCATGACGAGCTGCTCACCGAGGAGTGCGTGCCCGACGTCTTCAAGATCTTCGACCGCATGGCGGCGCGGGTGCCGGCCGGCAGCAACGGCCTGATCTACACGCCCTGGATCTACGGCGAGCGCGCCCCGGTCGACGACCGCGCCCTGCGCGCCGGCCTGTACAACCTCTCGCTCGACAGCACCCGCGAGGACATCGTGCGCGCCTTCCTCGAGGGCGTCGCGCTGAACACGCGCTGGCTCATGAAGCCCGTCGAGAAGTTCCTCGGCCGGCCGGTGGCCGCCGTCAACCTGGCCGGCGGCGGCGGCCAGTCGGCGGTCTGGAGCCAGATCTTCGCCGACACGCTGGGCGTCGAGGTGCGCCAGGTGCGCGACGCGATCCAGGCCAACGCCCGGGGGGCAGCCTGGATCGCGGCGGTCGGTCTGGGCGAGATCGCCTTTGCCGACCTGCCCGGCCTGGTGGGCATCGAGGAGGTGTTCGAGCCGCAGGCCGCCAACCGTGGCGTCTACGACGAGCGCTTCGCCGCCTTCCTCGAGATCCACAAGCGCCTGCGCAAGCTGTACCGGCGGCTCAACCGCGACGCGCCGCCGCCGGCGCCGGCGGCGGCGGCGCCCCCGGCGGCGCTTCAGGCGCAGTCGGCACCGCCGCCGGCGCCTCTCGGCGGGCCCGCACCGCCGGCGTCGCCGGGACCGCCCTGATTCGCCTTTTTGCGGCCGTGGGTACATCATGAGACGCGCCATCGGGGAAGGGGAGGACGACGTGCAGACCGACCGTGCGACCGACGTCTACCGGGTGTACGGCTACCGCTGGGTGGTCCTGGCCGTCTTCATGGTCGTCAACCTCATGATCCAGATGCTGTGGATCAGCTACGCGCCGATCACCAACCTGGCCGCCAAGTACTACGGCGTGTCGTCCCTGGCGATCGGCATCCTGGCGATGACGTTCATGATCGCCTTCATCCCGCTCTCGATGCCGGCCGCCTGGGTGATCGACACGCGCGGATTCCGCCTCGCCGTGGGCTTCGGTGTGGTGCTCATGGCCGTCTTCGGCGTCGCCCGCGGTCTGGCCGGCACGAGCTACACGCTGGTGGTGCTCAGCACGATCGGCCTCGCCGTCGCCCAGCCGTTCCTGCTGGACGCGTGGACGAAGGTCCCGGCGAACTGGTTCGCGCAGGGCGAGCGCGCGACGGCCGTCGGCCTGATCACGCTGGCCAGCATGCTCGGCATCGCGGTGGGCATGGTGCTCACGCCGATCCTGGCCGACGCGATCTCGATCGCGAGCGTCCAGCTCGTCTACGGCCTGCTGGCCGCGGCCTCGGCGGTCGCGTTCCTCGTGCTGGCGCGCGAGCGGCCGGCGACGCCGCCGTGCCCGCCGGGCATGGACGAGCGCGCCCTCATGCTCGACGGGCTCAAGCACGCGCTCACGGTCAAGCCGTTCCTGGTCATGCTGGGCGTGGCCTTCATGGTCATGAGCGCCTTCAACGGCGTGACCACCTGGGTGGAGCAGATCATCCAGCCCCGAGGCTTCAGCTCGACGGACGCCGGCATCATGGGGGGTCTGATGCTGCTCGCCGGCATCATCGGCGCGGTCGTGCTCTCGGCGCTCTCCGACCGCCGGGGCAAGCGCATCCACTTCATGGTCATCGCCCTGGTGGCGACCGTGCCCGGCATGCTGGGCATCACCTTCGTGTCGTCGGCATGGTTGCTCTATGCCTTCGCCGCCGTCCTCGGCTTCTTCCTGGTCGCCGTGCTGCCGATCGGCATGCAGTACGCCGCCGAGATCACCAATCCCACGCCGGAGGGCACCTCCAACGGGCTGATCCAGCTCTGCGGGCAGGTCTCGGTCGTGTTCGTCTACGTCATGGCGGCGCTGCGCACGAGCAACGGCTCGTTCACGGTGTCGCTGCTTCTGTCGGCGGGCCTGCTTGCGGCGTGTGCGCTGGCCGTGTCGCGCCTCAAGGATCCGGCGCCGGCGGCAGCGCCCTCCGGCGCCGCGACCGCCGTCGCCGGCCGGTCCGGCGAGGAGCTGGCTGTGACGGTCCCCGCGCCGCCGGCCGGCGACTGAACCGCAACGGCGGCGACGCCGTTTGAGAGGAGGTCCACATGGCGACGATGGTCGCGGACAGCGCCTCTGACGAGAGACAGTGGTCGTCGAGGGTGAGCTCAGCAATGCTCACGCGCCTGGCGGCGCGCGCCGCGGTGGCCGGGCCCGGCGAGTCGATCCCGATCGAGGCGCCGCTTACGGGTGAGCTCCTGGGCGACGTGCCGGCCGGCACGCCGGCCGACGTAGCCGCCGCCGTCGCGGCCGCGGCCGCGGCCCAGGCGGCCTGGGCCGAGCGCCCAATAGACGAACGCGCGGCGCTGCTGCTGCGCTTTCACGACCTGCTCATCGCCAACGCGAGGGAGATCCTCGACATCATCCAGCTCGAGACGGGCAAGGCGCGCCGCCACGCCTTCGAGGAGCTCGAGGACGTCGCCATCCAGGCCCGGTACTACGCCCACAGCGCGGCCGGGCACCTGCGGCCGCGCCGCCGCCAGGGCGCGCTCCCTCTCCTGACCAGGACGACCGAGCTGCATCACCCGCGCGGCGTGATCGGCATCATCGCGCCGTGGAACTACCCCCTCTCGCTGAGCATCGGCGACGCCATTCCGGCCTTGCTGGCCGGCAACGGCGTGGTGCTCAAGCCCGACGCGCAGACGCCGTTCACGGCCCTGTGGGCGGCGGCATTGCTCGCCGAGGCGGGGCTGCCGGCCGGTCTGCTGCAGGTGGTCACGGGCCGCGGCGCCGAGCTGGGCACACCGCTCATCGAAGCGGCCGACTACCTCATGTTCACGGGCTCCACGGCGACCGGCAAGATCGTCGCGGCGCAGGCCGCGGCGCAGCTCAAGGACTGCTCCATGGAGCTCGGCGGCAAGAACCCGCTCCTGGTGCTGCCCGACGCCCGTCTCGCGGCCACCGTGCGCGGCGCCGTGCGCGGCGTCTGCGCCAACAGCGGCCAGCTCTGCATCAGCATCGAGCGCATCTACGTGCACACCGACGCCTACGACGCGTTCGTGCCCCGGCTCGCCGAGGCGTCTGCGCGACGTGCGCCTGGGGGCCGCCCTCGACTTCAGCGTCGACATGGGCTCGCTGGCGAGCGCCGACCAGCTCGACAAGGTGAGCGGCCACGTCGACGACGCCGTCGCCAAGGGCGCCGAGGTGCTGGCCGGCGGGCGTGCCCGCCCCGACCTCGGCCCCTACTTCTATGAGCCGACGCTGCTCGCCGGCGTCACCGACGAGATGGTCCTGTGCCGCGAGGAGACGTTCGGCCCGGTCGCCGCGGTCTACCGCTGCGACTCCGTCGACGAGATGGTGGACCGCGCCAACGACACCTCGTACGGCCTCAACGCGAGCGTGTGGACGCGCAGCGCCTGGGCCGGTCGCGACGTGGCGGCGCGACTGCAGGCCGGCACCGTCAACGTGAACGAGGCCTACGCGGCGGCCTGGGGGTCGGCGGGCGGTCCCATGGGCGGCTTCAAGGAGTCGGGGCTCGGCCGCCGGCACGGCGCGCAGGGCATCCTCAAGTACACCGAGGCCCAGACCGTGGCCGAGGAGCGCCTGCTGGCGATCGACACGCCGCCGCTTCTGAGCCACGAGCAGTACGCGGCCGTGATGGCCGTCGCCCTGCGCGTCCTGCGGTACCTGCCCGGCATCGACTGACCGGGGAGGCCGTCGTGACGACCATCGCCAGCAAGCACGTGCTGGTCACCGGCGGCGCCTCGGGCCTGGGGCGCGGCCTGGCGCTGCGCTGCGCCGCGCTCGGCGCCACGGTGAGCGTGCTCGATGTAGATGGGGCCGGCGCCGAGAGCGCGGCCGCCGCGGCGGCCGCGCAGGGCGCCGGCCCGGCGGCCGGTTACGCCTGCGACGTCGGCGACCGCGGCCAGGTGGCCGCGGTCGCCGAACGCGTGCGGCAGGCGGCCGGCCCGGTCGACATTCTCGTGAACAACGCCGGCGTCGTGAGCGGCCGTGCCCTGCTCGACCTGACCGACGAGCAGATCGAGAGAACCTTCCGCGTCAACACCCTGGCGCACTTCTGGGTGACCCGCGCCTTCCTGCCGGAGATGATCGAGCGGGGCAGCGGTCACATTGTCGTGGTCGCCTCGGCGGCGGGCCTCATAGGCTCGCCGCGCCAGACCGACTACTCGGCCACCAAGCACGCCGCCGTGGGGTTCACCGAGTCGCTGCGCCTCGAACTGCGGCGCAGCGCCCCGGGGCTGCGCACCACCACCGTGTGCCCCTACTACATCGACACGGGCATGTTCGCCGGCGTCAGGACACGCTTTCCCCGGCTGCTGCCGATCCTGCGCGAGGACGACGTGGTGGCGGCGATCATCGCCGCGGTGCAGTTCGACAGGCCGCTGGTGGAGCTGCCCTGGATGGTGCGCACGCTGCCGGTCATGCGCCTGCTGCCGGTGCCGGCCTTCGACAGGCTCGCCGGGCTCTTCGGCCTCACGGTCGCCATGGACGAGTTCAGGGGGCGCGAGGCGACCGCCGCGCCGTCGGCGGGTTAGCCGGACCTCGCGGCGATCGCTTACGACTTCACAGTCTTCGAGTTCAGCCGGTGGTAGAGCCCTTTGAGCCTGCCGTAGAGCTTGCGGTACTCGGCGTAGCCGTCTGAGTATGCCCGGGTGTCGGCCGATGGCGTGAAGGTCGCCGCCGCGGGCGCGAACGCGGGCACGTCGTCGAAGGTGAGCTCGCCCAGGCAGACCCGGGCCCACAGGGCGACGCCGCGCAGCTGCGCGTGACGGGGGTCGGCCACCTGTTCGACCGGGCGTCCCAGGACGTCGGCGTAGATCTGGCACCACAGATCGCTCTGGGCGCCACCGCCGAGGATGCGCACCTTCGGGACGGGCCGCTTGAGGAACTTCTCGTAGGCGTCGAACAGCCAGCGCGAGTTGTAGGCGACACCCTCGAGGACCGAGCGCACGAGCATCGCCCGGTCGGTGCGCAAAGAGAGGTTCAGCCACCCCGCGCGGGCGATCTTGTCCTCGACCGGGCTGCGCTCGCCGTTGAGCCACGGCATGAACAGCAGACCTTCGCAGCCCGCCGGCGCGCGCTCGGCGAGGCGCAGGAGATCGTCGAACGACGGTGCGGGCGCCTCGGCGGCCGCACCGCTGTCGCCGATGCCGCTGCCGCCGCCGAGCAGGCCGTCGGGCGGCGCGACGATCTGTTCGCGCAGCCACTGCAGACAGGCCCCGCCGGTCTCCTGGTTGTTGCCCACGACCGGGTGCGCCGGGTCGAGCCCGGGCACGGTCGCGATCTGGTGCAGGATGTCGGTGCGCTTGAACGGCACGCGAGCGCCGATCCACGACGTGGTCGACACCGCGATGTGGGTCTCGTACGGCGCGACCGCACCCGAGCCCACCACGGCGGCGTGCAGGTCGGGAATTCCGCAGACCACCGGAGCCCCGGGCGCGACGCCGAGGTCGGCCGCGACGTCGGGCAGCAGCGGGCCGAGCACGGAGCCCGTCGGGATGAGCTCGGGCAGCCGGGCGCGGTCTCGCTGGGTCTTCTTGACGAGCGAGTCGACGTACCCCAGCGGTGCGCCGAGGCGGTTGTCGGTGAGCCAGGAGGCGATCATCGAGGCCGGCGTCGCGGCGGCCCTGCCGGTGAACCGCAGGCCGAGGTAGTCGACCGGCTCGAGGATCACGGCGGTCTTGGCGTACACCTCGGGCAGCCGCGCGCGCAGCAGCAGCGAGTGGCCGGTCGGGTCGGCGCCGCTCGGCGACGGCGCTCCCCCGGTCATGCGCAGGAACGGCCACACTTTCTGAGGCGCGAACCCCGAGATGTTGACCGGTCCGCCGATGACCTCGCGCGCGAGGTCGCGGGCGCGGGTGTCGGACCAGAGCAGGACCTCGCCGACGGGCTGGCCGTCGGCGCCGACGGGCACCGACGAGGCCCACTGCCCCGTGATCGCGACCGCGTGCAGCTCGTCGCGGTCGGCGCCGGCCTCCGCGATGGCCTCGCGGGCCGCCTCGCCCAGTCCGGCCCACCACTCGACGGCGTCCTGGGTCGCCGCCCCGTCGAGCCCGATGCGCACGTGGACGGGGCGCATCGCCGTGCGGCGCACCTCGCCCTCGAGCGAGACCACGGCGACCTTCGGGCCGCCGTTGCCGAGGTCGACCGCGAGGATCCAGCGCTCGCCCACGTCAGGAAGCCTTGCCGTCGGGCGCGACGGCGTGCATGGCGTCGAGCACCTTGAACATCACGGAGGTGACCAGCTCGTTGCCCTTGGGGTTGCCGCCGAAGCCGTACACCGCGCCCGACTTGGCCGACTCGCCTTTGTGCTTCTTGGCGTAGTCGACGGCGCCGTGCAGGGCCTCGAGGAAGGCCTCGGCGACGCCCGGCGCCGTGTTGGGCCGCGTGATGCAGAAGTGCAAGGCGGGCGGGAACTGCAGCGCGTTCATGCGCCAGCCCTGGGCGATGAGCGCGTCGTTCACCAGGTAGATGTCGAGGTCGCCGGCCGACTTGAAGGCCACCAGGAAGAGGGGGTCGCCCATCACCTCGAGCTCGGGGATCGCGCGGACGCCGTCGCGGATGGTTGTCGCCGTCCGCATGATGGCGTCGGCCGCGGCCAGGTAGCCCGACTCGCCGGTGACCAGCAGCGCCGCCCACGTCGAGGCCAGGATGCCGCCGCTGCGCGAGCCGGCGAAGCCCGGCGACAGGTAGAGGCCGCCGGGCCAGTCAGGGTAGGCGAAGTACTGCTGCTGACGCGTGTCCTTGTCGCGGTAGAGCAACACGCTCGAACCCTTCAGCGCGTAGCCGTACTTGTGTGTGTCGGCCGAGATCGAGGTCACGCCGGGCACCCTGAAATCCCAGAGCGGCACGTCGTAGCCGAGACGCTCCACCCAGGGCAGCAGCCAGCCGCCGAGGCAGCCGTCGACGTGCAGGCCGATGTCGTGCGACTGCGCGAGCGCGCCGATCTCGGCGATGGGGTCGATCAGGCCGTGAGCGTAGTCGCCCGCGCTGGCGGCGAGCGCGATGGTCTGGTCGTCGATCCGCGCGGCCATCGCCGCCACGTCGGCGACGTAGCGCCCGGTGAGCGGCGTCTTGCGCACCTCGATGTCCATCCAGTGGGCGCCCTTGTCGAGGGCGACGTGGGCTGTCACCGGCATGACGACGTTCGGTCTGGTGACGCCGCGCCTGGCGCGGGCGAGCTCGCGATAGGAGTACAGGGCGGTGATCAGGCTCTCGGTGCCGCCGCTCGTGACGACGCCGACGCCCGTGCCGTGCAACAGGTCGCTCGCCATGGCGATGATCTCGCCCTCGAACTTGGTGGCGCTCGGGTACATGTCGCGCTGCAGCACGTTGGCGTGCGAGAACTGGTCGAACACCTCGCCCAGGAAGTGGTAGTGGTCGTGGTCGCCACAGTAGAGGCTGCCGGAGACGGTGCCTTTGTCGCCGCGCGCGTCCTCGCTGTGGGCCATGCCGGCGATCTCGGCGAGGACGGCGGCCCGCTCGAGCGGCTCGGCGGGCAGCCGGCGGTAGGTGGCGGTGTCCTTGTAGGGATAGAGGTCGCCGATGACCTTGGCGATCGTGCTGTCCGGCACGTGCTTCAGCGCACCCTTCAACACGACGTTCTTCAGGCCTTGCCTGATCTTGTCGAATGCCAATTGACCCTCCTTGCTCCGGACGACCCGGCGACTCTCCAGAGCCGGCACGGGCGGCAATGTTCACGCTCGACCCAACCACAGAAACGACAGAAACGCAAGTTTCACAACGACTCACGACAGAACTCGACACGCATGCGAAGAGAGTTGTTGCTTTTTGTTGGTTCGTCTGCGACGCTACCCGCGTCGGTCGTGCGGACAGGAGGCGTGCAGGAGTGCTCGCGGCGCAACGGCAGTCGTTCATCCTCGACGAGGTGAACCGCCTGGGGGCGGTGCGCATCGCCGACCTCGCCGCCGCACTGCGGGTCTCCGACATGACGGTGCGTCGCGACCTCGCCGTGCTGGCCGAGGCGGGTCTCGTCGTCAAGGTGCACGGCGGCGTCACGGCGGTCGAGCCGGCGTCCGCCGCCGGCGGGGCGGAGAGCCGCCCGTCCGGTCCAGTCACCAGCGAGCGCGCGGCCAAAGAGGCCATCGCGGCCGAGGCGATCCGACTCGTCGAGCCGGGAGCCGCCATCGGCGTGTCCGGCGGCAGCACGACGCTCGCCTTCGCCCGTCTCCTCGTCAACGTTCCCGGCATCATGGTCGTGACGAACTCGCTGCCGCTCGCCGATCTGCTGTACGCCGAGGGGCGCGACGACCAGACCGTCATTCTCACCGGCGGCGTCCGTACGCCCTCCGGCGTGCTGGTGGGGCCCGTGGCGGTCGAGACCGCCCGTCACCTGCACGTCGATCTCACCTTCATCGGCACCGCCGGCATGGACGAGAAGGTCGGTTTCACGAGCTCCGACCTGCTGGAGTCCGAGCTCGTGCGGGTGATGCTCGACGCCGGCGGTCGCCTGGTGGTGCTGGCCGACCACACCAAGTGGGGCCGGGTCGGTCTGACCTCCGTCGCGCGGCTCGACGACGCCGACGTGCTCATCACCGACCGGCTGCTGCCCGACAGCGGGCTCGCGGTCCTGCGCGATCACATCCGCACGGTGATCACGGCCTAGCGCTGTCCGGGCCCGCGCCGCGTCCGGGCCCGCGGCGGGGCGGGGGCGGCTTGCAGCCGCCCCCGCCGCGTCCGGCCGCCCCGCCCCGCTTGGTCTAGCTCGTCATCCGCGCCGCGTCGGGCGGCGCCGTGAGGTCGATCGCCGGCCCGCCGGGGATGATGCGGCTCGGGTTCAGAAAGTCGTGCGTCGTGTAGTAGTGGCGCTTGATCTGGTCCATGGCGACCGTCGCGGCGATGCCCGGCCGCCGGTAGAGGTCGCGGGTGTAGCGCCACAGGTTGGGGTAGTCGACGAGACGCCGCTCGTTGCACTTGAAGTGGCTGTAGTAGACGGCGTCGAAGCGCACGAGTGTGGGAAACAGGCGCCAGTCGGCCTCGGTGATCTCGTCACCGACAAGGAATCGTCGCCGGCCCAGCCGCTCCTCGAGCTCGGCCAGGGCCGCGAACAGCTCGCGGAACGCCGGGTCGTAGGCCTCCTGGCTGCGGGCGAAGCCGGCCTTGTAGACGCCGTTGTTCACCCGGTCGTAAACGAAGGCGTTGATCTCGTCGATCGCTGCCCGAAGGGCCGGCGGGTAGAGGTCGACGTGGTTGCCGGCCACCCCGTCGAAGGCGTCGTTGAACATGCGCACTATGTCCGCCGACTCGTTGCTCACGATCTGGCCGGTCTGCTTATCCCAGAGCACCGGCACGGTGACCCGCCCGTCGAACGCCGGGTCGGTCGCCACATAGGCCTCGCTGAGCAGCGAGAAACCGTTGACAGAGTCGGTGTAGTCGCCGGCCAGGCCGGTGGCCGGCTCGAGGAACCGTTCGCCGGTGAAAGCCCAGCCCCGCTGGTCGCGAAACGGGGCGGCAAAGGAGATGCCGATCGCCTCGTCCAAACCCTTCACGGCGCGCACGATCACCGCCCGGTGCGACCACGGACACGCCAGGCTGACGTAGAGGTGGTAGCGACCCGCCTCGGCGGGGAATTCCGCGGGAGACCCGGAGCCGTCGTCGGGGGTCACCCAGCGCCGAAAGGCGCTCTCCTGCCGCACGAACCGTCCGTCGCCCGCCGCCTCGCGGCCCAGGTCGAAGCTGCTCGCCATGATCGCTCTCCAACTCCTTCAATCCGACTTGCCCGGCGCGCCCGTGTCTCGGCGGGCGCAACCGCTGTGGGAAGAACATTGCCCCAGCCCGGTCGCCGGAAACGGGCGCAGCCGAGCTGATTAGCCGACGGCCGCTACGGGTACGGTCGTAGCCAAGCCGGGCGCCTGACCGTGCGAATGGGGGAGGGGTCGCGATGAAGGAAGTGCAGCCATGAGTCTTCGTGAACGCCTGGTCGCGTCGGCCGCCGAGATCCGCACGCGCAGCCAGCGGCTCGTCGAGCTCAACGTCGAGCTGCTCACCGCCGAGCTCAAGCGCAAGGGCCAGCGGTACGGCGCGGGAGTCGGCGCGCTCGTCGCGGCCGGTGTGTTCGCGCTGTACGCGCTCGGCTTCGCGCTGGCGACGATCGCCGTCGCGCTCGCGCTGGTGCTGCCCCTGTGGCTCGCGCTGCTGATCGTGACGGCCGTCCTCGCTCTGATCGTCATGATCCTCGCGCTCGTGGGGCGCAGCCGGCTGCGACGCGCCAAAGCGTCGTCGTCCAAGCGCACCGTCGCCGAGGCCAAGGCGACGGTCGACACGCTGAAGACCAACCTGCGCCAGACCGCCGGCGACCTCGCGCCGCGCCGCAACGGCAAGGCGCCGCCGTCGGGCGACGGGCCTTTGCCGGCGACGGGGCATGCCGCGCCTTCGCCGGGGGCTGCACCGACGCGGTCTGCTTCACCGACGGCCACACCGCCCACCACCCCGCCGGGCGCGCCGACGCCGACGCCGCGCGAGATGCCGCGTGAGACGCCACCCTCCGACGACGAGGTGCTCTGATGGCCGACAAGGCCAAGACCCCGGATCGCAGCCCCGATCAGATCGCCGCCGACATCGCCGGCGAACGGGCGCAGCTCGGCAAGGCGTTCGACAGCTTGCGCGGCGAGGTGAGCGAGGCCGCCGACTCGGACAATCAGACGATCGCCGCCGGGCGCAGGGCGCTCCTGCTGGTTCCCACGATGGTGATCGCGGTGGCGGCCATTGGCGGCGGGCTCGTCGCAAGCCTGCGCTCACTCAGTTCCAAGCGCAGTCGAGACTAGCGGCGGCATTCGGGCACGCGCGGCGTACGGTCGGGCGTCGCCGTGCATGTCGGATCCCAGGCGGCCGTCGGTCGGCGCACTCGCGTCGCACGGTGCCATTCCACGCCTGGAAAGCCACGCGGATCTGCTGCCGATTGGTACGAAGCACCGCCCTGTAGTGCTGCGTGCGGTTGTAGGAGAGTTGCAGGACGCCGGTGATCGACCCGATGCGCGACGCACCCGACGAAGAGCAAGGAGCACGAGCTAGACCTCGGGCCACCTACATC
Source organism: uncultured Actinomycetes bacterium (assembly GCA_963751565.1). GTDB lineage: Bacteria > Actinomycetota > Thermoleophilia > UBA2241 > UBA2241 > Bog-752. The sequence continues at coordinate 22,511 of CAVVVA010000010.1, read as the reverse complement.
GTCGGATGTTCGTCGACCCGCAAGATCGGGTGTTCGTTGACAGCACGTGCTTGGGTTGCCCAAGAGCCAAGGACCGAAGCGACCGAAGCAGTGCTGGCCGTACTTCGACTGGACAGGAGCAACACCGCATGACCGAGTATCAATCTCGCGAGGACTTCGCCATAGGGGAAAAGGCCCGACTGTCTCGCAGAATCAGCGAAGCCGACATTCGGTGCATGGCCGACCTCACGGGCGACTTCAATCCCCTCCACATGGATGACGACTTTGCCCGTCAGACGCGCTTCAAGAGTCGCATCGCGCATGGCGAGTTCAGCGTGGGGTTGATCTCAGCGGTGCTGGGTACAAGACTGCCTGGTCCCGGGGCGGAGTATATCAAGCAAACGCTGAACTTCCTCAGCCCCATCCGAGTGGGGGACACGCTGACCGCCGAGGTCGAAGTGACCGCTTGGCGACCGGACAAGCGCATCATCACGGTCGCCACGCGTTGCTACATTGGGGACGGCAAGGACGTGGCCGCTGGTGAGGCCGTGCTGCTGGTGGTGGACAAGGACGACAACTGTCCGGATTGATCGCTTGAATCGATCGCTGCCGGAGAAGGGCATGACGGCGGCGCGCAGCTCTGTGAGTCCTGCGGCCGGGACCAGAGGATTGGGAGAGCCTGGATCTGCCGCGCTGTCGGCGGTCAGGTGATCGCGCAAAGCGGGGTGGCTGGACGGGGTGCCGTGCCCAGCGTATTTCACCCTCAAGTTGAGCCCGCACTTCTCGCCCACGACGCCCTCGCCGAGATGAGCGGCTGCGCTTCTCTCAGGACGGGCTTCTTCGGCAGCCGGCCGCTGGTTGCCCCACACACGGGACCATTTTGCTCGCGGTCGTGCGTGCTACAATTCGCACTTCATGCGCACTAGTGAGCAGATAGCCAGTGATCTTTGCGCGCTAGGCGTTGCGAAGGGCGACGTTGTACTGGCACGTGCTGCACTTAGAGCGTTGGGCCCGGTCGACGGCAGCCACGGAGAGGTTCTGGTGGCAGCGCTGCTAGAAGCCGTTGGACCGGGCGGAACGGTTGTCGGTCTCGCCCATACCCCAGTCGCGGGACGCTCAGACCGAAGCAACGTCTTTCACAGCGATTCTCCCTGCATCACGGGCGGCTTCGCAGCGACGATGCTCAAGTGGCCGGGAGCCTTCCGCAGCGCGCATCCCACCAACTCCATGGTCGCCATCGGACGTCAAGCAGAGTCACTGCTTCACTCCCACGACGAGACGTCGACCTGTTTTGCTCCCATACGCACGCTCATCGAGATGAATGGCAAGATGGTGCTGATCGGTTGTGTGGAAGCGAGCCCGGGGTTCAGCACCGTGCATTACGCGTACGAAGAGCTTGGCCTTGCGGACAAGAGCCTTCTGCGGGGTCTACGGGGCGCATACTACGAGAGGGATGGACAACTCAGATGGTTCGCCAAGAATGACGTACCGGGCTGCTCGAAGGGGTTTGGCGCGTTCTATCCGTTGTATCGAGCGCATGGTGCTCTGAGGACGGGCAAAGTGGGAGATGCCGACTCCATACTGATCAAGGCCGCTGATGCCTACAACATTGAGTCGCCGGCTATACGGGCGGACCCGCGGCTCTCACTCTGCAACCGTCCAGACTGTTTCTCCTGCCGCGGCACCAAGCTCTTCAACGTGCGTGACATGTGGGCCTTCTATCTCAGGCACCCTTCCCGAGCGCGTATCTTCGTGCGTGCTGCCAGGCAAGCGTTGCGACCCGCACGTTGAGCAAGAGCGAGCTCACTGTCGTTGCAGGTTCGATCGAGATCACACCGCCGGAGCCTTGCGCGCTGGCGGGATTCTCCGCGCGTGAAGGTGCGTTCACCCGAGTCGCCGACCCGCTCGAGCTCAATGGGATTCTGCTGCGTCAAGGAGGACACTCCCTTCTGATCATCTCAGCAGACCTGCTCTACGTTGGTGATCAGGTCGAGAGCGCGTTGCGCGACGAGCTGGATGAAGCGGGGCTGCCCGACTGTCATTCCCTGATCGGCGCGAGCCACACGCACTTTGCTCCCAACGTCGACCCAACCAAACCGCTCCTGGGTGAAGTCAGCGTCGGTTACGTGGCGTTCTACCTGGCCCGAGCGGTGGAGCTCGTGAGACGTCTGCTGGAAACGCGACCTGTAGTCGCCGGTCTGTCTCTGGCCGAAACGGACGCTCGCATGACAATCAATCGGCGCCGTTTGCGTTGGCGACTTGATCGTCAGGCTCTACTTCATCACGGCGTGATGATGCAGCCGAACTCCCGAGGGCCTGTCGATTCGACACTCCGGGCCCTGCGAATCGTCGATCGCTCAGGGGTGCCTGTGGCGGTCTTGTGGAACTACGCGTGCCATCCGGTGTGCTTTCCACGTCGCCATGAAGTAAGTGCCGACTACGTAGGTGTGGCGCGGCGAAGGCTGCGTGAACGACTCGATCACGCGCTGCCGGTGGTGTTCCTTCAGGGCTTCGCGGGAGACATCCGGCCTCCAGCCGTCCGGCACCTGGGCTTGCGGCCGAGACTTTGGATGTCGCGAGCGCTGACCGGCCGACGCTTCGGCAGGATGTCCGAGAGCGAGTGGGAACGCTGGACGCGTGGCATCGCGAACCACCTCATCGACGCCACCGCGGATTCCGGGCGCGCGTTGAGGCCCTGCCTCTCGCACGGGAGCATTGACCACCCGCTGAGTGACTTGATCGATGGGAAGGTTGGCGAGAATCCGCTCCGCATCTCGCGCGTCGGACTCGCGAGTGAGTTGCAGATCGTCGCTCTGACGGCCGAAGTAGTGATCGAATATGAGGCCCATCTCCATCGCGCGTTTCCGGAGTTGCAGACGATTCCAGTCGCTTGCGCAGGGGCAGTGTTCGGATACTTGCCCACGTGGCACATGCTCCACGAAGGCGGCTATGAGGCCGGCGAGTTCTTCCGGGGATTCTCCCTACAGGGTGCTTTCAAACCGACAGTGGAAGACCTTGTAGCACACTCATTCGAGCAGCTTGCGGAGGAGTACTATCGTCAAGCTGCTCTAAGGGGGTGACCGGACTCCACTCCTTGGTCCACTTCCCGTGTTGGTCCCAGCGGGATGCCCCCATCTCTGGCGCCGGCCCAAGAGCGCTGTCGGAACCTGGTCGAAGTGGCGGCGTATTGGGTAGCACCCGGATGGTGACGCTGAGTACCACGGAGCGTCGTTCCGTACCCTCTTCTGGCGCTGCGTCTGGCTGCAGTGTCAAGGGCGAGCACATCCCTGCCCGCCTCGGCCGCGTCTGTGCGACCGCGGCGGTGATCGCTGCGCTGGCTGCGTGACTCGCGCGACAGCGTTCGCAAGAGGTACTCTCCGTCAAGCGCAATGAAGAAGTCGTCGGCACCCCCGGAGGCCATCATGCAGCCTGATCCCGCCACCATCGTCGCGACCCTCTCGATCGGCGAACCACTCATCGGTCTCTACGACGCGCCCGATCCGGCGCCCTTCGCGCCGCTGGTCGCGCCCGCCGCGGCGCGCGAGTGCGTCTTTGCCTCCTTTCCGCGCTGGCGCGAGGGCAAGACCCTGCACCTCACCAAGGAGCAGCACGGCTGTGGGGCTCCACATCTGCTCGGTCTGCAGAGCCGCTCCCGCGCGAAGATGGTGGAGTTCCTGGTCGACGAGGAGGGTCTGCGCGCCTCGCACGAGCTCATGGACCTCTGGCTGGACAGTGCGCCCGGCTACCACCCGCAGCACGGCCACGTGCTCATCGGTCCTCTGCACGCCGACCAGTACGACTACCTGCGCTCGGTCACCTTCTACGTCAACGCCGATCAGCTCGCCGTGCTCGTGACCGGTTCCTCCTACTACAGTCGTCCCGGCGACCCGCCGGTCGTGGCGCCTTTCAGCTCCGGCTGCGGGCAGCTGGCCTCGGTGTTCAGCGACTTCGACGCCCCGCAGGCCGTCATCGGCGCGACCGACCAGGCCATGCGCAGACATCTCGATCCAGGCCTCCTGGCGTTCACCGTCACCAGGCCCATGTTCGAGCTGCTCTGCCGCTGGGCCGACGATCCGGCAAGCTCACTGCACAACAGCTTCCTCGAGGAGGTCGTCGCGGCGCGCGGCGGGTCGTTCTGATCGGGGGAGCAAAGACGTGAGCCTGACCCCTTCCTCGGCGACGATCCGGCCGGAACCGACCGAGGAAGCCGCGCACACCGGCCTCGCCTTGCTCGTCGTCGTCACGGGCGTGCTCATCGCGGCCGTCGACACGACGATCGTCGTGCTTGCCCTGCCGGTGCTCGAGCGCTCGCTGCACGTGCCCTTGAGCGGCATCATCTGGGTGATCATCGCCTATCTGCTGGTGATGACGGTCCTGTCCACCCAGGTCGGCCGTCTTGGCGACATGTTCGGCCGCGTGCGCATGTACGAGATGGGCTTCGCGGTGTTCGTGCTGGGCTCGCTGCTCTGCGCCCTGGCCACGGGCGAGGCGACGATCATCGGCTTTCGCATCGTCCAGGGCGTCGGCGGCGCCTTGATCAGCGCCAACAGCGGCGCGGTGATCGCCGACACCTTCCCGGCCGGACGGCGGGGACGGGCCTACGGCTACACGAGCGTCGGCTGGAGCGCGGGCGCCGTGCTGGGCATCCTCCTCGGGGGACTCATCACGACGTACGTCTCATGGCGCTGGATCTTCGGCATCAATGTGCCCATCGGCATCGCCGCCATCGCCCTTGCCCTGCGCGTGCTCCATGATCGCGGCGAGCGTCGCGCGCATCGCGTCGATGTGGCCGGCATGGCGCTCCTGGGCGGCGGGCTCTTCTGCGTGCTGTGGGCCGTCACCCGTCTGGCCACCAGCCCGGCCGATGCGACCCTGCTCGGTTACCTCATCGCCGGAGCGGTCCTGCTGGTTGCCTTCGTGGCCGTCGAGCACCGTCAGGCCGAACCCATGCTCGACCTCACGCTCTTTCGCGTGCCCACCATGAGCCCCACGTTGTTCGCCGCCCTGTTGCAGAGCCTGGCCAACTTCGCCACCCTCTTCCTGGTCACCATGTATCTGCAGGGCGTGCGCCAGCTCACGCCTTTGCACGCCGCGCTCGTGCTGGTCCCGGGCTACCTCGTGGGCGCTTTCATCGGCCCCGTCGCGGGACGGCTGGCCGACCGCCTGGGAGCTGTGTATCCGGCGACCGTGGGTCTTGCCATCCAGTGCGTGGCGCTGGCCATCTACGCTCACCTGGGGCTCACCACGCCGCTCTGGGTCGTTGTTGTGGCGGCCGTCGTCAACGGCATCGGCTCGGGCGCCTTCTTCCCGGCCAACAACGCCGCGGTCATGAAGGCGGCCCCCGGCCGCTCGTTCGGTGTCGCCTCCGGCGTGCTGCGCACCTTCGCCAACGTGGGCATGGTGTTCTCCTTCTCGGTCGCCATCCTGATAGCGGCCCACGCGATATCCCGCGGCCTGGCCTTCGCCATCTTCGTGGGCAGCACCCGTCTGCGGCCGCAACTTGCCCTGGCTTTCACCACGGGCGTGCACGCCGCCTTCTACACCTCGATGGGGTTCATGGTGTGCGCCGCGGTGCTGTCCGCGGTGCGGGTGCGCCATGCCCTGCGGCCCGGCCGGGCGTGACTCACCTGGCCGAAGTCGCCTCTCGACTTCCCGGCCCGCCGGGCAGCCTGCTCTCCGCGGCGCCGCCCCCTAGACCAGATTCTTGAGCGTCGCCATGCCCTCGGCGAACCTGGCGCCGCCGAGCGCTTGGCCGTTGTCCGAGCCTGTGGCCTGCGTGGCGTAGTCGGTGAGATCGTCGGTCGAGAGGTTCCCGGCCCCCTTGATCAAGTCGCCGAAGCCATTGCTGAACAGCAGGTCGAAGCCGCCCTTGACGCCGCGCATCCCGTCGCGGAAGCGCTTCTTGTCGGACTTGCTCTTGAACCACTTCACCTTGCCGGCCGTGAAGCTGGTCAGGCGCTTGTCGAGGTTGGGCAGCGCCAGGGTCAGCCAGGCGTTGTTCGTGTCGTGCTCCCCTTTGGCTTCAGCCTCCAGAGCCTGAAGCTTGGTCTGGTAGTCGGGATCGGAGGGGTTGAGCTCCTCCACCTAGTCGCGGATGCCGTTCAGCGTGGTTTCCAGGGTCTCGCGTTGCTTCGTCCAGGACTTCCACTGCTTCGGGTAGAGCGTCAGCGTCCGCTTGTACGCGGCCCGGCGCTTCTTCATGACATGCGCGTTGGCCGTCGCCGGCACAGTGGCCAGCACGAAAGCGCACATGAGAACGACGAGCAGCCGCCTTTTCATGACCCTCCCCGGATGTGGCCTTCCCGTTCGCCGGACGGCAGTGCGACGAGAGTCCAGGCACCGCGCGGCGTCGCGATCAGTACAAGGCATCGCGCCGGCCGCACAGGCTCGGATGCCTGGTGGTGGACTTACCGCCGTGAGAGGGCACCAGTGTCATCGCCAGGCGAGCCCGCGTAAACGGCGCCGCCGACCCCGCTGCCTCCCAGCGCGCCCGAGCCGCCGTCGCCGCCGTTGCCGCCGTTGCCACCCGCCACACCGGCGGGAGCCATAGTCGTCGTCAGTCAAGCCAGCGAATGGCCGCCATCGCCGCCACTCGAACCGTCCCCGCCCGAACCGCCCTCGTCTCCCTTGGCCTTCGCAGTGCTGAAGCGTGCACGACTCGATCACCGCGGTGCTGCCCTTCTCGGTGTAGATGGCTCCGCCGGAGCCGTCTCCGCCGTTGCCGCCGTTTGCTGCCGCTTGCACCGTTCCCGCCGTCGCCACCTCTGCCGCCGATCCTTAGCCCTCCGGCGCCCGCTCCGCCGTTACCCGGGTCGGCGGCATCGCCTCCGTTCCCACCGGGGCCGCCCTGCGGCCACGGTAGCGGCGAACGTGGCGCCGAACACTCTCAGGACGCCCGCACTGTAGATCGCGCCCCCGAGGCCCGCTCCGCCTTGGGCGCCCTTGCCCGGGGCACCGGCCGCGCCCCCATCGCCGGCGCTGGCCCGCGTCTGCCGTCATCCCCGTACAAGCCGAAGCTATACTCATCGGTCTCCGTCGTAGCCGCCGGAGCCGCCGATCGCCGCCAAAGCCTCCGTAACCGCACACGCCGCCCTGACCGCCACCACCACCGTTGCCACCTGCGCCACCCTCGCCGCCGGTGGCGGTGTCGCCGTCAAAGGTGGTGCCCACAATGGTGACCGTGCCCTGGCTGTAGATCGCGCCGCCTGCGCCCTGGCTTCCCAGACCACCGTCGCTGCCGTTGCCACCGTTGCCGCCGTTGCCGCCGTTGCCGCCGTTGCCTCCGTCGCCGCCGTCGCCGGCCGGTGGGCGCTGATCTTGCGCGCCGGCGCCGCCATCGCCGCCATCGCCGGCCCTGCCCGCCCTTGCCGCCGTTGCCACCCCGCGCCGCCGTTCCCACCGGAGCCGCCTCTGGCCTCGTCGTCCTTGAAGGTCCCGCCGATCACCACGAGCTGCGCCCCCGGGGCGACCACGATCGCTCCGCCCTGGCCGGGGCCGCCGTCGCCACCGTTGAGGGCATTGCCGCCGTCGCCGCCGGAGGTAGCCGTTGCCCCCCGGCTCGACCGTCCGTGCCGTCGTTGTCGACCCCGCCACCGGTGCATGCCGGCGGCGCCTTTCGCGCCCGTCGCTGCCGGGAGCGCCGTCCAGGTCCCAGGGGGTCACCGCCGAGGACGGATAGCCGTCGTTACCGACCACGAAGGCGTTCGCCAGGGTCAGGTTGACGAGCGTCAGGCTGCCGCCGGTCACGCGGAAGATCTGCCGCTTCGACTGTCCGTCAAGCGTCACGGCGTGGCCGGACGCGTCGATCGTCACGGTCTTCGTGACCCAGATCGGATCGCTGAAAGAGACGGTGCCGTTGCAGGCAAAACGGACGACGCCGCCCTTCTGGACGGCCGCCTTCAGCGCCGCGTAGGAGCACGTCTTCAGCACAGTCGGGTGCGATGAAGCGGCCGTCGCCTCAACCGAACCCTGGCAGATCACCAGCGCCAGGAAGACCACCAGCGCCAAGACCATGCCGGCCACGAGCAGCCGCAGCCTTGATCGGCGGGCGCTTGTCGAAGCATGCCGCTGGTTCATCGCAGTCCCCCTGACCTACGTACGTGCCCTTCGTGCATCGGCTCCAGAAGAGCACGAAGACAAACTCTTGAGGCCGGTCTCACCAGTCGCTCCCCGCCGGCGAACAGGTGGCCGCAAAGGCTACCGGCGGATCAGTGCGTCCTCACTGCCGTGATGGTGCGAGTCGCATCCTTTACGTATGAATGCGACTTACACCCGCACTCGCGGGCGGTCAAGTTCGGGGACGGTGCATCAGGCGCATGCGTAGCCGGAACTGGCAACGCCACGGCCCCGGTCGCGTGTGGCAGAATCGCCCCGCGTGCTGCCGACCCCTTAACGCTCGGAGATGGGTGGCGCCTACTTCACCTTGAACCTGCGCCAGGTCGTCCTGCCGGCCGTGCGGGTGGCCGTCCTGGCGATCGCGGCCCGCAGGCGGTAGGAGCCCTTCTTGACGGGCTTGTACGTCCAGCCATAGGCGCCGCCGGCGATCATGGAATGACGAACGTCGCCGACGCCGCGACGTTCTTCTCGACCATCTCGTCGACCGGAAATGGCTTGTAGCCTCGCACGCCGTGCTGGATGAGATCGTCGTTGGTCTCAACCGGCACCGCGTAAGCGGTGCACGTGTAGACCCCGCCGGGTAGCCCATCGAGTTCCCTGTAATCCACGTCGTTGGCTCCGAATGTGAAGGTGTCGAGCATCCGACGGTGACCGTCGGGATAGGTCAGCACGATTCCCGTATAGGCTCCACCGCGCTTACCGGTGACACCCTTGACAAGGATGCTCACCTGGTGGGCCTCGGGGCCGACGATCACGTTCATTTGGAGGCGTGGCATGGAACCTGGGTTTGCGCAGCCGGCCGGCGGCAGAGCGAGCAGTGACGCAATCCCCACGACGAGAACGACGCGACGCGCGTGCATCGAGGCTCCCTCACTTGACGGCACTTCCCCGCGCCGTGTGGAGAATAGCGCGCGGGGCGCCGGTCGCCTACAGACCGCGGACCGCCCGCACCGCTGCCGCCAGTGTCCCCGAGTGCCGCAGAGTGTCATTTCATGCGTGGAAGACTGAGCGGATCCACCGCCGAGGACCCCTGAGCGCCGCCCCGTAGTGCGGCTCGTGGTTGCAGGAGGGTTGCAGCGCGCCGATGATCGGCTCAACCGCCGGCTTGGCGGTCCAACCATGCCAACACCGATGCCGGGAGGCTTGAATGGATCTGCTGAAAGCGATCAAGGAGCGCAGAAGCGTGCGCAAGTTCGAGCGGCGCCCCGTCTCACCCGAGGTGCTGAGGCGGCTTGTGGAGACGGCCTGTTGGGCGCCGACAGGCGGAAACCGGCAGACGTGGCGGTTCGTCATAGTCACCGACGAGAGGCGGCTCGCGAAACTGCGCATGGTGTCGCCGGGGCTCATCGGCGAGCCGCCGGCGGCCATCGTGGTCTGCGAGGACCTGGGGGGTTCCCTCGAGCTGCTCGCGGAGTCTGACGCATCGGTGAGCACCACCATGGATGCGCCGATGGCGGCGTATGTCATCACACTTGCTGCGCTACGCCGAGCAACTGGGCTCATGCATCGTGGCATCGTTCAACAAGACCGCGGTGCGGCGCCTCCTGCATTTGCCCGAAGAGGTCGCCCCGGTGCTGATCGTGACCGTGGGCTATCCGGCGAAGACGCCCAACCCTCCGCGGCGCAGGACCGAAGGCGTATGCTTCTGGGAGACCTACGATGGATGACTCGACCCGTGAACGGCTGACGAATCGATTCGCGGACCTGGCGGGGTTCATGGTGACCAGCGCCCGCGGCCTTCTCGATGAGCCCGCGGCGTATGGACCCTTCCGGCTGATCGACGCCACGCGGCGCCTCGTAGCGGTGCTCGAGAGTGCAGGGCTGTCGAATGAGGCTCTCGAGGGGCTGCGAGAACGCATTGCCGAGGTCGTGGACGGAGCAATGGACGAGGACGCCGACGCGTTTCGCGCCTTCCTTGACGACCTGGTCCTGTCCTTGTTGGATGATTAGCTGACCGCTCACGGCGACGAGAGCCCGAATCTCTGGAAGAGGGGGGAGCAGGTATGCCGCGTTTCTACGAATACGAGCTCGGTAAGGCGAGCGACGTCCTCTGCCGGGAGCTCTTCGAGCTCAAGCCGGGCGAAACATTCACCGTGACCGCGGACACAGAGAGTGATCCCGACGTCGTGGATGCGATCGCTCGGGCTGCCTTTGCCTGCGACGCCAAGCCACTCGTCGTGTGGACTGCGTCGCCACTCGGCGTGGGCAAAGACGCCGACCCGATGCTGCCCGTGGAGTCGTTGACTGCCCTGCTAACGACAACCGACGCGTGGGTTGAGCTCAACAACAAATGGCTGTTGTACTCGACTCCCTACGACCGGGCGCTCGAGGAGAACCACAAACTGCGTCACCTGTGCCTGGTTGGCGTGAACACCGACATGATGGTCCGCTGCATCGGGCGAATCGACTACGCGGCGCTGGGCGCCTTCGAGGATCGCATCACGGAGATGACGTTCAACGCCAAGCATGTGCGCATGGCAACGCCCGCCGGCGGCGACGTCGAATTCGACAACAGCGACTGGGGCCAGGCCGTTGCGGAGCTCGGACGAGCATCGACGCCGGGTTCGTACTTCATGGCCGGGCAGATCTCGTGGCCGATTGATCTGGAGAGTGTCAACGGCACGATCGTGTTCGATGGTTCGTTGGTGCCGCCCTGCATCGGCGTTTTGAGCGAACCCGTCGCGCTCACCGTCAAACGCGGCGAGATCGTGAAGGTGGACGGCGGGTTGCAGGCACGGCAATTCGACACCTGGACGAAACATTTCAACCACCCCCGCATGCGCATGCTCGCCCACGTCTGTTACGGGTTCAACCCTGGCGCGCGACTGACCGGCAACATTCTCGAGGACGAGCGCGTCTGGGGTGCGACGGAATGGGGCATCGGGCATGTGAGCGCCGATCTCTATCCTGGTGGATTACCCGGACCCTCGCACTCCGACGGCATCTGTCTGAACACGTCGGTGTGGCTCGACGGCGTGCAGATCATGGAGGCAGGCCAAGTTCTCGATTCCGAGCTGGCCGGTCTTGCAAAGGCGCTCGGCAGGTAGTCGGCGGTGGTCTGCCGCGGCGTTTCGTCGGTTCGCCCCAGAGGATCCCGGAGAGGTCGGTGAATGTCTGAGCGACTGATTCGCAATCTCTTCGAGATGGTCCGGATTGCGAGCGAGTCGGGCGAGGAGTCCGAGTTTCTCTCCCACCTTTCCGGCGAGTTCGCTCGATCTCTCGGCGCGACGTGTCGGCGCGACGACTACGGCAACCTCATCGGGAGCGTGCCGGGCAAACACGCCACCGCCTCGGTGCCGCTCCTGTTTGCCATGCACGGCGACACCGTCAAGCCCGGCGTGGGAATCGAGCCGGTGCTTCGGGAGGGGGTTGTGTCGTCTGCCGGCCAGACGATCCTCGGGGCCGACTGCAAGGCGGGAATCGCGGAGTTCCAAGAGGCCGTCCTGACGGCGGAGCGGCATCCACCGCTGGAGTTCGTTGTCACTCGCGAAGAAGAAACGGGATTCAAAGGAGCCAGGAACCTCGACTACTCCCTTCTGCACGGGACTCGCGGGTTTCTTCTTGACATGGACTCCATCGATGCGATTGTGGTCGGTGGACCATCGCATATCGATCTCGACATCGACATCACGGGGAAGGCTGCTCACTCCGGAATGGAGCCCGAGAAGGGGATCTCGGCCATCAAGGCTGCCGCGTGTGCCATCGTGGTCGCCAACCTCGGGAGAATCGACGATTCAACGACGGCAAACGTCGGCACGATCAGGGGGGCAGCGTCCGCAACGCCATACCCGATCGGGTCCACATCGAGGCCGAGGTGCGCAGCCTCGATCACGACACGTGCGTACGCGTCAGCGACACCATGGCCGACGTCTTCAGGGTTGCCGCGGCTGCCCAGGGGGCTCATGCCGAGGTGACCCGTGAGCTGGGCTACAGGGCCTACTCGATCGATCGGGATACACCTTTGGTCGACATCGCCACGGCGGCGCTTCGCCATGCCGGGATCGAGCCGCGAATTGCGCGCATCACCGGTGGCCTGGAATCAGCCGTCTATCACGAGCACGGCATCAACGTGTTGCCGCTGGGCAACGGTGCGAGGGCGGAGCACACGGTGGACGAGCACATCTACGTGGAGGACATGGAGCGGATCGTCGAGGTCATCCGCTTCCTGTTCGACCGGTTCTCCGACCGTGATCTCGACGACCTTGCCACTGCCGCTGCCCAGGGCAGTCCGTGAGAGCAAACCCGGATTCTTGAAGGAGGTTGTGATCATGTCGCGGTTCAAGGTCCTACTGATCGCTGCGGGGGTTGCGATGAGCCTCCTCCTGCTGGCGGCCTGCGGTTCGAGTGCGCCGTCTAGCTCCCCGACGGGGCCGGTATCCACAACATTCACCTACGACACCTATACGCAGGTGATGGTGGGGTGGGATCCGTCCACCAGCTACTCGAATGAGATCATCGGGATGAGCAACATGTACGAGACGCTCACCCGCTACGACTCGGCGACCGAGAAGGTCGACCCGCTGCTCGCGACGAGCTGGACGTCGTCGGCGAACGCGCTGACCTGGACCTTCCAGCTGCGGCCCAACGTGTACTTCCATACGGGCCGGCTGATGACCGCCCAGGCGGTGAAGGCCGCGATCGAGCGCACGATCAAGCTGAACCAGGGAGCCGCCTACATCTGGGGCGCGGTGAAGAGCATCGACACGCCCAGCCCAGACACCGTCGTGTTCCACTTGAAGTACGCATCTCCGCTCGACCTCAATGCGTCGGCGGACTACGCGGCTTACATCTTCGACACCAAGGCCGCCGGCAGCGGGTCGCTGACCAAGTGGTTCGACGCCGGGCACGACGCCGGCACCGGACCCTACACGGTGGAGGCGTGGAACAGTGGGCAGGAGACCGAGCTGGTTCAGACCGCCTTTGCGAAGTATTGGGGAGGATGGAGCGGCACCCACTACAAGCGAGTGGTGTACCGGGTGGTGCCGCAGGATACGACGGCCGCCCAGCTGCTCACCTCGGGTCAGGTGAGCTTCGTCGAGCAGCTGTCCCCGCCTTTGTGGGCGTCGCTGAAGAACAACCCTAAGGTCCAGACCACCAACGATCCTTCCTGGCAGAATCTGTTCGGTCTGATGAACTGCAAGAGCGGACCGCTCGCCAACCTGACCGTGCGTCAGGCGATCTCCTGGGGGATCGACTACAAGGGCATCGTGGCGGCGCTCAAAGGTGCGGTCGTGCTTTCGAGCGGCGTCGTCCCGCCCGGCCTGTGGGGCCATTTCGATGACCTGCCCAACTACACATACGACTCGTCAAAGGCAGCACAGATGCTGAACTCGGTGGGCTACGGCCCGGGCAAGAAGCCCATGAGTCTGACGCTCACCTATACGCAGGGCGACTCCACCGAACAGCTTGTGGCGACCATCATGAAGTCCGACCTCTCACAGTTGAATGTGAACTTGAGCATCAAGCCGCTCGCGTGGCCGACGCAGTGGGCGAAGGCTCAATCGACCACTCTCAGCCAGCGGCAGGACATGACCCTGATGTACTGGTGGCCCGACTACGCCGACCCGTACTCGTGGTTCATCAACCTCTTCCATAGCGAGGCGACCCCGTACTACAACCTCTGCTACTACAGTAACCCGTCGCTTGACGCGATGATGGCCAAAGCCGAGAGGGAAGCGGCGACCAATCGGGCGGCAGCCGTCGCTCTCTACAAGCAGATGCAGGTCACCCTGCTGCATGACGCCCCGACGCTCTTCCTCTACAACTCCAACTACCAGTATGCGCTCCTCAAGACCGTAGGGAATCTGCAGGTGAATCCCGCCTATCCGAACGTGGTCTTCGTCTACAACCTTAAGCCACTGCCGAGTTGACACGGTACATCGGCCGACGGGCCGTTCTCGCGATCGGCGTCATCGCCGGCGTCGTCATCCTGACGTTCCTGATCGCCCGCGTGGTGCCAGGTGATCCGGCGGTTGCCTGGGCGGGACCGCACGCGCCACCTTCGGAGATCGCGCAGGTCCGCAAACAGCTGGGCCTCGATCAACCGGTGGCGGTGCAGGTCATCAGGTACTTCAAGGGCGTCGTCACGGGGGACTGGGGCACCTCGATCCACACCCATCGGCCCGTATTGTCGGACCTGCGCAAGGCCGCGCCTGCTTCGCTGGAACTGGTGGGCGCCGCGCTGCTCATCGCCGTCGCGGTAGGCGTCCCGCTGGGCTTGATATCGGCCGCCCGTCCTGGGCGACTGGTGGACCACGTCATCCGGGTCGGCGCCATCTTCGGCGTGTCGATGCCGATCTTCTGGATGGCGCTCATATTCCAGTTGGTGTTCTTTCAGAAGCTGCATGTGCTGCCGGTCACAGGAGAGTACGACCCGAACGTCGCGTTCGCTCACCCCCTCCACACCTACACGGGCATCGCCGTGATCGACTCGCTCGTGAGCGGCAATTGGCCGATGCTGGCAAGTTCGCTCTCCCATCTCGTCCTGCCTGCCTTGGTGGTTGCGGCCTATCCAGCGGGCGTGATCGCCAGGATGGTGCGTGCGACGGTGCTCGACACGCTCGGCGAGACCCACGTGCAGATGGTGCGTTCCCTCGGCTTCTCGGAGCGGTCGGTCTTTGCGCGCTTCGCCATGAAGCTCGCGTGGAACCCGGTGGCAGCGGTGATCGCCCTGGTCTTCGCCTACTCGCTCGTCAACACGTTCCTCGTCGAGTCGATCTTCGATTGGCCGGGATTGGGCAGCTACGCCGCTGCATCGATCGCGTCGCTTGACACGCCGGCGATCGTGGGAGTGACCCTCCTCATCGCCATCGTCTACGTGATCGCGAATCTCATCGTCGATCTCGTGCAGGCTGTGCTGGACCCGAGGATCAGGCTTCAATGACCCAGACCGTGACCCTCACCCGGCCCCGCTTCGCCGTCATCCGCGGCTACCTGCGAGGCAATCCCCTGCTCGTCGCGGGCGGCATCATGTCGGCCGCGATCGTTCTCGTCGCTCTCCTGGCGCCCCTCATTGCGCCGTTTCCCGCCGATGCGGGCTCCGCCTCGCATCCGCTGTCGGTGCTGCTGCCGCCCTCGATGAGTCACTGGTTCGGCACCGACCAGGTGGGCCGCGATATCCTGTCTCGCGTTATCTACGGAGCCCGCGTCTCACCGCTGATTGCGTTTTTCGTGATCCTCATATCGTGCATCATCGGCATCCCCCTGGGCCTGGCGGCCGGGTTCTTCGGAGGGATTGTCGATGAGATCATCATGCGCGTGACGGATGTCTTTCTGGCCTTCCCGGCCCTGCTTCTGGCACTGGCGTTCGCGGCGGTGCTTCCCCCCAGCCTCACCAGCACGACGCTGGCGATCGCCATCGCGTGGTGGCCCTGGTACACGCGCCTCATCCGGGGGCAGGCCGCCTCGGTCGCGGGGCGGCCGTACGTCGAGAGCTGTCGTGCACTGGGGATCTCGCGACGACGGATCATCTTTCGCCACATCCTGCCAAACGCCATCACGCCGCTCATCGTGGAGATCTCCCTCGATGTGGGCGGGGTCATCCTCACCGCCGCGGCCCTCTCCTTCCTGGGGCTGGGAGCCCAGGATCCGACGCCCGACTGGGGCCTCATGGTCAGTCAGGGTGAGGCCTACTTCACGACGCAGTGGTGGCTCGTGACATTCCCGGGACTCGCCATCCTGATCACCGCGCTGGCCTTCAACCTGCTCGGCGACGGCCTGCGCGACGTGCTCGACCCCAAACGGATCGTGAAGTCGTGAGCCTTCTGGAGATCAACGACCTGCGTGTTCGCTTTGGCGCGCGGCCGGTGGTGGAGATGGACCGGCTCGAGGTCGACCGGTCGCAGATCGTGGGTCTTGCGGGAGAGAGCGGGTCGGGGAAGTCGATGACCACCTTGGCCGTGCTTGGATTGGCCGGGACGGTGGGCGCGCGCGTCGACGGAAGCATCCTGCTTGACGGGCAGGAACTGGTGGACCTGCCGCAGCGCGCGATGCGCGACATCCGTGGAAAACGGGTCGCGATGATCTTCCAGAGCCCGGCGATGGCGTTCAATCCGGTGTTCAGGGTCGGCCAGGTCTTCCTGTGGGCGCTGGAGCTCCACGGGGCTGCATCGCGCACCGACGCCGGCGAGCGGGCGACAGCGGCGCTGCGCAGCGTATTTCTTTCGCCGGACCTGCTTCACCGGTATCCGTCTCAGCTGTCCGGAGGCCAGCTCCAGCGCATCTCCATAGCGATGGCCCTGGCTCTTCGCTGCGATCTGCTGCTCGCCGACGAACCGACAAGCGCGCTCGACGTCACCGTCCAGGCTGACGTCCTCGAGCTCCTCCGCGAACTGCGCGATCAGAAGGAGATCGGGATCCTGTTCATCAGTCATGACCTGGCGGTGGTCGCGGAGCTCTGCGACCACGTCGCCATCATGCGAGCGGGACGGGTGGTGGAGGCCGGGGAAACGGATCGCGTGATCAGGCAACCGCAAGACGACTATACGCGCGAGCTCCTCGCTGCGGTCCCCAGGATCGCGGTAGCCGTGGCCGGCTCATGACCCCGCTCATGGAGGTCCGCGACCTGCGTGTGCGGTTCGGGCGAGTCCGGGCAGTGGACGGCGTATCGTTCGGGCTGCCCACCGGGCCCTTCGGTCTCGGCCTGGTGGGCGAGAGCGGCTCGGGCAAGAGCACCATCGGTCGAGCCATCGTGCGGCTTGGCCCCGCCGCCGGCGGCGAAGTGCTCTTTCGGGGACGTGACGTGCTGAGACTTCGGGGGCGGGGCCTCAAGGGGTACCGGCGGAACGTCCAGATCGTCTTTCAGGACCCCGACAACACGCTGGATCCGAGGATGCAGATCGGCGCCACGATCGCGGAGGTGCTGACAACGCATGGGATCGTCCCCCGGCGCCAGGTGTCCGCTCGCGTGGAGGAGCTCCTCGCGGAGGTCGGGCTGGATCCGGAGTTCGCGAGTCGGTTCCCACACCAGTTGTCGGGCGGGCAACGGCAGCGCGTCGCCATTTCTCGTGCGCTGGCGGTCGGCCCCCAGGCGCTGATACTCGATGAGCCGACGAGCGCGCTGGACGTGACGGCCCAAGCCCGGATCCTGGCGCTGATCCAGGGGCTGCGCGATCAGCATCAGCTCGCCTACCTGCTTATCACGCACAACCTCGCCGTGGTCAGCGAGCTCTGCGAGGCGACCGTCGTGCTGTATCTCGGCAAGGTCGCAGAATCCGGCCCGACCGGCGAGCTGCTGCAACGCCCGGCACATCCCTATACGAAGGCGCTTCGCTCCGCTGTGCCGGAGCTCGATCCCGCGGCCCGTTCGTCGCATATCGCGCTCACCGGAGACCCGCCGAGCGCCGCGGCTCCGCCGTCGGGTTGCGTGTTCCATCCGCGTTGCCCGCTCGAGGTCCAACGCTGCCGTGAGGAGGTCCCGGTTCTCAGGGACGTGAGACCACAGCGGATGGTAGCGTGTCACCGCGCCGAGGAGGTGCTCGAGGGCGTCGAGCTGTCTCAACCTGCCGGCCCGGCCGCACAGGATTCGGCTACCGGCCCGGCGCTTTCATGAGGTCTTTCGCGGCAGCGGCGCAGCAGGAATGGAGGTGACTCATATGGGGCAGTCTCCCCGGCGGATCCGCGTAGTCGTGCCGATCACCGCCGCAGGGTTTCGAGATGCTCGCGCCTACTCGTCGCTGGCGGGTTTGGGAACGGAGATCACGCTGACGCAGATCGAACGTGGGCCGGCTTCCATCGAATCGGAGTTCGACGCGGCGTTGGCGGCTCCGGGCGTGATCCTCAGGGTCGTGGAAGCCGAGCGCGAAGGAGTGGATGCCGCGATCATCGACTGCATGGACGACCCAGGCCTCCTGGCGGCGCGCGAGATGGTCTCCATCCCAGTTGTCGGCGCCTGCCAGACGACCATGCATCTCGCCTCTCTCCTTGGGCACAGATTCAGCGTCGTCACTACGATGGAAGGCTCAGTCCCGGGATTCGAGAACCGGGCCAAGTTGTATGGGCTGTCGGACAAGCTGGCCTCGGTGCGATGGGTGGATATCCCCGTCCTCGACCTGTCGAGCAGCGAGAATCGTCTCCTGCACGACCTCATAGAGCAGTCGGTTGGAGCAGTCGAGCGCGATGGTGCTCACGTCGTGGTCTTCGGCTGCACGGGTCTGCTCGGTTATGCCGATGCGGTGCGGCAAGGGCTGGAGGAACGGGGGCACGTGGGGATTCCGGTCATCGACCCGATGCCGGCCACTATCAGGTTCGCCGAGATGCTCGTCGATGCGGGGCTTCGCCACAGCAAGCGCACGTATCCGTTCCCGCCTGCCGAGGCCACCGCGGGATATGGGCTCGCCGATCACGCGACCCAGAGGGAAACGTTGGAGGAGCCATGACTCGCGCATCGCGGGAAACGGCCACCGGCCACTGACGCGGAGGAACAACGTGAGAACCTTGGAGTACAGAGAAGTCGACGACATCCTGTTGGGCGCAACGGTCCTGGGGTGTGGCGGCGGAGGCGATCCCGCAGAGGGTCGCATGGCCATGAAGAGCGCCTACGACCACGGACACGCCGTGACGCTCGCAGCTCCCGACGAGCTTCGTGGAGACGCCCTGGTAGGCTGCCCCTACGGTGTCGGAGGACTCACCCGCGGGTCGGAGGAGCCCTACGCCGGTCTTCCCCGGACAGAAGAACGCCCCGTTGTTCTGGCCGTGCAGGCCTTGAGCGAGCATCTCGGGCGGGCATTCGATGCATTGATCACGGGCGAGCTCGGCGGCGCCAGCGTAGCCGACGCGCTCTACCCGGCAGCAGTGCTTGGCCTGCCTGTCGTCGACGCCGACCCCGTCGGTCGAGCGGTGCCGGAGCTCGAACAATCGATGTTCTACCTGGCCGGCCTGCCGCTCGCTCCGCAGGCGCTCGTGAACGAGATCGGCGACACCGCACTTCTCACCAAGGTCGCCAACGATCAGCGCGCGGAGGCTCTGGCCAGAGCCTTGGCGGTGGCCAGCCACAACCAGATCTGGGTGGCCGACCATGCACTCCTCTGGCGGGAGATGCGCGACGTCGTGATCCTGGGAGCCATCGGCCAGTCGCAGGGCGTTGGGACCGCCCTTCGCGAGGCCAGAGAAAGCGGGGCTGACGGTGCGGCGGCCGTCGCCAAGGCGGGCGCAGGCCGAGTCGCGTTCCGTGGAACCGTCACGAAGAGCGAATGGCAAGACGTAAAGGGATTCACCGTGGGCGAGACCACGCTCGAGGGTCTGGGTGGGGATCAGGGGGTCACCTACCGCATCTGGTTCAAGAACGAGAATCTCGTGACCTGGCTTGACGGCACCCCTGACGTTACGTGTCCCGACCTCATTTGTGTGCTCGACGGCGACTCCGGCGAGCCGGTTACCAATCCGAATGCGCGAGTCGGGCAGCATCTGGCCGTCGTCGCCCTGCCCGCTCCAGTCTCCTGGCAGACAGAGGAGGGCCAGAAGGTGCTTGGTCCGCGGCACTTCGACTTTGACTTCGATTACGCGCCGCTGCGCAAGCCGGCTGCCGGCTGACATCTGGAATCAGTCTCTGCGCAGGTTGCCGGCTGGGCTCCAGAAGGCGCTTCTGGAGGCCATGCTGGTCGCCGCGGCGTGAATCGCTTTGCGGGCGGCGTTGTCGGAACTGCGCCGCAATCCAAAGCGCGCGCGGGACCTGAGTCGGTGACACGGGATCGGCCCGCTTGAGCGGGAGTGGCGAGAATCCAGGGGCAGGGCAACGACGGCCGATTGGGGGTTGTCAATGACTGACGGGTTGCAGACGTCCACGAGCTTCGACGTGGGCGCGATGCGTCGACGCGTGGTCGACGTCATGCCGGCAGTGAGAGAGGCGCTGGAACGGTTGGTCCGCATCCCGTCGGTGGCTTTCCCGGGCCACCCGCCCGAACCTCTCCAGCAGGCGATGCAGACGGTGGCCGGCCTGTTTCGAGGGGCCGGCATGCCCGAGGTGCGTTTCCTGGATGTACCGCCCGATCCGCCGGCCGTGTATGCAGCGCGCCCGCCGGTCGGGGCCGCGCCGACCGTGCTTCTGTACGCCCACTACGACGTCCAGCCGGCGAACCACGAGGAAGATTGGGATAGTCTGCCGTACGTACCCGAGGTCCGTGCCGGGCGGCTCTATGGCCGCGGCTCGGCCGACGACAAGGCGGGGATCGCGGCCCATCTCGGCGCTCTGCTGGCGCTCGGCCCCGATTGTCCCGCAGGTGTGAAGCTCCTCATCGACGGCGCCGAGGAGACCGGTTCACTGGGTCTCGAGGCGTACATTTCGGCGCATCCTGAGCTGGTGGCCGCCGATGCGGTCATTGTCTGCGACATGGACAACGTGTCGCCCGGTGAGCCGACTCTCACGACCTCGTTGCGGGGCGTCGCCGTTGTCGATGTCACGGTCGAGACGCTCGTCGGGCCGGTACACAGCGGCTCCTACGGGGGGGCGGCCCCAGACGCACTTCTCGCCATGATCCGCCTGCTCGCGACGCTACACGATGACCGCGGCCGGCCGGCGGTCGAGGGCCTGGCGGCGCTGCCATACGAAGGGATCTCGAGGACCGAGGATCAGTTCCGTGTCGACGCCGGCGTGCTGCCCGGCGTCGACCTGGTGGGGGACGGACCGCTCGACCGACGGGTCATGACGGGCCCGGCGCTCAACGTCATCGGCATGGAGGTGCCTGAGATAGAGAGCGCCACCAACGCGATGATCGCCAAGTCTCGGGCTCGTATCAGCGTGCGGGTGGCGCCGACGCAGGATTCAGACGAGGCCGCTGCGGCGGTCGCTCGCCACCTCGAGGCGCGGCTTCCCTGGCATGTGAGAGCGACCATCGCAACGGGACCGACAGGAAACGGTTGCCTCTCCGAAACCGGGGGACCCAGGCACCGCCTGGCACGCTGGGCGCTCGAGGAGGCATACGGGCGACCGGTGACCGAGATCGGCGAGGGTGGTTCCATCCCTCTGGTCGCTGCCTTCCACGCGGCGGCGCCCAAAGCCGATATCGTGCTGCTCGGCGCGGCCGACCGGACGTCGCAAGCGCACGGCTCAAACGAGAGCGTCGATCTGGGCGATGTCGAGCACTGTACGCTCGCCGAGGCGCTGTTCGTTGCGGGGCTGGCGGGGGGCTGACACCTTCACCACTGCCTTCAGGATTCTCGTACACGGGGGTGTCTCGTCAGCGTACTGTCGGCACCGCCAGCAGCAGGCCTGGTCCTCCAGTAATCCAGCCGACGCCAAGCCCGGGGCGTTCCACTGCCGCCGGCCGATACTTTCCGGCGAAACTCCCGTCTAATCGACGAACGCTGGTTCACAGCTGCTCACCAGCTCAACCGGGACGGGACCGCATGGCATCTCTGGGAGAGGCTCTCACGCCGGACATTGTGCCGACGCACAGCCGTTGGCTGTGGGAGACTGGCCTGGTGATGGAGACCGCGGAGACCGACGCGCAGCTCAAGGCGGCGAGACGGGGGGACGACGACGCCTTCGTCGACCTCTTCATGGCGCACGAGCGTCGCTTGCGACTGCTGGCCTTTGGTGTGCTGCGCGATGCCGACCTGGTGGACGACGCTCTTCAGGAGACCGCCCTGCGCGCCTTCCGCTCGCTGGGCAGGTTTCGCGGTGAGGCCCGCATGGGCACCTGGCTGCACCGCATTGCGCTGCGCGTCTGCCTGGACATGATCGCCGACACGCAGCGCCAGGTCGCGCTGGCCCAGCGCGCCCAACCCACCGAGCCGGCCGCCGACCCCGACGCATCACTCGACGACCAGACCCGGCTGGCCCGGGCGCTGGCGCAGCTCTCCCCGCAGCAGCGCTCGGTCGTGGTGGTGGTGCTGCAGCTCGGCTTCGACCTGCAAAGCGCGGCGACGATCCTGGCGATCCCGCGTGGCACCGTCGCCTCCCGACTCTACGCAGCGCGCCAGGCGCTCATGACGGCGCTTCATCCCAAGGAGGAACCCCATGCCTGAGATCCCCGACGAGCTGGCCGCCGGCCTGCTGGAGCTCGCCGAGCGCGAGGTCCCACCAGCCGGCGAGCGTTTCGAAGCCGGGCTGCGACAGGCGCTGCGCTGGGAACAGCGTCGCCGTCGCAGTCAGAGGCGCTGGCTGGTAACGGTAGGGTGCCTGACTGCTCTGTGTGTTGCACTGGTGGTCGCTCTGGCGCTGCCGGCCCTCGCCCGGCACCTGCCCTTGCCGGTCGGCCATGAGCTGCGCAGTCTCGACGCGCAGACCAGCGACCTTCAGGCGCGGCTCGCTGCCCAGGCAGCCGTCCAGGCAAGTCTGCTCAAGCAACTCTCGGCGCAAGCCGTATCCACCGGCAGAGGCCGGCTCGTCGCTCGGCATCGCGCGGCGACGCGGCCACGGGCGGCCGCGCCCGCAGCGAAGAGCTGGTCGCCCGGCTGGGCCTGGGTGCGCCCCACAGCCT
>CAVVVA010000009.1:0-39241 GCA_963751565.1 uncultured Actinomycetes bacterium | reverse complement strand
ACTCCCAGATGCGCCTGAAGCCGGCGATCTTCTTTTCGTCTTTGACGCGTTTACATTCGTCGCAGCACGACTTGGGCGCCACGCCGATGGTCGCGCCCTTGGCCGGCAGCGGGCCCTCGCCCTTGAGGGCGGCGGTGACGACGTCGAGCACGCCGGCGATCTGGTGCGCCTCGGGCGGGCAGCCGGGCATGAAGTAGTCGACGTCGACGGTCTGGTTGAGCGTCTTGACGGTGTCGTACATGTGGGGCAGGTCGAGCTCGCCCTCGGGCACCGTGAGGTGCTCCTGCGGATAGACCTTGTCGGGGTTGTCGACCGACGGGGTCTGCGTGTAGACGAGGTCCTTGATCTCCTGGGCGCTGGCCAGGTTGGCCAGGCCCGGGATGCCGCCCATCGTGGCGCAGGCGCCGAAGGCGACCAGCACCTTGCTCTTGGCGCGCAGCACGTTGGCGATGTGCTCGTTTTCGGAGTTGCGCACGCAGCCGTTGAACAGGCAGACGTCGATGAAGCCGTCGTCGTAGGCTTCGAGGTCCTTGTACTTGAAGTCGGCGGCCGCCGGCCAGAACACGACGTCGTAGTTCTGGTCGACCTCGATGATCTTCTCTTTGATCTCGAGCAGGGCGATCTCGCAGCCGCCGCAACTGCCCGCCCAGTACATGGCGAACTTGAACTTGCTCATGCCGGCACCGCCTCCGCGGCCACCGCGGCGGCCTCGTCTTTGAACTGTCCGCTCCAGCCCAGCGGGCCGAGCGCCCGGATCTCCTCGGTGAACTCCGAGACGACGCGGGCGAACTTGTCGCCCTCGGCCGCCGAGACCCACTCGAGACGCACGCGGCCGTGCTCGAGGCCGAGCTGCTCGAGCAGCTTCTCCATGAGCGGATAGCGGCCCGCCGTGCGGTAGTTGCCGTTGATGTAGTGGCAGTCGCCGGGGTGGCAGCCGGCGATGATCACGCCGTCGGCGCCCTCGGCGAAGGCCTTCATGATGTGGGTGGGATCGACGCGCCCCGAGCAGTTGGTCTTGATGGGCACCATGTTGGGCGCGTACTTGAGGCGTGCCGTGCCGGCCAGATCGGCGCCGTTGTAGCTGCACCAACGGCACAGGAACCCGATCAGCCGCGGTTCGAATCCGCTGTTACTCACTGTCGTCTCCTTACGGTCGCGCCCCGCCTAGACGGCGAGCGCCCCTTCGATCTCGGCGAAGATCTGGCTGTCGAGGTAGCCGCGCTGCTGCGGCACGTTGGAGCCGCAGGCCGAAACGCACACGCCGCAGCCCTTGCAGGCCGCCTCGATCACCTCGGCCGCGTCCTTCTCCTCGTTGTACTGGATCGCGTTGTGCGGGCACAGGCCCACGCAGATGTGGCAGCCCGAACACTTCTCGGGATCGATGTAGGAGATGGTCGGTTCGACCTTGACCGTGTCGTTGTCGACCAGGCCCAGCACCCCGGCCGCCGCGGCGCCTGCCTGGGCGACCGTGTCGGGGATGTCCTTGGGATACTGGCAGCAGCCGGCGATGAAGATGCCGTCGGTGACGGTCGCGACCGGCTCGAGCTTGGGATGGCGCTCGAGGTAGAAGCCGTTGGAGCTGCAGCCAAATCCGAAGACCTGCGAGACCTCTTTGGCGTCGTGGGCCGGCGAGAGCCCGGACGAAAGGATCACCATGTCGGCCGGGATGCGCCTGACTATGCCCAGCAGGGTGTCTTCGGCCTTCACCACCAGACGCCCCGCTTCTTCCGGCGACAGGGCGACGTCGGTGACTTCGGCGGCGCGGCCGCGGACGAAGTTGACGCCCTCGTCCATGAGCCGCTTGTAGAACTCCTCGTAGTTCTTGCCGTAGCAGCGCATGTCGATGTAGAGCTCGTACACCTCGGTCTCGGGCAGGTGCTCCTTGATCAGGTGCGAGAACTTGAGCGAGTACATGCAGCACACGCGCGAGCAGAACTCCTGATAGTTCTCGTCGCGGCTGCCGACGCAGTGCAGGATGGCGACCGACTTGGGGGCCTCGCCGTTCTTGCAGACGATCTGGCCGCCGGTCGGGCCCGAGGCGTTGGAGATGCGCTCGAACTCGAGGCTGGTGATCACGTTGTCGAGGCGGCCGTAGCCGTAGCGCGACTCCTGCGCCGGATCCCACAGCTCGAAGCCGGTGGCCATGATGATGGCGCCGACGTCGAGCTCGACGACCTCGTCTTTTTGCTCGAAGTCGATCGCGCCCGGCCCGCAGGCCGGCACGCAGGACTGCTGCTTGCACTTGCCCTTGGAGAGCATCAGGCACTTGGCGGGATCGATGGTCGCGCGC
The DNA here is from genome assembly GCA_963751565.1 of uncultured Actinomycetes bacterium. Lineage (GTDB taxonomy): Bacteria > Actinomycetota > Thermoleophilia > UBA2241 > UBA2241 > Bog-752. Next base: position 36,951 of record CAVVVA010000009.1, on the reverse strand, counting down.
AGCGGCACCGCTTGGGGGAACGGAATGTAGATCGCGCTGCGGTAGCCGAGGCCCTGGTCGAACTCGCTTCTGACCTTGCGCACCACGCAGGCTTCCTGGCAGGCGCCGCAGCCCGTGCAGGTGTCGGTGTTGACGTAGCGCGCCTTCTTGCGGACCTTGACCGTGAAGTTGCCGACGTAGCCTTCGACGTATTCGACCTCGGAGTAGGCCATGAGGGTGATGTTGGGGTCCTTGCCCAGGGCCGACATCTTGGGAGTCAGGATGCAGGCGGCGCAGTCGAGCGTTGGGAAGGTCTTGTCGAACATGGCCATGTGGCCGCCGATCGAGGGGTTGCGCTCGACCAGGATGACGTGCTTGCCCGTGGCCGACAGCCTGAGGGCCGCCTCGATGCCGGCGATGCCGCCGCCCACGACCAGGACGTCGTGGTTGACCGGCACCTCGATGGGCTCGAGCGGCTGGTTGAGCGGCAGCCGCCATATCTGCGCGCTGAGAATGCGCTTGGCCTTGGCGGTGGCCGCCGCCGGGTCGACGGTCACCCACGAGCAGTGCTCGCGGATGTTGGCCATCTGCAGCAGGTACGGGTTGAGGCCGCCGTCCGAGGCCGCCTTGCGGAAGGTGGGCTCGTGCATGGTCGGCGAGCAGGCCGCCACGACCGCGCGCGTGATGCCCAGCTCCTTGATGTCGTTCTTGATGAGGTCCTGTCCGGGGTCGGAGCACATGTACTTGTAGTCACGCGCCACGGCCACGTTGGGCTGCTCGGCCGCCCACTTGACGAGCTCGTCGATGTCGACCTTGCCGGCGATGTTGGTGCCGCAGTGGCAGACGTAGACGCCGATCTTCTCTTCAGCCATCGTCATCTCCTCCTCGCCGCTCACGCCGGGATCGCCGCGAGCACGTCGTCGCAGGAGACGATCTGCTTCTCGATGGCGAGCTTATTGGGTTCGACGCCGAACGCCAGGCCGGCGAGCTGCGTGAAGTACATGACCGGGATCTTGAAGTTCGTCCCGAAGGTGGCGTTGACGCGCGGCTGGTAGGCCTCGAGGTTCATCTCGCAGAGCGGACAGGCTGCGATCATGACGTCGGCGCCCTTGTCGGCGGCAGTCTTTAACAGCTCGTGACACATGCGCAGGGCCGCGTCTTCCTGGGTCATCATCATCATGCCGCCGCAGCACTTGACCTTGGACGGGTAGTCGACGACCTCGGCGCCCAGCGCCTTGAAGAAGGTGTCCATGGTGGTCGGAAACTCGGGATCGTCGAAGGTGCCCATGGGCCGCGAGTACTGGCAGCCGTAGTAGGGCGCCACCTTGATGCCGGTGAGGCGGCGGGTGACCTTGTCGGCGATCACTTCGAGGCCGACGTCGTTGACCAGCACGTCCATGATGTGGCGCACGCGCTTTGTGCCGTCGTAGCTGCGGCCGACGGCGCCCAGGGCGCCGTTGACGGCCTTGAAGACCTCGTCGCTGTCGTTCATGTAGCGGTTGGTCTTGGAGAGCGTGGTGTAGCAGGCGTTGCAGATGGCGATCAGGTCTTCGTCGCCCTGCTGCTGGGCGATCGCCAGGTTGCGGGCGGCGATGGCAAAGGAGTCGAGCTCGCGCACCGAGAAGTAGCTCGTGGCGCCGCAGCAGTTCCAGTCGTCGAGCTCGATCATCTCGACGCCCAGCTTGGCCATGAGGGCGCGCGTCGAGATGTCGTAGGCCTTGCCGGTCGCCTCGGCCGAACAGCCGGGATAGTAGAGGTATCTCATTGGACCTTCGCCTCCTCGGCCTCGAGATAGGCGGAGATCTTGGCGAGCTCGTCACGGCCTCTGATGTTCTTGGCAAACAGCGGCAGACGACCACCGAAGAACAGCTTGGCGCCGACTCCGGTGAACTTGAGGGCCAGGCCCGGGTTCTTGGTCATCACGAACTTGCCGATGAGCTCCACCTCGTGGTTGCGGCCGTGCTTGCGGACGCTGTCGATGAATAACCTGGTCATGGCCGGGTTCTTGCTGCTCGCCGGCAGGAGGTCGTACTTCATGCCCAGGCGCTTGAGCTCGTACATGAGGTCGGTGATCTTGATGCCGGCCGGGCAGCGCACCGTGCAGTAGTAGCACGAGGTGCACAGCCAGATCGTGTTGCTCTTGACGACCTTGTCGATCATGCCGGCCCGGAAGGCGGCGATGACCTCGCGCGGCCCGTAGTCCATGAGGTAGCTCGTCGGGCAGGAACCGGTGCAGGTGCCGCACTGCTGACAGATCTTGATCTTCTCGCCGGCGGGCATGCGCATGACGTCGTCGATGAACGCCTTGTGCACGGCTTTGGCCTGTGGCGTGATAGCTAGCTCCGTCATTCTCCTCTCCAGATCATCACGTGGCTCCCCACGACTTCACACCCACGTGCCCCGCTTTCGGGCGGCGACGCATGGACGCACGGACAACTCAGGTGTGCGAATGCCGGAGCTCGCTTCTCCGTCGTTCGCGTGGTCTTCGCGACCGTGAAAGAGGCGGCCACGACCGGCGCTTTAGGCGCGCCTTGTGAATCTGTGTGCAAGTGTTTGCAGTGTAGCATGAGGCGTGCGCCGGCGCAGCCGGATTCGGGCATCCTCCCAGCTTCGAAAAGTAGCACAGAACCACACGTGATTCGCGGTCCCAGGTGTACAAACCGGAGCGCCCGAAGACTGCCTTTTGTGAGCGCGGGGCGGCGACGGCGGGCCGCCCCGCCTTGCCCTTGGCACGAGCGGCCCGCGTGGCCTACAATCTGGCAGCGTTCACGCGCGGGCCGACGTAGCTCAGCTGGCAGAGCACATCACTCGTAATGATGGGGTCCGGGGTTCGATTCCCCGCGTCGGCTCCACGACTTCGCCGGGAATCGCTGGTTTCCGCGCCGGCCCATCCCCGCCACAGATCCATGCCGCCTCTCAGACATCTGTCATCCGTCGCGGCTCAGTGCCGGGAGGTCGACAGGGGACTCAAGAAGATACTCGACGGATAGTACAAACAGCTCTACGATGAGCTGGCCACGGTGGACAGGCGCCGCCTGAGCGTGGCGGGGAAACCCACGATGTATTCGGTTCCAGCATGTGCTGCGACTCCGCGCGGGAAGGGGCGATGGCGATGACCGGCGATCCCGATGCGCTCCAGGCGCTGATCGACGCCGACGACCAGCCGGTCTTTGCCCTCGACCGCGAACTGCGCTACACCGCCTTCAACCAGGCTCATGCGGCAACCATGCGCGCCCTGTACGGGGTCGAGATCGCCCTCGGAGAACGGCTCGCCGACTACCAGACCGTCGACGCCGACCGCGAGACCGCACAGGCCAACCTCGAGCGCGTACTGGCCGGAGAGCGTGTCATCGCCAGTGCCTACTCCGGCGAACCCGGGCGGGAGCGCCGGTACTTCGACATCGAGCACACCCCTCTGACCGGCGTGGCCGGCACGGTCGTCGGCGTTTGCGTGCACGCCTACGATGTCACCGAGCGCAAGCGGGCCGAGATGGCGCTGCAGGCCAGCGCAAGCGAACGTTCCCTGATCTCTGCGAACGTTCGCGACGTGGTGTTCCGTCTCGCGGTGGAACCGCATGACCGTTTTCGCTTCGTCGAGGTCAATCCCGCGTTTCTGGAAGTGACGGGACTCACCGAGGACCAGGTCGTCGGCAAGCTGGTTCAGGAAGTCATTCCAGAACCCGCTCACGCCCTGGTTCTCGGGAACTACAAGAAAGCCGTCCGGACGGGCAAGGCGGTCGGCTGGGAAGAAATCTCAGACTATCCCGCCGGCAAGAAGTACGGCGAAGTTTCAGTCGCCCCCGTCTACGATGCCGACGAAACCTGTACCCATCTCATCGGGCTCGTGCACGACGTCACCGAGCGAGTGCGGGCCGAAGAGGAGCTGCGCAAGAGCGAGGTCACACTGCGCGCCGTGCTTGATGCGACACCGTTCCCGGTCGCCTTGGTCGACACGCAGGACGACGTCATCGAGTACTGGAGCCGCAGCGCCCTCACCCTGTTCGGACACACCGCTCCCACGGCGGCGAAGTGGGATCAGATGGCCTACCCGGATCCCGACTACCGCCGGGAGGTTGTCGATCGCTGGAAGCCCTGCCTGGAGAAGGCGCGGCTGTCCGGCGAGGCGGTCAACGCCGGAGAATACCGGGTCACCTGCCGCGATGGTTCGGTTCGCGTCTGCGAGCAATACGCCACCTTCCTGGCGGACAGGCTGGTCGTCACGTTCAACGACGTGACCGAGCGCAAGCGGGCGGAGGAGGAGATCCGCAGGCAGACCGTGGAGCTGGCCACGCTCAACAGGTTGGGCGCCAAGATCGGATTGAGCCTGTCGTTCGACGAGATGGGCGTCGAGACCGCGGGGGGACTCGTCGAGGCCCTGGAGTGCGACCTGGCCTTCCTGTTCGTGCGAGACGGGGACCGTCTGCTGCTGAAAGGCATGGCACAGAAGGACGGCAAGAAGAAGCTCGGGGAGATACCCGAGCACCGTGTCGGTGAATGTCTGTGCGGACTGGCGATCCAGGAGGGCGTCCCGCTCTACTCCCGCGACATCTTCAACGATGGTCGCTGCACCTGGGATGAGTGCAGGCAGGCCGGTCTGCGCTCCTTCGCCGCTCTGCCACTGCGCGTCGGTGACGAGATCATCGGCGTGGTCGGCCTGGCCTCAGAGTCGGAGCGCGACTTCGAAGAGCAGGCCACGTTCCTCGAGACGTTGGCGAGCCAGGTCGCGTTCAAAGTACAGAACGCCCGGCTGTTCACGTCGGTCGAGTCGCAGGGCGTGGAGTTGAGGGAGCGCGAAGCCGTCCTGGCGAACGCGCAGCGCATCGCGCACCTCGGCAGCTGGACCTGGGACGGGTCGTCGGATAGGACCACCTGGTCCGCCGAGACGTATCGGATCTATGGGGTAGCACCCGACGTCGCCCCCACTCAGGCGACCCTGCTCGATCTGCTTCATCCCGACGATCGGGGGCTGATGTCGGATTGGATATCCAAAGCGGTTGGGGGGCTGGCTCCGCAGGGCGTCCAGTTCCGAGCCGTGCGGCCCGACGGAGAGGTGTCGTGGCTCTACGGGGAAGGTGAAGCCGTGCTGGACGAGACGGGCGTCGTCACGCGGCTCATCGGAACCGTCATGGACGTCACCGAGCGCAAGGCGGCCGAGGACAACCTTGTCGCCGCCGCCCGACAGTGGCGCGAGACCTTCGACGCCATGAGCGACTCGGTCGCCCTGTTCGACTCCGAGGGCCGCATCGTGCGCTGCAACGCCGCCACAGTCGCGCTCACCGGCCGCGGCTTCGAGGAAATCCTCGGGCACCGCTGCTACGAGGTCTTCCACGGCACCGAGGACTTCCACCGCGATTGCCCGCAGCGGCGCGCCTTCAAGACGCGGCAGGCGGAGACCTGTGTCATAGAGCAGGACGGCAAGTGGTTGCGCGTCACCTTCGCGCCACAGCTCGACGACAGCGGCGCGGTCGAGGGCGGCGTGCATGTGGTCAGCGATGTCACCGGGCTCAAGCAGACCGAGCAGCGCCTTCGTCAGAGCATCGCCAGACAGGAGCGCATCAGCGACGGCGTGATCGCCGCCCTGGCCCGTTCGGTCGAGGTCCGCGACCCCTATACGGCCGGTCACCAGCGCCGTGTCGGCGAACTGGCGGTGGCGATCGCGCGAGGCCTCGGAGAAGACGAGGCGAGCGTACGACTCGTGCAGATCGCCGCGATGCTCCACGACGTCGGCAAGATCGTGATCCCCGCCGAGATCCTCTCCAAGCCCGGCCGCCTCACGCCGGTGGAGTTCGCCCTGATCAAGGCGCACTCCCAGGCGGCCTACGACATCCTTGCCTCGATCGACTTCGACCTGCCGGTGGCCGAGATCGTCGTGCAGCATCACGAGCGCCTCGACGGCTCGGGCTATCCCGCCGGCCTGTCCGGCGAGGCGATCATGCCGCAGGCGCGCGTCCTGGCGGTGGCCGACGTCGTCGAGGCGATGGTCAGCCACCGCCCCTACCGCGCGGCCCTGCCGCTCGAGGCGGCCATGGCCGAGATCGCAGACGGCGCCGGCAGCCGCTACGACGCGGCCGCCTGCGAGGCCGCCCTGCGGCTCTTCCGCGAGCAGGGGTTCGCGTTCAGCGAGTAGGCTGGCTCACCGGCACGTGCCCGCCCAGCCACGCGGCCAGGTCCTCGAACACGGCCGCCCTCCCCACTTCGTTGAAGATCTCGTGGTAGTAGCCGGCGTAGCAGCGCTTCGCCTTGTCGGCAGAGCCCGCCCGCTCGAAGAACCGCTCGGCGGCCCGCGGGTCGGCTATCGGGTCGTCGGCGGCGTAGAGCAGCAGGAGCGCCGTCCGCAGCCGGCCGGCGGCGGCGATGACGGCGGGCTGGGCGTTGAGGATCTCGACGCCCCAGCGCGCGGTTGTCTGGCGATGGTTCAGCGGATCGGCGGCGGCGGCCGCCACGACGGCTGGATCGTGCGAGAGCTGCTCGGCGCGCAGCGGATTGGGCATGCGCAGCGTCGGCGCCACTCGCGAGAGCAGGCGGGCGGCCTTGATCTGAAGGGCAGGCACCGCCAGGCGCAGGCCCAGAAAGGGCGAAGAGAGCACGACGCCGGCCAAGCCGGCGTCACCCTCCTGCGCCAGGCCGGCGTCACCCTCTTCCGCCAGAGCGGCGTCATCCTCTTCCGTCAGGGCGGCGGCGATGAGGCCGCCCATGCTGTGGCCCAGCAGGACCACCGGCGTGTCCGGGCAGGCGCGCCGCACCTGTGCAAGAAAAGCGCGCGTGTCGGCCAGATAGTCGCCGAAGCGGTCTATATGGCCGCGGCGCCCCGGCGAGCGACCGTGACCGCGAAGGTCGAAGGTGAACACCGTGTAGCCGCGCGGCACGATGTCGTCGACGAGAAACCCGTAGCGGCCGCCGTGCTCGCCGTAGCCGTGCACCACGGCGAGCACCGCGGCCGCCTGGCCGTCGGGCGCCCAGGACTGCCAGACGAGGCGAACGGCGCCTGGCGCTTCGAATTCGCCGGTCTCGTGTCGGATTTGAGTCTCGACCACTCCCTCACCTCCGGGGCCATCGAGCGTTCAGCGGCCCCGGCGCGCCAAAGGCGGTCTCGATGCCGGGGTCACGTGCTCTTGTTCTACTCCTCCCAGGCGATGGCGCGCACCGGCGAGCCGTCGAGGCCGGTCAGGCGCAGCGGCAGAAAGGCGAAGCGATACGGCCGGCCGGGCTCGAGCCGCTCGAGACCGGTCAGGTTCTCGACCAGCAGGACGCCGCGCGGCAGCAGCGTCTCGTGGACGTGGGTCGTGCCCTGCACCGACGAGTCGGGGTTCATCGTGTCGATGCCCACGATGCCCGCGCCGGCATCGGCCAGACCGCGCGCCGTGTCGGCGGCGAGGTAGGGATGCCGCAGGCAGCGTTCGTCGCGGAAGTGGCGGTCCCAGCCCGTGAACAGCACCGCGGCCCCGCCCGCCGGCAGCCGGGCGAGGCCCGGCTCGACCATCTCCCAGGTGATCGGCTCGTCGTCGGACAGACCGGGAAGGGCCACGACCACGCCCGGCACGACGAAGCGCTCGACCGGGTAGCCGTCGATCGGCGTCGCGCCCGGCGTGCGGTGGCGGGCCGCGTCCATGTGGGTGCCGGTGTGCGTGCCCAGGCGCAGTTCGCTGACCATCCAGGGCGGCTCTTGATCGACCGGCGCGATGCGCGGCTCGGGATCGCCCGGGTAGTAGGTCATGCCGTTCTCGACCGGCAGCGTGAGATCGAAGAAGCTCATCGCGCCGGCCCTGCCGTGACCTCGTCGGGCCGCGCCTGGTCGGGCCCGCCCGGCATGTCCACGGTCTGTTCACGCGTCGTGCGCCCGAGCAGGTAGAAGACCACACCGACCGCGATCAGCACGATCAGCGGCACGATCTGCGAGAGCTCGTACTGCAAGCGCTCGTGCGAGAAGCTCAGTGCGTCGAGCGCGTCGTTGGGGTTGGCATGCTGGCCGAACCAGTTCACGCCGAAGCCCGGCCAGATGAGCGCCACGGTGGCCAGCAGCGCCCAGAACGTGGTCAGCACCGACAGGATCCAGGCCACAGTCATGCCGCCCGGCACCCTGTAGGGCCGCTCGACGTCGGGGTACGTGTAGCGCAGACGCACGAGTGCCGGAAAGATGAACAGGTACGAGATGGTGGTCGTGGAGATGGTCAGGCCGAGCACCGCCTCGAAGTAGCGGTTGGCGTTGCCGCCGGTCAGCGTGAAGGCCAGCACCATGAGCACCGTCGCCACCACGCCCGAGAGCAGGTTCATGACGATCGGCGTGCCGAAGCGCTCCGAGAAGTGGCCCAGGACGCGCGGACCGCCGCCGTCGGCCGCGGCGATCGCCTCGCTGCGGTCGGCGCCCATGATCCAGGTCGCCCCGGCCGAAGCGATCGCCCAGATGAACGTGACGGCTGTCACGTCACCGAGCACCTTGCCGGCGCCGGTGAGCGTCACGGTTCCGTCGCTTCCCACGTGGCCACCGTAGACGGTGAACACCGCCTTGGCCGCGTCGATGAACCCGGTGAGGCCGAAGATCTGGCTTCGGGGCAGCACGATGAGGATGCCCAGGATGGGAATGCCGTAGGCCAGCACGGTGGCCAGGCCGGACCAGAGCACGGCGAAGGGCACGTCGCGCCGCGGGTTGGTCATCTCCTCGCCCGCCGCCGAGGGCACCTCGAGGCCGGCGAAGTTGAAGAACAGCACCGGCACGGCGGCGATGAACACGGCGTAGGTCGGCGAGAAGTCGCCCGCGCCGAAGCCGTGCACGCCGTGCCTCGCGGCGTAGACGATCACCGAGATGGTAAAGAAGCCGAGCACCGCCCCGCGCGCCCAGGCGCCGACCGTCGGCACCCACTTGCCGTAACGCAGCGAGATGATCGCCGTGCCGATCGTGAACCAGATGAACGCCAGGGCGAAGAGGTACTTCGAGATGCCGGTCAGCGGCGTGAAGAACTCACCGATCGTGGCCAGCGCCACGATGGTCAGGCTGCCGCCCACCCAGATCGGGTTCGACACCCAGTAGATCACCGAGTTGACGCACGATACGAGGCGGCCGAAGGCGAGTCTGCTCCAGACATACTGGCCGCCCTCCTGGGGAAACGCCGAACCGAGCTCGGCGACGATCAGCGCGTAGGGCAGAAAGAAGAGCAGAGCCAGGAAGAGCAGCCAGGTGAATCCCTGCGCCCCGTTGCTGGCCACCGCGCCGATCGTGTCGATCGTGACCACGGTGCAGATGAGGTAGAAGAACATGTCGAAGCGGCGGAAGTGGCGCTGGAGCTTGCCTTTCTCGACCTGCGTCGCCCGCGTCGTCTCGAGGATCTGAGTCGCCATGGTCGCCTCCTCGCGCCCGCAAAGACCGTCAGAAGTAAGGCACGGCCATCATCCCCGCGGTACGGCTGAGACGCAACCGATGGCGAGACTAGCGGTCGGGCTCCAGCCTCGCCCTGAGCGACTCGTGGGCGAGGATCACGAGGCGATCCAGAGCCCGCGTGCAGCCCACGTAGAGCAGGGAGCAGGCGGCCGGCGAGTCGAGATCCTCGATATCGGTGAGCACGATGGCCGGCGACTCGAGGCCCTTGAAACGGTAGATCGAGCAGTAGCGCGTCTTGTTGGAGTGCAGGTCGACGGCGTCCAGGTCGGAGGGCACGCAGGCGGCGGGCCAGTCGCCTGCGGCGACCGGCCCGCCGCCGTCCGCCGGCTCAGCGCCATCCGGCCCGCCGTCGCCTCCCACGCCCTTCGGCGCCGGCCGGCTCGCGACGGCGCGCGCCTCCTTGAGCAGCGGCGCAAGGCGGTCTTTCCAGGGCTGTTCGGTGAGGCCGTGGGCGCAGCAGCGGTCGTCGCCGTGGGGGCTCAGGACCGTGATGCGCGGTCCCTTGAACCCCTCCGCGTGGAGCTCGTCGAGCACTTCGACGAGGAGCTTCCTCTGCCCCACTTCGTCGCGCCAGTAACGGATCTCGGGCTGGGCCTCGTCGTCGGGGCGTCGCACCCGGCTGTAGCCGGGCACGACGCCCCCACAGGCGCAGGCGAGCTGCGCCACCCGCGGCGTGTTGCGGCAGTTGACGCGCAGCTCGTAGCGCACGGCGCCGGCGCAGGGGCCGCCGGGCGCGAGCACCTGCTCGAGCGACAGCGCGGCGGCGTCGTAGATGCGCTGATAGGTGAAGTCGCCGAAGAGGCGGTATGTGCCGCCGTCCAGGCCCCCGGCGAGGCTCAGATCGAGCACGTCGAGGTAGCTCCGGCGCAGCACGTCCTGGGCTTCGTCGACGACGATCTCGTCGTAGAGCTCGGGGCTGCGTCCGCCCTTGCGGGAGGCGCGCTCGCCGAGCTCGAGCAACGCTTCGGCGGCCAGCTCGGGCAGCTCCTCCTGCCAGAAGCTCTGACGGCAGACCTGTTCGGGCGTGGGCGTCACCCCGGCCAGCAGCCGCAAGTGTTCGTGCAACGTTCGGGTGACCACGCCGGGACCCTGGCCCGACGGGCCGGCGCCCGCCTGGGGGCGCAGGTCCTGGGTCTCTTCCTGCAGCCAGCGGCCCAGCGGCCGGTTGAAGCACAGCAGCAGCACGCGCCGGCCGGCGACCGCACCGCGGCGGGCCGCTTCAACGCCGAGCAGCGTCTTGCCGGTGCCGGCCGGTCCGTCGAACACGACGCGCGGGTTGGCGTCGATCGTGTCGAGCGCCTCGAACTGCTCCTCGGTGTAGCGGCGCACCTCGTCGTCTAAGCGCCGCGCCCGCGACTTGGGGCTCTCGAAGAACTCGAAATCGCCGCGCAGGGCGCGCAGCAGCTCGTCGACCTGCTGCCCGTGGGGCTCGTGACGCTCGGCGTGAAACCAGGGCTCGTCGTGGTCGACCAACTCGGTGCGGGCGTGGTCGAGCACGCTCTCGCAGAGCTGGGCAAGCGGCCGCGCCGCCAGGGCCCGCCGGTCGATCACCTGCCAGGGGTGCCACTCCTCGGAGGCTTCGGCGAAGTCGACGAACGGAAAGCAGACCGCCGACCAGAACACCACGCGAGCCAGATCGCGGTGCCGGTGCACCAGCCGCTGGCGCAGGCTGTGCATGGCCTCTGAGGCCTGCTTGAAGGGCCCGCGCTCGTCGGGCCGCGGGTCGGAGCCGTAGTACCAGAGGCCGTCGTGGCGGCGCACGTGGTGGGCGCCTTTGACTTCGAGCACGAGCACGCCCTTGCCCGGCACGATGACGAGAAAGTCGATCTCGCCGGCCAGCCGGCGGCGGTGGTTGGCCAGATCGAGCGAGTGCAGCACGACCCAGTCGTCGGCGCCCTTGGCGAGGGCGAGCGCGTCGAATACGACGCGCTCGCCCTCGCTGGGCGTGTCGACGGGGATGGTCGGGGGGATCAGGCGGGGCGGCACTGCCGGTCCACCCCGCTGCCAGGCATTCTCATGTACCTAGGGTATCAGGATTGCCCTCTTGCAGCCGCCCGGGCGCCTGGTCGGGTCGTGCTGCGGGTCGCGCGCCCGCTCGCGGCTGTGCGCTCGGCTCGCTCACGGCGCTCCGCTCACGCAGGGCGCCTCGCTCGCGCGGGATGGTATTGTGACGACTCGACGTATCGTGACGACTCGAGGTGTCCCGACGACTCGAGGCAGGCGAAGTGAGACTCCCGTGACGAGACCGGTCATCATGTTCGACCACGACGGCGTGCTGGTCGACTCTCTCGCCGTGTTCACCACGGCCTTCACCGCGGCCTGCCGCGGGCACGGACATCCCGAGGTCGCGACGCAGGATCAGGTCGTGGCGCTGTTCGACGACAACTTCTACGCCAGCATGGCGGCCCTCGGCATGGAACGCCGGGTCATCAGGGCGATCATCGACGATACGGCCGCCGCGCTTCTCGGCGCAATGGACCTGCACCCCTTTGCCGGCGTGCCCGAGCTGCTCGGCGGTCTGGCGGCGCGCTTCGACGTCGTCGTCATAACCTCCAACGCCGGCGGCGTGGTGCGCGACTTTCTGGCCCGGGAGCGGCTCGACAACCTGGTGAGCGACGTGCTCGGCGTCGAGGTCGACGCGAACAAGGTGCGCAAGATCGCCACCGTGATGGCGCGCTACCCCGGCCAGGCTCGCTACTTCTACGTCGGCGACACCCGGGGCGACATGCTCGAGGGCGCCCAGGCCGGCGCCACGCCGCTGGGCGCCGGCTGGGGCTGGCACGACGCGGCGGAACTCAGGGCGGCCGGCGCGGCCTACGTCGCCGCGACGCCGGCCGCCCTCCTCGCGTTTCTGGTAGACGAGGCGCAGTCGTAGACATGAAGGACCGCCACCCCGGGGGAGACCCGCCGACGGCCCGACACTCTCGTATAGCCTCCAGATTGTGCATGGGCAGGAAGAGTTCGTGCACGTGAGGCGCAAGCGCTCCGTTTCCCGGCCAGCCCACCTTTCCATGCATCATGGCCAGCGCCGGCTGCCACTCCTCCGCTGACCGCGGGCACACGATCGACGGGTTGCGAGCGAACCTGTCACCGGTGAAGTAGATGAACAGCACGTCCGCCGTGACGCCGTGGTCCAGCAGAAAGTGGAGGATCGCGAGCCGATTGCAGAACTGGTAGTAGGGCGAGGTCCAATCGCACTCGGGAGACGCGCCGAGTGTCCGCCTTGTGCCGGCCAGCGCGCGCTCGATCAACGGCCTGGCTTTCCCACTGGCCGCGCAGTCGCTCTTGAGCTCGGCGAGATGGGACTTGGCCTTGACCAGAAGCCAGGCCGTTTCGCCCCCCCTGTTCATGATCCCGACCGCATCCCAGCTCGGCGCCGCGCCCGTCTGCGGCCAGAACGAGCGCCAGGCCTCGTGGACGTTCCCGGCGCGCTCGTTGTCGCGTAGAAAGCTTATGCCCCGCCACTCCGCGTGGTAGAAGCGCAGGGGGCTGGCGCTGAAGGGAAAGTCGAGCCAGTTGATCAGCTCGCCGCCGGTCGCTTCGTCGACCTGCTGCTTGAGCACCCCACGGTGATACCCCAGGTAGCGCAGCAGGTGGTACTCGCTGCCGTAGCCGTAACCGACCTTGCTCATGCGTGCCTCCGTTCGGTTGCCGGAGTCAGGTGCTCGTCGCTGACACACCGGCGTCCCCTTGGGGCGCCGTCGGCAAGCAACATGCGGACAGTCTTGCCGTTCGTACCAGTCAGACTATCGCACAGCCCACGCGGAGCCAACGAGATGGCTCCAAAGCCGAGTGACCCGATCCCATTCTGGCCGCGTCGCAAGCCGCATCGCTCCGGCCAACCGTCACCCTTGACCGGCGCGATGACCGCCCGTACCGTCGAGCCGTCGCGCGTGTCAGCGTTGCGTCCCGCCCTGAGAGGCCGCCGGCGCACCGTTCCCAACGGCGCAAGGAGAGCGTCACGGCCGTAACGGGAACAGAGAACGTGGAGCTCGAGGGCGCCTGAAAGCGGGTTTCCCGCCCGCCGCACGGCGCTCACCACACGAGGGAGGCGGCAGTGAAAGCACGCTGGATCCGCTTCGGCGAGATCGAGGTCGAAGGGGTGCGCTACGAGCACGACATCGTGATCGACCGCGGCAAGGTGACCAAACGCTCCAAGAAGGCTTCGAAGGCCCACCGCGCCGAGTTCGGTCACACGCCGCTCTCGGTCGACGAGGCGATCCCCTGGGGCGGCAAGCGGCTGATCGTCGGGACCGGCGAGTCCGGCAGCCTGCCGATCACGCCCGGCGTCTGGCAGGAGGCGCAGCGGCGCGGCGTCGAGATCGTCGCGCAACCGACCGGGGAAGCCCTGGTCCTGGTGAGTGACACCGACGCCCGCGACGTCCGGGCGATCCTCCACGTCACCTGTTAGCGCCCGGCGGCCGTCGCCCGGCGAGACCCGCCGGGGCGCGCTCCACGCTACGCCACGGGCCGGTACACGCTCCATCCCTGCCCGTCGGCGACCTCGAGCGACGCCTCGGCCGCCGTGGTCGCGAGCGTGAAGAACTCGTCCTTGGGCTTGCCGGGGACGTAGTCGAGCACCCGGTGGACCGACAGCGTCACGTCGGGATTCAGCACACAGAGGTGAAAAGCGATCGTCTTGGCGCGCGGCGCGGGGGTCTTGCCGGGCGCCAGGTAGGCGCCCAGCTTGTACGGGTTGGAGAGCAGCGAGATCGCGCCGTCGAGCGTGCGCAGCAGTCCCTGCAGCGTGGCGTCGCTGCCGTCGCGCACCACGTGGAACCAGAGCGCAGGCGGCTGCTCGGCCAGGATCTTGGCGACATCCTTCCTGATGCTGTCGTCCTGCTCGGACTTGCCCGAACGCCCTCCCGACTTGAACTCGACGGCGAGAGCCGCCGCGTCGCTGTCGCCCCGGTAGAGCGCGAGGTCGGTCAGGGCGCGCTGCGCCCTGGGGCTCGCACCGCGCTGGGCGAAGCGGTACGAGAGCCTGGTCGGCGCTTCGGCGGCAAAGGCCCACGAAGCCGACGCCGGGTCGCCCAGCAGCGCGGCGAGAAAGGCAAAGCGCGCCTCCTGCTCGCCGACGCGGCGCTCGTGGCCTTTGACGGGGAACATCACGCGCGGCCACGGGGCGTCGGAGACTCCCAGGGCAAAGCGGTAGCTCCTCCACAGGATGTCGTCGGTGCGGCGGCAGAGCCGTTCCAGCCACTCCTGGTCGATCGCCGTTGACGCCATGTCTCCTCCCCAAGGCCGACAGTCGCCGCCCCAGTCTATCGAACGGCCGACGTCTGTCCCGTCCGGCGAATCGCCGGCCAGGGGGATCGTCACCGCCGGTCACGCCCACGCCCGGAGGCGGTGCGGGCTAGAAAGAGGCCACGAAGTTCTCGACCAGCTGCCGGCAGAGCAGCCGCGAGTCGGCCACGACCTGCGGCACCGCCGCGAGCAGCCCGGCGTGCAGCGCCGGATCGCGGCGCGCCACGCCCTTGTTGTCGCGGGTGAGCCAGAACCGCAGGATGCTCTCGTCGACTTCGGCGTGGAACTGCAGGCCCCACGCCCGCCGGCCAACGCGAAACGCCTGCACACCCGGGTCGCCGGGCCGCAGGGCGAGAACCTCGGCTTCGGCGGGTACGGTGAACGACTGCGCGTGCCACTCCAGGGCGCAAAAGGGCGAGCGGATCTCGCGCAGCAGCCGGTCCTCGCGCACGATGGTCACCGACAACCAGCCCACCTCGGCCACCGGGCGCGGGTAGACACGCCCGCCGATCGCGGCCGCGAGCTGCTGGCCGCCCAGACAGATGCCGAGCACCGGCACCCCGGCTTCGACGGCCGCCGCCAGCAGACGCCGCTCGCGGTCGATGAAGGGAAACTCGGCGGCCTGGTCGGCGTTCATGGAACCGCCGAGAACGACCAGGCCGCCGATCTCGCCGAGCTCCTCGACCGGCGGAACACCGGCGCCGGCGTGAAGCTGGCGCACGTCGACTGTCAGGCCGGCGTTGACGAGCGTCTCCAGCAGCGTGCCGGCGTGGGCGGCCGCCTCGTGCTGAACGATGACGACCGGGTCGTCTGTGGGCGCATGGAGCATTGCAAAAGAGTACCCGCTGGGCGCCGCAATCGTACGTCCTCGCGCCGCGGCCGCCCGTCGCCGCGGTGGCTCGTGTCACGCTATGCGACTAGACTTCTGGAGCAACGAACGGGAGGGATCGGCATGACGGCCCAGGGGGGTCGGTCTGGCGACTGGCTGCGAGTACCCGCGGCGGCTGCGGTAGCCGGCGTGAGCCCGGCGGCCTTGCGCCGCCTGGCCGACGCCGGCGACCTGCCCTGCTATCGCCGGCCCGGCGGGCCGCGCTTCTTCCGACGCCGCGACGCCGCTGGCCTTGCGCAACGCCCCGCGACGCGATGACGGCGCCATCCCGTCCACGTTGCCCGCCGGCGACGCTGCCCGCGGGCTGCGCGACGGTCTCTATGACCTGGCCCGTCGTCTGTCGAACACCGCCGGTCTGCATGAGACGGTCGAGCTTCTGGCGAGCGGCCTGCGCGAGCTCGCCGACGCCGTCGACTGCGACATCTGGATGCCCGAGGCAGAGCGTCTGCGCTGCGTGGCCAGCTGCGACGTGCAAGGCTTCGACCGTGCGGTCGCCGGCAGGACCCTGCCGGTCGAGCGGTACCCCCTCACGCAGCGGATCCTCGACTCATCGGCCGGCCGCTGGCCATCGACGACCTGCACGCCGCGCCGATCGCGCCCGCCGAACGTGACGCCATGCTTCGCTGGGGATTCGACAGCTTCCTCAGCATCCCGATGGTCTCCGCCGGCAGCCTCGTGGGGCTCATCGACCTCTACGACATCGTGCCACGCGACTTCTCTTCCCTGAGCAAGGTGCTCGGACTCTTCGAGCGACATCCTCGCCGGAGCCTTCGCCAAGGCCGCCCTTCTCGACCGCCTCGAGCAGAGCAATCGCGAGCTGCGCCGGCAGAACCGCCGGCTCGCCGCGCTGCTCGACGCCGGCCGCGCCATCACCTCGACGCTGGTGGTCGAGGACGTGCTGGCCACGCTGGCGCGCAAGTCGGCGGAGGCCGTCGGCGCGCCCGAGTGCCTGATCTACGAGTTCGACCTGGACGAGGGCACGATAAGCGTGCGCAGCGACTACGTCGCCGACGGCTCGAACGTGACCCCCTTCGCCGACCCCGAGATCCATTACCGTACGTCTGACTACCCCAAGGACACCGAGATCCTGCTGGGCGGCGAACCGGTGCAGGAGCTGCTGAGCGACCCCGATGTCGACCCGGTCTCGCGCAGTTCGATGCGCGCCTGGGGCGAGAAGAGCGTCCTGAACGTACCGTTTGCCTTTGGCGACGAGCCGCTCGGGACTGCTCGTCATCGTCGAAACCGAGACCGAGCGGCGCTTCACGGTCGAGGAGATCGAGCTGGTGCGCGGCATCGGCGAGCAGGCCGCGGTCGCGCTGCACAACGCCAAGGTCTACCGCGAGCTCGAACAGCGCCAGCGCGAGACCGAGCTGCTGAACGAGATCGCCCGCAAGATCACTTCGACCCTGCGAGTCGAGGACATCGCCGATGCGACGATGACCGAGCTCCGCCGCCTCGTGCCGTTCGACAGGGCCAGCCTGGTGCTCATCGACGAACGCGGCGTGCTCGCCAACATCCTCTCTTCCGACGCCGGGCGGCGCTATGAGGGCATGAGCACCAATGAGATCGCCGCGGGCTTCGCCGAGCGGCTGCGCCGCGAGCAGGTGCTCATTCTCGACCTGCCGGCCGAAGCGCCGCTGCCGACCGATAACCCGGCCGTGGCAGGGCTGCGGTCGGGCGCCGCAGCCGGCCTGCTCGTCGACGGCGAACTGATCGGCGCGCTCCTGCTCGGCAGCTATCAGTCACGTGCCTTCTCGGCCCATCACAGCCAGGTCTTGCGCCGGGTCGGCACCCACCTCTCGCTGGCCCTGGGCAACGCCCGCCTCTACGAGAACATCCGCCGCCTGCACCTCAGCAATCTCAAGGCCTTGAGCTCGGCGCTCTCCGCCAAGGACTACTACACGCTCGGCCACGCGGCCCGCGTGGCCGCCTACATGGTGCTGCTCGGCAAGGAGCTCGGCTGGCCGCACGAGACGCTCATGCAGGCCGAAGAGGCGGCCTACCTGCACGACATCGGCAAGATCGCGATCTCCGACCGCGTGCTGCTCAAGCCCAGCCGCCTGAACACCCGGGAGTGGGACCTCATGCGCCAGCACCCGAGCTTCAGCGCCGACATCATCGGCGCCCTGTTCGCACCCGAGCTCGTGGCCGCCGTGCGCCATCACCACGAGCGCTGGGACGGCGGCGGCTACCCCGACGGACTCGCCGGCGACGACATTCCGGCGCTCGCCCAGGCGATGTGCATCGTCGACTCATACGATGCGATGTCGTCGTGGCGCCCATACCGCAGCGCCATGACCTACACGGATTGTCTGCTCGAGCTCGAGCGCTGCCGGGGGCGGCAGTTCGACCCGCGCCTGGTCGACGCCTTCCGGCACGTGCTCGGCAATCTCGCCGCAGCAGCACGCTCGCGCCGGCGAGATCGCCCAAGAGGCGGTCAACCGGATCGACGTCGAGCAGCACGCCAGAGTAGTGGCGAGCGGCGACATGGAGCGGCCCCGACTACGCCGCCGTTGCGGCCACGTTGCGCGAGGTGCGCGACGCCCACCCGCCGGCGCGGTTTCTCACGACTACCGTGGCCGGCGAGAGCGGCCTCACGATCGTCGTCGACGGCGAAGAGGACGCGTCGCAGCACTCGCCGCTCGGCGAGCCGGTGCTGGTCGACGACGAGCTGCGGGCCGTGTTCGCCGGACGAGAGCTCGACATCAACGTCGTGGTCGTCGACGAATGGGGCGCCTGGGTGTCGGGCATCGCCCCGCTGCGCGACGGCAGCGGAGCGATCGTCGCCGTCGTCAACGCCGACCTGCTGGCCGATGTCGCGATCCGGCTCGAGGGGCTGCGCGGCAATCTCTCGGAGACCTTCGCCTCGCTCGTCCACTCGGCCGCCGTGCGCTTCAGCCGCGCCGAGGTCGACGCGATCACCGACGGCCTCACGGGCATCTACAACCACCGCTACCTGCACGAGCGCCTGGCCGAGGAGGTCGAGATCGTCGCCGATCGGCAGGGCGAGCTCACGTTGCTGTTCTGCGACCTCGACCACTTCAAGCAGTTCAACGACCGCTTCGGACACAGCGCGGGCGACGCCGCCCTGCGCGGCGTGGCGCAGATCATCGAGAGCTCCATTCGCCACGTCGACCTGGCGGCGCGCTACGGCGGTGAGGAGTTCGCCGTGATCCTGGTCGACACGAGCGCCCAAGCCGGCATGCGGGTCGCCGAGCGCATCCGCCGCCGCGTCGCCGGCGCACCGCTCACGCCGGCGGTCGGCCGGCTGACGATCAGCATCGGCACGGTCACCTACCCCTACGACGCCGACACCGCCGAGCGCGTGATCGACCAGGCCGATTCGGTCATGTACCAGGCCAAGCGTCTCGGCCGCGACCGCGTGGTGGCCTACTCCGGCGCCCACGGCGTCGGCGGCGTCCGCCCGAGGAGGGCGACGACGTTGTCGCGCCGGCACAGGTGACCGGCCTCGCCGCAGCGCGCGAGCGCCTGGTGTCGTCGCGCGCCGACCTGCTCGCCTTCGTGGCCGGTGAGGTCGCGAACCCGTCTGGGGCTGAGCGGCCAGGCGGTCGCCGAGGTCGCCGTGCAGGCGCGGGAGCGCGCCCGCGCCGGGCGGCGGGCGCGCCGCAGCGCGCCCGCCGCCCCACGCCAGGTCGCCGGCGAGCTGGGCGACCGGATCGTCGCCGCCGTGATCGCCGCCGGCGACCTGCTCGCCGACCAGAAGGTCGACGCAGGCCTCGATCGAGCGAAGTTCGTCGCCCGCGTGCGACGCGCGTCGCGCGCGGCCGTCGACTCCGACGTCCTCGAGGCGCTGGCCGACGTCGCCCTCGCGCCGCCGGCTCCTGCGCCGCCGGCTCCTGCGCCGCGCGAACGGCCGCCGAGCCCCGGACGCGTCGCGCCTCTGATATCATCGAGAGCTGAAGCAGCGGCCCGGCGAAGCCGCGCCCGGCCGCCCGAGAGCGCCCGCACACCGGCAGATCCACCACTTCCAGACGAGGGCAGGCAGATCCACCACTTCCAGACGAGGGCAGGCAAGATGACAGACAGAGTCTCGCAGATCCTTTCGTGGTACCGCTCCGAAAGCCCCGGCATTCAGGCCAATATCTATCGGTTCCTCATGAGCGGCCGCCTGGCCGGCACCGGCAAGCTCGTCATGCTGCCCGTCGACCAGGGTTTCGAGCACGGTCCCGCGCGCAGCTTCTCGCCCAACCCCGACGGCTTCGATCCCCGCTACCACTTTCAGCTGGCGATCGACGCCGGCTGCAACGCCTACGCGGCGCCGCTGGGCTTCATCGAAGCCGGCGCGGCCGAGTACGCCGGCCAGATCCCGCTGATCCTCAAGGCCAACAACCACGACCTGCTCTACACCCACCCCGAAGCGCCGCTGCCGGCGGTCACCGCGAGCGTCGAGGACGCCCTGCGCGTGGGCGCGAGCGCGATCGGCTTTACCATCTACCCCGGCTCGGCGGCGCGCACCGAGATGTACGAGGAGCTGCGCGAGCTGGCGGCCGAGGCCAAATCGGTCGGACTGGCCGTGGTGGTCTGGTCCTACCCGCGCGGCGGAGACCTGCCCAAAGAGGCCGAGACCGCCGTCGACGTGGCGGCCTACGCCGCGCAGATCGCCGCCCAGCTCGGCGCGCACATCATCAAGGTCAAGCCGCCGACCAACGCCCCGTGGGACAAGAAGTCGGCCGAGGCCCTCGCCAAGGCGGGCATCAAGGTCGACACGCTGACCGACCGCGTCAAGGTCGTCATGCAGGGCGCCTTCGCCGGGCGGCGCATCGTCATCTTCTCGGGCGGCGAAGCCAAGGGTGTCGACGCCGTGCTCGAAGAGAACCGGCAGTGTTCCGCCGGCGGCAGCTTCGGCACGATCATGGGCCGCAACTCGTTCCAGCGTCCCCACGACGAGGCCGTCAAGCTGCTCCACGACGTCATGGACATTCACCGCGCAGGCCCCGCGCCCGGAGCGGTGCACGACTGACCGACGCTGGGCGCGACTGACCGGCGCTGGGCGCGACTGTCCGGAGCCGGACGGGCGCAACCAGGGCAGCGAGGGCGGGCCGCTCTTTCGAGCGGCCCGCCCTCGTCTTGTCGGGGCGCGGGGCCGCAAGGCGGGGCGACGGGGGCAGGCGACCCGCCGTCCCCTACGCCGTGCGGCCCGCCCTGGCGGCGAGCTCGTTCAAGGCGCGCAGCACGTCGTCGTCGAGGGCCGGCGGCACGTGCGTCGCGAGCAGCTCCTCGGCCTTCGCCCGGGCTTCCTCGACGATGTCGACCGCGCCGCCGGCGAGCCACGACTCGTACGTGTCGTGCAGGCCGAGTCCCGGCAGGTAGAACTCGCCGGAGCGCGCGTTGCGGCGCGTCGAGGGCTGGCCGAGAAAGTCGCCGCCCGGACCGACCGCGGCGATCGCCTCGTCGAGCCAGCAGTCGTCGCTCACGGCGATGCCGGCCTGGGCCTTGCGCGCGATACGGAAGATCTCGCAGTCGATCAGAAGCTGCTCGAGCGACAGCACCATGGCGCCGGCGAGCATGCCCGGACCGACGAGGATGTCGGGCATGGCGAGGGCCGAGAACAGGGCCGTCGTGGCCTTCTCGAAGGCCGCCTGGGCGCCCGGCACGAACTGGTCGGTGCCGCAGCCCGACGCTTCGACCGGCAGGCCGTACAGCCGCGCCATCTGGGTGCCGGCCGCAGCCATCACGGCGTGTTCTATGCCGCCCCCGGCAAGACGCCCGGAGCGCGGGTCCATCGAGGCGATGACCGGCGCGTAGATGGTGGGCGTGCCGGGCTCGGCGGCCTGCACGACGCACAGCGTGGCCAGCGTCTCGGCGTTGGCCACGACGAGCGTCGCCAGCATGCTGCCGGGGGCCGTCGCGCCCATCAGCGGCATGGGCATGATGGCGACCGGTATGTCGTAGCCGCGCAGGGCCAGCCACGTGTCGATGCACGAGCGCTCGACGACGAGCGGCGAGGTGGGCGTGATCAGGTACGAGTAGGGATGGATCGCACGCACCGCGTCGCGGCCGCCGAAGACGATCTCGAGCGCCTCGAGCAGCCAGGGCGCGAGGCCGGGCTGCAGGAACGAGTCCTGCACGTGCTTTCCGAACATGCCGAACAGGTCGCGCAGGTAGGCGACCATGCCGCCCGGCGTCTCGGCTTCGAGACCGTACTCGATCATCCACCAGTACAGGCCGACGTCGTCGAGCGCGTCGAGCAGCGTCGTCGACTCGACCCAGTCCTGCCGCGTGCCCGGGCGCCGCTCATGGGTGACGCGGTCGATGACGGTGGTGCCGCCGCCGTCGGCCAGCAGCGTAAAGCCGCCTTCGTTCATGGGCAGCGACCAGCCAGGGCGACGGCCGCCCAGCGAGAAGCGTTTGGGCGCGGACTCGAGCGCGCGCTCTACGAGCGCGCGCGGCAACCGCGCGATGTTGCGGTCGTCGACGGCGGCCCCCGCTTCGGCCAGGATGCCGCGCGCCTGCTCGCTGTCGACGCGCACGCCGGTGGTTTCGAGGAGCGCGAGCGTGTGCTCGTGCACACGCTCGCGCTCCTCGCCGGTCAGCACCTGCAGGAGTGTCCTCACGGGCGACCCTTCGCTGCCGCGTGCGCCACCGGGTGACCGGACGCAAGGCCCGCCTTGAACCGCTCGACCGAGTTGATCGGCAGCCCGAGCCGCTCGGCGATGTGCCACTTGGCCTCGAGCGGGCTCGGGTCGGCGTAATAGGTCGATTCGGTCTCAAAGACGCGGCCCAGGCGCAGCTCGCCGCGCAGCTCGTGCATCGCCGGGTTGTCGGACAGGTCGCGCGGCGTCACGCCGAGCCTGTCGGCGACGTACCGTTTGGCCTGCGTGATCCTCATGCCCTTCGCCATCTGCATCCGCGCCACCAGATCTCCGGCGGCGCGCAGTCCGTTCATGCCGGAGGCGCACGAGTGGGCGACGTCCATGCCGAACATGTCGCCCGAACCGACCTACAACCCGTCGAGGCGCAAGATGTCGACGCAGGCGCGCGAGGCCCGTGACACGGCGTCGACGGGCGCGAAGGCGTGCATCGGCATGCCGCCGACGCCCATGCCGACGTTCATGTGCACGGGAATGCGGGCCGCGTCCATGCAAGGCTTGACGAAGGTCAGGGCGCGGGCGCTGTTCCAGGCCACCGACCTGGTCGTGACGGTGTTGACCGCCGGTCCGAACACGGTCGCCCCGGCCTGCTGCACGACGGCGAGCTGGCCGGCGGGCTTGAGCCCCGCCAGGCGTGTGCCCCGGTACTCGAGCCGCCCGTGGGTGCCGAGCACCATCTCGGCCGCCATGCCGACCATGATGCCCATCTCGGGGTGCCTGGCGCGCAGCGCCTCGACGGCCCGCAGCGTGGCCAGAAAGTCGGCGTCGCCGGCGGCTCCGGCAGTGTCGAAGTTGAGGCCGTCGGCGCCGGCGTCCCACAGGCTCTCGGCGACGTAGACCATGTCGTCGACGGCAAGCTCGACGGCCTCCTCCTGGGCGGCCCGGGCCTCGTCGATCTTCAGCTGCGGCAGCAGCTCCGACCAGTTGCCGCAGGGGCCGTCGGGCGCCGAGTAGCGGCCCAGGTCGGGCTGGGCGCCGTAGTGCACCGGCACCGTCAGCCGCTCCTGCGCCTCCTTCATGTACTGCTGCTCGAAGGGCACGATGGTCTTCACGGCCTTGTAGGAGTAGTCGATGTGGAAGAGCTCGACCGTGTCGTGGGCGAGCACCTGCTCGCAGGCGTACAGCGCGTCGATGCGGCTGCCGAGCTGCGGCGTGCCGCTGCCGTCCTTGGAGAGCACGACCTCGTCGCCGACATCGACGCCGGTGAAGCGCGCCGACGAGGCGAAGATGTCGAGCAGATGCTCGAGCTCATCGGCCCCGAGCGGCGCCATCTTGCCCCGCGCCGCCGCGGCCTGGGTACCCTCTTCGAGGTCGGCCTTGATCTGGCTGCGGGTCGTTTCGACCAGCGAGCCGTCGCCCATGCGGGCCAGCACCCGCGGTTCCACCAGCGTCACCTCCCGGCTTCGCTGCCCCCGGCGCCGGCACTGCCCCCTCCCGGGAAGCCCAGAGCGCTTGAATGCGGCACAGCGACTCGTCCACCAACTCGTGCAGGCGTCCGCGATGCTATCGCAGTGGCGGGGAAGGCGGCAAGAACGGGTGCTCGACCGGCTGCCCGGCGGGTAGGATGTCTCCTGCGTACGACATCCGCAACGACATCCGGTACGACATCCACTACCACATGCGGCACGACTCAGGGAGGTCACCCATGAAGCACTCACGCCCCGGCCGTCTCGCGACGGCGGCCATGCTCACCCTCGGCGCGCTCTGCCTGCTCGTGGCCGTGCCCGCCTCGGCCGGCGCCGCCACCCGCCACCTGGGCGCCGG
This sequence comes from uncultured Actinomycetes bacterium, assembly GCA_963751565.1. Classification (GTDB taxonomy): domain Bacteria; phylum Actinomycetota; class Thermoleophilia; order UBA2241; family UBA2241; genus Bog-752. Next base: position 13,088 of record CAVVVA010000009.1, on the reverse strand, counting down.
CACGGCGACCTTCAGCCTCGACCCCGCCGAGGCTATCGAGTTCGTCAGCAACGGTATCGTGCCGTGCCCGATCTCGCCCGCGACGATGTCGTTCGCCGCGTCCCACGTCACGTTCAAGATGCCGATCTCCGGCGGCACCTGGAGCCCCAGCGCGCTGAAGGGCACCTTCCTGCTCAAGGGCGGCCTGTCCTACGCGCGCGCGGGCGCGACGACCTTCACCGTCCTCAATCTCACCGGCTGGCGCGCAGGCGTCAACAACAGCACGGGCTTCTCGATCTCGGCCAACGGCCACCGCTCGTCGACCTTCTTCGACGAGAACCTCATGGGCTCGACACCGTCGGTCGTCAAGATCCACGGCCACAAGTACGCGAAGGTCACCAACGTCCTGCTGTTCTTCAACGCGACCTCGACGGGCGCGATCAGCGGCGCCCTTGGTGCATCCCCGCCGAGCGGCGACCCCTTTGGCGCGGTCACCTTCCTCGCGCGACTGAAATAGCGACCCTAGCGATCCGCTCGCAAGACAGCGATCTGCTGAACGGAACAGCGATCTGCTGACCGAAGAGCGATCCACCAGCAAAACGGGGCGGCGGGGGGCGGCGCGACTGCGCCGCCCCCCGCCGCCCCGTTTGCACGCGGGCGTCAGACGGTCGTGGGGCCGGCGAGCCCCACTCGCTCCTTGAAGCGCTCGACGCAGTTGATCGGAATGTCGAGCGTCTTTGCGATGTTGAACTTGGCCTCGATCATGCCGGCCTCGCCGGGTCGCACCGACGACGTGAACGGCAGTGTGCCGAGGCCCTTCTCGATGCGGATCTGTTCCATGGCGCTCGGGTCGGACAGGTCGCGCGGGGTGCAACCGAGCTTGTCGGCGACGTAGGCCTTGGCTTCTTTCAACCGCATCCTTCGGGTCATCTGCATGCGTGCCACGAGATCTCCCGCGGTCCGCATTCCGCCCATGCCCGAAGCCTGCGTGTGGGCAGACTCCATGCCCAGGGGGTCGCCGGTACCCACCTAGTAGCCGTCGATCTTGAGGATCTCGACGAACGCCTTGGAGGCCCTGGAGGTGGCGTCGGCGGGCGGGTAGACGCAGGTCGGCACGCCGCCCACGCCCATGCCCACATTGACGTGCACGGGGATCTCGGCGATCGCCATGGCGGGCTTGATGAAGGTGATCGCCCGGGCGATGTTCCAGGCCGTCGATCTGCCGGTGTTGATGTTGACGGCCGGACCGTAGATGGAGGCCCCGGCCGCCTGCACCATGCGCAGCTGGTCCTTGGGCCACATGCCGGCCAGGCGCTCGCCGTCGAACTCGAGCTGGCCGTGCATGCCCAGGACGAACTCGCTCGCCATGCCGATCTCGATGCCGAGGGAGGGGTACTTGTCGCGCAGCTTGCGACAGGCGGTGAGGCCGGCCAGGAAGTCGGCGTCGCCGGCCGCGCCGGTCGTGTCCATGTCGATGCCGTCGGCGCCGGCCTCGACCATGTGGTCGGCGACGTAATTGATGTCTTCGACTAGCATCTTGCAGGCCTCGACCTGGGCGGCGCGCGCCTCGTCGACCTTCATCAGCGGCAGCAGCTCGGACCAGTTGTCGATGGGGCCGTCGGGCTTTGAGTAGCGGCCCAGGTCGGGCATCGCCCCGTACTGCACCGGCGTGGTGCAGAGCATCTGGGCGATCTTCATCGACTGTCCCTCGTGGGCGACGTTGGTCTTGATCGCCTTGTAGGAGTAGTCGATCTGCCAGAGCTCGACCATGTCGATGCCGAGCACCTGCTCGTAGGTCTGCAGGTCCTGCACGCGGTTGCCGATGTGCTTGGTCCCCGTGCCGTCGTTGCTCATCACGACCTCGTCGCCGATGTCGACCGCGGTGAAGCGCGCCGACGAGGCGTAGATGTCGAGCAGGTGGTCGAGCTCGTCCTGGGTCAGGGGGTCGACCTTGGCCCGCTTGGCGGACTGCTGCGTGCCCTCCTCGAGATCGGCTCTGATCTCGGAGCGCGTCATCTCGACCCGCGAGCCGTCACCCATCCGGGTAGCGATCCTGGGTTCCAAGCGCATCACCTCCACTGCTTCGCGCGGTACCGGCCGCCGCCGGCCGGGCGTCGGCCTGGGGACCCCGTCACGAGTCAGGCGCGCTCGGCAACCGTCTCCCGGATCCCCCAGGCCGTCGCTGAATCGTATATCGGCTCTCGCGCCCCCCGCCACCCGGACTGCCTGACGCAAGGCCCTCCGTCGCCGCCGGCCCTCTAACCGCACTCCGCGGCGCAAGGTCTCTCGTCGCCCCAACCGCACCCTCAGCAGATCGGCTCGAGACCCTCCTGGGCGAATCGCTGGTCGAGCGCCAGACACCGACTCACGCCGAGCCGGCGGGCGACTACGAAGCTCGTGCAGTCGACGAGAGTCGGCGGCTTTGGTCCGGACGCAAGCAGCATCTCGAGGGCGAGTGCATGGTCGGCGGGTCGCACCCAGACGACGTCGAATGCCGGCAGAAGCTCATGCGCGAACAGCCGCAGCGACCGCGCTCCGAGGCGGCGGCGCAGTACGTCGAACGTCTCGAGGGCGACATAGTTGGTGACGAACGGCGCGGCGTCTGCTTCGAGCTCGATGGCGAACATGTCGCGCAGGAACTGGTGCTGCGGATGGCGATGGTCGAGCAACGCCAGAAACGCCGTCGTGTCGACAAAGAGGCTCACTCGTCGAGCCAGTATCGCGGCACGGACCGGCCGTGACTGGCCCGATTATCATCCGCACCCGACTCGCCGACGCTGCTGCCCTGGCCGTCGCCGTCGCCGTCGCGATCGTGGTCGAACGGCTCGAGATTGTCGACTGCCGCCAGCGCCCGCTGGCTGACCGTGAACCGCGCCGACTCCGACTGTGCGAGGCGCGCGTCAATCGCATGCCTCACAAACGCCGCAAAGGACAGTCCTTCGAGTCTGGCGAGCTCCCTTGCGTCGGCCCATTGCTCGTCCCTGAGCTGCACGAGCACACGGATCATGACGGTCTGTTCCAACGCCTGCAGCGATCGCGACCGCCGCCGCGATGGTTGCGCGCGCCGCGGTTGCGGCTAGCGCCACGATGGTTGCGCGTGCGGCGGTGGTTGAGCGTGTCACGGTCGCGACCGGCGCCACGATGGCGGCCGTCGCCACGGCTGTGACGTACGGTGGGGCTCATGTCGGTGGCGTCATCATGACATCACTTTCTGATGTCATGATGACGCCACCGACATGCCCTGTCCCACGCGCCACGTGCGCTCGCCGTTGACGTTCCCTGCATCGTCATCCTGATTCTGTCCGGCGGGTGGGCCATCCTGCGATTGAGCGGACCGCATCCGAGGGGACCCTGCGGCGCGTACGACGAGTAGCTGGCGACAGGCGGGCGGAAGACCGGTTGGCGCGGCGGCGGGGCCGACGTGAGCGAGGCAGTGTGGCGGGTCGGCGAGGTGGTGCGGCGGGTCGGCGAGGTGGTGCGGCGGCGGCGCGGGCCGCAAGGCCCGCGCCGCCGCCGCACGGCTACCGCTCTAGGCGTCCGCGGCGGCTCGCCTTGACGCGGAAGCGCTCGACGCAGTTGACGGGCACGTCGAGCACGGCGGCGATGTTGAACTTGGCCTCGATGCCCATCGGGTCGTCGATGTCGGTGACCTCACCCGACTCGAGGATGCCGCCGAGCCCGAGCTCCTTGCGCACGTCGAACATGACCGTCGGGTCGGAGAGATCGAGGGTCGAGACCCCGAGCTTGCCGGCCACGTACTCCTTGGCCTCGATGAGCCGCATCCCCCGGGTGATCTGCATCCGGGCCACCAGATCTCCAGCAGTCCGGATCCCGCCCATCCCCGAGGCGACGCCGTGGCTCACAGCCTGGCCGTAGACATCGCCGGCGCCCACCTACAAGCCGTCGAGGCGCAGGATGTCGACGGCCGCGCGCGAGGCCCGGCAGGTCGCGTCGCCGGCCGGCAGGACGTGCATCGGCACGCCGCCCACGCCCATGCCGCCGTTCAGGTGAACGGGCACGGTCGCCGCTTCGCAGCACGGTTTGGCGATGGTGAGCGTGCGGGCGACGTTCCAGGCGATCGACTTGCCGGTGTTGGTGTTGATCGCCGGCCCGTAGATGGTCACGCCCGCTTTGGCGGCGAGCTTCATCTGGTCGAGCGGCCAGAGGCCGGCCAGCCGCACGCCCTCGTACTCGAGCTCGCCGTGCATGCCGAGCACGAACTCGCCCGCCATGCCGATCTGGATGCCGAGGTCGGGATGGCGGGCGCGGATGCGCTCGATCGCCTTGAGGGAGGCGAGAAAGTCGGCGTCGCCCGCCGCCCCTGCGGTGTCCAAGTCGATGAACTCGATGCCCGCCTCGACCATCTCGTCGGCCACGTAGACGATGTCGGCGGCGGCCAGCTCGACGGCCTCTTCCTGGGCCGCCCGCGACTCGTCTATCTTGCCGAGCGGCAAGAGCTGCGACCAGTTGGGCACGGGGCCGTCGGGCACCGTGTAGAGGCCCAGGTCGGGCATGGCGCCGTAGCCGAGAGGGGCGGTCGTGACGAACTGCGCCTGGCGCATCACGACCTGCTCGAAGGCCACGACCGCCTTGGCCGGCTTGTAGGAGTAGTCGTGGTGGTAGAGCTCGAGCGAGTCGGCGCAGAGGTACTGCTCGTAGTACTGCAGGTCGTTGATGCGGGTGCCGAGGTCCTGGCTGCCGCAGCCGTCGAACGAGAGCACGACCTCGTCGCCGATGTCGACGCCCGTAAAGCGGCTGTTCGAGCAGAAGATCTCGGACAGGTGATCGAGCTCGGCACCCGTGAGCTCGGGGTACTTGGACCGCTTGGCGGCCGCCTGGGTGCCCGCCTCGAGGTCGGAGCGGATCTGCGCCGGTGTCATCTCAACGAGCGCACCGTCCCCCATGCGGGTCCGGATCCTGGTTTCCAAGCGCACACCTCCGCGGAGCGTTTCGCCTACCTCAGTGCAAAGTCCGGCCCGGCAAGACGCGCCCGGCGCCCGACAGCTCGAGCCTATCTCCCCGCAAACAAACTGTCACGGCAAGGCGCCAGAGTTGCCGCACTCACCGAACGATGCAAGAATCCGCGTGATCTCGGCAAAGAGCCCTTGCGTCCGGGCGATCGTGGGGGCTATATGCAGGGGACTGCGTCCGATGCGCGGTCACGCGGGGAAGCGTCGGATGGTTTCGTGAAACGGAGCAAAGGGAGGTCTGCATGCCTGAAGTCGAACTCAAGCACGAAAGAGCCAAACTCCAACGGGTGCTGCGGCGCTGGGATCTCGTGTTCTTCAGCGTTTGCGCGCTCATCGGCCTCGACGCCATCTCAGGGCTGGCCAAGTTCGGCCTCTGGCAGGGCGTCACGTGGCTGGTCATCTTCGTCTTCATCTTCCTGCTGCCCTACGGATTGATCAGCGCAGAGCTGGCCTCGACCTTCCCGGCCGAAGGCGGCATCTACACCTGGGTGCGCATGGCTTACGGCAAGCTCCCGGCGGGCATTACGGCGATCCTCTACTGGGTCTCGAACGCGATCTGGATCGGCGGCACGCTCGCCGGCGTCACGATCGCCGCCATCAACAGCTTCTACATGGAGCCCAACGGCCACGCCGACCTCGGCTGGCTGCCGTCGATGATCGTCGGTCTCATCTTCGTGTGGTTGAACATCGCGATCGCCATCGTCTCGCTACGGCACGGCAAGTGGGCGGGCAACATCGGCGCGTACGTCAAGGGCCTCGCGGTGATCTTCTTCAGCATCCTGGTCATCGGCTTCCTCATCAAGAAGGGCGTGCCCACGGGGCTTGCCCCCGCGAGCACCCTGAAGCCCAGCGCCACCGGCTTCCTGGCCGTGGTCGGCAGCATCGTCTTCCTGCTGGTCGGCTTCGAGCTCGAGTCGGGCGCCAGCGAAGAGATAGTCAACCCGCAGCGCGACGTGCCGATCGGCGTGCTGCGCTCGGGGGCGATCACGGCCATCCTCTACATCCTGGTGGTCGCCGGCATTCTGCTCGCCCTCCCCGAGAAGACCCTGACCACCTCCAGCGGCTTCACCGGCGCCTTTCAGGCCGTCAACGAGGGCGTGTTCGGCAGCGGCGGCGGGGCCAAGTTCCTCGGCTATATCTTCGCTCTCATCATCGTCCTGACGCTGATCGGCTCGGGCTCCGTGTGGGTCCTGGGCTCGTGCCGTGTCGAGGCGATGGCCGCCCTAGACGGCGCCGCGCCGCGCATCCTGGGGCGGTTCAGCAAGCAGGGCACGCCGGTCTCGATGGCGATCCTCACCGGCATCGTCGGTTCGTTCTTCGTCATCTACATCTTCGCGGTGCTCAAGGGCTCGCTCACCAGCTTCTTCTCGGTCATGCTGGGCCTGGCCCTGTCGACCGCCGTGCTGTGCTATCTGTTCAGCCTGCCGGCGGTTATCACGCTCCGCAAGAAGTTCCCCGACGTCAAGCGGCCGTTCACCGTGCCGGGCGGCAGCTTCGGCGTCTGGCTCTCGGTGGTCCTCGCGGAGCTCTGTGTGATCCTCACGGGCTTCACGATGCTCTGGCCGGGCTTCATCGACAAGTACCTGCTCGGGAAGTCGTACTCGATCGAAAGCAGCTGGGGCGTGGCCCGTGGCTACTTCGAGGAGGTCACGCTCGGCACGTTCATCGTCATCATCCTGGTCGCCGTGGGCTTCTGGGCCTGGGGCCGGGCCGAGAGCAAGGGCGCAGAGACCACCGAGCAGGACCTCATCGAGGGCGTCGTCGAAGAGGTGTAGCGTTCGGCAACGCTCGCGCGAGCAACACCACTCGTCGAGGCAACAAAACAGGCGGCGGTGCGGGCCTCAAAAGGCCCGCACCGCCGCCCTTCTTCAGCGCGACCCGCGCCGACGGCGGCCCGTGACGGGCCGCATTGCGCTCTTGGCGACCCTGCGTTTGCGCCGACCCTGCGTTTGCGGCAACCCTGCGTTTGCGGCGACCCTGCGTTTGCGGCGACCCTGCGCCTCTGGCGACGGTCAGCCGACGTCGAGCTCGGGCCGCAGCGTGGCGGCGATCTGCTCGGGGGCGACGAAGATCAGCTCGCCGCCCAGCTGCTTCTGCAGAAAGTAGTCGTCGGTGCGGTAGTCGGGCTTGTAGGCCGAGCGGGCGATCACGCGCAGCACCACGGCGTGCGCCTCGGCGGCGCCGCGGAGCGGCCCGCCGCCGACGGAGAAGTTGAACGCCGACAGGCCCTCGCGCTCGTACCAGGCGAGCACCTTCGACAGGCCGCGCGCCAGCTCGGCCACCTGGTCGTCGTCGAGCGCGGCGAAGCGCGCCCGGCCGGGCAGCACGGCGATCACCTCGCGCCCGCCCGACGGCGCGTAGGGCGCCAGCCACGTGCAGCCGGCGCGGCCGCCGATGGCGCGCTCGCCGCGGGCGGTCTCCTCGTCGACCAGCGCCTGCCAGTACGAGACGCCGTGCTTTTCGTGGAAGGCGGCGGCACGCTCCCACTGCAGGCGCAGCAGCCACGGCGCGCCGGGTCCGCCGAACACCTGGAAGTGGGGGTGAACCATGCTGGCGCCGGCGGGCAGCATGTGGTTGCAGCACAGCTCGAGATGCTCCAGGCCCGAGTAGGCGTCCTCGGCGCGGCGGGCGAACTCGACCGCCGCGCCGAGCCCTTCGGCGAGCAGCCCGGGCTCAAAGTCGGAGGGCCGCAGGAAGTGCTTTTCGGGGTAGGTCACCACGGCGTGGAGCGCCGCCAGGGGGAAGAGATTCGGAAAGACGAGCGCGCGGCCGCGCTCCAGGCGTCCGCCGGCCAGCACGTGCTCCGGGTAGCGGGGCGTCACCTCGAGGACCTTCTCCGGACAGAAGAAGCAGCCCTCGCGCGAGCCGGCCGCCTGCGCCTCGGCGTGCGGCCAGTCGGTCTTGCCGTAGAACATCTCTTCTTTGGTGGCAAGCTCGGATGAGGCGACCGCCGTCATGCCCGTGAGCGGGTCGCGGCGCACCTCGATGGTCTGCTCGGCGAGCTCCATGCCCAGCAGCGGGCTGAAGAACGAAGCTGTCTCGACGCTGTGCTCGAAGGTGATGAGTTCCATGCCGCCCCTCGCAGGTAGATTCAAGTCCGGCGCCGATGATACGGGGGGCCGCCGCGGGCGGCAACGACGGCTGCCGTTGACGGCGGCCGGTCGGCCGGTGGCAGGCGGCGTTCGACCGGCGGCACGCGGCGCCGGCCGGCCGCCGCTCGGCCGGCCGCCGCGCAGCGTCGCGTGATCGCCGCTCGCCCGGCCGCCGGGCGCGCGCCGCAGCGAGATCGCAGGCTCTCCCGAATTCAAGTTCGCAACATTCGGCGTCGACATTACGAGATGGAGGCATGGCTCTCGAGGGAGGGGTCTTATGACACGAACCATCCGGCGCTTCGGCGTGCTGCTCGCCGCGGTCCTGGTCGTGCTCCTGGTGGCGATCACCGTGTCGGCTGCCGCGAGCCCGAGAATCGCGCTGAAGGCCGCGAGCTCGAGCTGCACGCTGGGCAAGAGCGTCAAGGTCACCGCCACGGTTACGGGCGGCACGGCCTACGAGGTGTGCATCTACAAGAAGGTCGGCTGGAGCTGGAAGAAGGCCGTCACGGCGACCCTCGTGTCGTCGGGGCAGTACACGGCCTATGTGAAGGCATCGACCAAGGGCACCATGCAGCTTAAGGCGGGCATCGTCGGTAGCTCCGGCAGCGTCACTGCCTGGAGCAACGTCGTCTCCATCAAGGTCAAAGGGTAGCGGAACGCCGGCGAGCGCACAGGCCAGACCCGTTACCGGACCGCCGCAGGCCGCCGAAGGACCCTGAGATGCGCCTCGCACCCTCGAGCCTGCGCCGCAAGGTCGCCCTCGCGATCCTGTGCAGCACCCTCCCTCCACTCGTGGTGTTCGGCGCCGTCAACTACCTGCGCACGTCGGCCGGCCTGCACCACATCCAGAACGGACTCCTCGCCCAGTCGACGGCCTCCGTGCGGCAGGACATGGCCCAGCAGGTAACGGTGGGCGTGCAGCCGTACGCCACCCTCCCCAGATTCGGCGAAGAGGTCTCGCAGGGCGACACGGCGGGCGCCGCCGAGTCGCTGCGGCACATCGTCACGGACCTGAACCTCGTGCAGGCCCAGGTCGTCGACACCCACGGCCGCCTGCTCGCGCGATTCAGCGTGCTGTCCAAACCGCGGGCCATCGGCTCGAGGGGTTCCGCCCCCAGCTTCCAGTCCTACCTGGGCAAGTTGTGGGTGGTGGCTCCGATCGCGATCCGCTCTCAGGGTCGCACCGGCAAGGTCGTGGGCACACTGCTGGTCGCCGGCCAGATCGACGACGACTTCCTCGAGAGCGTCTCCCAGGATGTCAGCACGCCGGTCAACGTCTACGTGAACGGCGTGCTGGCCGCCTCATCGCTGCATGGCCAGCAGCGCCCCTTGCAGCCGCTGACCGCCTCGCGCTCGCAGTACACTGGCGACGGCTGGACCACCGCCTACACGACACTGCGCGACTCGCAGGGTCACGCCGCGGGGCTCCTGTCGGTGAGCACGCCCGACTCGGCCTTCACGGCGATCCGTTCGTCCATGTACTTAACGACGGTGCTGGCGCTGCTCCTGGCGATGGCCGCGGGCGTGGTGGCGGCGTTCTTCATCGCCCCCAGAGTGACGCGGCCGCTCCGCACCTTGAGCCAGGCGGCCGAAGCGATCGCCGGCGGCGAGATGCGGCAGCACATCGAGGTCAACGGACACGACGAGGTCGCGGTGGTGGCGCAGGCCTTCAACAGCATGTCCGAACGCGTCGCGCAGACCGTCGACGAGCTGTCCGACCAGATCCAGGACCTCTCGCGCGACCTGGCGCACCTCTCGTTCGTGGGCGAGACCCTCGCCCAGAGCCACCAGGTGGTGGCCGAGCTGTCGGCCGTCGCCGACCGCGTGCGCGAGATGACCCACAGCGGCTTCTGTGGAGTGCACCTGCTCGACGGCCAAGCTACGAAGGACGGCATCTACGCGGGCACCGTCAACGGCTCGATGCTGGCCGTCGAGGAGCTCGCCCGCTGGGTGATCGCCGGCGGCGATTCGGCCACGACGGCCGACCTTGCGCTCGACCAGCGCATCTCGCCGCTCGCGCGGCGCTCGGCGACCGGCATCGCCAGCGTGATGGTCGTGCCGGTCATTCATCAGGGGCGCTCCGTCGGCGCGATCAGTGTCGGCTCCACGGGTCACCTCGGATACGCCCGCGACACCGCCGCCGTGCTTTCGACCGTGGCCAGCCAGGTCGCCACCGCGCTGCGCCACGCGGAGACCTTCAACGAACTGGAGCGCAGCTACTTCCAGACCGTCACAGCGCTCACCGCGGCGATCGAGGCAAACGACAAGTACACCGCCGACCACGGCGGCTCGATCGCCAAGCTGGCGCTGATGGTCGGCAGGCGGCTCGGCCTCTCGGCGCACGACCTGCGGCGCCTCGAGTACGCCGCCCTGCTCCACGACGTCGGCAAGATCGGCATTCCCCGGCACATCCTCAACAAGCCGGCGAAGCTGAGCGCGGAGGAGTTCGCAGTCGTCGCCCAGCACCCGGTGATCGGCGAACGCGTCGTGTCGCGCATCGAGTACCTCCACTCCCTCGCGCCCGTCATCCGGGCGGCGCACGAGCGCTGGGACGGCCATGGCTACCCGGACGGTCGCGCCGCGGAAGCCGTGCCCCTGATGGCGCGCATCGTCTTCGTCTGCGACGCCTACCACGCCATGACGTCGGATCGGCCGTACCGCGAGCGGCTCAGCGAAGAGGCCGCCCGCGCCGAGCTGCGCGACAACGCCGGAACGCAGTTCGATCCGGCCGTCGTGGAGGCGTTTCTGTCCGCCGTGCCGGCGCCCGACCACGCGGCGCCCGCGCCCGACGAGGCGCTCCCGTGGCCCGCGGCGAACTCTCGCGGCGACGCCACGACGGACACCGACTGAGGGTTTCGGCTCGCCTGGATCGCTAGACCGACCGTGTTCTACTCAGCACAGCGCCGGATCAGGCTCCGACGGGTGGTCGGTGCCGGGAGCATCTCGCTCTCGCCGGCGGAGCGTCCCGCTCTCGCCGGCGGAGCATCCCGAACCGGGAGCGGAAGGGTCAGCGGCTACGAGGCAGACGCGCCCTGGCAGCTATTGCAGGCACCAGTGCCCCAGTAGCATGACAGGTTCGTGTTGTTGTAACCCGTGCCCCCGTTCGAATTGGTCTTGCACGAGGAGAGGACCTTCTCCTCCGCAGTGCTGCGTGACAGAACGATCAGTTCCGGCTTCTGCCACACCCTGCCGGTGCCAGTCATTTGCTCCCCCTCTCAGTTGCCGCAGCTGGCCTCATATACCTTGACCGGAGCACGTCTGTCAATGTGGCGTGCGAAGGTGAACTTGGAGCCGGCGGGCGGCTGTGAGCCCTCGTAAGTGCCGCTGGCGCGGCTGCGCAGCATCCCGGACCAGCAACGGGAGCGTCAGCGGCTAGGAGGCGAGTTGAGTCCCGTAATGTGGTGTAACTCGTAGCGAAGCCCGGTGTGCACGAAGGCCACCGTGGCTTCACAATCGTCGGAACCGTTGCAGGGAAACGACGAGAGGAGCACCACGATGGCCGAGACGAGTCTGAGCTTGGACGAGCTTGTGCGCAAGCTCATGGGCGATGAACACGCCGACATTCTGCGCGAGACGCTTTCCTGGTTTGTGCGCGAGCTCATGGAGGCCGAGGTCAGCTCCCAGATCGGTGCCGGCCTGCACGAGCGAAGCCCCGAGCGCGCCACGCACCGCAACGGCTACCGCGAGAGAGTCTGGGGCACCCGTGCCGGCGAGATCGAGCTGGCCATTCCCCGGCTGCGGGCCGGGAGCTACTTCCCGAGCTTCTTAGAGCCGCGCAGCCGCAGCGAGCAGGCTCTGGTGGCCGTGATCCAGGAGGCCTATGTCAACGGCGTCTCCACCCGCAAGGTCGAGCGCCTCGTGACCCAGCTGGGTCTGGCCGGCATCAGTCGCAGCGCCGTCAGCCGCCTCTGCGGCGGCTTAGACGAGCAGGTGCGCCTCTTTCGTGAGCGGCCCCTGGAGGGTCGCTACCCCTATCTGTGGCTGGACGCCAAGGTGGAGCGCGTCCGCGAGCCTGGCGGCGTGCGCCACAAGGCTCTGGTGATCGCCTACGGCGTGCACGAGAGCGGCCGGCGCGAGGTCATCGGCATCGACGTCGGCGAAGCCGAGACCGAGGCCTTCTGGCGCGAGTTCCTGCGCGGCCTGCGCTCGCGCGGCCTGGCGGGAGTGCAGCTCTGCGTCTCCGATGCCCACGAGGGCCTGAAAGGCGCGATCGCCAAGGTGCTGGGCTGTGCCTGGCAAAGATGCACCGTGCACTTCCTGCGCGACATGCTGGGTCACTGCGCCCGCGCCCAGCAGCCGATGATCGCCACCGCCATCCGCCAGGTCTTCGCCGCCGAGAGTGCCGGCGAGGCTTCCGAGCGTCTGGCCGGCGTGGCCGGCGCCCTTGAACAGACGTCGCCCAAGGTGGCGGCGCTGCTGCTTGCAGCCGAGGAGGAGCTGCTGGCCTTCATGGCCTTCCCGGCCGAGCACTGGTCCAAGCTGCGCTCCACCAACCCCCTGGAGCGCGTCAACCGCGAGATCGGGCGCCGGTCGGATGTGGTCGGCATCTACCCCAACGACGCCGCCCTGATCCGCTTGGCCGGCGCCCTGCTCATCGAACAAAACGACGAGTGGCTCGTGGGCCGGCGCTACCTCTCGGCCGAATCGCTCGAGGCGGTGCTGGTGGACCGACCGCCTCAGACGGCCCGTGCCAGGGAGGTGAGTGCCCTACCGGCGGCCTGAGGCCGCGACCGCCCCGACGATGGAGTTACACCACAACTCGGGACTTGACCAGGAGCAGCCTCTACAATCGCGGTACCCCGCAGAGCCCAGACATGGAGCACACGTCGTTTGCAGAATCCGGACTCATACTGGTGCCCGTCCCAGGATGCTTGCAGGCTGCGAGGACTCTCTCCTCCGCGTGGCTGCGTGACAAGATGATCAGTTCCGGCTTCTGCCACGCCCTGCCGGTGTCAGTCATGTGCTCCCCCTCTCAGTTGCCGCTACTAGCCTCATATACCTTGACCAAAGCACGTCTGTCAATCTGGCGTGCGAACGCGAATCTGGA
>CAVVVA010000008.1:0-64671 GCA_963751565.1 uncultured Actinomycetes bacterium | reverse complement strand
GAAAAAGGATTAAAACTATCCTCCTTTGGGGCAGGAACCACCGGAACGATGATTGACGAAGAAGGAGCCTTATGTCTACTGCAGCCATCCTGGTCGAAGGACTGACCAAGAGGTTCGGCACGATCGCCGCGCTGGACGGCATCGACTTCGAGGTGCCGGCCGGCAGCGTGTTCGGTCTGCTCGGTCCCAACGGCGCCGGCAAAACGACCGCCGTGCGCGTGCTGGCCACCATACTCAAGCCCGACGGCGGCCACGCCCAGGTCATGGGCTACGACGTCGCGCGCCAGCCCGCCGCCGTGCGCTTTCAGATCGGCCTGGCCGGCCAGAGCGCGGCGGTCGACGCGAACCTGACCGGCGCCGAGAACCTGCGCCTCATCGGCCGCCTGGCCCAGATGCGCCACAGCGAAGTCGGGCCGCGCGCCAAGGAGCTGCTCGCGCGCTTCGACCTGACCGACGCCGCCGACCGGCCGGTGCGCACGTACTCGGGCGGCATGCGGCGGCGACTCGACGTCGCCGCCGCCCTCGTGCAGCGGCCGCCCGTGCTCTTCCTGGACGAGCCCACCACGGGCCTCGACATCCAGAGCCGCACCGAGCTGTGGGCCGTCATCCGCGAGCTGGTCGCCGAAGGGGCGACGGTGCTGCTGACCACGCAGTACCTCGAAGAGGCCGACCGCCTCGCCGACCGCATCGCCGTGGTCGATCACGGCCACATCGTGGCCAACGACACCTCCACGGCGCTCAAGGCTCAGCTCGCCGGCACGGTGATCGAGATCGGCATGCAGACCGAAGAGAGAGCCGGCCGCGCCCACGAGGTGCTCGTGCGCGCCGTGGCCGACCATCCCCAGCGTGACGGCCTGACGGTCCGTCTCACCTCCAACGCGGGACCGAGCGCCCTGATCGAGACGCTGCGCCTGCTCGACGCCAACTCGCTGGCGCCGGCCACGCTCACCGTGCGCGAGCCGAGCCTCGACGACGCCTTCCTGGCGCTCACCGGGCGACGGGCCGAAAGTGGCGACGGAGCGGACGGGGACGGCAGGGCCGGAGGCGGCGGCGCAGGACGACAGGCGGAATGCGCCGGCCGAGCATGACGCGGCCGCCGAATTGTCACTTACCAAGTCGCAGCGCAGGAGGGCGGCATGAGCGCCACCGTGACAACACCTCGGGAGTGCGTCGCACCGCCGCGGCGCTCGCCGTTGGCCGCCGCCCGCGACGCCTGGGCGATCACCGGGCGCAACCTGATCGTCTACCGCCGCGTGCCCACACTGCTCGTGTTCACCCTGGTCCAGCCGATCGTGTTCGTGCTGCTGTTTCGCTACGTGTTCGGCGGCGCGATCAAGGTCCCCGGCGGGATCCCCTACGTCGACTACCTCATGCCGGGCATCTTCGTGCAGACCGTGGCCTTCGGGGCGACCAACACGGCGATCGGCCTGGCGACCGACGTCAAGAGCGGGCTGCTCGAGCGCTTCCACTCCCTGCCCATGGCGCGCTCGGCGGTGCTGAGCGGACGCACCTTCGCCGACCTCACCCGCAACGTGCTCGTCGTGTCGCTCATGGCCGTGGTGGGCGTTCTCGTCGGCTTTCGCGTGCAGACCAACGCCCTCGGCTTTCTGGCCGGTGTCCTGGTCGTGCTGATGTTCGCCTACGCCTTCTCGTGGATCTTCGCCACGGTCGGCCTGGCCATCGGCGATCCCGAAAGCGCCCAGGCCGCGACCTTCCCCGTGCTGGCGCCGCTGGTGTTCGCCTCGTCGGTGTTCGTGCCCGTGACCAGCATGCCGGGCTGGCTGCAGGGCTTCGCCACCTACCAGCCGGTCTCGGTGACCGCCAATGCCGCCCGCGCCCTGATGCTCGGCGGGCCGACCCTGTCGTGGGTCCTGCAGTCGGTCGCCTGGTGCGCCGGCATCGTGATCGTCTGCGCGCCGCTGGCCGTGTGGCTGTACCGGCGCGCGAGCTAGAACGTCGTAGCGGCGGGGCCGGCCTGCGGCCGGCCCCGCCCCGCCTCTCACCCGCCCCGCCTCTCGCCCGCCACACCGCTCGCCTCGCCACACCGCTCACCCGCCCCCCGGCTCCCCACGGCGCTCTGCTATGGTTGCCCCATGCAGACGCCCGCAAGCGACGCGCTCGCCTTGGGCGCCGACGGTCGCCACCGCTGCTTCTGGGCCGTGGGCGCGCCCGAGTACCTGGCCTATCACGACGAGGAGTGGGGCCGGCCCGTCGTCAGCGACGATGGCTTCTTCGAGCGGCTCTGCCTGGAGGCGTTCCAGTCGGGGCTCTCGTGGCTCACGATCCTGCGCAAGCGGCCGGCGTTCCGCGCCGCGTTCGCTGAGTTTCGCGTCGCGGAGGTGGCCGCCTTCGGGCCCGACGACATCGAGCGCCTCATGAACGATGCCGGCATCGTGCGCAACCGTCGCAAGATCGAGGCCGCCGTGCACAACGCCGGGCGCTGCCTCGAGGTGATAGACGAGTGCGGCTCGCTGGCGGCGCTCCTGTGGCGGTTCCGGCCGGGCGCAGCGCCGGCGCCGATCCGCGTGCGCGCCGACTGGCCGGCCGTCACCCCCGAATCGAACGCCCTGGCCGCCGAGCTGCGCAAGCGCGGCTTTCGCTTCGTCGGCCCGACGACCGCCTACGCCACGATGCAGGCGGCCGGCCTGGTCAACGACCACGCCGAGGGCTGCCTCGTGCGTGACGAAGTCGAGCGACAGCAGCGCGAGGCGGCGGCGCATCTGACGAGCCGGTAGGCGCGAACAGGGCGGGCGGCGGCGCCCCGGCGCAGCGGCGCGGCGGCGCAGCGGCGCGGGGGGGCGCGCCGAGCGACCCTCCCACCGCGTCACGGGTCAAGAAGGTGGACGAACGCGCTTTCGTCAACCTGTCTTGGCCGGTTATCCCGGCCGCGCAGGTAGGTGAGGTTGCCGCCACCTTGTTCAATTGGCCCAGATCTGGGCCAATTGGCCCACCTACCGCGAAGGACACCTACCTGCGCCAACCAGCCCCAGGCCGCGCCGCACGAAGAACCACGACCACGCCTCCCGTCGCGACCGGCTGCTACACTGACCCGACATGGAGTCGCCGTTCGAGCACCCCACCTCATCCCCGGCGCCGCCCGGCGCGCCGCTCGGCGCGCCGCCTGACTCGCTGTCCGGCGCGCCGCCCGGCCCGCTGCCTGGCGCGCCGCCGCTGCCGCAGACCTCCCGCCCGCAGGCCGCCCGCCCGCAACCGCCCGCTCTTCATCCTCGCACTGGCCGCCGCGCTCCTGCTCATCGCCCTGTCCGCGGCGGCCCTCGTTACTCGCCACCATCCCGGCGGGCCGCCGTTTACCGGCCACCTGAACGCGCCCCAGGGCGGCCGCCGTCAGCGCGTCACGGCCTGGCTGACCAGTACGTCGCGCTCGCTCGACACCGCCCTGGCGGCGCACGCCCTCGACGAGATCGACTGCGACTGGTACACGATCGACGCGCAGGGCACGGTGAGCGCCGGCCCCGAGAACCTCGCGCTGGTCGCCACAAGCGCGCGTCCACGGCGTGCAGGCCTTCGCCACCGTCACCAACCGGCCCGGCAGCAAGGGCTCGTTCACGAGCTCGATCGCGCGTTCCATCCTGTCGTCGCCAGACGCGCAGAAGCGGGCCGTCGACTCGCTCGTGGCGCTCGCCGTCGGCAAGGGATACGACGGCATCGACATCGACTGGGAGCTCATCCCGGCCTCGCAACGCGACGCCTTCAGCCGCTTTATGGCCGCCCTCGCGGCGGCGCTGCACGCCCACCATCGCCTGCTTTCGGTGGCCGTCTTTGCCAAGACCTCCGAGCCCGGCAGGTGGGACTCGCAGAAGGCGACCGACTACCGGGCGCTGGGCGCGGTCGTCGACGAGCTCAAGATCATGACCTACAGCTACAGCGGCCCGTGGAGCTCACCCGGACCGCAGGCGCCGCTCGCCTGGACGAAGGCGGTGATCGACTTCGCCCGGACCATCGTGCCGGCCCACAAGATCTACATGGGCCTGCCGTTCTACGGCTACGACTGGCACTCGGGCGGCGCGACCGCCGTGCAGGCGGCCGACGCCGCCGCGCTCATCGCCGCCCATCACTTCAGGGTCGCCCACGACCCGGCCTCGGGCGAGGCCGACCTGAGCTACACCGACTCGAGCGGCGTCAAGCACGTGCTCTTCTTCATCGACCGTCAGGCGCTCGCCACCAAGCTCGGCCTGCTGGAGTCGGCCTTCCCCGACATCGGCGGCGTGGCGATCTGGCAGGTGTACCGCGAAGATCCGGCCTTCTGGACCGTCATCGAGCAGACGATGAGCCGCTGAGGCGGCGGCGGGCCGCGACGCCCGCGGCGGCCCGCGGCCGCGCGGCCGCGGCCGCGCGCCGCCGCCCCTACTTGTCTCCCAGGCAGTAGAACCAGCCGTCGCGGCTGCCGATGTAGATACGCCCGTCCCACAGCACGGGCGTCGACTCGAAGGAGCTGCCGGCGGTGAAGGTCGCCGTCTGGTGAACCTTGACCGTCCACCAGTGACCGTCGCGGCTGCGCAGGGCGCCGGCGGCGCCGGCGCTCGCCGGCACGTAGTCGATGTGGTACAGGTGCACGGTGTCGTCGTAGGCGGCGTCGACGATCGAGTCGTCGACGATGATCGGCGTCGAGATGGAGGAGTTCACCCACGTCTTCCAGACCATGACCGGCGTGCGCAAGCCCGGTTCGAGGTTCGGCCCGCGCACCGCACCCGGCGCCAGGGTGTCCTGCGAGACGAGGTAGAGGTTGCCGTCGATCGCGTTGAAGGCGGCCAGCGGCGGGTAACGGTCGGCGCCGCCGTACTCGTCGTTGACCGCCACCGAGCCGATCACCCCGCCGGTCCACTCGGCGACCCGGCGGTTGCCGGTCGGGAAGAACCACACCGGCGACTGGGCCGCCGGCTTGGTCGGATCGAGCATCATCACCCCGCCGTGGCCCTTGATGTACTGCTGCTCGATCGGCACGAGCAGCTTGCCGGTGCGCGTCGGCACCGTGGTGCCGTCGAGGTCGGAGCCGATCCGGTAGTCGAACACCACCGCCAGGTCGCTGCGCCGCAGCCCATAGACGTGGCCGTCGCCGGAGGCGATGTAGATCGTGTCGCCCAGCAGCGCCGGAGAGGCCTCGATCGCCAGGTTCGAGCCGTCGGGGTGCTGGTCGCGCGCGGCGTCGGCCGCCGTGCCCAGCAGCAGCGTGCTGTGCGCGACCACCGGCCGGCGGAACGTCTGCCCGCCGACCGTCCAGGGCTGCGTGTGGAAGGGGTCGAGCGCGTAGAACCAGCCGGGCTCGACCCCGATGTAGTCGAGCCCGTCGAGGTAGAACCCGCTGCCGTCGCAGTCCTGGGTGTAGTTGCGGGTGCGCGGCACCGGCAGGCGCCACTCCTCCTTGCCCGAGCCGAACGAGACCGCCCGGTACGAGGCGATGCGCGGATCGCCCATCGCCAGGCCGAACCCGCGCCGCGAGCCGGCCAGCACGAGGTACTTGTCGTCGGCGCTCGTGGGGTGCGGGTTGGCGATCACGCTGGGGCTGCTCTTGATCACGTCGCCGAAGTCGTAGGCCCAGAGGATCCTGCCGGTCGCGGCGTCGATCTTGTGGAGCTTGTGGTCGTAGCCGCCGATCAGCAGGTAGAGCCTGCCGCCGTCTTCCACCAGAGCCGGCGCGCCGGTCCAGCCGGTGCCCGACCAGTACATGTTGGGGTCGCTCGAGAACTTGCCCGACGTCCAGCCGCCGCCGATGCGCGCCTTCCAGATCACGTCGAGGCGCCGGGGCGCCGGGCCCAGGCCGTAGAAGCGCCGCGACGCCGTGCCCAGGAAGGTCGCCATCTTGATGCCGTCGCCGCTCTTTGAGACGGTCACCGCCGGTGACTCGACGCCGCCCACACCGTGCCCCGCGCCATGCGACGACGAGCTCCCCTGCGACACGACGACCAGCAGAATGACGACGCCGATGGCGAGAACGGCGAGGGCGGCGGCGCGGCGGCGCGCGATCTGCCGGCGACGCCTGGGGGAGCGCCGCCGCACGGGCGCCGTGCCCGCGCGTCGCGGCGCCGGCCGGGTGCCCCCAGCGGCCGGCGGACGTGTCGTTCTCTCCCCCACGGCCGCCTAACAGTACCACGCCTGAGCCGAGCCCTGGCAGCGGCTGCGTGAGGACGGAGCGACCGGGCGGCGACCCGGGCGCGGGCTACTGCGCCGGGCCGAGCGCCTCGTGCGCCTGGGCCAGCGCCGCCACGAAGCGCTCGTAGGGGCCGCTCGGCACGCACACCTCGCAGTGGTTGGTCGTCTTGACGCGACCCTCGGCCGCGGCAAGCCAGGTTCCGAGCCGCTCTCGCGCGGCGCCGGCCGAAGGTGTGGCGACGCCGTCCAGGTCGTCGCGCACGCGGGCGACGACATCGAGGAAGTTCTCGCACCCGCCGCAGCGCGGCATGGACTCGCGAATGTCGGTCAGCTCACGCAGAAGCGCGGCGATCGCCTCGTCGGGCGTGATCGGCGATGCATCGTCGCGGGTCATGAGCGGCCGGCGTCGCAGGTCACCATCTGACGCCGTTGTGGGTCACGATCTGACGCTTTCGCCGGACACGGGCGAGCCTACAGATTCGTCAGGCTCGCCTCGGCGGCGCCGTCGGTCAGCGCCCGCCGAGCCGCGTCGCCCAGCTCGCGGTCGTGCTCGTGCGTGGTGGCAAAGACGCGGTACAGGTGGGCCTTGGCCGGCACGAACTCGAGGATGCCGGTCAGCAGCTCCTCTTCGACGCGGCCGCTCGCGGGGTCGTAGATCAGGATGCGCTTTGGTCCGACCATGGGGTTGAGCGGTCGCGGGTCCTGCGAGGCCACGTCGCACACGAACTCGATGCCGGCGAGGTCCGCCGGCAGCCGCTCGACGATGCGCTGATGGAACTGCTCGCGGGTCCACTCGCTGGCCCCGGGCGGCAGCGAGACGCGTTCGATCGCCTGTTCGTAGACCATGCGGTACTTCACGTCGCGGTGGATGATGCGCTGCCACTCCTCGGCGAGGCGGCGGCGGCGCGGCGACGAGCCGGGATCGTCGAGCCAGCGTTCGACCTCGGTGAACAGCGACCACTCGGTGAGATGGCGGTAGGCGCGCAGGTCGTCGAGCGGGCTCCTGGGCAGCGCGACGGCCATGGTGTCGGAGAAGATCTCGCGCATGTGGAGGTCGATGGCGTGGCCGATGCGGTGAAAGTAGACGTTCTCGTACATGTAGAAGCGCGCGTTCAGGAACGCCCGCAGGGCGTTCAGCGCGCGCTTGTGGAACGTGAGCCCGTCGGGCGAGCAGAAGCTGTAGTAGATGAGACGCGGCACGTCGACCGCGGCCAGCGACACGCCGCACAGGTAGGCGTCGCGGCGCACGTAGTCCATGTTGTCGGCGGTCACCGCGCCCGACAGCACGGAGTGCAGCAGCGAGACCCAGCGCGGCACTTCGCCGAGGTCGGGGCTGTGGGCGCGGATCAGCCAGGCCACGTGGACCGGGTCGACGCGCTCGCCGGGGGCGAAGCCCCCGTGCGGCGAGCGCGTCAGGCCGCGCAGCAGCTCGCCCAGCTCGTTGACGATGAGATGCTGCGAGATGCGTTCGTGGTCGAGGCCGAACTTCGGGTGCAGGTACTGGTCGTCGAAGAAGTGGCTGAACGGGCCGTGGCCGACGTCGTGCAGCAGGCCGGCCATGCGCAGCGTCTCTTCGACCAGGGGGCGCGAGGGCGTGTCGGGGGCCTCGTCGGCCAGCGTGTCGTAGAGGTGCTCGGCGAACTCGCCGGCCAGGTGCATCGCCCCCAGGCTGTGGGCGAAGCGGCTGTGCTCGGCCGTGGGGAACACCCACCACGAGCTCTGCAGCTGGTGGATGCGCTTGAGGCGCTGCACCCACGGATCGTCGATGACGGTCGCCTCGGCGATCTCGCCGTCGGTGCGCGGCACGGTGATGCGCAGGTAGCCATAGAGGGGATCGGCGATCAGGTGGACGTCGTCGTAGGGCAGGCTCATGACGCCAACACTACCACCTGGACGCCTCCGTCTCGCTGCGGCGTTCGGCGCCCCAGCGAGGCGACAGCACCGGCCTGCTCAGGCGACGAGCGGCCCCGGCAGGCTCCCCGTCGTCCAGCTGGGACCCTCGTCGAGCAGCGTACGGTAGGCCTGCTCGTGAGCGGACACGAAGCGCTCCACGCCAAAGCGCTCCTGAGCCGCGCGACGGCACTCGGCCGGGTCGATGTTGTCGATCTGGCCCACCGCTTCGACCATCTCGTCGACGTCGTCGACGATGAATCCCGTGCGCCCGTGTTCGATCACCTCGGGCACCGAACCCCTGCGGAAGGCGATCACCGGCGTACCGGCGGCCAGCGACTCGATCATCACAAGGCCGAACGGCTCCGGCCACTGGATGGGAAACAGCGTGCAGCGGGCGCGCCGGTAGAGCTCGTCCTTGGTCTCGAGGTCGACTTCGCCGCGGAAGTAGATACGGTCGGTCAGAAGCGGCTCGATCGCTTTGGCGAAGTACCTGCGCTCGGGTTCCTCGTTCAGCTTGCCGGCGAGGATCAGCCGCGACTCGAGCCGGCGGGCCACCTCGATGGCGGAGTGGGCGCCCTTGTCGGCGATCATGCGGCCGATGAACAGCAGGTAATCGTCTTTCTCGGCCGAGAAGGGGTGCCGGTCGATGTCGATCGCGTTCGGGATGGTTGCCACGAAGGGCAGCTCGGGCAGTCCATGCCGCTGGTACTCGGAGATCGCGATGAAGCGCAGGCCGTGGCGCATGCTGGAGAGGATCTCCTGGGTCAGCGGGTCGGCCGGCCCGTGCAGGGTGGCGACCACCGGCGTGCCCACCAGGCGGTGAACCAGAACGCCCATCGCCCGCGAGGCGAGGCCGTCGTGGTCGTGGATCACGTCGAACTCGCGAGCCTGCGAGTAGGCCTCGAGACCGTGGATGATCTCGATGTGGCCGTGTGTCGCGATCTTCTCGCTGGGCGCGCGGCCGTAGACGAACGACAGGCGCGCCAGCGTCTCGGAGTCGCCGCTGGCGAACAGGGTCACGTCGTGGCCGCGCGCCACGAGGCCCTCGGTCAGGAGGTGGACGACCAGCTCGATGCCGCCGTAGCCCTTCGGGGGCAGCGGAAACCAGGGCGGGGCGATCAGGCCGATCCTCATGTGACGTGCCTCCGAGTGGGTGGTTGCAAGCGCCGCGCCGCGTCCTCGTCGCGGCGCGGCGTCCCTGGCACTCTTCCCGCACGCAACCGCGGCCACAAACGTGGCCCCCTCGACCCCGGCGGAGCTTCCTGCGACGAGGGGCGGTCCGCGTTCCGGCGGCGGGGCGGTGCGCGTTCCGGCGACGAGGGGCGGTCCGCGCCCGGCATGCTATCGTACCGGCGATGATCGACCTTCATGCGCACACCACGTACTCGGACGGCACGTTCTCGCCGCGCGGGCTCGTAGAGCTCGCGGCCCGGGCCGGCCTGAGCGCCGTCGCGGTCACCGACCACGATTCGGTCGACGGCGTCGGCGAGGCTCTGGCCGCGGGCCGCGAGCTTCGGCGTCCAGGTCGTACCGGGAGTCGAGATCAACCTCGAGCACGCCCGGATGACCGTCGACCTGCTGGGGTACTTCCCCGGCGAACCGCCGGGCGCCGAGCTGCGGCGGGCGCTCACCGAGTTGCGCCGCTACCGCGACGTGCGCAACGCCCAGATCCTCGAGCGCCTGCGCGCGCTCGGCTACCCGGTCGAGCCCGAGGAGCTGGCCGCGATCGCCGGGAGCGGCGCCGCCGGACGGCCTCACATCGGTGAGGCCATGCGGCGCCGCGGCTATGTCTCCTCGATCAGCGAGGCCTTCGAGCGCTTCCTGGCCCGCGGCGCGCCGGCCTGGGTCGACCGGCGGCGTCTGTCGCTGCCGGCCGCGGTCCGCCTCGTGCGGCGCGCCGACGGCATCGCGGTGATCGCCCACCCGGGCATCATCCGCACCGACGCGGCGGGCCTCGCCCGCCTCGTGGGCGAGGCCCGCCGCTGCGGCGTGAGCGGTCTCGAGTGCTTCTATCCGCAGCACGACGAGCCCACGGTCGCGCGCTGTCTGGCTCTGGCGGCCGCCAACGGGCTCGTGCCCACCGGCGGCTCCGACTTTCACGGGCAGACCAAGCCCGACGTGCGACTCGGCTGCGCAAGCGGCGGCCGGCCCGTGCCCGACGCGATCCTCGCCGGCCTCAGGGCGCGCTGGGCGCAGGAGCACGCCGCCCGCGACGCGGGCGCCCCCGAACCGGCCTGCTGAGCGGCGGCGTCAAGCGCCGGCACGGACGGTCATGGTGAGCGGGTGACGGCGGCGAGACGGCGGCGAGAGCGAGACGGCGGCGAGAGCGAGCCGGCGCCCGTCCGGCGCCCGCGAGCGCCGGCCGCTACGACCGGCGCTGGGCCTTGTGAGCGGCCCGGTGTTCCTCGTGCTCGGCGCGCTCCCGGCGGATGCGCTCCTCGGCGGCGTCGACCTGGATGCGGTTCTCGGCCCGTTTCTGCATGCGGTTGATGAAGACCGCCACGGCGATGCCGACGAGAATGGCGAACACCCAGGCGAGCACGCCGAAGACCTTGCTGATGCGCGCGACGCTGGCGGCAAAGGCGTAGGCCAGCGAGCTCATCGTGGTCGCCCAGGCGAGGCCGCCGAGGGCGTTCCAGAACACGAACTGCCGCCAGTGCATGCGCGAGGCGCCGGCGAACAACGCCGCCCAGACGCGCAGAAAGATCACCCAGCGGCCGAAGAACACGGTCTTGGGCCCGTGCTTTTCGAAGAAGCTGTCCATGATGGCGATCTGGCGGTCCTTGAAGTGCAGGAAGGCGCCGTAGCGCAGCAACAGAGGCCGCCCGCCGCGCCGCCCGACGAGGTAGCCGAGGTTGTCCCCGATGATCGCCGCCGAGGCTCCGACGAGAATGACCAGGGGCAGCGAAAGGATGCCTCGCGCGGCGGCGAGGCCGCCGGCCAGCAGGACCGTCTCGCCGGGCAGGGGGATGCCGGCGCTCTCGCCGAGGATCGGCAGGAAGATGATCAGGTAGCCGTAGTGGCGGAACGCCGTCTCGACGTTGTTGAAGAGGTTGCTGAAGAACGAGACGTGCGGCGCCAGCGTGAGAATGAGCGAGTGCATGCCTGCGAAGGATACCATCGCGGCGGCGGGGGCTGACGCCCCCGCCGCCGCGCAGTTTTCGCAAGGTACCCCCTACGGTATACTTGGGCCGCATGACCGAGCCCGCACAACGGCCTGCACGACAGGCCGCACGACAGCCCGCTCCCCAGCCTGCACGACAGGCCGCACGACAGCCCGCCGCGCCGTCCCCCGAGGCCGACCTCGAGAAGGTCGTCAACCGCTTGCGGCGCATCGAGGGCCAGGTGCGCGGCTTGCAGCGCATGGTCGCCGAAGGCGCTCACTGCGAGGACGTCCTGACCCAGCTTTCGGCCACCCGCGCCGCGCTCGACCGGGTCGGCATCTTTCTGATCACCCACAAGGTCCGCGAGTGCCTCGCAGACGAGGGCGACACGTCGTCGGAGGCCGCCGTGCAGCGCGCCCTCGAGACCTTTCAGAAGTACGCCCAGCACCTGCAGGCACCGCCCGGCGCCGACCAGCCGTAACCGGCCGGCCGCGATGGGTCACAAGTTCGATCCCCGCAACGTCGCCCGCCTCGACGACCCCGCCCGTCTCGACTATCTGCCGCCCGCCCGCGTGCTCGGCCTGCTCGAGCTCGCCGGCGACGAGACCGTCGTCGACTACGGTGCCGGCGTGGGCTACATGGTCCTGCCGCTCGCGGCCGCGCTGCCGCGCGGCCGGGTCGTCGCGGTCGACCGCAGCGCCGAGCTTCTCGAGGAGCTGCGCCGACGGCTGCACCGCAGAGCCACCAGCGGCAACGACGGCGGCGGGGCGATCGGGCAGGTCGAGCTCGTCCACACGGCCGACAACCGGGTGCCGCTGCCCGATAGCGCCGCCGACGCGATCCTGGCTGTCAACCTCTGGCACGAGATCTGCGATGAGCAGCCGGCGCTCGACGAGCTGGGCCGCCTGCTCGCGCCGCTGGGCGCGCTGGCGATCGTCGACTGGGCGCCGGTGGAGCGGCCGGCCGGACCGTCGGCCGACCAGGTCCTCACGCTCGACCAGGCGCTCGCCGCGACCGACGCCATGGGCCTGGTCGCCGACGCCGTCCATCCGGCCGGCACGCTGTTTGCCTACCACTTCGCCGTCGTCGCTCGCCCGCGGGCGTAGGCGAAAGAGAAAGCAGGTCGCACGATGGCCGCAGACGCTCGCCCCGCCACGCACACGCCACCTCCGCAACCCGCGCTCGTAAGCCACGTCAAGGCGCAGTACGGCGCCGGCTTGCCCGCGGCCCTGGAGCGCGCCTGCGCCCCCTTCGGGGGCTGGGGCGCGCTCGTCTCACCCGGCGAGCGCATCGGCGTCAAGGTCAACCTGCTGCGGGGGGCGCCGCCCGAGAAGGTCGTGACCACGCACCCCGAGACGCTGCGCGCCGTGCTGCGCGCTCTCAAGGCCGCTGGAGCCACGCCCTTCGTCGGCGACAGTCCCGGCGGGCCGGGCACCGAACGCCGCGTGAACCGTGCCTACGAGATCGCCGGCATGGCGGCGGTCTGCCGCGAGGAGGGCGTCGAGCTGCTGGTGCCCGACGGCGACGTGGTCGAGCTCGCCACGCCCGACGGCCGCCTCTTTCGCAGCTTCCCGGTCGGGCGCTGCTGGACGACGGCCGACGGCATCGTCCAGGTCGGCCCGCTCAAGACTCATGGCCTCATGCGCCTGACCGGCGCCGTGAAGCTCACCTTCGGTTGCGTCACCGGCCTGCGCAAGGGTCAGCTCCACGTGCGCGCGAGCGCGCGCGCCGACTTCGCCGACATGCTCCTCGACCTTCACCTCGCGCTGGCGCCGCGTCTCACGGTGATCGACGCGATCGTCGCCATGCAGGGCAAGGGACCGGGCAGCGGCACCCCACGCGCCATGGGCTCGCTGCTGGCCGCGACCGACGGGAGCGCTCTTGATGCGGCGCTCGCCGACCTGACGGCCCACGAGCGCCGCAGCATCTACACGCTGGCCGCCGCCGAGGGCCGCGGCCTGATCGACCTCGACGCGCCCTACCGCCTCGAGGGCGACGCGATCGTGCCCGACCGCGACTTCGAGCACTCGCCGCGCGACGCCCAGGACCGGCTGCCGCCGGCACTGGGCCGCCTCGCCCGCAACCTGCTCACCTCACGGCCCCGGCTGGTCAGCGCGGCCGCGTGCACGCGGTGCGGCGACTGTGCCCAGATCTGCGGCGCGAGCGCGATCACCCTGGCGCCGACGCCCGTCTACGACAACGACAAGTGCGTACGCTGCTACGCCTGCACCGAGATCTGCCCCACCGCCGCCATCCAGGACGTCCGGCCGCTGACACTGCGCCTGATCGGCGCCGGCCGCTAGGCGCGCCGCCCGCGCCGACGCGCCGCCTCACCGGCCGCGCGTCAGGATGTTGCTCGTCCCGTCGGGGAACCGCTCCTCGAGCGTGCCCGAGCCGGGCCCGGGCTCGAGCACGATCACCCCAGGCGTGACGCCCGGTGTAGCGGCGACCGTCAGGCGATCGCCGCTGCGGACCGCCGACCGCACCTTGTGCCCGGCCCCGAGCGACACCGTGTAGTCCGCGCCGCTCACGTGCGTGATCACAACCCGGCCGCCCGCGCCGGTCGCCAGCCAGGTGCCGGCGAACGCGTCGCCCGAGCCGCGAAAGAGGATCACGGCGGCGGCGGCGATCACGGCGACGGCGACGAGCACGGCGACGGCCACCAGACGGCGGCGACCCACGGCGCGCCGGCGCGCCTCGCGCGGCGTGAGCGGAGAATGCGGCCGCCGCGGCCGCCGCGGCCGGCGCGCCGGCCCGGCGTGACCGGCCTGGGGTGGCGCGACGCGGCTCACGAGCCCCGCCGCAGCCGGAAGACCACGATCTCGGGACGGCACAGCAAGCGGAAGGGCAGGAAGCTCGTGCCCACGCCGCGGCTGACGTACACCAGCGAGCCGTCCTCGTCGTAGAACCCCTCGCGGAACCGGGCCCGCGGCTGGCTGAGCATGATCCGCCCGCCCCTGACGCCGGGAGCCGGCAGGCAGATCTGGCCGCCGTGGGTGTCGCCCGACAGAACGAGGGCGAGGTCGCCGGGCGCGAGGCGCCCGGCGACCTCGCCGTGGTGGCTGAGCAGCAGGCGCAGCGTACCCGGCCGGCGGTCGAGGGCCTCGAGCACGCGCTCGATGTGGCCGTAGCCGTTCACCACGTCGTCGACGCCGCAGATCTGCAGCGTCGCCGCGCCGACCGGCAGCGAGACGCATTCGTCGGTGAGCACGCCGCACGCCGCTGTCGGCGAGGCGCGCAAGGTCGACCGCCGGCGCCCTGACCAGCTTCATCTCGCCGTGGTCGTGGTTGCCGAGCACCGCGAACACGCCGCGCGACGGCGGCAGCCGGCGCAGCTCGGCGCAGAGCTCGTCGATGCGCGACCCGCCGGTGACGAGGTCGCCGGTGATCGCGATGAGGTCGGGCCCGATGCGCAGCGTCTCGTCGACGGCTTTGCGGAGGGTGCGCAGGTTGAAGCTCGGGCGGGAGCCGGCGTGCAGGTCGGAGAGCTGGACCACGGTGAAGCCGTCGAGGTCGGGCGGCAGATCGGCCAGACGCAGCTCGTGCTCGACCGTGCGCAGCCACTGCGATTCATAGACGAGGTAGCAAAGGGAGAGGGCGGCGGCTGCGCCGAGCGCAGCCGCCGCCCTCCCTCGATGCCGCGCGCTCGTCAAGACTCCTGGGGCTCGTCCTCCATCTGCTTGCGCAGACGGGCCCGCGTCTCTTCGATCTTGCGCTTGAGGTCGTCGGAACGACCCGTGGCCTGCTCGCGACCGGCGTTGACCGCCTCGGTGAGCCGCTCGCGCTGCTCGTTCCAGTCGGTGCCGGTGAAGAGCTGGTTGCGCACCTCCTTGCCGGTCTTGGGGGCCAGCAGCACGGCGATGCCGGCGCCGACCGCCGCACCGAGCACGAATCCCGCTAGCTTCACAACGATCACCTCGTTCCGGTTGTCCGTTTGGGCGTCTCTCGTATTCTCATTCTACCAAGCCGCCGGGCAAAAGAAGCAGCGCCGCCCGCCGGCGCCCGCGAAGGCCGCCGCCTGAACGGAGCGCCGCATCAGAGCAGCCGCGTGCCGTTGATCACCAGGCTGAAATCGCAACCCAGGAAGGCCGCCGCCCGGCGGCACATCAGCATCCGCGAGAGAAAGATCTCGAAGTACTCCATGACCTGCGACACCGTCGTGTCGATGTCGAGGGAGAGCGTGATCGTGCGCGCCCCGGCGTCGACTGTGACGGCGGCGTTCTGCGTGGCCAGGTTGACCCGATCGTGAATGTCGAAGGTGTGCGGATCGGGGTTGCGCACCCGGTCGCGGTTGACGTCGGACTTGTCGCCCAGGATGAGCGCCGCGGCGATGTCGGAAACGGCCTCGCCGTACTGCTCCTCGTGGTTGCCGATCGCCGCCATGACCTCGGCGTACTCGTCGACCGGCATGCCCATCTGGCTCAGCAGGTCGCGGGCGATCAGCGCCGCGGCGATGCCGTGATCGAGCCTCGAGATGGCGTTGCCGACGTCGTGCAGGTAGCCGGCGATGGCGGCCAGCTCGGCGATGCGCGCGGGACGCCCCAGGTCGCGCAGAATGTCGCGCGCCGTCGTGGCGACGATCGTGGCGTGGCGCTCGGCGTGTTCGGTGTAGCCGAGCACCTCGAGGTTGTGGTCGGCCTTGTGGACGAAGACGGCGACCTCGGGGTTGCGGCACACGTCGTCCAAGCTGATCTGGGCGTTCCCGGTCTCGGTCATGGCTGCTCGATTGCTCCTTGTCGGCCGACCCTAGGGCCGGATGGAAAAGCCGGCCAGAGTCGTATCGACAGGCGCCGGCTCCCACGTGAGTCGTTCGACCTCGGCGCCCGGCGGTCCCTCGCGGCACCACTCGAGCATCGCGTCGACCGCGGGCTCGTCGCCCTGAAGGTGTCCCTCGACGGCGCCGTCGCCGCGGTTGCGCACCCAGCCTCGCAGGCCCAGGTTCTGCCCGATCTGACGGGTCGCGGCACGAAAGAACACGCCCTGCACGCGACCCACCGCGCAAAAACGGACGGCCTTCACCGGCGCAGCGTCCTCACTGCCGCGGCTCCTCGTCGTCGGCGTCGCGAAAGCCGCTCTCGCCGACCAGGGGCACGAACCGGCAGGGGATGCTTTGGACCTCGCTCAGGCCGGCGGCCGATCTCGAGATCACCGTGAGGATCTGGTCGCGGCCGGCCGGCCCGATCGGCACGACGAGCCGTCCGCCGTCGGCGAGCTGGTCGAGGAGCGGCGGCGGCGCCTGCGGCGCCGCCGCCGTCACCACGATCCTGTCGAAAGGCGCGTGCTCGGGCAGCCCCAGGCTGCCGTCGCCCAGCACGGAGGTCACGTTGTGGTAGCCCAGCCTCGCCAGGACGAGGCGGGCGCGCTCTTCGAGCTCGCGCCGCCGCTCGATCGTGTAGACCTCTCCGGCGAGCTCGGCGAGGACCGCCGTCTGGTAGCCCGAGCCGCTGCCCACTTCGAGCACCCGGCTGCGCACGTTCACCTCGGCGAGGAGGGTCATGAGGGCCACGATGTACGGCTGCGAGATCGTCTGGCCGTAGCCGATCGCCAGGGCGCAGTCGTCGTAGGCCTGGTCCGCGAGCCCGGCGGGGACGAACAGATGACGCGGCACCGTGCGCAGAGCCGACACGACGTCGGGATCGCGGATGCCGCGCGTCTCGATCTGCCCCGCGACCATCGCGTGGCGACGCTCGGTCTGGGCGTGTTCCACTCTCGGGCGCGGGCCGCGAGCGGCCATCTCAGCGGCTCAGGACCCGCAGGCCCTTGTACTTGGCCACCCGCCGGCGACGCAGCCGCACGTCGAACCAGGCCGTCCAGACGCCGACGGCGTAGCCGATCGGCGGCAGCGTGGCCGACAGCACGGCCGCGGCGAAGGAGGTCAGGTCTTCGAGCAGGCTGAGCAGCGGGATCGTCATGGTGCTCGTCGTGGAGCGCGGGCGCCAGAGCCGCTTGGCGTTGGCGCCCAGGAAGGCAAGACCGGCGCCGGCGCAGAGACCCACCACGAGGCCGATCCAGCCGTGCGACACCGCGGCGCCACCGGCGAGCGCCCCGGCGGCGATGCGCCAGGGCGCCGTCAGCCGCGCGTAGATGCGGTCGAGCGACGGCACCTTGTCGAGGGCGATCTCGAGGATCGCCAGCACGACCAGGACGGCGATGGCGATCGACGACTCGAGCCAGGTGAAGCCGGGCGCAACGCGAAAGCCCCAGCCTTCGCGCGAGAGCACGCCCATGACCAGCAGCGTCATGGCGGCCCGCACGCCGGCGGAGATCGACAGGCCGCACAGGCGGCCGATCGCCCAGATCCAGCTCGTCACGACAGCTCCCTCACAACCTGGTTGTACCCGCCCGCATTCTACGTCAGCGCCAGGCCGAGCCGGGCGAGGACGGCGCGCGTCGAGACGACGTGGCGATGAAGCCGCAGCTCGAGCGGGCTCAGGCCGAGCGCCAGGCCGACGAGCTGCGAGAGATGGAGGATCGGCAGGCGCGGCTCGGGCTCGCCGCGGCGCCGCGCGGCGACGGCCTGGTAGCCGTCGAGAGAGATGTGGCAGAGCGGACACGGGGTGACGATGAGCTCGGCGCCGGCGTCGCGCGCGGCCCTGACGATCGCCCCCGAGGCGGCTGTGGCCGTGTCTTCGCGGGCGACCACGATCGGCCAGCCGCAGCAGCTCGTGCGGCCCTCGTAGGCGACCGGCGCGGCGCCGCAGGCCGCGACGATCGTCTCGAGCGAGCGCGGGTCGTCGGGGTCGTCGACGCCGGCGAGCTCGGCCGGGCGCAGCACCTGGCAACCGTAGAAGGCGGCGGTGGCCAGGCCGCGCAGCGGCCTGGCCACCGCCGCCTCCAGGCGCTCCGGCCCGAGATCGCGGTAGAGCACCCACAGCAGATGCGTCACCTCGACCGAACCGGCGTAGCTGTAGCCGCCGGCCTGCAGCGCCCGGTTGGCGCGGGCGAGCACGTCGCCGTCGCCGCGCAGCGCGGCGTTCACGGCGCGCAGGTTCAGCGTGCACACGTTGCAGATCGTCAGGATGTCGAGCCCGGCGCGTTCGGCCTGCGCCAGCGTGACCGCGTTGACGGCCCGGTTGAGCGCCGGCCTCGACTCGTCGACGTCGCCGGCGCCGCAGCACGGCGCGCCGGTCATCTCGCGCAGCCCAATGCCGAGGCGCTCGCACACCAGGCGGGTGGCGACGTCGAGCTCGCGGCCGCTCTGTTTGGGCACGCAACCAGTGAAGTACGCGTAGCTCAGGCGGCGCGGTCCGCCACCGTTGGAGCCGCTCATCGCTCCTCCTCCTCGGCCCGGGCCATGACGGCCAGCAGCGCGTCGTGGCCGTCGATCGGCCGCGGCGGCAGCGACAGCTTGCCGGCCAGCGCCACGCGCACGGCCAGCGGCAGACGCCGCACGGCCCAGGCCCAGCCCTGGCTCCTGACGGCGAGGTTGGTCTCGTTCAGACGGCCGCTGCGGCGCAGCGAGTCGACGAACGCCTGCGCGTGGCGGGCGCCGGGGTCGGCGTCGAGCCCCTCAGCGACGCCACGCTCGCCGAGCTGGGCGATCAGCTCGCGCACGCGGATGTGCTTGGGGCAGCGCTGCGTGCAGAAGTAGCAGCGCATGCACTCCCAGAGGCCGTGCTCGCCCGACAGGTCGGCGGCGCGCTCGTGGACGGCGTCGTCGCGAGGGTCGAACGAGTAGCGGTGCGCCTTGACGAGCGCCGTCGGCCCGACGAAGCGCGGCTCGGCCGCGACCGCGTCGCAGTCCGAGTAACACACGCCGCACTCCAGGCAGAGCACACCCTGAGCGAGGACGTCCCACTGCTCGGGCGAGACGCGGTACTCGTCGTCGGGGCCGGGCGACGCCGCCGGCGGGAACAGCCAGGGCCGGCGGGCGCGCAGACTGGCCCAGAAGTCGTCCATGTCGGTGACCAGGTCCTTGACGACCGCCATGTTGCCGAGCGGCTCGATGCGGATCGCCGGCAGCCCAGCGTCGGCGGTCGGCGGTCGGCGGCCCGGCGCACGCGCCATCTCGGCCGCCTGGCTCATGGCCAGCGAGACCTGGGTGTTGCAGGCGAGCTTGGCGCAGCCGTTGATGCGCATGCCGCACGAGCCGCAGATGGCGTGGCGGCAGGCGCGCCGGAAGGCGAGCGTACCGTCGAGCTCGTCCTGGACGGCCATGAGCGCCTCGAGCACGGTCGAGCCCTCGGGAAGGTCGATCTCGTAGCGTTGCCGGCGGGGCCGTCCGCCGGTCTGCGGGTCGTAGCGCGCAACCTCGAGGGCGGCCCGCATCAGTAGCTCCTCTCTTCGGGCTGGAAGCGCGTGATCGCGACCGGCGCATAGTCGCAGGCGGGTCCGTCGCCTGTGTGAGTGAAGACGCTGTGCCTGAGCCAGACCTCGTCGTCGCGCTCGGGGTAGTCGCGCCGCGCGTGGCTGCCGCGGCTCTCCGTGCGGTTCAGCGCCCCCACGGCGATGCACTCGGCGACGTCGAGCAGGTGGCCGGTCTCGAGGGTCTGCAGCAGGTCGGTGTTGAACACGCGGCCCTTGTTGGAGACCACGACGCGCGAATAGCGCTCCTTGAGCGCACCGATCCGGGTCACGGCCTCCTGCAGGGCGTCGTGCTCGCGGTAGATGCCGACGTCGCGCAGCATGAGCTGCTGGAGCTCGCGACGCAGGGCGGCGTGACGCTCGCCGCCGGTGCGCTCGAGAAGAGCGCCGATCTCGCCCTGGACGTCGTGGAGGGCGGCGGGCGGGAACGCGGCGGCGGCGTGGGCCGCGGCCCACGCCGCCGCCGCCTCGCCCGCCCGCCGCCCGAACAGCAGGCCGTCGAGCAGCGAGTTGCCGCCCAGCCGGTTGGCGCCGTGCACCGAGATGCAGCTGCACTCGCCGGCGGCGAAGAAGTTCTCGGAGAGCGGGCAGCGGCCGTCGACGTCGACCTTGATGCCGCCCATGAAGTAGTGCGGCGTGGGCCTGACCGGGATGGGCTCGTCGCAGGGGTCGACCCCGGCGATGTCCATCGACAGCTCGCGCACCTGCAGCAGGCGCGTGCGGATCTTCTCGGCGCCGATCGGCCGCAGGTCGAGCAGAATGAAGCCGTCGACGCCGCGCCCCGCGGCGAGCTCCTCGGCCTCGGCGCGCGACACGACGTCGCGGCTGGCCAGCTCCATCTTGTTGGGCGCGTAGCGGGCCATGAAGCGCTCGCCGTCGGCATTGACGAGGATGCCGCCCTCGCCCCGGCAGCCCTCGGTGACCAGCACGCCGTTGCGCAGGCCGGTGGGGTGGAACTGCACGAACTCGAGGTCCATGAGCGGCAGGCCGGCGCGAAAGGCGATCGCGGTGCCGTCGCCGGTACAGTCGACCGAGTTCGACGAGCCCTCGTAGACGCGGCTCGTCGGACCGGTGGCGAAGATCACGGCCTTTGCGCCGAGCTCGTGCAGACGGCCGTCGCGGATGTCGATGGCGACCACGCCGGCGGCGCGATCGTCGTTCATCGCCAGGCGCGTCAGGAACCACTCTTCGTAGACCTTGATGCCGCGCTTGAGGCACTGCTCGTAGAGCGTGTGCAGAATGACGAAGCCCGAGATGTCGGCCGCGTAGGCGGTGCGCGGGTAGCCGGCGCCGCCGAACGGCCGCTGGGCGATCGTGCCGTTCTCGTTGCGGCTGAAGGGGCAGCCCATGTGCTCGAGGGCGATCAGGTCGCGGGGCGCCTCGCGGGTCATGATCTCGATGGCGTCCTGGTCGCCGAGGTAGTCGGCGCCCTTGACGGTGTCGAACATGTGAGCTTCCCAGGAGTCGTCGTCGCCGAGGGCGCCGTTGATGCCGCCCTGGGCGCAGCAGGTGTGGCTGCGCACCGGGTGCACCTTGGTGATGAGGGCGACGTCGGCGCCGGCGTCGGAGGCCGCGATGGCGGCCCGCAGGCCGGCCAGGCCGGCGCCGACGATGAGCACGTCGTGCTCGGGCAACTGAAGATCACCGTCCTTCGAGGGAAACGCGGCGGTCCGGGCCGCCGCCGTGGGAGTCGGACCCACACGATAGCAAGGAACGCGGGGCCGTGAAAGCGCACCGCCGCCGGTCGGGCTGCGCAGCTGTGAACGGTGTGGCGGGCACGGCGGGTGGGCAGACCACGCCTGCAACGGGGGAGAGCGCAGCCACATGGACGAGGGCAGACTCGGCCGCGGCGAGCCGCGCATGGGCGAGTGGCTCGGCGACTACGAGGACTTGATTGGTCGCGGGGGTAGCGACGGCGCGCGCGGCGGCGAGCCGGCGCTCAAGCCTTCCGCGCGTACTTCCGGCGCCCGTCTTCGTACAGATCGGCGCCGTAGCAGTCGTTGACGACGATCGCCGGGAAGTCTTTGACCTCGAGCCGGGCGATCGCCTCGGCGCCCAGCTCCGGGTAGGCGATCACCTCGTTGCCGACGATGCGCCGCGAGAGCAGCGCGCCGGCGCCGCCGGTGGCGGCGAAGTAGACGGCGGGGGCGTCGACCATCGCCTGCTTGACCTCGGGCGTGCGCAGGCCCTTGCCGATCATGCCCTTCAGCCCGTGCGCCATGAGCAGCGGCGCGTAGGCGTCCATGCGGCCGCTCGTCGTCGGGCCGGCCGAGCCGATCACCTTGCCCGGCTTGGCCGGCGACGGGCCCATGTAGTA
Source organism: uncultured Actinomycetes bacterium (assembly GCA_963751565.1). Classification (GTDB taxonomy): domain Bacteria; phylum Actinomycetota; class Thermoleophilia; order UBA2241; family UBA2241; genus Bog-752. The sequence continues at coordinate 42,945 of CAVVVA010000008.1, read as the reverse complement.
GACGACCGCGCCCTGCAGCTCGAACGGCAGCGGCTCGCCGGCCTCGATGAGCGCGACGAGGCGCTTGTGCGCCGCGTCGCGCGCCTGGTAGACGACGCCGCTGATCTCGACCTCGTCGCCGGCGCGCAGGTCGCGCACGACCGCGTCGGTGAGGGGCGTGGTGATCTTCCTGGCTGGCATGTCTCGTCCCCTCCCCTAGAGCACGACGTGCTTGTGGCGCTGCGCGTGGCACTGGACGTTGACGGCCACAGGCATCGAGGCGATGTGGCACGGCATCTCCTCGATGAACACGGCCAGGCAGGTCTGCGTGCCGCCCAGCCCCTGCGGCCCTATGCCGAGGGCGTTGACCCTGGCCAGCAGCTCGGCCTCCATGCCGGCGATGCGCTCGTCGGGATGCGTTGAGCCGATCTCGCGCAGCAGGGCCTTCTTGGCAAGGACGGTGACCATGTCGATGGTGCCGCCGATGCCCACGCCGAGCACGATCGGCGGACAGGGATTCGAGCCGGCCCGCGAGACCGTGTCGAGCACCGCCTGCACCATGCCCGGCCAGCCCTGCGACGGCTTGAGCATGTTGAGCGACGACATGTTCTCGGCGCCGCCGCCCTTGGCCATCATCCAGATCTCGACCCGGTCGCCGGGCACGATGGCCGTGTGCACGACGCAGGGCGTGTTGTCGGTCGTGTTGCGGCGGGCGTGCGCCGGCTCGGCGGCGATCGACTTGCGCAGGAAGCCGTCGCCGTAGCCGCGGCGTACGCCCTCGTTCACCGCGTCCTCGAACGACCCGCCGACGAGGTGGACGTCCTGACCGACGTTGACGAAGAACACCGCAAAACCGGTGTCCTGGCAGATCGGCACGCGGTCGGTGCGGGCGATGTCGGCGTTCTCGACGAGCTGTCCGAAGACGGCCCTGCCGACCGGCGACTCCTCGGTCTGTCGGCCGGCCTCGAGCGCCGCGTAGACGTCGTCGGGCAGATCGTAGTTGGCCGTCATGCACATCTCGCGCACCGCCGCCGTGATGTCGGCGACGGCGAGCTCCCTGACAGGACTCACCCAGCCTCCTTTCGTCGTGTCCGCCGGCGGCCGTGCTTGAGCCGGTCGATCAGCGTGATGATCGTCAGCGCCAGCGGCAGCACCGCCCAGGGGAGCAGGAACTTCCACGCGCGCGCAACGGGAACGGACCGGTCGTCCGCCGGCGTGCCGCGGTTGGGGCTGCACTTCACGGATCCTCCTCAGAGCGGCGCGGCGCATGAGCGGGGGTGGCGGCGGCGGCTACGCCGCCGCCGCCACCCCCGGGCCTGCCCGCCTACTTCTTGCGCCGCTCCTCCATGGCCTTGCGGGCGGCCTCGGTGGCCTTCCTGGCGTAGTCCTGGACGGCGTCGGCGGCCTTCTGCGCGGCGTCGCCCGCCTTGTCGGCGGCCCCGCCGGCGACGTCGGCGGCCTGACCGGCGATCGCCCGGGCGAGCGCCTTCAGGCTGTCGGCGCTCGGCAGGGGCGCCGGGCTGCCCTCGGGCATCTTGATGTAGCCGAGCGCCTCGGCGTCCTGCACGAGACCCCGGGCGCGGGCGATGATCGTGGTCGCCTCGGTGACCTCCTGTTCGAAGGTGATGTCGGTGCGCAGCGCGACGCCCTGCTCGACGGCCTTCATCGCCACTGCCGCGGCCTCGCGCGGGAAGACCTCCCAGTCGTCCATGGTCGGCATGATGAAGTCGGCCGACAGGCCCTTGTCTTCGGCCACCTTGGCGAGCTCGACGGCGGCCGCGATGCACATCTCGTCGGTGATCGTCTTGGCGCGCACGTCGAGCGTGCCGCGGAAGATGCCGGGGAATCCGACGGAGTTGTTGACCTGGTTGGGAAAGTCGGACCTGCCGGTGGCCACCACGGCGGCGCCGGCCTCTTTGGCGTCCCACGGCCACATCTCGGGGATCGGGTTGGAGCACAGAAAGACGACCGGGTCGGGCGCCATGGCGCGGATCCAGTCCTTGTCGATCGTGTCGGGGCCCTGCTTGGACAGCGCGATGCAGATGTCGGCGCCCTTGAGCGCGTCGGCGATGCCGCCGGTGCGCTGCTCGGCGTTGGTGATCTGGCAGTACTTGTACTTGTCGCGCCACTCGTCCTTGACCGCCTCGATGTCGGAGCGGCCCTTGTGCAGGATGCCCTTGCTGTCGACCAGCAGGCAGTTGGCGGGATCGGCGCCGTAGGCGAAGATCAGCCGGCTGATGGCGACGTTGGCGGCGCCGCAGCCGATGAAGGCGATCTTCACGTCGGCCATCTTGCGGTCGACGACCTTGAGGGCGTTGATCAGACCGGCCAGGGTGACGCAGGCGGTGCCCTGCTGGTCGTCGTGCCAGATCGGGATCTCGCACTCCTCGCGCAGCGTGTCGAGGATGCGGAAGCACTTGGGCTGGGCGATGTCTTCGAGGTTCACGCCCCCGATCCCGGGCTGCACGAGCTTGACGAACTCGATGAACTTGTCAGGGTCTTTGGTGTCGACCATGAGCGGAAAGCCGTCGACCCCGCCGAGGTACCGGTAGAGCAGCGACTTGCCCTCCATGACCGGCAGGCCGGCCTTGGGGCCGATGTCGCCCATGCCCAGCACGCGGGTGCCGTCGGAGATCACCGCCACCGTGTTCCACTTGTTGGTGTACTCGTAGGCCTTCTCGGGGTCGTCCTGGATCTCGAGACAGGGCTTGGAGACGCCCGGCGTGTACCAGATGGCGAAGTCCTGAAAGTCGCGCACGCAGCACTTGAGCGTGGTCTCGATCTTGCCGCGATAGAACGGGTGGAGCTTGATGGCGTCTTCCATGGGCTGGTACGCCTTGGCTTTGAGCTCCTCGACCGTCGGCTGATGCTCTGGACTGGACAACGCCACCCTCCTTGTCGTCTCGGTGCCGGGCGAGTCGCGGCAGGCGACGCGTGAGGGGGCGGATGGCGTAAGACTTCAGCCCGATGCCCCCCGGCCGCGGCTGCCGCTGTTTTCCGCGGCTAACCTAGCACAGGCTCAGGGGTCGCACCACTGGCCTGCGCAGCCCGGCCGGCGCCCGCGCTTGGGCCATTCGGGTCAGGGTTTGTTGCAGGCCGCGGTGAAGCTCGAGCCGCTTGCAGAAAGGGCGGCGGCGCCCTACTCGTGCTTCCAGGTGATCGAGAAGCTGCCGGCGTCGCGCGCCAGAGGTGAGGTGTCGGCCTGCGGGGTGGCGCCGGAGCTCATGCTCAGCCGGTCCCAGGTGAAGGTGCCGATCGGACGTCCGTTGACCCTGGCGTTGGTGAAGCTCACGGTCCCGAAGTCGGGCAGCGGCGCCGGCCCCGAGATGGTGGCCGGCGCCTCGGCGACCACTTCGGCCGTGACGAGCTCCGCGCCGCGGCTCTGCTGCAGGGTCGAGAACGCGGCGCCGGTCGTGTTGTTCCTGATGAACAGGGTGAAGGCGCCGTCGCCGCTCGTGGTGACGCTCGCGGTGACCGAGTCGCCGGGTTTGACGGCCAGGTTCTCGTACACCGGCGCCTGCGGGACGATCTCGTACCAGACCTCGAAGGCGGGGCTCCCGCCGAGCATGCCGCTGAGCGTGCCGATCTGTTCGAGAGTGGACGTGCCGCGGCCATCCAGGCCGACCCACAGGGCGGCGACCTCGGTGGGCTGGGTGCCCGCCTTGACCGGAGGCACCTTCCACGTGGCGCTCACGCTGGTGAACCGCCCGCCCGAGGCCACGTATCCGGCCCAGTTGGTCGACGTCTCGAGCGCGCCCTGTCCGAGCCGCGGCGTCGTGGGGGCGTTGCTGTGGGCGATGCCGATGCCGAGGCTGACCGCGACGCTGATCGCCGCCGGCAGGAACAGGGCGATGACGACGATGAGCGGCAGCGGCCCCACCGGCCGCAGCAGCGACACAAAGCGTAGTCGCGTCAGGCTACGACGGACCCGTGCGAGGCGGCGAGGAAGGGTCTCGAGCCGGGGGATCTGCTCGCCGGGCGCCACGATCGCACCCAGCTCGCGCAACTCGCGCCAGCCTCGATCGGGCTCGACTGTGTGCTCCTGCATGTACCCCCCTCGTGCGCACCGCCGCGGGCCGCGGGGTGCGTGCTGCTTCTACCCATGTACGAATCTCTCAGAAGCGTTGGCCACAGGTCAAGGCGTCAACCGTTCGCGTGGCGGCGCGCCCACGGCAGGTGCCCGACGGCGACCAGGGCCACGTAGACGAAGACCCCGAACACCGACGCCGTCGCCGGCAGGCCCGCACCGGTGACCGCCCAGACGGCGGCGCCCACGGCGAGCATGCCGAGGGCGGCGGCCAGGGCCACCAGCCACCGGCGGCGATCCAGGACGACCCGCGCGAGCAGCGTCAGCACCCACGTGAGCAGCCCCAGGACGACGACCATGACGGCGAGGAACACGGCGAGCAGGAAGGCCGACGTCGGGGCCGCCCCTCTGGTCACGACCAGGCTGTGCGAGGGCGATCCCAGCGCGCGCACGACGTGGACGGCGGCCGTGATCGTCACGAGCGCGTCGATGATCGTGGCCGGCACGAGCGGGATCATGAGCACCATGTGGAGCACGAGACCCCAGACGCCGACGCCGCCGGGCGGCTCCGGATGGTGAGGCTCGTGGGGGTCGGGTCGTTCGTCGCGAAAGTGAAACCGGGTCTTTTGGGCCTCGCCGCCCAACCTACCGCGGCGCCTCCAGCGCCGCACGGACCAGCCCGGGCACCTCGTCGGGGCGACGGGCGACCGGCACTCCGGCGGCGGTCAGGGCCTCGGCCTTGGCCGCCGCCGTCCCCCGCCCGCCGCTCACGATGGCGCCCGCGTGCCCCATGGTCTTGCCCGGCGGCGCGCTGAAGCCGGCGAGGTAGGCGACGACCGGCGTGCTCATTCGCTCGCGGACGTACACCGCGGCGCGCTCCTCGTCGTCGCCGCCGATCTCGCCGATCACGACCACCGCCCGGGTCGCGGGGTCGGCCTCGAACAGCGCGAGGCAGTCCAGGAACCCGACGCCGTGGACCGGGTCGCCGCCCATGCCGACCACGGTGGTCTGCCCCAGGCCGGCCTGGGTGAGCTCGCTGACGATCTGATAGGTGAGCGTGCCGCTGCGCGAGACGACGCCCACCGGCCCCGGCGCGAAGATGTCGGCCGGCATGATGCCCACGTTGGCGCCGCCCACCGAGACCAGGCCGGGGCAGTTCGGCCCGACCAGCCGTACGGTGCGCCGCTCGAACGTGGCGACCGCGGCCATCATGTCGTGGACGGGGATGCCTTCGGTGACGCACACCACCACCTTCAAGCGGGCCTCAGCGGCCTCGGCGAGCGCCTCGCGGGCGGCGCCCGCCGGTACGAACTGAACGGCGACGTCGGCGCCCGTGGCCGCCACGGCGGCGGCCACGTCGGCGAACACCGGCACACCGGCGACGGTCTGACCGGCCTTCTTGGGCGACGTGCCGGCCACGATCGCCGTGCCGGCCGCCAGCATGCGCCGCGTATGGAACGACCCTTCGCGCCCAGTGACGCCCTGCACCACGACGCGGCTTTCGCGGTCGACCAGGATCGCCATCTCAGGCCTTCCCGGCGCCGGGCCCGCCGGCCGCGGCGCTCCCGCCGGCCGCGGCGGCGACCGCCGCCTGCACCGCTTGCCAGACGGACGCCGCCGTCTGTACCCCGGGCAGCCCGGCCTCGGCGACGATGCGCCGGCCTTCGGCGGCCCCGTTGCCGTCGAGCCGCACGACCACGGGCAGCCCGGCCGCCGCCGCGTCCCTGGCCGAGAGCACGTTGACCAGGGCGTGCGCGACCTCGTCACAGCGCGTGATGCCGCCGAAGATCGTGACGCACAGAGCCCGCACGCGTTCGTCGGCCAGAATGAGGTCGAGGGCGGCGGCGGTGCGCGCTTCGCGCGCACCGCCGCCCACGTCGAGAAAGTTCGCCGCCGCGCCGCCGGCCTCGGCGATGAGGTCGAGCGTGCTCATCACCATGCCGGCCCCGTTGCCCAGCACGCCTATGTCGCCGTCGAGCGAGACGTAGGTGATGCCGGCCTCGGCGGCGCGCCGTTCGCGCTCGTCGGCGTCGGTTTCGTAGGCCGCCCACTCCGGGTGACGGAAGGCGGCGTTGCCGTCGAGGGTGACCTTGGCGTCAAGCGCGATGAGCTTGCCGTCGCCGGTGACGGAGAGCGGATTGATCTCGACCAGCGTGGCGTCGTGGCCGCAGAAGAGCTGCCACAGGTCGCGCACCAGCTGTGCGAACTGGGCAGCCAGGCGGCCCGACAGGCCGGCCCAGTCGGCGAGCTCGGCGATCTGGGCGTCGTGCAGCCCCGTCAGGGGGTCGATGTGCTGCCGGGCGAGCGCCTGAGGCTGGTCGCGGGCGAGCGCTTCGATCTCGACGCCGCCGCGCGCGGAGAACAGCAGCAGGGGGCGCTTGGTGGCGCGATCGACGGTGAGCGCGAGGTACAGCTCGCGCTCGCCGTCGATCGCTTCTTCGAGCAACACGCCGACGACGCGCTTGCCGCGGATGGTCATGGCCATGATCTCGGCGACGTCGCGCGTGAGCTCGTCGCGCGTGCGGGCCACCCGCACGCCGCCGGCTTTGCCGCGACCACCGGTCAGGACCTGCGCCTTGACGACCAGCGGCAGGCCCAGCGAGCCGACGATCTCGAGCGGATCGGGCCCCTGGGGATGGATCATCCACGAGCGCGCGACCGGGATGCCCCCGGCGCAGAAGAGCTGCTTGCCCTGGTACTCGAAGAGGTCCATGCGAATCGCTCCAAGCGTATAGTGCGCGCGGCACGAACGCACGACCCGCGATGCAGGGTACGTGGTCACGGCGGCGCCACCCGCGGCGCGGCGGCGCGGCGACGTGGCGGCGCGCAAGCAGTCGGCGGCGGGCGGCGGCGCGACGGGCAGTCGGCGGCGGCGCGGCGGTTGGTCGGCGACCGCGCCTTTCAGGCGCGGTCGCGCCGCAGCTCATCCCAGGCGCCGCTGGCCTTGGCGGCAGCGACGAGCGCCAGGCCGGCCGGCGCCATGCGACCTTCGCGCGTGAGGCGCTCGGCGCGCTCCTTGTTGCTCGCCGACCACCGGCTGGTCGGTTTGCGAGGGCTGAAGCGCAGGGCGTGGCTGCGCTCGTCGATGCGTCGCAGGTGACCGTCGATCCAGCCGAAGCACAGCGCCTCTTCGACCGCCTGTTCGAGCGTCACGCAGGGCTCCCCGACGTGCTTCTTCAGAAAGACGAGCCAGATCTCGGTGGCCCTCTCGTGATTGGCCTCGAGCCAGGCCCGCCAAGTCGCGCGGTCGGGGGCGAAGAACGTCTCGGTGATCTCTCTCATGCCCGACTCCTTCCCGACGCGCGGGAGCCTACGGCCGACGCGCGGGGGCCTACGGCCGAGCTATCGTTGGCCGGCGCCTGTGGCCGCGCCGCCCGCCTACCGTTGGTCGGCGACGGCTCCCAGCCCCGCCTCGAGGTAGGCCAGCGCGCGCCGCGCGTAGCGGTCGCGCAACTCGGCGCGCGGCTGCAGGTCGTCGTCTGAGACCTCGCGCACGGCCTTGGCCGGCGAACCGATGATGAGGCTGCGCGGCGGGAAGACCTTGCCCTGCGTCACGAGCGCTCCCGCGCCGACGATGCACTCGTCGCCGATGACGCAGCCGTTCAGCAGGATGGCGCCCATGCCGATCAGACAGCGCGCCCCGACGGTGGCGCCGTGCAGCACGACGTTGTGGCCGATCACGCAGTCGGGCCCCACGGTGATGGGGTAGCCCGGGTCGGTGTGAGCCACCGAGTTGTCCTGAAAGCTCGTGTGCGCGCCGAGGCGGATAGGCTCGACGTCGCCGCGCAGCACGGCGCCGGGCCACACGTTGGCGCCCTCGTCGAGCGTGACGTCGCCGATCAGCACGGCGGTCGTGAACACGAAGGCGTCGCGGCCCAGCACCGGAGTCTTCTTGTTGAAGGCAAACAGCGGCACGGCGGGAGTATACCGTAGCCCCGCGCGGGTAGGATGGCGCTCGAGGATGGCGCTCGAGGAGGCGCTGGGTGTCCTGCTCGAGGGTGCCGTTCCGGTGTGCCGCTCGAGGATGGCGCTCGAATCCGCGCGGGAGGGATTGCCGCGCAGTCCACACGGGAGGGACCGAGATGAAGTTCGTGCACGCGGCGACGCGCACCACAGACCTAGACGCGGCGATCCGGTTCTACGAGCAGCTCGGCATGCACGAGTCGCGCCGCAGCGAGCTGAGCAAGAACCGGGCGACGCTGGTCTTCGTCGAGCCGGCCGAAGGCAACTTTGCGATCGAGCTCGTCTACAACTGGGACAGGGACACGCCCTACGAGGCCGGCGACCGCTTTGGCCACTTCGCCTTCTGGGTGGACGATCTCGACGACACCTACCGGCGTCTCGTCGCGGCCGGCGCCCAGGAGGTCGGCCGCCCGCCGGCCCCGCTGGAGGGCAAGGGCCGGCGCATCGCCTTCGTGGCCGACCCCGACGGCGCCTGGGTCGAGCTCATCGAACACGAGGAAGCCTAGCGAGCGCTCACACAACCGGCGACGGCGCCGCGGGCGCGGGCCCGATCGTCGCTCGCGTCGTCGTTTCAGGGGAGGGTGACGACCTCGTCCCGCCAGAGCACCCACGGCCCGTCGCCGCTCCGCGCGAACACGGCGTAGCGGCGGGCGTCCCCGGATCGCACGTCGCGGTCGCGAAACGAGCCGGTGTCGCCGTCGTAGACGATCCGCCAGGGGCCGTCCGGTGCGGGTTCGGGGTCGGGCGCGGTGGCGGCAAGATCGTCGGCACACCCGTCGGCCCGCTCGTCGGCCCGCACGATGCGCACGCGCAGCAGGGTCGAGCCGGGGTAGTCCCAGCCGAAGACGACGCTGCCTTCAGCGACGGCCGCCAGACGCAGGCGGTAGACGTTCACGTCGGTCTCGACGCGCTGGGAACGATTGCTCACGCGCAACACTCCGGCACCGTTTCGGGTGGGTTCATCGGTGTGGTATCCTACCTCCCCGCATCCCTGCGGGATCATCTCATGGCAAGACACGCGGCTCTGGACTGCGGTATCGAGGTTGGAATCGTTGTCCCGCAGCCACAGCAGCGGCCCATCGCGGCGCATTCGTCTAGGGGCCTAGGACGCCGCCCTCTCACGGCGGTAACACCGGTTCGAATCCGGTATGCGCTACCACCCTCTTCAGGCGTAGATGCAGGGGTTTTGTGCGCTCTGAGGCGGTCTCCGAAGGCTTCCAAAAGCCCGTTTGCAGCCACTTTGCAGCCAGAAGTGGCGGCAGAAGATGGCACGTGATGGTATTCGGTGGCACTCCGCGGCATATCGCTCATCCACAGTGGAGGTCGTTGGTCCGGTTCCAACGCCGCCCACCGCCCCATCCTCCAGCAGGGGGGATGAGGGTATAGCCACCGCCCAGGAAGTGAATATCCATTTCGGGACGTCGTCCTTTGTCTCGCTCCGGTCGGGACCAAAGAGGAGGCCGAGTTCGCCTAGCGTGGATCACGGACGACTGCCATGAATAGCGGCGCCCCCGACTCACCCTCGCTCAGGACGACAATGAACGGGCGATCTACTCGCACGGTCAGTTCCTGGGTCGGCGGGGCGGCGCCGCCCATCAGCACCGCCGTGCCGGCAGCCGCCTCCACGCCCTGCTCGTTCAGGTCGAGCGTCGCCTTGTGGACGACCTGGCTGATCCACAGGGGGCCGGAGGTGATGCCGCCGAACTGCGCCTCGGAGGGGTTGAAGGCACGGGTCATACCGAGCTCTTGCAGGATCGTCCCCAGCGAGTCGTCGGTGAAGCTTGTGCGCACGCGCGGCAGGCTGAGGTCGACGATGTAGGGCTGCGACTTCGTATTGTCGCTGAGCGCGGCCAGCCCCCCGTGGGCGAGCAGAGGAAGGATCGACTCGGGGGTTTGGCCGGCCTTCGGCAGCACGACGGCGACCGTCACCTGGCCGTTTGCCGTGAGCGGCAGGGCCAGATAGGCGGGGGTCTGAGTGACGTCGGTGCTGAGCCGACCGTGCATCATGGGAACCTGCACGCTCTGTCCGCCGGCGAGGGTGAACGCACCGGGGCGCGTGTCCGCGGTCTTGAAGAAGTCCCAGCCGGCCTTGACGTAGGTGGCGTTGACCAGCACGAGATAGATGTCGGGGCTGACGGGGCTGACGAGGTTCGTAATACGCCCGCCCGTGCGCTTGTCGACCCAGTCGTTAATCTGTGCGGCGGCCGTCTGCGGGTCGCTGGGCAGCACGGCAGCGTCGCCGGCGAAGTAGTCGCGGTCAGTGGCCAGAAAGGTCGGCTCAAAGGTGACACCGTGACGCAGCCAGAGCGAGTTAGCGATGCGGATCTGGGCGTCGGTCTTGCCCTGCGTGTAGGCGATCAGGTCTGCCCAGCTCTGATCGACCTGCCGCAGGCTGAGGCCTTGCAGACCGAGGGCCTTCTGCATCTGAGTGGCCGTCTCGCCCCTGGCGCCGTTCAGAGTCATCACCAACGCGTCCTGGATGGAGGTCGGCGAGAGGACAATGTTGCCTGTGGGGTTGGCCCGCGCCTCTTGCGACAACAGGGCAAGCCCGAACTCACCCAGGGGAGAGGCAAGCTTGAAAGTGTCAGCGGGAAGCATTCCCGAGGCCTCGACTTTGGCCAGGGTCGGCCGCGCGGGCTTGGGCGGCGTGCGGTAGGCGGCCTCGCCAGCTTGCGTCGAATGCGAAGAGGCCGAAGAAGGCTGTTGCGTGGTGGCCGAGCCGCAACCCGCGGCCAGAAGCGAGACGATCAGCGGCACGATGGTCAACGCCCGGCGGCGGTGCATGACGAACCTCCCACATTAGTGACGCCGCCTCGCTGAAGAAGTCGGCGCTCGATCCCTGAACCCAGGTGAGGAGACGGCGTGGCGCACCATGAGGTTCGGTTCGAATTCGCGGCGAAGCCCAGACCGCGAACCGCCGCAGGTCCACTCGAAGTTGGAGCCTCCTCCGAGGTAGTTCTTAGCGCAACGGAGGTAGTCTCCGCGACCTCGGAGACGTATCCGAAACCCTAGCCGCGCCTACGGCGACACCCTGTGCGGAAAGGCGTAGGCTCTTGTGCGTATCATGGCCTCCGCAGAATCACTGGCAGATCTACGCCTACGAGCACAAGGGGGGCGGAACCCCACATGAAGAGGGCCATGTTCGCGGTGTTCTGTGCGCTTCTGACGGTCGCCGTGATGGCGGCATGTTCCGCCGGCAGCAACCCCACCTCGTCGCCGGCCCCAAGTACCGCCACCTCCCAGACTCCGTGGGCAAAGGTCGCTTCCGGCCATGTCTCAGGCAAGCGGCCCGCCATGGTCGACCTGGGTGTTCACCGTCTCGGCGCCAACACCCGGGTCTTGTGGATCGCTCTCCGGCCCTCAGTACCCCGCCGCTACGCTCACGTTCGTGGCTGTTTACGCCAACGGAGAAACCGATGCGACCTCGGTCCCGCCCCAGAAGCCTCCGAACACTCTCGAGCGTGGACCAAACGACTTTCTCGGCCTCCTTCTGAAACCCGGCGACTACCATATCTACTTCAGTCAGCGTTTCCCTCGCTCAAAGGGCCCTGGCTTCGACGTGGCCTTCACCATCCTCACGACACCGTAGAGCGGAAATTGCCTGGGCGAGGTCTACCAGGCGTATGCCCATGGAACGACTTCCGCTGCCTTCTCCTGAGCTCTCGATCTCGCCGGGGCTAGAGATAGCCTCTACCATCCCAGAGCGCAACGAAGATACCCTTCGTGGCCTCGGAGACATGTCGGGAGTGACTGGCCTACCCACCCGCAGGTGCCCGCGTACCCGCAGAGCTGCCTGGCCCGGCTTCACGGCCTACCGGGAGGCGCGGGCGGTCGTGGTGAGTCGTCTTCTGGAGCTGGGGGCTGGGTCGTGACGGGCGGGCTACGGCGATGGGGCCGGCGACAGTGTCGGGACGGCTGTGCCGCCCGTCACCTGGCCCTATCGTCGCGGACAGGCCACGGCCCGGATATGGTTCCGCCAGTTGACTGGATCCTTGAGCTGAACGTTCCAGCTTGCCCCGCCGTCGCTTGTCGCGAAGATGCCGCCAACGGCACCCCAGCCGTGGGACGAGTCGCTGAAGGCGTAGTTGTAGACTCCACCTCCCGCCGGGGCGGTTTTGCCGTTTGCCGTCACGGTGCAGGCCGTCCAGCGCCTGCCTGCATCGGTGCTGAACCACATGCCGTCGCCCGCGACCAGGATGTGATTTCGGTCCACGGCGGTGACGGTTCGAAGGTCGTTCATCTCGTCGCGTGGGCCGGGCAGTTCACTCCAGGTCACACCGCCGTCGCTCGTCGACCAGACGGCTGCGGGCGAGAGCGATGGCCTGTCCGGGTCGGCCCCTACGACGAAGCCGTGCGTGGCGTCGCAGAAGGCGAGGCTGTCGAAACGCTGGTTAGCCTTTGCGGCCAACTGCGTACGCCAGTGTTGACCGCCGTCCCTGGTCACCAGAATGCGGTCGATGCCCGACACCCAGCCGTGGCGGGCATCGGCGAAGACGACGCTGGGAACGCCCAAGGGCGTACCTCCCGACGCCTGGGTCGTCCAGGTGCGCCCACCGTCGCTCGTGGCCATCACCGCCCACCTGGCGTCGGTCTGACTGGCGGCCCAGGCATGAGCGTCGTCGCTGCAGGCGACCGAACAGAAGGCGGTGCCGTGCCCGGAGAGCTGACTGACCCAGTGAGCGCCACCGTCGCTGGTCGCGAGGATGATGCCGGAGTTGCCGCTCCCGTCCTCACCGACCGCCCAGCCGTGCTTGCTGTCTGCGAAGGCCAAGCCGAGAAGGTTCTCAGTGGTGCCCGAGTGCTGAGCGACCCAGTGCGCGCCGCCGTCGGTCGTAGCGCAGATGGTGCCGTTGCCGCCGACCGCCCAGGCGTCGTCGGTCGTCCTCGGTTGCGACGAGCCGCAAGCCGACACGAAGAGCACGGCCGTCAGGACCGTTGCGAGCGCGGCGACCAGGATGACGAGGGCGGGCCTCATACGCGGAGCATAGCAGTCGTGACAACGTGAGCGACCTCGCCCGCGACCTCGCCCGCCCCCTCGACCCGGTGCCCCTCGCCGCCAGGTCGTTCCGCAAGGCGGAGCGGTGGGCCTTTCCCTTGCGCCCTCGCGCTCACCGGAGCCAGGAATAGCCCCTGATATCCTCGCGCGCGACGGAGATAGTCTCCGTGGGCTCGGAGATGCATCGCGAGTGACTGGCCTGCCCCCCGCGGCCGCACGGACGGGGGGGGGGGGGTGCTCTGAGATCTCGGCGGTTCTGCCAGCGCGCCACCGCAGCCCCTGGCCTGCAACCCTCCTGCAACCGAGACTGGCGATAGGAGGTGGCACGCGGCGACTCGCGACGGCACTCGGCGGCAGCGGTGGCTGATATGCTCGCCGTGTGAGAGCCGGCTTCCTCATAACCTCTGCCGCCTTGCTGCTGCTCGCGGGATGTGCGGCAAGTCCTCACCCCACAGCCACCCCGCGTCCCTCTCTTGGTACCTTTCACGTCGTGAAGACGACCGGGCGCACGATCAGGCTGACGGACGGCCCAACGGGGCACTTCGAGTCACGTTACTTCCTGTTGAAGCCGCGAGCCGGCTTCACCTGCCTTTGGCAGTGCTCCGGCTTCGGCTCGGGTTCATCGTTCGCGGCCACTCTTCAGGATGCTGGGCCGCCCTCGACGGCGCAGCTCGCCGACACGAGCCTTGGCAGTGCGCCCGTGGGCATCGGCGGTTACGCCAACCTCGATGAGACCGACGGCCGCGTCACCGAACAAGCCTACAACGTGCTCGTCGCCGCCAGGCGCTGTCATTGGTCACTCACTCTTCTCTTCGGGCCACACGCTCTGGTGCGATACAGCAATCTCGGCCTTGCGTTCTCGCTCAGCTTCGACCCGTCCGAGGTCAGCCTCGCGCCAGTCACGCCCCGGATGCTGAACTCAACCGAGGCCAAGGCGATCGGCGGCTCTTCCGGCGTACTTGTAGCGTTCGCGTCGGAGACACAGCGTTCCGGCTTCATACTGAGCGTGAAGGCGGTGAAGGCGGCGGGGCAAGGGTCGACCCAGCCCGCCCAAGTCGAGGCCTTGGCCGGTAGCATGACCGGCTGGCAACGGATCGGTGAGCCGCAGCCCGCATCGCTCGACGACGTCCCCGGCTACAGACTTGGGGTTCGCTGGCCCGGTTCTGACCCGCAGACTGGCGCCATCTACGTCGTTTCCTACGACGACTTCCGGTACGAGCTGATTGCTGTCGCGTCGGCTGGGCAGCCGCAGTTGGCGACAAGCCTCGAACACCTCGTCGGATCGTTCAGGTTCTTGGGCCATCAATAAACAAAGCGCTACAACCGCCGCGTGGCCGTTTCGTTGCGTTCTCGCGCTCGCGGCGGCAGTTGAGTCCCGTAGTGTGGTGTAGAAACTCCCGGATCTGAGCGCCGACCAAGCATCGGCCACCGGGGGCGTCCTAGAATCGTCGTTGTTCCGCCAAGAACAGACGACGAGAGGAGCACCACGATGGCCGACCCCACCAGCATGACCACCGTTGCCGCGGCAGGCAAGCTGCTCGCCAGCGAACACGCCGATGTGCTGCGCGAGGCCGTGCGCCTGATGCTGATCGAGATCATGGAAGCGGAGGTGGCGCAGGTCGCCGGCGGCGGGCGATACGAGCGCTCCGGTGAGCGCTCAAGCTACCGCAACGGCTATCGGGAGCGCCCGTGGGACACCCGCGTGGGCTCGCTCGAGCTGGCCATCCCGCGCCTGCGCAGCGGCAGCTACTTCCCGAGCTTCTTGGAGCCCCGTCGCCGGTCCGAGCAGGCCCTGGTCGCGGTGGTCGCGGCCGAGGGCGCGGGAGGTGGTCCTGCTCACGGCTCGATGAACCTGACGACGATCAGGAACTACACCACGTCAAGGGACTTGACCTCTTCCTGCCCCGCTGTGCCTTGATCGACAGACATCGCCAAGGTCGGCGTGGACAGCGCGCCAACAACGAGATCACCGCCAACACCTTGCAACCCTCCTGCAACCACACGTGGCGACTGACCATGGCTCTCGGCGTCACTCAGTGGCAGGGAGTTGTTTGTTTCAGGGGTTCCCACGGCGGCAACATCGTCTCGGGAGCCAGGCGGCAGCGAAACGCGCTTCTCACCCACACAGTCACCAATGCGCGATGCGACAAGACACCGGAAACTCACTCATTACAGGAGGCTGATGATGGAATACCGCACCTTAGGCAGCAGCGACCTACCGGTGTCCGAGATCTCGCTCGGGTCGTGGCTGACCTACTCGGGGGGAGTGAGCCGGGAGCGCACGGAGGCATGCACGCGGGCGGCCTTTGACGCGGGCATCAACTTTTTCGACACCGCCAACGTCTACGGTCGAGGGGCCGCCGAGCAGGCCTGGGGCGAGATCCTGTCGGGCTACCCGCGCGACTCGTACATCCTGGCCACGAAGCTGTTCTGGCCGATGGGCGACGATCACTCGGGCGGCCTGTCGGCTGTCGAAGTGCATGCCCAGATCGACGCCTCGCTGGCGCGCCTGCGGACCGACTACGTCGATCTCTACCAGTGCCACCGATTCGATAGCGAGACGCCGATCGAGGAGACCATGGAGGCCCTAAGCGAGGTGGTGCGGGCCGGCAAGGCGCGCTTCATCGGCTTCAGCGAGTGGACGCCGGAGCAGATCGGCGCCGCGCTCGCGGTCGCCGGATCTGAGAAGTTCATCTCTTCCCAGCCGCAGTACAACCTGCTGTGGCGCGGCGCGGAACGCGAAGTCTTCGAGCTCTGCGCCGGCCACGGGATCGGCCAGATCGTCTTCTCGCCCCTGGCGCAGGGGGTGCTGACTGGTAAGTACCTCCCCGGTCAGACGCCGCCGCCCGACTCACGGGCCGCCAGTCCGGAGATGGGTCAGTTCGTGCAGCGCTGGCTGCGTGAACCGGTTCTGGAGGCGGTGCAGCGGCTGCGTCCCGTCGCCCAGCAGGCCGGCCTGGCGATGGCCCATCTCGGCCTTGCCTGGGTGCTGCGCCGCCGGGAGGTCGCTTCGGCAATCGTGGGCGCCTCGCGCCCGGAGCAGGTGTTCGACAATGCCCGGGCATCGGCGGTGCAGCTCTCCCCTGACACCCTGGCAGCGATCGACGAGGCACTGGGCGATGCGGTGGTGCGGGACTTCGAGCTTGCCTACGGCGCCACCGCAGGCATCACACATCGGTAGGGGTCGAGCCTACGTATGCGCTGCTTTCTCACGCTTCGGTCAAGAATATAGCCCCGGAGTGTTGAACCGGTTCAGGGGGATCAGGTCAAGGGCATCGTGCGGCAATCGCTCAGGGGCTCCCCAGAAGCTCCGCGATTGCACAGTGGTTGCAGCATCACAACGAGGAATCCCTCACGGGTCGCCAGATAACTCATCTGCGGGCGTAGGACTGCCTCGCGGAGGCCGCGTTCGGCTGGCGCGCTGGCCGCCCCCGACGGGCGGTAACAGGCTACAGGCTCCGCTATCTTGACACGCCGATCGAGTCACTCCGACGCCATCCCAGCGATGCAGGAGGAGGAGGCGGCTTGATCGCGGGGCTGGCGTGCGCCCCAACGAGGGCGGCCGTTCCCACGGGTCGCGCGGAGGAGCCCGCGGGCACGGGTCTCCCAGTCGTGGCGCCCTTGACAGGCGTCTCAATCTATCGCTGCAGCCTGCCTGCCTGTGCCAGGAGCCGCACCCTCCAGGCCCCCGGCAGCAAGGAGCGCAAACGCAGCAGTCGTTGCGCCTCCAGGCTGTGGCCGAGGAGACTAGAGAAGCTCATCGAGCTCCACGGCAGGCCAGCGGGCCAGCCGGGGTAATGAAACACCGGCGCCCCGTGGCGCACGACGCGCAGCCGGTTGCGGCCGATCAAGGACCTGCGGGTTGCCGGCCCAGTCGGTGGCCCGCACCTCGACGCGGTAGGTGCCCGGCTTGAGCGTGCACTTGAAGTGTAGATAGAAGTAGGGCGGGACCGGACTCCACTGCCAGTTACCGGGGCGCTCGACGAATCTGCGCAGGACGCGCCCGTGCGAGTTGACGATGGTGATCGTGGCCTTGGCGACACCGCTTGTGGCATCATCTGCCGTGAAGTACAGAGTGCCCAGCTTGCCGGCGTCGGCGACGCTGCGGCGCGGCGCCGAGCAGGCCGGCCCGAGGGTGTCGATACCGAGGTCGAGGCTTTCGGTCTGCTCCTGGTTGCCGGCGTTGTCGGTGGAGCGGTAGAGGATCGCATGCTCGCCGTCGTTGGAATGATCGGACGGCGCGTCGACGGCGACGCTCGTGCCGGTCTGCCAGGTGGCGCCGCCGTCGGTTGAGTAGGCGGTCGACTTCACACCCGAGCCGCCGACGTCGTTGGCCGACAGCTTGACGGTCACCGGCCTGTGATGCCAACCGTCACTGTGGTCGGCAAGCGTTACCGGGGCGGCCGTGTCGCCGCTGGCATCGAGCGTCGAGACCAGGAAGCCGTCGCCGAACGCCCAGACGTGGTCGGAGTCCGTCGCGGCGATTGCCGTGACGCCCGCACCGCCGGCCACCTGCTGCCAGGTCGCCCCGCCGTCGGTGGTTGCATAGACGCCGTTCAGGCCGCCTACCCAGCCGTCAGAAGGATCGCTGAAGTGCACCGTCTCAGCGAGGCTCTCGGCCAGGCCGGTCACGCTCGTCCAGGTCTTGCCGCCGTCGCTAGTGTGCAGCGCCCAGCCCCGCAGGGGGTTCTCGTTCTCGTCGTAGCTTGTGCCGACCGCCCAGCCGTTGCTGGCATCGAGGAACTGCAGCCCGGTCATGTCGGGCGCGCCCGCCGGCAGCCTCTCCTTGGTCCAGGTTGAGCCGCCGTCGGTCGTGGCGAAGATGCCCGGCACCCCGTTGCTGTTCTGCGAAGGCTGGTAGTCGCCGCTCGCCCAGCCGGTGGTCGGGCTGACGAAGTCGACCGCATACAAGTTCGCATTGTCGTAGACGTACTGCGGCACCCAGGTCGCACCACCGTCGGTGGTGTGCTCCACGGTCAAGGGCGCACCAACGCCACCGAAGGGGAAGTCCATGTTGCTGATCGCCCAGCCGTTCAGGTCGTCGATGAAGTCCACGCCGACCAGTTCGCCCGAGAGATTGGAGGCCTGCGGGCTCCAGCTCCTGCCCCCGTCTGAGGTGTGCAGGATGACGCCGCCGGAGAAAAACGACCCGGCGCTGCCCACGACCCAGCCGTCGCTACTGTCCGGGAAGCTGACCCCGTAGAGGAGGTTCGTCCAACGCGTGGGGCTGGCTTGTTCGACCCAGTGCGACCCGTCGCTGCTGTGCAGCAGGGCGCCCGACGCGTCGACCGCCCAGATGTTGCTCGGCGAGAGGGCCGTGGCAGCCGTGAACTCGTACTCCTGGCCCGAGGTCGCCGACTGCCAGGTCCGGCCGGCGTCGCGCGAGGTGAGGATGCCGTCGCCGACCGTACAGACGACCTTGCCGCTGGCCGCCAGGGCACCCACCGAGAACGGCGAGCCGACCGACGAGCTCCGCCAGTGCGCGCCGCCGTCGCTCGAGTGCTTCACGATGACCTGCCCGACGCCACCGACGCCGAAGTATCCGAAGAAGTCGTAGAACCCCGCAAAGCTCAAGCGGCCACCCGCCAGGAGATAGACGCTGGAGGCGCTCGTGGCGTCGAGGTCGCCCACCGCCGAGCCGCCGATGGAGATCGTGCGCCAGGAGAGACCGCCGTCGCTTGTCGTGATCACCTGCGACGCGCCGGTGTCCTGCGACTGGGCCAGCGCCCAGCCGTGGATCGGATCGACGAAGTCGATCTTCGTAACGAGCATGTCTGGGGTCAGGCCACTGGACATGGGCATCCAGGACTTGCCGCCGTTCACGGTCATCCAGATCTGGCTGCCCACGCCCGCCCAACCGTGACCGGCATCGACGAAGTCGATGGTGAGGTAACCGTCCATGGCAGCCATGGCGGCGAAGCTGGGCCTCAAGGTCTGCCAGGCGTCGCCACCGGTGGCGGTCTTCAGGATCTCGCCGTCGCTCATGCCGATCCAGCCGTGGTGGGCATCGACGAAGCTTGCGTTGATGAGCGTGCCCTTGAGGCCGGCGGGAGTCTTGTCGAGCCAGCTGGCGCCGCCGTCGGAGGTCGTCAAGATCACGCCACCGGTCCCCGCCGCCGGTCCGCCGCAGGCCCAGCCGTGCCGGTCGTCGGGGAAGCTCACCGACCACAGGTACGCGTCGGTACCCGTCGGCTGGATCGCCCAAGCGGTCCCCCCGTCGCTGCTGTGCAGGATGAGGCCGCCGGCACCGACCGCCCAGAGGTTGCCGGCGTCGGGAAAGGCGAGGGCACTGAGCCCGGCGATGCCGCCCGCGGGCTGCGGCATCTGCCAGAACCAGCCCTGCGTGCCGTCGGGCACGAGGGCCTGGGCGGGAGTGGCGAACGCGGCCGTCATGGCCAGCGCCAGCGCGACGCCCAGAACGACACAGTTGCGTTTCATCGCCAGACCCCCGCGATTGAATCCATGACGGAGAAGAGATCGCGCCAGCGCCTCGCACACCCGGCGCATCAGTGCACGACCAGCGTGTTGGCCGCCGCCGCGGTCCCGCGATTGCCGGCGGCATCGGTGGCCGCAACCGTGAACCGGTAGCTTCCCTTAGGCAGCAGGCAGCGGAAGATGTAGCTCTGGGTGTTGTCGACCTTGATCGCGGCGAGCAAGGCCTTCTTCACGAGCCTGCCGCGACGGTTGACGATCCTGATGGTCACGGTCGCCGTGGGGCTGCCGGGGCGCGGGTCGGCGATGTAGAAGCGCAGGGCGGCGCGCGCACCACGGATGGCCGAGGCCGGCCACTTGGCGACGGGCGTCGGGGGGCGCGTGTCGATGAGCACCCGACAGAGGCGCTTGCGCTCGAGGTTGCCCACCTTGTCGGCGGAGCGGTAGAGGACCTTGTTGACGCCGTCGTTGGCGTGATCGGCAGGCGCGGGGATCGTGACCTCGTCGCCTTGGGTCCAGGTGGTGCCACCGTTCAGCGAGTACTCAGTGTAGGCGACCCCGGTGCCACCAGGGTTGTCGGTGGCCTTGAAGTGCAGGGTCACCGGTCTGCTGTGCCAGACCGATCCGGCGCCGGTGACCACGGTGGTGGGCGGCGTCAGGTCGGTGGTGACCGAGAAGCTTGCCCCGTCTGGACTCAGCGCCAGCGTCTTGTCGACGAGCGCACCGCTGTCCTCGGAGGTCATGTCGATCTGGTTCCACTCGTAGGAGCTGATCGGCTGGCCGTCGAAGGCGCAGTGGCTGAAGGTGACCAAGCCAAAGTCGGAGAGCGGCACGATGTCGCCATTGTTGTCGGAGGGCGCCTCGGCGATCACCTCGGCCGAGGCCAACTGCGGCACAATGCTCATCGCACTTACCGTCTGAAAGGTCTTGCCGGTGGTCTGGTCGCTGAGTGCCAGGGTGAACGTCGCCACTCCCGACTCTGTCACGGTACCGGTGAGCACGTCTCCTGGGTGGATCGACATGCCGATGGTGACGGGACCGGCTGGGTACATCTCATACCAGGCGTCGTAGCCGACCACTCCCTCGCTGTAGCCCTCCGTGCCGATCTGCTCGACGGTGTCGGAGTTGTCGCCATCGAGGCCCACCCAGAAGCCGGCGTCGGTGAAGGTCGCGCCAGCGAGCCGCACGGGTGGCTGCGTCCAGGTGGCGGTGACGCTGGTGAAGGGACCGTCCGTGGAGTCGTCGTAGCCCGACCAGTTACTTGAGGTGGTCGTCGTGCCCGCCAGCGGATGAGTTGCGACGGCCGGACGGCTCCCGGTGGCCGCATGCGAACCGATCAGGGGGTGCGTGTGAGTGGCCGGTCGTGTCGCGGCCGCCGCCACAGCCGGCGAGGCGGCTGCCACAAAGACCGCCAGCGCAACGCACGTCAGCAGTGCCCAGCAGTGTTTCATGGTAGCCCCCCAGGCCCGCGTGGATGCGGATCAGCATGACCTTGCTTCCCACAATAGCACGTCTTTGTTAGCAGGTGACGTGCACGTTGCGCCGTTGGACCGCTCGCCGATAGCCTAATCGGGCATGCCACCGACCCGATCGCACTGACGCCCGCTCGCACGCCATCCCGGCGATGTAGGAGGAGGCGGCGGCGCTAATCGCGGGACTGGCGCGCGCGGCCAGCTACGAGATCATGGTCCGATGCCCCCGGCGCCGACCGGTGGCCCCGTTTCAGCCGGCGCGATCAACCAGCGCCCATCCGAGGCGCGGCGAGCCAGCCAAAAGGAGGGCCCGAACATCCCGCCTCCAGCGTAGTCGTAGCCGCCGTTATCGAACTGCGGTCCCGATGCATCGACGAAGAAGGGAACGTCGGGGTAGTCCGAGACGGCGATCAGGGAGAGCGGGTCGAAGCCCGTGATCAGCCGCAGGGCGTAGTGCCAGGACGCGTACGGTTTACTGAACATGTAGGCCCGGTAACCGCGACCGCCCATGAAGAGGGCGTCGGTCGCCCGGTAGTCGTGCTCGTTGAGGAGCTCGAGGAAGCGTTCGAAGGTATCGGTGACGCCCGGCGGCACGGAGATGGTGTGGGCACTGCGTGCGGCGATGCGCCGCGCCTCAGCCCGCCAGACGGCCGCCGGCGCGCCGCCGGCCTTGAGGGTGGATGCGACGTCACCCCAATCAATGCCGGTGGTGAAATCGTCGGCGATCGACCAGGTGCCGTTGCGTCGTACCAGAGTGAGACGATGCGGGCCCTCCACCATGGTGGTATTCCAGGCGTCGTCTGTCTGCCCGTCGAACTCGCCGCTGTGGACCGCACCCGCGCCCGTGACGTAGACCCAGAGCTCGTGGATCGGAAACACGACCACCGTGGCGCGGTCGCCGCGACGATCGACCGAGAGGCTGTGGACCGTGATGAGTGAGTTGGTCGCCATGCTGTCCGGCCAAGGCGCGCCAACAGAGGCCGCAAGCTTGCCGAGTTCGTAGTAGCGCACGCGAGCCAGAGCCGGTGAGCCCGCGCGGAAGAACCCGGCAAGCGCCTGGCGGCCCTCCGCTCCGGCCGGTCCGGGGGCGCGACCACGCAGCAGCGCCGCAAAGTAGCGGCGCACGAGACGCACGATCTGCGGGTGCCCCGAGACGCTGCCCTGCGTGTGGTACTGCTGACCGTCCTGCCGCGCGGCCGCGCCAGCAAGCTGGCCAAGAAGCGCCTGCTTCAAGGCCGCGTTCTCCTGCGCAAGTTGAGCGGCCGACGGCGAAGGAGAGCTGCTTGACGACGCCGTGGGTGACACCAATGCAGTGGGTGACGTCGACGCAGATGGGCCCACCGTCGAACAGGCAGCAAGGACGGTCACGACAAGCGTGAGCGCGGCCGCCGAGGCAAGTGACGCGAGGGCAAGGCTCGCGCCGTTCCGGCCTGCGCGCTTCGCCTTCTTGACGCTCATCACGGCCCCTCTACGACGGCGCCTGGGTGCCAAATGCGCAAAATAGTACCAGCGTACGGGCGGGTCAATCGCAATCATCGCCAGTTCCGGCTAGCCCGTCCACGAGCGTCCGTCGCCGCGAGCGTCCTGCAACCATCCTGCAACCACACGCAGCGTCACTGGGTGACGCTGAATGGGGCAACGCCCGCCGGCACCGGAGACGATCGCTTGGCCACGGTTCTGGCTTGCCAACTACGCACCGCCGGCGTTCACCCGAGAGGCGGCTCTCGCACGATCATAGGAAGCAGACCGATGAATGGGGTCCGGTCACTCCAGCCGCTTGTCAGGTGCGCCTCTGGATGTAGAAGGACCCCGGCTCGCGCTGCTGTGTCAAGAACGGCGCAACCGACTTCAACGATTCAAAGTGATTGTGGCGCAGGTAGTTGAGCGCTCCGATGACCTTCCAACTGCTGTTCTGAGTCAGGAAGGCCTCCAGCAAGTATTGTTCGTTCCAGAGTTTCACCTGGTCGACCAGCCACTGCTCCGGGTAGTTGCTGGGGGAGAATATGTCATGGACGTGAACAATCACGCCCGGATTGAGCGTCGGCAGAAGTTCCAGGTACTCAAAAACGACGTCGCCGTCTGGCCTGATGACATGTGACGAGTCGATGAACAACACATCGTCCTCTTCCAGCTCTGAGAAGAACTCCACGTCTAGGTCCTCAATCTTTTTCCGGACGACCATTGCGGCTGTCTGCTCGAGCCAGGGCATTTCGTACGGCTCGATGCAAACGTGCTTACAGTCGTAGCTATCATCCTCTTCCTGGTTTCTGCAAATCGCCTCCATGGCCAGCAGCGAGGAGTTGCCGCTGCCGACTTCAAAGATGCGCCGCGGCTTCTTTAAGCGAATCAGTTGATACCAGAACTCGGCGTCGCCAGACTCAAACGCGAGATTATTGAGATAGAAACGAAGGCTGCACGGTTTCTCGAGTGGCGTGTCTGCGAGTTCATCCGCGAACTGTAGCGACTCCATGAGTTCGAGCTGCTCAGCAATGTTCCAGTCGATTCCAGGAAGCGACCTCGCTTCTGCCAGAGGTCTGCGCAGTCTCCTCAGGTCGAATTGCGGCTCATAGTAGTGATTGCGTATAGGGAAGACGCCGGCTCGCAGGAGGGCGTTTCTGCACGCCGGCAGGCGCTCTACGCCGGTCTTACGAACCCTGCGCAACAGCAGTGCAGCAGGGTACACCAATGGGGCCGCGACCGCGTCTGCTACGGGATAGAGCCTCGCATTGAGTCTTGCCATGCATTCCTCCGCACCTTCGACCCGAGTGTCCAAAGTCGGCCCTTCGAAACCCGAAGGTCTGCGTGGAGACTATCGCTGTTCGTTGACTCGAACCACCGTGGGCGAAGGTCAACGGACTTCGACGGCCTCCCTCCCCCTGCCCATTCCTGACTGCCGATACGCCGCGCTTCTCGGCACCCAGACCCCGGCCGTGACGCTCGAACTCGAGGGCGTCGGCGCTCTGTGACCTGCACCCCTGAAATCGGTCCACCTTGACTGTAAGGTTTCGCGACCGATCAGAAGAGCCGGCACGTCATGCCCCAGAAGCGCTACCGCCCCGAAGAGATCATCGCCAAGCTGCGTGACGCCGAGGTGCTCGCGATCGCGAAGGCGTTGAGACGGCCAGCGGTGTCTTGCAACCCTCCTGCAACCACACGCAGCGACAATGGGTGGCACTCAATGGTGCTCGGCGGCAGTCACGCCCCCATTTCCACGCGTGAGACGGCACTCTGTGACACTCGGCAGCACTACCTGACACTACTTCTACTGCCCTCTCACGGCGGTAACACCGGTTCGAATCCGGTATGCGCTACCACCCCATTCAGGCGTAGATGCAGGGGTTTTGTGCGGCCTTGGCCGGCCGCAGAGGCCTCTTTGCAGCCCGTCTGCGCCGGAATGGATGCAATGGGCGGGTCCCATTTCGCCAAGTCTTTCTTCTGGTGACCTTGCACCTTGGCTTGCCCGCCTGGTCCGGCCGCGACTGTGACGAGAGAGGCGGCTCAAGCGTTCAGACCTCTTCAACTCGCCGTCGGCGCCGCCGCACGGAGACGAAGGCGATACCGGCGACGACAATTGCAACGACGACGACCACAGCAATCAGGGTTGTGTTCGAACCGCCGCTCGTCGTGGCGGCGACAACCCTGGGACGAAGGTTGAGGTAAGAGGAGTTGTTGCCCTCCAGCATCCACGCTCCGCCTGTGCCGGCAAACTCCTGCGTCCAGCCTGTCCACTTGGCGGTGTTGAAGGCTTCGAGGTAGTCCGGGTAGGTCAGCGGGATCACGGGCGACTGTTGGTACATGAGCTGCTGCATCTGCCACATGATGGCCTGGCGCTGCTGCGGATTAACGGTACTATCCTGCTCGACCGCCAGCTTGTCGTACTGAGCGTTCGACCAGTAGGGGTCGTTCATGTTGCCGATCTCCGCCGTTGTCAGAATGCTTAATGTCTGGCCGGGGTCAAACCAGCCGGTCCACGACCACACCACCAGATCGAAGTTCGGCTCCCAGGTGTTTCCGTGGGCGTTGAAGATGTCTGCGTCGAGAGCACCTGAATCGATCACGGAGTACTTGATCGTTAGGCCAAGCTGCTGCAGCCAGCCGGTGATCAGCTTGGCTTCAATCTGCCCTTCAGCGAAGTTGGTCGGGGTCACGAGACGCAGCACGATCGGCTTGCCCTGCTTGTTCAAGCGCACGCCGTTCTTGAGTGGGTAGCCCGCGGCGGTGAGCAGCTGGTTGGCCTTGGCCAGATCGAAGGTATAGGCCTGGCTGGCCGGCGGTGTCCAGTGGTAGTCGGGATTAACCCACGTGTTTGGACTAATGATAGTCGTGGCCGGCTGGGCAAGACCGGCGTAGGCAAGGTCGCAGAGGCGCTGTTTGTCGATGGCGTAGTTGAGCGCCTGCCGGAACTTGGGGTCGCGCAAGATCGGGTTGCCGAGCGAGCTTGCCTTGTCGTAGCAGTTAATCTCCAAGTCGTCCCAGGTGTAGAAGGGGTAGGCAACCGCCTTGATGCCCTTCACCGACCCAAGCTGCTTGAACTCCGCTACCGGGATGCCGCAAGCTCCATCGATCCTGCCCTTGGTGAGATCGTTAACCATGGTGTCGGCGTTCTGGTAGACCTCGAAGTAGATCCGATCGACGGTCGGGTTCTTGGCATAGTAGTAGGGGTTTCTGACCATCTCGACATCGCTGCCCTTCACGAAAGCAACCGTCTCGAAGGGACCACTGCCGATGATTGGCGGTTTATCGCCGTAGCTTGTCGTCGCCGCCGACGGCGAGACGTGCTCCCAGATGTGCTCGGGCAGTATGGGCACCGAACTGTTCTCCATGTAGCCCAGGGCCATCGGGTGCGCACAGGTGAACTGCACCGTAGTCGGGTTGAGCGCCTTGACCGTCTGGATCCCCTGTGCGTATTCGAGCAGGTTCGCCATCTTGTTCTTGATGATGTAGTTGTAGGTGAAGGCCACGTCGGCGGCAGTCAGCGGCACTCCATCCTGAAACTTGACGCCGCTCCTGATGTGGATCGTCCAGACCTTGCCGTTCGGCGAGATACCACCGTTCTGTGTGGTGGGAAACTCAGTTGCCAGATCGAGTGTCGGCTGATTGCGATCACCGGCGCCGAAGAGGTAGCTGTAGTTCAGCGCCCAGATCTCGTAGTCCGTGTTCGCATAACCGACGAACACGTTGAGGTTGTCGGGCTCCTCCGTCCAGCCGAGCTTTAGGACAACCTGGCCGACTGAGGGTAAAGGTGAAGCCGCCGGGCTAGCGCCTAGGGCGCTGCCCAAGCCCCAGATGATGCCCCCCACCAAGACCGCAGCCAAGATGAGAAGCAGCCACCAACCGTGATTGAGACGCAATGAGCGAGCTCTGCAGATCATTTCTCCTCCCGAGATTGCCCCCGGCTCCTCCGGAACGCACGTGCGGCGGCACCTGCACAGTGCGGTAGCCAGCGGCGTTTGAAGTCCCATTCAACGGTCCGCTTCCTATATTAGTCTCATTGCGATCTCCGGCCCTGGAGCCGGCGTTGCGGCGTCGACAACGCCCGCCACACGCCCTTTTTGTCGTGCCGACCCACGATGTTTCCTGGATGAGTGCGCCTTGCGGCGCCGGCCTCCAATGCGACCGCAGGAAAGCGGGTGGTCGCGCTGAATGACGATTCGTCCCAGGCTGCGCGGACCGCGGCGACGAACTGCCCAAGGTCGCCTGGCTGCGACAGCCGCTGCTCTCCTTCGGCGTGCGAATCAAGCGCCTGACGGACCACCTCACGGTAGTCGCCCACTGCGATCAATCACAACAGGAGGAGATATGCCTCAGCCCAAGGTCCTAGCCCTCGAGGGTCCGACCGCCACCGCTAACGCCGAGCGACTATCGCCCTTCCAGCGAATCGCCGACAAGGTCAGCTACGCGATGGGAACACCGCTGAACATCGGCATCTGGGTTCTGCTGGTGGTGGGCTGGACAATCGCCGGTCCCTATGTCGCTCACCACAACTTCCTGCCGGGATGGTTCATAAGCACCGGCTACAACTTCCCCCTCAACCTCATCACCACCGTTGCCGAGCTGTACATCGGCTTTCTCGTGGGAGCATCGTCGAATCGCTCCGAGCGCAATCTTGAGGCGACCCTTGGTCGGATGAGCCGACAAGAAGAGCAGATCAAGGCCCAAGAGGTACAAATCCGAGACGTTGAAAACAGGCTCTCGGCGTCGCTCGACCAGAACACCCAGCTCACACAGGCCGTCCACGACCTCACCAAGGCGATCCACGAGTCCGTCTGCGCTTCCAAGTGAGCCGTAACTGCGTCTCGCCACCTTCTTGCAGCCACACGCAGCACCGCTGGGCAGCGCTCACTGCTCTTCGACAGTAGTCCCTTTGGCTTGCCACGCGTGGGAACGTACTGTGCGGCACTCGGCAGCACCACCTGTTCAGCGAACCACCGCCAGGAGCCAGCGCCAGTATCGCCGGGCTCGGCCTGCGCCTGCCGCTGAGAACGGCGCGCAGGCGGGCCCTTCCCCTGCGTTCTCGCGCTCACCGAGGCCTCAGATAGCCCGGACCGTCTCCACGCGCGACGGAGATATGTCCCGCGGCCTCGGAGATGTATCCGGAGTGGCCGGCCCACCCACCCGCAGGCGCCCGCATACCCGCAGAACGGCGTTATGGGTCGCCGCTCAAAGCAGGGTAGCAGGCAGCCCGAACGCCGGCTCGCCGGCAGACAGCTCCACGCGCGCCATCGAACGCAGGATGGCGATGCGCTTCTCGGTCGGCGGGTGGGTGTCGAAGAGACCGTCGCCCGAGGTGCGCTTGATCGGGTTGGCGATGTAGAGATGGGCGGTCGCCCGGTTGGTGACGGCCACCGGTCGTGGGTCGCCATCGATCTTCTCAAGGGCGCTGGCGAGCGCCAAGGGGTCTCGCGTGATCTCCACCGCGGAGGCGTCAGCAAGGTACTCGCGGCGGCGCGAGATGGCGAGTTGCACGAGGCGAGCCGAGATCGGCGCGATCGCCGCCAAGACGAGCGCCGCCGCCAGGACCAGCAGGCCCGCGATACTGCGGGCGCGACTGCCTGTTGTGCGAAAGACGGTCGAGCGCACAAAGTAGTCGCTGGTCAGAGCGATCATGCCGACGAGCACGCCGACGAGGGTCGCGAAGCGCACGTCGTAGTTACGTATGTGAGCCAGCTCGTGTGCCATGACGCCCTGGAGCTCCTCGCGGTTCATGCGATGTAGGAGGCCGCTCGTGGCGACCACGGCGGCATGCGCCGGGTCACGTCCGGTGGCGAAGGCGTTGGGCGAGAGATCGTCGATGATGAAGACCCTGGGCATCGGCACACCGGCCGCGATGCTCAGCTCCTCGACGACGTTCCACAGCTGGGGTTCTTCGTCGTGGCCGGTCTCACGGGCGTAGCTGACCTTGAGAAGGAGCGATGAGCCGCGATAGTAGGCAAGCAGCCCGAAGATGACGGCCAGACAACCGAAGCAGCACAGAAGAGCGAGCCCGCCCTCGACCGTCTGTGTGATCGCCAAGCCGATCAGCAGACCGAGCAAAAGCCACACCGCCGCCACATTGGCGAGCAACTCCAGCGAGGCCCGCCTGTTCCTGGCTATCTGCTCGTACACCTTGGCCCCATGTCAGACACCATCCAGTATACGACCGGCGTTGCGACCCCCCCCTCGACAGCTTGGCCTCTCTCTCACGTTCTAGCGCCCTCGGGGAGCCGCACATACCCGCTGCCCTCTCCCAGCGACACGGAGATAGTCTCCGTGGGCTCGCAGATGCACCGGGAGTGGCCGGCCCACCTATGAGGTGCCCATCTGCTCCGCCTCGCGCTGAACCCGCGCGCGCCTGGCACGCTTCGCACAGTAGGCTTGCCGAAAGCCTCGCATGTTCCCGCAGGGCGGCATCGCCTTCTCGAATCCTAGGAACGCCTCGGTGTTCGAAAGGAGACGAAGTGCGACCCTCGCGCCAAGCCTGAAGCGCAGCGGCATCACTGCGACGTCGCTGCGCGGCATAATGGACGTGTCTGTCAAGGCCGCTCGATCCGGCGAGACGAACTGTGAGGAATGCGTATGCTCATCGACCTGCTGCGCTCAAGAAGAAGCATCCGGGCGTTCTCTGACCGGCCGGTCGAGCGCGAGAAGCTCGACCTGCTGATCGAAGCGATGCTGCGAGCGCCCGCCTCGCCGGGCAAGGCTCCCTGGGAGTTCGTCGTGGTCAGCGACAAGGAGACGATCGCCCGACTCTCGCAGGCCAAGGCACAGGGCTCGGCGTTCCTCAAGGGCGCTGCGCTTCTGGTCGTGGTCTGCGCCCATCCGCAGATCTCGGACGTGTGGGTCGAGTATGCGGCGATCGCCACGCTCCTTCTGCACCTGGAGGCACACGACCTCGGCCTGGGCAGCTGCTGGGTGCAGGTGCGTCTCCGCGGGCACGACGAGCAGCGCAGCGCCGAGCAGTACATCGCCGAGGTGATCGGGCTTGACCCCGCCCTGGCCGTTGAGGCGATGGTCGCGATCGGCTACCCGGCCGAAACGAAAGTCGGCCACCCGACCTCGTCTCTGCCCTACGACAAGGTGAGCTTCGAGAGGCACGGCCGCAGGTAGGGAGCTCGCCGGGCGCGGCGGGCCCCTGTCGGTCTCGACAGACCCGCCGCGCCCGGCGCGGCTCAGGCCGCGCTCAGCAGCCGCGCCACCTCGTCTCTGGAGAAGGCCTTCAGTGTCGAGGTCCGCACGTTGCCCCGCGCGGCCAGCTTGAACAGGAACTTCATCACGGTGTCGTCGTCGGGCGCCTCGCCGATGCAGCAGTAGTCGTACTGGCCCATCGTCATGCGTACGTCCAGGCTCTTGCCGCCCACCTCCTGCCAGGCCTTGACGCTCTGGTCGATACGCTCCGGCACGTTTCTGATGTCGCTCGCCCCCTTGTCGGTGAACTTGACCAGCAGCACGTAGGTCGCCATCGCCACGCCTCCTTTGCCATCGGTTCGTCAGCAGCGAACGGTCTGTGGCCGACCGCCTCGATGGCTTTTCCCCAATAGGTCTGCAGCAGTGCCGTTGTAGCGGCCGACGGGGCAGCGGAGGCGCTGCCGACCAGCACGCGCACCATCAGTGCCCGGCAGCCCTCCTCCAACCGCATGCAGCACCATCGGATGGCGCTCGGTGGTGCTCAGCCGCAGATCCGCTTGGTCTTCCAGGCGTGGGAAGGCGCTATGGGGGCCTTGCCGACGTTTGTCGTGTGGAGTCCTTGTTTGCCGGTGCGCCGCGAGCGGACCCTGGGGGTCGCGGGGCAAGGCGGGAGCCGCTAAGAGCCCGCGAGACTGTCGAGAACGACCGGCAGCTCCGCGAAGCGACGGATGCGGGCGTCTGCGGTCGAGACGGCGGCGTCGCTGTCGTTGGCGCCGAGGAAGTGCACCGTCCACATGCCCGCCGTCTGGCCGCCGGTGATGTCGGTGCGCTGCGAATCGCCCACGTGCACCGCCTCGCTGGGTCGCGCACCCAGCTCGGCCAGCACGTCGTCAAAGACACGCCTGTCGGGCTTGCTTATGCCACGCTCGTTGGAGAAGCAGGTGCAGTCGAAGAACTGCAGCAGGTCGTGGCGGCTCAGCAGTTCGCGCAGGACGCTGCCCGGCGCATAGCCGGTGTCGGCGATGATCGCCAGCTCGTACCGTGATGCCAGCTGCGCCAGCACCAGCGGCACGCCGGGCACAAGCTCGGGTGGCAGATTGAGCGCCAGGTGTGCGAAAAACTCGGCGGTGCGCACCACCACCTCGCTGGGCGGACTGACCCCCAGGGCGGCGAAAGCGACCTCCAGGGTCTCCGAGGCGCTGGGGGTGCGACGTTCGTTGTGCCACACCGCGGCGAACCAGCGGTGGGCGCCGCGCAGGGCGTCGCGGATCGCCGCCTGGCTGCGCGGCTCTCCCAGGGCGACGAGCTCCTCTACGAGCCGCTGGTCTTGCCGTCGTCTATGTTCCGGGTCGTCGTCGCTGATGAAGAGCGTGTCCCAGAAGTCCAGAGTGACTGCTTTGAGCATGAGTCGAGCTTAGCAGACACATGAGTCTGCAGCAGGCGACCGGTCGCCGGTGGGTGACGCCACACCTTGCGCCCCGGCCCAGATGGTCGGGTGGAGCCAGCCGCTGCGGCCTTTCCGGTTGGGGCCTGTCGGATGTGACCCAGGACCGCACATCACCGCGATACAAGTGTGGCGAGCGATCCTGCCGCACAGGGCGCCTCTCGCCGACGCGCTGCCGATAGCAGGTCAAGTTCCGCAGTGCTACATCCGCGACGAGGAACGGTCATGTCTGGCAGAACCTGCCGACGGTGCAGATAGCGCGGCGTTGTCCGGTCCGGCTACGTGCACCTCTGCCAGAACGCCCCCGTACCTTGACCCTCGGCCGTCTCGGGTGTAGACGAAACCGTACGAGAGTCAGAAGACTCGGAGCACTTGAGTTCGAGGATGCACTGGTCCGCCAGTTGCCAAAAGCGGCCGCCTGTTCACCCGGCGGGGAGCGACTGGTGAGACCGGCCTCAAGAGTTTGTCTTCGTGCTCTTCTGGAGCGGGCGCACGAAGGGCACGTACCGAGGTCAGGGGGACTGCGATGAACCAGCGGCGTACTTCGACGATCGCCCGCCGATCAAGGCTGCGGCTGCTCGTGGCCGGCACGGTCTTGGCGCTGGTGGTCTTCCTGGCGCTGGTGATGTGCCAGGGTTCGGTTGAGGCGACGGCCGCTTCGTCGCGCCCGACCGTGCTCAAGACGTGCTCCTACGCCGCGCTGAAGGCGGCCGTCCAGAAGGGCGGCGTCATCCGTTTCGCCTGCAAGGGCACCGTCTCTTTCACCTCTCCGATCACCGTCACCAAGACCGTCACGATCGAGTCTGCCGGTCACTCCGTTACCTTCGACGGGCAGTCGAAGTCGCAGATCTTCCGCGTGACCGCCGGCAAGCTGACGCTCGTCGACCTGACCCTGCAAAACGCCGCGGTCACCGGTGCCAAGGGCGTCTCGGGCACCGCCGGCACGAACGGTGTGGCCGGGACTGACGGACCCGACGGCACGAACGGCGTGTCCGGGACCTCCTGGGGCCAGAGCGGCACCGATGGCGGAGCGGGCGGGCCGGGCTTCGACGGTGCCGACGGCACGGCAGGCAGCCGCGGTGCCAACGGCTTGGACGGCCAGGGCGGCGCGATCTACGTGGCCGCGGGGGCGAGCCTGACGATCGCCGGCGGCGCCTTCAAGAACGACACCGCCACCGGCGGCGCGGGTGGCTCCGGGGGCCGCGGCGGTGCGGGCGGCAACGGCGGCAACGGCGGCTACGGCGGCTTCGGCGGATCGGGCATGCCCGGCCCACCCAGCGGCGGACCAGGCGGCAACGGCGCCGATGGGGGCGCTGCCGCCGCTGCCGGCGACGGCGGAGTCGGCGCCAAGGGCGGCGCGGGCGGCGGCGGAGGCAACGGCCAAGGCGGCGCGATCTACAGCGCGGGGACGCTGGTGGTGCTCGGCACCGTGTTTCAGAACGACAGCGCGAAGGGCGGCGCCGGCGGCGGCGGCGGAGCAGGCGGCCGCGGCGGCGACTATCTTCTCATCCTGGGCCATTACATCGCGCAAGGCAGCTTCGGCGGTCCCGGCGGCATGGGCGGCGAGGCGGGTAGCGGATACACAAGCGACGGAGGGATAGATCCGGCGCTCGACGGCAAGCCGGGCAACGGTGCCGACGGCGGGCAGGGTGGCGCCGGAGGGACCGCCGGTGACGGCGGCGACGGCGGCGACGGCGGCGGCGCCTACGGCGGTGCGATCTACTCGAGCGGCCACCTGACGGTCGTCGGCGCGCACTTTGCCGGCGACAGCGCCACGGGTGCCGCGGGTGGCAAAGGCAGCACCGGTGCCGCGGGCGGCGCGCCGGAAAACATGGGGCCGGGCTTCAGCGGCTGGTGCAGTGGCGGTCCCGGCATCGACGGCAACCCCGGCGGCAAGGCCGGCAACGGCGGCAACGGCGGTGCCGGCGGCAACGGCGGTGGCGGCGGCGACGGGGGTGGTGGCGGCGACGGCAACGGCGGTGCGATCTACGCCTCCGGCCACGCGCTGGTCCAAGACAGCTCGTTCAGCACCAATACGGCAGCCGGCGGTAGCGGCGAGGCCGCCAGCCAGGGCGGTGCCGGTGGCCAGGGCGCCAACCCCGAGGACGGGGGCATGGGATGGCTGACCCAGGGCGGCAACGGCGGCAACGGCGGCGATGGCGGCGATGGCGGCGATGGCGGCCGTGGCGGCGATGCGGGTAGCGGCCACGGCGGTGCGATCTACTGCGACGCCCTGATCTCCACGTCGGGGCTGACGCTCTCCGGTGATCGGGCCGTGGCCGGCCAGGCGCCGGGCGCTCCCGGCGCCGGCGGCACTGCCGGCAAGGGCGGCCTGGCAGGCAACGGCGGGCCCGACCAGGAGGGCGTCGCGGCGAGCGGCAGCGACGGCACCGCCGGGGAGGCCGGCAGCCCTGGCGAGGCGGGCCACGCCGGCACGAAGGGCACCGCGAGCGCCGCCGAGGTCTACGGACCCAGCCTGAGCGTCCGCGCCCTGGCCGTCTCTCCGAAGACGGTGGGCAAGGCGACCAAGGGCCGCAGCTACCAGGTGAAACTAACCGCGACCGGCGGCAAGCCGCGCTACACGTGGTCGGTGTTCGGGCTCCCGGCAGGACTGAAGGCCAAGCGCGGGGTGCTGAGCGGCAAACCGACCGTCAAGGGCACCTTCACCGTGGTGGCGCTCGTCACCGACTCGACCACACCGACCAAAAGGGTCGGCGCGCGCACCTATACGCTGACCGTGAAGTGAGCGATCACAGCGCGTCCCACAGTCGCCATCACTCGGACAGGTTGCAAGCGGGCTGAACACTCAACGACGCTTCCGCGGCCGACATAGACTGGGCCCAGCCCGCGTGACCAGCTGAGCCCTTGCGAGGAGGCCGCAACGGACGACCACAAGCCTTCCCCCGGCCCGCTTGAGCTCGTGACGGTCCTCGTCTCAATCGATCCGGGACTGGTCGCGGTGACCAAGTCCATCCTGCAAAGCGCCGGCATCCCCTTCATCGCCGATGGAGAGGGGCCGTGGCATCTCCACTATCGTGGGCGGATACGAGTCAGTCGCGGGGATGCCGCAGACGCTGAGGCCCTTCTGAAGGACCTGGAGAGATAGCGGCCACCACGTGGACGGAGGGACTATGAGCGAGGAAGTCGATCTTGTGGTCGTAGAAGACCATGTCCGCGCCGAGGAGATCTGCGAGGCGCTCAAGCACGCCGGCATCCACCACGTCGATTTCTGGCCCGAGGACATCCTCGACCCCAGCATTGGCATCCCGGGGCACGGGGTCATGGAGCCCGTATTCAGAGTCAGAGCGCAGGAGCCGCAGGGTCCCTTTCACATTCGCGTGCGAGAAGAGGACCTGGCCCAGGCGCAGCTCGTGCTGTCGAGCAGCGGGTTGCAGGGAAGCTAGGCCGGAGCGAACCCAATAGCGGATGCGTGCTCGGGGCAGCTGTCCTACCTACCCGCAGCTGCCCGCATGCCCGCAGGATGAATCGCGGGCGGTCGAGCACACAGTCGTTCGGGTGCGCGCCCTATGACCCTTGGCCCGGCGGCTCCAGGCCGCTCTCCCGCAGCAACCGCTGGGCCTCGCCCAGGCTGCCCTCGGGGACCATGACCGCGTAGGGACCGACATCTACCAACAGCGAATCGTGCATCAGCGGGTTGGGGTGTCCTTCAGGCCAGACGTTGGCGTCGTGCATCCCGCTCAGCAGGAGCATGGCGCGGATGTCCCAGGCGCTGTCGAACGTCTTGACCTCGACGAGCGTGACGAATCGGTCGGACCTGTCACTCACGCCACATCACATCCTGAAAGGGCCGGTGGGTTATGTCTTCTCTCGCAGGGCTCACTCCTACTACCCGACCGACAAGGCCAGCATAGCACGGGGACCGTGGTGAGCTCCCTGGTCAGCGACCGGGCTCGGCAACGCAGTGGAGTCCGAGACCTTGTGCATGTAGCGCAGTAGCCCTTGCCGTAGAGCTTCAGAGTCGAGGAGACCGCCAACGGCAGCATGCCGTGATCCGAGAACCACCCCCGGGCTGCGTCCCCTGAGAAAGACCCCTGACACAGGTAGGCTGTGGCGCCCGCCTGCGAGCCGCCGTGCAGTACGACAACATCCAGCTTGGACGGCGCAGCACCTCTTTCAGTGCTTCCAGATCCTGGTCCTCCAGCTCCCGGTTCTGGCCGTTCCAGGGGCACACATCGAGCTCGAACCACTCGAAGCCGCGGCGGTAGAGCTCGTCGACCTCCCGGGGGGAGACCGCGAACTGCGAGATCATTGAGCCGATGCCCATGTGGGCGTTGGTCGAGGCCGCACTCAACCCAAACCCGGCGGGCAGGGGATCGTGCGTGAGCGGCCTGAATCCCGCCGAGGCCGCGGCTCGCGCCAGCGTGCCCGAGGTCAGCGGCGGCGTTCCGCTGGGCTTGACTGCGGCACCGGAAGGCGCCGGGTTCGGTACGCCCTTTGGCAGCTCGGTGAACGTGCCGGCCGGCAAGGCCGAGTCGGTCTTCAGATGCGTGATGCGCAGCTCGATGGTGTAGGGACTCAGCGCGTAAGGGGATCCAGGCGTCTTGCTTGCCGGGCCGGGGGTCGCGCCGAGAACCGTGCGCACGATGAAGCCACTGGCTTGGTCGACCGTCACGACCTCGCGCAGCACTCTGTAGTACTTCGCCTTGCGAGAACCACGGCCGCAGGTCGATCGTCGCCTGCCAGGCCGGCCGTCCCTCGTAGGTGACGGCCCGCACGGGCAGCTCGGCAGTGCCGGCGATGGCGGCCTGCACGAGGGCCGCCTGGCCGAGGTTGTTGACCCAGAACTCCAGGAGGTCGTCCGGCGCCTGGCCCCAGAGAAAGGTCGGCCAGCGCCTCGCGCTGCCGTGGTCGACGAGCTTGCCGTTCGAGTTCCAGGCAGCCCAGCGGACGGCCATCGCACCCGCGTCGTACAAGGAGACGTAGCGCGCCGGTTGCAGGACGGCCCAGACGGCGTTGGGCCTGTCGGAAGAAGGCACCGCCGGTCCTGCCGACACGTCGTGCGAGACGACGCCCACGCCGGCCGAGCGCCCGGCGAAGGCGATCTCGTAACGGCTGTCGCCAGCGGCGTCTGCCGCAAAGCTGCCGCGCCACTCGGCCCAGGCGGGAGCGTGGCCGGGCGCGTCGACCGTCGTGATCTCGCTGAAGTCACCCTGTACGGTCCTCGTGTTGAGCAGACCATTGTCCATCGCCGAGAGCATCAGTTGCGCCGCGTTGGCCGGCGTCGGGCTGCCGCCGTTGCGGCTCGGCAGACCGATCAGGACAACGGCGACAACTGCCGCGGCGTCACCGACCGCGACGCCGACTTGGTAGGGGCGCCGCACCCACAGCCGGACGCGGCCCGAGCTTGGCCAGCTGCGGCCCCGTCGCCGAGCGCACCCGGTCCCAGTAGGCCGGGCCGTGGTCGAGCTCGACCGTGTCGAGCAGGCGGCCCACCTGTTCGTCGCGCTGAGTGGTGTCGGGGTGCTCGTTCATGGCCGCTCCTCCAGACGGGAGGAGAGACTGCCCGGCGCAACACTGCCCGGGCCTGGAGAGCCGCGAACCGAGCGTGCCGGCGGGGATGTCCAGCAGCTCGGCCGCCAGGCGATCGTCGAGGCCCTCCTGGTCGACCAGCACCACGGCGACCCGCTGCCCCGGGGTGAGCGTCGCAAGGTGTCGTGCCCGGCATCGCGCGCAGCCAGCTCGTCGACAAGTCGGCGGCGTCGACGCCGGGTTCGTGAATCCTCGGGCGGGAGGAGCACGAGTCCCCGCTCCCGGCGAAGCATGTCGACCCAGGTCCTGTAGGCGGTGCGCGAAAGCCAGGCGCCGACTGCGTCGGGGTCGCGTAGCGCAGGCAGGGCACGGGCCGCCTTGACGGCCACCTCCTGAAGCGCGTCGTCCATGAGATCGCGGTCGCCGAGCAGGCACGAGGCGATGCGGCGCAGGCGGCGGTCGTGGCATCCCCAGCCAGGCGCTCGCCAGTCGCGGATCAGGATCGCAGGAAGTGAGGACGCGGCCGGGGGGCTACGCTGGCGGGACGCCGAAATCAGACAGTTGCCCGGCCGCGCCCAACTCGTCGTCCACGCTGAACAGGGATCGGGCTACCCCCCGGGGTGCGGTGTCCCGACACGATAGACCAAGAAGTGGCGAAAGTGCGGCGGCACCTCAGTGATCACGAACCTTGTGCGCAGCAGCTGCAGCGCCACCGGCGGAATGTCGTCGCCGTGCACGATGAAGTCGCCGCTCTGCAGTTGACCGAGCCACGCCGCCGGCCTGGCTTGCAGGTCCCGCCAGTCGTCGACGTAGACGAGAGCATGGCTGGGCAGCCACCAGACGGTCCGCGGCACCGCGAGGGAGCGGGGACAGTCGATCACCACGCGGTGGGCATTGCTCAGCTTGGGCAACGGTCCCGACCAGGCAGCGTAGTTCACCGGCGCCAAGGACAAGGGCACCATGAACCCCAGACAGAAGACGGCGGCGACCACGCAGGGCCAACGCGGCAGCAACGCACGAGAGACAAGCACGGGAACGAAGGCAAGAAGCGGCCAGGCCACAGCCAGATAGCGCGCGCTGAGGACTTTCGGCTCGCTGAGAAACGCGAGGTTCTGGGCGATGATGGTGCCGCCGATCCAGACCAGAAAGAGCAGGGCGAGACCGCCGCTCCAGTCGCGCCGGGCAAGCCAGCGACGGGACCACGGCAACGCCAGGGCAAGCGCCGCCGCGACGCACGCCCAGAAGGCAAGCAGCACGAGACTCGAGAGATGTTGTCCGGGCAGCAGACCCCAGAGGCGCAGCGGACGAGCGGCCGCGCCCTGTAGCCGGCGCGCATCGAGGCCGAAGAACTGGAAGACCGTCCCGGCGGTGCCGTTGAGCTTGTCTCGCAGAAGCGGCAGCGAGAAAGCCTCGGGCCGGCTGGCCGCCTGACGGCGGAACTGGGCAAACACGGCCGGCTCCACGAGCCAAACGATGACCAGACCCGCGGCCATCGCCAGCAACGCCCGGACGCAGCGGCGCCGATCGAAGCGCACCAGCCTGAGCAGAACATAGGCTGCGCCCCCGGCGACGATGAGCACGAACTGGTACTGGGTCAGCATGCCCCCGGCGGTAGCAAGCGCCAGCAGACAGGCGCTGAGCAACGGCCTGGCCGGCGCCCGTTCTCGATCGGTCGCCCCCAGAAGCAGCCAGACGAAGAGCACGCTGAACAGCGCCTCGAGCGAGTACATGCGAGCCATGCTCGAGGTCATGCGGACGGCCGGGCTGACCGACCAGATCAGAACGACCAGGGCGGCCGCCACCGGGTCGCGCAGCAGGCGGCGCGCCAACCCGAACAGGGCCGCGCCGCAAAGCACATCGATGATGAGGTTCAGCGAGGGGCCGGTCCAGAACTTCACACCGACGACCAGCGTCCAGATGTGCAGCAGGCAGAAGTACAGTGGCGGGTGCACGTCGTGTTTGGCCAGGCCGGAGATGATCTGACCAAAGTCGAAGGTGCGCCCCGGTCCCAACCCGCTCTTCCACTGGGCGGCGGGCACCCAAGCGCCGTCGAGCGTCGTGGCACCGGGATGGCTGAAGTCGCCGAGACGGCCCGCGGCGGTGATGTAAGAGATCACTTCGTCGATGTGCAAGCCGTGCTTGTGGCGCATCGAATCGACGCGGAAGGCCGTGCCCAGCAGCACCGCGGCGATCAGGATCAGGGCGACCAATGCCGTGCGCGACCGGCCGGCCGGCGAGCGACCTTTCGAGAAAGGCGGCATGTCGACCGACGTCTTGTCGCGAAGTGGCTGTTCAGCGGAAGTGCCGTTCATGCCGACCTCCACTTTGACGTGCGGCTCAACCTAGGCGATTGTCAGGCTCGTCCAGGGCTTTCCACTGGCTGACGCCCAATGGCGCTCGGCGGCCCATCCGCTGGGTTCTCTACGCTCGAAAAGGCACT
This sequence comes from uncultured Actinomycetes bacterium, assembly GCA_963751565.1. Lineage (GTDB taxonomy): Bacteria > Actinomycetota > Thermoleophilia > UBA2241 > UBA2241 > Bog-752. The sequence goes on along the minus strand of CAVVVA010000008.1, from coordinate 4,098 downwards.
CTGCGGCCCTCGCCGGCGCTCCACTCCTACTTCACGACCAGGCGATTGGAGGCGACGTTGCTCTGCGTGTTGCCGGCGGCGTCGGTGGCGTAGACGTAGAAGCGGTAGACACCCCTGGGCAGCCGGCAGCGGAAGCTCGCCTGGTAGAGGACGCCGCTGTGGGCGTGGCCGGAGGTGTGTGTGTGCAGCACCGCACCGTGCCCGTTCTTGACCTCGATGCGCACGGCGCACCAGCCGGCGCAGGGCGGCGGGTCGTTGACCTCGTAGGCAAGGTGGGCGACGCCCCCACTGTGCACACTGGCCGCACTGGGCGCCTGCGTCGAGGGTCGCTGCGTGTCGATGCGCACGGCGCGCGTCGCCGTGGGTCCGCCAACCGCGCCCGTGTCGACCGCCCGCACGTGGAAGTACCAGACGCCGTCGGCCAGGCCGTGGTAGGCGGCAGCCGTGCTGCGGTTCAAGAGGATGCTGACCTTGTCGCCTTCGGCACCGCCGGCGGCCGCCACATCGGGCTTGCCGTCTCTGTTGAAGTCACCCACGGCAACCGGACCCGCGCCCACCGCGCCCGCAAACTGCACGGGGTCCTGGAAGGTGCCGTCACCGTTACCCAGCAGCACGTAGAGGCCGCCGCGAGTCGACACCAGCAGATCGGCGTTGCCGTCCCGGTTGAAGTCGGCGACCTTGAGAGCAGTGGGAATGTACTGGCCGGGCGGGCCGACGACGTACTGGACGTCCTGTGCGAAGCTGCCGTTGCCCTTGCCCAGAAAGACGACGGCGGCACCATACGACGGGCCGCCATAGTCGGCCCCGTCGGCATAGTCAGCGACCAGCAGATCGGGCTTGCCGTCGTGGTTGACGTCGCGCACGGCCAGCCCGAAGGGCAAAAGCTCACCGGTCGACTGAGTCCGGGCCGCGCGGAAGCTGCCGTTGCCCCTACCCAGCAGCACGCTGAGAATGCCGTTGGGCAGGTTTACGCCTTCCAGGCCACCGGCGACCACGTCGAGTCTCCCATCGCCGTTGAGGTCGTGGAGTGCCAGCGAGAGGATGGCGCCGTCGCCGTTGGCGCCGTGGGCGTCGGCAACGAAGGCATGCGCAGGACCGAGGGTGCCGTCGCCTCTGCCGAGCAGGACGAACATCCTCAGTCCCCAGGAGGTCACGACGTCCGGCCTGCCGTCGCCGTTCACGTCGGCGATCGCGAGCGGGATCACGTCCCATGCTGCGCCGGTGGCCTTGCCGAGGCTGTAGTGGCGCCCCATCTCGAACGTGCCGTTGCCGTTACCCAGCAGCACGGTGATGGTGACCGGCTGATCGGAACCCGCGTATGAGCCAATGACGAGATCCGGCCTGCCGTCGCGGTTGAGATCGGCGACAGCCATCGAGATCGCGTCCTTGGGGACCGCGAAGGAGCGGCGCCGGCCGAAGCTGCCGTTGCCCTTGCCGAACAGGATGGTGACGCTGCCGGCGTGCAACACTGCCAGGTCGAGCTTGCCGTCGCGGTTGAAGTCGCCCACGGCCAGCGCACTGGGGCGGGCGCCGATCGAGCTGACGCGCTTGGCCGCAAAACTGAACGGAGGCAGATCGACGGTCGTGCCCGGCACCGTGGTCGGGCTCTGGTCGAGGACGTAGGCGTAGCCCGCGATCGCCGGTGTGGCGACCGCTCCGCGCCAGGAGAAGACGGGGTTGCGGTCGGAATACCAGGCGCTCGCCACCGGGTGAGTCGGTGAGACCAGGCCGCTGATGGACGGCGGGTCGGCCAGGGCGGCCGCGGTTTGCGGCAGAGCCGCAGGGGCGAGCGCCGCCAGGGCGCAGCCGAACAACATGGCAGGAACCATACGTGTGATCAAGCGGATCATGATGCCACCCTCCATTTCGCCCAGCATGGGGCTCCGTACCGCGCGCCCCGGAGCGCATTTTGCCTGATGGTCACGGCGCCTTCTGCTTGGAGTGTGCAGCACGGCCTCCTTGGCGGCGAAGCCGCCTCTGGCGTTGCCCATCTCAGGGCAGCGGCGCCGTGGTCAGGTTCCTGGTCAGAATGCCCAGATAGCCGCCGATCATCAGGGTGTCGGCGCCCACGAACTGGACGCTGGTCAACCCGCCGCCCGAGGGTGCTCCGTCGTCGGACCACGTCACCCCGTCGTTGCGGCTCGTCACGACACTGTCGCCGACTGCGCACAGCAGCGACCCGGAGCGGGCAATGCTGACAAAGCGGTTCCTGATGGGAAGATCGGCCCCTGGTTGCCAGGTCTTGCCGCCGTCGGAGGTGGTGAAGGTGGTTGTGGGGTGGAGAGATACGAAGGAGTAGGTGATGATCAGAGCGTGCGAAGCGTCCTCCATGGTCACGGCCGTGGGCCGGTCGCTCGAGACAGGGAGGCGCGTCTTCGCCCACGTGCGTCCGCCGTTGTTTGTCACGAGAATGACGCCGGAGTTGGTGCTGGTGAGAGCGATGCCGTGCCGGGCGTCGGCGAAGTCCAGCTGAGCGACGCTGGCAAGGGCTCCGATCGCCTCGTGCGTGTGGGTCCAGTGACGCCCGCCGTCGATGGTGCGCAACAGCGTTCTGCCGCCGCCGGCCCAGCCGTGCCGGGCATCGAGGAAGAAGACATCACCCAACCCGACGGTGACGCCGCTCGGCTGCAGCTTCCAGTGGTGACCACCGTCCGCGGTGTGGATGATGAGGCCCTTGGGACCGACCGCCCACGCCTGACGGGCGCTGACGGCCGCCAGCGCCCTCACCCGGCGCTTGGTGGCAAATCTCCAGTGTTGGCCGCCGTCGGTGGTCTTGATGACGCGGCCGGCGGCTCCCCAGACCGTCTCGCCGCCGACCGCCGCCAGGCTGCTCACCCTCGTGCCCCAAGGCTTGGGAGCGGGGGTGACGTGCTGCCAGGTCCTGCCGCCGTCGGTCGTGCGCAGATAGGTGGCGCCGTCTGCCGCCCAGCCGTTCAGGGGATCGGAGAACGAGATGCAGGAGATGGACAGACCGCGCAGCGTCTTCCATGTCTTGCCCCCGTCGGATGAGTGCAGGACGCTGCCGTTGACCACCCACACGGCGTTGCCCACGGTAGTGACGCTCGCGTAGCCGGGAGCCCGATGCACCTTGTGCCAGCTTGCCCCGCCGTTGGTCGTGCGCCACAGCCAGCTGCCGTCGGTAGCCCACCCCTTGGTCGCCGAGGAGAAGGCCGCATGACCGAGATCAACGCCCTTCAGCAGTGTGGGCGCCAGCCAGGTGGCGCCACCGTCGGTGGTGCGATACACCCTCGTGCCGACGATGTCGCCGTTGCCCGCGCCGGTGGACCAGAGGGTCTCCAGAAGGACGGCCCGCGGGCCGCCCTGCGGGGCAAACGCCGCGAAGGTAGTGTTGTCGTCCTGGGGTACGGCGACCGGCGCATTCCACGTCTGGCCGCCATCGGTGGTGGTGTACAGCACCTGACCGAGAGTCGTCGTTTGGCCCGCATCGCTGCCCACGACCCAGCCCGTCGCTGGACCGGAGAAGCGCACCGCAAGTGGCAGCAGGTTGGGCATGGTCAGGCTGGCCTGCCAGGTTGTCCCTTCGTCGGTTGTGCGCAGGAGCATGCCGTTGTTGCCGGTCGTGTCCGAGCCCCATGTCCAGCCTTCGGTTGCCGAGACGAACTGAAGGTCCTGGGGCCCGCCGAAGCCGGACACCGCACTGGTGCGACTCCAGCCCCAGCTGGCGCCGCCGTCGGTGGTGGCCAGGACCTCGCCCACGCTGGTTACGGCGAATAGCTCTCCGGGCGCCGCTGCCGAGATCGAGTAGCCGGGGTAGCCGTGCGGCAGGGGCCGCGACCAGGTCCACAGGCCATCGGGCGAGGTGAAGGGAGCGGCGCCGGCGGGGGCAGCCACGATCGCGCCGGTGGCCGCGGCGATCACGGCAACCGCAAGCGCGGCCAGCAGAAGGTGACGAATCGAGGCTCTCATCTCAGTGTCCTTTCCGCGACATGAGGGACCCGGTCGGGCATGGACACGGTCACGGTGACGTCGGCGTCGCCGTGGGCGTCGGCGTCGGCATTGGCGTGGGATCGGCGACGATGAACTCGAGCTCGACCCCAGCGGGGAAGTCGCGCCCGGACCTGCGATGCCGGGGCCCGG
>CAVVVA010000007.1:0-77503 GCA_963751565.1 uncultured Actinomycetes bacterium | reverse complement strand
CGTCTGATACAATCCTGAGTCCCGATTTGGAGCGGTCATGGCCAGTGGCAACGCGAGATCCGTCGTGACGCGGCCCCCCACCTACCAGGCGATCATCGCGGCGCTGCAGTCGTTCTGGGAGCGGCAGGGCTGCGTTGTCGTGCAGCCGTATCACACCGAGGTCGGCGCCGGCACCTTCAACCCGGCGACCTTCCTGCGCTGCCTCGACGCGCGCCCCTGGCGGGCCGCCTACGTCGAGCCCTCCATGCGCCCCGCCGACGGCCGCTACGGCGAGAACCCCTACCGCAGTGGCCACTACTACCAGTACCAGGTCGTGATCAAGCCCTCGCCGCCCGACATCCAGGACGTGTACCTGCAGTCGCTGCAGGCCCTGGGCATCGACTTGGCCGGGCACGACATCCGCTTCGTCGAAGACAACTGGGAGGGCCCCACGCTGGGCGCCTGGGGCCAGGGCTGGGAGGTCTGGGCCGACGGCATGGAGATCACCCAGTTCACCTACTTCCAGCAGCTCGGCGGCTTTGATTGTGACCCGGTGACGATCGAGCTCACCTACGGCCTCGAGCGCATCGCCATGTACCTGCAGGGCGTCGACAGCATGTACGACATCGTCTGGTCGCGCTGGACCGAATCCGACGGCGCCGAGCGGGTCGTTACCTACGGCGACGTCTATCAGGAGAACGAGCGCGAGTTCTCGCGCTACAACTTCGAGGTCTCCGACGCCGACATGCTGTTCCGCCACTTCGCTGAGTTCGAAGCCGAGGCGGAGCGCTGCATCGCCGCGCGACTGCCGGTCCCGGCCTACGACTACGTGCTCAAGTGCAGCCATGCCTTCAACCTGCTCGACGCGCGCGGCGTGATCAGCGTGACCGACCGCACCGCCCACATCGCCAGCGTGCGCGATCTGGCGCGCCAGGTGGCGGGGCTGTACCTCGAGGTCGTGGCGGGGGCCGGCGCGGGGGCCGACGCGGAGTCGGCGACGGTCGCCGCCGGTCCCGGCTCCGATTCCCATTCCGATGTCAACCGTACGGATGACAAAACGGGGGCAGAGGCTTGAGCGCCGACTGGCTCTTCGAGATCGGCGTCGAGGAGCTGCCCTACAAGACCTGCCAGTCCGTCCTGGCCCAGCTGCGCGGCAGGGGCAGCGCCGAGGCGCCCGGTCTGGTCTACGAGATCCTCGCGGCCGAGCGGCTGGTGGGGGCGAACGGCGGCGGCGAAGGCGACCGCGGCGGCAAGGGCGAGAGCGGCGGCAAGCGCGAGAGCGGCGGCAAAGGCGGCAAAGGCGACGGCGGCGACGCAGTCGACGCCGTCGCCTTTGCCGAGACCCGCCTCAAGGTGATGGTCGCTCCGCGGCGCATCGCCGTTCTGGTCACAGACGTGCCGCACGAGCAGACCGCCCAGACGCAGCGCTACCGCGGGCCGCGCGCCGACGTCGCCTTCGGGCCCGACGGCGCCCCCACTAGGGCGGGCGAGGGTTTTGCCCGCGGCAAGGGGCTCGAGCCCGCGGCGCTGCAGCGCGAGACGGTCGACGGCACTGAGTTCGTGGTCGCCGTGACGCAAGCCGAGCGCCGCGCCACCGAGCTCGTGCTGCCCGACGTGTGCCGGCGCCTGATCAGCTCGCTGCAGATCCCCCGCGGCATGCGCTGGGGCGCCAAGCCGCCCGGCGCCGACGACTACCTGCGCTTCTCGCGGCCGCTGCGCTCCCTGGTCTGCGTGTTCGCCGGCCGGGCGGTACCCTTCGACTTCTACGACCTGCGCGCCGGCGACGTCTCCCAGGGCCACCGCGTGCTGGGCCGGCCGGTGATCGTCGATCAGGCGAGTCACTACGAGCGCCACCTGCGCGAGCAGGGCGTGATCGCCGACCAGGACGAGCGCCGGCGGCTGATCGTCGAGGGGCTCGACGCGGCCGCGGGCAGGCTCGGCGGCCGCTGGTCCGACCCGGCCGGCGTGCTCGAGGAGAACATCTACCTCGCCGAGTGGCCGAGCGTGCACTGCGGTTCGTTCGACGAGCGCCACCTGCGCCTGCCTGACGAGGTGCTGATCACCGCCATGCAGGCCCACCAGCGCTACTGGCCGGTCGAGGACGCCGCCGGCAGGCTCCTGCCGGCCTTCCTGTACGTCTCGAACGCCGATCCCGGCCGCCGCTCCGCTCATCACCCACGGCAACGAGCGCGTGCTGGAAGGCCGCCTCGACGACGCCGAGTTCTCGTACGACCGCGACCTCGCCGAGGGCCTCGAGGCCATGGCCTCGAGGCTGGGCGAGGTCGTCTTTCACGCCAGGTTGGGCTCGCTCGCCGACAAGTCGGCGCGCCTCGTGGCCCTGGCGCAGTGGCTGGCCGGCCGGGTCGGCGAGACCGCCGACCGCGAGCCGGTCGCGGCGGCCGCCGACCAGGTTCTGACGGTGCGGGTCACCGGCGAGCTGCCGGCGGCCGTGATCGCCGCAAAGTACGCCAAGGCCGACCTGGTGAGCCAGGTCGTCATCGAGTTCCCCAGCCTGCAGGGCCGCGTCGGCGGCGTCTACGCCGAGAAGGCCGGCGCGTCGCCGGCGGTCGCGCGGGCGATCGCCGAGCACTACCAGCCGCTCTCGGCGGCCGCGCCGGTGCCCGCCGGCCTGGCCGGCGGCTTGGCCGCCGTCGCCGACAAGATCGACAACATCGCCGGCGCCTTCCTTGCCGCCGAGAAACCGTCGGGCTCGCGCGACCCATACGGCCTGCGCCGCGCGGCGATGGGCATCGTGCGCATCTGCCTGGAGTACGGCCTGAAGATCCCGCCGCGCGAGCTCGCGGCCGCGGCCTTGCACATCTACGCGCATCCGGTCGATTCGGCCAAGGCAGTGCTGCCCGCGGCTCCGCCGGCCAAGGGTTCGCGCGCCGCCCAGCCGCCGAGCGCAGCCGAGCTCGAGAGCGAGATCGCCGCCTTCATCTGGGAGCGGCTCGAGGCGCTGCTGCTCGACGAAGGCCTGCCGTTCGCGCTGGTCGAGGCGGCTCTGGGCGCGGCCGCCCGGGGCGCCGACCTGCCGCGCGTCGCCGCCCTCGCGCGCACGTTCGCGCGGGTCGAACACGAGGAGTTCTTCAACGACGTCGTGGTGGCCTACACGCGGCCGGCTTCGCTCGCGGCGCGGGCCGAGACCGAGCCCGGCCGCGAGGCCGACGCGGCCGCTGCGCCCGACCCGACGCGCTTTGCCGACGAGGCCGAGCACGCCCTGGCCGCAGCCGTAGCCGAGGTGCGCGAGCCGCTCGAGACGGCCCTCGAAGGCGGCGACGTCGAGGCGGCGCTGCGCGCCGCCGCCGCCCTGCGGGCGCCGGTCGACCGCTACTTCGACGCTGTACTGGTCATGGACAAAGACCCGGAGCTGCGCGCCAATCGCCTCGCCCAGCTCAGAGAGATCACCTCGCTGCTGGGCAGCCTCGGCGATTTCGCCCGGCTGCCGGTCCAGCAGGGTTGACGAATGCCGACGGGGAGCACAAAAGACCGGCGCCCCCGACTGTGACGACCGTGATGCTTCAGGAGGAATCGATGGCAGACAAGTACGTCTACGACTTCAGTGAAGGCAACAAGAACATGAGGGAGCTGCTCGGCGGCAAGGGCGCCAACCTGGCTGAGATGACCGTGATCGGCCTGCCGGTGCCGCCCGGCTTTACCATCACGACCGAGGTCTGCAACCACTACTCCGCCAAGGGTGCCTACCCCGGAGGGCTCGAGGCGCAGGTCGAGACCGCGCTCGGGCACCTCGAGAAGAACACCGGCAAGCGCTTCGGCGACCCCGGCGACCCGCTGCTGGTCAGCGTGCGCTCCGGCGCGCGCGCCAGCATGCCGGGCATGATGGACACCATCCTGAACCTCGGCCTGAACGACACCACCGTCCAGGGGTTGATCAAAAGCACGAACAACCCGCGCTTCGGCTACGACTGCTACCGGCGCTTCGTGAGCATGTACGGCGACGTCGTGCTGGGCTGCAAGCCCGAGAAGAAGGATGATCCCGACCCGTTCGAGGAGCGCCTCGACCAGATGAAGAAGCGCCGCGGCGTGGAGTTCGACACCGAGCTCACCGCCGACGACTTGAAAGAGCTGGTCGCCGAGTTCAAGCAGGCCGTGCACGACAGCGTCGGCAAGACCTTTCCCGAGGAGCCGCGCGAGCAGCTCTGGGGCGCCGTCACCGCCGTATTTGGCTCGTGGATGAACGACCGCGCGATCGCCTACCGCAAGCTCTACGACATTCCCGACACGTGGGGCACGGCCGTCAACGTGCAGACCATGGTCTACGGCAACACCGGCGACGAGTCGGGCACGGGCGTGGCCTTCACCCGCAACCCGGCCACCGGCGAGAACGTCTTCTACGGCGAGTTCCTGGTCAACGCCCAGGGCGAGGACGTCGTCTCGGGCGTGCGCACGCCGCGGCCGGCGATCGAGCTCAAGGAGGTCTGGCCCGACGTCTACGCGCAGCTCATGGACGTGCGCCAGACCCTCGAGCGCGAGATGCGCGACATGCAGGACTTCGAGTTCACCATCGAGCGCGGCCGCCTCTACATGCTGCAGACCCGCAACGGCAAGCGCACCGGCCTGGCCGCCATCCGCATCGCCGTCGACATGGCCGACCAGGGCCTGATCGGTCCGCAAGAGGCGCTCATGCGCATCGAGCCCGACCAGCTGAACCAGCTCCTGCGGCCGGTGTTCCGCTGGCGAGGACGAGCAGTCGGCCGAGAAGGCCGGCAAGGCTCTGGCCTGCGGTCTGCCGGCCGGGCCCGGCGCGGCCACCGGCCGCGTCGTCTTCTCGGCCGCCGACGCGGTGGCCTGGGCGGAGCGCGGCGAGCAGGTGCTGCTGGTGCGCGACTTCACGAGCCCCGAGGACATCCGCGGCATGGACGCCGCGCAGGGCATCCTGACCGCCCAGGGCGGCATGACCAGCCACGCCGCGCTGGTCGCCCGCCAGATGGGCAAGGTCTGCATCGTCGGCTGCGGCGAGCTCGACATCGACATGGCGGCGCGCGCCTTCTCGGTCGACGACGTGACCGTCAAAGAGGGTGACTGGATCTCGATCGACGGCTTTGTCGGCGAGGTCATCGTCGGCCAGCTCGAGACGCGTCCGCCCGAGGTGCTGCAGGTGCTGCTCGAGGGCACGATGAAGCCCGAACAGAGCGAGTCGTACCGCTACTACTCCAAGATCATGGGGTGGGCGGACGAGCAGCGCAAGCTGCTCGTCCGCACCAACGCCGACCAGCCCGACCAGGCCGCCAACGCGATCGCCTTCGGCGCCCAGGGCATCGGCCTGTGCCGCACCGAGCACATGTTCTTCGGCGGCGAGCGCATCGTGGCGATGCGCGAGATGATCCTCGCCGACACGCTGGAGGACCGCGAGAAGGCCCTGGCCAAGCTGCTGCCCATGCAGCGCGGCGACTTCGCCGACATCTTCCGCGTGATGGGCGAGCGGCCGGTGACCATCCGCACCCTCGACCCGCCGCTGCACGAGTTCCTGCCGCACGACCGCGCCGGCCAGGAAGAGGTCGCCCGGCAGCTCGGCATCTCGGCCGACGCGGTGGCCGCGGCGGTCGACGACCTCCACGAGAACAACCCCATGCTCGGGCTGCGCGGCTGCCGCCTGGGCATCGTCTACCCGGAGATCACCAGGATGCAGGCGCGCGCCATCCTCGAGGCGGCCTGCGACGTGAAGGCCGAGGGCGTCAACGTGCACCCCGAGATCATGATCCCGCTGGTCGGCACGCAGAAGGAGCTCTCAGACCAGGCCGACACCGTGCGGCAGGTCGCCGCCGAGGTGTTCGCCGAGCGCGGCATGGAGGTCGAGTACCTGGTCGGCACGATGATCGAGATCCCGCGGGCGGCCCTGACGGCCGACAAGATCGCCGAGGTGGCCGAGTTCTTCAGCTTCGGCACCAACGACCTGACGCAGATGGCCTACGGCGTGTCGCGCGACGACGCCGGCAAGTTCCTGCCGCCGTACTTAAAAGAGGAGATCTGGCCGGCCGACCCGTTCGCGACCCTCGACCAGGAGGGCGTGGGCCAGCTCGTCGAGATGGGCGTGCAGAAGGGCCGCTCGGCGCGCGCCGGCCTGAAGGTCGGCATCTGCGGCGAGCAGGGCGGCGACGCCGAGACCGTGAAGTTCTGCCACAGGGTCGGCATGAACTACGTGAGCTGCTCGCCGTTCCGCCTGCCGGTGGCGCGCCTGGCCGCGGCCCAGGCCGCGATCGAGGAGCGCGGCGAGCTCGAGCTCGAGAAGTAGGGCGGGCAAGGGGGCGCCGCGCTGACCGGCACGACAGTCGCAACGACGGCCGACGGCCGCACGCTGGTCGTGCGCCCGGGCGTGCCGTCCGACGCGCGCGCGGTGCGCGGCCTGATCGACGCGGTCGCGGCCGAACCCGAGGTGCCGCTGCTGGCCACGCCGGGCGTCATCGGCCTGCGCGACGTCAAGAGCCTGATCGGCAAGGGCGTGCGCGACCCGCGCAGCCTCTTTCTGGTCGCCGAGGTTGCCGGCGATCTCGCCGGCAACCTCGGCGGCTCCGGCCTGGGCTTCGCGCCCTCGGCGCACGTGTTCGAGTTCGGCATGTCGGTCGGCGCCGCCTACCGCGGCGTCGGCGTCGGCTCGGCGCTGCTCGAGGCGGCGCTCGCCTGGGCCGCCGCCGCCGGTTTCACCAAGGTCGTGCTCTCGGCCTTTCCCCACAACACCCGGGCGATCGCCTTCTACGAACGTCACGGGTTCACGTTTGAGGGCCGCCGCCCGCAGCAGTTCTGCCGCGAGGGCCGCTACATCGACGAAGTCCTCATGGGGCGCCTGGTCGGGACGGAAGCGGCCGATCAGCCTGCCGCGTCCGTGCGGCCGTCGCGTGCTCGTCGCGGCGAGGTCTGAGCGTGAGCCGCTACGGGCGAGTGCTGGTTCTCGTCGGCTGGCTGCTGCTCCTGCCGGTGCCGACCCTCGTGTTCTGGTGGGCCGGCTGGATCCACATCAGCCGGGCCCACGGGGCGCTCGTCGAGCACGGGGTCCTGCACGACACGACCGGGCCGGGGGTATGGACGGCGCTTGCCGTCGTGTATCTTGTGTGGATCGTGGGCCTGACGGTCGGCACGATCTGGCTGTTCGACCGGCTCGGCTTTCACTACCAGGCCTACGACCGGCCGGCCCGCCCGACGCGCCGCGAGCGGCGCCGCCGGCGCGCCGGCATGAAGTATCTGCAGGCTCGCGAGCAGGCCAACCGCGACGCGCTGCGCGAGATCGCGGCCGAGTCGCGCAAGGCCGCCCGCAAGACCGACACGCACGGACGCGCCGCCGCAGGCGGCGCGTCGCACCGGGGCGGCGTGTCCGAGCGGAGCGGCGCGTCGAAGCCGAGCGGCGTGTCCGAGCGAAGCGGCGCTTCGAGCGGCACCACGAACGGCGCCGCCGATCACACGAACGGTCCTGCGCACGATGCCGCCGACGACAACGGCGCGGGCGGCGCGACCGGCAACGAAAGGCGGTAGTCCTGGCGCGCATCGCCAAAGCCAGCATCGAACGGGTCGTCGCGGCGGCCGACATGCTCGAGGTCGTCGGCCAGTACACGCAGTTGAAGAAGGCCGGCGCCAACTTCATGGGGCGCTGCCCGTTCCACGAAGAAAAGACGCCGTCGTTCTCGGTCGACCCCGCCGAGAAGCTGTACTACTGCTTCGGCTGCGGCGAGGGCGGCGACCTGCTCTCGTTCGTCGAGAAGAAGGAGAACCTCGACTTCGCCCAGGCGGTCGAGGCGCTGGCCGACCGCTTCGGCGTGCAGCTCGAGTACGAGGAGTCGAGCGTCCGGGCCGACGCCGATCGCAAGCGCCGCGAGCGCCTGCTCAAGCTGCTCGAGCTCACCTGCACCTACTACGAGCGCGTGCTGTGGGAGGCGCGGGCGGCGCAAGCCGCCCGCGCCTACCTCGCCGCGCGCGGTCTCGCCGAGCCGGTCTGCCGCGAGTACCGCCTCGGCTTCTCGCTGCCGGGCTGGGCCAACCTGCGCGACGCCGCCGCCAAGAAGGGCTATAACGAGCGCGAGCTCACCGACGCCGGCCTCGTCGTGCCGGGCAAGAAAGGCGGCGTCTACGACCGGTTCCGCGGGCGCCTCATGTTCCCCCTGGCCGACGAACGCGGCCGCGTGCGGGGGTTCGGGGCGCGCACGCTGGGCGACGACAAGCCCAAGTACTTGAACTCGCCCGAGACGCTGCTCTACCACAAAAGCGAGGCGCTGTTCGGCCTCGACAAGGCCAAATCGAGCGCCGCCCGGCTCGACCGCCTGTTCGTGGTGGAGGGCTACACCGACGTCGTCGCCCTCGTGCAGGCGGGCGTCGCCAACGTGGTCGCCTCGATGGGCACCGCCTTCACCGAGGAGCAGCTCAAGCGCCTCACGCGCCACACGCGCAACCTCTTTTTGTGCTTCGACGCCGACGCCGCCGGCCTGGGGGCCATGAACCGCGCTCTCGAGCTGGCTCGCCGCCTGGGCGCCACCATGCGCGTGGTGCGCGTGCCCGACGGCCTCGACCCCGCCGATTTCGTGCTCGGCGGCCACGACGGCGAGGCGTTCCGGGCGCTTGCTGCCCAGGCGCAGACTCTGCTACAGTTCCAAACTCACACCGTGCTTGCTTCTCACGACCTTCAGACCGTGGACGGTCGCATGCGGGCGTTCGCCGTGTTGCGGGGCATCCTCGCACAGGCAGCCAGCCCCCTCGAGCGTGACGAAGAGGTCCGGTACGTCGCCGACAGGCTGCAGCTGAGCCAAGACAACGTTCGCTTTCTGCTCAGCGACGAAGCAGCTTCCGCCGGTGCACGACGCGCGGCTCTACTGAGTGGTGCGGCGGGCGGCGGGGCGCGACAGCGCCCCGCCGCCCGCCGCACGCCCGAGGAGCGCGTCCTGATGGGCACGCACGAGCTCGAGGTGAGCTTTCTCGCCGCCTGCCTGGCGCTGCCCGACCCGGGGCGCGAGTACCTGCTCGCCATCGACGAGGGGTTCTTCTCGGGCGAGGCTTCGCGGGCCGCCTATCGGGCGGCGGTCGCGCGGTTGGGCGCCACAGGTGCAGGGAAAACAGACGAGAGGCAAGGGACGGTGAGAAACGAGGACGCCGCCGACGACGGCACCATGGCCGCGGTCGTGGTGCGGGCGGCGGCCGAATCGTTTACGCCGATCGTTCTGCAGGAGCTGTTCCTGCGGGTGCAGGAGGTGCACGTCGGCCGCCTCATCGCAAAGCTCAAGACGGTCGTCGCGCGTGACGACTCTGAACACGAGGGCAGGCTGAACGAGCTCGAAAGCACGCAGCGCCAGATCCGCGAGGAGCTGCGCGGCCTGCCCGTCGAAGACCGCTCGCCCGGACCGTCAAAGCAGTAAGGAGAACGTTGAGCGAACCGTCTGAACAGCACAGGTCGGTGGAGAGCGCCGAGCTCGCCATCGATGAGGTCAAGGAGCTCGTCGCCGAGGGCCGTGAACAGGGCTACTTGAACGGCGAGCACATCACCGACGCGCTGCAGGACGTCGATCTCACGCCCGATCAGATCGACAACATCTTCCTTCTCTTCAACGACCTGGGCATCGACATCATCGAGGGCGACGAGCCGCTCTCCGGCGACGGCGCCGAGGCCAAGCCCGAAGAGGAGGTCATCCCCAAGCTCGACCTCTCGGTCAAGACACCGACCAACGACCCGGTCCGCATGTATCTCAAGGAGATCGGCAAGGTGCCGCTGCTCACCGCCGAAGAAGAGGTCTCGCTGGCCAAGCGCATCGAGCGCCGCGACATGGAGGCCAAGCGCAAGCTGATCGAAGCCAACCTGCGCCTCGTCGTGTCGATCGCCAAGCGCTATGTGGGCCGCGGCATGCTGTTCCTCGACTTGATCCAGGAGGGCAACCTCGGCCTCATCCGGGCGGTCGAGAAGTTCGACTACCGCAAGGGCTACAAGTTCTCGACCTACGCCACCTGGTGGATCCGCCAGGCGATCACCCGCGCGATCGCCGACCAGGCCCGCACGATCCGCATCCCGGTGCACATGGTCGAGACGATCAACAAGCTCATCCGCGTGCAGCGCCAGCTGCTTCAGGACATGGGTCGCGAGCCCACCCCCGAAGAGATCGCCACCGAGATGGGCACGACGCCCCAGAAGGTGCGCGAGATCTTGAAGATCAGCCAGGAGCCGGTGAGCTTGGAGACGCCGATCGGCGAAGAAGAGGACTCGCAGCTCGGCGACTTCATCGAAGACGAAGACGCGACCATGCCGGTCGAGGCCGTGAGCGAGATCATGCAAAAGGAGGAGCTCAACGCCGTCCTCTCTACGCTCACGCACCGCGAGCGCAAGGTCATCGAGCTGCGCTTCGGCCTCAAGGGCGAGCACCCGCGCACCCTCGAAGAGGTCGGCCAGAAGTTCGGCGTCACCCGCGAGCGCATCCGCCAGATCGAAGCCAAGACGCTCGCCAAGCTCAAGAGCTACCGCGACTCCCAGCGCCTGCGTGACTTCCTCGACTGACAGCCCGGCTGCGATGAACGACATCATGACCGCCGAGACTGCCGAGGCCGCGGGGCGCGTCGCGGTCGAGGCCCCCGCGCGCAAGGGCTTTTCCGGTTCGGTCATCAACGTCCGCCTGGGGGTGGCGCTCGGCTGCGCGGGTCTCGTGGCGGCCGGTGGGCTCCTCGCCGTGGTCGTCTCCGGCAAGCACCTGTGGTGGGGTGCGCTAGCGGCCGTCGTCGCTCTCTGTCTGTCGGGCTACGCCGCCTACCTGGGCATCATCGGTGTGATCCGCTACGGCCTGTTCACCGAGGGCTGCGGCGCCGGCGAGGTGGCCGGCGAGCTGCATCTGTCGAAGATCGCCTGGGTCGCCGGCATCGTCGCCGAGAGCGCGATGCTGCTCACCGTCGCGCTCGCCGTCGCGCTCGTCGTGCGGGCGCTGGTCTAGCGGACCTGACGGGCGCCGGCGCAGCGGGCAAAGCGCTCGCCGGCGAGGTTCGCAGAACGCGCGCCGTCGCCCCGGGCAAGACGCCTGCCGTCGCGCTCGCTCGAGGCGACGTCCAGCCCTGCGCCGCCGACTCGCGTCCTCTCGCGGAAGGCAATCAGAGGCCGCCAGGTGAGCGTTTGAGCGAGCGGCTGGCGTGGCCTATACTTCGGCGGCCGGAGCCCGTTCCTCGGTAGCTCAATTGGTAGAGCATTCGGCTGTTAACCGAAGGGTTGCAGGTTCGAGTCCTGCCCGAGGAGCCAGTGTGGATTGGGCGCGGCGGCCTGACGGCCGCCGCGCCCCAATCATTGTGTCGGCCGGCGCCGCGCCCCGGTTGGTCGGCCCGGCGCCTCGCGTCGCAGGTCACTGCTCCGCGGTCACTGCGTCGCCCAGGCACTCGGCGATTCCCCGTGGCATCGACAACTGTCGTTTACGTTGCTTGATCGGCAACCGTGTGAGCCGCTCCGGAGGGTAGGTCTCGTTGCGCGAACCTTGCACAATTGGCCCAGATCCTGGCCAATTGTCCAAGGAGGCGCGAAGTAGACCGGCTCGTCCCCGTGCACTTCATGATCGAGCGCGGCCAGAAGGCCCGGCTGCGCGAACTGTCGGCTCGCGACGACCTGTCGATGGCGACGTTCGTCCGCGAGGCGATCGACCACTACCTGCAGGTCGCGGCGGGGCCGGAGGCGCTCCAGCTGCGCCACCAGATGCTCGAGGCCGTCGGTTCTCTCCCGGCTACCGACGGCGGTGCCGACGGCGCTGCCGACGACGACAACGAACCGCGCGGGTACTGGTGAGATGAGTCTCACGGCGACCTTCATCGACGCGGCCGGGCTGATCACTCTGCTCGATCGAAACGAGCCCGATCACGACCTCAACGGCAACTTGCTGCGGATCCAGCTCAACGGCGGGGTCGCGCTCGTAACCTCCAATTACGAGGTCGTTAAGGCGGCGCTCGAGCTTCAGCGCCGACACGGCATCGACGGGCCGCGCCAGCTCCTGCGCGGGTTCGTGCCGTTCCTGCACGTCGAATGGTGCTCGCGCCGCGACCACGCCACGGCCGTCGCGGCGCATCTCGCCGGCAATGGCGACGCGGGCGACCTGGTCGACGCCACCTCGGCCGAGATCATGCGCCGGACCGGCGCCCAACCCATGTAGGGGTGCCGCAGCCGGTGGCGCCGGATCTTGCGATCCCCGTGGCCGGGCGGGTTGCACAGGGGCGGCCCTCACCGGAGCGGGGTGCGGGGGGCGGCCGTCGGTGGGGCGGGGCGCGGGGGAGCGCCCGCCCCACCGGCCCGGCTACCCCAGAATGAGCCGCTGCGGGTCGACCTCGTCGCGCAGGATGCGCAGCTCCTCGGGCGTGGGCGGCGCGGCGTCGACGGCGCGCGTCACGTCGAGCGCAAAGCCGGTGTTCTCGGTGACTTGCTCGTCGGTCACGCCCGGGAAGCGCTCGGCCAGGTACATCTCGTGCGTCGTTTCGTCGAACTTCAGGACGCAGAGGTCGGTGACCACGGCAAGCGGCCCGCCCCGGCGAAAGCCGGCCTCGTGGCGGCGCTCACCGCCCTCGAGCCAGCCGGGGCTCGTCAGGTAGTCGAGCTTCTCCACGAACTTGCGCCGCCCGTGCTGCATGAAGACGATGAAGCACGAGGCCAGCGAGGCGGCGTCGCAGGCGCCGCCGCTGCCCGAGAAGCGCACCGTGGGGTGCTCGTACTCGCCGATGCAGGTCGAGTTCAGGTTGCCGAAGCGATCGATCTGGGCGGCGCCCAGAAAGGCGATCGTGTGCAGCCGCGGGTTGGCGATGTACGAGAAGGCTTCGATGATGCCGGCGTTGATGCAGGTGCCGTCCATCACCCGCGAGTCGGCCACCGCCAGCGGGATCTCGTCGAGCGACGGGTCGATGCCGCCGGTCTCGACGAACACCACGGCGCCGGGCGCGTGGACGCGCTTGGCGCAGCCGGCCGCTAGCAGCGCCACGCCGGTGCCGGCGAACAGGATGTCGCCGTCCGACACGAAGCGGCCGGCGGCGATCGCCATCATCTCGCGCGAGGTGAAGGGCTGCGCTGCCGTCGGGTCCGTCTCGCTCATCGTCTCACCGCCTGTCCAGACCGATGGCGTAGCCGCGCACCGGATCGGCTTTGATGCGCGCCAGGTGCTCCGCTCCGAGCTTCGCCAAGTAGTCGTCGTGGCCGGCGAGGCCGTAGACCCACTCCTCGAGGAAGGCCGGCCAGGCCTCGTCGTCGCGGGCCGCGCGCCGGTAGTCGTTCAGAAACGTCGGGTCGTAGTCGTAGAAGTAGCGGCAGGCGGTGGGGTGGGCGCCGTGAGGCACGCAGACCACGGCGTCGACTAAGAAGGGCGGCAGCGCGTTCTGGTCGGGGTCGACACGCAGGTCGGCGGCCGGCACGATCTGCTCGCAGGTCACTACGACCGCCGCGGCGGCCTTGGCCTGCTCTAAGTCGGCGAAGGTCAGTCCCTTGATGCGCACGGTGCCGTCGTCGCCCACCGTCTGGGCGTGGACGACGGCCAGGTCGGGCTTGAGGGCGGGCAACAGCACGACGTCGTCGTCGGCGCCGTCGAAGGGGTCGGGCATGACGACGAGCTTCTTGTCGGGCAGGCCGTGCGCGGCGCGGTACTCCGCCGAGAAGCCCTGGCGGGCCACGAGGTCGGTGTGCAGGCCGGACCTCGTGGGGATGAACGGCACGTTCAGCGCTCCGGCCAGAAAGCGCAGGGCCATCTGGTAGTTGGAGTAGTCCTCGACTGTGACCTCGCCGCGCTCGACCGCCTTGCGAAAGCGCACGCAGGTCGGGGCGAAACGGCCGTTGCCGCCGTAGGCGACCTCGATGCGGCTCACGCAGCCGGCCCCGACCAGCGTGTCGAGCGCCTGGCCGTTGGAGTGGGCCACGATGTGCAGCCCGCGCACACGCTGGCGCGCCATCTCGTAGACGAACGCCATCGGGTTGCGGTTGATGGTAAAGCCGCCGAGGGCCACCTGGGCGCCGTCGTGGGCGAAGCGCTCGACGGCCTCTCCGAGGCCCATGAGCTTGCCGCCGATGTCAGGCCTGCCGCCGATGTCGGGCTTGCCGCCGATGTCGGACGGTGGGGTCACTGCTGGCCCTCCTTCTGATCTTCGGTCACATCGCGCGCCGGGCCGCGCCCAAGGACGCGAAAACCCCCAGGCAGCCGTGTGCGCTCGCTGGGGGCCCGTGGCCGCGCTGGCCGGCCGGCGAAACGGCGTCGTCCAGGCCGCGGATGCAGCACTCACATCCTACCGTGCGCTGGCCGGAGCGCAAGCGTGCGGGTCCGCGACGCCCGTAGTGCGGAAGCGAGCGCCGGGCAAAGCGCAAGCGCGCGCGGCGGGCCGGCGCGCGGTAGACTGGCAGCGTCCTTGCGCGGCCCGTGGCCGCCGGCGCCGGAGGTGATGTGCGTGAAGACCTACCTCTTCTCGGGCTACGCCCGCCTGCCCCAGGACGTCTCGCACCAGAACCTCCACCGCCGTGTCGGCCTCGTTGTCGAAGTCGACGAGCGCGGCGTGATCACGGCCTGTTCGAGCACGCTGCTCATGGACCTCGCCCGCGACTTCTTTGCGAGGCTGCTCGTCGGGCGCTCGGTCGTCACGGAGCGTCAGGCGATCGAGGCGGCCATCCACGAGCACTATCTGGGCCACTCGCAGGCCGCCCTGCTGTTCGCCCTGCACCAGGTGTTCGAGGCCGTCGACGTGTCGACGCCGTTCGGCGCCAGGGGTCGCAAGGCCGGAGTCGCGGGCGCGAAGGGCGGCGAGGCGGGGGGCGCCGGTGCGAAAGGCCGCGAGGCAGAGGGCCCCGGCGCAAAAGGCCGCCGGCCGGGCAGTACCGGCGCGAAGGGCCGCGAGGCATAACGCCGGCCGGGCACGTTGGACGCCCCGTCACGTTGTCGGTGTCGCGGCGGCCCGTATATGATAGACATAGCTGCACGCATGGCTTGACGGTGGCCTCTCGGTCGCGGTCGTCACGGCCATGAGCCCCCAGCGAGCGCGCGAGCGTATCCTGGGGGCGTTTCTGCTTTTCGGGGAGCGCCGGCGCGGGTGAGCAAAAGGTACTGCGGCCGGCCGTCGGTCGCACGAGGAGGAGCCCATGGACTTCAGGTACACGACCGAGCAGAACCTCTACCGGCAGGCCATCCGCGAGTGGCTCACCAAGAACCTCGAGCCGCGCGCCCGGGCCATCGACGAGGCCGAGGACGGCATTCCCGACGACATCACCGCCGGCATGGCGGAGCTCGGCATGTTCGGCGTGACGATCCCCGAGGAGTTCGGCGGCATGCCGCTGCCCGACGAGGAGCGCCTCCTCTACGCCATGATCACCATCCAGGAGATCGCCCGCGCCGACTTGAGCATGAGCACCCCCGTCTACACGCTGCTCACCATCGGCTGGTCGTACATCATCAACCGCTACGGCACCGACGAGCTCAAGCAGGAAGTGCTGCCGGCGGTGGCCGCCGGCAAGGCCTTCGCCGGCATCAACACCACCGAGCCGGGCGGCGGCTCCGACCTCTCCGCCATCAAGACGATCGCGCCCTGGAACGACGAGAAGCAGGCCTTCATTCTGAACGGCGAGAAGGCCTACGTGAGCGGCCCCAAGGAATGCGCCAAGTGGGGTCCGCCCAGCGGCCACTGCACGCTCGTGAAGACCGACCCCAACCAGGGCCACAAGGGCATGACCTTCATCTGGGTGCCGGCCCATCTGCCCGGCATCACCTACACGACCTACAAGGACATGGGCCGCATGGGCCTGTCCACCGGCGGCTGGATCTACAAGGACGTGGAGCTGCCCCGCAAGTACGTGCTGGGCGAGGAGGGCAAGGGCTTCTACGTCAACATGGACGGTTTCAACGCCGCCCGCGTGCTGGTCGTGGCGGCCTGCCTGGGCGGGGCCGAGAAGGCGCTCGAGATCAGCGGCGAGTACACCGCCCAGCGCACCACGTTCGGCAAGCCGCTCGGCAAGTGGGAGGGCATCTCGTTCGAGATGGCCGACGACTGGATGCAGCTCGACATGCTCAAGCTCAACCTGCAGCGCGGCGCCTGGATGATCGGCCAGGAGCACACCAACCCCGGCCAGTTCGGCCGCAAGGAGATCAACAAGATCATCAGCACCTGCAAGTGCCTCGCGCCCACGCTGTGCCACGACATCGCCCGGCACGGGATGATGTACCACGGCGCCTTCGGCTACACCAAGGAGACGCCGCTCGAGATGCTGCTGCGCGGCGTCATGAGCTACGAGGTCGGGGCCGAGGGCGGCCTGATGATCATGCGCGGCATCATCGCCCGCGACGAGTGGGGCGACACGCACAACCCGTTCAAGGACTAGGCGCGCGACGAAGTCACGCAAGCCTGAGCGGCGACGACGAAGTCGATCGACGGACTAGACGTCCGAGGAGGCGGGCGACATGGAGAAGGTCGAGTGCATCGTCGTCGGCGGCGGCCTCGCCGGCCTGGCGGCCGCCTACGGTCTGGCCTGTGACGGCGTCGAGGTCATGGTGCTCGAGCGCGGCAACTACTCGGGCGCGAAGAACGTCACCGGCGGCCGCCTCTACGTGCGGCCGCTGCGGCGCATCTACCCCGAGCTGTGGGACGACGCGCCGTTCGAGCGGCCGGTCGCCCGCGAGCTGATCACGCTGCTCGGCGACGGCGCCGCCACGACCGTCGAGCTCGCCTCGGAGCGCCTCTCGGCGCCGTCGCCTCAGTCCTACACGGTGCAGAGGGCCAGGCTCGACCAGTGGCTCGCCGACAAGGCCACGGCGGCCGGCGCCACGGTCGTCACCGACATGAAGGCCGACGAGCTGCTGCGCGACGGCGACAGGGTGATCGGCGTGCGGGCCGGCGACGACGAGGTCGGCGCCGAGGTGACGATCGTCGCCGAGGGCGTGCTGGGGCTGCTGGCGGGCGGCGCGGGGCTGCGCGAGCAGCCCCGCGCCGCCGACCACGCGGTGGGCTTCAAGGAGGTCATCGAGCTGCCGTCCGGGGTGATCGAGGACCGCTGGCGCTTGAACGAAGGCGAGGGCGCCGCCCAGCTGTTCATGGGCGAGGTCACGCGCGGCATGACCGGCGGCGGCTTTCTCTACACCAACCGCGACTCGGTCGCCCTGGGGGTCGTGGTCGCCATGGAGCAGCTGCGCGTGCGCGGCGACGAGCTCGAGTCGTGGCAGCTGCTCGACGCCTTCAAGGAGGCCGCCCAGATCAAGCCGCTGGTGCGCGGTGGCGCGCTTGCCGAGTACTCGGCGCACGCCGTCTTCGAAGGCGGCTTCGACAGGCTGCCGCGGCCCTACGGCGCCGGCTACCTGCTGGCCGGCGAGGCCGCCGGCTTTGCCCTGAACGCCCTGGTCACCGTGCGCGGCATGGACCTGGCGATCGCGTCGGGCTGGGCGGCGGCGCGGGCGGCCCTGGCCGCCCGCGCCGCCGGCGACTCGTCGGCCGCCACCCTGTCGGTCTACGAACGCTTCCTGCGCGAGACCTTCGTCACGGCCGCCATGGAGGCCGGCCGCGGCGTGCCGCAGGCGATCGAGAACCGCCGCCTGTTCAGCGAGTACCCCGGCGCCGTGGCGCGCATGCTCGAAGGCTTCTTCACCGTCGACGACGAAAGCTCGGCGACCCTGGTGCGCACGAGCCTGCGCGGCGCCCGGCGCGAGTTCCTCAAGATCGAGACGCTCAAGGACCTCTGGTCCCTGCGCAAGGTGTGAGGTGAGACCGTCGTGAGCGAGCAGCCCGGCAAGGTCGACGCCAAGCTCGGCGCCGACGTCTTCAAGCTCGACCAGGAGCCCCACATCTTGATCGACCTCGAGAAGTGCCGCACGGTCTGCACGTCGCGCGCCTGCCTGAAGGTGTGCCCGGCCGACCTGTACGAGTTGAACGACCAGGGCGACATGACCGTCAACTGGGAGGGCTGCCTCGAGTGCGGCACCTGCCTGATCTGCTGCGAGCCGGAGGCGCTGACCTGGCAGTACCCGCGGGGCGGCTTCGGCGTGCAGTACCGGATGAGCTAGAGGGGCGGGCGGGGCGGCGGGCCTTGCGGCCCGCCGCCCCGCCCGCCCCGGCCTGTCACAAACCGCGACGGCCGGAGGTGTGATGCCGTGGACATCGCCGTGTGCGTAAAGACCAACCCCGACCTGCAGCTCATGCGGGTGAAAGACCGCGTGCCGGTGCTCGAGGCGGTGCCTTTCAAGGTGGGCGACCTCGACAAGAACGCCCTCGAGGCGGCGCTGCGGCTGCGCGACGCCGCCGGTGACGGGCGCGTCGTGGCCGTCACCGTGGCCCAGGGCGACCGCAAGATCCGCGAGACCATGAAAGAGGCGCTGGCCATCGGCGCCGACGAGGCGGTCATCGTCGCAGACCCGGCGCTCGACGACACAGACCAGGCCGGCGCGGCCCTCGCCCTCGCGCGCGCGCTCGAGAAGTCGGGGCCGTTCGACCTCGTGCTGTTCGGCGAGGGCTCGACCGACGGCTACTCGGGCCAGGTGCCGTCGCGGGTCGCCGAGCTGCTCGGCCTGCCCCAGATCGGCTACGCGCGCTCCCTCGAGGTCGCCGGCGCGGTCCTGCGCGCCGAGCGCAGCATGGGCGAGAACGTGGAGACCCTCGAGAGCGCGCTGCCGGCCGCGGCCACCGTGGTGAGCGAGATCAACGAGCCGCGCATTCCGTCGCTCATGAGCATCATGAAGGCCGGCAAGAAGCCGGTCGCCGAGCTTGCGCTCGGCGACCTCGCGCTCGACGCCGCCGCGGTCGCGCCGCGGCGCGCGGTGCGTTCGAACTTGGCCGAGGAGCAGTCGCGCAAGCACGTGCTGTTCGACGGCGAGCCGGCCGCGCAGGCCGAGGCCCTGGTCAACGCGCTGGTCGCCGAAGGCGTCCTGGGGAGGTGAGGGCGATGACTGCGATCCTCGTCTACTCGGAACAGACAGACACCGCTCTCGAGCTCCTGGGCGCCGCCCGCGAGCTCGCCCCGCAGCTCGGGCTCACGGTGAGCGCCGCGGTGCTGGGTGCTGGGACCGACGCCGCCGCCGCGACCGCCGCTGGAGCCGCGCTTGCGGCCCACGGCGCCGCTCCCGTCTACGTCTGCACGGAGCCCGCGCTCGAGGGCCTGGACACGGCGGTCGTCGCCCAGGCGCTCGCCCACATCGTCGAGCAGGCCGGCGCGAGCGTCGTGCTGCTGGGCTCGACGCGCCGCGGTCGCGAGCTCGGCGGCCGCCTCGCGCAGCGTCTCGGCGCCGGCTGCGTCACCGACGCGATCTCGCTCACGGTCGAAGACGGCGCGCTCGTCGCCGGCCGCTACAACCTCGGCGGCGCCACGGTGCAGCGCGAGACGATCGCCACGCCGGTGCAGGTCGTGGCCGTCATGCCGAAGATCTTCGAGGCCGGCGAGGCTGCGGGCGCGGTCGGCCAGGCCGCGGGCGCCGCCGACGACCGCGTCGTCACCGTGTCGCCGGGGCTCGCCGCGCCGGCCGTGAGGGTGGTCGACCGGCGGCCCAAGGAAGGCCAAGCCGTCGACCTGACCGCCGCCCCGCGCATCGTCGGCGTGGGCCGCGGTCTGGCCAAGCGCGACGATCTGCCCCTCGGCGAGGGACTGGCCGCGGCCCTGGGGGCCGAGCTGGCCTGCACCAAGAGTCTCGCCGACTTCGGCTGGATGGCCGACGACCGCATCGTCGGCCTGTCGGGCGCCAAGACCGCACCCGACGTCTATCTCGCGGTGGGTGTCTCCGGACAGGTGCAGCACACCGTCGGCATCGCCCAGGCGCGCATCATCGCGGCCGTCAACCAGGACAAGGACGCGCCCATCTTCGCCCTCGCCGACTACGGCATCGTCGGCGATCTCTACCAGATCGTCCCGGCGCTCGTCGAGCGCCTCAAGGCTCTGTAGGCTTATAGCGGCCAGGCCGGAGTCCGGCGGGCAATGATTGGCGGCGGCGGGGCGGGTGTCCTTGCGGACACCCGCCCCGCCGCCGCGCGGCTGTGAGATGGGTCAGAAGCGGCGTCGCCTCGGGCGCGTCAGTAGCGCCGCAGCGTGTCGAGGCGCGCGGCCAGGAACTGGGCCGCGCCGCGCGCCTCGTCGAGTCCGAACAGGTGCTCGTGCTCGAGCGGTGCGTCGGTGACCAGCGCCATCGCCTCGCCGGGGCCGCAGAGTGGCGCGTCGTGGCCGGCGTCTCGCCGGAAGATCTCGACCCGGTGGGGCGCCGAAGCCTTGTAGCCCTCGGCCACCACCAGGTCGAATCCGGCGAAGTAGCGTCGGGCGATGGCGGTGAGCGGCATCTCCTTGTCCTGCCTGGCGATGTAGGCCAGGCGTTTCGGCGAGGCGATCACGTAGGCCTGTGCCCCGGACTGGCCATGGCGCCAGGAGTCCTTGCCGGGTCGATCGATCTCGAAGCTGTGGGCGTCGTGCTTGACGGTGCCGACTTTGAGCCCGAGCTTGACCAGCTCGGGGACGAGCTTCTCGATCAGGGTCGTCTTGCCCGAGTCGCTCTTGCCGACCACCGCGACCAGCGCCGGGGCCGCGTCCGTGCCGGTCGCCTGCGACCCGGCCGCGGCCGGGTCGTCACTGCCCCGGCCTGGGCGGTCGCGCGCCGCCCGGTAGTCCTCCATGGTGTTGACGCTGTGAAAGGGCGCGTCGCTGCGAAAGCGCACCGGCGCGACACTCACCCTGGAGAAGACGTCGACAAGCCGCTGCACGTCGGCCTCGAGCATGGCCTGCATCGGCGCCAGACAACCCGGGCCGTAGACGGCAAACAACGGCTGGTGATGGCTGTCGACGGTCGGCACCGCGACGTCGTGACCGGCAAAGGCCGAGAGCACCCGAGCGCTCGCCGACCGGCTCGGAAAGGCAAGATCGACGGCCAGCGCGAACAGCGGCGCCCGGTAGTGCGCCAGCGCTGTGGCGATGCCGGCCAGCGGCGACGAGCCGGGCCATGCGTCGTGAAGGACTTCGGTCTTGCCGAGCTCGGCGGCGTCGCCCAGGTCGAGCCGCTGGCCCTGCCCCAGCGAGACGGCCACGGTAGGAAAGAGGCTGTGCAGAAACGCCAGGTTGCGGTGGAGCAGGGTCCGACCATGGAGCACGAGGTAGCGCTTGTCGACGCCGGCCCGGCGGCTGCCGCCCCCGGCGAGCAGCACGCCGATGGTCACCTGCTTGTCACTGGGCTCGGGCATCGCTTGGCAGAACATTCTACCAGCCTCCCCCGGTGCGCCGTCCCCAGTGCAGGCGGGGCGGGGGCGGGGGCGCCGCTGGCGCCCCCGCCCCCGCCCAAGGCGCCGCCGCTACGCGAGGTCGTAGGCCGTTTCGCCGTGGAGCTCCTCGTCAAGCCCCTTGAGCTGCACGTTGTGCGACACCTGGACGCTGGCGACCAGGTCGACCACCTTGAGGATGACGAAGCTCATGCAGAAGGCGTAGGTGACGGCGATCGCCACACCGGCGCACTGCAGACCGAACTGCTTGCCGTCGCCGGCCAGCAGGCCGTTGTGTCCGCCGACCGAAGCGTAGGCGAACCAGCCCACGAGCAGCGAGCCCAGCAGACCGCCGATGCCGTGGACGCCCCAGACGTCGAGCGAGTCGTCCCAGCCGCGCTTGGCGCGCAGATGGGTGGCGCCGTAGCAGACCCAGCCCGAGGCCAAGGCGACCACCGCGGCCGCCCAAGTGGGCACGTACCCGGCGCAGGGAGTCACGGCGACGAGTCCGGCGAGAACGCCGGTCAGGGCGCCGATCATGCCGGCCTTGCCGGTGCGCACCCAGTCGGTGAACATCCAGACCAGCATCGCCAGACCACCGGCGATGAAGGTGTTCACGAAGGCCTGCGCCGCGATGCCGTTGGCGTGCATGGCGCCGGCCGGGTTGTCGCCCAGCCAGCCGAACCAGAGCAGCCCCAGGCCGATCGCGATCAGTGGGATGTTGCTGGGGCGCTCCTCCTCGCCCGGGGCGAAGACGCGCTTGCCGACCACCCAGACCGACGCGAGCGCGGCAAATCCGGCGCTCGCGTGCACGACCATGCCGCCGCCGAAGTCGAGCACGCCCCACTGCTGGAGGAACCCGTGACCCCAGATCCAGTGCGCGAGCGGCACGTAGACGAGCAGGCTCCACAACGTCAGGAAGGCGATGTAGCTCTTGAACGGCACGCGGTCGGCGAAGGCGCCGGTGATCAGCGCCGGGGTCAGCGCCGCGACCGTCAGCTGAAAGACGAAGAAGGCCAGGAAGGGAACGGTCGGCGCGTACTGGGGGTTGGGCGCCTGGCCGACGTTGTTCAGAAAGAAGTAGTGAAGGTTGCCGATGACGCCGTGCACGTCCGGTCCGAACGCCAGGCTGAAGCCGCAGACGATCCAGATGAGCGTGACGACGCCCAGCGACACGAAGCTCTGCATCATGATGGTGATGACGTTCTTGCGCCGCACGAGCCCGCCGTAGAAGAAGGCCAGGCCCGGCGTCATGATCGCCACGAGTGCGGCGCAGACCAGGATGAAGGCGGTGTCGCCGGTGTTGATCTGGTTCATCGCGATGTCCCTCCTTGTCGTCGCCGGTGCGGCGCACGATATCTCCCCTCACCCTCTCTGCGGCCACCCCTGCGGTCAACCCGCGAATTGGCCACATCCCCCCTCGCTCGTCACTACGTTTTGGCTGCAAAACGAGGGGGCGGGGCGAAAGCCTTGCAGGCTTTCGCCCCGCCCCCGGGAGCGGCACGTTCGCACGGCGCGTTCGTGGCCCGGCCGGCTCCTACGCCGACCGGCCGTCAGGCCACGCCGCCCGTGCCGGCGCGACCTCTAGACCAGGTCGTAGGCCGACTCGCCGAACTCCGCTGCGTCGAGACCCTTGAGCTCGACGGAGTCGGGCACGCGGATCGGGTCGAAGACGTTGATCAACTTGAGGATGAGATAGGTGGCCACGAAGGCATACGCGGCCACCACGACGGCGGTCATGACCTGCCAGCCGAAGAAATGAAAGTGGCCGGTGATGAGACCCTGGCCGCCGGCCGGGTTGACCGCGTAGGTCGCGAACACGCCGAGCAGGATGATGCCCAGGGTGCCGCCGACGCCGTGGGCGGCCCACACGTCGAGGGCGTCGTCCCACTTCATCCTCTGCTTGAAGACGACGGCGTAGTAGCACAGTGACCGGCGCCCACGCCGACGATGAACGACGCCCAGGTGGGCACGTAGCCGGCGCACGGCGTGATGCGTGGCCAAGCCGGCCACGGCGCCGGTGAGGGCGCCGACCAGGCTCGGCTTGCCGTCGTGCCACCAGGCGATGGCCAGCCACGTGCACATCGCGATCGAGCCGGCGATGTCGGTGTTGACGAACGCCTGGGCGGCGATGCCGTTGGCGGCCAGCGCGCTGCCGGCGTTGAATCCGAACCAGCCGAACCACAGCAGGCCGGTGCCCAGGGCGACGAAGGCCACGTTGTGCGGCAGGCTGCGCTCGCCGGGGCCGAACTTGCGCTTGCCGACCACGAACACCGAGGCGAGAGCCGCGATAGCCGGCGCTCATGTGGACCACGGCGCCGCCGGCGAAGTCGCGCACGCCATGCTGGGCGAGCCAGCCGCCGCCCCAGATCCAGTGCACGAAGGGGATGTAGACGATGATGCTCCACAGGACGAGGAACCAGAGGTAGCTCTTGAACTTGACGCGGTCGGCGAAGGCGCCGGTGATGAGCGCCGGGGTGATGATGGCGAACATCTCCTGGTAGACGAAGTGCGCCTGGGCGGGGATGTTGGGGGCCCATGGCCCCGGCAGGTGGCCGACGTGGGTGAGCGCCACCCAGTGGAAGTTGCCGATGATCCCGCCGACGTCTCCCGAGAAAGCCAGCGAGTAGCCGAAGAACACCCAGATCGTGGTCACGACGCCCATCGAGATGAACGACTGCATCATGATCGCCAGGAAGTTCTTGCGGCGCACGAGCCCGCCGTAGAAGAACGCGAGGGCCGGCGTCATCAGCGCGACCAGTGCCGCGCAGATCAAGACGAACGCCGTGTCTCCTGAGTTGATTTGCCCGACCATCCACTCCTCCTTGGAGTTCGCTCAGGCGCGAAGGAGAGACTGGCGTAGGAAGGCAGTCACTATGGCCAAGCCGACCCCTCTTGCCGTGAGCACTTTGGGAGCATCCCGGGGGATCTGACCTCAACCCCGGCGCTCCAGATAGGTCGTAGTCTGTTACTTTGCCGCGCCCCTCGCAAACCGCCCTGTAGGCCGGAAGGGACAAGCGCCGGTGTCGTGGCTGGACGAGACGCCTTGCCGGGCCGGCAAGGCGTCTCGTCCAGGGCTCGCTCACCGGGGCGGCGGCCGCGTGCCGTGGGCTCGGCCGCTGCCCGGCTCGCGTTACCGCCGGCCGCGGTGAGCACCCGGTCTGTGCTGTCGAACGCGCCGCTGCCGGCCGCGGTGGGCACTGCGGGTTGTGCTACCGAACCCGCCGCCTTGCGTCGTAGAATCGCCCTGCCGCCGCGCCCCCGAAGAGGGCGGAGCGTATCATTGGTCGCGTGGGCCTATAGCTCAGCTGGTTAGAGCAGCCGACTCATAATCGGCCGGTCGCAGGTTCGAGTCCTGCTGGGCCCACCACCGTTGTCACTATTACAACGTTCTCCCTGCAAATAAACCGCTTCTGATGTCCGGTCGCCTACCCGATCGCTCCTGGTCATTCGCGACCGCGGAGCCTGAGCGTCCGGCGTACACTGTGAGCAAAGCCATCGACGACGATCGAGAGGTAGCCTACGTCGAAGGCCGGTCCCGGTAGCTCTCGGCGAAGGCGAGGAAGCGGCGCACGTCGGCGAAGTCCGACGCCAGGCCGAGCGAGACGCGGATCGTGTTGGGCACGTTGCCGGTCTTGTCCTCGATCGTGCGCTGGCACTGCATCAGCGTGACCGCGGCGCTGGGGTCCGTGAAGCAATGCTCCATGTCGTCGCGTGAGATGTGGTGCGCGACCTCGCCGTCGCCGGGGTTGCAGAAGCAGCCGCTGCGCACCGAGATGCGCTCGCGGGCGGCGGCCGCCTCGACGTCGTAGACGTCGTAGGGCCGCCCCTCCCGGTCGAGGAGGTAGAGCGCGATGGTGGCGCCGCGACGTTCCCCATCGCGCGGCCCGAAGACCTTGACCAGCGGCGCACCGTCGCTGTGCCGCAGCGCCGCCAGCTCCTCCAGCAGCCAGCAGGTGAGCGCGTGGACGCGCGTGTGGACGACGTCGATGCCCACCTCCTCGACGTACTCGATGCCGATGGTCACCGCCGGTAGCCCGAGGTAGTCGATGGTGCCGTCCTCGAAGCCGGTGGCGCCGGGTACCAGGTGGTACCAGTCCTCCTGCTGCACCGAGGCGAGCGTGATCGTGCCGCCGGCGAACCACGGGCGGCGCAGGCTGGAGAGCGCCTCGCGGCGCGCGATCAGGCAGCCGCTGCCGGTCGGGTAGCCGAACAGCTTGTAGAACGAGATCGGGATGAAGTCGGCGCCGATCGCCGCCGCGTCGAGCCGGTTCGTGGGTGCGTAGGCGGCGCAGTCGAGCAGGACGTCCCAGCCGTGCTCGTGCGCCTCGGCCACCCACTCAAGCGGGTGCCAGGCGCCGCTGAAGTTGGACTGAGCCGGATACGCGAACAGTTTGGCTGCGCCGTCCCCAGCGCCAAGCAGGGCAGTCCGGACCAGCTCCTCGTCGAGCCGCAGATCCTCCTCGCGCACCGGGATGTAGGTCGTCGCAGCGCCTTTGGCGGAGGCGAACTCGCGGATGCCATTGATCGAGTTGTGGTTGTCGTAGCTGAGCAGGAAGACTCCGCCGGGCGCGAACGGGTACGCCTCGCCGACCAGCTTGAGGGCGCCGCTCGCGTTGGCCGTGAAGACGATCTCGAACTCATCCTCGGGAGCGTTGAAGAAGCGCCGGACGGCGTCGCGCGCGCCTTTGGCAAGCTCGGCCGAGGCGAGCGAGGTCGGATTCTGCGAGTGTGGGTTGCCGAGCACGCGCTCCGCCAGCAGCTCGTGGTGGCGGCGAATCTGCGACTCTGCATAGAGGCCGCCGCCTGTGTAGTCGAGGTAGGTGTGACCGAGGCGGTCGAGACGGGCGTAGTCGGCGGCGCGCAGCTCGTCGACAGCCGCCGTAGCGGCGTAGGCGGGGAACCGCCGCAGGAAGTCCTCGTAGGCGGCCACGGCCGCTGCGTCGTTGTGCGCCCGCACTCCCATCGTCCCTCCTCGGGGCTCGACCGCAGGCGACGGGAACGCTAGCCTGGGCCAACCGATGACGTCGAGAGGCTATCACCCACGACCCCTACGCAGCAGCGATCTCCATGACCGCTGCCACTTCCGCCGCAGGTTCGATTCTGGCCCATTGCCCGCGGGATGCCCGCGCAATCACTCCTGCTGGACAGTTCTTCGAGCTGGTGCGTGGCTTGCGTTCGCAGGTTCGAGAGCGGTCCGGTCGGATCCCCGAGGCTCGTGGCGCGCCGTCGTAGAGGCAGCATCAAGGACGCACATAGGCTGCGAGCGGGTGGCTTCAGCCTCTGACATCGGGGCTACAGGGCGTCGAACAGAGACCTCAGTTCGTGACGAAGGTTCGAGAGTTGTCCACCAAGGTGCAGCCCAGGAGACCGCTTCGACCAGACGGCTGAGTTCGCACCGAAAGTTCGAGAGCTGTCTGGTCAGGTCCACCACGTCGTCGGAACGACAACGTTTGCCCCTGCAACAGCCAACTTCTGCCTAGCCGGTCGCCGACCTCCCGCCGAGCGACGCCCGATCAGTCGTCAATTGGCTCGAGAGCCAGCCGCTCGATCCTGTCTTTCATGGCTTTGACCACTTCGGGGGAGTGTCCCTGCCAATCCGTGCACTCGCCCGTGACCCGCAGCGGCTCCCGGGTGCGGTATGACTTCGTCGGATTACCCGGATACTTCTTGTCAGTCAGATTGGGGTCATCCATGATCGGGCCGGTCGGTTCCACCATGTAGATTCTGCCGGGACCTTCGCCGAGGGCCAGCTCCGCTCCCCAGGCGGCCGCATCCAGGGTGCCGGTCAGGTAGACGTAGGTTGTCGTCCTGTCCCGTTTGCCGAAGTTGGGAGGATGGGCGGGCTCGATCAGGTCTCCTGGCTTCAGGTCGGCCTTCGTACCATGGTAGAACCGCTGCGAACTCAGGTCGTCGATGGCTGCCATCGGCTCGCTCCCCATACTGTTCGGCTGCGCTGCCGCGCGCCGGGGCAGGTCCGCCGGCGTCGACAACACACGCATTTCGAGACTCCTGTTCTCCGTACCTTCCGGCTTGCGGCCGTTGATCATGCGGCACGACCCGGGCCCGCCGCAAGCCCCCACCTGCGCTGCATGTTGAGCATGGGTTCGAGAGCTGTCCGGTTAGGTCCACCAGCGTTTTCAGTTCAGTAGCGCCACGGCTGCACAGCGGCCGGTTTTCGATTCCGATCGCTCCCGCCCTGTTCGCAAACACGTCCGCTGTCCCTTGCCATCCTCCGTCTGCCGCTGGGCCCGTAGACCGACGTCGTGCCAATCGGCTAGGGTGGTCTCAGGCCCTTGATCCTCCGTCCCATGGGGCCCAACTGAGATGTGTGGCGTGTTCTGTCGGCGTGAAAGGATGACGGCGTTGCAGGAGAAAAGGTCGGTTGAAGTCTGCTTCTCCCCGGCGCTGTTCCAGGACATCTTGACGAAGGGCGACTTCATCGTTGTGCTGGTGGACATCCTGCGCGCCACGACGACCATCTGCACCGCGGTCGGGAATGGAGTGGAGGCGATCATCCCCGTTGCCTCTCATGGAGAGGCGAGACAGCTCAAGTCGGAAGGCTTCCTGGTTGCATCCGAAAAGGACGGCGTCCAGGTTGACTTCGCGGATTTCGGGAATTCGGCATTCAGCTTCACCAGAGATGCGGTCGGCGGGAAGAAGCTTGTCTACTGCACGACCAACGGCACGCGAACGCTCGAGATGGCAAAGAGCGCAAGTAGCATCGTGATCGGGGCTTTCATCAACATCTCGGCGGTGACGGAGTGGCTTGCAGGCCAGCGGAAGAACGTGGTCATCCTGTGCTCAGGCTGGAAGAACAAGTTCTGCCTCGAGGACACGCTCTTTGCCGGGGCACTGACGAAGAGGCTGCTGGACACGGCCTTGTTCCGATCCGATTGTGACTCAGCCAATGCCTCGATGGACCTTTGGGGTCTCGCCGAAGGCAACGTGCTTGATTACATCGAGAAGGCCGCTCAGCGTCACCGTCTGAAGACGCTGGGGCTGGACGATGTGACCCCGTACTCATTCGAGTGCGACCAGGTGAAGGTCGTGCCGGTGTTCGACGGAAAGCTGATCAAGGGGTACGTGGCTGATCCACCAACCGCGTGACCTCCGGCCGAAGGTTCGAAAGCTGTCCACCCAGGTCCACCACGTTGTCAGAACGACAACGTTCTTCGTGCCCGGCTTCTGGTTTCTGGTGTCCGGTCGCTCACCGTCTCTGCGCGAGTCGGCTTACCCCGGGATGTCGCAAGAGCGGACCGGTACGCTTCGAAGCAGAGAGGGTGAGCCCACAGCGGCGACGCATCTGGCGCGGTCGGGCGAGTCTGTCGTGACTCGCTCAGGCTCCGGCGGGAAATCGGGCGAGCGCTCCGGACGGAGATCACGGGAGGGGGGAGAAGGTGGCTGGCGAGGAAGGACTCGAACCTTCAATCCCCTGATCCAGAGTCAGGTGCCTTGCCAATTAGGCCACTCGCCAGCGATGCCCGCCGGCACCCGGGCACGCAGAGTCTATCGCGCGACGGCGCCTTCCTCAAGGACGGCGCGCGGCAGGAGTCGGGGCAGTTGAGTCTGTCACCTTCTCGCCATGATGGGCCCAGCGGGCGGTGGCGCGGGCCCAGGCGTGCGCCGTCAGGCCGTGTCGTGCCGCCCCTGCGCCTGCAGTTTGGCCCAGGTGTCCCTGAGGGTGAGCGTGCGGTTGAACACGAGCGCACCGGGCGCCGAGTCGGGATCGGGGCAGAAGTAGCCGAGCCGCTCGAACTGCACGGTCTCGCCGGCCGGCAGGCCGGCGAGCGTCGGCTCCACGGGGCAGCCCCGCAGCACGGTCTCGGAGTCGGGGTTCAGGTCCTCGAAGAGGTCGCGGCCGCCGGCTCCGGGGTGCGGGCTGCGGAAGAGGTGGTCGTAGAGCCGGACCTCCGCGAGCTCGGCGTGAGCGGCCGCCACCCAGTGGAGGGTCGCCTTGGGGCGGCGGCCGTCGGGAGCGTCTCCGCCGCGCGTGGCGGGGTCGTAGGTGCAGCGCAGCTCGACGATCCTGCCGGCGGCATCCTTCACGACCTCGCGACAGGTCACGAAGTACGCGGACCGCAGCCGCACCTCGCGGCCGGGGGCCAGGCGGAAGAACTTGCGCGGCGGCTCCTCCATGAAGTCGTCGCGCTCGATCCAGAGCTCCCGCGCGAAGGGCACCCGGCGGCTCCCGGCGGCGGGGTCCTCGGGGTTGTTGGGGACGTCCATCTCCTCGACCTGCCCCTCGGGGTAGTTCTCGATGACGACCTTGAGGGGATCGAGGACGGCGAACCGGCGCGGCGCCGTGCGGTTGAGAACGTCACGGACGGCGTGCTCGAGCATCTCCACCTCGACGACCTTGTCGGCTCTTGGCCACCCCGACCATCGCCACGAAGTCGCGGATCCCCTCGGCGGGGAATCCCCGTCGGCGCAGACCCGAGAGGGTGGGCATGCGCGGGTCGTCCCAGCCGCGCACGTGGCCCTCGTTGACGAGACGCAGAAGGATACGCTTCGAGAGGACGGTGTGGGTCAGGTTGAGCCGGGCGAACTCGTACTGGTGCGGGCGCGAGGGCACCGGCAGGTTGTCGATGAGCCAGTCGTAGAGCGGCCGGTGGTCCTTGAACTCCAGGGTGCAGATGGAGTGGGTGATGCCCTCGATGGCGTCGGATTGGCCGTGGGCGAAGTCGTAGGTCGGGTAGATGCACCAGTCGTCGCCTGTGCGCGGATGCTCCGCGTGGAGGATCCGGTACAGGACGGGGTCGCGCAGGTGGACGTTGCCGGCGGCCATGTCGATGCGGGCGCGCAGCACGCGAGCCCCGTCGGGAAACTCGCCGGCCCGCATGCGCTCGAGCAGGTCGAGGCTCTCCTGCGCCGGCCGGTCCCGCCAGGGGCTCTCGCGGCCGGGCTCGGTGAGCGTGCCGCGGTAGCGCGCGGATCTCGTCGGCCGAGAGGTCGTCGACGTAGGCCTTGCCGGCCCTGATGAGGTCGACGGCCCACTCGTAGAGCTGCTCGAAGTAGTCGGAGGCGAAGTAGAGGTGCTCGCCCCAGTCGAACCCCAGCCAGCGGATGTCGGCCTCGATGGCGTCGATGTACTCCTGCTCTTCCTTGGTGGGATTCGTGTCGTCGAAGCGCAGGTGGTAGCGCCCGCCGTTCTCGCAAGCGATGCCGAAGCTGAGGCAGATCGCCTGCGCGTGGCCGATGTGGAGGTAGCCGTTCGGCTCCGGGGGGAAGCGGGTGACGACGGTCTGGACCCGGCCCTCGCGCAGGTCGGCGGCGACGATCTCGCGGATGAAGTCGCCGCGTTCGGGCGGGGATGGCGTCTGGCTGCTCACGCGGCCGAGGATAGCACAGCACGCGGCAGGGCGGAGGTCGGGCCGCTCGAACTTGCCCCTCGGGTCCTGGTCATAAGCAAACGAGCCGGCATCGAGCTCCTGGGACATACTGACCGGGACACAATTCGACGACTTCGACTGCGCAGCCATGCCGGACACCAACAAGCGATTCACTGAGGTCGCGGCTCGATGAGCTCGGGCATGCCCGACAACGACGCCGCCCCGCGACTCGGCGGGACGCTGAGCCGGGCGCTCAGAAAGACGTTCCTCTCCCTGCGGAACCGCAACTTCCGGCTGTACTTCATCGGCCAGCTGATCTCCAACACGGGCAACTGGCTGACCAACGTCGCCCTCATCCTGCTGGTGCTCAAGATCACCGGCAGCGGGCTTGCGGTCGGCATTCTGGCCGCCTGTCAGTTTGGTCCGATCCTTCTTCTGTCGGCGTGGGCGGGAGCCGTCGCCGACCGCTCCGACAAGCGGAAGCTGCTGCTCGTGACCCAGAGCCTGGAGATGGCCCAATCGATTGGGCTGGCCATCCTGGCGTTCATGGCCCATCCGCCACTCGTCGGGCTCTACGCGCTGGCCGTCGTCGGCGGGACACTGCTGGCGTTCGACAACCCGCTGCGGCGTTCGTTCGTCACCGAGATGGTCCGGGCCGAGGACATCCCGAACGCCGTCGTGCTCTACAGCGTCATCGTGAACGTCGCGCGCATCTTCGGGCCCGCGCTGGCCGGCCTGCTCGTGGTGACCCTCGGGTACGGCTGGTGCTTCACCCTCGACGCCACCTCGTATCTGGCCGTCCTGCTGTGCCTCGTTCTGATGCGACACGCCGAGCTCCACCGCCGGCCGCGCAAACCACGCAGCAGAGGTGAAGTGCGTGAGGGTCTGCGTTACGTGGCGTCCATGCCGTCGCTGTGGATCAGCTTCGTCATGCTCGTCGCCATTCAGACGTTGTCGTACAACTTCACGGTCACCCTGCCGCTGTTTGTCACCCATGCCCTGCACAGATCCGGCGGCGTCTTCACCATTCTCTACTCGCTCTTCGGCCTGGGCGCCGTGATGAGTGCTCTGGTCGTCGCTCACAGAGGTCTGGTGCGACTACGCCACATCATCTTCGGCGCCCTTGCGCTCGGCCTGGCGATGCTCCTGCTTGCCGGCGCTCCCGGGATCGGGTTCGCTGCTCCGGCGGTGTTCCTCGTGGGCATGGCGACCATCCTCTACCTGACCGCCACGACGGCGATGGTGCAGGTCGAAGCCAAACCCGAGATGCACGGTCGGGTCCTGTCGTTGCAGACGGTGATCATAGGCGGCGGGTCGCTCATCGGCGGCCCCGTCCTGGGCTGGCTTGCAGACGAAGCGGGCGGACGGGTACCGATCGCCCTCGGCGGGATCGTCTGCCTGGCAGCCGCCGCCTTCGGCTACCTTGCGAAGCGACGCTACGCACACCGGGCGCCGGCCGAGAGCTAGGCGCCAGCGGGCTCCGTTGCCCGGTCACAAACCGGATCGGTCGTCGCTTCTACCGGTAGAATAGAGAAGTACCTGTGCGACGGTGAACCTGAGCGAGAGGGTCGAGAGTGGCCGAAGATCCCACGGACATGCGACACGTGTTCGACGCTCTTGCCGACGCCGACGATCCGCTCGGCCTCGAGGCCGCCGAGATGCGAAGACTGGGCTACTGGGTCGTGGACCGCGTAGTCGAGCATTTCGAGCACGTAGCCGAAGGACCCGCGATCCGCACGGGCGCGCCCGCCGACTTGCGTGCCGCTCTGGGTGGACCCCCGCCGCAGGACGGCGTCGACGCTCTCGAGGCCATGACGACCCTGGTGGACGTCGCTCTTGAGCACATGCAGCATGGCGACCACCCTCGCTACTTCGCCCGCGTGCCGGGGCCTTCTTCGTTTGCCGGGGTGCTCGGCGACTGGCTCGGGACCGGGTTCAACGCGATGGCGGCATCGTGGGGCGGCGGATCGGGTCCCGCGACTCTCGAGCTGGTGACGCTCGACTGGCTTCGGGAGCTGCTCGGCCTTCCCGCTGGCACGGAAGGAGTAATGACGAGCGGCGGCTCCACGGCGAACATGACGGCGCTGGCGGCCGCGCGCGTCGTCTCCGGACCCGGGGTCTGCTACCTGTCCGATCAGACCCATGCGTCGGTACCCCGGGCGCTGGGCACGCTGGGCTTCCCCGCGCAGGACATCAGGGTGATCGAGAGCGACCGCAACCTGCGGCTGTCCCCAGCTGCCGTCACGGCCGCCGCACGGGAGGACGGGGCCGCCGGCAGGAGGCCGGGCTTCGTGGTCGCCACCGCAGGTACGACCAACAGTGGCGCCGTCGATCCGCTGCCGGCGCTGGCCGAGGTGTGTCGCTCAGAGGGCCTCTGGCTTCACGTCGACGGCGCCTATGGGGCGTCGGCCGGTCTTTGTGAGGCCGGCCGGAGAGTCTTGACCGGGCTCGAGCTCGCCGATTCGCTGGTGGTCGACCCGCACAAGTGGCTCTTTCAGCCCTACGACCTCGGCTGCGTGCTCGTGCGCCATCCGGGGGTCCTCAAGGGAGCATTTCAGATGACTCCGGACTACCTCGTCGATGTGATGAGTCACGAGGGGGAGGTCGATTTTCGCGACCGAAGCGTGGAGCTGACGCGTCGCGCCCGGTCCCTGAAGCTCTGGCTGAGTTTCCGGGTGTACGGGGTCCGGCGGCTGGCTGCAGCGATCGAGCGCGGCATCGCCCTCGCCGAG
The DNA here is from genome assembly GCA_963751565.1 of uncultured Actinomycetes bacterium. GTDB lineage: Bacteria > Actinomycetota > Thermoleophilia > UBA2241 > UBA2241 > Bog-752. The sequence goes on along the minus strand of CAVVVA010000007.1, from coordinate 44,346 downwards.
TTCGCTCAGAAGTTGGTCGAGGCCGACGATCGGTGGGAGGTGGCGACTCCCGCTCAGCTGGGCATCGTCACCTTCAGCCGCCGCGACGAGTACGGCGATGACCTCCAGTCTTTGGCGGCCGCCGTCGCCGACGACGGATTTGCGGCCGTGACCAGCACTCGCCTGCACGGGCGGTCGGTCCTGCGTCTGTGCACGATCAACCCGCGAACGACGCCTCGCGACATCGCCTCCACGCTCGAGCGGCTCGGCGTCCGTACATCGGGATGCTCTGACTAGGGCCTACATCAGGGCGGACGGCGAGCGGCGGATGGCGAGCGGCGGACGGCGAGCGGCGGATGGCGAGCGGCGGATGGCGAGCGGCGGATGGCTTTCCCAACAACCCGGTACGACGGTGGCGCCCGTGATCAACACCCGTCAACGACCTCTGCACCGCCGGCGTCACGGCCCGCTTCGTGTTCGGTGTCGTGGCCGGCAACACGTTCGGCGTTATGGCTTGCCTCAGCAGCGGCCCGTCACGGCAGGAACATGCCGGGTTCGAACTCCTCACCAAGACGACGTGTCAGTGCCGCGATGAGTGTTGCCGTCGCCTCGATGTCGCTCGCGTCGGCCACCTCGGCCGACGAGTGCACATAGCGCATCGGGATCGACAGCGCCAGCGATGCGGCTTCGCCGGCAGCGGCGAGCTCCGTGGCATCGGTCATCAGCTCGCCTGCGTAGGCTTTGGTCTGCACCGCTACGCCCTCGTCGGTCGCGACCTGCCGGGCCAGCGCGGTCAGCTTGCGGTTCGTGGTCGTCCCCAGCCCCAGGACCGGCCCGCCGCCGAGCGTCACTTCCCCGCCCATGCGCACGGCGTCGACACCGGGGTAGTCGCTCGTGAAGGTGCCGTCCACGACGATCACGCAGTCGGGGCGCAGGCGGCGACCGAGAGCCTTTGCCCCCATGTACGTGGTCTCTTCGTGTGCCGACGAGACGGCCGTGAGATGGGCCTTCCCGCCGCCCCGCGCATACAGCTCGAGGCCGCGGACGACGGCGTAGACGCCGGCGCGGTTGTCGAGGGCGAGCGACGCGAAGCGCCCCGGCGCGAGCTCGCTGAAGCCCTGATCGAAGGTCGCGGGGTCGCCGACGGCCACGCGCGACAGGGCCTCGGCACGGTCGTGGGCGCCGATGTCGACGAACTGCTCCTTGACCGGCGCCGCTTTGCCGCGCTCCGCCTCGGGCACGATGTGCGTCGGCAGACGGCCGACCACGCCGCGCACCGGACCGCCGGCGGCGTGCACGAGAACCGTGTGACCCGGCAGGAGCTGCTGATCGAGCCAGCCGACCGCCTCGATGCGCAGGTAGCCGGCCTCGTCGACGTGCGTGACGATCATGCCGATCTGATCGGCGTGGGCTACAGCGAGCACGTGCGGGCCGGCGTCGGGGCCGGTGTCGGCCCAGAGGTTCCCCAGCGGGTCGGCGTGCGTCTCGGCGACCCCATCGAGCCGCCGCCGCAGCACAGCCTGTACCGTGCTTTCGAAGCCGCTCGGGGCGGGGCAGAGGCACAACTCTCGCAGGAACTCGAGGTCCAGATCCATGGCAGCGCTCCTTGCCGGGGCGGGCGGGCCGCCTGGCCGGCCACTGTTGGTAGTCCTCGTCATCCTACGCCCAAGCGTCGCGGCCACACTCCACACGCTGTCCCTGCTTGAGGTTATGGTCGGCAAGGATGCAGACTGCTGAAGCTGAACCCCAGGGTGCTGCGCCGCAGGAACACACACATTGGAGGGAACCACACGATGAATGCCCTGCCCACCTCAGGCCTCAACTCCCGAATGACGGTCCTTTCGGACGAGAAGTGCCAAGCGATCTACGACGCGGCTCTGAGCATCATCGCCGACGTGGGCATGACTGTGCCGCACGCCGTCGCGCGCGGGCTGCTCGTCGGCGCCGGCGCGACCGTGGAGGGCGAAGACCTGGTACGCCTCCCGCGTGAACTCGTGCGCAAGACGCGCATGACCGTCCCCTCGATGATTCCCGTCTACGACCGCAGCGGCGAGCTTGCCATGCAGCTCGGCGGCTTCAACTCGTACTTCGGCACCGGTTCCGACCTCATGAACATCTACGATCTCGAGACCGGCGTGCGTCGTCCCAGCAAGCTCACCGACGTAGGTCGCATGGCGCGTCTGTGCGACGGCCTGCCGCAACATCGACTTCGTCATGTCGAGTGCGTACCCGCACGACGTCGAGGCCCACGCATCCTACCTCGAGAGCTTCCGGGCGATGGTGAGCAACACGACCAAGCCGTTGGTCGTGACGGCTGCCGGCGTCGAAGACCTCGAGGTCATGTGGAGGATCGCCTGCGAGCTGCGTGGCGGCGCCGAGGAGCTGCGCGCCAAACCCTACTTCATCCAGTATGGTGAGCCCGTCAGTCCGCTCGAGCATCCCGTCGAAGTCCTCGACAAGCTCCTCTTCTGCGCCGACCGGGGCATCCCGCTCGTGTATGCGCCGGCGCCGACGGCCGGGGCGACGGCGCCGATCACGCCCGCCGGCCAGATCGCCCAGGGCGTGGCCGAGTCGCTCTTCGGCCTCGTCATCCATCAGTTGCGCAAGCCGGGCGCCCCGTTCATCACCGGTTCGGCCTCTGCGAAGCTCGACATGACCACCCTGCAGCAGCTCTACAACTCCGCCGAACGCTACACGACCGACCTCGGCATCCTCGAGATGGCGAGATGGCTGGACATCCCCAACTGGAGCTTCGCCGGCACGAGCGACTCGCAGTGCGTCGACGCCCAGGCGGGGATCGACGCGACCGAGCTCACTCTGCTGGCGATGCAGGCCGGCGCCAACCTGAACCACGATGTCGGCTACCTCGACTTCGGTCTCACCTGTGCGCCCGAACTGGTGGTCATCGTCGACGAGATCATCGCGATGAACCGCCGCGTGCTCGAAGGCATCGAGGTCAACGACGACACGCTCGCCCTCGACGTGGTCGCCGCGGTCGGCCCCGGGGGCGACTTTCTGCGGGCCAGGCACACCAGGACTCACGTGCGCGCTCTGCAGTGGAAGCCGACCATGCTCAACCGCGACACCCGGGCGCACTGGGAGGCCCAGGGATCGCCCGACCTGCGGGAGAAGGCGCGGCGCAAGGCCATCGAGATTCTGGCGAACCACACGCCGGAGCCGCTCCCGGCGAACGTCACGAGGACGATGGACCGCCTCGTCGAGGCATTTGTGGCCGCGGGCACGTGAATCGCAGGCGCGCTGACTTGGACTTTGCGGCTCGTGTCGTCGGGAGAACCGGCCTCGCCTGCATCTGGGGCACCAGCGACATCGCCGGCTGCGGCAGCGCGTCTACCCCCGTGGCGGCGGCCAGAGATCGGAGCCCTTGGCGACCTGGCGCACGACCGTGCTCTTCATGAGCGCGGCGCCGTCGACGCGCTTGACCAGTGCGCTCACCCACGCGTGGAACTCGTACTCGTCGTGGGCCGCTATCTGGATCGAGATCGTGCCGCGCTCGAGATCGGCGCCCAGGTAGCAGACGAGCTCGTCTTCGGCCAGGGCGGTCAGGGTGTCGCGCACCTTCGTCGACGGCAGCTCGACGATGACGTCGCCGAGCACCGGGTAGCCGATCGGCTCGTTGTGGACCACCGCGATGACGGAGATGGTCCCCGTGCGCACCAGGCGATCGATGCGGTAGCGCACGGCGCGGTCGCCGATGTCGCCCAGACGGCGGCTGATGTCGCGCGCCGACATGCGGCCGTCCTCCTGGAGGAGCACGATGATGCGGCGATCGACGTCGTCGAGCTTGATTGCCCGGGCCATCCACGACCTTCTGCGGGACCGCTTGCCAACGCCACTCTCGCCCGGGTGCGACAGCAGGTCAAGAGTCGCCCTGCCAACAGAAACGCCGGCCCACGATCGCTCGACACCGCGATTCCATAATGGAATCGTTCTCTGTTGACCCCGCCAGGCGGCGCTCCACAGACTGAGGTCAGCCCGGCCGCCGGGGCGATGCGCGCCACAGTGCACGGGCGGCGGGGCAGATCATGTGGTCGGGCCACGAGCACTCGAGGCGGGAGGTCGGCGTGCCGACGATTCGCGGTTCGCAGGCGACGATCCACTACGAGCAGGTCGGCGAAGGGCCCGACCTCGTCTGGGTTTCGGGCGCCGGCAGCACGATCTAGCTCCTGGGACGCCTACCAGCTGCCCTACTTCAGCGACTTCTTTCCGCAACACGACCTTCGACAGTCGCGGTGTCGGCACGACGCGCTGCGATCTGCCCCTGCCCTGGTCGCTCGAGGACTTCGCGCGCGACACCGCCGAGCTTATCGAGGCGGTCTGCGATCCCCCGGTGGCCCTGATCGGTCTCTCCTTCGGCGCCGGCATCGTGCAGCAGGTCGCCCTCGACTTTCCGGAGCTGCTGCGCTGCGCGATCCCCATGGGAACGGGCGCCGTCAGCGTCGGCTGGACCTGGGACTACCAGATGGCCGAGATCGCGTGGCGCCGAGCGGGCGGCACGCCTCGACGGCATGATGGCCGTGACCCACTACGCGGCGATGTACTACCCGGCGCGCGTGCTCGGCGACCGCGAGCTGTGGCCGAAGCTGCGTGACGAGCTGCTCGAGTACTACGAGACCGACACCAACGAGGAGTCGCTGATCGCGCAGTGGCTACCCTGCGTGCTCTTCGACCAGAGCGACCGCCTACCCCACTGCCGCGTCCCGCTGCACGTGATCGCCTTCGACCAGGACGTGCAGGCGGTGCCCCAGGACGGCGAAGAAGTCGCCGCGCTGCGCCCCAATGCCGAGTTCCACCTCTTCGAAGGCATGGGCCACTGCTCCATCTACGGCCACACGCACGACGTCCTCAACCCGTTCATCAAGCAGATCGTCGAGCGCTATCTGTAGGCCAGCCGACGGCGAGGGAGGCGGCGATGGACGTGACTCGATATGGGACCTTCATCTTCTCCCCGGTTGTGCGGGGCCTCACGCCCCGGCGGCTACCTCGGCAGTCACGCATGGAGATCGCATGACCTCCGGCGAACCCCGTCTGCGCCGCCTGCCGATTGAGCCCTGGCGACCGGCCCACCGGCTGCAGCTGCACGACGCCGCCTGCCTCGACCGGTTCGTCGATGCGGCGATGCAGGTGCTCGAGCGGACCGGGGTAAGGGTGCTCTCCGACCGCGCCGTCGCTGTCTTTAGCGAGCACGGCGCGCTCTACGACGCCGGGCGGCGCGTCGTGCGGCTCTCGGAGGAGGTCGTGCGCGGCGCGCTCTCCAGCGCGCCGCGCACCTTCACGCTGGGCTCGCGCGACAGCTCCTGCGACATCGATCTGTCCTCGGGCGCCACCTACATGACCGCCGACGGCTGCGGCACCGAGGTGATCGACTGGCGCACCGGCGAGCGGCGCGCCTCGACCAAGGCCGACCTCGCCGACGCCACCAGGATGCTCGACTACGTCTCGCTCGATCGGCTACTGGTGGCCGACGGTCAGCGCCGGCGACTGTGGAAAGACCGCCCAGCTGCACGAGCTCGACGCCGGCTGGAACAACACTGTCAAGCATCTCCAGGGCATGGTGCAGGGCGAGCGCGAGGCGCGCTATGCCGTCGAGATGGCGACCGTGATCGCGGGCGGCGCCTCGGGAGCTCCGCCGCCGGCCGCCGCTGAGCGCTCTCACCTTCGCGGTCTCGCCGCTGGTGCATCGACCGCGACGGGGCCGACGCGGCGCTGGTGTTCGCCGAGGCCGGCGTGCCCGTGGTGCTGGGCAGCGCATCCGGCCGGCGGTACCACCGGACCGGCGACCGCCGCCGGCGCCATGGCGCAGTCCCTGGCCGAGGTGCTCGCCTCTCGTGGTGCTCGTCGAGCTCGCCTACCCGGGTGCGCCGGTGTTCGGCTATCCGATCCCCGGCATCGCCGACCCGCGTACCGGCCGCGGGGAACGTTCTCTCGATGGGCGCGATCCGTCATTGTGCGTCGACCTCGTCCACCATCTGGCGCTGCCCTCGCAGCACGGCTGCGGCGGCGGCACCGATACCGAGCTGCCCGGCACCTGGGCGGAGGCCGCCGAGGGCGGGCCTTCGCTGACCATGGCGGCCTGGAGCGGCTCCGAACTGACCGTGGGCCTGGGACTCACCAACGACGGCATGCTCTGGTCGGCCGAAGACCTGATCCTCGACGACCAGCTCTACCACGAGGCCCGCTATGCAGTCATGGACCTGGTCGTCGATGACGAGGAGCTGGCGCTCGACGTGATCGACGCGGTTGGTCCCGGCCGCCACTTTCTCGGCCACGCGCACACGCGAAAGCACCTGCGCGAGAGCTTCGTGCGCGGGTTGACCGGGAGAGTCCGATGAGAGCGGCGGCCGTCGCGAACCGGTCGAGGTCGCGCGCGAGCGCGCCCGCGACATCCTCGAACACTACGAGCCCGAGTCTCTCGACGAAGCCAAGGCTGCCGCACTGCGGCGCATCCTCGCCGCGGCCGACGCAGAGCTGAAGTCATAGCGCATGGCGCGACTCGCCGCCGCGCTGCGCTCAGTCACGGGAGGAGAGCGATGAGAGCAGCCAGACCAGCAGTAGCAGGACGTCTGTACGCTGTGGTTGCGGCCGTTGTGGCGTCGGTGTGCCTGATTCTCGCCGTCGCGGCCGCGGCATCCGCCAGCAGTCCGTCGCCGGCTCCGCAGTCGCCGGCAGCGCCGTCGGCGGGCGCGTCGCCCGGCATCACCGTCTACCGAGTGGGCACGCTGGAGGACGTGGACAACCTCAACCCGTTCATCGGCTACAGCGGCGTCGATTACCTGGTCTACCACCTCAACTACGACTTCCTCGTCGGGTTCGATCCCGCGAAGCTGCAGCCGCGGCCCGAGTTCGCCGAGAGCTGGAGCCACTCGCCGGACGGCAAGACATGGACCTTCAAGATCCGCCCGGGCATGACCTGGCAGGACGGCCAGCCGGCGACCGCTCACGATGTGGCTTTCACCTTCAACTACATCATCAAGAACAACCTCACCAACTTCACTTCCTACACCACGTTGATCAAGGACGTCACGGCGCCCAACGACACGACGGTCATCTTCCACTGCACGAAACCCAAGGCCGACATCCTGGACATGAAGGTGCCGATCCTGCCCGAGCACATCTGGTCGAAGGTCTCAGGGCAGGCCGCCGCCACGTCGTTCACCAACCCGGCGCCTTGCGTCGGCTCGGGCCCCTACCAGGTGGCCGCCTACAAGCACAACAACTACGTGGAACTGGTGGCCAACAAGAACTACTGGCGCGGCAGGCCGCACATCGATGAGCTCTTCTTCGAGACCTACACCGACGCCGACACGATGGCGGAGGATCTCAAGTCGGGGGCGCTGGACGGCGCCATAGGTGTGCTCCCGGCCCAGTTCAAGAGCCTTTCCGCGACGCCGGGCATCACGGCCGATGCGGCCACGTCATGGTCGTTCGAGCAGCTCACCTTCAACTGTTACGACAATCCCAATTCGACGGGCAACCCGGTGCTGCTCGACCCCAGGTTCCGGCAGGCGCTGCAGTACGCGGTCGATCGTCAGAAGAACGCCGCGGTCGCCTACGACGGGTACTTCTCGCCGGGCACCACGCTTCTGCCGCCCTACTCCGCCTACTACTGGCAACCGCCCAGCGAGCAGGCCTACACCTACGACCCGGCGAAGGCCGACCAGATGCTCACCGCGGCCGGCTACAAGATGGGCAGCAACGGCTATCGCACCAACAAGCAGGGTAAGCCATTCACCTTGCGTCTCTACACCGACGCCCAGACGCCCGCGAACATCATCACCAGCAAGCTCGTCGCCGGCTGGTTCAAGCAGGTCGGGGTGAAGGTGCGCCTCTCGGTGCTCGACCCCGGAGCGCTCGAAGCAGCCGAAGCCAACTACAAGGGCAAGACCTTTGCGCCCGACTTCGACACGACCGTCTGGTGGTGGGAGGGCGATGCCGACCCACAGTTCATCTTGAGCCTGCTCACGCCGTCTCAAGTTGGTGGCTGGAGCGACACCTCCTGGACCGACCCCCGGTACACGAAGCTGTTCAGCCAGGAAAGTACCGCGATCGACCCGCAGACGCGCATCGCTCTGGTCAACCAGATGCAGCAGATCGAGTATCCGGCCTCGCCGTATCTGATCTTCGGCTACATGCAGTTCCTGATCGCCTACAACACCGTCAAGTGGAATGGGTACGTGAGGGAGCCGAACGCCTATCCCGGCTACACCGGCGACGTCTTCTACTACGACACGTTCCTGGACCTGCACCCGTCGACCGGGGCGGCCTCGGGAGGCGGTAACACGAGGACCTGGGTCGTCCTTGCGGTCGTCGTCGCGCTGGTTGTGGTCGTCGTCGTGATTGTCGTGCTTCGCCGCCGCCGCGGACCCGTGAGTGAGGTGGGAGACTAGGTCCGGACGCTGTCCGGCCAGGTCCACCAGGACCACCATATTCGAGTTTTCAGCACGAGTCTCACGCTCGCGATGCCGGCCTTCCCGCCACTTCGGCCGCGGCGGTCACGTGCGCCTCGCGGCGGCATCCCGACAAGCGATCTCTTCACGCTCCCCAGGTCTGGCGGAGACTCGGTTGTTCGAGCCCCCACGGGTCCAGGAGGCGGCCGCCGCCACGAGACAGGCGACGATGGCAAAGTCGAAGGCCGCGTGCAGGCCGGAGGAGAACGGCCCCGTGATCAACGCCGGGAAGAAGCGACGCCCGGTGAGCAGGGCGGCCTGGGCGTGTGACACCTGGGAGAGCACCGGGGCGCCCAGCAGGTGCTGCATCGGGTTGTAGCCCAGAAAGGCGGCGAACAGGGTGGAGACCGGCGGCAAGTGGGCCACCCGGCCGGCCGCCGCCGCTGGCACGCCGTGGCTGACCAGACCGTGGTAGAGGCTTGCGGGCAGCGTCCCGGCGAGCCCGATGATCATGAGGCTGAAAAAGACGCCGATCGAGAGCACCTGGGCGGAGTTCTGAAAGGTGACGTTCATGCCGCCGCCGGCGCCGCGGTGCTCCGGCGGCAGGCTGTTCATCACCCCGGCGCGGTTGGGCGCGGAGAAGGCCCCCATGGCGAGGCCGCCGAGCAGGAGCACGAGCGCGAACGCCCAGTAGGGAAAGGCGAGCGGCAGGAGCTCGAGCAGCACGAACGAGGCGGCCATGACGAGCATGCCGCCGGTCGCGAACGGCCGCGCTCCAAAGCGATCCGAGAGCACGCCGGACACGGGGCCGGCCACGAGGATGCCCAGCGTCAGCGGCAGCATGTAGATGCCCGCCCACAGCGGTGTCTGCTCGAAGCTGTAGCCGTGCAGCGGCAGCCAGATGCCCTGCAGCCAGATGATCAGGATGAACATGAGGCCGCCGCGGCCCAGGGCGGCCAGAAAGCTGGACAGGACCCCGGCGGTGAAGGCGCGGATGCGAAAGAGCGGCAGGCGGAACATGGGCTCGGCCACCCTGGTCTCGATGAACGCGAAAGCCACGAGCAGGGCGACGCCTGCGGTGAGCTCGGTGAGCACTGCCGGGCTCGTCCAGCCCATGGCGTGGCCGCCGTAGGGCTCGATGCCGTAGGTGATGCCGATCATGATGGCGACGAGACCCAGGGCGAAGGTGATGTTGCCCGCCCAGTCGATGCGGGCGCGGTGGCGCACGCCGCGCTCCTCGAGCTTTCGGTACGCCCACACCGTGCCGAACAGGCCGATGGGCACCGAGATGAGAAAGATGAGGCGCCAGTCGATCGGCCCCAGGATGCCGCCCAGCACCAGGCCGATGAACATGCCGCCGATGCCGGCCGCCTGGTTGAAGCCGAGCGCCATGCCGCGCTGGTGCTCGGGGAAGGCGTCGGTGAGGATGGCCGCGGAGTTGGCCAGCAGAAAGGCCGCCCCGACCCCCTGAAAGACGCGCATCACGACCAGCCACATCGCCCCCGCGGGACCGCTCATCCAGGTCACGGTGAGCAGCACTGAGAAGGCCGTGTAGAGGGCGAAGCCGAGGTTGTACATGCGCACGCGGCCGAAGATGTCGCCCAGCCGGCCGAGGCTGACGACGAGCACCGCGGTCACGATCTGGAAGCCCAGGATCATCCAGAGCAGGTAGAAGCTGTTGCCGGGTGCCAGCGGATCGAGGTGGATGCCGCGGAAGACGTCGGGCATGGCGATCAGCATGATGGAGGTGTCGATCGTCGCCATCATGGTGCCGAGCGTGGTGTTGGAGAGCGCCACCCACTTGTAGCGCTCGCTGCGGCTGCTCCGGGGCTGGTCGTCGCCGGTCGGGTCTCGCTGCACGGCGGGCACGCTGTCGGCCTTCATCGTCTCACTTCAGTGACTCGTCGGCGCTCGAGTGTCGTGGACACCTCAGAAGACGTGGTGTCCGTCAACGGTGACGCGTCAGTCCTGCGTCTGACCCTCGGCCAGCTCTCCGGGGCGACCATGGGCCTGCTTGGGCTTGCGGCCGTGGACCGTGTGCGCCTCCTCGTGCACGAACTTGCCCCCGCGCAGCCACGACGCGAGAGCCGCCACCAGACACATGGCGGCCGCGAAGATCAGCACGTCGACGATGCCGTCCTTGAAAGGAGCGGCGATGAGCGAGGGGAAGAACGCCTTGCTCACCAGGGCCTGCGCGTTGGCCAGCGGCAGCGCTCCCAGGACGTGCGCTCCCAGCAGCTCCTTCAGGGGATTGAAGCCCAGGAAGGCGGCGAACAGGTAGCCGGTCGGCGGCATGTGCGACAGCGGCGTGGCGACCTGCGCCGGCACGTGCTGCGCGGTCAGGCCGCCGAACATGGCGGCCGGCACGTGGGTCGTGAGGCCGACCACCATGAGCGAGAAGAAGATGCCGATCGAGAGCGGCATGCCGAGCGTCTGGCAGGTGGCGCGCATGCCCGAGGCCACGCCGCGGTTGCGCGCCGGCACGCTGTTCATGATGGCCGCCGTGTTGGGCGCGGCGAACATGCCGAAAGAAATCCCGTTGAGAAACAGCACGAAGGCGAAGGTCCAGTAGGCGAAGTTCGCCGGCAGGGCCATCAGCAGCAGGAAGCTGAGCGCCCCGAGCAGCATGCCGGCGGTGGCGAAGGGGCGCGCACCGTGGCGGTCGGACAAGATGCCCGATACGGGCCCCGCCACGAGGAAACCCAGCGTCATGGGCAGCAGATAGATGCCGGCCCACAGCGGCGTCCGCTCGAAGCTGTAGCCGTGCAGCGGCAGCCAGATTCCCTGCAGCCACATGATGAGCATGAACTGCATGCCGGCGCTGGCAACCGAGGAGAGCACGACCGCGAGGTTGCCGGCGGCGAAGGCGCGGATGCGAAAGAGAGCGAGGTTGAACATCGGCTCCGCAACGCGCCGCTCGATGAAGACGAACGCCACGAGCAGGGCAATACCGACGATGATCGCGCCGATCACGAAGGGGCTCGACCAGCCCATGTTGGAGGCGCCGTACGGCTTGATGCCGTAGGTGATGCCGGTGAGCAGCACGGCGAGGCCGGCGGCGAAGGTCAGGTTGCCGAGCCAGTCGATGCGCGCCCGATGGCGCTCGCCGACCTCGCGCAGCTGCAAGAACGCCCAGACGATGGCGACCAGGCCGATGGGGATGTTGATCACGAAGACGAGCCGCCAGTGGACGGCGGCCAGCACGCCGCCGAGGATGAGGCCGAGGAACGACCCGGCCAGCAGCGAGACGCCGTTGATGCCCAGGGCCATGCCGCGCTGATCGGGAGGGAAGACGTCGGTGAGGATGGCCGCCGAGTTGGCCATCATCATGGCGCCGCCCACGGCCTGGATCATGCGGAAGGCGATGATCTCTATCGCGCCCGCGGCGCCCGTGCTCCATACGAGCGAAAGACCCACGGCGGCCGCCGTGAAGATGATGAAGCCGATCTTGAACATGCGGACGCGGCCGTACATGTCGCCGATGCGGCCGGCCGTGACGACGAGCGCGGCCGAGACCAGGCCGTAGCCCATGAGGATCCACAGCAGGTAAGTGAAGTTGCCCGGATCGAGCGGGTTCAGACGGATGCCGCGGAAGATGGCGGGCAGCGCGATCAGCAGGCTCGAGGCGTTGACCATGGCCATGAGCACGCCGAGCGTCGTGCAGGAGAGCACGATCCACTTGTAGGGGATGCGCTTGTGAACACCCGTTCCCGGCTCGGGCACGAGCGCCACTTGATCACTCGACGTCATGTCCTTGTCTTCTCCGTCGGTGCGACGCGTGCGGCAGGAGAAGTGCCGGCGCTTACCAGCGCCGTGAGGGCGTGCAGCCCGCTGGCCAGCACGTCGAGATCGTCGTCGCCCAGGTCGGCAAGCCAGCCCTCCAGGCTCTGCCGGCGTCCGTGGCGGAGCTCCCGGAGGAGCTTCTTGCCCGGCGCCGTGGCGGCCAGCAGGACGCGTCTGCGGTCGGCCTGGTCGGTCGTGCGCCCGACGTAGCCGTGGCGCACGAGCTGATCGACGAGCAGGCTGGCCGCGGATTCGCCGATGCCCAGCTCGCGGCCGACCTCGCAGACCGAGATGCCCGAGCTTCCCTCGACGACGACGAGGGCCTTGAACTGCGCCATCGTCAGGTCGAGCTTCAGAAGCGTCGGCAGGCTCAGCCTGTGCAGGCTGGAGTAGACGGTGTGCAGATCGTCGGTGATGGTCTCGACGTGCAGGTCTCGAGTGCTCAGGTCTTGTGTGCTCAGGTCTCGGGGGCTCATCTGTTCCTCTACACGAAGGAGCGGCCGGTTGCGCGGGGCTTGCGGGCCGGTCGCGCCGGAAAGGGCACGTGTGCAGTATACCCGATATCCATCTAGAAAACCAATCTAATTGGTGGTACACAACCAATGCCCGCTGTGGTACACAAGCGCTACACGCCGACCCCGTCGCACGCTGAAGGCTGGTCGGCGTGGGCATGGCTGGGGCGCACCGGGCCTTCTCGTCGTGTTGCCGCGTCATCACCTGCCCGTGGACCGTCGTCACTTGCCTGTGAAAGGAGCAATTCATGGCCGAGATCCTGCCCGGCGTTCACATCGTGCAGGCTGCCCCGGGGCTCGCAACGCCCGGCGGCGGCATGAACATCTGCCTGCTGATCGAGGGCGGCACGATCACCATGGTCGACGCCGGTCTGCCGGGAAGCTCGACCGGCCTCGTGGCCTACCTGGACGAGATCGGCCTGGCTCCAGGAGCGATCCGCCGCGTGATCGTCACGCACCACCACATCGACCACGTCGGCGGACTGCCCGAGATGCTCGAGCGGAGCGGCGCCGAGGTCTGGGCTCACCGCGACGATGCCGCGGTGATAGAGGGCGCCATCCCTCGGCCCGGCATCCCGCCCGAACGTGCCGAGGCGATGCTGGCGGCCATGCCGGCCGAGCAGCGCGCCGCCGCGGCCGCTCGCATGAAGCAGATGAGCGACGTCGCCCCGACCGCCGTCGACCTGCGTCTGGTCGGCGGTGAAGAGCTCAACGTGCTCGGCGGCGTGCACATCGTGCACAGCCCGGGTCACACGGCCGGGCACCTGTGTCTCTACCTGCCGGCACTGTCGCTGCTGATCGCCGGCGACCTCATGCGCCTCGAAGACGGCGTCATCCGCGAATCGCCGTCGGGCTTTGCCGCCGACGCCGCTCAGGCGCTCGACTCGGCACGACAGGCCGCCGCCCTGGGATTCGAGCGCTTCGTCGGCTACCACGGCGGCTATGCGATGTCGGGAGCCGCCGGGTTGCTGAGCCCCACTCTCACCCGGTAGCCGGGGCGCGCGCGGCGCGGTCTTGCTCATTTCTGCGCGATGTGCGACCGTATCGCTCAAGAACGGCCGTATCGGGTGTCGTGCCGCAACGGCGTCGGGCGCGACAGGAGACGCGAGCGCCGCCGACTCGCGGCGACCATAGCGAAAGGACGGCGACGCGCATGACCAGGATCGCGTTCATCGGCGCCGGGAGCGTGGAGTTCACGCGCAACCTGCTCGGCGACATCTTCTCCTTTCCCGAGCTGGCCGACGCTGAGATCGTGCTGCACGACATCGACGAGGAGCGCCTCGACACCGCCGTGGCGATGGCCCGCTGGACGAACGACACGCTCGGCGCCCGGGGCCGGATCAGCGCGACCACCGACCGGCGCCGCGCCCTCGACGGCGCCGACTTCGCCATCAACGTGATCCAGGTCGGCGGCCACGCGGCGACGCGGCTCGACTTCGAGATCCCCAAGAAGTACGGCCTGCGCCAGACGATCGCCGACACCTCGGGAGTGGGCGCCGTGTTTCGCGCCCTGCGCACCATCCCGGTCATGCTCGGCATCGCCGGCGACATGGCCGAACTGTGCCCGGCCGCCTGGATGCTCAACTACACCAACCCGATGGCGATGAACTGCTGGGCCTGGTATGCGGGTTCGCCGCATCGGAACGTCGTCGGCCTCTGTCACTCCATCCAGAACACCAGCCGCCAGGTGGCCGAGTACGCCGGTGTGCCGCCCGACGAGATCACGTTCCACGGCGCCGGCGTGAACCACATGAGCTGGGTGCTGCGCGTGGAGCACGAGGGCAAGAGCCTCTACCCGGCGCTCGACGCGGCGATCGCGGCCGACCCCGAAGGGCTCGGCCGCCACGTCCGCGTGCAGGTCTACAGGCGCTTCGGATACTTTCCCACCGAAAGCAGCGAGCACTTCGCCGAGTACGTGCCGTGGTTCATGCGCGACGACGCCGAGATCGAGCGTCTGCGCATCCCCGTCGGCGAGTACGTGCGGCGCAGCGAGGAGAACCTCGAGATGTACGCCGAGGAGAAGCGCAAGCTGGCCGCCGGCGAGCCCTTCGAGATCGAGCGCAGCGGGGAGTACGCGGCCCTGATCGTGCACTCCATGGTCACCGGCGTGCCGCGCACCGTGTACGGCAACGTGCGCAACACCGGTCTCATCACGAACCTCCCGGACGACGCGTGCGTCGAGGTGCCGTGCCTGGTGGACCGGGCCGGGTTGCAGCCCACGCACGTGGGCGACCTGCCGCCGCAGTGCGCGGCGCTCGACCGGACCTTCCTGAACGTGGTCGAGCTGACCGTGCGCGCGGCGCTCGAAGGCGACCGCCGGCGCGTGCTGCAGGCGGTCACGCTCGACCCCAACGCCGCCGCGGTGCTCTCGCTGGCGCAGATGGAGGCCCTGGTCGAGGAGATGCTGACGGCCGAGCGCGACCTCATGCCCGAGGCGCTGCGGTGAAGCCGCCGGGCGCGGGCGCATGAGCGTCCCGTTCGATCTGCTGATCGTCGGCGACGCCAACCCCGACGTCGTGGTGCACGGCGCGCCCGAGAAGCTCGCCTACGGGCAGGCCGAGCAGCTGGTCGAAAGCGGCGCCCTCACGGTGGGCGGTTCGGCCGGCATCATGGCCTGCGCGGCGGCGCGGCTCGGCCTGCGCACCGCTTTTGCCGGCGTGGTCGGCGGCGACGCGGCCGGGCGTTTCATGCTCGACGAGCTGGGGCGCCGCGGCGTCGACGTGAGCGGCGTCAGCGTCCGCGACGACCTCGCCACGGGGCTCACCGTGGCCCTGGCGCGCGGCGACGACCGCGCCATCGTCACCTTTGCCGGCACCATGAGCGCGCTCACGGCAGACACTGTGGACGACCGGCTCGTGCGCGGCGCGCGCCACGTGCACGTGAGCTCGTTCTACCTGCACCCGGGGCTGGCGCCGGGTCTGCGCGGCCTCTTCGAGGCCGCGCGCACCGCCGGCGCCGGCACCTCGCTCGACCTGAACTGGGACCCGGCGCAGGAGTGGGACGGCGGGTTGGCGGACGTGCTGCCCGCCGTCGACGTGCTCTTCGTCAACGGCGCCGAGGCGGCCGCCGTGAGCGGCGCGTCCGACCCGGCCGTGGCGGCGACGGTCCTGGCGGCCCGGGGTCCGCTGCCGGTGATCAAGCTCGGCGCGGCCGGCGCCCTGGCGCACGACGGCTGCCGGCTGGTGCGCGTCCCGGCGCCGCCGGTGACCGTCGTCGACACCGTCGGCGCCGGCGACACCTTCGACGCCGGTTACCTTTGCGGACGGCTGCTCGGCTGGGAGATCGGCCGCTGCCTGGCGCTGGGCGTCGCCTGCGGCTCGCTGTCGGCACGCGGCGCCGGCGGCGTCGAGGCGCAGCCGACCTTCGATGAGGCCCGAGCCGTGGTGGAGGGCCTGCTGCCCCGGTCCGACGCCGAGCCGGAGAGTGACCAGTGAGCTCGGCACTTGCCGGCGCGAAACCGCAGTGTGCGCGATGAGCCGGGCGGCCGCCGAGCCGGAACCGGAGTGTGTCCGATGAACCCGGCGCCCGCCGGCGTGGAGCGGCTGCGCGAGTTGCTGGCGGCCAACCGCCGCGGCGAGCGCGCCGGCGTCACCTCCGTCTGCTCGGCGGAGCCGTTCGTGCTCGAGGCCGCCGCCCTGCGCGCGGCGCGCGGCGGCGCTCTGCTCTGCGTCGAGTCCACCGCCAACCAGGTGAACCAGGAAGGTGGCTACACGGGCATGACGCCGGCGGCCTTTCGCGACTTCGTCGCCAAGGTGGCCGCCGGCGCCGGCGTACCGGCCGCCAGCCTGGTCGTGGGCGGCGACCATCTCGGTCCGTACCCCTGGCGCACCCAGACGGCGGCGGCGGCCATGGCCGCCGCCGCCGAGCTGGTGCGCGCCTGCGTCCTCGCTGGCTACACAAAGCTGCACTTCGACGCCAGTATGGCCTGCGCCGACGATCCGGGCGGCGCCGGCGGACCGCTCGACGAGCAAGTGGCGACGGCCCGGACAATCGATCTGTGCCGGGCCGCCGAGGCCGCACACGGCGAACTGCCGGGCGGCGCGCCGGCGCTCGTCTACGTCGTCGGCACAGAGGTGCCGGCGCCGGGCGGCGAAGTGCCCGGGGCCGGCGGTGCGCCCGGGGCGGACGGTGCGCACGGGGCGGACGGCGCGCCCGCCGTCGTTGCGGCCGGCGCGCCCGGGGCCAGCGGCGCGCCCGATGCCGGCGCCGCGCCCGACGCTGGACACGCCGGACCGCGGGTGACCCCGGTGGCCGCCGTGAAGCGCACGCTCGAGCTGGCCCGCGACGGCTTCGCCGCCGCCGGCCTGGACAGCGCCTGGGAGCGCGTCGTGGCGGTGGTCGTGCAGCCGGGCGTGGAGTTCGGCGACGAGACCGTCGCCGGCTACGACCCGGCGGCGGCCCAGGGGCTCAGCGACTACCTGCGGCGCGAATGGCCACTCGTGTACGAGGCGCACTCGACCGACTACCAGACGCCCGCCGCTCTCACCCGTCTGGTCGACGACGGCTTCGCCGTTCTCAAGGTGGGACCGTGGCTCACGTTCGCGTTCCGCGAAGCCGTGTTCGCCCTCGAAGCCATCGAGACGGAGGTGTTCCGTCAGCGCTCGAGCGGCGGGCTCTCGCACCTGCGTGACGTTCTGGATGCGGCCATGGTGCGCCACCCGGAGCACTGGGACGCGTACTACCAGGGCAGCGCCGGGGAGGTGAGCTTCAAGCGCGCCTTCAGCTACAGCGACCGCTGCCGGTACTACTGGGCGCGGCCCGAGGTTCGGGAGGCGCTCGCCACGCTGCTGGGCAATCTCGCCGAGCGCCCCATTCCCGCGTCGCTGCTCAGTCAGTACCTGCCCTGCTCCCTGCGCGCCGTTCAGGAAGGCCGGATCGCCGCGGAGCCGGCTGCGCTGATCCGTCACCACATCGCGCGCGTGCTCGACATCTACGCGGCCGCTTGCGGCGACGAACCCGGCACGTAGGGCGGGCCGACGAGCCCGCCACGCAGAGCGGCGCGGACGAGCAAGGCGATGCCGGCGGCGCTGCGCGCACGACCTGCGCTTCGCCGTGAGCCGCCCTGCGCTCGCCGCGAACCCGACCCACGTTGCGCCGCGGGGCGCCGACTCTACCGGTCTGCCAGTCCGGGGATGAGCCGGCGCGCGTTCCCGCTGTAGACCAGCTCCAGCACGTCGTCGGGCAGGCCCAGGCCGGAGATGCGCCAGCGCCCCTGCGGTGGGGGCTCCTCGAGCGAGTAGGCGAAGTGCTCGTCCCGGGTCTCGAGAAAGCGGAAGTGGATGGCGTACTCGCCCAGGCTCGGCGGGAAGACGTCGGTGCCCAGCAGGACACGCTGCGGGTGTCGCACAACGAGGTCCCTCGAGCGGCGTGGCTGGCGGCCGAGCTCGCCGATGCGCGCGGCGATGTCCACGAACAGGTTCGGATAGGCGTCGAGCCAGCGCTCGACCCTGTCTAAGTCCTCGGCGGCGCCGGCCACGTGCGCGGCGATGAACGTCGTCGCGGGGTTGGCGGCCACGAGTCCCTCGAGCGCCTCGAGCAGGCGCTCGTAGTGATCGCCGGCAAGATGCGCGTACGACCAGTCGGGGTTGGCCAGAAGCTCTTCGAGCCGTTCGTTGGTGGCGTCCACGGGGTCGAAGAACGCCCGCGGGTCGGCGGTGTGGATCAACACCGGGGCGCCCTCCTGGGCGGCCACCTCCCACACGGGCGCCAGTCGCTCGTCGTCGGGCAGCAGGAGCCGGCCGCGCTCGTCGGTGAGGCTGAGCCCGAGATCCTTCCACACCTTGAGGCCTTTGGCGCCGGAGGAGAGCGAGCGCCGCAGGCTCTGCGCCAGGCACTCGCCGAAGCCCGGAACCGCCACCCCGGCCCAGTCGAGCTGGCAGAAGGTCGCAAAGCGGCCGGGGTAGCGGCGGTCGTAGCGCTCCAGGTTCGCCTCGAGCTCGTCGCCCCAGAGCCCGTCGAGATTGACGATGGCGCTCAGGTTGGCGGCGTCCATGTCGGCCAGCAGGCGAGGGACGTCGGTCACCACCCAGTCTCCATCGGCGCTGAGCCAGCGGCCGAGGTGATTGTGCGCGTCGACGGCGGGCCATCCCGCTCGCGGCACGTGGTGCTCCGCGACCTTCAGGGCCGGGCGCGGCAGATAGTCGCGGAGCCTCAGGTTCGCGAGGTCGGTGTGATCGTCGGTCTCCCGCATGAAGAGACCATATACCTCCATGCACAAATGGCGTTGCGTCCTGCACACATCTGACGTAATATGCCGACAAATGAGCGCACTTGAGCACGAGATCGCCTCGCAACCGACGATGTGGCGGACCGCGGCCGCGCTGGCCGCGGAGGCGCGCGACGTGTTGCCGGCCGCCGGCGCGCGGATCGCCGTGGTGGGTTGCGGCACCTCGTGGTTCATGGCCCAGTCGGTGGCCGCGCTGCGCGAAGCCGGCGGTTTGGGCGAGACCGACGCGTTCACGCCCACCGAGATGCCGCGGGGCCGGCGCTACGACGCCGTGGTCGTCATCTCGCGGTCGGGCACGACGACGGAGATCGTGCGCGCCCTGGACGCCGTGCCCCCGGGCACGCCCACGGTCGCCGTCTGCGCGGTTGCCGATTCACCCGTCGTCGAGGCCGCCGGGCGCGCCGTCCTGCTCGAGTCGGCCGACGAGCGATCGGTCGTCCAGACGCGCTTTGCGACCACCGCCCTGGCCCTGTTCAGGGCCTCCTTCGGCGAGGACTTAAGGCCGGCGATCGCCGACGCCGAGCAGGCGCTGGCCGAGCCTCTGCCCATCGACCCGGTCGACTTTGAGCACTTCGTGTTTCTCGGCCGCGGCTGGACCGTCGGCCTGGCCAACGAAGCGGCGCTTAAGCTGCGCGAGGCCAGCCAGGCCTGGACCGAGGCGTATCCGGCCATGGAGTACCGGCACGGTCCCATCAGCGTGGCCGAGCCGCACAGCGTCGTCTGGTCGCTCGGCGAGGTCGAGCCGGAGCTGCTCGAACAGGTCGCCCAGACCGGCGCCACCGTCGTCACCGGCGAGCTCGACCCGATGGCCGAGCTCGTCCGTATCCACCGGGTCGCCGGCCTGCTGGCCGCCGCCAAGGGCCTCGACCCGGACCACCCGCGGCATCTCACCAGAGCGGTCGAGCTGCCATCGTGATGACTTCGACGACAGGGGGCAGGCAATGAGACGCGTCTCGATCGGCATCGTGGGTCTGCTGGCCCTCGCGTGCGCGGCAGCGGCCCTGACGGCCGGCTGCGGCTCGTCTGGGGGTGGCACGGCGGCCTCTCCCGCCGCGAGCCCCACCGGCGTGGTCAACATCACCCTGTGGCACGGCGACACCGACTACGCCGCCAAGGCCGACAACGTGCTCGTCGCCGAGTGGAACAAGGCGAACCCGAACATCCACGTGACGGCGCTGTACAACGGCAGCAACGACTACGCCCTGCAGAAGACGCTGACGGCGATCGCCGGGGGCAAGCCGCCCGACATCACCTACCTCTACGGCTCGTGGGCGGCGAACATCGCCAAGAGCCCCAAGGTGGTCGTCCTGAACAACCTGATCGCCAACGACCCCTCGTTCAACTGGAACGACTTCTGGCCGGCCGAGCGGCTGGCGGCCACGGTGAACGGCCATATCATCGGCGTGCCGGCGCTCGTCGACAACCTCGCCATCGTCTACAACAAGAAGCTCTTCAAGCAGGCCGGCCTGTCGTACCCGACGCCGCAGTGGACCTGGGACGACTTCCGCGCCGCCGCCAAGAAGCTCACCATCCCGTCGAAGAAGCAGTTCGGCTGGGGCTATCCGGCCGACGCGAGCGAGGACACGGTGTGGCACTGGGAGGCCATGCTCTGGGACTACGGCGGCAACATCCTCACGCCCGATAACAAGCAGGCGGCGTTCAACTCGCCCCAGGGCATCCAGGCCCTGACCATGCTGGGCGACATGGCCACGGTCGACCACTCGATCTACATCGACACGACCAACACCAAGATCCAGCAGACCTTCAACAACGGCCACATCGGCATGATGGTCACGGGGCCCTGGGACCTGCCCAGCTTCCCCAACGTGCAGTTCGGTGTGCAGGTCATGCCGGCCAACCACCAGACGATCTCCGGCCCCGACAACTGGGTCATCCTCAACAACGGAGCCGCGCGGGTCGCCGCGTCGTGGGCGTTCATCAAGTGGTTCACGGCCCCCCAGCAGCAGATGTACTACGACCTGCACACGGGCGCGCTGCCGACCCGCCAGTCCCAGGAGCAGCAGCCCGACTTTCAGACCTATCTCACCAAGTACCCCGGCACGGAGCTGTTCGTCAAGAACATGGGCAACGCCGTCAAGGCGCGGCCGACGATCCCCCAGTACACCCAGATCTCGACGTTCCTCGGACAGGCGATCGTGTCGGTGATGCTCGGCAAGTCCGACGCCAAGACGGCGCTCGACCAGGCGGCGCAGCAGACCAACGCGGTCCTGGCCGTCCCCGGACCGTGATCGCGCGAGGTGCATGACTTGAGCCTCGCCCCCGACTCGAGGGTGCGGCGGGCGCTCGGCTCGGAGCACCTCGCCGGGTGGGCGTTCATCCTGCCCGCCGCCGTGCTCATCGTGCTCTTCGGGATCGTGCCGATCGTCTGGTCGGCGGTGATGTCGTTCCAGGCCAACGACCTGGTCTCGGCGCCGCACTGGGTGGGCATCGCCAACTACCGGGCGCTGCTGCACGACCCGGCGTTCGCCGCCTCGGTGCGTCACACGCTGCTCTACACCGTGCTCTTCGTGCCGCTCTCGGTGGCCGGCGCCATGCTGGTCGCCTGGGCCCTCAACCGCAAGCTGCACGGCGTGCGCTTCTACCGCCTGGCGGTGTTCGTGCCGGTCGTCACCTCGACCGTGGCGACCGGCATCATCTTCCTCTGGCTGCTCGACCCCGTCTTCGGCCTGGTCAACTTCTTTCTGAGCAAGCTCGGCATACCTTCGCAGGGCTTTCTCTCCAACCCCAACCAGGCGCTGTACTGCATCGTCGTCATGACGATCTGGGGCTGGCTCGGCTTCGACGTCATCATCTACCTGGCGGCGCTCCAGGGAGTGCCCAAGGAGCTCCTCGAAGCGGCCGAGATCGACGGCGCCGGCAAGTGGAGCTCGTTTCGCAGCGTCGTGCTGCCCTTCCTGCGACCGGCGACGCTGTTCCTCGTGGTCTGGTCGACGATCAGCGCCCTGCAGCTCTTCGACGAGATCTACGTGACCACGCGCGGCGGCCCGCTGGGGTCGACCACGGTGGTCGTGTTCTACCTCTACCAGCAGGCGTTCCAGTTCTTCAACGGCGGCTACGCCGCCGCCATCGCCTACGTGCTGTTCCTGGCCATCCTTTTGATCACGGTCATCCAGCTCAAGGTCGGCGGCCGGCGGATCTACAGCAACTCATGAGGGCCGCGTGATGGAAGCCGGATCGCTCATCGGCGTGGATCGCCCTCTCGACCTCGAGGCCTTGCCCGAGAAGCGGCCGCGCCACTGGCCCTTCAGCCCGTGGCACTTCTTCCTGATCCCGCTCTCGGCGGCGATGCTGCTGCCCCTCGTGTGGTCGGTGATCACCTCGCTCGAGACGTCCTCGGACGCGCAGCGCTTCCCGCCGGTCCTGCTGCCCAGGACGCTGCACTTCGGGAACTACGTGAGCGCCTGGAACTCGCTGCCCTTCGGCCACTTCTTTATGAACAGCTTTCTCTACTCGGCGGCCACCGTGGCCGGCAACCTGCTGTTCTGCAGCCTCGCCGCCTACGCCTTCGCCCGGCTGCGCTTCGTCGGCAGCAACCTGGTCTTCGTGCTGCTGCTCGTCACGCTCATGGTGCCGTTCCAGGTCGTGATCATCCCGACCTTCCTCATTGTGCGAAAGCTCGGCCTGATCGACAGCGTCGGCGGCCTGATCGTGCCCAACCTGTGCGGCGTGTTCGGCATCTTCCTGTTGCGCCAGTTCTTTCTCTCGCTACCCATCCAGCTCGAGGAGGCGGCCCGCATCGACGGCGCCTCGCGCCTGGGAATCCTGTTCAAGATCGTCCTGCCGCTCTCGGCGCCGGTGCTGGCGACGCTGGCGATCATCCAGTTCATGTGGTCGTGGAACGACTTTCTGTGGCCGCTGATCATCATCACGACTCCCCAGCACGCGCCGTTGCAGCTCGGCCTGTCGATGTTCCAGGGCTCCCACGTGACCCAGTGGAACCTGCTCATGGCGGGGACGGTGATGAGCCAGATACCCATGCTGGCGGTGTTCCTGTTCGCCCAGCGCTGGTTCATCCAGTCCATCGCCTACACGGGCATCAAGCAGTGAACCCGAAGGAGGGATAGCCAGATGGCCGACGTGTCCTTCCAGAAGGTGACCAAGGAGTTCCCGGGCGCGACGCTCGCCGTCAAGGAGCTGTCGCTCGACATCCCCGACGGCGAGTTCATGATCCTCGTCGGGCCGTCGGGCTGCGGCAAGACCACCGCGCTGCGCCTGGTCGCCGGGCTCGAGACGGCGACCGCCGGGGCGATCACCATCGCCGGGCGCAACGTGACGCACCTCTCGCCGCGCGACCGCGACATCGCCATGGTCTTTCAGAACTACGCGCTGTATCCGCACATGTCGGTGCAGCGCAACCTCGCCTTCGGGCTGCGCCAGCGGCGCGTGCCAAGAGACGAAGTCGAACGCCGCGTGGCCGACATGAGCGCCATGCTGGGCCTGGACGGGCTGCTCAGGCGCCGGCCGGCGCAGCTGTCGGGCGGGCAGCGCCAGCGCGTCGCGATGGGCCGGGCGCTCGTGCGCGAGCCCAAGGCGTTCCTGCTCGACGAGCCGCTGTCCAACCTGGACGCGAAGCTGCGGGTGCAGATGCGCGCCGAGCTCAAGCGGATCCACCAGCGACTGCGCATCACGACGATCTACGTCACGCACGACCAGGTCGAAGCGATGACGCTGGGCGACCGGCTCGCGGTGATCTCCGCCGGCGAGCTCCAGCAGGTCGGCACGCCGCAGGACGTCTACGAGCACCCGGCCAACATCTTCGTGGCGCACTTCATCGGCAGCCCGCCGATGAACCTGCTGCACGCCAGCGCGAGCGGCGGCCGGGTGCGGGCGGGAGACCTTTCGGTCGAGCTTGCCCACGTGCCCGACGGTCCCTGCGTGCTGGGCATCCGCCCCGACTCGCTGTCGCTTGTCGAGGCAGGAGACTCCCGGCCGGCGCTCGACTTCGACATCGAGGTCGTCGAGCCGCTGGGCGGCGAGCTGCTGGCCCACGGTTTCGTCAACGGCCGCCCGGCGTCGCCGGACACAAGCGAAGAGACGCCGCTCTTTGCCGCCGACTCCGAGTCGCGGGCCGAGATCACCGTGAAGCTCGACGGACGTCTGCGGCTGAAGGCCGGCGAGCGCGTGCGCCTGGCCGTGCACGCCGGCGAGGTCTACGCGTTCGACGCGGCGACCGGCCATGCCCTGCACTGACCGGTTCGTGCGCGCGGGCGCCGGCGGTCTGAGCGCGAGCGCTCTGATCGCGTCGCTCGCCGCCGCCCGCGTGCGACGCCGTGTTGCTTCCTGCGCGATACCCTTGCGTTTCATGCAGAAACGGTCACGTCCGGTGGTACCATAGCCTCATGCGCCAGGAAGAACGCATGGGCCTCATCCTCGAGGAGCTCGCCGCCGACGGCTCCGTTGGCGTCGCCGAGGTCGCCCGCAAGCTGGGCGTGTCGACCGCCTCCATCCGGCGCGACCTGCAGCTGCTCGAAAAGCAGCGGCTGCTGTCGCGCACGCACGGCGGCGCGGTGGCCAACAGCACCGCGTACGAGCTGCCGCTGCGCTACCGCGGCGGTCGGCGCCGCGAAGAGAAGCGGCGCATCGCCGCCGCCGCCGCGGCCCGCATAGGCGACGACGTCGCCTCGGTCGGTCTCACCGGCGGCACCACCACCACCGAGGTCGCGCGCCGGCTGGCCGACCGCCAGGGGCTCACGGTGGTCACCAATGCGCTCAACATCGCCGCGGAGCTCGCTCTGCGACCCGACGTCAAGCTCATCGTCACCGGCGGCGCCGCGCGCAGCGAGTCCTACGAGCTCGTGGGTCCGCTCGCCGAGGCCGCCCTCGAGGGCATGAACCTCGACCTCGCCGTGGTGGGCGTCGACGGCATCACGGTCGCCGGCGGCCTCACCACTCACCACGACATCGAGGCGCACACCAACCGCGTGCTGATCGGCCGCGCCCGGCGCGTGATCGTCGTCGCCGACGGTTCCAAGGTGGGGCGCCTGGCCTTCGCGCACATCTGCGACGTGAGCCGCGTGCACGAGCTCATCACCGACGACTCGGCCGCCGCCGCCGAACTGCAGCGTCTGGCCGACGCCGGCATCATCATCACGACTGTCTAGCAGTCGTGGGTCGCACGTAACGGCCGCCCCAGAGTCTGCAGCCAGGGCGCGCTCGGCGTGAGACGACGAGGAGTCAGCTACGACGTCGGGCGCGTGATGGGCCTGAACTGGCGCCCCGTGTTCGACCGGCGGGTGGTGCATCGTGAGCTCGAGATCATCAGGGACGACCTGCACTGCAACGCCGTGCGGATCTGCGGCCTCGACATCGACCGCCTGACGACCGCCGCCGAAGACGCCCTGACGCTCGGCCTCGAAGTGTGGCTCTCGCCGGAGATGTGGAACAAGAGCCCCCGGGAGACGCTCGGATACATCGCCGCGGCCGCGGCTGCGGCCGAGAAGCTCCGCGAGCGGTGGCCCGACCGGCTGGTGTTCCTCGTGGGTTCGGAGCTGACGCTCTTCATGGCCGGCATCGTGCCGGGCCGCAGCCTGACGGCGCGCATGAAGAACCCGTCGTTCTGGGCGGACGCCAAGGCCGGCAGGCACAACCCGGCCTTGAACGCGTTCCTGGCCGGCGCAAACGACGAAGTCCGGCGGGTCTTCCACGGCCGGGTCACTTACGCCGGGCTCATCTGGGAGGCGGTCGACTGGAGCCTGTTCGACTTCGTGGGCGTCGACCACTACCGCGACGCGCGCATCAAGGACCGCTACGTCGAGATGCTGAAACCCCTGTTCGAGTTCGGCAAGCCGGTCGTCGTCACCGAGTTCGGCATGCGCGCCTACCAGGGGGCCGCGAGCTCCGGCGCCCTCGGGTTCGGGGTCGTCGACAGCAGATCGGTGGGCCTGCATCACCTGCCGCTCCTGGGCCGGCTGGTGCGGCCGCGACTCAAGGGGCGGTACGTGCGCGACGAGGCTCTGCAGGCCCGTGAGCTCACCGAGACGCTCGCGGCGCTCGACGCGGCGGGCGTTGAGGGCGCCTTCGTCTGCACTCTCGTCGACTATCTGGCGACCTTCAGCGAGGATCCGCGCTACGACCTCGACATGTCGGCTCTCAGCCTGGTGAGCAGCTACGGTGGTGGCAGGCGCGGCGAGACCTATCCGGACATGACCTGGGAGCCCAAGCAGGCCTTCAGGGCCGTAGCCGAGTACTACGCCGGGAATGCGACCGGCGCCTGACCGCGAAACGCGGGCGGCGTGAGGGCGTGAGCGACCGGGCTGCTTCACGGTGAGGACGTTCCGCCCCGCCCGGGTCTGCGGGTCGCCGGCCCCGGCGGTCGTCGTGCCCGGTCAAGCGAGACGGCGTCCGGCCGCCCGAACCGTCGAGCTTGTTCTGGGATTCGGCGTCACGTACCCTGCCGGGGAGGTTCGTGGGGAATGGATCGGGACAACGCCAGGATGGTTGAGCGCCTCACCGAGGAGTACGGCTCCTGGTTTCTGCGCGACGAGCGGCTGGCGCAGGGCCGCCTGAGCGGCCGGCTTCATCCCTTCGAGCAGCTGTTCTCACCCATCCCGATCAACGGGGTCACGCTCAAGAACCGCATCGTCATGGGGCCGATGGGCAACATCTCGGTCGCCGACGAATCGGGCCGGCCCGGCGACCGGATGGTGCGCTACTTCGCCGAACGGGCCCGGGGCGGCGCCGGTCTTGTGACGTCAGGCCTGGTGCCCGTCGGCCAGAGGGTCGATCCGGCGGTCACCGAGCGCGGCGGCCTTTCGTACTTTCCACGGCTGGACCGCTCGCGCTCCGTCCTGGCCGGCTGGCGTGACATTGCCGCCGCCTGCCACGCCTACGGCGCCCGGTTCTTCGTACAGCTCACGGCCGGGCTGGGCCGGGTCGGTTCGCCCGAGTGTCTGCTTGGCAAGCACAGGCTGCCGGTGTCGGCTTCGTGGAACCCGAACTTCTACTTGCCGGCGGTCCCGTGCCGCCCGCTGCTCGACCACGAATGCCGCAAGATCGTGAAGGCCGCGGGTCAGGCGGCGGCCGACGCCAGGGCGATGCAGATCGACGGCGTCTACCTCCACGGCCACGAAGGCTACCTGCTCGACCAGCTCACGAGCCCGGCCTTCAACCGGCGCCGGCGCGGCCGCTACGCCGACTGGCAGCGGTTCGGTCTGGAGATAGTCGGCGAGATCCGCCGGCGCACCGGCGAGCACTACCCGATCATGTACCGCATCGACTTGACGACCGCGCTCGACGAGACGTACGGCGAGCGCCTCAAGACGGTCGGCTCGCTGCGGCGCTTCGCCAACGAGCGCACCGTCGAGATGACGCTGGGATTCATGGCCAATCTCGTACAGGCGGGCGTGGACGCGTTCGACGTCGACCTCGGCTGCTACGACAACTGGTGGCTGCCGCACCCCCCGACCTTCATGCCGCCCGGTTGCTTCCTCGACGTGGCCCGCGTCGCCCGCGACTATCTGCGGGAGCGCCGCATCGTGTCCAACGCCGGCCTCGAGGTGCCGGTCGCCGCCGTGGGCAAGCTGGGCAACCCCGACCTGTGCGAGCAGGCCCTGCGCGACGGGGCTTGCGACATGGTCATGCTCGCTCGTCCGCTGCTGGCCGACCCGGAGTGGCCGCTCAAGGCCTACGCCGGCCGGGTCGACGAGATCGTGCCCTGCATCGGCGACCAGGAAGGCTGCGTGAACGAGTTCGTCGAGGGCGGCCATCCGCAGTGCGCCGTCAACCCGCGCGCGGGGTTCGAGGACGTGTTCGAGCGCGACCTGCCGGCCGCGGCGCACCCGCGGCGCGTCGCCGTGGTGGGGGCCGGCCCGAGCGGCATCGCCTGCGCCTGCGCCGCCGCGCAGCGCGGCCACGAGGTCACGGTCTTCGAACGAGAGGATCGACCGGGCGGCATGCTGGTGCCCGGCTCCGTTCCGCGCGCAAAGCTCGATGTGGCCAACTACCTCGGGTATCTGGAGGGGCTGCTGCGGCGCACCGCGGCGCGGCACGCCATGGAGCTGCGCCTGGCGACCGCGGCGTCGGCGGAAGAGCTCGAACAGGGCGGCTTCGACACGGTCGTGACCTGCACGGGTGGCGAGCTCGCGCCGCCTCGGGTCGAGGGCATCGACGGCCCGCACGTGGTGTCGGCGATCGACCTGCTGCGCCGGCCCGGCCTCGCCGACGGCGCGGGGCGGGTCGTGGTGGTCGGCGGCGGCGCGGTGGGTTGCGAGGTCGCCTTCTGGCTCGCCTCGGAACAGGGCAAGCAGGTGACGGTCGTCGAGATGCTGCCCCAGTTCATGACGGGCAACTGCACCGCCAATCGCGGCTACCTGTTGCACTACCTCGAGGCGCTCGAGGTGAAGCTGCTCAACTGCGCCCGCCTGAAGTCGATCGACGACGGGCGGGTCGCCGTTGTGCGCAACGTCTCGTCTTCGGTGCCCGACCCCTACGTCACCTGGGCGCCGCTGCTGCCCGCCAACATCAGGAATCCCCTGGCGGGCTCGATCCGCGTGCGCGAGGTCGAGGAGACACTCGCGGCCGACCTGGTCGTCCTGGCCACCGGTCTGGTTCCAGCCGCGGACCTCCACGACGAGTGCCTGCGGCGGCACGTCGCACCCGAGCTCTACAACGTCGGTGACTCCTTTGCCGTCGGCCGCGTGTTCGACGCCGTGCGGGCGGGCTTTCAGCTCGGCCGGACGCTGTAGGGCGCGCCGGGCCGACGCCGGCAAGGCGTGCGCGCCGGGACGACCTTGCCGAGGCTTCGCGAGATTGTTCTCGGTTATACTGGCCGCGCGAGACGGCGGCCGCGGGCGGCCGGCGGCGGGTCGCGGCCGGCGGCGACGAGCGGGGGATCGCGGCGGCGGTATCGCGGCCGGTGAGTATCGCGGCCGGTGGGTACCGCGGCCGGGGAGTTCGGCTGCATGGCGGGCGAGGGGTGACGTTCTGACCGACGGTAACCAGGACAGACTGCGCGAGGACCTGGCCGATGCCGGCCTTGCCGGCATCGGCCAGGTCCATCGCAACCTGCCCTTCGCCGAGCTCGTGGCCCGCTCGCTGGCCCGTCAGGAGGGCATCCTCGCGGCCAACGGGGCGATCGTCGTGCGCACCGGCCGGCGCACCGGCCGGTCGCCGGACGATCGCTTTCTCGTCGACTCCGAAGCGGTGCACGACGGCGTCGACTGGGGCGCGGTCAACAAGCCTTGCAGCCGCCACGCCTTCGACCGGCTGCTCGACAAGGCCGGCGCCTTTCTGCGGCGCCGCGAGTCGTTCGTGTTCGACGGCTACGCCGGCGCCGACCCGCACTACCGCCTGCCGATCAGGGTGGTCTCCGAAGCCACCTGGCACGGCCTCTTTTCGCACACCCTCTTTCTGCAGCCCTCGAGCGTCGAGCTGCACGAGCGCTTCGCGCCGGCGATCACGGTGATCGCCTGCGGCGCGCTCACCGCCTCGCCCAAGTCCGACGGCGACGCGTTCCGAGGCATTCGTCGGGATCGATCTCGAGCGCCGCGTCGTGCTGATCCTCGGCACCATGTACGCGGGCGAGATCAAAAAGGCGGTGTTCTCGGTGCTCAACTACCTGCTGCCCGAGCGCGGCGTGCTGCCCATGCACTGCGGCGCCAACGTCGGGCGCGGCGGCGATGCGGCGCTGTTCTTCGGGCTCTCGGGCACGGGCAAGACCACCCTGTCGGCCGACCCCGGGCGTCACCTGATCGGCGACGACGAGCACGGCTGGAGCGACCTCGGCGTGTTCAACTTCGAGGGCGGCTGCTACGCCAAGGTGATCCGCATCTCGCCGAGCGCCGAGCCGCAGATCGTGCGGGCCGTGCGCTTCGGCTCGATCCTCGAGAACGTGATCATCGACCCCCGGAGCCGGGCGGTCGACTACGACGACGACACGATCACCGAGAACACGCGGGCCACGTACCCGGTCGCCCACATCCGCGGCCACGTGCCGTCGGGCATGGGCGGCCATCCGCGCAACGTCGTGTTTCTCACCTGCGACGCCTACGGCGTGCTGCCGCCGATCGCCCGGCTCACGCCGGAGATGGCGAGCTACCACTTTCTCTCGGGGTTCACCGCCAGGCTGGCCGGCACCGAGGCCGGCGTGACCGACCCCGCACCGACCTTCTCGGCCTGCTTCGGGGCGCCGTTCATGCCGCGGCCCCCGGCCGTCTACGCCGGCATGCTCGCCGAGCGGCTGCGGCGTCACGACACCACCTGCTGGCTCGTCAACACCGGCTGGAGCGGCGGGCCTTACGGCGTCGGGCGGCGCATGAAGATCGCCCTCACCCGGCGCCTGGTGCGGGCCGCGCTCTCCGGCGCGCTCGCCGGCGCCGCCTTCCACCCCGACCCGGTGTTCAGGGTGCTCGTGCCGGCTTCGTGTCCGGGAGTGCCGGCCGAGGTCCTCTCGCCGCGCACGACCTGGACCGACCCCGGCGCCTACGACGCCCAGGCGCACGCCGTGGCCCGGCGCTTCGCCGAGAACTTCGAGAAGTACCGGGCGGCCGTGCCGCCCGCGGTGGCGGCCGCCGGGCCACAGGGCTAGGGCGCCGGCCCCGGCCGCGGCGGCCGCGCCGTTCGCCTCGCCATCTGCTGCGCGGGCGCCTCAGTCGGCGCTCGCCGCCGTTACTGTGTCAGCGCCTGGGCGAAGGCCGCCAGACTCATGTCGCGGTGCACCCGGACGCGCGCCAGCGTGAACAGGTCGGCCGGCGTGGCGAGGCCCGGATTGGTCGTGGTCGCGCCCTCGAAGCCGGCGGCCTTCACGACGGCGATCACGGCGGCGTCGTACCTGCCGGCCGGGTAGCAGAAGAACGAGACCGGCTCGCCCGTCAGCGCCCGCAGCACCTCGCGCGACACGACGATCTCGCGGTGCAGGCCGGCGGCGTCGAGCGTCGTCAAGTCGGGGTGCGTGAGCGTGTGGTCGTCGACCTCCCAGCCGGCGCGCACGAGGGCGTGCACGAGCGGCACCGGCAGGTCGCCGTGGGGGTGCACCGCGTTCATGCAGAGGTTGAGCACGCCGGGCCAACCGATGCGCTGCAGGATGGGAGCGGCCACGCGCCAGTCGCTGCGGTAGCCGTCGTCGAAGCTCAGCACGACCGGCTTGGCCGGCAGCGTGCCCGTACCGCGCCAGAACGCGACGAGCTGCGTGAGCGTCACCGCCGTATAGCCGTGTGCCTCGAGGTAGTGCATCTGCGCCACAAAGCCGGCCAGCGGCACGAACAGGTCGGGATAGGGTTCGCCGGCCGGCGGGTCGCCGATCAGGTGGTACATGAGGATCGGCACCGGCTTGTCGCGAGGCCCGGAGACCATCCGGGGAGCCGGAGCGGCGGCGAACGCCCCGACTCCGGCCGGCAGCGGGATGAGCGAGACCCGCGGCGAGGGGGCTCGCCGACGGCGTGCCGGTGGACGACGATCCAGCCGACGGCGATCCGGCCGACGGTGTAGCGCTCGCCTGGGAACCCGTTGCGGCGACTCCGCCGGTCGTGGTCGCGCCGCCTCGGCCGAACGCCGCCCACGCGCCGACGCCGACCACTGCCAGCGCCACCAGCGCCGCCACCACGATCAGCCATCTCTTCACGGGGATCTCCCTTTCGGCCAAGCCCTGCGACTCATCCGCGCGACTCATCCGTGCGACTCATGTTGCGCCCACACGCGTTCTTTCGCGGGCGTGCGCGGGACTCCCGCCGGGGATGCCCGGCGCGCTTCGTCCGAAGAGCCGGTCACGCGCGCGGTCTGCAGCCGCCGCGTCGACGGTAGATCGATTGTAGCGCACCACGCCGCGCAAGAAGTTTGGGGTTCCGGCGTGCCGCCGGTGGCGCCGGCCTGCCGCCCGTGGCGCCGGCTCGCCACACTCCGCGGCGGGACACCCCTCTGGGTGGCGATATCATGACATCAGAAAGTGACATCATGATGTCACCAACCGCATGGTCGTCCGGCGACGCCGTGGCGGGCCGCGGCGGCGCCGCAGCCCGCCGCAACGCCGCACAGCGGCCCCGTGGCGCCCGTTCGGGCGATGGTAGACTGCCGCCATGAAGCTCGCAGCGATCGTTGACGCCGTCGACCGGCTCGCCCCCTTCGAGCTCGCCGAGCCGTGGGACACCGTGGGCCTGCAGGTCGGCGATCGCGAGGCCGACGTGCGGGCCGTGCTGGTCGCCCTCGATCCCACGGCGGCGGCCCTCGACCACGCGGCGCGGCGCAACTGCCAGGTGCTGCTCGTGCACCACCCGCTCGTGCGCGAGCCCGTCGTGTCGGTCACGGCCGACACCCACCCGGGCAGCCTCATCCTGCGCGCCGCGGGCAAGGGCATCGCCGTCATCGCGGCCCACACCAACGTCGACAAGGCGCACGGCGGCCTCGCCGACATCGTCTGCGGCGCCCTCAATCTCGAGGGCGTGACGCCGCTTGCGCCGGCCCGCATGGACTGGGTCAAGCTGGTCGGCTTCGTGCCCGAAAGCGACCTCGGCGCCGTGCGCACGGCGATCTTCGCCGCCGGAGCCGGCACGATCGGCGAGTACATCCACTGCTCGTTCGCCATCTCCGGCGAGGGCACGTTCCAGCCCGGCGAGCGCGCCCACCCCAGCATCGGCGAAGTGGGGGTGGAGCAGCGCACCGGCGAGCTGCGCCTCGAGGCGGTGTTCCCGCGGGCGCTGCGGCGCGCGGTGACCGACGCCTTCGTCGCGGCGCACTCCTACGAGGAGCCGGCCTTCGACGTCTACCCCGTCGAGAACGAGGTGCGGACGCTGGGCCTGGGGCGCATCGGCTACCTCGGCGCGCCGCGGACTCTCGAAGAGTTCGCCGGTGAGGTCGGCGCGCTGTTCGGCCTGCCGGCCATCCGCTTCACGGGCGAGGGGTCACGCAGTGATCGAGGGCGTCGCCGTGCTGCCCGGCTCGGGCGCCTCGCTGATCGACGAAGCCGTGGCGGCCGGTGTTGGCGCCCTGGTGACCGGCGACATCAAGTACCACGACGCCGACCGGGCCGACCGCCTGGGGCTCGCGCTGATCGACGTGCCCCACGAGATCGCCGAGGGCTACGCCCTGCGGCACTGGTCGGTGCAGCTCGCCGAAGCGCTGCGCCGCGACGAGGTGACCGTGACGTTCCTGGAGCAGCCGCGTCGCCTGTGGCGCCGGCTCGCGCTGAGCGGCGAGATCGAGGAGACCATGGACGACCTGGCCCACCTCCACAACCACGCAGACGACCACACGCTGCTCTACGTCGACGGCGGTTCGCGGGGCAACCCGGGGCCGGCGGCGATCGGCGGCTGCCTCCTCAACTCCGAGGGTGAGCTCCAGGAGGAGTTCTCCGACACGATCGGCACCGCCACCAACAACGTGGCCGAGTACCAGGCGCTGATCGCCGGCCTCGAGCTGGCCCTCGACCGCCAGATCCGCAAGCTGACCGTGCACTCCGACAGCGAGCTCATCTGCCGGCAGCTCACCGGCCGCTACAAGGTCAAGGACGCCAACATGCGCGGCTACCATCAGCAGGCGACCGCCCTTCTGGAGCAGTTCCAGGAGGTCGAGATCAAGTGCATCCGCCGCGACGAGAACGCGCCGGCCGACCGCCTGGTCAACGAGGCCCTCGACGCCGCCGCGACGTAGCCGGCGCCGATTCTCGACGCCGCCGCGACCAGGGCCGCGCGGCCTCTCGGCGCCGCCGCCGGGGAGCCGGTGCCCATTTGCGACCGTCCGGCGCGGTCGTGTACACTACCCGTCTGCGCGGGTGTAGCTCAGTTGGCTAGAGCGTCTGCTTGCCATGCAGAAGGTCGAGGGTTCAAGTCCCTTCACCCGCTCCAGAACCATTTCACCTGAGGCAGAGGGCATGAGCGGTGGGCTCTGCCGGTCTGCCTTTCGTCTAGCGGGGGTGCGGCTCGTCGGCTTCGCCGGCTCGCCGCCGACCGTTGCGCCGGGGCGGCGTAGCCAAGTGGTAAGGCAGAGGTCTGCAAAACCTTAATCACCGGTTCGACTCCGGTCGCCGCCTCCAGAATATTCTCCTGCACCCAGCCACTTTCTCGATCCGTTCACCTCCGCTCGTATGGCGATGCCGACATTCGCGCCGACATTCGGCCCAAATCCTCCCCCAAATCCTCGTCGACTTGCCGCCAAAGGTGAGCTCGGCGACCTTGCGCGTCTGAGGCCAAAATGACAACCGGTGACGGTTCCTGACTATCGCGGCGCCGGGACAGCGAGTGGGTTCGCGAGTCGCCTCAGAGGGATGTCCGAGCGCTCCGACGATCTTGGGCGGATATCAGCGTGCAGGGCCTGCGTAGCGTGGCTGCCGAAGGTCGTGTGTGGGCGCATCACGGGCAGATTGGCCCGTTTCGCCTGCGTCGCATCTTTTCAGGCGACAGCCTCCTGCACATCGCGCGGACCGACCGCGGGCCTGCTGGCCGGCAGCGAACCGGCCATCGACAGGGCGTGCTCCTCGTCGTTCATCACGTCAACGGGTCACTCTCATCGACTCGACATCGTCTCCTGCATCTCCTCGACGTGTCCGACCCGCGAGCCGGCGGCAGCCTCCGCGCCACACTCAGCGGCTTTCTCGCCGACCTTCAATGAGCGGATGTGCTCGTGCGTGATGCCAGCCGACGGCACATCGGGGTGATGCTTGGCGCACAACATGTAGTGACGGTACGGATGACGTCCATGACGCCAGCAGCCCTTCACGTGACAGCTGTGTCGCCCGGAAGTACGCGACCATAGCAACGAGCAACGTCAGCTCGCCGAGGTCACTGCCGGGGCCGCTCCACCACGGATACCACTTGCCGTTGTCGGCTCCGCTGTAGTGCATGAACCAGTGCCACAGCAACAGCATGACGTTCGCCTCCTTGGCCGGTTGGAGTACGGCCTACAGCATACTTGGCTACTACATCAAAGAGCACGGCTCGAAGTTCGGGAGGACGGGTCCAGCTAACGCGCGGGGCGAGAAGAAGTACAGAATTCGTTGGCTGCTCGGGTCGGCACAATCACCGCGGAGAAGGCGCGGCGCGAAAGCTCGAAGACTGCGGTTGGCTGGCCTTCACTGGGCGTCTTTGGCGGCAATACGCAGGCGCCTTTGATGGCCCCGATTGAGCCTGATATCTGCGACTATGTGCGACTTCTCGGCCCGTCCCGCGCGCTCAGCATGGCCACCGCTACCTCAGATCGTGCAGTTCGCTGCCGTCCTTGCACGACGAGGCGAGGGCATGAGCCGAATGCGACACAGACGGTGTCATCCGGCAGGCTGTTTAGGTCCGCGAGCCGACCAGCCTTAGCCTCGGATATGGCACTCGTCCGAGCCACCGGCATCGTGGCCCCGGCGAGGAAGGGAAGACGCCTGCCACGGCCGCGCCGACTCGGCTTCTCCGACAGCGCTTGCGACCGCATCTCCGTACCGGCTGATTGAGCCCGATATTCGCGCATATTGCTCGGTTTTGGCGGGCTCGGAGGCGCATCGCGCGACGACGTCGGGCCCCACATGTGGGCCCATGTGGACCATTTCCGTGCCACGGCCTGGCCGGCGACCGCGCCTGAGGTCAGCCCAGGCAGGCCGGCGGCGGTGGCAGTTCCTCGGGCGACGGTCTGCTCAGCTCTTCCCGCTTACCAGCTCCGCGATGCGCTCCGCCGCCTCCTCCTGCAGCGCCGGGATGGCATGCGAGTAGGTGTCCAGGGTGATCGAGATGTTGGCGTGGCCGAGCCGCTCGCTGACGACCTTGGGGTGGATGCCGGCCTGCAGGGCCAAGGTGGCGTGGGTGTGGCGCAGGTCGTGCGGCCGGATCATGGGCAGCATCGCCCTCTTCACCGCCTGGCGGAAGTAGCGGCTCACCACCTCGGGGTGGTAGGAGTGCCGTCCTCCTTGGTGCAGAGATAGCCCGAGTCACACCAGTCCTCGCCGAAGGTCTGCTGTTCGGCAAGCTGCCTGGCGGCCTGCGCCTTCAGGACCTCGACCGTCTCGACGTCCAAGGCGATCGAGCGCCGCCCGCGCGCCGTCTTGGGCTCGGAGACGATGACCTCGCTCGCCTAAGGGGATGAGCGAACGACGCACGGAGAGTCGTCCTGCCTCGAGGTCGATGTCCTCCCACTTGACGCCGAGCACCTCGCCCCGCCTCATGCCGGTCATGCAGAGCAACCGCCAGAGAGGGTAGAGGCGTTCATCCTTGGTGGCCTCAAGAAGGCTCGCACCTGCGCGGCGCTCCAGGTCTTCATCTCCCGCGATCCGGGGCCGGCCACCCTGGGCGGGTCGGCGGCATCGACCGGGTTACGAAAGAGGCGACCCCAGCGTACGGCATCGCGCAAGGCGCGGTGCAGGCAGACGTGGACGTGGTGCACCGTGCGCGGGGAGAGGCCGCGCTTGCCGTCGCGCTTGCCCTGGCAGGCGAGCTTGGCGTAGAGGGCGTTCAGCGTCGCCCCGTTCACCTTTTCCAGCTTGAGCGAGCCGATGTGCGGCACGATGTGGAACTGCACGTGTTGCTCGTAGGAGCGGTAGGTGGTCGGGCGCACCGTCGATTCGATCGCCGGCAGCCATTCCTTGTTCAGGTACTCGCGGACCGTCAGCTTGCTCGGTGCGACGTAGCTTCTCTCCTCGACTGCCACCATCACCTTGGCCATCGCCGCCTGGGCCTCCTTGCGGCTGGCAAAGCCGGCCTTGATGGCGCGGCGGCGCTCCTCGGTCTCGCGCAGCCTGCCGCCACAGGCCGGGCAGGACTCCTTGGGCTTGCGCTCAAGCCAGAAGCGCTTGTTGCAGTCCTCGCAGCGCTGGGCTGCGGCCGCGCCCACGTCGACGATGTACTCGAAGCTGGCACTGCCTCGCCTGCGGATGTGACCGCGCATGCTGTCCCCCTTGACGCGCGTCTGTACGTAGCGCTGTGAGCTTCGCTCTGGGGCACGACAGAGCAACGCCGAAAGGGGCTCCCAAAGCACCGGCCCAGCGGCCGCAGGCGACCAGAGTGGTGCGCTCGTTTGTCGGCAGCCCGGCGGCGCTCGGGTGGCTGTGCAGGAGGAAGAGCGGGGAGAGGTCCGGCGGACCTGTGCGCGGCAAGGCGATGATCACGCCGAACGCGGCTGATTGGGTGCCGGTTCCACACGAGAACCGGCCCTGGCGATGTCAGAGAAGGTGGACCGACGAATGGGTTCCGGCCAGTGCGTGTGTTTCTGTTCCGGCGGCCTTTGAGAAAGGAGCCGTTACCTATCGTCGCCGGGAAGCCGCCAGACGATGACCATCGGTACATAGTCAGGAGCTGGATTGCTCTCCTGGCGCCTGAGGGCCGCGAGCTGGTGGCGAAGCACGCCGGCTCGACCTCGACGTGAAACGCGCTCTGCGATGTAGCCAACAGCCGGAGACACAGCAGCAGATACAGGAAAGCGAGGACCGCGGAGCGAACCTCCCGTGAGACGGAGGTCCGATTCTACGAGGCGCCCGGGCGAGGCGGTGATGGCAGGTTCTCGTGCCCAACACGCCACAGCCGTGGCTCTGCCGTGGTTGGCGCTAAGCGCAAGCCCTGGTGGATGGGGCCGGCGCACGAGGAGGGGGAGGAGATGATCGCTTTCAGTCGAGGCGGCTGGAGGATCGTGGGCCGCATCTGCCTGCTGGCGATGGCGGGTGCGCTGTGTGGGTTGGCTCTGGGCACGCTGCATCCGCCGCAGGCCAAGGCGGCCACCTTCACCGACACCTACAGCGGCTCGGGGGACTGGGGCACCGCCGCCAACTGGAGCGCCGGGATCCCCACCTCGTCGGCCATTGTGAGTTGGGACGCCGGCAACACGGTCACCATCTCAAGCGCTGATGGCAGCGCGACTGCGGACTCGATCCAAGGCGGGGCGCTCAGCATCACCGGCGGCAGCCTCTATCTTGCCTCGGGGACAGATGACTCGACGATCGGCGGCCTGGCGATCTCCGGTGGCGATCTGTCGGGTGCGACCGGGCAGACCTTGACGGTGGCCGGTGATTTCGACTTGGAAAGCGCTACGGGGTCGCAGTCCTCGATCGGTAACAGCAACGGCGGTCAGCTGGCGGTCGCACAGACGGGCAGCCACAGCTTCACGATCGGGGGCAGCGGCCGGGACCTGCTCGCCGGTGGCTCGCTTGACGCCGGCGCCAACCCGATCACGATCAGCGACAGCGACTTCACCGGCTCCGGCGGGGTGACGCTCAGCACCACGAGCACCGTCACCTTCAGCCAGTCGAGCTACCAGAACGACTGGCTCGGGCTGACGATCACAGCCGGCGGCTTTGTTACCAGCGGCGATGTCAGTGCGCCCATGTTCGGGCTGCACCTGACCGGCGGCCTGGGGGGGATCGCGGGCGGCACGCTGACCGTGCCCGGCCTGAGCACGGACTCGGGCTCGACCTTGCAGATCGGCCCCGGTGCCGCGGTGAGCATCGGCGGCGGCACGATCTCCGGGGCGGTCGCTGGCGGCACGCTGATCGAGAACGGCACTTCAACGATGACGATCAACTCCAACGCCACCTGGAGCGGCAGTCTCGCGGTGACCAGCGGCTCCGTGATGGTGACCGGCAGCCCGACGATCGGCGGCCTGGCGATCTCCGGTGGCGATCTGTCGGGTGCGACCGGGCAGACCTTGACGGTGGCCGGTGATTTCGACTTGGAAAGCGCTACGGGGTCGCAGTCCTCGATCGGTAACAGCAACGGCGGTCAGCTGGCGGTCGCACAGACGGGCAGCCACAGCTTCACGATCGGGGGCAGCGGCCGGGACCTGCTCGCCGGTGGCTCGCTTGACGCCGGCGCCAACCCGATCACGATCAGCGACAGCGACTTCACCGGCTCCGGCGGGGTGACGCTCAGCACCACGAGCACCGTCACCTTCAGCCAGTCGAGCTACCAGAACGACTGGCTCGGGCTGACGATCACAGCCGGCGGCTTTGTTACCACAAGCGCCAGCCCCGTCTCCTTGCCCGTCTACGCGCTGATACAGACCGGCGGGACGACCACGGTGCCCAGCACTCAGACCTTCCAGCCGGCCTCGTTCACCTTGCAGGGCGGAACAGTGCAGGTCGATGGCACTATCGGCAACGACTCCGGAGCGATCACGATCAACGGCGGTCTGCTCACTGGCAGCGGCACCATCGACTCACCGCTTTCCAACACCGGCGGGACAGTCGCGCCCGGCGACTCGGGTCCGGGGTGCCTCACGGTGACCGGCAACAACTACAGCCAGGGTTCAGGCGGCACGCTTACGATCGCGGCCGACGGCAGCACCAATGGCGGCAGCGGTCAGGAGTACTCATGGCTGAGCGTGGGCGGCAACGTCTCGCTGGCGGGCACGCTCGAGCTGGTGCCGGACGCAGGCTATCAGTCCTCGGCGCAGGCCGGGGACAGGCTCGCGATCCTTTCCTACACGGGCTCGCTGTCGGGAAACTTCGCAAGCGTGTCGGCCAGCCCCGCCTTTGCGGGGAAACCGGTCAGCGCCAACTACAGCAGCGGCGGCGTGGTGGACGCTCTGGTCGGCAGCCCGACGCCGCCTGCCCCCACGGTCTCGGGCATCAGCCCGCATGCCGGGCCCCTTGCCGGCGGCACCACGGTGACGATCAGCGGCACCAACTTAAGCGGCGCCACCGGCGTGAAGTTCGGCGGCGCGACAGCGAGCTTTGCGGTCAACAGCGATACCGAGGTCACCGCGACCGCTCCGGCAGCGGGAAGCGCCGGGAGCGTCCATGTCACCGTCACCACCGCGGGCGGCACGAGCGCGACGGGCTCGGCCGATCGCTACACCTACGCAGCCGCACCGACGGTGCGCGGCGTCAGCCCGCAGGCCGGGCCCCTTGCCGGCGGCACCACGGTGACGATCAGCGGCACCAACTTAAGCGGCGCCACCGGCGTGAAGTTCGGCGGCGCGACAGCGAGCTTTGCGGTCAACAGCGATACCGAGGTCACCGCGACCGCTCCGGCAGCGGGAAGCGCCGGGAGCGTCCATGTCACCGTCACCACCGCGGGCGGCACGAGCGCGACGGGCTCGGCCGATCGCTACACCTACGAGACCGCCCCGGCCAACACGGTCCTGCCGGAACTCACCGGTACCGGCTGCATGGGTCGCACGGTCACCTGTTCGAGCGGCACGTGGAGCGGCAGCCCGGCTCCCACCCTCACCTATCAGTGGCTGCGCAACGGTGTTGCTATCAGTGACGCAACCCAGAACAGCTACAATGTGCGGACCGCCGACTGCGGCCACCGGCTGAGCTGCACGGTGACGGCTACCAACGCTGCCGCCCACGCGTCGGCGACCAGCACCAGCCTCCTCGTGGCCAAACCCACCGTGGCGCTTCGCGCCTCAGCGACGGTCGTGAAGCTCGGCAGGAGCGTCACGCTGAGCGGGACGGTGAGAAACTTCGCCGCCGCCCACCGTGTGGTGCGCATCTACCGCAGACTGGGCACCAAGCTCACACTTCTCAAGCGTCGGACGATTTCCTCGTCGGGCGCCTACCGCTGGACCATGAAGGCCAAAACGACAGGGAAGTGGGTCTTGGTCGCTTCCTACAAAGTGGGCAGCCTGATCGTGAGAAGCAGGGCGGTCACGGTCACGGTGCGGAGGTAGTCCAGAGGCACTCGTCGCTCATCTGTGAACGATGTACGACTGGACCGTCGGCTCTCCGTCGGCGAGTCCGCCACGCGCAGCGACAGTTCACGTGGTGCAGAACGTGGAGACGTCCAACCCTCGGGCGCCTCTCCCCGACGCAGGCAAAGGTTTTGCAGTTCCATTCCGCGCGTATACATGCGTCTCACTTGAACCGCACTAATCTCGAAAAGGGCCTGCTCATGGGGCACTTCTGGTAACCGTTCAGTCGGTCTGGCTATGCAGCTGAAGAAGAGGCCGAGGGGTACGGGGCAGGCGCCGTCTCGTGCGCATCGAACCCTCGACCATGGAGCGCGCCGAGGCGGAGGCGATCTATGAGCAGGGACGCGAGGCGGTGGTCGCCGTGCTCCTGGCGCTCTCGGCCCGGGTCGCCGCGCTGGAGGCGCGGCTCGCCAAGCAGGAGGAGCGTATCGCCGAGCTTGAGCGGCGCCTGAACCGCAACTCGCAAAACTCCTCGCTGCCGCCCAGCGCCGATCCGCCCGGGGCACCGCTACGCAAGCGGACACCGTCTTCGGAGCGTAAGCGCGGTGCCCAGCACGGTCATAAGGGCCACGGTCGGCGACTGGCACCGATCGAGGCCGTGGACGAGATCATCGACCACTGGCCCTGGCGCTGCGCCTGCGGCCACCGCTTCACCGCGGAGGAGCGTCGTCCTCTCGGCAGACCCGCCCGCCACCAGGTCGCCGAGCTGCCCGCGATCACGGTCACCCTGAGCGAGCACCGCCTGCAGCGCCTGCGCTGCCCTGACTGCGGCGCCCAGGTGCGGGCCGAGCTTCCTGCCGAGGTGCCGCCGGGTGCCTTCGGCCCGCGCCTGCAGGCGGCGATCGCCACCCTTGCCGTGCGCAACCGCATCTCCCGCCGGGACACGGTCGAGCTGACCGGCGAGCTGTTCGGCGCCCGACTCTGCGCCGGCTCGGTCGACGCCATCCTGCAGCGCACGGCGGCGGCGCTTACGGTGCCCTACGGAGAGCTGCTGCACCAGAGCCGGGCCTCCCCAGTGCTCAACGTCGATGAGACCGGCTGGCGCACCCGGGGCGGCAAGCGCACCCTCTGGGGCGCCCTCACCGGGCGCACGGCGATCTTTCGCATCGCCGCCGATCGCCACGAGCGCGAGGCCCGAGCGCTCTTGGGCGAGGAGTTCAGCGGCATCGCCTGCTCGGACCGCTGGTGGGCCTACAACTACCTCGACGTCGAGCGCCGCCAGCTCTGCTGGGCGCACCTGGTGCGCGACTTCAGGGCGCACAGCGAGGGGCTCGGAGCACAGAAGGAGTTCGGCGAGGCCGGCCTCGCGATCGCGGCGGCGCTGTTTGCCGCCTGGGACGACTACCGCAGCGACGGCGATCGCGAACAGCTCGCCGAGCACATCGCTGTCCTCAGAGATGAGCTGCGGAGGCTGCTTGAGGAAGCGGCGCGCAAAAGCCCCCGCAACCGCCGCCATCGCACCTTGGCCAAGAACCTGCTCAAGTGCTGGCCGGCCCTGTGGACCTTTGCCAGTGAGCCCGGCGTGGAGCCGACCAACAACCGTGCGGAGCGTGGGCTGCGCGGGGCGGTCATCTATCGCAAGCTCTCGCTCGGCAGCCAGTCCGAGGAGGGCGAGCGCACCATCGCGCGCCTGCTCTCGGCCTCGATCACCTGCCGCCTGCAGAAGCGCTCGCTGTTTGCCTACCTCAGCGAGGTCCTCGCCGCAAGTATTCGGGGCGACCCCGTTCCCTCGCTAGCCTGATCCAGCGAAGACCAACTGAACGCTTACCACTTCTGGAGGGCTTTCGTTATCCCCTGTCTCAGTCGACGCGAATGCCGAAAGCACGTCTCGCGGGCAAATCCGCGGGCAACGACGCGGGCGATTGGCCAACACTCGGAGGCCACGGCAACTACAATTGCCGCACCGGCATCAATAGTGGGGGTTCTGGGTGGATTCGCGCGGTGAGCCACTGGCCATCCTTAGAAAGCTACCCGACGCTGTCGATGAACTCGTGTCTCTCGTGAGAC
Organism: uncultured Actinomycetes bacterium; assembly: GCA_963751565.1. Taxonomy (GTDB): domain Bacteria; phylum Actinomycetota; class Thermoleophilia; order UBA2241; family UBA2241; genus Bog-752. The sequence goes on along the minus strand of CAVVVA010000007.1, from coordinate 1,888 downwards.
GCGCCGCGCCGAGGGACCTTCCTCCCAGTCCACTCTGGCCCGTGGTCGGCGCGTGCTGCATGGCCAAGGCCACCTGCTCGATGGAGTCGCTCATGGCGATTCTGCGTGCTCGCCACTATCTCGATGGCTGGCTCGTAGCGAGGTCGCTCTACGAAACCGTAATCACCTTTGCTTGGACTGCAATCGACCCCAACGAGCACATCAAGAGGCTGGTGCGCGACTCGTGGGGAGAGCTTCTGCGGGCGAACAAGAGCCTGTCATTCGCCGACTTCTCTATGCTGCCCGCTGAGGTCGAGCGCCTGTTCGTGGACGCGAGGAACCGCGACTTGGGCGACCCGCCCAATGTGTTTGACATGACCACTCAGTGCGACCGGAGGTGGACTCTGTCTGCTGCCGACTTCGACGACCCGCGCCTCGGCCTTGAGTCTCGTGACCCAGGCACGCTGGAGAACCTCAAGCACCTTGACAGGTTGGCCTCGAGCTTTCGCGGTCTGTACGACCTCCTATACAGGCCGGGGAGCGCTGCCGGCCACGGGGATGTGTGGATGATGCTTGAGCACTTCGCCCAGCAGCACGAGGACGGCTGGACAGTCCATTTCGAGGAGAGGCTCCCTTCCAGGCTTCCATTCAGGCAGCCTGAGATGCCCTTCCTCGTCGCCCCGGCGCTATATGCGGAGGCGATGAGGCTTTCTTCACGCTTACTGGGATGGCCGGACAAGGAAGAGTGTCGAGCGGCAGACGTTCGGTTTGGTACCCGAGTGGGGTACCTCGACGAGGACGAGGGACCGACCTGATTGCCACCCAGCGACGGCACCGACTCTTGTGGCCGACTCTGAGGGACAGCGCGTAGCCTTGAATCGGCGGGACGGCGACTGCGCTGCCTGACGCCCGGTCATACAAGACAGTCGCCCTCCCGCGCCTGCGGCGCTCGGCGACTACTGGCCCATCTTCTTCCGCAGTCGCTCAAGCCGCCCACGCACTTCGTCGTTCCCGGTCTGGCGCAAACAGCGTTCGAGCGTGCGAACCTCGCCCTCCGCACCGCCTAGAGCGCGCTGGACGGCAGAATCATCGACGAGGTGGTTGCGTTGAAGACCACCCACTCACTTGAGTCGTAGTAGTTGCCAGCCCCATCTTCCAAATACAGACACACTGCGACATCTTCAGCGCCTCGCCTGAGTTGCACCAACCGCTGCCAGACATGGGCGGCACTCACGGCAATCGTTACCTTTCCGCGTGGGCTCAGGTCCCGAGGAAGTCTGTCGAGACCCGCCACGGAATATCGGGGTAGCTGGTGACGGCTGCCGTCGCGCAGACATATGCCAGCCTCATACAAGATGAGTGGTCGCCCCCGCTGCATCTGAACGGTCAGGGTCGCCACTATGTCGGTCTCCTTCCACCGGCCGACTGATACGAGCACGATGGCTGTCCGGTCCTTCCAAGCCCAGAGAACCAAACAGACTCCGGTTGCTGCGGCAATGACGGCCCCAACCGCGCCTATGACAGTCCAAGTCAGGATGACAGACCTCTCTGTCCAGTGACCAGCTCAGCGGAACGAGAACGTGGCGATGAGGCTGTCGCACTCGACTCGATACTTGCCGCTACCCGAGCTGGAGACAACCGGGGCTGTATAGACCAGCGTGTACACGTGCTTGGCCGTGCCTAGGAAGTACGCTATGTAGACCTCCTCCTTCCCGTTCACTTTGCCGGCCAAGACGAGACGAATGGCCCGTCGGCCTCCTACCATTTCGGTCGAGCGGTCGACCAGCTTCGACCCGTTCTGGATTCTCTTGTAGTTGAAAAGCATCGCCGCCATCTTCGGTGCGAGCCGTCGCGCTTTCGCGGTGATGGGGAGGCCCTCTAGATAGCGGCTCATCTTGTCCACGTAGAC
>CAVVVA010000006.1:0-31561 GCA_963751565.1 uncultured Actinomycetes bacterium | reverse complement strand
TGGTGGCGAGGGGCAGAATTGAACTGCCGACACCATGATTTTCAGTCATGTGCTCTACCAACTGAGCTACCTCGCCACCGATGTGAGGGCTCCGTAGAGCGCGCTCTATCGTAGTGACGAGACAGATGCCGGTCAACCGCCCGGATGGCGCGACTGAGGGCGGCCGGCGGCGTTCCCCACCCTCGGGCTTGCTACCGCTTCGGCCGCGAGCCTCCAGACGGCCGCCGACGCCCCGGCTACCCGAACACCCAGCGCAGCGGTCGCCAGGTCCGCGCCGCGAGCACGACGGCCGCGGTCACCAGCGTGACCGTCGCGTAGACGGCGAGTTGGTAGAGGGTCGCGCCGTAGCGCCAACCGCTCAGGGGAGCGTAGGTGAGAAACAGGTCCAGGACGAAGAAGTGCAGCAGGTAGAAGCCCAGGGTCGCGGCCGCCAGCGAGCCGACGAGGCGGCCGGGCCTGCGGCCCGGCCGCCGCACCGCCACGACCGCGACCGCCAGGCCCACAAGGCCGGCCCCGACGTAGTACAGGGCCACCACCTGCTGCGGCCCCGGCAGACGTGAGGCGACCAGGCACGCCGCACCGACGGCGAGCGCGAGCCAGGGCCAGTCCGCGCTCAGCCACGCACACTCGCCACGTCGCCGCGCGAGCCACCAGCCGCACACGTAGAACAGCAGCCAGAAGAGCGGTGTGCGGTAGAGATAGTAGGCGTAGCTCGCGCCCCGCGGGGCGAGTGAGCTGATCACGACAAAGGCGACGGCGGCGCCGGCAGAAACGGCGAGAGGCCCGAGCAGCGCGCCGCGCGACCCGGTCCGCTCAACGACCCAGACGATGACGCAGCACCACACCAGCACCGGCAGAAACCACAGGTGCGCGGAGGCTGTGCCGAAGATCAGATCGTGGCGCAGCAGAAGCCACGAGTAGCGCTCGTGGAAGTGCTGCAGCTCCCACGCCCGGTAGAGCGCCGTGAAGGCCAGGAACGGCACCGCCAGCCGCAGGAGGCGGCGCCCCAGCCACGACCCGGAGCGCCCGCCAACGCCCGACCCGGCCACGTGAAAGTAGCCCGCGGCCGCAAAGAAGAACGGCAACGCCCAGATCGACAGGTCGTGCAGCGCAAGCTGGGGCGCGGACTGGCCTCCGGCCCGCGCCCCGACGGCTCCGGAGGTGTGCAGAAAGCAGATCGACAGCGCGGCGACGATGCGGGCTGCGTCGGCTCGCGGGTAGTAGGCGTGGTCGGGGAGCGCCGCCGGCAGCGGCGCCTCACTCACCGGCGCCCGCGACACCTCACTCGCCGGCAGCGGCGCCTTACTCGCCGCCGTAGACGTCGATCTCACCCTCGGCCTGCACCTCGGCGGGGTTCTCCTCGGGCAGGAACGCGTGAATGAGCTCGGTCTCGCTGCCGGGCTCGAGCAGGCAGATGACGTAGTCGTCGGGCAGGATCTCGGCGGCCTGGGCCGGCAGAAGCGCCTTGCCGTTGCGCAGGATGGCCGACAGCAGAACGCCGCCGGGCAGCGTGATATCGGCGATGCGGCGGTTGGCCAGCGGCGAGGTCTCCCCCACCTCGAGCTCGACGACCTCGATGTTCTCGCGTTTGAGCGTGAGCAGCGGCACGTACTTGTGGGCCGGCAGCTCGTGCATGATGAGCCGCAGCATGTTGGTCGCGGCGCAGATGGTGGCGTCGATGCCGAGCACGTCGAACGTGGGCTGGTTGAACGGGTTGTTGACGCGCGCCACGACCTTGGGCGCCGCGTATTTGAGCTTGGCGATCTGCGAGATGATGATGTTGTCTTCGTCGTCGCCGGTCACGGCGACCACCAGGTCGGCGCGCCCTATGCCGGCCTTCTCGAGGACCCAGATCTCGGTGCCGTCGCCGAGCATGAGGCAGTCGCCCAGCTCTTCGAGCAACAGGTCGTAGCGCGACTTGCGCTGCTCGACGACGATCACTTCGTGGCCCAGGTGCAACAGGCTGCGGGCGGTGTTGACTCCTACCTTGCCGCAACCGACGATCACGATGAACATGACTTCAGCCTCCTACGGCGTGCACGAGCCGACGGCCTCGTGCAGCAGATCCTGGGCGTCTTTGGTGGGACACACGGTGCGGATGCCGGTCTGTTCGAACAGGTCGGCGCGCAGCGGGTCGAACACCCGGGCCACGCAGCAGCGCACGCCGAAGTGCTTGAGGGCGATCTGGGCCGCGACGATGTTGGTGTTGTCGCCGTCGGTCGCTGTGACGAAAGCGTCGGCCTCGCCGAGGCGCGCCTCGTGGAGCGTCTCCCAGTCGATCGCCTGGCCAATGACGAACTGGCCCGGAAAGCCGTCGCCGAGCAGCGAGAGCGCTTCGGGGCTCTCGTCGATGACGCAGACCTCGTGGGCTTCGCTCACGAGCTGCGTGGCCAGGCTCGACCCCACCCGGCCACAGCCTGCGATCACGACGTACATGGTCCTCACCTCACAGGGGCGCCCGTTGCGGGAGCGCCTTGGGTTGTGGCGCACCGGCCGCTCGGGCCGCGGCGCGCCGCGTCTTCAGGTGGAGCATACTGCGAACCGGAGCCGCCTCAAACGTGAGACGCGGGCCGGCCCGCGGCCCCGCCGTCACCGGCCCCGCCAACGCCGGCTTCGCTGCCGGCGGCCTCATCCTCTGCGTAGACGCCCTCGAGCGGCACCAGGTTGATCAGCACCTCGCAGGGCGCGTGCTGGAGGACGTAGTCGATCGTGCCGCCGAAGGCGCGCTCGGTGAAGCGGCGCTTGCGCGTGGCGCCCAGGATGATGACCTCGGAGCGGCGGTCCTTGGCCTCGTCGACGATCGCCCGCCCCGCCGCCCGGGCGGTCACTACGATGGGCGTCATCGTCACCCCGAACTGGTCGGCGACCACGGCCGCCTGCTCGAGCAGCGCCTGGGCGTTCTCGCGCTCCGTGGGCAGACTCGCGTCGAGCGGCAGGTTGAAGGGCACCTCGATCACGTATAGGGCGTCGACCGCCGACTTCTTCTCGGTGGCGAGCTGACACGCCAGCACCATCATCTCGTCGGTAATGCGCGAGCCCACGATCGGCACGAGCAGCTGGTTGTAGTCGATGTCGGCCTGGACCGACTCGGGCAGCGGCACGGCCTTGACCGTCTGGGTGAGCGAGTAGCCCTTCGCTTTGCGGTAAATGACATACATGACGATGCCGATGGCCATCCAGCTCAGGCCGACGATACGTCCGTCGACATGCGTGAGAACGACGACCACCCAGACGGTGGACGTGCCGAGCGCACCGATCACCGACGTCAGCGGCACCGTGACCTTGCCGATGCGGAAGTTGAGCGGCGCCCGCCAGGGCCGCTCGATATCGGGCTGCTTGAATCGAAGGGCAACGACACAGACGTGCGCGACGGTGAACGAGATCATCGCGCCGAAGGCGTAGAGGTCGGCCAGCAGGCTGATCTTGCCGGGCAGGATGAGGATCGAGGCGATCGTGCCGAAGAGGGCGATCGAGACGTACGGCGTGAAGCGCGTCGGGTGCACGCGGCTGAGGATCGGCGGGAGCTGCTTGTGCCCGGCCATCGAGTAGGCCAGGCGCGACGAGCCGATGATGCCGGCGTTGGTGCCGATGATCAGGATGGTGGCCGCCAGCAGAGCGATCCAGGGCGCCAGGATGACGCGCATCCAGGCGAGCTCCTTGGGCAGGTTCTGGACGATGCCCTGCAGCGGGTCGGCCTCCCAGACGGTGGCGAGCTGCGTGCCGTAGAGCCTGGTCACGAGCTGACCGTTCTGCAGGTAGACCTTGCCGGTCGGCTTGACCGACAGCGTGGCGGTGCCGGCTGGGGTTGGGCAGAACGTAGACCTTCTGGCTTGGGTCTGCCTTGAACAGCCAGGGCCCCGTCTCGACCTTGCGGCCGGGCTCGGGCACGATCGCCTGCGGGATCGTCTTGTGGGTCGCCGCATTCACGGGCACGACGTTGTAGTGCACCGGCATGGCCGACAGACCGACCATCGAGATCGCGAAGTACACGCCCAGCACGGCGAGCAGGACGAACTTTACCGCGCGCGGCACGTCGCGTCCCGGATTGGACGATTCCTCGGCCATGTTCGAGATGGTCTCGATGCCGGTGTAAGCCACCGTGCCGATCGAGATGCCGTAGATGAACTGATGCAGCGTCGGCGCCGTGCCGAAGTGGATCTGCGTGATCAGCAGCCGGGGCGAAAGAAAGACGAACAGGCCGACGATGGCCAGCAGGGTCTGAGTGCTCAGGTCGAGGATGGCCAGGACGATGTTGAGGCGCGCCGCCTCTTTGATGCCGATGATGTTGATGGTCACCAGGAAGGCGATGACGGCGATGCCGCCGATCGAGTTGTACGGCCAGGTCTTGAGGATGGGCCAGAAGGCGGCCAGGTAGTTGGGCACGAAGAACGCCGAGATGGCGATCGTGATGATGTAGTCGAGCATGAGCGCCCAGCCGGCGCCGAAGCTCACGAACTCGTTGAAGGTGTGCCGCGCGAAGCTCGACGAGCCGCCCGCCTCGGGGAACATCGTGGTCGCCTCGGCGTACGAGAAGGCCGTCGTGACGAACAGCAGACCGGTGAGCATGAAGACGAGCGGCGTGAGGCCGAGGGCGTACAGGGCGACCACGCCGAGGGCGTAGTAGATCGACGAACCGACGTTGCCGTAGGCCGTGCTGAACAGCGCCGGAACGCCCAGCACCTTGTGGAGATGACCCTCTCGCTTTTTGCGTCGCGCCACTTACAAGCTCACCGTGTCGTCGTCCGCCGGGCCGCCGCGGCCCTCTTCCCCAGTTCGGCAGCCTGCGCTAGGCGTAGATCCAGCGCAACACCGCCAGGAAGAGCAGAAGGATCCCCGCCAGGAGCTGCACGGAGACGGGCCACAGACCACCCACAGCCCCCCGCACGATCAGCGCCGCCCCTACGACGCCGAAGACCACCGCCAGGATCTGATGTGCTCTTCTCATACCGACGCCCCGTCACGGCACCGACGAGGCAGCCTCATACGGTAGCACATCCGGCAGGACGGCGGCGAGACGCGCATGGAGCGCGCGCCGGCGTCGCCGAGGCTGTCCGTCGGGTGGGGCGGGGCGGGCGGCTTGCAGCCGCCCGCCCCGCCCCACCGCGCGCCTGTTTCTAGTGGACCAGGAACGGGATCACGAGCAGGGCGACGATGTTGATGACCTTGATCATCGGGTTGATCGCCGGACCCGCCGTGTCTTTGTAGGGATCGCCGACCGTGTCGCCGGTGACCGCCGCGGCGTGGGCGTCGGAGCCCTTGCCGCCGTAGGCGCCGTCTTCGATCAGCTTCTTGGCGTTGTCCCAGGCGCCGCCGCCGCTGGTCATCGAGATCGCCAGGAACAGGCCGGTGATGATCGAGCCCATGAGCACGCCGCCGAGCACCAGGTACGCCTTGTCCCAGAAGACGAGGGCGATGATGATCGGCGTGAGCACGGGGATGGCGGCCGGGAGCATCATCTCGCGGATGGCGGAGCGGGTGACGATGTCGACCGCCTTGCCGTACTCGGGCTTGCCGGTGCCCTCCATGATGCCCTCGACCTCGCGGAACTGGCGGCGGACCTCTTCGACCACCTTGCCGCCGGCGCGCCCCACGGCCTGCATGCACAGGCTGGCGAACAGGTAGGGCAGCAGGCCGCCGATCAGCAGGCCGGCCAGCACCCACGGCTGGTTGACCCGGAAGAGGTTGACCACGCCGACGCCGAAGCCCACCTTCAGGTCGTTGGTGTACGACACGAACAGGATCAGGGCGGCAAAGCCGGCCGAGCCGATCGCATAGCCCTTGGTGATCGCCTTGGTGGTGTTGCCCACCGCGTCGAGCGGGTCGGTGGTGGCGCGCACCTCTTCGGGCAGGTTGGCCATCTCGGCGATGCCGCCGGCGTTGTCGGTGATCGGCCCGTAGGCGTCGATCGCCACGATGATGCCGGTCATCGAGAGCATGGCCATGACCGCGACGGCGATGCCGTAGAGGCCGCCGTTGCCGCCGCCGGCCGTGAGTCCGCCGGCCGACACGTAGCTGGCGAGGATGCCGCCGGCGATGACGATCACCGGCAGGGCGGTCGACTGCATCGACACGGCGAGGCCCTGGATGATGTTCGTGGCGTGGCCGGTGACGCTCGCCTTGGCGATGCTCTTGACCGGGTTGTAGCGCGTCGCCGTGAAGTACTCGGTGATGACCACGATGAGCGCGGTCACGACGATGCCGGTGACGGCGCACAGGAACAGCCGGCCCACGCTCGGCACGCCGGCGAGACGATACTTCGCGGCGCCCAGCATCCAGTCGGTGACCGGGTAGAAGGCGATGATGGCGATCACGGCCGCCACGGCGAGGCCCTTGTAGAGGGCGTTCATGATGCTCGGATTGGCGCCGCGGCCGAGCCGCACGAAGAACGTGCCGATGACGCTCGCGATGATCGAGACGCCGCCCAGCACGAGCGGGAAGGTGATCACGGCCGAGCCGACGTGCGGCCAGAACAGGAAGGCCAGCAGCATCGCCGCCACCGCGGTGACCGCGTAGGTCTCGAACAGGTCGGCGGCCATGCCGGCGCAGTCGCCCACGTTGTCGCCCACGTTGTCGGCGATCACGGCCGGGTTGCGCGGGTCGTCTTCGGGGATGCCGGCTTCGACCTTGCCGACGAGGTCGGCGCCGACGTCGGCGGCCTTGGTGTAGATGCCGCCGCCGACCCGGGCGAAGACCGAGATCAGGCTGCCGCCGAAGCCCAGGCCGATCATCGCGCGGACGGCGTGATCACCCCAGAAATGGGTGCCCAGGTAGTAGTAGACGGTCACGCCGAGCAGCGCCAGACCGACGACCAGCAGACCGGTCACCGAGCCGCCGCGGAAGGCGACCGTGAGCGCCGGACCGAGCCCCTTCTTGGCCGCCTCGGCGGTGCGCACGTTGACGCGCACGCTCACCATCATGCCGATGAAGCCGGCGGCCGCCGACAGGCAGGCGCCCACCACGAAGCCCGCGGCCGTCTCCCAGCCCAGACCCCAGCCCTGCTTGGCGCCGAGCGCGATGCCCAGAATGAGGAACACCACCACGCCCACCATGGCGATGGTGCGGTACTGACGGCCGAGGTACGCCCTGGCGCCCTCCTGGACGGCGCCCGCCACCTCGCGCATCTTCTCGTCGCCGGCCGGCAAGGCCAGCAGCCAGCGGATCAGCAGCACGCCGTAGATCACGGCCACCGCGCCGCAGATCACGGCGATCAGCACGGCGTTGTCGGAAACAAAAGAACCCACCTCGCACGACTCCTTTCAGTCCGTCGCCCCCCGCCGCCCGAGTCGTTCGTGGCGAAGGGGCCCTTCGTCCGCCGGGCGGCCTGACGCCGCTCGACGGTGTACATCCGTTGTTGTGACGAGCGCGCCCCGCGGGGGTCAGCGCACGTACTTGCCGATCAGCAGGTCGAGCTTGTCGCGGGTCGCGGCGGGGATGAGCTCGGCCGGCGTGTTGATGGCGAACTCGATCGCGTGACGGCACGAGCAGTCGGCCTGCCGGTCGAGCGCCGGCACCACCCGCCGCACGATCGCCTGGGCCGTCTCGACGTTGCGCCGCACGTTGGCCAGCACCTGTTCGAGGGTGACGTCCTGCTCGCTTTCGTACCACACGTCGTAGTCGGTGACGAGCGCCATGGTCGCGTAGCACAGCTCGGCCTCGCGGGCCAGCTTGGCCTCTTGCAGGTTGGTCATGCCGATGACGTCCATGCCCCACTGCCGGTAGACGCGCGATTCGGCCCGGGTCGAGAACTGGGGGCCTTCGATGCAGACGTAGGTGCCGCCCTCGTGGACGACGGCGCCGACCGCGCGGCCGGCCTCGGCGATCGCCCGCGAGACGTGCGGGCAGAACGGGTCGGCGAAGCCCATGTGCACCACCACGCCCTCGCCGAAGAAGGTGCTGGGCCGCGCCTTGGTGCGGTCGAAGAGCTGGTCGGGCACCACGATGTCGAGCGGCTTGAGCTCCTCGCGCAGGCTGCCGACGGCGCTCGCCGAGACGATCTGCTCGACGCCGAGCGCCTTCATGCCCCAGATGTTGGCGCGGTAGTTGACCTCGGAGGGCAGGATGCGGTGACCCCGGGCGTGGCGCGGCAGAAAGGCGGTCGGCACGCCGGCGAGGTCGCCCACGAAGTACGAGTCGCTCGGCGGGCCGAACGGCGTGTCGAGCCTGACTTCGCGAGCGTCGTCGAGCAGCTCGTAGAACCCCGACCCGCCGATGACGCCGACCTTCGCCTGGCCACTCGTTACGCTCACCAGCGACCTCCGGCCGCTTGCCGCCAAACCAGCGGCGAGTATACAGGGTGGCAGGCGGCCGACAAAACGCCCCCCGAGGCGCCGCTCGCCGGCGCGTCCGCCGGGCGTCGTTCGCACCCGCCGCGCCGGCGCCCGCGACGGCCGCCGCGGCCGCAGTCGCGCCGCGCGACAACCAACGCCCTCAATGGTAGCCTTTTATGCAGCGCGCCCCGCGGTCCGCCGCCACTACAGCGCACGTCCCCGGCAACGGAGGAGTGAAAGGTGCCCAAGAACAAGGTGGTCCCCATCGAGGAGGCGATGTCGCACGTCAGAAGCGGCATGAGCATCGCCATCGGAGGTTTCATCGGTCAGGGTGACCCGCTCACGCTCATCGACCACCTGAAGACGATGGACGTCGGCGATCTGACCATCTACGAGAACGACGCCGGCTTTCGCGACCGGGGCACGGTCGAGCTCGTCAACCAGGGCAAGGTCAAGAAGATCGTCGCCAGCCACGTCGGCACCACGCCCGACATCGCCAAGGCGATGAACGAGGGCCGGCTCGAGGTCGAGGCCACGCCTCAGGGCACGCTGGCCGAGATGCTGCGCTGCGGCGGCGCCGGCCTGGGCGGCTTTCTCACGCCGACCGGCATCGGCACCGATCGCCGAGGAGGGCAAGCAGATCGTCGAGCTCGACGGCCGCACGTACATCCTGGTGCCGGCGGTACGCTGCGACATCGCCCTCGTGCGCGCCCACCGCGGCGACACCTGGGGCAACCTGATCTACCGCGGCACGTCGCGCAACTTCAACGTGCCGGCCGCGATGTGCGCCGACTACGTCATCGCCGAGGTCGAGAACCTCTACACCATGGGCGAGCTCGACCCCGAGGCCATCCACACCTCCGGCATCTTCGTCGACGCCGTGGTGCGCGCCGACGTGAGCTACTGCACCGTCCGCGAGACGCCGCTCGACAGCGCGGCAGGGAGCAAGTGACATGGCAGGCAACGCAAAGAAGATCATCGCGCAGCGGGCGGGCCAGGAGTTGAAGGACGGTCAGATCATCAACCTCGGCATCGGTCTGCCGACCCTGATCGCCAACTACGTGCCCGAGGGCGTCGACGTCGTCATCCAGACCGAGAACGGCGGCATCGGCGTCGGCCCCGCGCCGGCGCCGGGCTGCGAGGACCGCGACCGCGCCAACGCCGGCAACCAGCCGATCACGCTCATCCCGGGCGGCAGCTACTTCGACTCGGCCACCTCGTTCGCCATGATCCGCGGCGGCCACGTCGACGCGACCTTCCTGGGCACGCTGCAGGTCGACGAAGAGGGCAACATCGCCAACTGGATCGTGCCCGGCGGCCTGCTGGCCGGCATGGGCGGAGCGATGGACCTGGTCACCGGCGCCAAGATCGTGCACATCGTCACCGAGCACTGCGCCAGGGACGGCAGCTCCAAGCTCATGAAGCGCTGCACGTTCCCGCTGACGGGGGCCAAAGAGGCCGACGTCATCATCACCGAGCGGGCTCTGCTGCGCCGCCACGCCGACAGGGGCTGGGTGCTCGAAGAGGTGGCCGCCGGCTACAGCCTCGCCGACATCGCCGCCTGCACCGACCTGGCTTACACGGTGGCCGACGACGTCAAGCTCGACGCCTTCGGCGCCGAGGAGACCGCCGAGTAGGCGGCGACACCCGGGAGGCCGGCGCCGGGGAGGGCGGCGCCGAGGAGGCCGCCGGGTAGGATGACACCTGCGAAGCCGGCGCCTGGGAGGGCGGCGCCGAGGAGGTCTGACGGCCTCGCGCTTCGCGCGACCGGCATCGACAAAGAGACGGGCGGGGCCCGGGCCGCAAGCGGCCCGGGCCCCGCCCGTTGTTCGCCGGTGATCGGTGATCTGCGTTACACCGGTCGTGCGTCACACCGGTACGTGCGTCACACCGGTACGTGCGTCACACCAGAACGTTCTCGACGCGCGCGACGCCCGGCACCACGTTCTTGAGGTGCCGCTCGACGCCGTGGGTGAGCGTCATCTGCGACATCGGGCAGCCCGCGCAGTGGCCCATGAGCCGTACCTGCACGACGCCGTCGTCGCTGACGTCGACGAGCTCGATGTCGCCACCGTCGGCCTGCAGGGCCGGACGAATGTCGGAAAGCGCCTTCTCGACCTCTTCCTTCATGTAATTCACCTCCCCGCTGACGTGGTGGCGACTGCCGCGTCGCCCGCCTCTGCGCCATGCCGACAGGTGGCCAGCGCCTCGAAATCCATGCGCTCGAGCTCGGCGGTGAGCACGTCCTCGATGCGCTGCCAGAAACTGTGGGTGCCGCAGGGTCCCGGTTCGCACGGCTGCACGTGGCCGTCGCAGCGGTGCAGCTCGAGCGGCCCGTCGACCGCCTCGAACACGTCGCGCACCGACACCTCGGCCCGCGGCCGCGCCAGCGACACGCCGCCGCCGGCGCCCCGCGACGAGTGCAGCACGCCGCCGCGCACGAGGCTCTGGATGACCTTGGCGAGGTAGCCTTCGGGCAGGCCCTGGGCGGCGGCGATGTCGCGCGTCTGTACCACGGCGCCCGGCTCGCGCAGGGCGAGCTCGTACACCGCGCGGACTGCGTAGTCGGCTTGTGTGGAGAGCCTCATGATGGTCATTGTGGACCAAGAAGGCTTATTTGTACAGTTGGCCCCGTTGCCCGGTGCGAGCCGGGCGCCTCAGAGCCGGGGCGGGTCGGGACAGAGGCCCGTCAGACGTCGTCGTAGACCCACTCGATGTTCTCGCGGTGCAGCGCGCGGTAGGTCTCGTCGACCACGAGATCGCCCGGTACGAACGTCTCGACCGGCAGATCGACGTCGGCGCGGCGCACGCCGGAGCGCTTTGCCCGGCGCACCGCGTCGTGGAGGTCCTCGACGTAGCGCTGGTTGGCGTCGATGATCTCCTTGCCCATGACCGGCCCGTGCGCCGGCACGACCCGTCTCACCGGCAGCTGGTTCAACTCTCGCAGGGTCTTCAGGTAGATCTCTTCGCCGTCGCGCAGGGCCAGCGAGGGGAACGGCCACTCCACCGTGTCGCCGCCGAGCAGCACCTCCGCCTGCTCGACGTAGAGCACGATCGAGTCCTCGGTGTGTCCGGGCGTGTGGATCAGGTGCACCGTGGTGGCCTGGTCTTCGTAGCGCAGCCGGTCACCGAAGCCGATCGAGGGCAGCGTCACGCCCTCGGGAGGCTCAGGCGGGACCCCTTCGGCGCCGCTGCGGCTCTGAGCGACGATCAACCGGGAGCACAGGCGGTGAGCCACGATGTCGTGGCCGGTGAAGGCGGCGTTGCCGTACACGTGGTCCCAGTGGTGGTGTGAGTTGACGACGATCACGCGGCGCCCGGCGGCCAGGCCGTCGAGCAGCTCGGCGACGGGCGCCATGGCCTGCGGGCAGTCCAGCGTGTCGAACACGAAGATGCGGTCGCGCCCCAGCACGACGCCGGCCGTCACGGAAAAGCCGCGTGCGACGATGCTGTGGAGCCAGACGGTGTCGGTCAGCTGTTCCATGATCCTCCCTTCATCGGCAGGGTCCCGCCGGGCCGTGAGGGCCGCGACCCCCGCCGGGCCCTATATGACGACGATCTCTTCGGGGGCACGGGTCAGACGCTCGACGCCGGCGGCGGTGACCGTCCAGGTGTTCTCGATGCCGATCGCCCCGACGCCCGGAAAGACGAACTTCGGCTCGAGGGCGAACACCATGCCCTGCTCGAGCGGGAGATCGTTGGGCGAGAGCACCGGCAGCTCGTCGAGCTCGAGGCCCACGCCGTGGCCGACGAAGCGCACCTGCGACGGGCCGTAGCCCATGAAATGGGCCTCGAGCCCGTCGCCCCGCGCGACCGCCAGCGCCGCCTCGTAGACCTCGCGGCAGGCCACGCCCGGGCGGGCGCAGGCGGCGGCCGCCGCCTGCGCCCGCCGCGCGCACGCGTAGGCCTGCGTCGAGTCGCTCGGGCAGCTCGCCGAGCGAGAAGATCCGGGTGAAGTCGGCGGTGTAGCCGTCGAGCACGGGCACGAAGTCGAAGACGACGGGCTCGCCGCGTCCGATCGCCTTGAAGCTCACGCCCTGGGCGACGGCCGCGCTCAGCCCGGTGCCGGCCAGCGGCGTGTCGAGGTACGAGGGCACGGCGCCGCTCGCGCCGCAGAGCAGCTGGCCGTAGAACATCTCGCCGTTGAAGGCGCGCATGCGGATCACGCCCTGGTGGCCGAGCGCCCGCGCCTCGGCTTCGACCCTGCCGGCGAAGGCGGCCTCGGTCAGACCCTCGCGCAGGAGGCCCGGGATGCGCGCGAAGACCTCGTCGGCGAGCGCCGCCGCGGCGGCGATGCGCGCCACCTCCCACGGCGACTTGACCGCCCGCTGGCGCACGAGCGCCGGCCCGATGTCGACGAAGCGCGTCCCGGCGAGCTGGCTCTCGTAGCGACGAAACTGGGCGACCGGCAGCACGTCGAGCTCGAGACCGACGACCTCCGGCGCACCGCCGCAGCGCTCGGCGACGAGCTCGCCGAGGCGTCGCAGGCTGGGCAGCGGCTCGACCGGCAGCGGCGACTCCTCGCGCGCGCGGGCGACCGTCTTGCGGGTGAACAGCACCGGCTCGCCGTCGGCCGGCACGAGGAGCTGCGACTGCTGCACGGTGCCCGCCAGGTAGTAGAGATCGGCGTTCTGCACGACCACGGCGGCGTCGATGCCCTGGTCGCGCAGCGTCTCGCGAAAGGCGGCCAGGCGGCGCTCGACCTCATCGCGCGGCACCGGCGTGGAGCGCGGCTCGACGAACGACGACGCAACGACCGACGGCTCGACCAATGACGGCTCAACGAACGACGGCCCTGCCAGCGACGGCTCAACGAACGACGGCTCTGCCAGCGACGGCTCGGGAGCGACGGCTCGGGAAGCAACGGCTCTCGATCTCCTGCGGACACTGGGTCTCCTTCACGTGAGGACGACGCAGCCGGCAGCTACAGGGGGGAGGCTACAACCAGGGCACGAGAGTTGCCAGGGTGAAGGTCTGGACGCGATAGAACGTGAGGACGACGAGCAAGGCGACGACCGCGACGGTGATGGCGATGTCGGCGCCCGTGAAGCGTCCGCCCGGGTTCTTCCGGCCGAGCAACGTGTAGCCGGTCACGAGGACCATGCCCGTCACGAAGCCGCCGAGGTGTCCCTGCCAAGAGAGTGTGCGATCGCTGAGGTTGAGGATGAGATTCAGCATGAACCAGAAGACGAGCTGACCGAGGATGGCCCGCGCCATATAGTCGCGGTGGCGGTTGAGGAAGGCGTAGGCCATGAGCCCGCCAAAGACACCCGCGATGGCGCCTGAGGCGCCTATGGTGAGCGTAGTCGCCGGCGAGAACAGCACGACGAACACCGAGCCGGCGAGGCCGGTGACCATATAGAGCACCAGGAACTTGACGTGGCCAAGCACCGCTTCGGTGAACTCGCCGAGAAACCACAGGGCCAGCATGTTCAGGCCGATGTGCAGGATGCTCTCATGGAGGAACATGGAGCTGACCATGCGCCAGTAGTCGTGGTTTACGGCGACAAGGACAGGCGCGAGCGCCCCGAGATGCACGATCTCGGCTGTGCTGCTCAGGGCGCCGGTCGCCTCCTCGACGAGGAAGACGGCGACGTTGATCGCGATCAGCGCCTTGGTGACCGTCAGGCCGGCACTGCCCCCCATGACACCGCTGCGCTGCCAGCGGCTGCGGGTCTGCTGGCGGGTGATCACCCGGGGGCGCCCGGCGCCGCGGCGCTGCTCGGCCATGCACTCGGGGCAGCGAAATCCGACCGCGGCCGGCGTCATGCACTCGTGACAGATCGGCCGGCCGCATTCCGAGCAGTGGACGCCGGTCTCGCGGTCGGGGTGCCGGTAACAGTGTTCGACGTCGAGATCGTCGGGCATGTGCAGTTCGAACTCCTCGAGGGGCGGAGTGGTGCTCACGATGGCGACCGCCACTCTTGTGCCCGCGCCACGAGCTCGGCAATCCAGCCCTCGATGCGCACCGGCCGTCCGGTCTCGCGCGAAACCACGGCGTGACGGGTGGCGCCGCTGGCGATCAGCTCGCCTTCAGGCGTGGCGCCCACAGCGACCGGTGCGCCGCCGGCCGGCCCCTCCTCGGCGACGCGACGCACCTCGTAGCCAAAGGCAAACGAAGCGCGGCCGATGTGGTCGGTCCACATGGCGACGTCGAGCAGGTCGTCGACGTGCGCCGGACTGTGGTAGGTGCAGGTCGCGCTGACGGCCGGCAGCGTCACGCCGCGCCGCTCGACCTCGGTGATCGGCATGCCGACCGCGCGCAGCGCCTCGACGCGCGCCACCTCGAAGTAGACGAGGTAGTTGGCGTAGTAGACCACGCCGGCAGCGTCGGTCTCCTCGTAGCGGACCCGGATGCGGGTGTGGAACGGCCCTGTGGCCGGCAGCGGCGCGTGCATGGTGGCGAAGTCTAGCACAGGGCGGGGCGGGCGCGGCTCCTCGCAAGGAGCCGCGCCCGCGCCCGCCCCGCGGCGACGGCCGCGCGGCGCACGACGGCGACGGCGACGGCCGCGGACGGCGGCCGGCCTTGTCGGTCGGCTACAGCGCCGCCTTGGCGCACTCGTCGAACACGCCGCAGGCGTGATCGAGGTCGGCGTCGCTCAGGTTGAGCGCAGGCAGGAACCGCACGCAGTTGCCGAACGAGCCGGCGCCCATGAGGATCGTGTTGCGCTTGTTGGCTTCGGCGATGAAAGCCTTGGCCTTGGCGGCGTCGGGCTCCTTGGTGCCCGCCTTGACGAGCTCGATGGCCATCATGAGGCCCTTGCCGCGCACGTCGCCGATGGCCGGGTACTGCGCCTGCTTGTCCTGCCAGAACTTCATGAGCTTGGCGCCCTGGCGGGCGGCGTTGCCCAGCAGGTCTTCGTCTCTCATGACCTGGATGGTGGCGTTGGCCGCCGCGCAGGCCACGGCGTTGCCGCCGTAGGTGCCGCCCATGGAGCCCGGCGTGACCTTGTCCCAGATGTCTTTGCGGGACACGATCGCGGCGAGCGGGAAGCCGCTGGCGATGGCCTTGGCCGTGGTCACGATGTCGGCGGTGACGCCGTAGTGCTCGTGGCAGAACCACTTGCCGGTGCGGCCCATGCCGGCCTGGATCTCGTCGATGATCAGCCTCGCGCCGATCTCGTCGGCGATGGCCCGCAGCTCCTGCATGAACTCGGTCGTCGGCACGATGAAGCCGCCTTCGCCCTGGATGGGCTCGACGATGATGCCGGCCACGTCGTCGGGCCACATCTCGGCGCGCAGCACGCGGCGCACGTCGTCGATGGCGTAGGCCGTCGGGTCTTCGCCCGCCGGCGTGCGGAACGGGTAGCAGTAGCGCGCGTGGTAGATGCCGCCCGGCAGAGGCTCGAAGTGGCCGCGATACTGCACGGCCGAGTCGGTCAGCGCCATGGCGACGTTGGTGCGGCCGTGGAAGGCGCCCTGGAAGGCGATGATGCCGGGCCTGCGTGTGCTCGTGCGAGCGAGCTTGACGGCGTTCTCGACCGCCTCGGCGCCCGAGTTGGCAAAGAGCACCTGCTCCATGTTGCCGGGCACGATCTCGCAGAGCGTCTCGGCCAGGTCGAGCATGGGCTCCTGATAGACCATGTTCATCTGGGCGTGGATGATCTTGCCCATCTGCTCGCGAGCCGCCGCAACCACCTTGGGATGACAATGGCCCGTGCCGGCCACGGCGATGCCGACGCAGAAGTCGAGCCACTTGCTGCCGTCGGTGCCGTAGACCCAGCTGCCCTCGGCGTGGTCGACGGTGACGGGCGTCAGGTGAGCGACGACCGAGGGGATGTACTTCTTCTTGTCTTCAGCGACCACCGTCATGGAAACCTCCGCACCTGGATCGCTCTCCGGTTTGGCCAAACCGGAGAGCCTTGCTGGCCTGACGCAACGACAACGGCTGCGGGCGGCGACGTGCGCCGGCGCCCGTGGCTCCAGCGACATCTTAGCGCCTCGGCGCGGCGGCTACACCGCCACAGCCTGCCGCGCGGTGTCAAGAGACACACGCCGTTTTGGACGTCATGTCCAAGCCGGCGCGGCCCGATCGCCCGCCGGCTTGACAGCCTGCTCAGGCGCGGATACGTTGTGAATCGCTTCACAACCTTGCCGAACGCAGCAAGCGAGGCGTCCGGCGAGCACCACCGTCCGAGGAGAGCCATGGTCTCGGGCAGGATGATCGCGCGCGCGATCGTTCAATGCCTGGGGCCCGCCGCTCCCGGCTTCATCACCCAGAGGTCATCGCCCAGAGGTCAAAGCAAGCCCACACGCCATGCATGTACACTGTCGAGCAGCGCCGGTCGTGAAGAGAGCGTGGATGAAGAGAGCGTGGAAGGTGTCCAGGGTTGCGAGACCGACGGCTCAGCATTTACGCTTGCGCCAGACGAGATGTGTCCCTATGTGCCGATCTCTGGTTCCCTGTACGAGCCGGTCAGTGTGAAGTGCCTGGTCGCTCGCTTCGCGCGGGGACGGCACTCGAGCAACCTAGCGAGGGTCCGATGACTGCGTCGTTTCTGAAGAGTAGCGATCTCTCCGCGTTTGTGACTGCCATGATCGACGCCGGGCCGGTGTACGGGCCGGTCGCCAAACGCTCGCGCTTCGTCTTCGAGCGGCTGGAGGCCCCCGAAGAGTTGCGGCTCGACTACGACGTCACCATTCTGCCACCCAGGAAGCTCTTCTTTCCGCCGGCGCAGGACCTGCTCCATTTCGACGGCGACGAGTTCAAGGCGGCAGTCGAGCCGGTCGAGAAGATTCTCTTCGGCGTCCATTTCTACGACGTCAAGGCGATCGACCAGACCGACCTGCTGTTCTCGGAGCGCAACTTCGACGTCAACTACATGGCGCACCGCCAGACCACCACGATCGTCGCCTCCAACATACAGACGGTTTCGCAGCGGGCGTTCTTCGCGTCGGTCGGCGCCGGCGTGTCCGCCAAGGGGCAGGACGCCAACCTGACGTTGATCGACGGCGGCTACGTGTTCGAACCATTGACCGCGCGCGGCGAGGCGCTGCTCCAGCTCGGCCGATTCGCGCCGGCCACCGACGCCCAGCGTCGCGAGGCCGACAAGGTGAACGCCGACGCGCTCGACAAATGCCCGGAGAAGCTCGAACACGGCACCGAGGCCATCGCCGCCAAGGTCCGCGCCGCCTTCAAGGACGAGGAGCTGTGGTCGACGCTGGCCGCGGACTGCTTCTCCTGCGGCTCGTGCAACACGGTCTGTCCGACCTGCTACTGCTTCGACGTGCAGGACGCCTGGAACGTCGATCAGACCTCGGGGCAGCGCACGCGCTACTGGGATGCCTGCCTGACCGAGGACTTCGCCAAGATCTCGCTCGGCGAGGGCGCCACCGAGAACTTCCGCGACGAGCGCGGCGAACGTTTCCGCCACCGCATCATGCGCAAGGCGGTGTACCTGAATCCCAAGCTGGGTGGTCCGGCGTGCGTGGGCTGCGGCCGCTGCTCGGCCGCCTGTACGGCCGACATCGCCGACCCGGCGCGGGTCATCAATCAGATCATGGCCTCGTGAGGAGCGCAGCGATGAATCACCAGTGCCACTGGACCGAAGTCGAGAACATCTTCCTGCCACGCGAGGCGACCATCCTGCGAACGGAGCAGGCGACCGCGACGGAGATGCATTTCACGCTCAAGATGAACGACGACCGGCCGATGGAGTTCGACCCCGGCCAGATCGTCGAGCTCTCGCTGTTCGGCTACGGCGAGATCCCGATAGGCTTTGCCAGCTCGCCGACGCGCAAGAACACCTTCGACCTGGTGGTGCGCTCGGTCGGCCGTGTGTCCGGCGCCGTCAACAGGCTCACGACGGGCCAGTCGGTCTACGTGCGCGGGCCGCTGGGACACGGCTTCGACCTGACCAAGCTGCGCGGCCACGATGTGCTGGTCGTCGCCGGCGGCATCGGCCTCTGCCCCACGCGCAGCCTGATCCAGTACATCCTGGACCGGCGCGACGAGTTCGAGCGGTTCGTGCTGTTCTACGGCACGCGCGAACCCGGCTTGCAGCTGTTTCGCCCCGATCTCGAGCAGTGGCGGACGGCCAACGATGTCGAGTACTACGAGACGGTCGACGTGGGCGATCCGAGCTGGAAGGGCAACGTCGGCGTCATCACCACCCTGTTCCCCAAGGTGGAGCTCGCACCCGAGACGCGGGCGGTGATCTGCGGACCGCCGGTGTTCTACCGGTTCGTCGTGCGCGAGCTCGACAAGATCGGCATTCCGCGCGAGAACGTCTTCGTCGACATGGAGCGCCGCATGAAGTGCGGGGTCGGCAAGTGTGGTCACTGCCAGATCAACGACAAGTACGTCTGTGTCGACGGCCCAGTGCTTTCGTTTGCCGAGGTCCAGGACCTCGAGGAGGCGTTCTGAGATGAGCAAACCGAAGGTTGCATTTTTCGATTTCACCTGCTGCGAGGGTTGCCAGATCGAGTTCACCAACTACGGTGACGCGGCTTTCCTGGAGCTGCTCAAGCACGTCGACGTCGTCGAGTTTCGCGAAGCGATGTCGGAGAAGACGACTGAGCCGATCGACGTCGCTTTCGTCGAGGGCAGCTTCACCCGCGAGACCGATCGCCCGCGGCTCGAAAGCATCCGCAAGCGAGCCAAGGTCGTGATCGCCTACGGCCAGTGCGCGACCACCGGCGGCATCAACGCGCTCAAGAACCACCAGACCGACTACAAGGAGTTCGTCTACGGCAAAGACGCCGGGCAGGCGAACCTCGTGTCGCAGAAGGCGCTGCCGATCTCGGCGGCCATCGCGGTCGACTACATGGCCTTTGGCTGCCCGGTGAACAAGTACGAGGTGCTGCAGATCGTCGCCCACCTGCTGCACGGCAAGGAACCGGTCATACCGAACTATCCCGTCTGTGTGGAGTGCAAGCGTCGCGAGACCGTTTGCCGGTACGACGAGGCCGACCACTGCCTGGGACAGGTGGCCCGGGCCGGCTGTACCGCTCCGTGCCCGGCAGCCGGCATTCCCTGCGAGGCCTGCCGGGGCTTTGTCGATCAGCCCAACGTGAGCGCTCTCGAAAAGGTGCTGGTCGAGCGCGCGGGGTTCTCACGAAACGAGCCGCCGAGAAGGCGCTGATGTTTACCGCCAATGCACTGGAGGCCACGCCATGACCACGACGGCCCGCATTCACGTGAACCATGTGACTCGCGTCGAGGGTCATGGCAACATCGTCGTCAACGTGACCGACGGCAAGGTCGAGAAATGCGAGTGGCAGGTGCCCGAGGCCCCGCGCTTCTTCGAGTCCATGGTGCGCGGCCGCCACTACTCCGAGGTGGCGCGCATCACCAGCCGGATCTGCGGCATCTGCTCCATCGGCCACACGCTGGCGTCGGTCAAGGCCACCGAGAACGCGCTCGGCATCGAGGTCAGCAAGCAGAGCTGGAAGCTGCGCGAGCTGGTCAAGCACGCCGAGAACTTCGATTCCCACGTTCTGCACGTCTACGTGCTCGCCGCACCCGACCTGCTGGGCGCGCCGTCGGTGTTCCCGCTGGTCGCAACGCACGGCGAGGTGGTGGCGAGAGCCTTGCGCCTCAAGCGGCTGGCCCACGAATGGGGCTCGCTCATCGGCGGGCGCACCACCCATCCCACGACGATCGTGCCCGGCGGCATGGCGGCGGTGCCCACCACCAAAGAGCTGGCGATCATGAAGGAGCGGCTCCTGGGCGCCGTGCCCGACCTCGAGGCGACACTGGCCACCGTCGAGGCCCTGGCCCCCAACGTGCCGGCCTTCGAGCGGCCCACCGAGTACATCGCCCTGTCCAACGACAAGGACTACGGGCTCTACGACGGCGAGATCCAGTCGCTGCTGCCCGACGGCACCAAACAACGCTACGCGGTGGCCGACTACAAGAAGGTGACCAACGAGTTCGTCGTCCCGCAGTCGACGGCCAAGTACACCAGGAACAAGCTGTCGTCGTACGCGGCCGGTGCGCTGGCGCGCTTCAACAACAACTACGACATGCTCGGCGCCGAGGCCAAGGGAGCGGCTCAGAGGCTCGGCCTCAAGCCGATCTGCACGAACCCCTACATGAACACCGTGGCGCAGGTCGTCGAGATCGTCGAAAGCTTCCACCACTCACTGCGCCTGATGGACGAGCTCATCGACGCCGGTCTCAAAGACGAGCCGCTGGTCACTCCGACGCGATACGCCAGCGGAGCCGGCGCCACCGAGGTGCCGCGCGGCATTCTCTTCCACGAATACGGCTACGACAAAGACGGCATGTGCCTGGGCGGCAACTGCATCATCCCCACCAACCAGAACCACGCCAACATCCAGAACGATTTCGACCAGCTCGTGCCGCAGCTCATCGCCCGGGACGCCGGCGAAAAGGAGATGGAATTGGCCCTGGAGATGCTGGTGCGGTCCTACGACCCGTGCATCTCGTGCTCGACCCATTTCCTGGACGTCAAGTTCGTGCGCTGATCCTCTGAGACCCTTGCGCTACCTGGTCGGCCTGGGCAATTACACCGCCGGCGACGATGCCGTCGGTGTGCGCGTGGTCGAGCATGTGGTGGCCAGCGGCCTCGACCGCGGCTTTGTCGCCGTCGATCTGTCGACCAGCGCGCTGGATCTGGTCGCCTACCTGAACCCCGACACCGAGGCCGTGCTGGTGGTCGACGCGGCGCGTCTCGATCTGGCGCCCGGCGAGTATCGCTTCTTCTCGCCCGACGAGGTGGAAACGCAGAAGGAGCTGGCCGGCCTGAGCACCCACGAAGGCGATGCGCTCAAGGTTGTCGAACTGGCGCGCGGCGCCGGATACCCCATCCCGCCGTTTGCCGTCATGGGCATCGAGCCGCAGGACATGGCGAGCGGCATCGAGTTGTCTGAGTGCCTGGCCGGCCGCGTGCCGGCCTACGCGGCGGCGGCGATCGAGCACCTTCTGGGTATGTGAGCCCGGCCGGCCTGGCCGCTCCGTCTGGGTTCCGGTATACTTCGCACTCCCGTCGGGGTGTGGCTCAGCTTGGTAGAGCGCTCGGTTCGGGACCGAGAGGTCGGCGGTTCAAATCCGCCCACCCCGACCATCTCCCGCCCCTCCCGCGCCCGTCCCCCGACCGTCTTCCGCCCATCCCAGGCGCATCGTGCACCCGTCGTCCCAGGCTCATCCTGCGCCCATCCTGCGCCCGTCTCTCACGCGGCCTACCTTAACTCGACCTGCGTGACGCTCACGGCGCCGACGCCGAGATCGACGATCGCCACGCTGCGCGGCAGGCCAAAGCGCGGCGCGCCCGCCGCCCCCGGGTTGAGATAGAGCACGCCGTCCTCCCGAGACTCGGCGTAGCGATGCGAGTGGCCGGTCACTACGATGTCGAAACCCTCGCGCGCCGGCTCGCGGTGGCGCACAAGGGCAGTCCGCACGTGCGCCACCAGCAGCCGGCGCCCGGCGATCTCGAGGGTGGCTTCTTCGGGCAGCTCCTCGGCGCCGAAGTACGTGTCGGTGTTCCCGCGCACCGCGGTCACCGGGGCAATCGTCGCAAGTTCGGCCAGCACGCCGGCGCCTCCGACGTCGCCGGCGTGCACGACGCGCTCCACGCCCGCGAAGATCTCGTGCAGAGCCGGATCGACCCAACCGTGAGTGTCCGAGAGCACGCCCAGCCTGGTCACGTCACCGCCCCTCTCCTGTTCGTCTCTGTCACCGCCCCTCTCCTGCTGGTCTTCCGTCACCGTCCCCTTTGGTGGCGGCAATGCCACCAGTCGGCGCCGCACGCGGCGCCGACGCATGGCGATGCCGGCGCACGCGCCGGCGCGTCCGCATGGGCCGATGCCGAAGCATGGGCGGATGCCGGCGCACGCGCCGGCGCCGACGCATGGGCGGACGCCCGGAAGGACGCCTGCGCGGACGCATCGGCGGACGAGAGAACAGTCTGACGATGACATCATGACATCACTTTCTGATGTCATGATGTCATCGTCCATGTGCCCACCCGGCGCCCGCGACAGGTCCCGGCGGGGTTCAGGCGAAACCCGTGTGTCTTGGCGGGGGCAAGGCGACCGGCGCCCAGGTGTCTCACAAGGTGCGCCCACAAGCCGACGACCAGCCGATGAGCCGATGCTCGGTCCCGCGTGCGCGAGGCAAGCGCTGGGCAAGGACTGGGAGAAACCAGGGACTGGGAGAAACGAGGGACTGGTAGAATCGCGCACGTGAACGGTCTGGCGGGCAAGAGGGTCGTGGTGACCGGCGGCAGCAGCGGCATCGGCGCCGCCGCGCTGGCCCGCTTTCGCGACGAAGGCTGCGTCGTCACCGACCTGTCACGCCATCCGTCGGCCGGCGGCATCGCCTGCGACGTCGGCGACCTCGCTCAGGTCGAGGCCGCCTTCCGCGAGATCGGCGCGGCCGACGTGGTCGTGAGCAACGCCGGCATCAGCTTTCGCCACCCCGCCCTGGAGATCACGCCCGACGAGTGGCAGCAGGTGCTGCGCACCAACCTGACCGGGGTGTTCAACGTCGCCCAGGTGGCCGGCCGTCGCATGCTCGAGGGCGGCGGCGGGGTCATCATCAACGTCGCCTCAACCAACGCCCTCGTCGGCCACCCCTACTACGCTGACTACAACGCCACCAAGGCGGCCGTGCTCGCGCTCACGCGCACGCTGGCGCTCGAGTGGGCGCCGGCCGTGCGCGTCAACGCGGTCTGCCCGGGCTATGTCATGACGCCCATGCAGGAGGCCGAGTACACGCCCGAGATGATCGCGGCCCTGAACGCCAAGATCCCTCTGGGCCGCCACGCCCGTCCGGAGGAAATAGCGGCGCTCCTGGCCTTCATGGCCTGCGACGAGGCCGCCTACATGACCGGCGCGACGATCGTCATGGACGGCGGCGAGACCGCCGGGGGGCTCGCCAGCCGCTGAGCGGCGCCGCAGCGCCGCGGCGCCCATGGACGTTTGGTCCTTGCCGCGCAGGGTGATACCTGCTATGGTCACTATCGTAGACACGAAGAGCCGGTGCAGTTCCTGAGCCGCACCCGCGGCCCGGATCCTCTTCCAGCCAGAACAGAGAAACCTGAGTGCCGCCGGCAGCTTTCTCGCCTAAGAAAGGAAGCTGTCATCCCCATCCTACCGTCGCAGCTCCACTCGGCACGCCCACGTTCGCGCGCGGCCTGCCGGGCGTCGAGCTACGCGGCCCGGGCGCAGCGTCACGCGCCTGCTGGGCCGCCGGCGGCCACGGCCTCAGAAGGAGACTTCACAACCCCATGACACTCACGACAACGAGATTTGCCGACTTGAGCCTCGACCGCGCCATGCTCGACGCGGTCGAACACCTCGGCTACACACAGCCGACCCCCATCCAGGAGCAGGCCATCCCCCAGATCATCGCCGGCCGCGACGTGGTCGGCTGCGCCCAGACCGGCACCGGCAAGACGGCGGCCTTCGTGCTGCCCATCCTGCAGCGCCTCGGCAAGGGCCAGGGCGTGCGCGCCCTCGTGGTCACCCCCACCCGCGAGCTCTGCGCCCAGATCGACGCGGTCGCCCGGGCCTGCGCCAGGAACACCGGTCAGCACGTGGTGGCCGTTTACGGCGGCGTGCCCTACGAACCGCAGATGCAAAAGGTGCGCCGCGGCGTCGACCTGGTGATCGCCACGCCGGGCCGCCTGCTCGACATGATCCAGCGCGGCGATCTGACGCTCTCCAAGGTCGAGATCCTCGTGTTGGACGAAGCCGACCGCATGCTCGACATGGGCTTCTGGCCCGACGTCCAGCGCATCATCCGCAAGCTGCCCGAACCGCGCCAGAACCTGCTCTTCTCGGCGACCATGTCGCGCGGCGTCCTCGAGGCCGTGCGCGACACGCTGCGCGACCCCGTCCGCATTCAGATCGGCGAGGTCGCCATGCCGGTCGACGAGGTCGACCAGGCCGTCTACCCGGTCACCGTCGACCAGAAGACCGACCTGCTGGTCGAGTTCCTGCGCCACCACAAGCCCGTCCGGGCGCTCATCTTCACGCGCACCAAGCACCGGGCCGACCGGCTGGAGCACGCCCTCACCAGGCACGGCATCAAGGGTACGATCATGCACTCCAACCGCACGCAGGCGCAGCGCGAAATGGCCCTCGAAGGCTTCAAGAACGGCCGCTACTCGGTGCTCATCGCCACCGACATCGTGGCCCGCGGCATCGACGTCGACGGCATCTCCCATGTGGTCAACTACGACATCCCCATGAAGCCCGAGGACTACGTCCACCGCATCGGCCGCACGGCGCGCGCCGGGGCGACCGGCGAGGCGGTCATTCTGCTCACGGCCGACGACGTACACGAGCTCAAGGCCATCGAGCGCCTGATCGGCGCCGAGATCGAACGCCGCGACCTGCCCGGGTTCGACTACGAGCACCGCCACATCCCCGACTCCAAGGACGTGCCCAAGCGGCCCGGCAAGATGCTCTACCGCGGCGGCGCCCAGCGCGCCATGCAGCGCGGCTTTCGGTTCTCCTCCAAGAAGGGCCGCTAGTCGCCCGCGCCGCAGAACGCAGCAGAGCCTTGCGAGACTGCGACAGCCAAAGTCCGTGATGTAGCCGCAACCGAAAGGAGAGCCGCCGTGACCTTCAACGCCGCGTTCATCGCCCACGTTCCCGACGCCGATCCCGACAAGCACGTGGCCGTGCTCGAGACCGACTTCTACAAGCTGTTCAGCGTGCTGGTGCGCGACACGGACCAGGCGGTCGACGTGTGCCGCAGACTCGTCGCCGACGAAGGCGTCGACTCCATTCTGCTATGCCCCGGCAACACCCACCAGGACGTCGCGCGCATCGTCGCGGCGGTCGGCGACGGCGTCTCGGTCTCGGTGGCGCGCGGCGACAGCCGCAGTCAGCGGGTCGCCCTTAAGGCCATGGAGCGCGCCGGCTGGTTCACGGCGCGCCCCACCGCCTGAGTCCCGCTCGGCGCGCCGACAGGCTGAGTCTCGCTCGGCGCGCCTGACAGGCTGAGTCTCACTCGGCGCGCGAAGCGCCCGCGGTCACCTCACCGTCAGGCGGCTCGAGCTCACCTTGGTCTGGCGGTTGCCGGCCAGGTCGGTCGCGTAGACGTACCAGCGGTACGAGCCGGTCCGCAGCCTGCAGCGCAGCCTGTGACGCAGCGTCCGGCCGGTCTTCAGCCGTCCCAGGGCGAACGTCTTGACCTTGTGCGCGCCCTTCTTGACGACGATCGTCACGGCGCAGGTCGGCGACCACTTGTCGGTCACCTTGAGCTTCAGCGTGAACCACGCTCCGCGGCTCGTGCGAATGGCGTTGAGTGCCTTGGGCACGGGCTTGACCTTGTCGACGTGCACCGTGATCGTCTTCAGGGCGGCGGCGTTGCCGGCCCGGTCGACGGCGTTGTAGGTGACCGTCGTCTTGCCGTTGTTCGAGACGGTCACCGAGTCGGCGGTGAGCCAGCCGATGGCGCCGTTCAGCGAGTACTGGGTGCGGGCGACGCCCCAGCCGCCGTCGGTGGCCGACAGGCCGATCTTGACCGGCGCCCGGTACCAGCCGGCCGCCGCCTTGCCCGGCGACGCGGCGCTCGCGGCGGTCACCCCGGCCGTAACGGCAGGGCCGCCGAACAGCGGCGACAATTGCAGCGTCGGGATCGCGGTGACCGTCGGAGGCGTGGTGTCGGGGACGGTCGTCAGGACAAGGTCGACGGGCTGCGGGTGCCAGAGCGGATCGCCGAGACCGAGCTGCGACTCGTCGTTGGGGCCCCAGGCCCACAGTGTGCCATCGCTCCTGATGGCGTAGCTGTCGTCGGTGCAGTTCACCGCCGACCAGTCGGTGTCGGCGCCGACCCGCGTCGGCACGATCTGATTCGCATAGTTGCCGGTGCCGAGCTCGCCAAAGAAGTTCTCGCCCCAGGCCCAAAGACTGCCGTCGGTCTTGATCGCGAGCGTGTGGCCGCAGGAGATGTTGCCGCCGGTCGCGACGCTCGCCCAATCGGTGTCGGCGCCTACCTGGGTCGGGCTCGTCTCGGAATCGTAGTTGCCTGTGCCCAGCGCGCCGTCGACGTTGCTGCCCCACGCCCAGAGCGTGCCGTCCGTCTTTGTCGCGAGGGTGAAGCCCTGGTCGCTGTCGGCGCCCGCGGTCACCGTCTTCCAGTTACCGTCGGCCCCGACCTGGGTCGGCAGGTCGCGGTCGACCGTGTCGCCCAGGCCGAGCCGCCCGTCGGTGTTCTTGCCCCACGCCCACAGCGTGCCGTTCGTCTTGATCGCGAAGGTGCAGTGCGGACCGGCGGCGATCGCTTGCCAATCGGTGCCGGCGCCCACCTGCGTCGGCGTGGCGTGCGGGCTGTTGTCGGCCGTTCCCAGCCCGAGCTCGCCGTTGGTGTTGCTGCCCCATGCCCACAAGGTGCCGTCGCTGCGCAGCGCCACCGTGTGGCCGCTGTCGTCCTGGGCCGCCTCTCCGTCGGCGAGGACGTTGTCGCCGCAGGCAACGGTCGTCCAGTCGGTGGCCGTGCCGACCTGCGTCGGCGTCTCGTGGGGGGCGGTGTCGCCGAGACCCAGCTCACCGTAGCTGTTGCCGTCGCTGTCGCTCCAGCTCCACAGCGTGCCGTCGGCCTTGAGGGCGAGGAAGTACCTGTTGCCGGCGAAGGCGGTGGCCCAGTCGCGGGCGCTTCCGACCTGCGCGGGTGTGCGCGAGTTGGCGTACCAGTTCCACAGCGTGCCGTCGCTGCGCGTGGCGATCGTGTTCCAGTAGCCGGTGGCGACCGACGTCCAGCCGGGATCGCTGCCGATCTGCGTGGGCGTGCAGCGCTCGAGCGGATACCCCACGCCGATCTGGCCGAACTGGTTGTCGCCCCAGGCGACGTAGCTGCCGTCGCTGTTTTTCGGCCAGCGTGAACGTGTCGCCGGCGGTCACCGCCTGCCAGTCGGTGCTGGCGTCGATCTGCGTCGGCGTGGTTGTGTCGGTCTGGCCGAACTCGTGGCTTTGCAGGCCCACGCCGAGCGCGCCGTAGCCGTTGCTGCCCCAGCCCCACAGTGTGCCGTCCTGCTTGAGGGCGACGCTGTGCCAGCTGCCGCCGCCGAGGCTGCCCACGGTCGTCGACCAGTCGCTGTCGGCGCCTACCCGCACCGGTGAGTCGAACTCGGGGGTGCCGCCGTACTCGCCCGACTTGCCTCCCTGGCCGATCTGGCCGTCGTCGTTCTCGCCCCAGGCCCAGAGGGTTCCGTCGGTCTTGACGGCCAGGGTGAAATACCAGCCGCAGCCGATCGTCGCCCAGTCGTTGGCCGTGCCAACCTGGGTCGGCGTGGCGTGCGCGTTGTTGTCGTGGGTGCCCAGTCCGAGTTGGCCCAGATTGTTGTCGCCCCAGCTCCACAGGCTGCCGTCCTGCCGGATGGCGACTGTCGAATCGAAGCCGCAGGCCGCCTGCGTCCACTTGTCGGTGCCGATCTGCGTGAAGCTCGACGGCGATGCTGTGGTGCTTCCCGTGCCGAGCTGACCTTTGTCGTTGACACCCCACGCCCACAGTGTGCCGTCGGTCTTGATGGCGATGGCGAACTCCTCGCCGACGGCCACCGACGCCCAGTCGCTGTCGGTACCGACCTGCGCCGGAGCGTCGAACGAGGAGGTACTCAGAAGAGGTCCCAGATCGGCGTTGCCCCACGCCCACAGGGTGCCGTCGGTCTTGATGGCCATGACGACGTGGCCACCATGACCCGACGCGACCATGCTCCAGTCGGTGCCGCCGACCGGCGCGGGAACGAAGGAAGGCGCCAGGTTGCCGATGCCGAGCTCGCCGTAGATGTTGCCGCCGAACGACCACAGGCTGCCGTCGGGTCTGACGATGTACGAGTCCCTGGAGCCGCCGGCCACGCTGATCGTGGCGCCGGCGCCGAGGGCCTGCAGATGTGGCGCGGCAGGACCGGGTGGTGCCGCTGGCTCGCGGCGCTGGCGGCGCTGGCCGTCGCGCAAGCGACGGCCAGCGCCGCCAGCGCCGCAGTCATCACAACCAGCAACGCAAATCCGTGCCGGCCGGTCTTGGACACAACGCAGCGGCCGGCGAACGGCAGGTGACGAACGTGATGGGCGCCCATGTCGCTCCCTCCCTCAGTGACCCCATGGTCCCGGCCCTCCGAGCGCCAACGCGCGACCGGCCGCTTGCAGCGCAGCTCGCGGCGACGTTCGCACGGCACATGGGCCGGTGAGCTCTCTGTGGTCATGATACGGCCTGCGGAGGGCGATGCGAAGCAGACGACGGCCGGACCGTCGTCTCTGCAGTCAACGCAGCGTGCGGCCGGTAGCGCTCGGTCGACCGGCCCGTCGGTCAATCGCGGACCGGGGCCAGACTCAGTCTCTGTCCGCCCCCACCACCCGCCAGATTCAGTCTGTGCCCGGCCCCACCGTCCGCCAGATTCGACGAACGTCTACCAGCTGCACACACTCAAACTACCGCAGGCCACCCCAAGCCGGTCAGACAAGCGTCAGGAATTTGCTTGCGAGAAGCAATCGTAGGGTACCCCCAGCCGCAGCCGATGGCAAAGGCTGGGGTGTAGGGCGTTGAACCACTCTTGCAGGTGGTGAGTACCGACTCCTCCAGCCGGCCTCGCACGACGACGATCAGCTCAGGTTTGCTCCAGGATCTCCTCGTCGGCTCAACCATGCAGTCACGCCCCCTTCTTCTAGCGACCCCGACATCGCGCTACTACGATCACCGCGCTCGTTGCCTATGCTATGTCCCCCGGGATGAGGCGGACAAGGGGGCCGTTGCTTCGCGGAGCGCCGACGCCGTACCGGCGCATCGCGTCCCTGCCGCTCCCCCGCCTAGCTCGCCGGAAGAGAGACCACGAAGAGGCCGGCCGGGCCCGGCACCACGTTGACCTCGCCTGCCGCCGCTTCGGCGAGTCGGCGCGCCAGCGACAGGCCAAGGCCGGCCCCCGAGGCGCCATCCTCTGAGTCCGTGGCGGCGCTCCCGCGAATGCCCGGCCGAAAGATCGACTCCGCTTCTGCGGGCTCCACGCCGGGACCGTCGTCGGCGACCTCGATCGCGACGGTGTTGTTCGCCCTCGACAGGCTCACCGAGATCCTGGCGCGCCCGTAGCGGCACGCGTTCTGCAGGACCGGCTGGAGGATGCGCATGGCCACGTCGGGCTCCACGCCGAGCCAGAGAGCCTCTTTGTCGGGCGGTATCGTCACCGTCAGGCCGCGCTGCGCGGCCAGGCTCGAGCAGGCCTCTGCCGCTTCCACCACCACTCTCCGAGCGTCCGCGCGACCGCGCAGCGCGCCGCTCTCCTGCTGGGCCGCCATGACGAGCGTGTCTATCGTCCGGGAGAGATACTGCGCGCCGCTCAGGAGGTTGGTGAGCGCTGCGCGATACTCGCCGGGGCTGCGCTGGTGGCGCAGCGCCACTTCGATCTCGGCGGTGATGCGCGCCAGCGGGTTGCGCAGCTCGTGCGAGAGCTCCGCCGAGAAGCGCCTCTCGTGTCTGAGGCTTGCGGCGATGCGGTCCAGCAGTCCGTCCAGGGTCGCCGCCAGCTGGCTGATCTCGTCGTAGGGCTGACCCACGCCGAAGCGGCGGTCGGTGTCGTGCTCGCTCCACGCGTCGGCCGCGGCCGTCATGTCGGCCACGGGTTGCAGGGCGGCCCGCAGCGTCCAGCGGGCGACGATGACAACGACGGCCAGCAGCGCAACGGCCCAGGCGATCGAGCCGAGAAGGGCGAGGTTGCGGGTCGCCTCAAAGGGCTTCATGGAGATCGCCACGACGACGACACCCACCCGCGCATCCGCGCTGTGTGCCCGCGCCTTGCGCGCCAGATGTTGCCTTACCTCCACCTGGGACTGCCGTCTCTCCAGGATGATGGGCGTCAGATAGAGCCGAGCGTGCAGCCGGGGCAGGCTGCGAAACACCTGGCGACCCGGACCGCCGGCAAACTGCCGCGCCGCCTGTTCCAGCGAAGCTCCGACGCGAGGCATCTCGAGGACTCGATCTCCGGCGAACACCCAGGCCTGGCCGGCCAGCGGCACGCGGTCGGGCAGCCGCGTCTCGACCAGACGGCCGTGAGCGAAGGTCAGGGCGGCAAGCTCGGCGTCGGCTCGCGCGTAGGCCTCGTTGTCGGCGCTCGCCGACAGCCGGTTCCACAGGACCAGGTTGAACGCGCAGGTCGTGAGGATGAGCGCGCCGGCGACCGCGGCGGCGACGGTCAGCACGAGCCGGCTGCGCAGGCTGCGCGGCCGCTTCATTGGATCGAGTACCCGACGCCGTAGACCGACTTGATGACCGGCCCATCCGGCAGCTTCGAGAGCTTGCGCCGAAGACGAGCGACGAAGGAGTCGAGAGTGTTGTCGTAGACGATCGCCCCGTTGGGCCAGCCCGCCGCCACGAGAGACTGCCGTCGCACGACCTCGCCCGGCGCCGCCGCCAGGCAGGCAAGCAGGCGGAACTCGGTGGGCGAAAGCGGCACGACGGCGTTCTCTGCGACGATCGCATGGGCGGATGGGTCGAGCGTCAGATTGCCCAGCGAGACCGCCGCAGACGCCCCACTGCGGCGCAGCAGAGCGTGCAGCCGGGCGATCAGCTCGGCGAAGGCGAAGGGCTTGGTGAGGTAGTCGTCGCCGCCGGCGCTGAATCCCGCCAGGCGATCGGGCAGACGGGAACGGGCGGTGAGAAACAGCACCGGGGCCGTGACGCCCCGCGCCCGCAGCGCCAGGCAGACGTCGCGGCCGTCGGCGTCGGGAAGACCGATGTCGATGACGAGCAGCTCGGGGGTCACCGAGCCGACGGTCCTCAGGAGCTCCCCGCCGGTGCCGACCCCGCTGGCGGCAAAGCCCTCTTCGCACAGCCCGCGCACCAGCAACGAGCGCAGGCCGAGATCGTCCTCGAGCACCACTGTGCGCGGCCCGTCCGCCTTGCGCATGGTCAAGCGGCTCGCGCGCGAGAGACTGCTGGGGGTGTCACGACAAGATCCTGCTCACAACGGGGAGCGCCTCGGGAAGCGCCTCATGCGGCCACAACTCATATACCGGCTCGCGCCGCGCTGTCAAACGCATGGCCCAGGCAGGCGAGAGGACGGCGTGCGCGATCCGCAGTCAGGATGTTGTCAGGATCGCGCAGGTAGTCTGGCCGCGATTGGAGCCAACGACTGGAGGTAGTGATTCATGAAGCGGTTCGGCAAGGTATTCGGTCTGCTCGCCCTGGTGGCGATCGTCTCGGCGACGTTCGTGCCGCTCGCCCTGGCCGCCAAAGCGGCGCCCTCGGTGAGCCTGAAGGCCAAGCCGACCTCGGTCAAGGTCGGTAAGACCGTCACCTTCAGCGGCACGGTCAAGCACGCCGTCGCCAAGGACACGACCGTCAAGATGTGGCTGGTGAAGGCCAAGAAGTCGACCATGGAAAAGAGCGG